>NZ_RKLQ01000001.1:0-1200000 GCF_019599405.1 Haloarcula salinisoli | reverse complement strand
CGACGGGTCCGCGGCCTGGGACGAGCCCTACACGGTTGGCGACTCCGTTACCGGCCAACCTCGTGTCGGCGGGCGCTCGGTCTACGTGGCATCGGGAGACACAGCTGTCGCCCTCGACCGGGAGACCGGTGACGAGCGATGGTCGAAACGCTTCGGAACCGACGGCGATCCCGGTGTCCTCGGCATCGCGCCAGTCGGTGACCGCGTCTACGCGACTCTCGAGCGCAAGGTCGTCGCGCTCGCGTGAGGCCGGACCGTAGCTTGCCGGCCTGGCGCTCGCGTGAGGCCGGACCGTAGCTTGCCGGCCTGGCGCTCGCGTAAGGCCGGACCGTAGCTTGCCGGCCTGGCGCTCGCGTGAGGCCGGACCGTAGCTAAGAAGGATAGACCGTCGCGTACCGGTCTGGCGCTAGCGGTAGCGGCGCCGAACCGAACCATTTTCACCGGACGCCCGCATCTCCGGGGACATGACACACGAGATTGCGGTCATCCCCGGTGACGGTATCGGGCAGGAGGTCACGCCCGCGGCCGTCGACGTACTGGAAGCCATAGAGACAGTCGACTTCGACTTCGTCGAGGCCGACGCAGGCGATGCCGTCAAAGCCGAGACCGGCGAGGCGCTGCCACAGGAGACCCGCGATATCGCCGCCGACGCCGACGCGACGCTCTTTGGCGCGGCCGGCGAGACGGCCGCCGACGTCATCCTCCCGCTACGAGAGGTCGTCGGCTCCTTCGCCAACGTCCGGCCCGCCCGCTCCTATCCGGGCCTGGACGCCGTCCAGCCCGACACGGACATCGTCTTCATCCGCGAGAATACGGAGGGCGTCTACGCGGGCATCGAGAGCGAGATAACCGACGGGGTTCGGACGCTGACCCGCGTCATCACCGAGGACGCCTCGGAGAAAATCGCCGAGTTCGGCTTCGACTACGCGAAACAGAACGACTACGACGACGTGACCATCGCGCACAAGGCCAACGTCATGCGCGAGACGGACGGACTGTTCCTCGATGCCGCGAGCGCCGTCGGTGACAGCCGCGGTGCCGACTACGACACCGCGCTGATGGACGCGCTGGCGATGCATCTGGTCATGACGCCCGAGGAGTACGACGTCATCATCTGTCCGAACCTCGCCGGTGACGTGCTCTCGGACCTGGCGGCCGGGCTGGTCGGCGGACTGGGTCTGCTTCCGTCGGCGAACGTCGGCGAGGAGAACGCCCTGTTCGAGCCGGTCCACGGCTCCGCGCCCGATATCGCCGGCGAGGGTATCGCGAACCCCTCGGCGATGGTTCTCTCGGCCGCAATGTTGCTCGACCACCTGGGCTACGACGAGGAAGGCGACCGCGTGCGGGCCGCCGTCGAGTCGGTGCTGGAATCCGGTCCGAAGACGCCGGACCTGGGCGGCGAGGCCGGCACTGAAGACGTCACGGCCGCTATCGTCGACGAACTGTAGTCGAGTCTGACCATCGCGGCCCTGTTTCGAGCAAAAACGAACAGAATCGGACGGAACTGCTAAGTCTTGGGCGGGCCAACAGCTGACAGATGCTCCCCGCCGAGCGCAAACGCACCATCGTCCAGCTGGTGACCGAACAGGACGGCTGTTCGGTCGCGACGCTGGCCGACGAACTCGAGTTCTCGAAAGCCACTATACGCCGTGACCTCCAGGACCTGGAGTCAGAGGGCCGAATCGAGCGGTCCCACGGCGGCGCCGTGCCCGTCTCGTCGGCGGGGCGAGAGCGGTCATACGACCAGCGCGAGGTCGACCGGCTGGAGGAAAAACAGGCCATCGCGGCCCGCGCGAGCGAGGAGATACGCGACGGCCACGTGGTCTGTTTCGACGCCGGGACAACCACGACGGAGGTCGCACGAGTCGCACCCGACAGCGGCTACGTCGGCGTGACGAACATGCCCGAACTGGGCCTGGAACTGGCCGACAGGGACGTCGACGTGAAGCTGACTGGCGGGACCGTCCGCCCGCGCAGCCACGCCTGCGTGGGGCCCGCCGCCGAGTCGTTCCTCGACCAGCGAAACTTCGATATCCTCTTTCTGGGGGCCAACGGGGTGACTGCCGACACGGGGCTGTCGACCCCCGACGAGGACGAGGCGGCAGTCAAACGAGCGATGGTGGCAAACGCCCGGCGCGTGGTGCTGGTGGCCGACAGCTCGAAGTTCGGCGAGCGGAGCTTCGTCACCGTCGCCGACCCAGACGAGATAGACCTGTTCGTCACCGACGAGGCGCTCCCGGGCGAACTCGCCGACGCCTTCGCCGAGGCGGACGTCGTCGTCACGGGGGGCGACTGATGCATCTGACCGTGACGTTCAACCCGGCGGTCGACCAGACGCTGCAGTTCGACGAGCCGATGGCTCCCGACCGGGTTATGCGCGCCGAATCATCTCGCTTCGACGCCGCCGGGAAAGGCGTCAACGTGGCGCAGTTCCTGACCGCGCTGGGTACCGACGCCGTGGCCACGGGCGTCCTCGGCGGGTTCACGGGCCAGTTCATCCGCGAGCGGTTGACCGCCGATGGCGTATCGACTGCGTTCGTCGAGGCGGACGGGCCGACCCGGCTGAACACGACCGCCGTCGCCGACGGGTCAGAGTACAAGCTCAACCACGACGGACCGGCTGTCGACGCGGAGACGGTCACGGCGGTGGTCGAGACAGTCCGTGAGCGCGACCCCGATACCGTGGTCGTCAGCGGGAGCCTCCCCCCCGGTGTGACGACCGACGCTGTCGACGCCCTCGCGTCGGCCGGTGGCTGGGATACCGTCGTCGACATGGACGGCGACGCGCTCCGGGCACTCGACGAACGGTACGCGCTCTGTAAACCCAACCGCGAAGAGCTGGCCCGAGCGACCGACGCCGACGTCTCGACCGTCGAGGGCTGCGCGCGGGCCGCGGCAGAGTTCCGAGCGGCGGGGTTCGACCGCGTGCTGGCCTCGCTGGGCGGCGACGGCGTCGTGCTGGCGACGGCGTCGACGGCGCTGCACGCCGACGCCATCGACGTGGACGTGGTGGATACAGTCGGGGCCGGCGACGCGTTGCTCGCCGGGGCACTCGCCGCGTGGGCCGACGGCGCGGACGACGCGACGGCGTTGCAGACCGGCGTCGCCATCGCGACCCGACTGGTCGAACGAGCAGGCACGTCGCCGCCGGCGCTCGACAATCTCGACACACGCCGCGAGGCGGTCTCCGTTCGAGAGCTATCGGTCTGAGGGACCCCCACGGCCGAACAGCCTTTATATTCATCTACCCTTGTGTGGATATCGATGGGAGCGCGTAGCCTCGACGGTGACCGTGGGATGTCCGAGTCAATCGGCATCGGACTGCTCGTCGGGATGACTGTCGTCGTGACGGCAGTGGTCGGGATGAACGTGCTCGTCGTCACTGAGGATAACAGCGGCGGGGTACCCCAGGCGAACTTCACCTACGACTACGCCCAGGACAGCGGGCTCTTGCTCGTCACCCACAGCCGCGGCGACCCGATTCAGGCTGGCCGGCTGGAGTTCGAAGGGCCTCGGGGGGAACCGAAGGCAAACTGGTCCCAGCTGGCGAACACGAATCGGACGGAGATGGTCGAGGAGGGCTCTATCGTCCAGCTCGGTGAGGGGGGCGCCTGGGGGCAGCGCGTCGGCTCCAGTGACACCATCACAATCTACTACAACGGCAGCGGGAACCGGACAGAGCTCGACCGGTGGGACGGCGCCTGAGCGGGCGAACTGTTAGGCAGCCGTATCAGTCCGCCGGAACGACGCTCTCCTCGTCAGCGACTGCGGGGCGACCGTACCAGTGGTCGAAGGACAGAGGCCCGGCGCCGAGCGTGAAGACGGCGGAGACCATTCCGAAGAGCGTGACGTGGGCCAGTACCGGGTCGTCGGGCAGGCCAAACAGCGTCAGCGTAAACAGGATAAACGCGGTGGCGGCCATGCCGCGGGTAAAGAAGCCCGCGATGAGCGCGATACCGACCGCTATCTCGGTGATGCCAGCGCCGACGACCCACAGGCCCGGGTCGACGGGGACGACCGCCGTGAGATTGTACTTCGCGACGACTGCCAGCACACTGGAGGGCTGTGCGAGCTTCTGGACGAGGCCCAGATAGATGAAGGCCGCACCCATGCCGACGCGGAGAATCACTGGGACGTACACACGCAGGGGACGCGTCCGCTCGTCGAGGTAGGCCTTCAGGTGGTGAATCGGGTCGATACGCCCGTATATACTTCCGTCGGTACTCGCGACCTCGAGCAGCATATCGTCGGCACTGGGCCGCCCGCCGCCGAGGACGAACAGCGCGAGAAAGAGCGGGACGTACTCGATAGCGAGAAAGACGCTCGGCTCGGTCGCCAGCGCCCAGGCGTAGGTCACCAGACCGAGCGACGCCACGATACGGGTCGCGAGCCCGAACAGCGTGAAAAAGCCCAGCCCGATAAAGAGGATGCGCAGTAACGGGTTCGCACCGACGTTGAACGTCACGGTAGGGGCAAACAGGTACCCCTGGAACCCGGCCCCGATGAGTGGCATCCCGACGGCGAGGCGGAGCATCCACGGGATGAGGTCGCCGTAGCTGGCGAGTTTGTCCCGTAGAACGACGATATCTGTGATGGTCGGCCGCACGTAGAGGTACGCGGCGATACCGACGACCGTCACCAGTCCGCTCCCGAGGAACAGCGCCGCGTTGAACGGGTCAGACAGTACCCCGGTGGTGAACGCCACAGCGTCCCTCGTCTCGGCACCCGGCTCGGTCACGTAATCGACGTGTGCCCGGACCGGTCGGCTGACGAGTGACGCCAGGAAAGTGAGTATAACAGCAATAGCTGGACGAGACGTCATAACAGGCCGTAGGCGGGCCAGCAACCTAATTCTGTTCCTCTTTACCCGATTCGATATCCGACGGCGTCTCGGTCTCGGAGCCGAGGGTGCCCTCCTGCTGGTCGAACGCCGCCGGGCGGTCAGTGTCGTCGCCGATGGTTCCCTCGGCTTGTACCGGTTTCTCGCGGTGGTCGCCCCCGCTGCCGACCGACTCCTCGTGGTCGGTTCTGGCGACCGCGTCCGGCGTCCCGGCGTGTTCGGGGTCGATATCGTCGGTGTAGGCCGCCGTACGGTCGTCAGAACTGGTTCTGGGCGTGGGCTCGCGGTGGTCGCCGCCGGCGTGATACCCCGACTGTGGCGGGTAGCTTGGCCCCGCCGGGCCGCTGGTATCGCTAAGTGGCGCCTCGCCTCCCGTCTCGCCGATGGCGACGCCGCTGGTGACGATAGAGCGCAGCCCCTCCTCGACGGTCATGTCCACGTCGCAGACGCGGCTGACCGGGACGTGGACGACGTGGCCGCCCATCACCGGATTCGGCGCCATCGGCATGAACAGTGTCACCATGTCGTCGTTGCCGGTCGCACGCTCGATTTCGGGCGGCGTACTCGCAGTGACGAAGGCTATCGTGTAGGAGTCGGCCGTCGGGTGTTCGACGAGGACAACCTCCTGAAACGACTGGGTGTCACTGTCGAGTAGCATCTTGCTCATTTCGTCGAAACTGGTGTAGATGGAGCCCACACCGGGGATACGCTCCATCGTTGCGTCGAACATCGTCTCGATGCGGCCCGACCCCGACCATTGCTCCGCGACAAGCCCGACGGCGAAGATGCCGAGCAACAACACGGCCGCCGCGACCAGTTTCGCGAGATAGGTCGGTGTCTCAGCGGTTGCGAGCTGCGAGCCGCTGAGCTGGAAGGCAAACGCGACCACGGGGTCGAGCACGTTCGACAGCGTGTTCACGACGAAGCCGACGACAAGTAGCGTGACAAACAGCGGAATGGTCAGGGCGACACCGGTGAGAAACGTCTGTCGGAAGGTGGTTCTGACCGCTGTCGGCCCGAATCGCTCGCGCCGCGACGAGTCGGCCATGATTTCTCCATTGGTCGGCTGTGACAAAAACGACTCGGCGAACCCTGGGCGGTGGAATTATGGTTGCGCCAGTCGTACCTCTTCCCCAGTGAGCGTCAACATCGAGACAACGGTCGTCGACCGGGGCAGCGACGAGTACGTCGACCCAGCGTGGCAGCTCAAGGAGGATATCCGCCGCTCCGAGGGTGTGCTCCGTCAGCGACGCGGTTTCTTCCGCAGCGCCTATCGGCGCTCGACGGTCTATCTCTACATCGACCGCGCATCCGACGCTCTCGTCGGCTTCGCCGCGGTCCGCCGAGATGGCTACATTCTCTTTCTCGCCGTCGACGCCGACTACCGCGGCCACGGCTTCGGCAAACGCCTCATCGCCCGCGTCAGCGAGGACTACGGCTCTGTCACCTGTCACGCCCGGTCGACCAACGAGGAGGCCCTGGAGTTCTACCAGCACATCGGCTTCGAGGTCAGACGGCGCATCGACAACTACTACGAGGACGGCGGGGACGCCTTTTACTTGAAACTCGGCGACGATTCCATCACCGAGAAGCTCTCGAAGTTGTTGCGGGGCTAGGGGTCGTTGGGATTTTTGACTGTCCCGCCGGGTCTTCTTACAGCCAGAAAGGGGCGACTGGCTGTCGGGAAGAGAATTCACGGTGACAGTGGTAATTTCTGTACCATCTTCCGGATATCTAACCGTTGCTAGCGCCGAGACGAGAACCCTTTTGACCCGCTCTGTCCAACCACTGTCCGATGGACGAGCGGACCCGCGAGTACCTGCGCGGTCGATTCGGTGACCACTACCGACGGTCGTCGATAACGCCGCCGCCGGCCGCGAACGAACGCGAGTGGGGCTTCATCCCGTGGACGGAGGGCCCCGGAGAGACGATGGTCCGCCACCGGTCGCTGCTGGATCTGGGCAACGTCGAGGACTTCCTGGCGCGCAAGAAGCCACGCCACATCTACTTCTCTGCGGGCCGGTACGACGACCCGAGCGCATCGACGATGAGCGACAAGGGGTGGCGAAACTCGGACCTCGTCTTCGACCTCGACGCCGACCACCTCCCGTCGGTGGTGCTGGGCGAGGATACCTACGGGGAGATGCTGGCAAAGTGCAAAGACGCACTCATGCGGCTACTGGACTTTCTGGACGACGATTTCGGCTTCGAGGACACGACGGTCGTCTTCTCCGGTGGCCGAGGATATCACGTCCACGTCCGGGACGAACGGATTCGCGGACTGGAGCGCGAGGCCCGCCGGGAAATCGTCGACTACGTGCGGGGCATCGGGCTGGAGTTCGACGAACTCGTCGAGGTCGAGACGGTCGCCGGGACGGCAGGCCGGTCGAGCCCGGCCGAGAAGCGCACCCTGCCCACGGACGGCGGCTGGGGCGCACGCGCCCATCGGCATATCCTCTCGCAGTTCGACGAGTGGCTCGCGATGGACGAGGCCGACGCTATCGAGGCCCTCCAGCGCTACGACCGCATCGGCGAGGGGAAGGCCACGGCCGCGCTCAACGCCGCGCGAACCAACTACGAGGGGCTCGAAGCCGGTAACATCGACGTCCACTCGGCGGTGTACCAGATAGCACAGGTGCTCGCCCAGGAGGTCGTCGCCGCGGACAACGCGCCGATAGACGAGCCGGTGACGACCGACACGAACCGCCTCATCCGGCTGCCGGGGTCGCTCCACGGCGGCAGCGGGCTTGAGGTCCAGCGTCTTGACCGGGACGAACTGGCCGACTTCGACCCCCTCTCCGACGCCATCCCGGAGACGTTCAGGGGCCACGAGATAGCCGTCGAAGTGACGGAGGGCGGACTGGTCGAGCTGGACACGGCGGACCACGGTGGGGATAGTTTTACGGTGGAGGCGGGTAATCAGACAGTACCAGAGCACGTGGGCGTGTTCCTCATGGCCCGCGGGCGTGCACGGAAGGCACAGGAATGAAACTCGACGAACTCCAGTCGGTCCAATCTCGCGAGCGCCAGACTGACCAGCTCCAGCAGCTGCGCGCGACCTTTTACGAGGAGGCCGGCAAGTTCGTCGCCCAGTTGCGCGAGGAGCGCGACCGCGCCGCCGACCGGGCCGACGACCCCTTCGACGCGCCGGAGGTCAACCGTCTCACGGACGACATCAAGACGGCCGAACAGACCGTCGAAGCCATCTACGAACGCCGGGTCGGGAAAATCGTCAAGATGGCCTCGCTGGCGGCCGCCGATATGCCGACCGAGGACGGCGGGCTCACACAGGAAGAGCGGGAGCTCTTCGAGACGATGGTCGAGGCTATCGAGGGGAACCGCACGCACGTCCTCGACGTCATCGCCGGCGAGTCGCCGGCCGGCGCCGTCGGCGACGGCGACACGGAGACGAACTCGGCACCGGCGACTGACGCCACACCGCAAGCGGCGGCGTCCGACGACGGTGAACCGAGCCCGGCGGAGCCTGCCGACCCCGCGCCGGCCGAGGATGCCGAACCGGCAGTCGACGCCGCCGACATCATGGGCGGCGGCGACGGCTCCGCGACGCCGAGTGACGGCAGCGACCCGACCGAACCGGCGTCGCCCCAGAACGGGGAGCCGACCGACATGGCCGGTACCCCGCCCAGCGAACCGACTGACACGCCGGCGGAGTCGGCCGACCGACCCGCCGCGGAAGCCCGCTCGGCGGTCGACGACGGACACGAGGCCAGTGGGGTCGACGACCGCGACGAGCCGACTGGGGCCGACACCGACGTGGACCGCAAGACCGTCCGCATCACGGACGATGTTGGCGAGATATTCGGCGTCGACCAGCGCTCCTACGACCTCTCGGCGGACGACGTGGTGACGCTGCCGGCCGACAACGCCGACCCGCTCGTCGAGCGCGACGCCGCCGAGCCACTGGAGTAAGCGCCGTACCGAGCGGAAGGTTTCTTGTCGTCCGACCGAGGACTGACAGGTATGACGACCGCCGTGTCACTCGACCGCGACGACATCCCCGGCGTCCTCGCCGCCGTCGTTCTCGTCAATCTCGTCGGCAGCGCACCCGCCGCACTGGGCGGTCCCGGCTCGGCGTGGTTCCAGTCCCTCGCGAAGCCCGTCATCTACCCGCCGCCGTGGCTGTTCGGCGTCGTCTGGCCGCTGCTGTTCACGCTGCTTGGCGTCGCGCTGTATCTCGTCTGGCGGGCGGACCATCCCAGCCGACGGCTCGCACTGGGGCTCTTTGTCGCCCAGATGGCGTTCAACGTCGCCTGGACGCCGGTCTTCTTTCGGGCACAGAACCTCGCGCTCGCCCTCGGCGTCATCGGCGGACTCCTGGTGCTTGCCGTGCCGACCGCGGTGGCCTTTGGCCGAATCGAGCGGACTGCGGGGCTGCTCGTCGTGCCGTATCTGCTCTGGGTGGCCTTCGCCGCAGTGCTGAACTACCGGTTTCTCGCGCTCAATTGAACGGGTAGCGCGGTCGCGTTACCGCGGTGCGGGCCGCGTTCCGAGTGTAATCTCGACCGTCTGTCTGTCCCCGTCCCGCTGGACCGTGACCGACAGCGTGTCGCCGGGGCTGGTCTCCAGAGCGAGATACGCCGCCAGGTCTTGCCGAGTCGGGGTCGGTGTGTCGTCGAGCCGGCGAACCACGTCCCCGCCGGTGCCGACCTCCACCCCGTTGACCCTCGCCGTACCGGTGCTCCCTTCGAGCACGCCGTCGGAGGGGCCGGCCGACCGGACGGAGTTGATGTAGATACCCGAGGCCTGTTCGAGGTCGTTGGCCTCGGCGATTATCGGGGAGACGTTCGACAGTCCGACGCCCATGTACGGGTGCGCGTACGAGCCGTCTTCGATGAGCGCGGGGATGACCCGCTGGGCCAGCTGCGCGGAGATAGCGAAGCCGACGTTGTCGCCGCCGCCGGAGTTGATGACCCCGACGACGTTCCCGTCGAGGTCGACGAGCGGGCCACCGCTGTTGCCTGGGTTGACGGCCGCGTCGGTCTGGATGCCGGCGGCGATGGAGAAGTTGTTCGCCCCACGGAGCGTCCGGTCGACGCCGCTGACGATACCCTCGGAGACGGAGCCCGAGAGGCCGAAGGGGTTGCCGATGGCGACGACGCGGGTCCCGATAGCCGGCCGGCTGTTCACCCAGGAGAGCGGGTCGGTGGTGTCCGGTGCCGTGTCGACGTCGATGACTGCCAGGTCGCTGTAAACGTCCGTTCCGGCGACGGTGACTTCACGCCAGTCGGTGCCAGCGTAGCGTACGTAGACCGTGTCGCCGGCGCTGACGACGTGCTCGTTGGTGACGATGTAACCGCCATCGATGAGGAAGCCGCTGCCGGAGGAGGGTCGAGTGGCGCCGTCGTACACCTGAATCGAGACGACGCCGTCGGCCACCTCGTCGTACACGTCAGTGTAGACGCTGTCCTCGCCGCTGGCCGCTCTCCCGCTGGCGGACGTCGGGGTCGGCTCCGGGCTCCCCTCGCTGGACTGGTCCGAACTCGTTACCAGCGACTGACAGCCGGCTGTCCCGGCCACTCCGACCCCGACAGCGGCCAGCAGCCGCCGGCGTGACAGCCCATCTGAATCCATGCTCCGACGTAAGGTAAGCGGGCGAATAAACCCACGGCCTGTCCGGCGACAATCGTTAATATCGCCGCTCACAAACGTCTGCTATGGCCGAAGAAACGTCGGGCGACTCGCTCCCGTCGCCGGGGTTTATCCTCCCAGGCATCCGAACCGCGGTGGAGATGGCGCTCGTGGCGACGATAATCGCGCTCTTTGGACTGCCGACGGAGGACCCGCTCGTGCTCGCAGTCGTCATGTTGTCGGCACTGGTCGGGATGGTCGTGACCCTGTTCTGGGCGCTGAATCGCCACATGCGCCGGTGGATTCGCTACGCGCAGGGCAAACCGACGACGCTGACGATGTTCGACTGACCGACCGTCGCTCGAAGGCGCTGTCGGTATAGCGGTTAAGTGGCCGCGCCGAGTAGTACGGGCCGAATCATGGACCTAACCTGGCATGGCCACTCTACCTGGCACGTCAGCGTCGACGACACAGACCTCCTCATCGACCCGTTCTTTGGCAACCCCAAGACGGACATCGACCCGGCGGAACTGGACCCGGACTACGTCCTGTTGACACATGGCCACGCCGACCACATCGGCGACGTCGGCGAGTTCCCCGACGCGACGGTCGTGAGCACACCCGAAGTCGTCGCCTACTGCGAGGACGAGTACGGCGTCGGCGACACCGTCGGAATGAACATCGGTGGCACGACCGAACTCGACGACGCCTTCGTCACGATGCATCGGGCAGACCACACCAACGGGATGGACACCCACTACGAGGACACCGGCGGGATGCCAGCCGGCTACGTCATCTCCGACACGAAGCCGACACAGGTCAGCGACGCCGAATCGACGACGTTCTACCATGCCGGCGACACCGGGCTGATGACCGAGATGCGGGAGGTCATCGGGCCGTACCTCGAACCCGACGCCGCGGCGTTGCCTGCCGGCGACCACTTCACGATGGGGCCGATGCAGGCCGCAATCGCCGCCGACTGGCTGGACGTCGACTACGCCTTCCCGATGCACTACGATACGATGGAAGTCATCGAGATAGACACGGACGACTTCGTCCGGGAAGTCACAGCGACCGGCAGCGACGTCGAACCCGTCATCCTCGACGGCGACGAGACCTTCGAACTGTAACTACTCCTCGCGGGCCTCGACGCCCGCCGTCTCCTCCATCGGTTTGATGACCGCCGCCATGTCCTCGCCGCCGTAGCCACGGGCGCGGGCGGCGCTGAACGCTTCGCGAGCGGCGGCCGTCTGTGAGAGCGGCGCGCCGACCTCGCCGGCCCTGTCGAGTGCCAGCGAGAGGTCCTTGAACTGGTAGTCGACGGGGAACCGAGGCGCGAAGTCGCCCTCGCCGATGGTGCCGCCCTTGATATCGAACAGCGGGCAGTCCAGCGCCCCGTTTTCGACGACGGTCCCCATTGCTTCGACGTCGAGTCCGTTGGCTCGCCCGAAGACCAGCGCCTCGGCGAAAGCGGCCATCGCATCGCCCAGCAGGAGGTTGATGAACAGCTTCATGTTCGTCCCCTGGCCCACCTCGCCGCAGTGGACCACCGGTTCGCACATCGCTTCGAGAATCGGGCGAACCGCCTCCACGACCGACTCGTCACCGCCGGGCAGCCCGACCAGCGTCCCGTCTTCGGCTGGCCCCACCGTCCCCGACACGGGGGCATCGACGAACGCTGCGCCGGTCTCGGCCACCAGGTCCGCGGCGGCCATCGTCTCCGCGTAGCCGATGGTGCTCATCTGGACGAAGACGGTGTCCTCGTCGAGTCCCTCCAGGACGCCGAGGTCGCGTTCGAGCACCTCGGCCACCGCGTCGCCGTCGCTGACGATACAGCAGACCACGTCGGCCCGCTCGGTCAGGTGTTTCGGCGAGTCGGCCACGGAGACGCCTGCCTCCGCAAAGGGCTGCTCGCGGTCGGTCGTCCGGTTGTAGACGACGAGGTCGAAGCCCGCGTCCTCTATGTTCCACGCCATCGGTGCACCCATCGCGCCAAGGCCGATGAATCCGACAGTCGTCATGTGGTTCCATTCTGCGTGAACGGTCTTGAATCCCGGGCGAACAGAGGCCCGAGCGTGTATCAGGCAAGTTTATACGCTGGGGACCGACCGCCCGTATGTTATGGCAGATATCGAAGTCAACAGCACGTGCGAGGACGGGTACACAGTCGAGAGCGTCATCAACGGTGAGTGGGAGCTCATCACCGACGCCCTCTCGGAGGACGGCCCCTCGCCCAACGAGATCCTGGCGGCCGACTACGCCTCCTGTTACATCCCGGCACTGCGCGTCGCCGCGGGCAAGTACAACTACGACGACATCGGCCAGGTCGAAATCGAAGTCGCCGCTGACCTCGACGAGGACGACGACCTCGAGAGTATCGCCTTCGACCTGACCGTCGAGGAGTCACTGGGCGAGGAGGAGCAGGATATCGTCGACCTCGCGGAGGACATCTGTCACGTCCACTCCGCGCTGGTAGAGGAGCTGCACGCCGAGATAGAGATCGAGTCGGGCGTCTGACTGGGCCCCACCAGATAGTCGCGGGTCTTGCGGCGTCGAACCGCTTCCCCAATCGCAAACCCTTCGTATCCAGATGTATCTTCAGGCACCCGGTAGGCGTCCTCCGTGGACGGAGGTACCGGTCACGTATTTTTTGGTGTCACACCGCGGGCGTGATAGTTTAATGTCCGTCTGTTCTCACTGTGATGATACGTGAATGGCATATCGACGTAGGCGCTTCCTCGTCGCAATAGCAGCTGCCGCTGCTGGTTCGGCAGGCTGTACCTCGGGCGAGCAGAGCCAGGGGACGGCCGACGGTCCACCGACACCACAGCGTAATAGGTTGCAGGTCAACGTGACGTACGACGAACCAGGCGTCGAATACATCGACGCGAACGACACGGTGCGGTACACGGCGGGTCACCGACGAGAGGGAACACAGCGGACCGCTGTGTCCAGTGTCGTGGACTTCGAGACGTGGGCCTATCCGAGAGCGGCGGAAGTCGGTGCCGAACGTGTCGAGGCGAGTCTGAAACAGCGTCTCTCGAGGGAGCTAGGGCCCGGCGTATCCGTCGGTTACCAACAGGTCGACGGGGGCCGAGAGACCTGGGAGATAATCGTCTTCCTCACGACGACAGAAGACCGGAACGGGTCGGTCGTCATCACCCCGACCGTCGGAGCGGAACAGGTAGCGGCGGAGACGCCCCGGCGCGTAGCCGTGCGACTCACGGTCGACAGTCACGAATTTCGGGCCGAGTATCCGGTTCGAATCGAGGCAGTCACGCAGGTCAGGAGCTGAGAGCCCGGCGCGCCCCCGGCCGCTGTCGGAAACCCTCTTTTGCGCGGGCGTCGATACACGGGTATGAGCGACGACTGGACCGGCCGTATCGCCGGCGAGCGGATGACCGTCGACAGGCAGTTCACGGACCGAGTCGAGGCCTCCTCGTTCTCTAACCAGCAGTGGGGCCTCGTGATGACTGCCGTCGAGTTCGACATCGAGGGGCCAGCGGACCCCGAGACGGCGACACTCGTCGCTGACACGTCGAAGCTCCCGTCGATCATGCCGGAACTCGACAAGGTCGGCCAGGGCGGCCCGATGGGCGGCGCGCCGGGCAGCAGCGACTCCCGGGACAGCT
Source organism: Haloarcula salinisoli (assembly GCF_019599405.1). Classification (NCBI taxonomy): domain Archaea; kingdom Methanobacteriati; phylum Methanobacteriota; class Halobacteria; order Halobacteriales; family Haloarculaceae; genus Haloarcula; species Haloarcula salinisoli. The sequence goes on along the minus strand of NZ_RKLQ01000001.1, from coordinate 1,185,939 downwards.
CCGGGAGCGGCGGCTTCCTGTCGGGCGTGAAAGCGGCGCTCGGGCTGGCCAGCGGTGGCGGCGACGACGACCGGACCGAGGAAGCCAAACAGCTCGCCCAGGCCTACGCCGACGAGCTACAGCAACAGCTGGAGTCCAACGGGCGCTGGGAGAGCGTCTGCGAGCAGGCCAGCAGCTGAGGGGCTAGTACTCGTCGCCGCCGTGGAACAGCGTCAGCTCCTCTGCCTCGTAGATGTTGATGAGCTCGGTGACGAGTTCGTCGTAGGACTCATCTTCTTCACGGAGGCCGTCGAGCCGCCGAATCGTCTTCTCGTCGAGTTCAACTGTCGGCATACCACCACGTTCGGCCCGCAGCTACATAACCCCGGTGGGCGGGCAAGAACGAACACGAACGCGAGTAAAAAAACAGAACCGAAATCTGTTAATGTGCCTTCTGGGTAGTTCATTCCCATGCGACCTCTTGGAGACTCACCGCTCGTTCGTAACGACAAGACGCTTGTGCTGGCACACGACCACGGAGTGGAACACGGTCCCAAGCAGTTCTCTGGGGTGGAAGATCGGCTGGACCCGAACCACGTCTTCGAGATGGCGACACACGACGCCGTCACCGCGCTTGCAGTGGGGAAGGGGCTGACCGAGACGTACTACCCGAGCTACAAGGACGACGTGAATCTCCTCGCCAAGCTCAACGGCGGTTCCGACCTCTGGATGGGCGACCCCTACTCCGCCCACAACTGGTCTGTCGACTACGCCGCCGAGCTCGATGTCGACGCCATCGGCTACACTATCTACCCCGGCGTCAACGACGAAGTGGAGATGTTCGAGGCCTTCGGGGAAGTCCAGGAGAACGCCCGCGACCACGACCTCCCCATCGCCATGTGGGCCTACCCGCGCGGGCAGGCCGTCAAGGAACACCGCAGCAAAGAGATTATCGCCTACGCCGCGCGTCTGGGCCTGGAACTGGGTTCGGACTTCACGAAGGTGAAATACCCCCGCAGCAAGGAGAACATGGCCTACGCCGTGCAGTCGGCCGCTGACAACCGCGTGTTGCTTTCGGGCGGCTCCAAGACATCCGACCGCGAGTTCCTCGAACTCGTCGAAGATTGCATGGACGTCGGCGTCGCCGGTCTCGCCGTCGGTCGCAACGTCTGGCAGCGAGAGAACCCCTACGAGATGCTCGACATGCTCGAGGAGGTCGTCTTCGAGGGCGCCAGCGCGGACGACGTCCTGTAGATGGACGCCGAGACGCGGCGAGCCGTCGAGACCGCTCGCGGGCAACTGCCCGACGATATCGGCCCGCGTCGTGTCGTGTTCGGCTTCGACGGCTACCTCGACCGCGTCCGCGAAGTCGTCGCCGACCGCACCGACCCGACGAGCTACGAGCGACTGCCACGGCTCGCTGACTTTCGCGACCGGCTGGACCGCTCGGTCGAGGCGGGCAGCTCGCTGTCCTACGAGTGGCTCGAAGACGGCCGTCGCACCGGCGGCCACACCTGCCACCTGGCGCGTGCCTTCGGCACCTGGGCGTTCTCGCCGACGCTCGTCGGGATGTACGGCGACCCAGTCCAGGAGACGTTCCAGCGGGAGTTCGGCGAGTACGACCTCGTGACGCTGGGCGAGCCCGGCGTCACCGACGCCGTCGAGTTCGACGACGGGAAGCTGATGCTGACCGAAATCGGCGATACGATGACGCTGGACTGGGGCGGGCTGGACGACCGCTTTGGCCACGACCGGCTCGTCGACCGCCTCGACGGCGCGGCGCTGCTGGGTGTGGGCTACTGGTCAGAAACGCCACGCCTCCCGAGCGTGCTATCGGGGCTCCGTGACCGCTGGGCCGACATCGACGACCCCCCGGAGACGGTGCTGGTCGACCCCGGCGACGTCCGGAAACTCGACGCCGACCGACTGCGCTCGGGACGGGAGGCCATCGGCGAACTGGTCGATGTCACCGATGTGGTGGTCTCGGCCAACCGCGCCGAGACGGACGTGCTGGCCGATGCCTACGACGGCGACGCCGACCGCGACTTCTCGGCGGCGGCCGAGGCTGTCTTCGACGCGGTGGAACCGACCTGGTTCGTCGGCCACGGCATCGACCGTTCGGTCGTCGTCAGTGCCGACGATACCAGGAGCGTCGCCGTGCCAGCCGTCGAGGAACCCGAGATGACCACCAGCTCCGGCGACCACTTCAACGCCGGGCTCGCGCTGGCCGCCATCACGGGGCTCGACGCCGCCGCAGCGGTCGTCGTCGGCAACGCTGTCGCCGGCCACTTCGTCCGCACCGCCGACCAGCCCTCGCTCGACGACGTTCGGGGGTTCCTCGAGGACTACCTGGCGAAGTTCTGAGTCGCGGGGCCAGCCATCGGTCCGTTATTCCGGCCAGCCGCGCCTTCTCGTAGCCGATTGACCTACTGCCAGGGCGGGACTTTCTGGCTGTTCTGCTCGCACTCGCTAGTGGCGGCAGTAACATCTGCGATTACCCCTAGCCTGCGAGGGGAAAACACATATCCATCCGCCTCGCACCCGGTTGTATGATTGACGAGACAGTCGCGGAGATAGAGGAGATGCAGACCCACAGTTCCTCTGTCGTCGCGATCAAGGCAGCGACGGCGCTGCGGGAGCTGACCGACCGGGAGTTCCCAACCGTCGAGGAGTACGTCCGCACGCTGGAGCGCAACAGCCGCGCGCTGCGTCGGGCCAATCGCTCGCACGCCTCGTTGCACACCACCCAGCAGGAAATCGTCGACACGGTCGCCGACGCCGACCCCGACGACGTCTCGACGGCCAAGGGACTGACAGTCGAGGCTATCGACCGTGTAGTCGGGGACGTCGAGGCGGCCCAGGACCGCGCGGCCGAACGCGGGGCCGACGCGCTGGCCGACGAGGACGTACTCTTTACGCACGACTTCTCCTCGACGGTGCTTGCGGCAATCGAGGCGGCCGTCGACGACGGCGCCACCTTCGAGGTGTACGTCTCCGAGTCCCGGCCGCGGTATCTGGGCCGCAAGATGGCGCGCAAATTGGGTACCATGGACGGTGTCGAAGTGACGCTGCTGGTCGATGCGGCGTCGGGGTACTACCTCTCCGAGGCCGACCGGGTCGTCGTGGGGATGGACTGCATCGTCGACGAGACGCTGTACAACCGCATCGGTACCTATCCGCTGGCGACGGCGGCGGCCCAGGAAGACGTTCCGATGACGGTCATCGGCGCCGACTCGAAGTTCGTCGACGGCGCCTTCGCATTCGAGACCGAGATTCGCTCACCCTCGGAGGTCCATCGCGAACCGGCCGACGAGTTCACCATCGGGAACCCGGCCTACGACGCGACGCCGCTGTCGCTCTTAGACTCGATTGTCACGGACGAAGAAACGCACGACCTGGACTAGTTCTCGGGGCGGCTACTGATGACCGTGTGACACCAGGGGCACCGATAGGCCTGCCCCTCGTCGGTCTGTTCTAGCTCCCAGTCGCCGGTGACCGGGCTCTCGTGGCCACAGGAGGGACAGAACAGCGACGTCTTCTGTCGGCTCTCGGGAGGCGGTGCGGTCGCGGTTGCGTTCGCGGAGACGGACTTGGTGGAGGTCATTGTTGGAGTCCAGGGCCTGGACAGTGAAATATGTGTTGGCAAATTGTTTGATTATTCACGCAGAACCGCTACGTCTTCCAGAAATAATCGGTATATTTTGTATGATAACTGTATACACGGAGCAGACGGAGCGGCTCTGACGCACTGGACGGACGGTCACATATACATCCGGTCGTCAGGCATCGCGGCCTCGTCGGCCGATTCGATGCGTTCGGCTAGCGCCGTGTACTGGGCCTCGACGGTGGCGGCGAACGCCTCCAGCGGGCCCGTGTCGACGTCGATTTCGTGGGTCTCCGCCAGTGCCTCCAGCAATCGGATGGCGGCGGCTGCGTCGGGGGCCTGGGGATGGGCCGGCGTGGTCAACACACCCACTGCAAGGTCGTCGTCGATACCGCTGGCCACGAGCTCTGCGGTTACGCCCTCGAGGAAGCCGGTCCCCATCGGTCGGATGTCACTGTCGTCGAGATAGCGCTCGCGGTAGTCCTCGGTCGCGATGTAGAACGGGACGTGGTCGTCCGGGCCGTGGGCGATAGGGACGCCGGTGAGGACACTGAGGCTCTCAGGAGCGAGTCGGTCCGCGAGCGCCCAGACAGCGTCGGCGACCGCTGGGGCCGTCTCGACAGGGACCATGCGTTCCCCGACGACGACACCGAGAGAGCGCTCCTCGTCGACGTACAGGCGCGTGTGATGGCGCGGAACGCCGCCCTCGAACGGTGTGATGTGTGGCGGGCCGGCGGCCTCGAGATGGCCCGCCTGCCGCATATCGAGCTGGTCCGAGAGATAGTCGACGGCGGTCAGGCCGGCCAGCCCGTACTCCGTGAACCCGACGGCGAGCGTGTCGATGTCGATGGCGTCGTCTGTCACCGCGAACTGCGGCCTCGAGCTGTCGGGAGTGGACATAGACACCTCTTCGACAGCCCGCGGTTTGCCTTTTTCGAGGGGGAACGCTTTTCTCGCCGTATCCACCACTGTGTTCCATGCAACCCGGTCGCGTCTTGCTATTGCAACCGTCACCGACTGTGACACCGGCCGGGGCCGGGCAGCCGTCGGACTTGAGCCAGACGGTCGTCTCGTGGTTGCCGATTTCCGTCGAGCCGTGGGTCGGGGACGTCTTCAGCACCATCGTCATCATCGTGTTGGCCTGGGCCGTCTCGCGGCTCGTCGTCCAGCTGTTCGGTCGGCGTATCGCTCAGTTCTTTCGCCGACCGAGCCTCACCCGGACGGCGTTGCGGGGGATTCGGGTCACTATCTACCTGTTCGCAATTCTCTCGATTATGGGCGTCTGGGGGCTCAAAGTCGGCGACATCGGCCTCTCTGTCGCCGTCTTCTCCGCCGTGGTCGGTGTCGTCGTCGCCCCCATCGTCGGGAGCTTCATCTCCGGCATCTTCCTGCTTGCCGACCAGCCCTACGAGATCGGCGACATGATAGAGCTGGCCGACCGGGACCAGCGCGGCTTCGTCGAGGACATCACGCTCCGGCACACGAAGATTTTCACCCTCGACAACTCCTTCCTGGTCATTCCGAACGGGACGATGCGGGACCGTGACGTCGTCAACTACTCCGCCGAGGACCCCCGAATGCGGCTCTCGCTGGACGTGCTGGTCACCTACGAGAGCGACATCGGCGAGGCCCGGACGCTCGTCGAGCGGGCGGCCCGCCAGGTCGACAACGTCATCGGCGGCGGGCCGGACATCCGTGTCGGCGCGGCCCGATATCCCGCGGCGCCGACCTGCTACATCAACGAGTACGGCGACCACGGCGTCCTGTTGACGCTGCGCTACTGGGTGACCGAACCGTACAAGCTGCTGGCGGCCCGCTCGAAGGTCCAGACCAACCTCGCGGACCTCGTCGAGGACGCCGACGTGGAGTTCGCGTACCCCCACTCACACCTGCACTTCGACGAGACCAGCGGGGCGATGGAACTGTCGATGGCCGAGCAGCGTGGGCGGGAGATGGAGTTCCCCACGGACGGGGGCGAGCCCGGGCCGTCCGCGCCTCAGTCCTCGGACGCCGACGGGGAGTGACGCGGCGCCCCGTTCGAGGAGACGGTGACGATATCACAGTCCAGTTCCTCCCGCAGGAAGCGTTCGATGTCGGGGTCGTCGACCAGCCGGCGAACCATCTTCCGCCAGCGGCTGGCCTGTTTCGAGCCGATGACGACGACGTCGGCGTCGTTCGCGGCGACCTCGTCGAGAATCGTCTCCTCGACGAGCATCCCCGACCGGACGATATACCGGCTCCGTGGGACGTGGCCAAAGGCCTCCTCGACGGCTCGTTTCAGCTCTGCCCGCGAGACGCGGGTGCTGTTCTGGTAGAGATTGACGTGAAGTACGGTGAGGTCGGCGTCGTCCTCCTCGGCGATTTTGATTGCCTCGGCCAGCGTCCGTCTGGAGTCTTTCGTCAGCGGATAGCGGACCGGGACCACGACCTGTGGCATTGGAATCACCAACGCTGTCGGGGGGTAAAACCCTAGCGTCCCAGCTATCAATCCTGGGTATCGCAGGTGAACCGAGCGAGTGGGGAGGGCTCCACAGGACCCACCGAGACCGTGGACACTGGCCGACCAGTGGGCCCCACGGGCGTTCCGTCAGTTCCATGGCCGCCCGTCTCGCAGAGTCGGTATGGAACTGGCGCGGGCGCTGCGTGCCGAGGCCCAGCGAGCCGACGAACGGCGGGTGCTCGTGCTGGCCGGCGACCCCCGACTGACCCGCGAGCGGGCGGCCACGGCGCTAGCTGGGACCGACATTCCGGCCGAGGAGACGACTGTCCTCGGTCCCGAACCGGTCCTCGATTGCGAGCGCCACGGCCAGCGACGCGCCGCCGAACTCCTGGGGCGGACCCAGTCGGCCGTCGTCGTGGACGCCCACGAGGCGTGCCGACCGAACGCACTCGGGACCGCCGTGGGCGCCGTCGACGGCGGCGGACTGGTCCTCCTGTTGATGCCGCCCCTCGACGACTGGCCGGCGCGCCGGGACGCGTTCGACGACTCGCTCGCGGTTCCGCCCTTCGACCGAGACCAGGTGACCGGTCACTTCCGGCGTCGGCTGGTCGAGACTATCCGAGCCCACCGCGGTATCGGCGTCGTCGCCGTCGACAGCGATGGTGACACCGTCGAGCAATCGGGGCTGACCGACCCGCCGCCGCGTCGCCCCCGGCGAGCGGCCGACCCACCGGCCGACCACGCCTTCCCAGAGGCGACCTACGGGGCCTGTCAGAGTGCCGACCAGCGTGACGCGGTCCACGCTCTCGAAGCGCTCCTCGAGCCCGGCCACGCCGTCGTCGTCGAAGCGGACCGTGGTCGCGGGAAATCCAGCGCCGCGGGGCTGGCCGCCGCGAACCTCGCCCGAGAAGGGCTTGACGTGCTGGTGACCGCCCCACAGTATCGCAGCGCCGGAGAAGTGTTCAATCGCGCCGCGGCGCTGCTAGAGACGCTGGGGGTGTCGGTCGAGGGCGACCAGGATGACGCCCCCCAGCGATTGACCGTCAGAACTGCAAGCGGCGACGAGGGTTACATCCGATACGAGCCGCCGTCCCAGGCGGTCGACCTGCCCGAGGAGCCGGACGTCGTGCTCGTCGACGAGGCCGCCGCGTTGCCGGTCCGGCGGCTCGAAGCGCTGCTTTCGGCCCCGTCGGTGGCCTTCACCACGACCGTCCACGGCTACGAGGGCGCTGGCCGGGGGTTCTCGGTTCGCTTTCGCGACCGGCTCGACGACGCCGAGCACGTAGTCACCGAGGTTTCGATGACCGAACCGATACGGTACGCCGAGGCCGACCCCGTGGAGGTGTGGGCGTTCCGGGCGCTCCTGCTGGACGCGCGGCCGCCAGTCGCACAAGTCGTCGGCGACGCGACCCCCGAGACCGCCACTTACCGGCAGCTCACGTCGTCGGAGCTGCTGGCCGACGAGCAGCTACTCCGGGAAGCGTTCGGGCTGCTCGTGCTGGCCCACTACCGGACGGAGCCGACCGACCTCGCGCGGTTGCTGGACGCGCCGAATCTCACCGTGCGGGCGCTGACACAGGACGGTGAGCCGAGCGACGCGAGGCGATCCTCGTCAGAACGGAGTTCTGACGGCGGTCACGTCGTCGCCGTGGCGCTGCTGGCCCGGGAGGGCGCTCTCGACAGCGAGACGCGCGAGCGGATGTACGAGGGCGGACGAATCCGTGGCAACATGCTTCCGGACGTGCTGACGACCCAGCTCCGTGACCGGGAGGCGGGGGTCCCCGTCGGCCAGCGCGTCCTCCGCATCGCCACCCACGGCGCCGTCCGCTCGCGGGGGCTGGGCTCGAAGCTGCTCTCGGAGATACGACGGGAGTTCGCCGACGACGTGGACTGGCTTGGCGTCGGCTTTGGCGCCACGCCCGAACTCCTCGATTTCTGGCGGACCAACGGCTACCGGATACTCCACCTCTCGACGTCGCGAAACGACCGCAGCGGGGAGTACTCGGCCGTGATGATAGACCCCTGCAGCGACGCCGGCCGCGAGCTTTCGGCCCGTCACAGCGGCTGGTTCTGTGACCGAATCGGCGCCACGCTGACCGACGCCCTCGACGACGCAGCCCCCGACGTGGTCCGTGGCGCGCTCGCGGCCGCCGACGCCGAGCCCAGTTCCGACCTTTCGGCGTGGGAGTGGCGCCTCGTCGCCGGCCTCCCCACTGGCGCGTCTATCCTCGATACGAATCCGGCCCCGTTCCGACGGCTCGCACTCCGGCACTTCGTGGCCCCGGCCGACCCGGACGCCCTGTCCACCCGCGAGGAGCGGCTGCTCGTCCGGAAGGTGTTGCAGGCTCGCCCCTGGACAGAGGTCGCCACCGAGATGGAGTTTGTCTCCGAGCGCGAGTGCAAACGGGCCGTCGGGGGTGCGGTCGAAACGTTGACACGCCTCTACCGCGAACATCCGTAGACACCTGATGTTTCTCACCATCGAGACCGGGCTGGTGGTGCTGGCCTTCCTGTTGCTCGTGGGCGGGGTCGTCGGCAGTCTGGTCCCGCAGGTCCCGGGCGCCCTGCTCTCGCTCGCAGGCGTGTTCACCCACTGGTACGCGACCGGAGAGCCGGGGCTCGGTCTCCTGGTCGCGCTCGTCATCGTCGGCGTCCTGACCTTGGTCGTTGACTGGTTCGGCGGGGCCATCGCGGCCCGAGCCGGCGGGGCCTCGAATACGACGGCGCTGCTCGCGGGCGTCGTCGCGCTGGTGCTGTTCTTCGTCACCGGCCCGCTGGGTATCATCCTCGGGGTCGCCGCGACCGTCTTTGCCGTGGAGTTCTACCGGCAGCAGGACGCCCGGCAGGGACTGAAGGCCGCCCTCGTCACGACCGCCGGGATGCTGGCCTCGAGCGTCGCGCAGGCGCTGCTGACCGGGTCGATACTGCTTGCGATGTTTGGCGTCGCGTTGCTATGATACGGATTTCCGGAGTGATTTCCCAGTACGCGACGACCCAGTGGTCGGCGCTACTCGAAAATAATCTACAGCCTTCCGTATGACGACCTGTGACGCAGACGGCTGTGAGCGCACCGCGGCGGTGCGACTCCGGATTCCGTGGGCCGACGACAGGCAGGTCTGCCCGGCTCACGCGCGCGGTCCCGCGACCGAGGACGGCGTGGTCCCGGAGCCCCTGCCTGGCCGCGAGGGCGAGTGGCCCTGAGTCGGCCGGGTCGCGGGCTGACCTGCCAGTGAGGCCGCTACAGCGCCCGGGCCAGCATCACCTCGTCGGCGTACTCGTCGCCGAGTTTGTAGTGGTCCGCCCGGACCGCTTCGGTCTCCCAGCCGTGGGCCTCCAGAAATTCGATTGCCGCATCGTTCGTCGAGGGAACGGAGTTGTAGAGCTTCTCGGTGCCCCGCTGGGCCGCCCACTCCGTGCCACGCTCTAGCAATCGGCTACCGATACCCTGACCGCGGTACTGGGCGAGGACACCCACCGTGAGTTCGGCCGTGTGGCTGAGCTTCGCCGTCTCGGGGCGTTCCAGATGGACCCAGCCCACCACGTCACCGTCCACGGTGGCGACGAAGAAGATGCGCGACTCCACGTCGTTGTGGCGCATGATGACGCCCTCGCTGTCGACGATGTCCGCGACCGTCTCGGCGTCGACGTACTCCCCGCTGCCGATGGCGGCTCGAATCGCTCCGACCAGCCCGTCGAGGTCCTCCTGGCGGGCCTGTCGGATGGTGATTTCCGCCTCCGCCGTCTCGTAGGAGTGGCTCTCCGTGTCCTCGTAGGCGATGCGAAGTTCGTCGCCAGTGCGTGACACCATCCCCTTGCGTCTGAGAATGACGAGGTGGTGGCCGAAGGGATGCTGTTCCATGCCCAGCGCCTGGCGAACCTGCTCGGCGGAGACGGTCCCGCGGGACTCGACGTACTCGTATATTTCCCGCCTGTCCGGGTGGTCGAACTGCAGTGGCTCGGTGAGTTCCATGCTACACGGTACCACGCCCCAACACGTCAAAGGTTATCGCGGACACCGTGCGAGGTTGTTCCCAGGTGGCTCCCCCCGCTATCGGTCCGGGACGCCGGTGAGTACCGTAGCCACGTCGCCGATATCGTGGGTGTCGACCAGTAGCTCCGCGGCGGTCCGAACCGGGTAGGTCCCGTCGATGTCGACGCCGTAACAGGCGGCGTACAGCGAGAGCCAGCGGTCCAGGGTCGCTTCGAGTCGTTCGAACTCCGCCTCGTCGAAGCGGTGCCAGGCGTCGCCAGTTCGGGCCTCGCAGTAGAGGGCGACCGTCGGGCCGACGCCCTGGCGGAGTAGCTCCTCGGCGCGGGCCTCGTCGGGCGGGTCCGGGTCGAAGCCGTCGGCGGTCCGCTCCGCCCTGCGTCCGAGTTGCCGAATCCGGACAGAGATTGCCTTGCTCACGAGCGGTCACCCCTGGTCGAAGTCCACGCCTTTCCCTCCGGCGGGGTGTTCCCACTCGGTGTCGGCGACGATGGCGCAGGTGCCACACTCGACGCAGGGCTGGGTGTCGAGACTGACGAGATGTTCCTCGTGGCCTTTGGTCCGGACCCGCTCGTCGCGGTAACAGCCGCCGCCGAAGTCTTCGGCGCTGACCGGGCAGGCGGTGACGGCCGTCCCAGAAGCTGTAAAGGAGTTGTCGACCAGCCGGATGTGGGGCTCGCCAACGTCGTAGGTCAGGTCGCCGATGCGCTCGTCCAGTTCGGGCGGGTCGACGCGGTTCTCCGCGTCGACGGCCTCGCCCAGCTCTTCGGCGATGACGGTCGGGAGCGTCACGTAGGGCAGTCCGGTGTCGGGAATCATCGCCACGAGCCGGGGTGAGTTGTACGCTCGTTCGAGAAGCCCTGGCGCCGCCCGCACGCCGAGTCGCCCCAGCGCGGAGTCAGCGACTGCGGTGGTTGCCCTGTCGACGAGGTCGACCTCGCCGAGACGGCCGACCAGGTCGTAGCTCCGGGGCCGTAGCTTGGCCATGACGCCCTCCTCGCGGAGTTTTCGCTCGTAGAACTCCCCTGCGCGGTGCGGGTCGCCCCGGGAACGGGCGTCCGCGAACCCTTCGGCGGCGAGCGCCCCGGCGGTGACGGCGTGGTTCATCCCCTTGATGATGGGGCCCTGTGCCTGCATCTGGCCGGCGGCGTCGCCCACCAGGACGAGCCGGTCTCGGTGGGGTGATTCGTGGGCCACCTTCTTCGAGTCCGGGACGAGTTTGGCGCTGTACTCCCGTTCGCGATAGTCGTCGCCGAGCCACTGGGCCAGCAGCGGGTGCGTGAGCAGGGCATCCAGCAGTTCCTGCGGTTCGGCGCGCTCGTCGGCCAGCGAGTCGAGGTGGAACACCGTGCCGACAGAGAGGGAGTCCCGGTTGGTGTACAGGAACCCGCCGCCCCGCACCCCCTCGAAGAGGTCCCCCGAGAACAGGTGGGCCTCACCCTCGTCGGGGGCGATGTCGAACCGGTCGTCGAGGACGGCCGGGTCCATGTCGACGACGGCCTTGACGCCCTGGAACCACTCCGAAGGGTCGTCCCAGTCCATCAGCCCGGCGTCCCTGGCCAGCTCCGAGTTGACGCCGTCGGCGGCGACGACGAGGTCCGCCTCGATGGGCTCTAGCTCCTCGGTCCGGACGCCGACGATTTCGCCGTCCTCTCGCAGGAGCCCAGTGACGTGTATCTCGGTCAGGAGCCCGCCGCCGGTCTCGCGGGTGCGCTCGTGGACGCGCTCGGCCAGCCACGAGTCCATGGGCCGCCGGAGCACCGAATCGGCCCAGGCGGTGTCGTGGTGGTGGAGCTCGCCGATGTCGAACGTCTTCACCCGGTCGCCGGCGACGTTGTGGATGTAGTTGTCCGTGACCGGTCGTTCGGTGGCCTGCTCGCGGAAGCCGGGGAAGAGACTCTCGATGGTGTACGGTGCCGACTCCTCGGCGTAGATTAGTCCGCCTGAAACGTTCTTCGAGCCGGCGTCGACACCGCGCTCCAGAACCAGGGTCTCGACGCCGTTTCGGGCCAGCGCAGCTGCCGCAGCGGCACCGCCGGGTCCACAGCCCACGACGACAGCCTCGTATCGCTCGTGTTCAGTCATCGCTGGCCTCCATGACCGGGGCCAGTCGCCCAGATTCCACGGCCTCGGTGAGTCTGGGCAACACTTCGAAGAGGTCGCCCTCGACGACGTAGTCCGAGAAGTCACGGATGTCGGCCTCGGGGTCGGTGTTGACCGCGACGATGGTGTCCGCCTCGTCGCAGCCGACCTTGTGCTGGACGGCTCCCGAGATACCGGCGGCGACGTAGATATCCGGCTCGACGGCCTGTCCAGATTCCCCAATCTGGCGCTCCTCGGTGACGTAGTCCGCGACGTGACTGTCGAAGGCGTAGGATGAGGTGATGACGCCCCTGGAAAGCCCGAGGTCGGCGTCCTCGAACGCGTCCACGAGGTCGAGCGCCAGCTCGATACCCCGGGTCGGGTCGTCCCCGATGCCGCGGCCGACCGCGACGACCACGTCGTTGCCCCTGAGGTCGACGCCGCCCGTCAGCCGCTCGACGTCGGTCACGTCGACGGAGAACCAGTCGTCGTCCAGTTCCATCTCGTACTCGACGACCTCGGCCTCGCGGTCGGGGTCGGGGTCTGGCACCGGGAAACTTCCCGGGATGACGCTCGCGCCCTGCGGGTGGAAGTCCCGGTCGGGCTTGTCGATACAGAGAATCGTCGAGTACTCGAACCCGGAGAAGTCGGGCCGCTTCATGTGTAGCACGCGGTCGAACTCCTTTTTCTCGCCCGCCTGTCCGACCTTCGCCGGGTTCGAGATGACCTCGCTCTCGATGTACAGTCCGGAACAGTCCGAGGCCAGCCCGGAGTCCAGCGCTCCCTGGACGAGCGCCGAGAGGTCCCGGCCGTTGTTGGTCGCCGGGAACAGCGTGTAGCGAGGTTCGTGGTAGTCTTTCCACGCTACGTCCTCGTGACCCTCGCTTGCCAGTTCCCCGCCGGCACGCATCATATCGACCACGATTTCTGTGTATGGGGTGTGCCGGAACCGCTCCAGTCGCCTGTCTTCGTGGTAGACCACCAGGTCCGCGCCGCAGGCGATGACCTCGTCGACGTGGTCGCTCGCGTCGGCGCCGACGAGGACCGCCACGACCCGCTCAGACGAGTCGTGTGCCTCGTTGTACTCGTCCATCAGCTCGCGGGCCTTCCCCAGCATCTCGCGTGAGACGTCGACGAGGTCGCCGGCCTGCGTCTCACAGCACACCCACATATCGCGGTAGTCGCCGCCGACGGTCCCCTCGACCCACTGCTTCTCGTTGGTCGGGTGGTCGAGTTCGGGATACTTCTCCTCGGGCGGGACGGTCTCGACGGGTTCGGAGCGCTCCTCGCTGCCCTCGACGGAGTCGATGCGGTTCTCGATTTGCGTAATCGCACTGGAACGGTCCGGGCCCGCCCGCTCCCGTTCGAGGATATCGCGCAACACGTCCGCGTCGTCTATGCCCCTGACCATGTTGGCGACGTCGGCGATAGAGAGCGCCGAGAGGTCGACGCTCGTCGGGTCCAGGTCCTCGCCATCGTCCCCGGACACCTTCTCGATACGGTCCTCGATGAGCGTCTCGACCGGCGGCCGACCGTCGCCATCCCGTTCGAGTTCAAGCATCGCTTGGAGTTCCTCGGGGTCCTCGATTTCCTTCAGCGTCGGTCCCAGTTCGGCAATCTCGTACTCACGGGGGTCTAGCTCGACCATCGTCAGTCACCCGCCGCGTACGGCGTAAGTTCGGAAAGGACCGGTTCGAGCTCGCTCGCTCGCGAGCCGTCGACCACCGTGGCGTCGCGCTCGGCGGGCGCCTTCGGGATAGGGTCCACCCCGGCGACGATGGTGGGCGAGCCGTCAAGCCCGATGTAGTCCGGGTCGAGGTTCAGCTCCTCGTGGTCCCACACCGTCAGGTGGTCCTCGAGGTTCTCGGCCCGCTGCTGTGTCGCTTCCCGGAGGTCCTTGTGAACCAGGCGATGACTGGCCGTTCGATATCTCGGCTCGAACTCCGGGTCCGCGACGACGAAACACGGGAGCGGCGCCTCGACGGTCTCCACTTCGCTCGCGTCCCCGTCGACGAGCCGCTCCGCCCGGAGCCGACCGGCCCCTGCATCGACGTCGAGCGAAGTGACGTGCGTAACGAGCGGCCAGCCCAGACAGTACGCCGTCTGGGGCCCGGTGTGGCCCGTCTCCCCGTCGGCGGTCTTGAACCCCGCGACGACGAGGTCAGGCGTGTCTGCGAGCCGCTGGATGCCCGTGGCGACGGTCATCGCCGTCGCCCAGGTGTCCGCGGCGCCCATCTCACGGTCCGAGAGGAGATAGCAATCGTCGGCGTAGACGGCTTCCATTCCCTCCCGGAGCACGTCCTCGTACCCCGGCGGCCCCATGCTCATCAGCGAGACGGTGCCGCCCGTTCGCACCTTCGCCTGCAGCGCCGCCCGCAGGGCCGGCCTGTCGTTCGGGTTCATCACCGTCGGCGTCTTGCCGCGTTCGAGGTGGCCGTCCTCGTCGAACGAGACCTGCCCCTCGCGGAAGTCCGGGACCCCTTTCGTCAGAACGACCGTGTGTATTGCTGTCATGACCCTCGGTCGAAGGGTCATCCGCTAATGTTAATAAATCTACATACCAGCGACGTACCGGAACCCTGCGTTTCCTGTCAGATGCGACCCGCTCGACCGGGATCGACGTCGATGGCGTCGACGGGACAGACGTCCACACACAGCATACAGTCGATACACTGGTCCTCGTGAGTCGGGTCGGCCTTTATTTCGCTCTCGGGGTGATCGGGGGTGTCCACCCACTCGAAGACGTCGACGGGACAGTCCTCCAGACAGGCACCGTCTGCGATGCAGATGTCGAAATCGACGGCGACGTGGGTGCCGTGGATACCGAGCGTCTCCGGTTCCTCGACGGGACCCCAGACGTCGTGACCCTCGTGCTGTTCGACGACGTCACGACTGGTTTCGAACTCCGGGTCGATAGCCATAGCGTCAGTTCGACCTGGCACGTACTTAACTCTTCGATAGGACCCGTCCGGCGGCAGTCGGATCGGCCGACCGCGGCTTTCGTTGCGGATGCATAGTACATGATATAATTCGGTATCAATTACAATTTATTTATACCGGAACTTTTTAATCTATCTGATATTACTATTATATCGTCTGAATGGGTGTAAAAAATGGGGCACGTAAATCTAACAAGCTGCACTGAGTGTGGTGGGGACGTCAAGTCCAGAGAGAACGAGCGTATCTGTACCGAGTGTGGACTCGTCTGCAGCGAGGACAATATAGACCGTGGGCCGGACTGGCGGTCGACGGAGGAGGAGTCGGAGAAACGTCGAACCGGCGCCCCACTGACACGGTCCCGACACGACCGCGGCCTCTCGACCGAGATCGGGTTCGGGACCGGCTCGGAGGTGTCGGGCCCACGGCAGCGCCAGCTCGTCAGGATGCGCCGCCAGCACAATCAGGCGCGCCTCTCCTCGAAAAGCGAGCGAAACAAGATGTACGCCTACACCGAGATTCGTCGGCTCGTCTCGTCGCTCTCTCTCCCGGAATCTGTTCGGGACCAGTCCTGTGCGCTCTTTGACTCCGCACAGAACGAGGAACTGCTCTGTGGTCGCTCGCTGGAAGGGTTCGCTGCAGCCGCCGTCTACGCGACTTGCCGGACCCAGTCTATCTCCCGGACGATGGAGGAGATAATCGAGGTCTCACGAGCCAAACGGACGGAGCTGAAAGCCGCCTACGACGCGCTCAACCGGGATCTGGGCCTGCCCGTCGGCCCAATCAAACCGACGGAGTATCTCCCACGGTACGCCTCGGAGCTGGACTTAGACAGCGACGTAGAGAGTCTGGCCCGCGAGTACGCCGTTATCCTCTCCGAGAACGGCCAAATCGGCGGTAAAAACCCCAGTGGCGTGGCCGCCGCCTGCCTCTACAAAGCGGCCTACGACGAGGGAGTCGACCTCACCCAGAGTGCGGCCGGCGACCTCGCGAACGTCTCACGGATGACGATTCGCTCGACGGTGAAAGACCTGAAACGAACCGTCTGAAGTGGCCGACACGTCGAGAATACCGGCGTGATAGTTTCTCCCGCTCAGCCGTCGGACGGCCAGTCATAATCGGTCCCGCTACGTCTTTCTTGACCCAAAACGAGTGGCCGTCCGTCTCAGTCCCCGACGATCTCCTGTGTCGAGACGTCGAGGGCTATCGATTCCGACGGGGCTCGCTCACGGCGGGACTTGGGAATCGTGAGCCGGTGGTCGACAGCGTCGGTCCCCGTCGAGACATCGAGGTCGAACACCACGTCCGCGAAGTACTCCGTCGTACCCCGGTTGTTGGTGTTCTCCGGCCGGTCCAGACAGTGAAGTATCGCGAGACCGTCCGTCTCCTGCATCACCTCGGTCACGGTGTTGAGGAACTCGTTGTACCGCTGGGGCTCTTGCTGTTCGAGCAACCGCATCGAGTCGATGATGAGGTTCGCCCCCTCTGGCAACTGTTGGACGAGTCGCGTCGCCTCGGGCAGCGGGTTCGTCGGGTCGAGCGTCCTGATAGTCGGTTTCCCCGCCGACGCGATGGTGGAGTCGATGGCGTGCTGGACGACGGACTCCGACCGCTCCGTCGTGAGATACAGCGTCCCCCGCGTGGTCGTCAGCTCGTAGAGCAGGAACTCCGACTGCCCGTTCGGGTCGGCGGTCAGTGCGACGACGGTTCCCGGGAGCAGCCCGCCGCCGAGCGAACTGTCGATGGTCTCGACGCCGGTCGGCAGCCGTTCGACCGGCTGGTCCCCCATGACCTGACCCTTGTTGCCATCTGTGGTCTTGATGCGCCCGACGAGCTCGTCGTACGCGCGCTGTACATCAGACGACTGTAGCGGGCGGCTCCGGTCCGGAACCATCCCGAGTACCGGGACGTCCAGCGACGCCTCGACTTCGTCCGGAACCGTCTCACAGCGGTTCAACAGGACGCCGACAACCGGGACGTCCAGACGCCGCGCGATGTCGATGGTCGTCTTGGCGGCGCTCACACTCCGGTTCGTGCCGTCCGTGACGACGAGAATCTCGTCTGCGACCGACATGGGTTCGACCACGTCGGGTCCGGCGCCCGACGGGCAGTCGACGACCAACTGCGGTTTTGCGTGTCTGAGCGTCTCCAGCGTCGACTGGAGGTCGACGCTCTGGGACGACCGCGGCGCCGGAAGCACCATCGCGTCCTCCGCACGGACGCTCGTCTGTGCGACGTCGGTCGGCGAGTCGTGGTTCTCGACGGCGGCGATGGTCGGTTCCGGTTGCAGTCCGGCAGTCACGTGCAGGTCGGGCAGCTGGCGGTCAGCGTCCACTGCCAGCGTCGGCGTTCCGTCTCGTGCGAACGCTTCGGTAATACCAAGCGCAGCGGTGGTCTTTCCACAACCCCCCTTCGCACCGGCGATAGCAATCATACTGGGAGTCGCCGCCTCTTCCTTTTTGAACCTACACACTGTATCCGCAGGTCACCCACCGGTTGCTACCCGTTCGAACAGACAACTGTGGTCCACAGAAAGCTCGACGTCCGGGCAGTCAGCGCCCGGCGTTACCGACCGAGTTTCGCGCGCCACGGCCACGCTGTTCGCACTCCTGTATCGTGCGTGCCAGCTCAGTGTATCGTGCGAGGGCCTCGGATTCCTGGTCAGCCTGCCGCACGGGCGCCCCGGTCTCCTGGGCCGCAGCCACGGCCTCGCTCTCCGGAATAGCGGTCGTCGGAATGCCGAACTCGTCTTCCAGTCGGTCGGGCATATCGCTGTCGGGCCCGACCCTGTTGAGCGCGATGGCCGCCACCGGCGTATCGAGGTCCAGTGCGAGTTCGCGGGTCTGGAGCGCGTTCAGCAACGCCGGCTTCTTTGGCGTCGTGACCAGCAGGACGACGTCGGCGCTGGCCACGGGGACGCCGACGTCACGCGCCAGCCCGGCCGGGGTGTCCACGACGACGTGTTTGTATTTCCGGTCGAGGAGGTCGAGCGTGCGGGGCAACTCTTCGAGTTCGGCGGCCCGAGCCCCCTCGAGGGTGCGCCCACAGGAGAGCACCCGGACCGAGCCGAGCCACTCGACTGCGTCCATCGGTGCGGCGCGGCCGGCCAGCACGTCGTGGATATCCGGCCCTCGACCCCGCGGGAGGTCCGAGGTCGCCAGGTCCGCGTCGACCGCGACGCCGTCCAGTTCGCGGGCCAGGTTGAGCGTGGTCGTGGACTTGCCGACGCCGCCTTTCCCGCCGGTGACTGTGATTATCATTGCTCTTCGGTCATGATGTCGGACGGGGGTGACCACTCGTCCAGTTCTGCCAACACCTCCTCCGTACGTGTGGCAGTGCCGGCGTCTTCCTCTCTGGTCACCGAGACGAGTTTCGTCATCGAATCGGTCGGTTCGACCGGCGTCGCAAAGCCCATCCCGCGGGTCTGTCCGGGCAGTATCGTCGTCTCCCACGTCTCCTCTCCCCATTCGGGCGACCGGCCGCTTCCGGACCGAGGCTCCCACATCGGCCCGTCCACGTTGGCGCGCATCCTGACCGTCTGTGGCGTCGACCGCGTGTTCGTGATCTGTGCGGTCACGAAGGTCACGCCGGCCCGCCGGTCGGTAGACGTTTCGACTCTAACCATACGGTATCTCGCCTCGTCTTCCGATAAAAAGGTCAACACGCCCGCGACGCTCAGTCGTCGCCGACGGCCTCGACCTGCTCTGTCGACCCGTCGGCCTTCTCACGGGCACGTTCCCTGTCCGCCTCGTACTGGTCGAGGCGAGCGATATC
Organism: Haloarcula salinisoli; assembly: GCF_019599405.1. Taxonomy (NCBI): domain Archaea; kingdom Methanobacteriati; phylum Methanobacteriota; class Halobacteria; order Halobacteriales; family Haloarculaceae; genus Haloarcula; species Haloarcula salinisoli. The sequence continues at coordinate 1,167,135 of NZ_RKLQ01000001.1, read as the reverse complement.
GGCGGGAGTCCCGATGACGTACGCGACGTCGCCCGCCTGCAGCGTCTCGCGCTCGGCCGGGAACGGGATAGCGGTCCCCGCGCGGTCGATGACAGGCACACTGACGGGCAGCCAGCCCGCGAACTCGCCTTCGAGCGGGCCGCCGGCCTCGACTGTGACCCGCGTCATCGTCTCCTCGACATCGCGGATGACGGGGATGAACTCCGCCAGATCGCTCGACGTGTCCGGATGGGTCACCAGGCGATACTGCTCACCCTGGTCGAGCTGGGCCACGTCGCTCTCGTCGACGAGCAGCGTCGTCGTCTCGCCGTCCGTCGAGCGGAACTCGCCTTTGGTGACGAACTGCTCGGTCTCGCCGGTCGTCCAGACCTCGACCGGGTCGCCGACGCCGGCCTCCGGGAGCGGCGTCGCGCGGACTGCGATACCGGCCGTGTTCGGCGGCAGCGAGGCGCCCAGGCCGGAGGGCTTCACACCGACGCTGACCCGTTCGACGGTCCCGTCCTCGGCGAGGGAGACGTCGACGTAATCGAGGCCGAAGTCCTGTTGGATACGGGTCTCGAACCGCGATTCGAGGTCGTCGATATCGAGCCGCCGCGGGAACCGAAACCGCCGGCCAGCGAGTTCGGACTTCACGTCGTCGTCGGCGGACAGATAGCCGTCAGCGTCCGCTATCTGGGTCGGCACCCGGAGTTCGACGACGAGTCGGGCGGACTGGAGCAGGTCGACGGCGTCCGTCTGTGCGTCCAGATGCGTGATGTCGAAGACGTCACAGCCGATACGGTCACCGATTCGACGACCGGTCTCGGCGGCGCCGGCGCTGACGACGAACGTTCCGAGGAGGAACGCACCGGTCCCGTAGTGGGCCAGTCCGGTGTCACCGACGAGGGTCCCCGTCAGCGCGCTGTCGACGGCGAGCCAGACGGCGACAAAGGAGACGCCCAGCAACATCCCGGCACCGGCGGGGAGCTGTCTGGTGGTGTACTGCCGGAAGACGAAGGCCAGCGCCGACGCGGTGACCAGGGCGAGCAGCCCGAAGCCGAGGATGCTCAGTATCGCTGTCTGGGTCCAACTGGTGACGATCTGGAGCACGACGGGGCCGGTCATTGACCCACCCCCACGGTCTCATCGCCGGGGACGACACTGTCGAGAACCGGCCCCTCACCGAGGACGTACGCGGCGTCGCCGTTCAGGTGGCCCGGCGAGAACGTCCAGTTGCTGTCGGCAGCGCCGCCCTCGTCCGCCGCACGGAGCGCGAGCACCTCTATCGGTTCGTCGGTGGCCTGGAGTTGCTTCCGGGTCGGGTCGTCCAGCAGCACCTTCCGGATGGAGTGGCCCGCCCGCACCAGCAGCGAGAACGCGCGGAACTCGTCGCGGGCACCGGCCGGGTTCACCGAGAGTGTCAGTTCATCGGACTCCAGTAGGGTGCTCGCGTCGATAGTCGGGACCGCCACGGTCGCCAGTCCCCGACCGCCAGTCGACGGCGTCTGCGCCGTGGCACCGTCCCACTGGTCGCCGGCGACGTCGTCGGTCGTACCCAGTACGACCCCGTCGACGGTCTCCTCGCCGGCCGTGACGGTCACCTCGTCACCGACCGACAGTCCGGTCGGCAGCAGCGTCTCGACCGACACCGCTCGCCACCCGTCCGGGATGTTCCCAGCGAGGTTCCGTGATGGTGGTGCCGCGGCGATGGTCGCGGTCCCCCGGGCGTCGACCGACACGTCGACCGTCGGGAGGTCGTAGGTGCTCTTGAGTCGGTCCTCCAGCCGGGCCTCCATCTCGACGATGGGGATGTCTGCCGGCAACTGCCAGCTCTGGTCTGCCAGCTCCGCGCGCAGGTCCGCCTGCAGCGGGGAGTAGCCGTCGACGTCGCGAACGTCGCCGACGACAGAGATGGTCACGTGACCCTTGCCGTCGACGGCCTCCAGAGCCGCCGGCGCCAGCGGTCGCTCCCGACTCGTCGGCTGGGAGCGGTCGCGTGGCAGGCGCTGGGCCAGCTTCGACGCCTGACTGTTGGCGTACATCGAGACAAGCCCGATGACGAGCGCGGCGGTCAGCAGTCGTGGGAGCACGGTCACTGGCCCCGCCGTGACGGCCGGCAGGCTGATGAGTCCCGTACCGATACCGCCGGCAAAGCCCAGTGGGAGGGCACACGCGACGACCACGGGTGGGTCGAGTTCCGTGCCCTCGACGTACTGGTATGCGAACGCGATGGCCCCGACGCCGACCACCGGCACGAGGCTCATCAGGAGTCCGTGAGAGATGCCCAGCAGGACCTCGACCGGGAGCGGTGCCACTGTCACCGCCCCCCTGTACGTGGTCGCTGTCCGGGGGCGCTTGCAGGTGACGAGATAACCGGTTGCATGCCGACCTTGGATTCCCCATCGGATTTAAACATTGGCGGCAGGGCGGGGAACAATACACTATCACCGACTCTCTCGGGCCAGCGGCGACCACTCAGTTCTCGTCTTCTTTCACTTCCAGGCCGCGAATCTCGTCGGTCTCCAGCCGCCAGACGGTTATCTCCTCGATACCCTCGGCGCGCTCGAAGTCCGTCGAGAACCAGGCGTTGTCGTCGAGCGTCTCGACGGCGTTGTCCCACTCGCCGCTGTCCCGCGAGAGCGCCCGCGAGGTCCCGGTGACGGCGATGGACTGCCAGTCGAATCGCCCGCCGATGTCGGTCACGAGCAGGCGCGCCCGCTGGCCGTCGTCGACGAACTCGAACTTGGTGTTCTCGGGGCTGTCCCTGATGAGCGCGAGGAAGACGTCCTCGCCGTCGTAACCGAAGGAAACGGGGATGCTGTACGGTTCGTCGTCCTCGGCCAGCGAGAGGACGCCCCAGCCGGTGTCGGTCAGGAGCCGGTCGATGTCGCGGCTGTCCATCGGCGTGCCCATCCACTGGCCGTAGGTTTCAGTAGGCATACCGGAACTAGTATTTCGAGTGACATAATTCATCGCCGACCAGCGAAGCCGAAACCGACCGAGCGTCAGCGCATCCCCGGCGGCGGCCCGTCGTCACCGAAGTCGTCGTCCTCGTACTCCTCTTCTAAGTCGATGCCGGCCTCCTGTCGACGGCGTCGCACCTCCTGGAGCTGGCGCCAGTAGTACACCGTGCCGACGCTCCCGATGACGATGGCGACCAGCGCGAGGCCACCGAAGATGTAGAGGTCACGCTCTAGGTAGAAGCGGACCCGTATCGCCCGCTGGTCGACCGGCTCCGACCAGGTGACGGTCATCCGGTTTGTCGCCTCGTTGGTGTCCGTCTCGTAGTTCCCCGGCGTGGCCTGTGACAGCAGCGGGATGCCGACACGGCGACCCGGCGGGAGCGTCACTGCGTAGGTGTAGCCGTTCGTGTACACCGGCGTCGCGAACGATTTCCCCATACGCTCCGCGGTGTACGCGACCTGGCCGCTGCTGTTGTTCGGGAGGTCGATGACGGTCGAGCGTCCCGTCTGTCGGGCCGTCAGCGAGGAGTTCGCGGCGCTGATGACGGTCCCGTTGTCGAAGCGGAATCGCAACGCTCTGACGGGGACGCCCTCCTCACGGCCGAGGTCGTCCCGGTTGTAGATAGTGTACGAGGAGTTGTTCGGGATATCGTACACCGCCCGGTAGGAGGTCCGATTGAGCGTTATCGAGGCGTTGGTTTCGGTCTCCCAGTCGTAGGTGGCGTTCTCGTTCAGTTTCCCCTCGTCGACCTCTTCGGGGCCGAAGAGACCGGTACAGCCGGCCAGTGCGACCAGCGCGAGCACGGACAACAGAGCGAGGTGGCGACGTTGCATGACTCAGGGGACGACGGCGAGTAGTTCCGACGGCATGAACCGGCCGATATCGGCCAGTAGCCCCGGTGCGTCGGTGTCGGGGTTACAGATGATACTCATCTCCAGCAGCCCGAGCCGCTCGACGGTGACGATGTCCTGGGCGTGGCCCGACTTGTTGACCGTCGCGCGGACCTCCGAGCGGGTGGCGCTGTTGGTGTTGACGCGGCCGTTGCCGTGGTCGCCGCCGCGTTTCCAGTCGTACAGTCGGTCGACCTCCTCGTCGGCCAGCCGGGGTTCGGGACCGGCGACAAAGCGGAGCGGGAGGTGCTGGACCAGCCCGAACCGCTTGCGAATCTGGTGTGGCGTCCCCTGCCCGAGTTCGAGGTTCTCGGCCGGAATCCGCACGTCACCGGCGGGCCCGGCATCGAGGACGAAACCGTCGTCGTCCCACGAATCGAGGGTGCCGACGTAGGTTTCGCCGGCCTCGTGACTCGGGACGACCTCGCCGAACTCCTCGCGCAGGATATTTCGCGCCACGACTTCGTCCGGACCCGACACCGTGACCACGGGGAAGTCGTCCTCGCGGTGGCCGATTTCGAACTCGACGTCGAGGTCACCAAAGCGGTTGTTCACCAGCCCGCGTAGACCGTCGAGTGCACGCTCCCGGGCCTCGCCCGTCACGTACACTTTGGAACCAAGGACGACCATCAGGCCTCGGCGTCCACGTTCAGTTCCGACCGCAGCTCGTCGATGCGGCTCTCCATCGCTGTCACGAGGCGGGTGTTCTCCATCGCTTCGACCTGGTTGCCACACTCGGGGCACTCGAAGCCGAACTCCATCGCTTCGCCGAACTCGAAGCGGATACCACAGTGCTCACAGAGGTAGAACTCGTTGTTGCGCTCGTACTCCCGGCGCTCTTCGAGCCCCTCCAGCAGGCGGTACATCTCCTCTTCCAGCTGCTCGGGAACCTCGTCGTACTGGAACGTCCAGAGATAGGTGAGCCACCCCGAATCCTCGTCGCGGAGCCGGCGGTAGGCCGCCAGGTCGTTCTCGTAGAGAATAAAGAGCGCGCGGCGCACGTCGTTCAGTTCGAGGCCCAGCTCCTCGGCCAGCTCCTCGTCGGTCACTTCGCCGTCCGGCGGCGCGGCGGCGACCGGCATCCCTTTCGGTCCGACCAGCTCGTGGAGGTACTTCTGTATGACGGGGTCCTCCAGCAGATCCTCAAAAGCCATTATCGGGTCATCGGTGGGTCACGTGGTTAAAACCATCGGAGCGTTCGTTTCACTCTCGCTCCGGGGCTCGCAGACACTCCGTGTCTGCTCACCTCCGGGTCACTCCCGGGTGGTCGTGCCCCGAGATTCGCGAACAAACCACGTTCGCTCACCTCCGCCTCCGCTCGCGTACACTCGCGAGGCGTGATTCGCGAACAAACCGCGTTCGCTCACCATCGGGTCGCTCTCTCGACGCTTCCCGCCGCTACTCCGCCCACGGCCCCACGCCGGCGAACCGGCCGAGCAGCCAGCCGACCGCGAAGGGGGCGATGATGACAAGACAGCCCAGTCCGACCCACCGGGCCGGCGGCGGCTGGCTGGCCAGATAGACGAGATAGACGGTGCCCAGGACGGGGACCAGCCGCGACGACGAGAGTGTATCGAGCAGTGACATCTACGTGGTCCGTGCGGGCGATTCAGTCGGCATCCTCGAGGTCCTCCGGGTCGACGACCTTCTTGCCGGTCTCCATGGGAACGACGACCTGGTCGGGGTCGTCCCACTCGCGGTCGAGTTGTGCGCCCTCGTAGAGCCGGTCCAGAAAGACCGCCAGCGAAGCGATTTCCGAGTGGGGCTGGTTCGTTACGCCGACGTTGTAGTCGGCTCGCTCGTACACTTCGAAGGGGACCTTCTCTGCCCCGACGACGACCAGCAGCGGCTCTGTCTCGTGGTGAGTCCGGATGTCGTCCTCGACGTCCTGAATCGGCTCGCCGTACATCGTCAGGTGGACCACCGTGCCCTCGAACTCTCGGATGCGCCGCTTGGGTTCCTCGGTCGTCTCCACGTCGAACGGGCCGCCAAAGCGGTCCGTGATGTCGACGACGGTGTCGGCGCGGCTGCGTGCCGCCCCGGCGAGCACCACACCGTCAGCCCCCAGCGCTCGCGCGGTCAGTCCGACGTGGGTGGTGATACGCTCGTCGCGGCCCGGCCGGTGACCGAGCCGGAGCACCGTTACGTCCTGTGCCGACCTCATTGGTCCACCGCCGAGTCGATGGCGGCGCTGATAGCGTCGTAGGTCGGTTCGCTCACTTCGCTCCCGTCGACGAACACCGTCGGTGTCCCGGAGACGCCGCGGTCCTGCCCGCCCTGTCTGTCGGCGCGGATAGTGGGGTCGTATTCGCTGTCGGTCGCGGCGGCTCGAACCGTCGCGCCGTCGACGCCGATGTCTTCGGCCAGCGAGGCGTAGGAGTCCGGTCCGAGGCTGGACTGGTCGCGAAAGAGGGCCTCGCTGTACTCGAAATACGCCTGCGGGCCGGCCTCGGCCTGGACCGCGCGGGCGGCGTTGGCGGCCTGCCAGGAGACCGTTTCGTCGACGGGGATTGGGAAGTCGTGGAACTCGTAGCGGACTGTCTCCGACTGGAGGTACTCACTCGCCAGCCTGGGGAACACGTCGAGCGCGTAGGTCGCACAGTGTGGGCAGGCGTAGTCCTCGAAGGCGGTGATGGTCACGTCAGCGTCGGGGTTGCCGGCGACCGGCGAGGGAAGCGGTCGCTCCGGGCCCGGTGTGGTCGACTCGGCGATTGTGCCGATGCCAGGTGACGGAGTCGATTCGTCCCCGCCCGAGAGACACCCGGCGCTACCAGTGGCCAGCGCGACACCCCCCGCGATGAACGTCCGGCGGCTGAACCGTTGCATATCGTACGCTGGCCGGTGACAGTATTTAACAACACTGTCATCCCGGTATCCCAACGGCTTTCGAGGACGGCGCTGCAGTTGCGCTCTGAACCTGCAGGACGAGCGAATCGTCGTCACCGGGGGTGCCGGCTTCATTGGTTCGCACCTGGTCGACCGACTGGTAACAGACAACGACGTGCTGGTCGTCGACGACGGGTCCAACGGCGAGCGCGAGTGGGTCCACGAGGACGCCGACTTTCTCGGCGGGGACCTCACGACGAGGCGGTCGTGGCCGACGCCATCACCGCCGAGACCGACCTCGTCGTCCACCTGGCGGCTTCGAAGCTCGTGGACACGGACACGCCCCGCGGATGCGCCTCTCCATCGAGAAGCTGGCCATGCTGGGCTGGGAGCCAGAACAGTCAAGCGGCGACGCGGTCCGCCAGTCGGCTCGCGAGCTACTCGAGGAACTCTGAGCGGGCAGCTGCACTGACCGACGACCGGTGGCTATTATACGGGCGGTACCACAGGGAGTGACATGGATATACGTTCACGGCTCTCGGCTATCCAGACCGAACGGGGCCTCTTTGCTCTCGGCGCAATCATCACGGGCGTACTGACGGTGCTCGTCTTCCGCAGTGGCAACCAGGACCAGGGCGCGCTCTTTGCCGCCTTCTCCATCTATCTCGGCGGGGCCGCGACCCCCGCTATCAGGGACAACGTGACCCAGTACAAGCGCACGGGGGCGATAGCGCTGGGCGGCGTCGGCATCGTCGCTATCATCATGGGCATCAGCTCCGGGCTCCCCTACCTGTTCATCATCGGCGCTATCGCGGCGATGTTCAATCTCTTCTAGCTCGGATAGGTCCCGGTCAGCTCCGCTTTCCCGACCATGTGACCGCTGGCTGCGTCGTAGAGGTCGTCTTTCGTCGCGTCCGGTCCCAGGTCCAGGTCCGTATCCAGCGCGTACAGCAGGAACCGGTAGGTGTGTTCCCGGTCCGGCGGGTTCGGCCCGCCCCAGCCGGTCTCGCCGTAATCGTTCTGTCCCTCGGTGGCGCCCTCGGGGGTCGTGCCTGCCGGAATCGACTCCGTCTCCGGCGGAATCGACCAGCAGAGCCAGTGGTCCCACACTCTGCCGGCGGGTTCTTTCGCGTCGGGGTCGTCGACGACGAGCAGGAGTGACTCGGCCGCCGACGGCACGTCGTCTATCTCCAGGGGCGGACTGGTGTTGTCCGCCGTGTAGCCGTGCTCGGTGGGGATTCGCTCGCCGTCGTCGAACGCCGGACTAGACAGCTGGAGGTCGGCCATGGTACCACTTCACGCGCCACGGGCAAAAGCTCCGTCCCGGTACCCATTTGCCCGTCGACCGCCAACGCCAGCGCGTGCAAGTCGTCGGCTATCGCGCACGGGTCGAGGACCACGCTGCTCTCCTGCTGGCCGAGGACGGCGCGGTCACCGTCGAGCGGCTGGACCCGGAAACGTCGCTCGCCTATCGCCTCGGCGAGCGCCGCTGTGCCGGTGCCCTCGAGCGCGTCGACGCCGGCTCCGAGGCCGGCGACAGCGAGGAATCGCTGGTCCACCACGACTGTGCCGCCGCCGACGCGCCCTATTGTGCCGAACACACCAGCCGGTGGCCCTGTGCGCGCTGTACCGGCGACTGCGGGAAACCCATCGAGGCCTGCGACGAGGAACACGCCGTCTATCTGGCGGCCTTCGCGCCCGACACCGTGAAGGTCGGCGTCACGCGCTCGTGGCGCCTGGAGACGCGGCTCCGGGAACAGGGGGCCGACCGGGCGGCCCACCTCCGGACCGTCGCCGACGGCCGCATCGCCCGGCAGGTCGAGGCCGACATCGCCGCCGAGCTCGGTGACCGCGTCCGCGTGCCGACGAAGATAGCCGGTCTCGCCGACACCGTCGAGGAGGCGTTCTGGACGAGCCTCTGTGCCGAGTACGACCCGCTTTCGACCTACGACTTCGACTACGGGCTGGCTATCGCTGACCGGCCCATCGCCGAGACGCTCGCGACCGGCACGGTGGTCGGGACCAAGGGGCGCGTCGCCGTCCTGGAGAACGGCGGCAGCGTCTACGCCGTCGACCTGCGGGACCTGGTGGGGTACGAACTCGACGAGGGCACCACGGAGCGGGAGCTCCAGTCCAGCCTGGGCGCGTTCGGGTAAATTCAACCCACCACGTTTCAGGCACAAGACATTTATTGGGCGCCGTCGCCCTCAGGGGTGTGCGACGTGAATCCCTCCTCGGTGCAGCCGTCTGTGCCGTTGCCCTGACGATGGTGGTCGGTGCCGTCGCGGTCCCGGGCGCCCTGGCCGGTCCGCCCGAAGACCTGCGAGACAGCCGGCTGACGATGCAACAGCCGTACATCGAAGCCACCGACGTGGGCGGCGAGAGCGTCACGCTCTCGCTGTCAGCGCGGCTGGCACACCGCGGCGGGACGGCCGAGAACGTCACCGTCGAGACGCGGGCCATCGACACCGAGACCGGGCTCGTGGAAACGACCGAGCAGCTCTCGCTCGGCAATATCGACGGCGACCGGGACGTGCCGTACACGACGAACCTCACCGTGGCACGCGAGGGCAGCTACCGAATCGAGACCGAAGTGTACGCGGACGGGCGCCGGGAGACGACCCACACCGGGACGGTCTCGAATCTCGACGCGCTCGTGCCCCAGTCGGCTCGCTCGTCGATCGGATTCCACGACTTCGGTGACAGCGGCGCGGAGCTGGAGGCGATTACCTACCGCATCGTCGACGTGCGGGACAACGAGTCGACGCTCAACGTCACCACCGACCTCACCAACACCGGCGACGAGACAACCGGCGGCGTCGACCTTCGGATTCGAGCCAGACAGGCCGATTCGAACGTCATCGCCGACTCGGCGACCGTCACGGTCGGTGAGATACGTTCCGGCCGCACCCGGACCGTTAGCACCGAGCTCACCGTGCCGGACGGCTACGACTACTGGCTCGTCGGCATCCTCAGCGCCGACGGCGTCATCGTCGAGACCGAGCAGTCGGCCGCCGACCTCGACCCGACCGAGACAATCGGTGAGAACCGGACCACGACCGAGACCGGCTTCCAGTCGGACGATTTCGTCCAGCGCACCGAGGACGCGGACCGACGGGACCGCGGCGACGAGGAAGCGACGGCGGTCGGCGGCAGCGGCCCCGGGTTCACCGTCGGTGTCGCGCTCGTCGCGCTGGCGCTCGCCGCACTCGTAGGCATCCGGAGACAGACATGACCGACGACCCAACCGCCACGACCGACGAACCGGTAGACGAACAGTCCGCGACCTCGTGGACCGACGAGGACAGCGCGGACACCGCCAGGCGGATGGTCCGCTACGCGCAGTGGACGGCGTTCGCGCTGCTCGTCCTCGTGGCGCTGCTCGCGACGGTGCGGCTCTACATCGCCGTGTCGGCGACTGTCGAGACCTTCATCACTCACCGCTACCAGCCGCTGTTCATGGCCGCGTTCAACCTCGCCGTGTTGCTCTCCTGTGTTATCGGACTCTCCGGACTGGTCCGCCGCCTGACCTGACACGACAACCCTTTTCATCCGGCCAGTCGAACCCGGGCACATGGCAGACGACGAATCTGAGAACGCGGACGAGTCGGCCGAATCGAGCGAGAACGGCGAGGAAGAGAAGTCCTTCCGCGAGCGCGTCGAGGAGATCCGACAGAAGCGCGCCGAGGAAGGCGAGGGTGACGGCGAGGGGATGAGCCGCGAAGAGCGCATGGAAGAGATGATGGGCGGCGGTGGCGGCCCCGGCGGCATGGGCGGCGGCGGCGGCAACCCCTTCGCCCAGATGATGGGCGGTATGATGGGCGGCGGCCCCGGCGGCATGGGTGGGGGTCCCGGCGCTGGCCCCGGTCAGGCACAGGAAGGCGGCAGCGACAACGAGGAGATGGTCCGAGAGATGCGGAAGCTCCGCGACGAGGTCCACGATATGCGACGGACGCTGGACCGTATCGCCGACGCGCTCGAAGACTGATTCCACGGCGGCTTTTTCCCTTTCTGCGAGTCGAGCGGCTGTACTGGGACGAGTGACTGTCCGAAGCGGCGAGTAAGCGACGCGAATCGCGGTGTCGGGGAGTACGCCGTTATCCGTCTTCGTAGGCCAGCGTCATGACCCACTGGGAGAAGGTGTCGTCGTGTGGATCGACCTCCTCGTCGCCGATAAAGGGGGAGAGCTGGTCGCCGGCCATCAAAAGCGAGAAGTCGAGGTCCCGGGCCGCGGGCGTGAGGAAGTAGGTGTTGTGGCCCTCGTAGACCGTGTCCTCGCGCTGGATGAGCCCCTTCTCGAAGAGGGACTCGACGATACGACTGCCCTTCCGGGAGGAGACGTCCAGGTCCTTCCAGAAGTCGCTCTGATGGATGCCGCCGGACTCGCGGATAAGCTCCAATCCGGCCCGTTCGTCCTCAGAGAGGTCCGCCTCCGACGTTGCCGAACTCATATACTACTACGTCCGCCGGTCGGCCGCTTAAATCTGGCCTTCCACTGCACGATAGTCGGTCTTGCAGGGCGGACCGTCGGCGAACTCGTAGCAGGAGGTCTCACTGACTGTGATGAGCGAGGACGACCGGGTCCCGAACCCGTCGCCGTGGACACAGACGCCGTAGTCGTGGTCGGCGATAGTCTCGCCCGCACGGTCGAGCCACGAGTCGACGCCCTCGCCGGGTTCGACCTGCATTACTTCGCGCAGGCGGTCGGCGTTGGTCGCCTGCCCCTCGGCAGCGTCGGCGCGGAACTGCGGAATCCGGTAGTCGCCGTCGGCACCGACGTTGACGACCACGTGGACGCCGGGCTGGAGGTTCCGCACCGCGAGCTGGCCGTCCCACTCCAGCAGGACGGCGGCGTTCTCGTCGGCCAGCAGGAGGTTGAAGCCGGCGTACTCCGCTTCGCGGACCGCACCCTCGACGGCGCGGGCGGCGTCCTCGGCGCTCTCGTGACTCAGGCAGTCCCGGACGAGCAGACCGCGCGAGCGCTCGCCGGCGAGGTCGGCGTCGACCCAGCGGTTGGTGACGGCGACGAGCAGGCCGTGTTCGTTGTATCCCTCCCAGGTCCCCTCCGCCTCGGCGTCGGCCGGCGCGACGACCTCGGCGCCCCACTGGCGGCGCTCGGGTGGCTCGGACGGTCGGTCGAGCAGTTCGTCACGGTTGGCCGCGAACGCGACCGGCGCGTCGTCGAACACCTGCCAGGCGAGGACGATGGTACACACGGAACGGGGTAGGCGCTCGGGGGCAAAAACCGTGTGGTGAGACACCGACAGCGACCGGTATGTCTGCAAAAGACGACATTATGGAAAAGCCTTTTTACATTCTGTCTGTGTATCACCATGTGTCGATATGAACGTACAGCAACACCTGTTCGGCGGCGAGCCGACGACTCGACTGCTCGAACCATGACCGACGACAGGTCACAGAACGCGCTGCTCGGCCTCTCGATGCTGGGTGTGGTGGTGACCATCTGGTCGGCGACGCTCCGGCCCTGGGAACTCGCACTCGCGGTGACGACCGGAGGTATCGGCCTGATCTTCGGACCGATACTTCTCATGTATGTCCGCTCCGACGGAACGTTCAGCGTGTGGGGACTGGGCCGCGTCGACGAACGGGCGAGAGAGATTGAGGCGAAGGCTGCACGAAACGCCTGGTTCGCCGTGCTTCCCCTTCTCGTAATTTTCCTCATTTCGTCACAGTACCGGCCCTGGGAGCCGACTGGGAACGTGATCGCGATAGCGGTGACGCTCGTCGGCACAATCACCCTGGTGACCTCGCTGGGACTGTACGAATCCCGGATGTGAGATGGACAACGACCTCAAAGTGTGGCGGGCGAAAGCTGGTGTCACCCAGCAGGAGCTCGCCGACGAGATAGACGTGGCCAGACAGACCATCAACGCCATCGAACGCGGGCGTTACGACCCGAGCATGGAACTCGGCTTCAAGCTGGCACACTACTTCGACTGCTCGATAGAGGACATCTTCAGCTACGACCCCGAGTCATAGCGCTCCTGTAGTCGATTACGCACCGCGTCCCGGTCGACGGTCCCCGAGGGCGTTCGCGGCAGGGCGTCGACCACCCGAACTGTTTTCGGGACCTCGTAAGGGGCGAGTTCGGCCCGGCAGTGGGCCCTGACTTCCTCCGGGTCGGTGTCGCCGGCCACCAGTGCCACGACGCGCTGGCCCCACTCCTCGTCGGGCAGCCCGACGACGGCGGCGTCCTCGACGCCAGGAAAGTCCCTGATTGTGGCTGCAACGACCCCGGCCTCGACGTTCTCGCCGCCGGTGACGATGCGGTCGTCCGCGCGGCCGACGACCCAGAGTCGACCGTCCTCATCGCGGTAGCCGCGGTCGCCGGTGTGGAAGCCGTACTCGCCGAACGCGGCTTCGGTCGCGTCGGCGTCGAGATACCCCGGCGTCACCGTCGGGCCCTCGACTACCAGTTCGCCGATTTCGCCCGGCCCACAGGGCTCGCCGTCGGCCACGACGGTCACGGTCGTGTTGACGAGGGGCTGGCCGACCGTGTCGCGGTACTCGCCCGCCGTGGCCGGCAAGGCGGTCGCAATCTGCGAGGCGGTCTCGGTCATCCCGTAGGTCGGACAGACCGGGATATCCCGGGCCAGTGCACGCTCGATGAGGTCGGGGTCCGCCGGCCCACCGCCCAGCAGGACGGCCCGGAGCCCGTCGTGGGGGGCCCAGCCGGTGTCGACGAGTCGCTTGCCCATCGTCGGGACGAGCGAGACACCGGTGACGTCGTGCTCGTCAACGACGCGGGCCGTCTCGGCCGGCTCGAACTGTCGCTGGACGACGACCGCCGTCCCGTACAGCGCCGACCGGAGAAACGGTGCCAGGCCACCCATGTGGTAGGTCGGGAGACAGACCAGCCACCGGTCCGACGGGAGCACGCCGAGCCGGAACGCCGAGGCCGTCGCGCTCGCGACGAGATTCCCCAGCGTCAGGCGGACGCCTTTCGGCTCGCTCGTCGTTCCGCTGGTGAACAGCATCAGCGCGGTCGTCTCACGCGATAGCTCCGCCGGCGTCACGTCGGCCGTCGGGGCCTGGTGGTCGAGCGGCTCGACGGCCGCCGAGGCGGGCTCGTCGACTGAGACGACCGAACAGTCGGCGATTTCGTCCGCCAGCGACTCGGTCTCGCGCTCACACACCAGCAGGCCGGCGTCGACGCGGTCGAGCTGCGCCGCGAGCGTATCGGCGTCGAGGTCGACGTTCAGTGGCACGAAGGTCCGTCCGGTGCGCAACGCGGCGTAGAGCAGCTCCGCGACCGCCGGCCGGGTGTCGACCAGTGCGGCGACGCGGCCGCCAGCGGACGCACAGACGGCGTCGAACGCGGCCGCGACCGAGTCGACGGCGGCATCGAGTTCGCGGTAGGTTCGCTCGCCACCGCTGTCGGCGTCCACGATAGCCGTTCGCTCTGGCGTCGTCCCGGCGCGGTGGGCCACCAGGTCCTGGGTCGGCCAGTCGACCGGCTCACGCATCCGGCGTCACCTCGTCCGGGTCGACTCCGAGTCCGTCACGCTGGGGGACAGTCATCTCGCCGTCGGCGACCGTCGTCGGATCCGGTGCGAGGTCACGCGCCAGCCGGTCGCCCGTGGTCAGCCCGCAGGGACCGATATCGGGGACGGCGGCGGCGACGTGCAGCGCCGCCAGCCGGGCGACGACCCCGTCGATGGTGGTCGTCACGACCGGCTCGATGCCCTGCTCGCGGGCCCGCAGCGCCAGCGTGTGGGCGTTGCCAGGCCCGCCCAGTACCATCGGTTTCAGTATCAGCACGTCCGCGGCGTCTGCCGAGAGGACGGCGTCGGCCCGCCGGTGTATCAGCGATTCGTCCAGCGCGACACCGACTGGCCCGCCCCGCAGGTCGGCGTGTCCCGAAAGGTCCTCGGCCGCGAGGGGCTGTTCGACGTAGTCGACACCGAGGTCGGCGACGGCGTCGAAGGCCCGTGTCGCCTGCTCGCGGCTCCACGCGCCGTTGGCGTCGGCCCGCAGCCTGACGTGGTCGCCGACTCGGTCGCGGACCGCGCGAACCCGCTCGACGTCGGCCGCGACGCTCCGGGCGCCGACTTTCAGCTTGCAGCAGTCAAAGCCCTGGTCGACCGCGCGGGCGACCGCGTCGGCCGTGTCTGCCGGGTCGCTATCGCCGACGGTTGCGTTGACCGGGACGGTCTCGCAGTGGCGGTCGGCGTCGAACCACCGATAGAGCGGGACGCCGTCGGCCCGTGCGTCGGCGTCCAGCAGCGCGGTCGCGAAGCCGTGCCGCGCCGCGGGGACGCTGTCGGCCGCGAGTTCGAGCATCGCGGCGGTGTGGCCGCCCTGGGTTTCGGCGGCGGCGGCCGTGTCGAGAGCGGCGCGGCAGTCAGTCAGGGATTCGGTCCACCCGGGCAGCGGTGTCGCCTCGCCGATACCGGTCTCCCCTCGGTGGTCGTACCGGACCAGGACCCCCTCGCGAGCCTCGATAGTCCCGCTGGCAGTCGCGAGTGGGCTGGACAGCGGGAGCGAGAACGGCGTCGTCTTCATAGCAACTGTGGGAGTGCCAGCCCGGCGGCAAACAGCAGCGAGTGGGCAAAGAGCGTCTGGCCGACCCGTTCGAGTGTCGGGTTCAGCGCCTCGCCGTCGGTCCGGGTGAGGACGGTCCGACTGATTCCGAGTGCGAGCGGTAGCGTCAGCAGCGGGGCCAGCGCCGCCAGACCGTAGGCCGGGTCCAGCGCGAACAGGACCGGAACGACGTAAGCCATCCCGACGAGGGCGAGGAACTCGACGCGACTCGGGCCATAGCCCAGATACACCGCGAGGGTCTTCTTGCCCGCCGCCATGTCCGTCTCGCGGTCCCGGACGTTGTTGACGACGAGGATAGCCGTCGAGAGCCCCGCGGCCGGGAGGCTCGCGACCACGGCGTCTACCGGGACAGTACCGGGTGGTAGCGTGGTCGGGAACGTCCCGATCGCGGGGTTGCTGGCCACGGCCTGCACGTAGTAGGTGCCGGTGACGGCGACCAGTCCGAAGTAGACGAACACGAAGAGGTCACCCAGGCCGCGGTAGCCGTACGGGAGCGGACCACCGGTGTAGAGGATACCGGCGGCGATGCCCGAGAGGCCGACGACCACGATGGGAACACCGCCGATGGCCACGAGCGCGACGCCGACGACGACCGCCAGCGCGTAGGTCAGTACCATTGCCCGCTTGACCGCCGCCGGTTCGATGAGGCCGCCGGCGGTGACGCGGGTGAAGCCCTCGCGCTCGTCCGTATCGGCACCCTTGACGGCGTCGTAGTAGTCGTTCGCAAAGTTCGTCCCGACCTGGATGAGCAGCGCCCCGACCAGCGCCGCCAGCGCCACGAGCGGTTCGAACACCCCCGCGTGGACGGCCAGCCCCGCACCGACGACGACTGGTGCGGCACCGGCGGGCAGCGTCTGTGGCCTGGCGGCCATGAGCCAGGCCTTGCGTTTCGAGACCGTCGCGGTACTCATTGGCCGAAATTAGGTTCCGTGCCTCAAATCGACTGTGGTTCGACCCGGGAGATAGGCCGTGCGGGCCAGATACGTTCACAGTATTCTGACGTAATATAAGAACTACACTTTTGTCGTATCATACTGAAATAGGGCTATGAATTCGGGACAGTCCCCCCGGGTCTCGTCCGGGATATCCGGACTCGACGCGATTCTCGACGGCGGGTTCATCGACGAGCGTACCTACAGTATCCGCGGCGACTCCGGGACGGGCAAGACGATTCTCGGGTACCACTTCCTGACAGCCGGGACCGACGCCGACGAGACCAGCGTCTACTTTGCGTTCGAGGAGACGGCGAAAGACATCGCGGCCAACGCCGCCACGCTCGGTTTCGACCTCGACGACGTAATCATCGAGGATATGAGTCCCTCGGCCACCGAGTTCATGGACGACGGCAACTACACGGTGTTCGGACCAGGCGAGGTCGAGGCGAGCGAGATAGTCTCCCGCATCGGGGACACCGTCGAGACCCACGACCCCGACCGCGTGTTCATCGACCCGCTCACGCTGCTTCGCCACCTCTCACCCGACGACTTCCAGTTCAAGCGGACCGCGGCGTCGATGATGAGCTACATGAAAGAGCGCGGGAGCACGACGCTCTTTACCACCCAATCGACTGCGGATCACTCCGACGAGGACCTCCAGTATCTGGCCGACGGCTCGATAACGATGCGCCGTACCGACCGGGGCCGTGAACTCGAGGTCGAAAAGTTCCGTGGGTCTGGGTTCCGGAGCGGCAGCCACGGCCTGCGAATAGACGGCGGTCGCGGGCTGTCAGTGTTCCCGAGCCTCGCCCCCGACGACCACGAACAGGTGTTCAGCTACGAGCAGCTCTCGACCGACATCGACGCCCTCGACACTCTGCTGGGGGGCGGCATCGAGCGCGGCAGCATCACGCTGGTCAGCGGGCCATCCGGCGTCGGGAAATCCACGACCGGGACAGCCCTGGCGCGTGCGAGCGCCCGCCGCGGCGAGACGGCGGCGGCGTTCCTGTTCGAGGAGTCCCGACACAGTTTCAGCCATCGCTCGAACGCCATCGGCCTCGATGTGTCCGCTCTCATCGAGGAGGGGGCGCTGGAGGTACACGAGGTGGAGCCACTGAGCATCTCCGCCGACGAGTTCGCCCACCGGGTCCGCGAGAGCGTCGAAGAGCGAGGGGTCGAGTTCGTCCTGCTCGATGGCACCGCCGGCTACAGGCTCGCCCTCCAGAACCCCGAGGCGGAGCTGCGCGAGGAGCTCCACAAGCTCTGTCGCTATCTCCGGAACATGGGCGTCACCGTCGCGCTCACTGACGAGCTCTCGTCGGTGACCGGAACCTTCCAGGCGTCGGACTCGCAGGTGAGCTACCTCGCCGATACCGTCGTCTTTATCCGCTACATCGAGGTCGGTGGCGAGATACGGAAGGCTATCGGCGTCCTCAAGAAGCGCTTCGGTGGGTTCGAAGCCACGCTTCGGGCGTTCAGTATCGAAGACGACGGCATCCACATCGGGGAGACGCTCTCGGAACTCAGAGGGGTGCTGACCGGGACCCCGACACAACAGGCCGACTGATGTTCGACTCGTCGTTCCAAGGGCCGGAGAGCCTGCTCAACAGTTCGCCCCGCGTCCTGTTGCATGTCGGGAACCCCCGCGACCAGGCGCTGCTGAGTGAGCAACTGCACTCGGTGGACCTCGAGGTCGTTACCGTCGAACAGTCGGAGCCGCTCCCACAGTTCGACCTCTGTGTCGCAGACACGACCTCCTTCCCGAGGATAGTCGACACAATCGAGGAGCGACGCAGCGAACTCGGCTCGGTCCGACTCCCCGTCCTGCTCGTGCTGGGCCCGAGCGACTCCGAACAGGCCGCACGGCCGTACTGGGACAGTATCGACGACGTGCTCGCGGTCCCCACCTCGAAGCAGATATTCCGCCACCGCATCTCGACGTTGCTCAGGTCCCGCACTCAGTCCGAGCAGCTGGCGCTTTTCGCCCGCGCGATGGACGACGCGAAGACTGGCATCAGTATCGCCGACGCCGACGGCGACCAGGAGCTCCGGTACGTCAACGACGCCTTTCTCGAGATGACGGGCTACGACCGCTCAGAGACCCTCGGGCGGAACTGCCGGTTCCTGCAGGGGCCCGATACCGAGGACGAGCCCGTCCGGGAGATACGGAGAGCCATCGACGAGGAACGGCCCGTGGCTGTCCTGCTACGGAATTACCGAAAGAACGGCGAGATGTTCTGGAACGCGCTGGAGATATCGCCGGTGTACGGCGAGGGGGAGGTGACCCACTTCGTCGGATTTCAGGAGGACGTCACCGAGCGCGTCGAACGGACGCAGACGCTCCAGCGTTACGAGGAGATCGTCAATGCCGCCGGAGACCCCATCTACGCGCTCGACAGCGACCTCCAGTTTACCCTGGTGAACGAAGCGGTCACGGCGTTCAGCCAACAGACGGAAGCCGAGATACTGGGCAGTCACGTGGAGACGGTGTTCGGCGAGGACCACGCCGAAGTGCTCGGTGCCGCGGTGCTGAATCTCGCGGAGTCCGGCAGGGAGGAGATGACCATCGGCACCGTAGTCGAGGACGAGGATGGCCGCCACCGGCGCTTCCAGACCACGGTGGCGGTCCTGCCGACGGCCGAGTTCGAGGGTGTCGTCTGCGTGAGTCGTGACATCACCGAAGACCGGGAGCGCGAGTCGCGCCTCTCCGTGCTCGACCGCGTCCTGCGACACAACCTCCGAAACAAGCTGCTGGTGATGCTGGCACAGGTCGACCGGATAAACGAGCGGAGCGAGGACGGTGAAATCGTCGACGCGGCGACGACCATCGAGCGCGCCGGCGAGGAACTGCTCGAACTGGCCGAGACGGCCCGCGGGTTCAAGCGGACCATAGACCCGGCCGAGGACGATGCCGTCGGCCCAGTCGACGTTGGCGAGGAGACCGGGCACGCAGTCGAAGAGGTCCGTATTGAACACGACGGTGTCCGTATCGTCGCCGACATCCCCGAGTCCCTGTGGGCGAGGGCTCACGACTCCTACGAGCTGGCAATGGGCGAGCTGCTTAAGCGTGCCGCGACTGCTGGGGCCGACGTCGAGGTGGTTGTCGAGATGGCCGCCGATACCGAGGACGGGACCGTCAGTATCTATGTCTGCCACGACGGCGACCGGCTGGAAGCGGTGGAGCTGGACGCGCTCAACTCGGGCATCGAAGACGAGCTCCAGCACACCCAGGGGCTCGGACTGTGGTTCGTCCGGTGGATGGCGACAAACAGCGGCGGGACGTTCAGTATCAGCGAGACCGACCGCGGGACCGAAGTCGAACTGACGCTGCCGCTCGCCGAGGTGCCGTCGGAGTAACGCCAGACCGCAGTCGTCACCGCCGCTCCGACGAGACAAAGAGATTATATAATGATTATTCGTACGTATCTCTGCAATGGAAAAGCCACTCCTCGTGACCGACTTTCTCGACCGTGCGCGACGATACTACGGCGACAGGGAGGCCATCGTCGCGACGACCGGCGACCGGTACACGTACGACGAGTTCGGTGCCCGCGCCGACGGGTTCGCCGCGGCCCTCGCGGACCGCGGCATCGAGAAGGGGGACCGGGTGGCCGTGCTGGACCCGAACACCCACTACCACCTCGAAGCGGCCTACGGCATCATGCAACTCGGGGCGGTCCACACGCCGCTGAACTACCGGCTGGTCCCGGACGACTTCGAGTACATCCTCGAAGACGCCGGCGTCGACGCCATCTACGCCGACTACGAACACGCCGAGAAAATCGAAGCCGTACGAGACGAGGTCCCGACGGAGACGTTCGTGACGAACGACACCGACGCCGTCGACGGCGACTGGGAGTCCTTCGACGAACTCGTCGACACCGACGAGACGTTCGAGCGACCCAAGATGGACGAGAACGACGTCATCACTATCAACTACACCTCCGGGACGACGGGCGACCCCAAAGGCGTCTGTCGGACCCACCGGACCGAGACGCTCCACGCCTACATCGTGAGCCTCCACCAGGAGATACGCGACGACGACGTCTACCTCTGGACGCTCCCGATGTTCCACGTCAACGGCTGGGGACACATCTTCGCGGTGACGGGGATGGGCGCGACACACGTCTGTACGCGCGGGGTGGACGCCGGCGGCATCTTCGAGGCCATCCGCACAGAAGACGTCACGTACCTCTGTGGCGCGCCGACAGTGCTCAACATGCTGGTCGACTACTACGAGCGCCACGACGTGGCGACGACCGGCGACCGTGACGTCCGTATCGCCACCGCCGGCAGCGCCCCGCCCGAGGCGGTCATCCGCGCCGTGGAGGACGACTTCGGCTGGTATCTCAAACACGTCTACGGGGCGACCGAGACGGGACCGCTCATCACCACCTCGGATGCGCGCCGGTTCTTCGAGGACGGGAGCGACGCCCGCTTTGCCGTGAAGAAGCGCCAGGGACTGGGCTATCTCGGCACGGAGGTTCGCGTTGTCGACGAAGACGGGACGGACGTCCCCGAAGACGACGCGACGCTCGGCGAGGTCGTCGTCCGGGGCAACCAGGTGATGGACCGCTACTGGAACAAGCCCGAGGCGACCGAGGAAGCGTTCACCGACCGCATCGAGGGGTACTACCACACCGGCGACCTCGCGACGGTCGACGAGAACGGGATGATAGCTATCCGCGACCGCAAGAAGGACATCATCATCTCCGGCGGCGAGAACATCTCCAGCATCGAGCTGGAGGACACGCTGTACGAACACGACGCCGTCGCGGACGTGGCGGTCATCCCGGCCCCCAGCAGCGAGTGGGGCGAGACCCCGAAGGCGTTCGTCGTCCCGACCTCGGGCGACCCCGACGAGCCGGGGACCGACGTGGACGAACTCGTCTCGTTCACCCGTGCGCATCTGGCGACCTACAAGGCGGTCAGCAAGGTCGAGTTCGTCGAGTCGCTCCCGACGACGGCCACCGGAAAGGTCCAGAAGTACGAACTGCGCCAGCGCGAGTGGGACGAGGAAGACCGGATGATAGGGGAGGGGTGAGCTATAGCAGGGCCGGGCCTGCCCCAATCAGACTGACGGCGACTAGGTATTCCCGAGACCCCCATCGACCAGGATCGACTCACCGTTGACGTAGGAACTCATATCACTGGCGAGAAACAGCGCCACATCCGCGATTTCATCGGGTTGGCCGAAGCGACCGGCGGGTGTCCCACCCAGCATTGCCTCCTGGAGTCGTTTGCCGGCTTCACCTTCTCCCATTCCCCCCTGAGCTAACATCTGTGTCTCGGTGAAACTTGGTTTGATAGCGTTGACGCGAACCCCGTGGCCACCGAAGTAGTCAGCCAGCGCGTAGGTCAGTGATTTCACTGCCCCTTTCGAAGCACTGTATATCGTCTGGTAAGCGGCCCCGCTATCTGCCGCGAGGCTCGCCATGTTGATGATCGTCCCGCCCTCGTCGTTTTCGATTAGTCGTTCGCCAGCGACCTGCGCCCCGAAAAAGGTGCCTTTGACGTTAACGTCCATGAGCTGGTCGTATTCCGCTTCCGTAATCTCGAGGAACGGGGTCTCACTGTGAATGCCTGCGTTGTTGACCATGATGTCGAGGCCGCCGAGCTTGTCGGCAGCGTCGACAGCGGCTTCTACATCCGCTCGCTCGGTCACATCGCACTCGACGAAGACCGCCGTTCGGTCGGTCTCGGTCGTAATTTGCTCGTGTGTCGGCTCGCCACCTTCTCGTGGCGTTTCCCGGACGTCGGCGACGACGACATCGGCTCCGTTATCGGCAAACGTCAACGCGATGTTCCGGCCGATGCCACTTGCCCCGCCCGTCACGATGGCCGTCTCGTCTGTGAGTAGTTGACTCATTGTTCGCCCGCAGTTGCTCGTTTACTGGAGTCGGTCATTTGGAACACAGTAGCACGAGACAGTGTGAGGAGGATAAATGCCATAGTTTTTCACGAAAGAAAGCTCCAGAGAGGCAGCTACAGTCAAGCGGGTCTGGAATCGTCCACGCCCAGGGTACTACTCTGAGCTCGTTATCCCCACGTCCATACAGCCACCAGTATCAGTAGTGCCAGGGTTCGTCGCTGAAATCCGGCTCTCGTCCCTCGTTGAACGCGTCCCGACCTTCCTGGGCCTCCTCGGTCATGTAGGCGAGTCGGGTCGCCTCCCCGGCGAAGACCTGCTGGCCGACCATCCCGTCCGAGTCGAGGTTGAAGGCGTACTTCAGCATCCGCATCGCCGTGGGCGATTTCTCCATCATCCGCTCGGCCCACTCGATGGCCGTCGCTTCGAGTTCCTCGTGGGGGACGACTTCGTTGACCATCCCCATGTCCGCAGCCTCCTCGGCCGAATACGTCTTCCCGAGGAAGAACACCTCGCGGGCCTTCTTCTGGCCGATCTGGCGGGCGAGATACGCCGAGCCAAAGCCACCGTCGAAACTCCCCACGTCGGGGTCGGTCTGGAGGAACTTCGCGTGTTCCTCGCTGGCCAGCGTCAGGTCACAGACCACGTGCAGCGAGTGGCCGCCGCCGACGGCCCACCCCGGGACGACGGCGACGACTGGTTTGGGAATGTGGCGAATCTGGCGCTGGACCTCCAGGATGTGGAGGCGACCGACGTTCTCCGGCGCATCTGGGTCACCGATATCGGCATCTGCCTCGTACTCGTACCCGCTCTCGCCCCGAATCGACTGGTCGCCGCCCGAGCAAAACGCCCAGCCGCCGTCCTTCTCGGAGGGGCCGTTGCCGGTGATGATGACACAGCCCACGTCGGTGAGCCGCTTGGCGTGGTCCAGTGCCGTCGAAAGTTCGTCCACCGTCTCGGGGCGGAAGGCGTTGCGCTTTTCCGGCCGGTCGAAGGCGATGCGCACCACGCCTGTCTCTGTCGAGCGGTGGTAGGTGATGTCGGTGAAGTCAAATCGGTCGACGGCGTCCCAGCGCTCCGGGTCGAAAATCTCTGAGACCATACCTCCGTTGCGGGCCGAGAACGGGAAAAGCGTTGTCAGAAATGTTTTGTCTACCTGTTCCATATATGAAACTATGTCCGCCCCGCTCAAGCGCCCCGGTCCGATGGCCGCGCTCGCGCTGGTCTCCGTTCTCGTGTTGCTGTACAGCGTGTTTATCCTCCAGCAGATACTGCTTGGCCTCCTCCTCGTCCTCGGGTTCTGGTTCTTCTATCTGTTTTACCTCGCCGTCGTGCGGCTGGGCCGAATCGCGACGGCGCTGGAGCTGATGGCCGACCGGAGTACCGACGGACCGACGAGAGACGAGTTCACCAGGGACTGATAATTGGTCACGAGGTTTTATACTGAGATGTTGCCGACTACGTACCAACGCCGCCCCTCATGACCGAGAGCTTCTACGACGTGCTCGGCGTCGCCGAGGACGCGACGACCGACGAGATAGAGTCCGCCTACCGGGAGCGGCTCAAGGAGACCCATCCCGACGTCAGCGACGACGACGACGCGGGCCAGGCCACGAAGACGCTCATCGAAGCCCGCGACGTGCTCGTCGACGAGGACGAGCGGGCGCGCTACGACCGCCTGGGTCACGAGGCCTACGTCGGGGACGGCGCGGCTGCTGCGAGGGACGCGGCGACCGAGACGAGCGGTCGCGACACTGACAGCGACGCCCGTTCGAGCGACACCGGGACCAGCGGTGGTACGAGCCAGAGCCGCGCTCGACGGGAACAGCGGGCCAGCGAGCGCGTCAGCCAGGAGCGCCGAAAGGCCCGGGACGCCCGACAGCGGCGTCGTGAGACCGCCCAGGAAGGGCGGACCGGGACCGACGACGCAGACACCGCGTCGGCGTCTGCCTCGACGAGTACGACCAGGAGTACCAGCGACTACGAGACGACACCGACCGGCGGACGCCGGACAGCGGCCACCGACACGACCAGCGCAACGGCGAGTGGCAGCACCTACAGCGTCCGCGAGAACGTCTCCACGTCGACCAGCCACGGGCCCCTGTTGCCCCAGGGCCGACAACTCACACTACTTGGTCTCTTCTTCGCGCTCTACCCCGTGCTGTTGTTTTCGGCCCTCCTCCCCGCGTTCCCGCCATTTGTCAACGTGATACTCAGCGCGTGTACGCTGTTGACGATAATGTATCTCCAGTCGATGCCACGCGTGGCGGTGTTGCTCTTTGGCGGCTGGAGCGCCATTAGTATCGTCGGGCTGGGGCTGTTCGGTGTCGGTTACGTCTCGCCCGTCGGGCTCGTCGTACTGTTAGGCACCGTCCTCCCCTTTGGCTTCTCGGTACTGACGGCTGCGGCCCTGCGGTACTAGAACGCGTCGACGAGTCGGTCCTGGAGTGCGTCACGTCGGGCGTGGCTGTCCGCGGCGTCGAAGGCGACCGACAGCACCTGGGTCCCACCGCTGCCCGCGGAGCGCTCGAACGCGTCGACGAACGCCTCGCGACTCTCGAGGCGTTCGAACGCCAGCCCATAGAGCTCGCCGGTGGGCTCGAAGTCCAGCCCGTGTGGCGTCTTGAACTGGGACTCGAAGGTCTCGTGGTCCTCGATGGGGAGCATATGGAAGATGCCGCCGCCGTCGTTGTCGACGAGGACGATAGTGGCGTCGACGCCACAGCGAGCGAGCGCGAGCAACCCGTTCATGTCGTGGTAGTACGCCAGGTCACCGGTGACGAGCACGAGCGGGTCCTCGGTGGCACTGCCCGCCCCCAGTGCCGTCGACGTGATGCCGTCGATACCGCTCGCGCCGCGGTTCCCTAGCACCGTGTGGTCGGCCGTCCGCGGCTCGCCAAAGCGGTCCAGGTCGCGGACGGGCATACTGTTCGAGACGAACAGCGTCGCCGGGTCGGGGGCCAGCCGTGTCACGTCGGCCAGCACACCGCCCTCCCAGTAGGCCCCGTCCAGTGCGTCCGTGACTGTGTCCCAGTGAGTCTGGTCGGCACGCCGGAAGCGGTCGGCCCACGCGGGGTCACCCGGTTCGGCCACCCGCTCGGCGATATCTCTCGCCGTCTCGTCAGGGTCCGCGACCAGCAGGTCGCTGGCGGTGAAGGTCGCCTCCGTCCAGCGGCCGCTGGGGGCGACGACGAACTGCCGACAGTCGGCGTCTCGGAGGTACTGGCGCAGGGGCTTCGAGGTCGGCGAGGCGCCAAAGCGCAGTACTACGTCGGGGTCGGGCCAGTCGGCGACGGCGTCGGTCCCCAGATACGCGTCGTAGCCGCCGAGGACGGGGTGGTCGGCGACGTGGGAGCCAGAGCGGAGATTCGAGAGGGGGTCCGCGAGGACGGGGAACCCCGTCGCGTCGGCCAGCGCCCCCAGCGCGTCGGACCCCAGCCCCCCGTCCGCCGGCCCTGCGACGACGAGGCCGCGGTCGGCGGCCTCGACCGGCGAAACGACGCGTGACAGGTCGGCGTCGTCGAGTCGGCCGGCGCCCTGGGCGGTCGTGACGAACGGGCCGTCGCGGCCCTCGGCGGCGAGCGGGTCGCCGCCGGCCCAGTTCTCGGGGACGCCCTCGGGGTGGTCGTCGGGTACCGGCGTCGGCTCCAGCGGCTTGCGGAACCGACAGTTCAGATGGACCGGACCGGGGTCGCTGCCGGTACTGTTGGCGAGCGCCCGCGCGACAGTGGTTCGCAACATCCGCACCTTGCGCGGCTCGGCCGCCGGCTCGGGCATATCGCGGTACCAGCGGACGGCGTCGCCGTACAGTTTCTCCTGATCGATAGTCTGGTTGGCCCCGCTATCGGTGAGTTCCGGCGGCCGGTCTGCGGTGAGGACGAGCATCGGCACCCCGGACTGGCTGGCCTCGATGACTGCGGGGTGGAAGTTCGCGGCCGCAGTCCCCGAGGTACAGACGAGCGGCGTCGGCTCGCCAGTCCGTTTCGCCCGCCCCAGTGCGAAGAAGGCCGAAGAGCGTTCGTCGAGGTGTGAATAGACGCGCAGGTCGGTGTGTTCGGCACAGGCAACGGTGAGCGGCGTCGAGCGACTGCCCGGCGAGACACACACCGCTTCGACCCCGCCGGCGACCAGTTCTTCTACCAGCGTCTCGGCCCAGAGAGTGTTGACGTTCGGGTAGCTCATTCGAGTTCGTCGAGCATCGGCCGGTATTTCAGTTGCACTTCGTCCCACTCGCGGTCGGGGTCGCTGTCGGCGACGATCCCCGCGCCGGCAAAGAGCGTCGCCGTCCGTCCGGTAGCCACCGCGGACCGGATGCCGACGGCGAAGGTCCCGTTGCCGGCCGCGTCCAGCCACCCGATGGGCGCGGCGTACCAGCCACGGTCGAACGCCTCCGTCTCGCGGATGGTCCGCAAGGCCTCGTCGGGCGGCAGGCCGCCGACGGCGGGCGTCGGATGCAGGGCGTCCACGAGCGAGAGGACGTGCTCGTCGTCTGCGAGTTCGGCCGTTATCGAGGTCCGCAGATGCTGGACCGTCGCCAGCCGTCGAATGGTACGGTCGCCGATGCGGACCGAGGCGGCAAAGGGTTCCAGCTGGTCGCGGATGGCCTCCGCGACAATTTCGTGTTCGTGGATGTCCTTGGTGCTGTCGAGCAGCTCCGTGGCCAGCCACTCGTCCTCAGCTGGGGTGTCTCCCCGACCGGTCGAGCCGGCGAGGGCTTCGGTCCTGACGGTGCGACCGCGAAGGGAGACGAGCCGCTCGGGCGTCGCACCGTAGAACGTGGCGCCGTCGGTCGGGGAGAACATGAACCGGTAGCAGTCCGGGTAGGTGTCGGCCAGCCGGGCGAAGACGTCCGGCACCGAGAGCTCGGACTGGAGACTGACCCGGAGCGCCTGCGCGAGGACGACCTTCTGGAGGGTCCCCGCCTCGACGCTTTCGAGCGCCCGGCCGACCTGGTCGCGCCAGGCCCCCTGGGAGGGCTCTCGCTCGCGGGCGACGATACCGGGTCTGCGTTTGGCGTTGACCGCCGGCTCGTCGGCCAGCCGGTCTTTCCACGTGGCGAGCCGAGCCTCGGCCCGGTCGGCCGCGTCGTCGCCGGCCGCCGCGGTCGTGAGCCAGCGGCTGCCGTCACGTTCGGTTACCTGGACCTCCGGGAGGAAGAAGGCCGCACCCGGGAACTCGTCCCACGGCGAATCCTCGCCGTCGTGGTCCCCGTCGTGGAACGCGAACCCGCCGTACAGCCGCGGTCGGGCCACGCTCGGGAGCCCGCCGGTCGGCGTCTCACACGTGTCGAAAAGCGCCGCGGCCGCCCCGCGCACGTCGTCGAACCGCGAGGCACCTTCGGCGGTCACGGTCGCGGCGGCACCGGCGGCCGCTATCGATTCCGTCGGTGTCGACCAGCCAAAGCGTGGTCGTCTCTCGGCTTCCAGGACAGTCCGGACCGCGCCCGAACCGAGTCGGCACCCGCGCGTGACGACCGTCGTCTCACCGACCGTCGACTGCGCACCACGCAGTGGTTCCATCACCTCGCCTTTAGGAGTGGGCCCCTTTGAGCCTGACTATCAGTGTCGTTGTAGGTCGGCTGGAGACAGCGCCGGGGTCGATGTCGACAGCACTCCCGAACCCGGGACAACTGCCGGTATGAACCCTCTCTGACGGGGTGGCCGTCGGGGGCAGGCTCGGCAACCGTCGGAGTAGCCGGGACTTTCGGTGTAGGTCGGCCAGACAGGCCGAATCTACCGTTCGAACGACCAGCGCCTACCCCCGCCAGGTTTAAATATACCTTGCTCAAAGGTGCCAACGTTGCGATGCCAAAGGTAGAGATCAACATCCCTGAGCACCTCGAAATGCAGATCGCTCAGCTGGTCGAGCAGGGCGAGTTCCTCAATCGTGAGGAGGCCATCGAGGACCTCCTGGCGACCGGTCTGAAGGCGTACAAGACCTCCGGGCCGACGGACGAAGACGAAGAACCGGGCTTCGAAGAAGAAGACGGGATGATGGGCCACGACGACGAGTACGTGTTCTGAAACAGGAGAGCACTGCGTGAGCTCCCTCGAACTGCGAGCGGTGCGGGACCGCAGGTCCCGCAGGCAGTCGGGCGCCGCCCGACGGCAGCGTAGTTGCGAACAACACGCCGACTTGTCAGTCTGGTACACCGTCTCGGGCAATTCTTATACGGGTCGGACCGAATAGCTTGGACAACCATGCACAAAGACGAGCTGCTCGAGTTACACGAACAGATGGTGACCATCATGGAGTTCTTCCGTGACGAGATGGACACCGTCGACCCGGGGCTGTTCGACCCCTACGGCGAACTCGACGTCCGTCCTTCGGACGTCCACAAATCGAAGAGCGAGCACAAACACGCAGTCTTCGTCCTCGGCAACGCGCTGGCGACGGCGATGAGCGAAGACGAGTTCTCGGACGCGGGCCGGGTCGGCAAGCGCATGAAGGAACTGGCCGAGGACGCCGAGAGCAAGCTGTAGGTATATCGACTTCTCCCGGTTACCCAGCCGCCCAGTGGCCACACTAGTGGCCCGAAAAGTCCGGTTCGCGTTGCTCGATGAACGCCGCCGCCCCCTCCGCGTGGTCGTCGGTGGTCACGGCCAGCCCCTGGGCGGCCGCTTCGCGCTCCATGGCCCCGTCGAGGGTCGACGTCGCGCCGCGGTCGATGAGCTGTTTGGCCTGTGAGAGCGCCACAGTCGGTCCTTCGGCGATGGTCTCGACGAGGTTCTCGACGCCCGCTTCGAAGGAGTCGCGCTCGAACAGCCGGGTGAAGACGCCCAGTTCGCGGGCCGTGTCGGCGTCGAGCAGTTCGCCGGTGAACACCAGCTCCTTGGCTTTGTTCGGGCCGACGACTCTGGGCAGGAAGTAGGAGACGCCTGCGTCGATCGGCAGCCCGAGTCGACGGGACCCGAAGCCGATTTTCGCGTCGGGGCTGGCCAGCTGGATATCACACGCCAGCGCCAGCCCCGCGCCGGCGCCAAAGGCCGGCCCGTCGATGGCGGCGACGACCGGGAGCCGGCAGTCGTGAACCGCTTCGACGGCTTCGTTGATGGTCTCGATGGTCCCCACGCGCTCGGTCGGCGGGCGGTCGCTGTCCACGCCGTCGACCATCGCGGCCACGTCGCCGCCCGCACAGAACGCTGAGCCGGCCCCGCGGACGAGGACACAGCGGGCGTCGGTGTCGGCGACGGCCTCGAACCGTTCGACGAGCCGCGCGGCCGTCGGTTCGGCCAGGGCGTTGCGCTCGTCCGGCCGATTCAGTGTGACCGTAGCCACCCCGTCGTCGATAGTCAGCCGTACCGCGTCCTCGGTCATACCACCGAAGTCTGCCCGCGTGACCAAAACGTTGCTGACGGCGTTGGGTGCGTCTTTTTCAGCGCCCAGTCCCAGAACCCGATATGTACCTGCACTGGCACCGGCGGGACCTCCGTGCGGCGGACAACGCGGGACTGGCCCGCGCGAGCGCCGACGACCCCGTACTTCCGGTGTTCGTCTTCGACAGCGACGTGCTCGCCCACGCCGGCCCGCCGCGGGTCTCGTTCATGCTAGACGCCCTCGAACGGTTGCGAGCGTGGTACCGCGAGCGCGACAGCGACCTCGTCGTCACCCACGGGGACCCCCGCGAGGTGCTGCCCGACCTGGCGACCGAGTACGGCGCCGACCGGGTCACCTGGGGCAAGGACTACTCCGGACTCGCACGCGAGCGCGACGCTGCGGTCCGGCGGGCGCTGGACGGGGCCGACGTGGCCCGCGAGGCCGTCCAGAACGCCGTCTGCCACGAGCCGGGCGAGATTACGACCAACGACGGCGACCCCTACAGCGTCTTCACCTACTTCGGCCGGAAGTGGCAGGACCGAGAGAAGCAGGTTCCCTACGACCCGCCCGCCGCCGGCGCGCTGGCCGAGGTCGACGACGACACTCCCCTCCCGACGCTGGAGGAACTGGGATTCGACGAGCCCGAGGCCGATATCCCACCGGCCGGGACCGAACCCGCTCGCGAACTCCTCGATGCGTTCCTCGACGACGGAATCTACCGCTACGACGACCGCCGGGACTACCCGGCCGAGGAGTGCACCTCGCGCCTGTCGGCCCACCTCAAATACGGCACCATCGGTATCCGCGAGGTGTACGAGGGGACCGCCGAAGCACGGAGCGCCGTCGAGCCTGGCAGCGAGCGCGACGAGTCGGTCGCGGAGTTCCAGTCCCAGCTCGCCTGGCGGGAGTTCTACACCCAGGTCCTCTTCGCGAACCCGAACGTCGTCACCGAGAACTACAAGGCCTACGAGCGCCCGATTCAGTGGAACGACGACCCAGAGGCCCTCCAGGCCTGGAAGGACGGCGAGACGGGCTACCCCATCGTCGACGCCGGGATGCGCCAGCTCCGCGAAGAGGCGTTCATGCACAACCGTGTGCGCATGATCGTCGCCTCGTTTCTCACGAAGGACCTGCTCATCGACTGGCGGGAGGGGTACGACTGGTTCCGCGAGAAGCTGGTCGACCACGACACCGGAAACGACAACGGCGGCTGGCAGTGGGCCGCCTCCACCGGGACCGACGCACAGCCGTACTTCCGCATCTTCAACCCGATGACACAGGGGGAGCGCTACGACCCCGACGCCGAGTACATCAAGCGCTACGTGCCCGAACTGCGCGACGCTGGCGCCGAGATAATCCACGAATGGCACGAGGCCTCGCTGACCCAGCGGCGGAGTGCGGCGCCCGACTATCCGGACCCCATCGTCGACCACAGCGAGCGGCGGGAGGAGGCAATCGAGATGTTCGAGGTAGCGAGGGGTGATTCGTGAGCGCCAGCGAACGAATCATCCCTCGGCGGAACGGCGAACGGTAGTGAGCCGTGGAGCAAGCCAGGGGTGACAGCTGACCGTCGGAAAGCTGTCACCTCTCGAAGCGAAGCGGCGAGCGTGGCGAGACCGATCAGCCGGAGGTCTCGAAGCGAACCGGCGAGCGCAGGGAGCCGGAGCGCAGGGAACCGCAGAGCAGGGAACCGCAGAGCAGGGAACCGCAGAGCAGGCGCGACGTAACGGTACGACCCGCCGACAAGCAACCACTGGGTGCGCCACCAGTAGGCGCAGGAGCGACGCCGATAGAATCTCCCCAAATCGCGAAAAATTTAAACATGCAGACATGAACTCTGAGGCAGAACCGTGAGTGCAGCCGTCTTTTTGATTGGACTGTTCGCGTCGGTCCTCGTCGTCCTCATGGTGACCGTTCTCATCGGGCAAAACCAGTCGATTCCCGGTACGAGATCACTGCTGGTCGCCTCGGTCCTGGAACTCTACTGGTTGCTCTGCTACGCCGGGGAACTTTTCAGTCCGACGGTCGCGCTGACGGAGGTGTTCGCCCGCTTAGAGTGGGCGGGCGCCGTCTTCATTCCGTTGCTCTGGACATTGTTCGTCGTGGAGTACACCGGCCGCGGGCAGTACATCACCAGAGACAGGGTGGCTGGACTAGCCATCCCACCGGCGCTATCACTCGTCTCGGTCGCCAGTTCGTTCGAGCGACTCGTCAGGCCGAATTTCGTCGTGCAGAACTACGCAGGACTGAACGTCGTAGTCGCCGATTTCGGACCCATCTACTGGCTGTTTGCGGTCTACGCGTGGCTCCTCGTCACGAGTAGCCTCGTCCTGCTGGTGGAGTTCATCGTGGACCAGCGTGCCCTCTATCAGAACCGAGCGATAGCGCTGCTCGGTGCCGGCGCCGTGCCACAGGTAGCGAGCGTTCTCAATACGACGGAGCTGGCCGGTCCGGTGGTGTTCAGCCTCACCCCGCTGACGTTTGCAATCTCGAGTGGGCTGGCCGCCGTCGCTATCCTGGAGTTCGACGCCTTCAGCGAGGCCCCCGTCGCCCCCCATCTCGCGACCGAGACGGCTGTCGAGGCCATCGAGGACCCCACGTTCGTCCTCGACAGTAACGACACCGTCGTGGACGCGAACCCGGCGGCGCACTCGCTGGTGGCGATGGATAGAGAGTCACTCGTCGGAACACCGCGGGAGACGCTCGCCCCGCTCGCTGGTATCGACCCGGAGTCCGCCGGTTCGACAATCACCGTCGAGCGTGACGGGGAGAAGACCTACTACGACGCCCAGAGCACTCCTATCGACGGCGACAGCGACCACACGTTCGGCACTGTGGTGACCCTGCGGGACGTGACCGACCGGCGCGAGCGCAAACAGCGACTGGACGCGCTGAACGACGTGCTCCGGGCGACGATTCAGGAAGAGATGACGACCGTCCAGCGGGCGGTCGAGGACGCCGACGACGAGGTGAGCGATATCGACGTGTTGCGCGAGCAGGCGTCCGTCGCGCTGGGTGTGAGCGACCGCGCCGGCGACTTGGCGGCGATGGTCGAACCGGAGGCCGAGTCCCCAGCGGATATTGTCCCGATAATCCACGAGGAGATCGAGGCGGCCCGGGAGTGGAAGCCGGAAGTGTCGTTCGTCCTCGACGCGACGCTGGGGGAGTGGGCGTACTGCAGCGGCCTCTTCGAACCCGTGTTTCGGGTCTCGCTACGCCAAGCCGCCGAGCGGTCACTCCAGGAGGTCGCGGAACCTGTCGTCGGCATCTCGGTCGACGCCGGCCCGGAGGCCGTCACCGTCTCCGTCAGCGACAGCGGCCCTCCACTGACGGACCACGAGCGAGCGGTGCTCCGGGGTGAGACCCGGCCGCGGCCGTCTGACCAGGCCGACATGAGCCGCTGGCTGGTCAACTGGGGGATAGAGCAGGCGGACGGCACCATCCGAATCGGAGAAGACGGAGAACACACCTCGCTCGAACTCACGTTCCCGCGGACGGACGGCGACTGACGGAACAGCTGGACCGGGACACTGCGGGCGGTATCTGACACATCGAGCACCTGTTGCACTCCAAACTTCCCTTCGAGAAGCGTCACGGTGAAACTGCCCGCCGGCCCGTACTGCGTGTGTACTGGTATCATACGGCTTCTAAACGTTTAAAAGGCATCCGCCCGACAATTATCGTGGAGGAGATTTCATATGTCCGAACACTCCGAACCTGAACTGCCACCGCTCCCGTACGACTACGACGCCCTGGAGCCCCACATCTCCGAGCAGGTGCTCACCTGGCACCACGACACCCACCATCAGGGGTACGTAAACGGGCTCGAGTCGGCGGAAGCGACGCTGGCCGAGAACCGCGAGTCGGGGGACTTCGGTTCCTCCGCCGGTGCGATGGGCAACGTCACCCACAACGGCTGTGGCCACTATCTCCACACGCTGTTCTGGAACAACATGGACCCCAACGGCGGCGGCGAGCCCGAGGGTGAACTCGCCGACCGCATCGAGGAGGACTTCGGTTCCTACGAAGGCTGGAAGGGCGAGTTCGAAGCCGCCGCGTCCGCTGCCGGCGGCTGGGCGCTTCTGGTCTACGACCCGGTCGCGAAGCAGCTTCGCAACGTCCCGGTCGACAAGCACGACCAGGGCGCACTCTGGGGTGCCCACCCGATCCTGGCCCTCGACGTCTGGGAGCACTCGTACTACTACGACTACGGTCCGGCACGGGGCGACTTCATCGACGCCTTCTTCGAGGTCGTCGACTGGGACGAGGTCGCCGAGGAGTACAGCACCGCAGTCGGTCACTTCGAGTAACTCCCGAACACGCACTTTTTTGCGCGCTGCCTGCCCGACCAGCGGTGGCTCCGACTTCGAGAGCTTTACACGCGCGGTCGGCCAAGCGTCGCCCATGCCTGCACCCAAAGCGGAGTTCGACGACGTCCGCTCCTTTGACCTCTACGAGCCCGCGGACGTGCTCGACCCGGAGCTGCTGTACACGATTCCCGAGCTGGCCCGGCTACTGCAGGGCCTCCCTGCCGACGCCGAACTCTCAGATTTCAACGAGTCGGTGTTCATCGACTGGGCAATCCCGTGGATGATATACAACCAGGACGAACTCGTCTTCGCCGAGCCGGACGACGACGAGGTCGTCGGCCTCTACGGACTCGCCGACGAATGAAGCTGCTCGTGGCCGGTGGCGACCGGGTCGACGCCGGGAAGACGACCTTCTCCGTGGGGTTGCTTTCCCACACCGGTGCCCGCGGGTTCAAACCCCGGGCCGGCAACAACTACTGGTTCGACCACGACGACTACCAGCGTGCGACCGAGCAGGGGCGCCTCTACGGCAAGGACGCCCGTCGGCTGGCTGCCGCTTCGCCGGGGGATGTGTCCCCGGAAGCCATCAACGCCATCCACCGGCTCTGGCACCCATCGCCAGGCCCCTCGAAGGGTATCCTGGGTCAGTCGGCCCGCCAGTTCGTCGTCGACCGGGTGGGGGACGATGAGGGCGTCGGCGAGTTCGTCGTCAACGGCACCGTCGACGTCCCCGACTCGGCGACCGAGCGGCTCCCGCTCGACGGGGCCCCGCGGGTCACGTCGCTACCCGATTTCAACGACCTGATGGGCGTGATGCACGCCGATGCGCTCGCCGAGTTGCGCGAGGAGATTCTCGCGACCGACCGCGCCGTCGTCGAGTCCTACGGCGACATCGCGCGGCCACTGGACGGGTTCAAACCGGACGCCGTCGCCGTCGTCGAGCCCGGCAGAGCGCGTTTCTACGACGGCCGCCGCTACGCGAAGGCCTGCCAGATAGCCAGTGGCGGTCCAGAGGAGGGCCAACTGGAGGAGCGCGTCGCAAACGTCGTCGACCTCATCGACCGGGCCGGCGCGGTACGGTTGCCGGCACTGGACAGTGAGACACGGAAAGACCCGCAGGCGGTCGCTGACGCGTACGACCACGCCTACGACGCCCTGCTGGCGACGGCGTTCGACTGAACCCGGTTGCCCGCTGCTCGCCGTTACTCCCGCCGGAGTTCGATGACGAAGACGGCACCTGTCGGGTCGGTATCGTCGGCCGGCGGCCGACTGCTTGCGGAACTGCGTTCCGCTCTGTCTTCGACCCAGACGTGGCCGCCGTACTGGTCGACGAGCGTCTGGACGAGATACAGGCCGATACCGGTCCCGTCACTCGACATCCCGCGTTCGCCCCGGCCGAAGATACTCTCTTTCCGGGCGTCGGGGATGCCGGGGCCGTTGTCGGCAATCTGAATCCGGACGGCCGTCTCGTCGGCCTCGACGGTGACGGTCACCGTGGGGTCGGGCTCGCGGTTGTGCTGGACGGCGTTCTTGATGACGTTCCGGAACACCGAGCCCAGCATCTCGTCGGCCAGGACGGCCACGTCCGGTATCTCGCCGTCGACGGTTATCGTCGCGTCCGTCGCCGTCTCTGCGACTCTCGTGATCTGGTCGCCCAGACTCTCCCTGAGCGCCACTGGGCAGGGCTCGGTCTCGGTGCGCAGCATCGCCTCGACGAGTTCCTGGGCGCTTGTGGTCAGGTCCACCGCGGCGGCCGTGTTCCGGCGTATCTTCTCGACGTACTCCTGCTGGGGCCCGTCGACGTTCTCGCCGAGAATCTCGGCGACGGCGCCGACCACCTGGAGGTCGTTGCGGATGTCGTGGCTCATCATCCGGGTGAGCAATTCGAGGTTGTCCCGCTGCTGGGCCAGGAGGCTCTCGGTGGTAACCTGCTCCAGCGCCACCGTCGCGTTCGCGGCCAGCAGTTGCGCCAGCGTCACGTCGGTGTCGGTGAACTCGTCGGTCGTCTGTGCCGCGACGATGAACACGCCGTACTCGCCCAGCGGAACGAGTAATTCGCTCCGGAACGGCGTCTCCACGTCGAAGACGCCGGCTGCGGCCCGCACGTCGGTATAGACGCCGACGTCGCCGGACTGATAGGCCTCCCAGGCGAGGCCGCTGTCCAGTGCGGGTGCCTCACCCAGCACGTCGTAACACGCGGGCGACTGCACGACGGGGAGTAACGCATCGGTCTCTTCGTCGTAGTAGTGGACCGCGTTGAGCGGGAGTCCGAGAATCTCGACCGCCGCACGGCTGACCAGGTCGGCGACCGCTTCGGGGGACCTGGCCAGCAGCATCCGTCGGGTGGCTTCGTGGAGCCGTCCGAGCGTCTCCTCGTGACTGCGCCGGTCCGTCGTCTCCGTGACGACGATGGTCAGCCCGTCCTCGTCCGGGTAGAAGCGGACGAGCCGATTCAAGCCCCGTTCCGGGCCGACCCACTCACAGGACTGTTCGGTCCCCGTCTCGACGGCCCGTTCGAGCGGCGGGCGAAACACTGCTGTCGCCTCATCGGAGAGCGAGTCCCAAACCGGACGCCCGAGGAGCCCATCTCGGTCGGCGTCCAGTAGTTCCACAGCACGGTCGTTGAGGTAGGTAAATTGCAGATCGTCGTTCAGCGCGACGACGCCGTCCGAGATGCGGTCGAGTATCGCTGCGTGGAAGGCATCCGTCGACGGCGCGTCTCGACTCACATTCGTTGGTATGGACGAACCGATAAATGTCTTTGTGGGGTTCTAGAACCGCGCCGCCTGCCAGGCGAGCTCGATGTCGTGGTAGGGTCGGTCCTCGACGCTGGGGCCGTGGCCGGTGTGCATCGCCGCGAGGTCCTCCGGAACCGTGTCCAGTACGCGGTCGATGCTCTCGACCAGCTGGTCGCGGTCACCCTCTTCCAGGTCTGTCCGGCCGAAGCTGCCGTTGGCAAAGACCAGGTCACCCGCGAACAGGACGCTCGCCGCTGCGGAGAACAGACAGAGGTGGTCGTTCTTGTGACCCGGCGTGTGGAGTGCGGTGTACTCGTCGTCGCCCATCTGGACGGTGTCGCCGTCTTCGAGCGCGTGGTCGACGCCATCCTGTGTCGTGTCGTACCCCCAGACGTCGGCGTCGAAGGCCTCGACGACCGCGGGGAGGTTCTCGACGTGGTCGTAGTGGGTATGTGTCAGGACGACGGCGTCGATGTCGTCGACGTGCTCCCGAGCGGCGCCGACGACGTCGAAATCGTTGCCGACGTCGACGAGCACGCGACGGTCGCCCGTGACGAGAAAGACGTTGCTGGTGAAGGCGTCAGTTCGCCGAGCCAGGTTCCGAATCATACACCCGCTTCGACCGGGCCAGCCATGTCGGTGTCGCTCCCGGCGGAGGAGTGTTCCACGGATATGTCAGACGTACCGACGGTGTGCGTGCAAACACCCACAGGGCTATGTAGGAGGATACAGAAACTGTGGTAGTAAGGAATAGTATGTCTGAGTCGGACCCACCTGTCGTACTTATTGTGGAGGATGAACCGGACGTGGCCGAGACGTACAAACTGTGGCTACAGGGTGATTACGAGGTCCGAATGGGGCAAAACGGGGACGAAGGCCTCGAGCTACTGGACGAGAGCGTCGACGTGGTCCTGCTCGACCGGATGATGCCGGGACTGTCGGGCGACGAGGTGCTCAGCGAGATTCGGAAGCGCGACCTGGGCTGTCGGGTCGCGATGGTCACCGCCGTCGAACCGGACTTCGACATTCTGGAGATGGGTTTCGACGCCTACCTCTCGAAGCCGATTCGGAGCGAACAGCTCCACGACACCGTGACGAACCTGCTTGAGCGTTCGGAGTACGATTCGATGCTGCAGGAGTACTACGCGCTCGTCGAGAAGCAGGCCACGCTAGAGGCGACGAAATCCAGCGCGGAACTGGCCGAGAGTGACCAGTACGCCACACTGACCGAGGAGATAGCCGAGATGCGAGAGGGGCTCGACGACACGCTGGGGGGTATCGAAGACGACGACGACTTCATCGCGACGCTACGTGGGCTCAGCAATGGCGAAGAAGAATGAGGGGGTGAAACACATGTACGATCTGTCATCAGTTCTCGATTTCGACGCACTGACCGAGGTCCGACCCGGGTCCAGTATCCTCGTCTCAGGACCCGCGATGACCGGGAAAGAGAAACTCGTCTACGACATCCTGGCCGACGGGGCCAGAGACGGCGACGGTGCCGTGGTCGTCACCACGAGCGACAAGGCGGCAAGCGTCGTCGAGGAGTTTCGCGACCGCGTGCCGGACCTCCAGGGAGCACAGCTCGGCGTCGTGGACTGCCGAGGCGAAGGCGGTGCCGACCCCGAACTCATCGAAGGGGTGTCCGTCCACCAGGTCTCCTCGCCGGGCGACCTGACCGGCATCGGTATCGGCATCACCAAAGCGCTGGAGGGGCTGCACGACTCCGGACGCGAACGGGGCCGTCTGGCGCTGGTCTCGCTGTCGACGATGCTGACCTACACCGACAAGAAGACCGTCTTCAAGTTCTGTCACGTCCTGTCGTCCCGGCTCGACGCCGCCGGCTACATCGGCGTGTTCACCATCGACTCCGGGGCACACGACACACAGACCATCCAGGTCATCAAACAGGCCTTCGACGGGCTCATCGACATCCGCGACGCCGAGGGCGGCGGCCGCGAGGCCCGCGTGCTGGGACTTGCCAACGAGCCGACCGACTGGAAGAAAATCTAGCTGGCGCCACCGGAGGGGAGTATTTTTCACCCTCCGGGTGTCCCACCCCGTATGGAAGTCACGCTGCTGGAAGCCACCGAGGACCCGGAGGAACTCATCTGCAAGGGAGCTCGCAACGATTACAGCGACGAGTTCGTCGGCGGCCAGTCCTTCGAGGCGACGATGGAGACGGTCGAGGGCGACACGCTGGAAGCAAAGAAGGAGACGCTCATCGGCCACCTGCTGGACCACGGGCACTTCGGCCCGTTCGAGCACCCCCAGATAACGTTCGCCGTCGAGGGGGTCTCCCGGTCGTGTATGGCACAGATTACCCGCCACCGACACGTCTCCTTCGACGTCCAGTCGATGCGCTACGTCGCCTTCGACGACGTCGACCCCGCCGACGTCCGCGAGGGCGAGCTGGTGGTCATCCCACCGTCGGCGACGGACCCGGACTGGGTGGGCCGGAACCAGCAGAGCGGTCAGGTGGACGAAGAGACCGTCGAAGAGCGAGCCGAGATTTTCAAAGACACCATCGAGGACGCTGTCGAGTCCTATCAGCGACTGCTGGACCTGGGGATGCCACCGGAGGACGCCCGCTTCGTCCTCCCCATCGGGACGAAAGTGAACATGGTGATGTCGATGAACGCTCGCATGCTGATGCACGTCGCCGATATGCGCGCCGCCGCGGACGCCCAGTGGGAGATTCGCGGGCTGACCGAGGACCTGCTCGATATCGCCGCCGACTGGTGTCCCATCACCTTCGACCACTACGAGCGCGAGATGAAAAACCGGAAGAACCGCCTCGCGCCGTAGCCGGTCCGCACCGCCCGACAATCTCTGTTCCGAACCGAGCTACCCCGGTGAGGCGTGGGTGCGCCAGCTTAACGTGCCGGCGGCCCAGACCCTGAGCCATGGGCGCTACCGAGGGGGAACCGAACGACGACTCGGCGGCCGACAGCAGAACTGACCCCGCCAGTGACGCTCGTGTCGACTACGACTATCAGGGCGGGAGCGTCGCCCGACCGGCGATGGTCGCGGAGCTTCGCGAACGCGTCGAGGGCGACATCCGGTTCGACGAGTACTCCCGGCAGCTGTACGCGACTGACGCCAGCGCGTACGAGGTGACGCCCGTCGGTGTCGTCTACCCCACATCGACCGCCGACGTGGCCGCCGTGATGGACTACTGTGCGACACGCGAGATCCCGGTCCTCCCTCGCGGGGGCGGGACCAGCCTCGCCGGCCAGTCGGTCAACGAGGCCGTCGTCCTCGATTTCACACGACACATGGACGAGCTTCTGTCGGTCGACCACGCGGACCGGCGGGCGACGGCACAGGTTGGGACGACGCTCGGGGACCTGAACGCGGCGCTCGCGCCAGAGGGACTGAAGTTCGCTCCGGACCCGGCCTGGGGCGACAAATCGGCCCTGGGCGGCGCTATCGGGAACAACTCCACCGGCGCCCACTCGCTGCAGTACGGCAAGACCGACCACTATATCGAGTCCTGCGAGGTAGTTCTGGCCGACGGGACGGTGACCACCTTCGGCGAGAGTACTCTAGAACAGCTCCGGGCCGCCGGCGACCCCGACGGCGACCTGGAAGCCCGTATCTACGACGCGGTGGTCCACCTCCTCGATGATGGTGCCGAGGCCATCGAGGAATCGTACCCGCGGCTCAAACGGAACGTCTCGGGGTACAACCTCGACCGCCTGCTGGCAGAGGCCCGCGGGGAGTACGGCGAGGCGGGTAGCGTCAACCTCGCGCGACTGCTGGCCGGCAGCGAGGGGACGCTGGCCATCGTCACGGAGGCGACCGTGGCACTGGAGCCGGTCCCCGAGACGAAGGCCCTCGCGCTGTTGACCTACGACGACCTCGTGACCGCAATGCGGGACGTCGAGCCGATACTCGCACACGACCCCGCGGCCGTCGAGGTGCTCGACGACGTCCTGCTCGGCCTGGCCGCCGAGACCGAGGAGTTCGGTGCTCTCGTCGACGACATCGTCCCCGGCGGGACGGGTGCCATACTGCTGGTCGAGTTCTACGCCGAGGACGACGAGGCCGGAAAACAGAAAGTCGCGGACCTGCTTGCCGACCGCATCGGCGACGTCGATACGGCCGTCGAACCCAGCGACGACGGCGCGACAGTGACCGACGCACCGACCCACGCGTTTCTGGGCCGTGAGGCCCACAGCGACGACGAACGCAAGCGCTTCTGGAAACTGCGGAAATCCGGCCTGCCTATCTTGCTTGGCCGGACCAGCGACGCCAAACACATCAGCTTCATCGAGGACACGGCGGTCCCGCCGGAGAACCTCCCCGAGTACGTCGCGGAGTTCCAGGAGCTCCTGGACGACCAGGGAACCTTCGCCTCCTTCTACGCCCACGCCGGGCCGGGCTGTCTCCACATCCGGCCG
This sequence comes from Haloarcula salinisoli, assembly GCF_019599405.1. Taxonomy (NCBI): domain Archaea; kingdom Methanobacteriati; phylum Methanobacteriota; class Halobacteria; order Halobacteriales; family Haloarculaceae; genus Haloarcula; species Haloarcula salinisoli. Next base: position 1,126,336 of record NZ_RKLQ01000001.1, on the reverse strand, counting down.
CTCGTCGACACCAAGACCGTCGACGGGGTAGCGCGCATGGAGGCCATCGCCGACGGCGCGACCGACCTCGTCCAGAAATACGGCGGGAGCGTCTCCGGCGAGCACGGCGACGGCCGCGCACGGACCCAGTGGAATCATAAACTGTACGGTGACGACGTCTGGGACCTATTTCAGGACCTCAAGCGGACTTTCGACCCCGACTGGCTGCTGAACCCAGGCCAGGTCGTCGGTGTCGACGAGGCCGCCGTCGCCGCCGGCGACGCGCCGCCCCGTGCCCGGACCGTCGATATGACCGAGAACCTCCGCTTCTCGCCGGAGTACGACTTCGAGATGGGCTTTTCCCCGGCGCTGGACTGGCCCAACGAGAACGGGATGGCCGGGATGGTCGAACTCTGTAACGGCTGTGGCGGCTGTCGCGGTCCCCAGGAGACCACCGGCGGCGTGATGTGTCCGACCTACCGAGCGGCCGACGAGGAGAGCACCGCGACACGCGGTCGGGCAAACATGCTTCGGCAGGCCATGAGCGGCGACCTGCCAGACGACCCCACCGACGAGGAGTTCGTCTCGGAGGTGATGGACCTCTGTATCGGCTGCAAGGGGTGTGCGCGGGACTGCCCGAGCGAGGTCGATATGGCGAAGCTCAAGGCCGAGGTCGAGCACGCCCACCACCAGGAGCACGGCGCGACGCTCCGGGACCGCCTCTTCGCGAACGTCGAGACCGTCTCCCGGGTCGGGAGTACGCTCGCGCCGGTCTCGAACTGGGCCGCGAAGCTCCCCGGCAGCGACTATCTCGGCGAGAAACTGCTGGGTATCGCCCGCGAACGCGACCTCCCGACCTTCGAGCGCGAGTCCTTCGAAGCGTGGTGGGCCGACCGCGGCCCCGCCGTCCCCGCCGGCGAGGCCACCCGGCGGGCGCTCCTCTTTCCGGACACGTACAACAACTACAGCCACCCAGAGGTGCTCCGGGCAGCCGTCGAGGTGCTCGAGGCCGCTGGCGTCCACGTCCAGGTTCCCGACGACGTGGGGCCGTCTGGCCGGGCCGCCCACTCGAAGGGCTTTCTCGACGTGGCCCGCGACCGGGCGGCGGCGAACGTCGACGCTCTCGCCCCACGCGTGGCCGATGGCTGGGACCTGGTGGTCGTCGAACCCTCAGACGCGGTGATGGTCCAGTCCGACTATCTGGACCTGCTGGGCCACGACCACGAGGACACGACCACCCTCGCGAACGGGACCTTCGGCGTCTGTGAGTATCTCGACCGGTTCGCGCTCGATAGCGAAATCACGTGGGCAGGGCCCGAGACATCGCTGACCTACCACGGCCACTGCCACCAGAAGGCAGTCACGAAGGACCACCACGCGGTCGGCGTCCTCCGCCGGGCCGGCTACGACGTCGACCCGCTCGACTCGGGCTGCTGTGGGATGGCCGGCTCCTTTGGCTACGAAGCCGAACACTACTCGATGAGCAAGCGTATCGCAGAGATACTCTTCGACCAGGTCCGGTCGAGCGACGGTGCGGAAGTCGTCGCGCCCGGGGCCTCCTGCCGGACACAGCTCGGCGACGGTCCAACCGACGGCCCGGTTCCCCATCCGGTTCAGAAACTGGCAGACGTAGCCCGGATAGCCGACGAGTAGGGGGTCCATTCACAGTGTTTTTATGCTGTCCTCGGGTCTTACGATGTAGATGTCACGCGCGGTCGTCGCCACACTCGCTGTTCTCTTGCTTGTTGGGAGCCTCGCCGCATCACCGGCAGTGGCCACATCGAACGCCGACCGATTGCAGACGCCGGACCAGTTCGACACGACGACGTTCCGCGTCACGCTCTACGAGAACGGGTCGGCGACCTGGACGATAGAACACTACCAGCCCCTGGAGACCCAAAACGAGACCGAGCAGTTCCGGGCCTACGCGTCGAACTTCGAGGACAACGAAACGGAGCTCTACCGGAATTTGGTCGACGACGCCGAGGCGCTCACGCGGGTCGGGACGAACGAAACCGGCCGGCAGATGGACGCCCGGAACTTCCAGCGGTCGGCCGGTGTCGAACCGGCACAGGACCGGGGGACGGTCCAGATGTCGTTCCTGTGGGAGAACTTCGCCCAGACCTACGACGAGCGGGTGGTCGTCAGTGACGTGTTCGAGGACGGGTTCTACCTGCGTTCCCAACAGCGGATGGTGTTCGAGCACGACACCTCGATGGTGTTTACCGCCGCCGAGCCAGAACCGGACTCCCTGGGTACCCCCCAGTCGCTGGCAGACAGCCAGTCGATAACGTACGTCGGCGAGCGGTCGTTCAACGACAACCGCCCGTACGTCGAGCTGGGTCCCCCCTCGTCAGCGCAGGGTACGCCGACCGAGAACGAGACGACCGTCGCTGCGAGCGCCGGCGAGAGTATGTGGCAGTTCGCGCTCGTACTGGCCGTCGTCGCGCTGGGCGTGGTCGCCGCCGCGGCCTGGCGGTCCGGGGCTGCAGGGGCGGTCCTCGGGGGTAACGATGCGGACGGCGGGTCCGGGACGGAGTCGGTAAGCGAACCGACAGCCGATACCGCCGTCGAAGAGCCAGAACTGCTCAACGACGACGACCGCGTAATCAAGCTCCTGGAGGAGAACGGCGGTCGGATGAAGCAGGTCGACATCGTCCAGACGACCGACTGGTCCAAATCCAAGGTCAGTATGCTCCTCTCAGATATGGAAGAGGAGGGCGACATCAGCAAGCTCCGGGTGGGCCGTGAGAACATCATCAGCCTCGCCGGCGAGGAGCCAGACGCGGCCGGCTCTCCCTTCGACGAGGAGTGAGAAACCCACACAGGGCGCTTCCGAAACGGAATCGTTATAGGTACCTCTGCCCTTGCAATCAATGTACGCTCTGGTGGTGTAGTCCGGCCAATCATATCACCCTCTCACGGTGATGACCAGGGTTCAAATCCCTGCCGGAGCATTTTGCTGCGAACAATCCGTGAGCAGCAAATGGTGTCCAGGGATTTGAACCCTATCAGTCGCGCGCAGCGAACAGCGTGAGCGAGCACGTCTGATTCCGGTTCAAATCCCGAGAGACTCGCCCCGCGAGTCTCTCGGCGTTCGCAAACCGAAGGTTTGCTCACTCCCTGACCGAGCATTCTTCAGCAGTAACGTGGCGAGCGATAGCGGGGCCGTTCGTAGTCGTTTATTCGACAAGTGAGCAAAGTCAGAGCGGCGGTTCTTTCACCGGTGACACCGACCGACAGGTATGTCTGTTCCGCTCGCACCGACGCTCGTCGCCATCGTCGCTCTGCTCGGGTGTAGCGCCTTCTTTTCCAGCAGCGAGACGGCGCTGTTCTCGCTCTCTCGGGAGTGGTTGGCCGACGCGGCCGAGACCGACCGGCGGGCGGCCGCCGTCGCTGACGTCCTCGAGGACCCACACAGACTGCTGGTCACACTGCTTGTCGGGAACAACGTCGTCAATATCACGCTGTCGAGTCTCCTGACCGCGGTGCTGGTCGACCGGCTCGACCCGGGGCTGGCCGTCCTCGCCACGACGGTCGTCGCCAGTACGGTCATCCTGATTGCCGGGGAAATCATCCCCAAGTCCTACGGTCTGGGCCACGCCCAGACGTTCGCGCTGCGTGTCATCCGGCCGCTGCGGTACGTCAGCCTCCTGCTGTATCCGGTCGTCGTCGTCTTCGACCTGCTCACCAGGACCATGTCGGACAGTATCGGGGGCCAGCAGTCTATCGAGCAGACCTACGACGAAGTACAGTGAGACTGTCGGCTGTCCGTCCGCGGAGCGCCGAGTTCGACCGCACTGAGACAGCCGATAGGAGAAGAGAGAAAGAGCGACCCGCGGTCAGGCACCGCCCCACGACTCGCGACAGTCCTCGTCACAGAAATGGGCCGTCTCGACACCGTCGTCCTCCACCCACGTTATCACGCGGTGTGTCACCTCGTTGGCTATGACGGCGTCACACACCGCGCAGTTCGGGGCATCCTCCTCGTCGATATCTTCGTGGTGATCCGATGTTGGGTCGACCATCTTACCGGAGCGTGGTCGTCGCCCTACTTAATCTCACATACTCGCCCCCGAGAAGCAGTCAACCCCGCTACTGCTTCAGGAACGTCGTGTCGGGCCGTCCCGCCGGTCGACCTCGCTTAGCTCTAGGGCTCCGGGCTGGGGGCTGAGCCGCTTACCACCGAGGCGCTTCGCGCCTCGCCGTCGCCGCTCCGCTTCGAGAGCTCTCTCCGTTCGGTGTCTCGCTACCGGTCCCGGGTCACGCTCTCCCCGGGTGTCGTCGTCGCGCCCGCCGAGAGCACGACGCCGGCGTCGAGACTGGTGTTGATAGCGGTCCGGACGCCGTCACCGGCGACCACACCGAACTTCCGGCGACCCGTCGAGACGCGGTCGCCCTTGACCGTCATCTTCACCGGCTCGCCGTCGTGGCGGAGGTTCGCGACCTGTGTGCTCGCGCCCAGGTTCACGTCGGTACCGAGCACGCTGTCGCCGACGTATGAGACGTGTGGGACGTTCGAGTCGGCCATCACGACGCTGTTCTTGATTTCGACGCCGTGGCCGACGTGGGTGTCCTCGCCGAGTGCCGTGGCGCCGCGGACGTACGCGTTCGGGCCGACTGTCGCACCGGCACGGACGAGGGCCGGCCCCTCGATGACGACGCCGGGCTCGATGACTGCGCCCGCCTCGACGACCACGTCTCCGCGCAGGTCGGCGTCGCCGCGGATATCGCCGTCGATTCGGCGGTCGAGCTCGCCGACTTTCCACTCGTTGGCTTCCAGCAGCTCCCAGGGTCGGCCCACGTCGAGCCATCGGTCGACCTCGACGGCGGTGACGTCGTAGGCCTCTATGACCTGCGTGACGACGTCGGTTATCTCCCGTTCGCCCCGCTCGCTCATCTCGACGTCGAGCCACTCGCGGGCCTCGGCGGGGAAGACGTACGCGCCGGCGTTGGCCAGTTCCGTGGGCGGGTCAGCGGGCTTCTCGATGATGGCGGTGACCCTGTCACCGTCCGTCGAGAGGACGCCGTAGTTCGACGGGTCCGGGACCTGGTAGGCGGCGATAGACGGCGCCGCGTCGAAGAGGCTGGAGAGGCTCGCCTCGTCGTAGAGGTTGTCCCCGTTCAGGACGGCGAAGGGTCCGTCCAGATACTCGCGGGCGGCGTCGACGGCGTCGGCGGTTCCCAGTTGCTCTTCCTGCACGGCGAACTCGACCGGAACGCCGCCGTAGCTGTCGCCGAAGAACTCCCGAACCGCGTCGGCCTCGTAGCCGACCACGAAGATGAGCTCCTCCGCCCCGGCCGCGATGGCCGTGTCCGCAGTGTGGGCGACCAGCGGCCGGTCGGCCACGGGGAGCATCGGTTTCGGTGTGTTTTCCGTTAGCGGACGCATCCGCGTCCCTTCGCCAGCGGCGAGTACGACTGCTTGCATACGTTGTCGGACTCACGGCCCCGGAAAATAGCTACCGCTATGCCATTTGTTCTCATGTTCTTCCGAACGCCGGAGCGCTGAAAGAAGGACAGCAGTTGCTCACGAGTTTGTTCGCAGCAAAATGCTCGGTCAGGGATTTGAACCCGATTGCGAGACTCACTGCGTTCGTCTCGCGTGATTCAAATCCCTTCATTACACAGCCGCGGCTCGCGGATTTGCTCGCGGTTACACCGCTCGCTCTATCGAGACGTTCCGTTGGTCACGTCTCGTGCTCGCCGCAGGAATGTGCTCGGTCAGGGATTTTAACCGGACTCAGACGGTCCGGGTCGCTCACTTCGTTCGCTTCCCGGGCTGGGACTGATAGGGTTCAAATCCCCGCACAGCAGTCGCTCACGAGTTTGTTCGCGACAGCAATGTGCTCGGTCAGGGATTTGAACCCTGGTCCTCGGCTCGAAAGGCCAAGATGATTGGCCGGACTACACCAACCGAGCGTACATCCGGATTTCGGGTACACCAATTTAACCCCATCGAAATCTCCACTACCTGTGGCGCGGTGACACGGCACCCGATGGCCGTGCCCTGGGCGGGTCAGCCGGGGCGGGTGCTGACTTACTTGCCCTCGAACTCGGGGTCACGGTCCTCGGTGAAGGCGGTCAGCCCCTCCATGAGGTCCTCCGTGTTGAACAGGTGCCCGAAGGCCTGTGACTCGACCTCCAGACCGGCCTCTTCGTCGACGCGGCCGGCGTGCATCGCGCGCTTCGTGAAGTCCATCGCGATGGGTGGGCCGGCGGCGAGGTCACGGGCCAGTTCCTCGGCCGCGTCCAGCAACTCGTCGCTGCTGGTGACCTCGTTGACGAAGCCGTAGTCGGCCATCTCCGCGGCGTCGTAGCGCTCGGCGGTGAAGATAATCTCCTTGGCACGGCCCTCGCCGACGATGTTTGCGAGTCGCTGGGTGCCGCCCCAGCCGGGCAACAGCCCGAGATTGTGTTCGGGCTGGCCGAACTGTGAGCTCTCGGAGGCGACGCGCATATCGGCGGCGGTGGCCAGTTCCATCCCGCCCCCGAGCGTGTAACCGTCGATGCCGGCGACGACGGGCATCGGAGATGCCTCGAACTTGCCGAAGGTCTCCTGACCCTGTTTCGAGAGCTCGACGCCGTCGAGCGTCGTCGCGTTGGTCGCGGCCGACTGGACGTCCGCGCCCGCGGAGAACGCTCGGTCGCCTGCGCCTGTCAGTAGAATCGAGCGGACGTCGTCGTCCTCGTCGAGCTGGTCGATGGCGTCGGCGAGTTCGTCCAGCATCTCCGCGCTGACCGTGTTCATTCGGTGTGGCCGGTCGAGTTCGATGTGGCCCACGTGGCCGTCGAGTACGTCGACGTTGATCGTGTCGTAGGTGACCGCACTTTCGTCGTCGCCGCCGTAGAAGCCACCTTCGGCGGCGGCGTCGGTCAGTCCGTCAGAGAGTTCGTAGCGCTCCTCTCCGGTCTGGTCGTAGACTTCCTCTAGCGTCTCGACGAGCGCCTCGAGACCGGCGTTGTCGGCCATCTTCGCGGGACCATCGGGGAAGCCGCCGCCGAGCATCACGGCCTCGTCGATGTCGGCGACCGGAGCCACGTCGTTCTCGACGAGCTTGCCGGTCTCGTTTGCCATCACGGCGAGCAGGCGGTGTTTGACCTCTTCGCTGGCCTGGTCGCGCGGGATGTCAGCACCGCCGTCCTCGTAGTCGTAGAAGCCCTCGCCGGTCTTCTTGCCGAGCTTCTCGTCTTCGACTTTCGCTTCCAGCAGCGGGCAGGGGTCGTAGGCCTCGCCCAGCGTCTCGTGCATGTACTCCAGGACGTGGAGTCCGACGTCGTTACCGACCTGGTCCGAGAGTTCGAGCGCGCCCATCGGGAGCCCGATGTCGAACTTCGTCGTCGAGTCGACCTCGGCGATGGTGGCCACGTCGTCGTGGACGAGCCAGCAGGCCTCGTTCATCAGCGGGACCAGTATGCGGTTGACGATGAACCCCGGCGAATCCTTCCGGACGCGAACCGGGCTCTTGCCGAAGTCCTCGGCGAGTTCCTCGATGGTGTCCAGCGTCTCGTCGCTGGTGTGGGCACCGGTGATGACCTCGACGAGCTGCATCCGCACCGGTGGATTGAAGAAGTGCATCCCGCAGAACTGCTCGGGGCGTTCGGTCACCTCCGAGAGTTCGGTGATAGAGAGACTGGAGGTGTTGGTAGCGAAGATGGCCTCCTCTGGAGCGTGCTGTTCGACATCGGTATAGACGTCCTTCTTTATCTCCATCTTCTCCGGGACGGCCTCGATGACGACGTCGGCGTCGCCGACCGCCGCCTCGACGTCGACAAGCGCTGTGACCCGTTCGAGCGCGGCGTCGGCCTCGTCCTGGGTGAGCTGGTCCTTCTCGGCGAGTTTGTTCAGCGACCACTCGATGTTGTCGTACCCGTCCTGAACGAACTCCTCTTTGATGTCGCGCATCCTGACCTCGTAGCCCGCAAGCGCGGCGACCTCGGCGATGCCGTGGCCCATGTTGCCCGCGCCGAGCACCGCGACCGTCTCGATGTCCTCGAAATCCATGACATGTGTCCCCACTGGCGGCCGACGTTTCAACGTTTCTCTCCCCGAGAAACCGCCCCCGAGTTTATCAGGGCGGCACCGTCGCGACGCAGTCGCTATCGAGGACAAAGACCATCTTACCGCGCTGAGCGATGTGGGTGCTCGTCACGCTCGCTGACGTACCCAGTGACTAACTAAGCGCGCTGGCGTCCACGCTCCACCATGGACCGACAGTCCCCACTCGACAGCATGGAAGCGTGGTTCGAACAGATGAGCAAGCAGTTCGAGACAGCTGCGGACCGCTGGGGGACCGGTCTTGAACCGTGGTCGGAGGGGATGAGCCAGCCGCGCATCGACATGGCCGAGGACGACGAGCAGTACACAGTCGTCGCCGATATGCCCGGCTTCGGGAAAGACGACATCGAGGTGTACGTCACCGATAACACGCTCGCCATCGAGGCCGAACAGCGCGACGAGACGGTGGCCGAGGAGGCGAACTATATCCAGCAAGAGCGCACGCACCAGTCATTGTCACGGCGCATCACGCTTCCCAGCGACGCCGACACCGAGACCATCTCCGCGTCGATGGACGACGGGGTGTTGACTATCACCGTCTCCAGGGTCGAACCGCTCGACAGCGGTCACCAGATAGATATCGAGTGAGTCTCGGGGGAATTACGTTCCCACTGTTTTTAAGCCCGTCCGGCGGTGAGATATTCGTATGAACGGTGGGTGCCATCTCTCGCCGGTTCGAATCGGCAGTCAGCGACGCCGCTCGGAGTCGCGTCGCTGTTGTTGAGGGTCGGTCTTTTCCCCGATAGCACAGCTGTCGATTGCTCCCACCGACCCCACAATGTTCGAAACACTCAGGGACGACGTCCGCACGGCACTGGCCAAGGACCCCGCGGCGAGCAGTGCCGCGGCCGTCGTCCTCACGTACCCTGGCCTGCACGCCGTCTGGCTGTACCGCCTCGCCCACGCGCTGTGGGCGAACGACCACGAGTTTGCGGCCCGGCTCGTCTCACATCTGAGCCGACTCCTGACCGGCGTCGAGATACATCCCGGCGCCGAGGTCGGCGACCGACTGTTCATCGACCACGGGATGGCCACCGTCATCGGCGAGACGTCCGTCGTCGGCGACGACGTGTTACTGTACCACGGCGTGACGCTGGGCGGAAAGTCCATGCGTCGCGAGAAGCGCCACCCCACGCTCGAAGACGGCGTCACGATAGGCGCCAACGCCACGCTCATCGGACCCGTCACCATCGGCGAGAACGCGACGGTCGGTGCGGGCGCCGTCGTCGTCGACGACGTCCCCCCGGAGACGACGGTCGTCGGGAACCCCGCACGCCCCATCGACGACGATACGTCCGAACCCCAATCCCCCGCAGTCGCTGACGGGAGCGGTAGCGAGGCAGACTGACGGGAGGTCTCGGAGCGAAGCGGCGACCAGTAGGAGCCACGGAGCAGAGGAATAGGTTCTTCATCGACTGGTCGCTATCACCCGCTGATGACGGATTCGCCCCACGAATTCCTGCGTGAGGACCCAGACATCGGCCCGCTCGTCGACGCCCACGGCGAACTGACGCTCGACCCCGCAGAGGACCTCTTTCGGCGACTGGTCGTCTCTATCTGTCGCCAGCAGGTGTCGATGGCGTCGGCCGCGGCTACCCGCGACCGGCTGTTCGAGGCCGTCGAGATGACGCCAGCCGGCGTTCTGGCAGCAGACGACACGCTCCTCGAGGAGGCCGGCCTCTCGCGCCAGAAGACGCGCTACGTGAACGAGGTGGCAGCGGCATTCGAGGAACAGGGCTACTCGGTCGAGTACTTCGACGGGCTGGCCGACGACGCCGTCCGGGACGAACTCACGGCAATCACCGGCGTCGGTGAGTGGACCGCCAATATGCAACTCCTGTTCTCGCTGGGTCGCGAGGACGTGTTCCCCGTCGGCGACCTCGGGGTTCGAAAGGGATTCACGAACGTCGTGGGCGAGGGGTATAGCCGGTCGGAGATGGTCGAGTACGCAAAGCGCTGGGCACCCTACCGGAGTTACGCGACGCTATACCTCTGGCGGGCGGAGGAGGATATCGCAGAGAGTGTGGCGGAAGTACAGACCGACTGAGACGAGTTTTCGCTGCTCGCGGTTCGCTCCACTCACCGCTCGCTCGTGTCGAGCTATCTCTCCGGTCGATACCTCGCTACTCCACGGTTCGCTTCGTTCACCGTTCCGTCGAGGAACGCTCCTGAAACTCGCGTTCCTCGCTACTCTTCGGAGTCTTCCTCTTCCTCGGTGTCGACCTCGCGCTCGGCGTCGGCCCGATGGTTGACGTCGACCTGGTAGTGCTTGAGGATGTCCCGGCCCAGCAACACCTGGTAGTCCATGTGCGCTCTGTCCTCGACGCTCGCTGTGACGGTGTGCTGGGTGCCGCCCAGGCCGACGACGAGGTCGACGACCGGCCGGGAGCGGCCCGACTTGAGGCTGCCCGACTTTATCTTCACGATGTCGAGGATGGGGCCGGTCCCGATTTCTGCGGCGAGTTCGGCGTCGATACTCGTCCGGGTCGCGCCGGTGTCGGACTTGGCGAGTACGGTCTTGTTGCCCCTGGTGCCGGAGACGACGACCTCCTCGATGTAGCCGACCACGACGTTCTCTGCGCGCTTCTGTTTCGGTTTCGCGGGCATCGCGGCGGGCCGGGAGTCGTCGAGCCGGTCGGCGAGGCGCTCAACCTCGCTGTCGGGGACACTCCCACCTGCTCGCTGGATAGCGCGCTGGGCGATGTAGGGCGCGGGGCAGACGCCACTGGCCTCGAAGAGGCCGCGAAAGCCCGCCGTCGGGTTGACTTCCAGGACGTAGTAGCCGTCCTCGCCCTGGACGATGTCGACGCCGGCGTAGTCGAGGCCGATGGCGTCGACGGCCTCGAGCGCCATTTGGCCGACCTCGGTTGGCAGCCGTCCGGTCATGTCCTCGACTTCGCCGCCAAGCGCGACGTTGGTTCGCCACTCGCCCTCCGGCGCGTAGCGGTTCATCGCGGCCACGATGCGGTCGCCGACGACGTACACCCGGAGATCGTGGTGGCGCTGCTCGTCGTGGTCCAGATACTCCTGCAGGAAGGCGTGGCGGTCTCCGACCTGTGCGTTGACCGGGTCGTCGAGTTCGACCATCCAGGTACCGCCGCCGTGGGTACCGATAGCCGTCTTGTACACCGCGCGGTCGCCAAAGCGGGCGCGCTCTTCGTTGAGCCGTTCGTTCGAGAGCGCGAGGACGGCGTCGGGTATCGGGACCCCGGCCTCGGCCAGCGCCGCGGCACTGGCGAACTTGTGCAGCGCCGTCGTCGCCGCCATCGGCTCGTTCAGCATCGGGGTGAGATTCGAGAGCGTCAGCGCCAGCCCGACACCCTCCATGGGATGCTCGTCGTTCGAGAGGAGGAGTCGGTTGGCGATGACGTCCACATCAGGTTCCAGGGTCATACTCCCCGCACGGGCTCGCACAGTCGTGTTCTCCTCGCGGAGCCACGCGGTGTCGTAGCCCATCTCGTCGGCGGCATTGAGAATCGCCTTGGTCTCCTTGCTGGAGTGGAGGCTCAACACGCCGACCGTGATGTCGTCACTCATTGGCCACTAGTTCCGAGGGTGCCAGCAAAGGTCTGGCGGGTCCGCTGTCCGGAGGTTTATATAGGCCGTGTCACAGTTGTAGCTGCATGGACGAGGCCGAACCGTTCACGTACGACGGGGGGCGGGTGGACCCGGGCGAGACACAGAACGTCCGGTACACCGTCAGCGAGACGTATCTCGGAGACCCCGTGCGGATGCCTGTGACGATTATCAACGGAGAACGCCCGGGGCCGACTGGCTTCCTCTCGGCGGCGGCCCACGGCGACGAACTCAACGGCATCGAAGTCGTCCGGGAGGTCGCCCACGAGTGGGATCTGGGCGAGCTGGCGGGGACGCTCGTCTGTCTCCCCGTCCTGAACGTGCCGGCCTTTCTGGCACAGGAGCGGTATCTCCCCATCTACGACCGCGACCTCAACCGCTCGTTTCCGGGGGACCCGGAATCGACGAGCGCCAAGCGGATGGCCCACCGCGTGTTCCGGAACTTCGTCGCCCCCTGTGACTTCGGACTGGATTTCCACACCTCCACGCGCGGGCGGACCAACACGCTCCACGTCCGGGCCGATATGGACGACGGGCCCGTTGCCCGGGTCGCGAAGGCTTTCGCGTCGAACGTCATCATCTCCTCGGAGGGACCCTCGGGCTCGCTCCGGCGGGAGGCCAGCCGGATGGACACGCCCACCATCACGATAGAGATGGGAGAGGCCCACCGATTCCAGCGGCCGCTTATCGACAGCGCGCTCGACAGCGTCCGGTCTGTCCTGGCGGAGTTCGGAATGCTCGACACCGAGGTCGTGCGCTGGCCCGGCTGGCGCACCGTCATCGAAAACCACGACGAGAAGACCTGGATTCGGGCCGACGCGGGCGGCCTCGTCGATATGCACCACGAGCGGGGCGGGCTGGTCTACGAGGACGAGATTATCTGTACCATCGCGAACCCGTTCAAGACCGACAGCACCACCGTCAGAGCACCCTTCACCGGATTGCTGGTCGGAGTCCTGGAGAACCCGCTGGTGTATCCGGGGAACCCGCTCTGTCACCTCGTCCACCTGGACGAGCGCACCCTTCGCGCGCTCGAACGGAGCCGCGAAGAACCGGTGTTCAGTGCCAACCCTGAACACCCCCCAGCGCGGTGAACGGACGCCCGATTTCGTGGCCGATTATTTTCCATGCAAACAACCTGACGGGGCCGGTGGCCCTGATTCCGGCGAAAGGCGTGCGCGGTAGTAACTACTATCTGTCCCCGGACTAAGCCACCTGTATGAGTCAGTCTTACAATCGTGGCACCGTCGAGGACTTCGGGCGGTGGCGGGAGTTCTCGGCCGGGATGTGGGCCTGGATTTTCCACAAGTTCACCGGCTGGGTGCTCGTGGGCTACCTGTTCACCCACATCGCCGTCCTGAGTACCTCTCTGGGTGGCGCCGAGCTGTATACGAGCACGCTCCAGGGGCTCGAAGCCTTGCTGGTCGTTCGATTCCTCGAAGTCGGACTGCTGGCCGTCGCTGTCTTCCATATCCTGAACGGCGTCCGTCTGCTGATGGTCGATCTGGGCGTCGGACTGGAGGCACAGGACAAGAGCTTCTACGCGTCGATGGTGCTGACGGGCGCCATCACCGTCGCGAGCATTCCGACCTTCCTCGGGGGGCCGCTGGCATAATGGCGGAACACTACTCCTCCTTCGAGCGAGGCGGTCGCCGCTGGCTGCTTCAGCGGCTGACAGCGGTGTTCCTCATCGGTGTGCTGGCGTTCCACTTCCTCCTGCTACACTTCGCGAACCACGCCGCCGACATCACCTTCGCCGGCACACAGGCACGGATGAGTCAGGTCGGCTACTTCGCGACGATGTGGCTGTTCCTCGTGACGGCGACGTTCCACGGCGTCAACGGCGTCTACAACGCGCTGGTCAACCAGGGTATCGACGGCACCCAGAAGACCGCCGTCAAGTGGGTGCTGGTCGTCGCCAGTCTGCTGCTGGTCGCACAGGGGACGAGAGTCGCACTCGCAATGAACGGGTTCCTATAATGAGTACACAGATAGAACAACAGGAGACGGAGACCGAACAGGAAGAGCAGGAACCGGACGTCGAGTCGCCAGGAGAGCGGCGCCGAGCGGAGAAGCGCGAACGGGAGGCAGAGCGACAGGCCCAGCGTGAGACAGAGGAAGCGACGCTGGACGACGAAGAGACAGTGCTCCTCAAAGTGTTCCGCTACGACCCGGAGGTCGAGGGCAAGCAGGAACCGCGCTTCGACGACTTCCGCGTCCCGTTCCACAAGGGGATGACCGTCCTCGACGCGCTCATCTACGCCCGGGACGAGTACGACTCTTCTCTTACCTTCCGACATTCCTGCAGACAGGCAGTGTGTGGGTCGGACGCCCTGTTCGTGAACGGGAGTCAGATGCTGGGTTGCAAGACACAGCTCGCGGATCTGGAATCGCCGGTTCGCATCGAACCGCTCCCCCACCAGGAGGTCGTCAAGGACCTCGTCGTGGACATGGAGCACTTCTACGACCAGATGCACGCCGTCGAGCCGTACTTCGACGCCGACGAGACGCCCGAAGACGAGCTCGAAGAACAGCGCCAGAGCCGGGAGAACCGCGAGAAGGTGAAGATGTCCACGCGGTGTATCTGGTGTGGCGCCTGTATGTCTTCCTGTAACATCGCCGCCGGCGACAACGAATATCTCGGTCCCGCGGCCATCAACAAGGCCTACCGGTTCGCGATGGACGAACGCGAAGGCGAGGACCGCAAACAGGAACGCCTGCGTATCATCGAACAGGAACACGGCGTCTGGCGGTGCCAGACCCAGTTCTCCTGTACCGAGGTGTGTCCCAAGGACATCCCGCTGACCGAGCACATCCAGGAGCTGAAACGCGAAGCAGTCAAGAACAACCTCAAGTTCTGGTAGTCCTAAGGACCGCCAGACAACCTTTACCATACAATGTACGAACACGACGTTATCGTGGTCGGCGCGGGCGGCGCCGGCCTCCGAGCGGCCATCGCAGCGGACGAGGAGGGCGCCGACGTGGCCCTCGTGACCAAACTGCATCCGGTCCGCAGTCACACGGGCGCGGCCGAGGGCGGTATCAACGCCGCGCTCCGGGATGGCGACTCCTGGGACCTCCACGCCTACGACACGATGAAGGGGTCGGACTACCTGGCCGACGCGCCGGCAGTCGACACCTTCGCCAAATCCGCACCCGAGGAAGTCATACAGATAGAACACTGGGGAATGCCCTTCTCCCGGGAGGACGACGGCCGGGTCTCCCAGCGCCCCTTCGGCGGGATGTCGTTCCCGCGAACCACCTACGCCGGGGCCGAGACGGGCCACCACCTGCTGCACACGATGTACGAGCAGGCGGTCAAGCGCGGCATCGAAGTGTACGACGAGTGGTACGTCACAAACCTCGCCGTGACCGACCACGAGGACCCCGAGGACCGCGAGTGCCACGGCTGTGTCGCCTACGACATCAAGTCCGGCGAGCTTCACGGCTTCCGCGCGAACAACGGCGTCATCCTCGCCACCGGCGGGCTCGGGCAGGCCTTCGACCACACCACCAACGCCGTCGCCAACACCGGCGACGGCTGTGCGATGGCCTACCGCGCGGGTGCGCCGATGGAGGACATGGAGATGATACAGTTCCACCCGACCACGCTCCCCTCGACTGGCGTGCTCATCTCCGAGGGTGTCCGCGGCGAGGGCGGTATCCTCTACAACGGCGATGAAGAGCGGTTCATGTTCGAGTACGGCTACGCGAACAACGACGGCGAACTCGCCTCCCGCGACGTGGTCTCGCGGGCGGAGCTGACAGAAATCAACGAGGGCCGCGGTATCGAGGAGGAGTACGTCGACCTCGACATGCGCCACCTCGGCGAGGACCGTATCCTCGACCGTCTGGAGAACATCCTCCACCTCGCGGAGGACTTCGAGGGTGTCGACGGGCTGGACGAGCCGATGCCGGTAAAGCCCGGCCAGCACTACGCCATGGGCGGTGTCGAGTGCGACGAGAACGGCGAGACCTGTATCTCCGGCCTCTACGCCGCCGGCGAGACCGCCTGTGTCTCGCTCCACGGCGCGAACCGGCTGGGCGGCAACGCACTGCCCGAGTTGCTCGTCTTCGGCGCTCGCGCTGGCTGGCACGCCGCCGGCAAGGACATGAAGACCGCCGAGATCGGCACCGGTCCCTCCGCAAAGAGCGAGGACGGCGCCGTCGAACCGCCGGTCGAACCGGGTGCCATCGACGCCAGCAGCGAAGACGTCGTCGCGGACGGCGCCGCGGTCGAACCGACCGCCGTCATCGAGAACGCCGTCGAGAACGAGCGCGAACGCGTCGAGACCCTGCTCGAAGAAGACGGTATCAACCACGCGAACGTCCGCGCGGACGTCCAGGAGACGATGACCCAGAACGTCAACGTCTTCCGGGAGGAGGAGAGCCTGAACGACGCGCTGCGAGACCTCCGCGAGGCTCGCAAAGAGTACGAGAACGTCGCAGTGTCGGACCCCTCGCGCACCTACAACACCGACCTCATCCACACCATCGAAACGCGCAACATTCTGGACGTGGCCGAGGCCATCACGCTCGGCGCGCTCGCCCGCGAGGAGTTCCGCGGTGCGCACTGGCGCGCGGAACACCAGGAGCGCAAGGACGACGAGTGGATCAAACACACGATGCTGGCCTGGAATGACGGCACGCCGGAGCTGTACTACAAACCGGTCAACCTCGAGGGCGACGAAGAGGACTACGAGCCAAAAGAGCGCAGCTACTGATACGGATTATTGTAGTGATATACCGGTATGCACCATCGGTGCAATCCGGAAATAATCTACAAGAACCCGTATGAGCCGACGACGTTTTTCGCGGTTCTACGGCGCGCCCACGAGCACGAACAGACTCTCCTCGTCGCCGTTGCGAATCTGTCGCCGTGCGTCTGGGTCGATTCTGAGCGCGTCGCCCGCCTCCAGCTCGACTGACTCGCCGTCCACGTCGACGGTCGCCGCCCCTTCGACCAGTACGTACACCTCTTCGTGTTCCTTGCCGCCGTGGTCGTGTTCCTTGCCGGTCCACTTCGGCTCACACTCGACGACGGTGACGCCGAGGTTCGAACACTCAAGCGGGTCCCGCATGAAGTGCATCGCGCCACCGACCGGTTCGACGTCCTCGTAGTTGACTCGGGTGTAGCTCACGATGAAAGTGTTCACACGGTGTGAATAAATGCGTGTCGGGGAGTCGACATGAGTGTGCTGTCAGTCTCGCCGCTCTCCATGAGTGGGCAACCCCGCCACATATTTTACCGCCCCCCACTAACTGATAGCTGTTCGGAAGGGTGGCTCAGTGGTAGAGCGCTGCCGGCCAGAATGCCAGAAAACGGCCTGGTAGTTTCCCTCGCAGGGCTCCGCGTGGTTCGAATCCCGCCCCTTCCACTTTGTCACGAACGTACGTGAGTCACAAGTGGATACAGCGGGATTCGAATACGCAAGTCGCAGCGGCCGAGCGATGCGAGGCGCGACGATAGGAGCGCCTCGAAAGCGAGCGGTGAAACCGCGAGCAGCGAGGCCGACCGTCTTCCTCCGGTTCGAATCCCGAGAGACGCCGCTGGCGTCTCTCGACCCTCGCGAAACCTCCGGTTTCGCTCGGTCCCGCCCCTTCCATTTTCCGAGGAGCGGACGCGACGAGTAAATGGACGATTAGGGATTCGAGCCCTGGAAGACGAACGAAGTGAGTCTTCCTCCGGTTCGAATCCCGAGAGACGCCGCTGGCGTCTCTCGACCCTCGCGAAACCTCCGGTTTCGCTCGGTCCCGCCCCTTCCATTTTCCGAGGAGCGGGTCACGATATAACGAAATCCCGCCTCCCTCGACACCGATTAGGCGGCGCGCAGTGAACTGATGCAGGGCTCCGCGTGCTACGCGCTCGTCAGTCAAAAGTACGGAAAGTGGGGGTGGGGGTGGGGGGTAGTGGCACCAGAATGGTGCCATGTTGCATCAATGGCTCCCCTCATTAAAATTTCTTTTGGTCCAATTATCAGGAGTGACATTAGAGCGAGACGAGAGCGGCTACACACGAGGCTGTTCACAATGCGTGGGACCGGATTCGAACCGGAGGCAGACGGTCGGCCTCACTCCGTTCGGCCGCTGCGACTTCCAGGGTTCGAATCCGCCCGGCACATAGCAACCGCTCGCGGATTTGCTCGCGGTAGAATATGCGTGGGACCGGATTCGAACCGGAGGCAGACTCGCTACGCTCGTCTGCCAGGGCTCGAACCGGTCCGTTCGATTTACAGAGCGCTCACTTTCGTTCGCGCTCAGTAGAAATGCGTGGGACCGGATTCGAACCGGCGGACCCCTACGGGACAGCGCCCTCAACGCTGCGCCGTTGGCCTGGCTTGGCTACCCACGCGCACTGCGTCTTGCTGCAATAAATCGTATCCCGCGGTCGGATAAAAGGGCTTTCGTTTGCGTCCCGCACCGACAGGGTGTGCCATCCCACTGAACCGGACGTTTCAAATATGACGAAACCGCTACCGGGGGCATGGCCAAATACTCGACCGGCAGCGGGGGCAACAGCGCCGGCGGGAGCTGCGAGCTCTGTGGCGCCACTGGCGACACACAGACCGAAAGCGTCGCCGGTGCGACGCTGGAGCTCTGTCGCGACTGTGCACAGAACCACGGCGAGAGCGGCGGAGGTCCGTCGAGCAGCGACTCACCGGACGACCAGGAGCGAAAGCGTCGCGCGGCCCAGAACGCCGCGAAGATGCAGGACTCCCAGTCCGCCGACGCCTCCCACTGGGAGGACGGCGCCGACTACGACGCCGACCAGCTTCCGTACCTGGTCAGCGACTACGGCGCCCGCGTCACCGAAGCCCGTCAGGAGGAGGGCCTCCAGACGGACGAACTCGCCGACGAACTGGAGCTCTCAGAGGACGACGTCCTGGCCGTAGAGCAGGGTCGGGCGGTTCAGGCCAACGTCAAGGGCTCGACTATCGTTGCCCTCGAGAAGTTTCTGGATATCGAACTCGCGGACTCCCGGTGACACAGACGTGTACTGCCGAGACGAACTGTAGGACCGACGATAGTACCACGGGAGACACCAACTCCTCTCTCCTATCTGTCTGGCCGTTACTTTTCGGTGAGGGCGTACATATTGCCGCCTGCGTCCCCGACGTAGGCGGTTCCGTCGATGACCGCAGGGCCACCTGCCGGCCCGTCGGTGTCGAAGCGCCAGAGCTCCGAGCCGTCGTCCGCGGACACCGCGTAAACGGTCCCGCCGCCACTCGTCGAGTACCCATCACCGCCGTAGACGACGCCGTCGACCACTGCCACGGGCTCGGTCACGTCTCGCTGAGTTTCGAACACCCACTGCTCGGACCCGTCCGCAGCGCTGAGCGCTTTGATACTCTCCGAAGCAGCGACGTACACCGTATCGTCGGCTACTGCCGGTGATGACCGCACGGGGTCGATATACTCCGACCACTGGACGGTTCCGTCCGCGGGAGAAAACGCGAACATATCTCCGGTTCTACTGCCTGCGTAGACGGTCCCGTCCACGACGGCGGCCGCGAAAAAGGAGTTCTCTGTCTCGTGTCGCCACGCCTCGGAACCGTCATCGGTCGAAAACGCATAGAGGTTGCCGCCACCGTCGTCGACGTCACCGTCGCCGAAGTAGACCATCCCGTCGCCAACCGCGGCCGCGCCGGTCACGCCCGAATCGACGGGCGCCCGCCACTTTTCACTGCCGTCACTGGCGTCGATTGCGTACACGCGCCCGCTGTCGGACCGTATGTTCCCCGCGCCGATATAGACGGTCCCGTCTGCGACGGCTGGTGAGGAGCTGAGTCCCTTGTCGGCCTCGAACGTCCACTCCTCCGACCCGTCGTCGGCCGACAGGGCGTACAGGGTCCCCTCCGTGCTCTCGGAACCTGCATCGGCGACGTAGACGGTGCCGTCCACGACGGCTGGTGACGACTCGATGTCGTTTTTCGTGTTGACGTGCCACTGTTGGCTGCCATCAGCGGCCGATACCGCGTAGATACCGGTGTAACTTGACCCGAAGTAGACCGTATCGTCGACCACGGCTGCCGTCTTGTACGGTCGGCCGTCCACCTCGACGGTCCAGTTGGCCGTAACCGCTTCGCTGGGGCCCGTCGTGTCCGGAACTGTGCCGGAGTTGGCCGCGTCGACACTCATCATCCGCCAGACTGGTCCGGCCTCGCTCTGTCCGGCACCGCCAGTCGATGTGGGTGTGCCCCCGCCGTCGCCGTCCCCGGAACAGCCTGCGAGGCCGACCGCTGCGGTCGCACCGAGTCCCACCAGATACCGCCGCCGTGTCAGTCTCCGTGACATACCGTTTCCACCGAGTAGCGGGCATTAAATCCACTGAATATTGTGTAAATGATATATACGTTCGCTGGAAATCACTCGGGACAGGTGGAAACGACGGTCGGCGTCCGCCGAAGCCCATTTGCTGACTGCGACCGTAGGGTGCCTGTGACCCACGAAGCTGTCGTCTACGACCTCGACGGGACCCTGGTCGACCTCGCGGTAGACTGGGATGTCGTCACCCGTGACGTCGCCGCCGTCCTCAGAGAGCACGACGTAGAGCCCGATACGGCGAGCCTCTGGGGGATGCTGGAACTGTCCGAGACGACCGGCCACCGCGACGTCGTCGAGGCGACCATCAGCGAATACGAGCGGACGGGTGCCCGGGAGTCGACACGGTTGTCGCTGGCCGACGGTCTGCCCCACGACGTCCCCGTTGGGGTCTGTTCGCTGAACGCCGAGACAGCCTGTCGATTGGCGCTGGAGGTCCACGAGATAGCCCACGCCGTCGGCCCGGTCGTCGGCCGTGACTCGGAAGGCTCCGAGAAACCAGACCCCGAGGGGTTACTGACGGTTGTCGACGAACTGCAGGCCGACCCCGAGTCCGCGGTGTTCGTCGGAGATTCGGAGCGGGACGCCGAGACGGCGCGCCGGGCCGGCACCGACTTCGCGTGGGCCAGCGACTTCGATCAGCGTCGATACCGCGCGTAGAGGTATACCGCGGCCGCCGTCAGTATCCAGATGACCGCACCGACCCGAACGGCGAACATCGCTCGGCTGGTCCAGGTCGGGAGCCGCGTCCCCAGCGAGGCCGCGGCGACGATGGGGGACCCAAGGAGGATTGTGGTGACGAAGGTGACCTGCATCACCCAGCCGAAGTCGACGCCGTCCGGGTCCGTTTGCTCGACTGCTGGCACAGGCGACGCTTCAGAGCGGTGTGGCAAGGCGGTTGCGGTTCTCGGCGACCGACTCTTATTTCACGACCCCTCGCAAACGACGCGCTATGACTCCAGAGGAAGACATGCCGGAGATACCGGTCGTCTGTACGGCCTGTGAGACGCGGACACAGGTGCCCTTCGAGGATGTCGAAAGGGCCGTGGCCAGACACAACGAACAGCTCCACGACGGCGAGGCCATCGCTGAGGTCGACCCAGACGTGCTGGACGCGCTGACCGACCAGCTCGGCCGGGAGATGGGACTGTTCGACGACGACCCGAACACGTAATACCCCGGAGCGCCCGGCCACGCACATGACCACCGTTCGGGACCTGCAGGCGATGGCCGGTGACGAACCGATAACGATGCTGACGGCCTACGATGCCGTGACGGCGGCGCTCGTCGAGAGCGCCGGGGTGGACGTCGTCCTCGTCGGCGACAGCATGGGCAACGCCGTGCTGGGCCACGAGGACACCCTTCCCGTGACCGTCGACGAGATGGCCTCCCGCGTCGGTGCCGTGGCCAGGGGGACCGACGACGCCCTGGTCGTCGCCGACATGCCGTTTCTCTCCTTTGGAGCCGACGAGGCCGAGAGCGTCAAGAACTGCGGGCGGATGCTCAAAGAGGAGGGCGCAAACGCCGTCAAACTGGAATCGGGGCCCCACACCGTTTCCCTGACCGAACGGCTCGCCGACCTGGGTATCCCGGTGATGGCCCACCTCGGACTGACGCCACAGAGCGTCAATCAGACCGGCTACACGCAGCAGGCGAGCGACCGCGAGGAGGCAAAGGAGATACTCGACCTCGCACGAGCCCACGAGGACGCCGGCGCGTTCGCGCTCGTGCTCGAACACGTCCCCGCGAACCTCGCGGCCCAGGTGACCGAGGCGCTCGATATCCCGACTATCGGTATCGGCGCGGGCGGCGACTGCGACGGACAGGTGCTCGTCTTCACCGACGTGGTCGGCCTCGCGGAGTCCTCGCCGCCCTTCGCCGAGCAGTTCGGCGACGTTCGCGGGGAGGTCGAATCTGCCGTCGATGACTACGTCGAGGCCGTCGAATCCGGCGATTTCCCCGGCCAGCGACACGCGAACACCGCCGAGGACCTCGACGACCTCTACAGCGGGTAATCGGAGATTATCCGGCGGTAACGACCCGACACTGAAGCAGGGACCGTGTCAAGGGGTGATGGGTTCTCAATGGCCTCCGAAGAGGCACAGGCCGAGGGTGAGGACATACTCGATATCCAGATACGACGCGGCCTCAGCGAGCTGTGGCGCCCGACGTCGGGGCTCTCCCTGTCGGCGCTGTCGGCCGGGCTGGACGTCGGCTTCGGGCCGCTGTTGATGGGTGTGATACTGACGACGGCGGGCGTGGCCGGGACCGGGGAACTGGCGACGGAACTGCTGGTGGGAATCGCGTACGGGGTCGGCTTCATACTCGTCGTGCTCGGTCGGTCGGAGCTCTATACCGAACACACGACCCTCGCGGTGTTGCCCGTGCTCGACGGGCAGGCTTCGGTGGCCCGGCTGGCCCGGCTCTGGGGCATCGTCTACATCGGGAACCTCGTCGGAGCGACGGTGTTCGGGGGACTAATCGTCGTGGTCGGGCCGTCCATCGACGTCGTCGAGCCGTCGGCCATCGTCTCGCTGGCCCGGGTGTACACGGACCAGCCCGTCGTGGGCATGCTGGGGGCGGGCGTGCTCGCGGGCTGGCTGATGGGCCTGCTCTCCTGGCTCGTCGCCGCGGCCGACAGCACCGGCGCCAGACTGCTGGTCGTCTGGCTCATCGCTTCCGCCATCGGTATGGCCCACCTCCCACACTGTATCGCCGGCACCGTCGAGGTAGTCGCCGGGGTGCTCGTGAGCCCCGAACTGGGGCCGACAGTGTTCGGTCGATTTCTCCTGCTCTCGACGGTCGGGAATACCGTCGGCGGAACGGTTTTCGTAGCGCTCCTGCGCTACGGCCACGTCGTCCGGAGCGGGCCGACGGCCCGGGACTTCCGCGAGGAGTGAGCCCACCGAGCCGCGGCACCCGAATCTTTATCGGGCCGTCAACAGACAGTCAGAACGTGGTTTACGAGACGGGCAACAGAACGGTCGACGAGGCAGTGAACCGCGTACTGGACGGAGAGCGACTCGACCGACGGGACGGGCTGGCACTTATCGCCCAGCCCGTCGACGCACTCGCCGCGGGCGCGGACGTCGTCCGCTCCGAGCTGGGCGACGGCACTGTCGACGCCTGCTCGATCGTCAACGCGAAGGCCGGCAACTGCGCCGAGGACTGTGGCTTCTGTGCCCAGTCCGTCCACTTCGACACCGGCATCGACAACTACGGCTTCCTGGGGCCGGAGAAGATACTGGAGGCCGCAAAGCGGGCCGAACGGGACGGCTCCCAGCGGTTCGGTATCGTCCTCGCCGAGAAGGGCGTCTCGAAGGAGCAACGGCCCGAAGAGTGGGAAGAAGTACTCGAAGCCATCCGACTCGTGCGCGACGAGACGGACGTGGAAGTCGACGCGTCCCTCGGCATTCTCACCGAGGAGGAGGCCGCGATTCTGGCCGAAGAGGGACTCAATCACTACAATCACAACATCGAGACCTCCCCGCGATATTTCCCCGAAATCGTCCAGACCCACAGCTTCGAGGACCGCGTCGCGACGCTGGAGGTCGCCAAGGAGGCCGGGATGGACCTCTGTGCCGGCGTCATCCTCGGGATGGGCGAATCCCCCACCGACCGGGTCGAGGCCGCGATGGCACTGCAGGACATCGGCGTCTCCTCGCTCCCCGTCAACATCCTCAACCCCGTCGAGGGGACGCCGCTGGCCGAACGGGGCCTCCCCGATATCACGACGGAGGAGGTCATCAAGACCATCGCGGTCTACCGCCTGCTCCACCCCGAGGCCAGGGTGCGTCTGACCGGCGGCCGCGAGGTCAACCTCGACACGGAGGGCCAGGTCGCCGCCCTGGAGGCGGGTGCGGACGGCATCCTCACTGGCGACTACCTCACGACGGAGGGTCAGTCCCCGGCCGACGACATCGAAATCGTAGAGCAGGCTGGGCTGGAACCCAACCGTGAAGCCAACGAGTTCGACCCCGAGGCGGTCAAAGCACGCGAGGCCGACGAGAGCGCCCCCGAGACCGCGGCCGGCAGCGCAAAGAGCAAGTCCGAACTGCAGTCCGACGACTGATTGTCGCGATTTACCGGGACGCGCCGACCCCTGGGTCGGCGCTATCTGGAAATAATCTCCAATAACCACTATGCTGGCGGTCACCGAGTGACACCCCGACGGCAGTCTTATTGTCCAGATGCGTGAGCTTCGGATATGACGGTCGACATCGACGCACTGCAGGCGTTCTGTGAGTTCGGCCCGGACCGCGTCTACCTCCTCGTCGCCATCGCCAGGGCGAAAGAGAACCCGGCGACGGACGAACGCGACCGGCCGACGATTCGCGAGGTCGTAACGGACGCCGAGGAACTTCCCCAGACGGTCGGCCAGCTCGACCACGCCGCAAGCAGCTTCGACGCCACCTACCGCCTCTATCTCACCGTCAACGCCCGCGACGCGCTCGCGGCGACGTTCGACCTGCGCCGGCGGATGGACGACTGGCTGGAGATGCGCCTCCACGGCAACGAGGAGGTTGCGGCGAAGTTCAAACGGGTCGACAGCGAGTACAAATCGGTGCTGCAGTCAGACGCTTGTGCGGACGACTCGTACTTCATCTTCGACCTCGACGACCCCACACAGGCCGAGGCCGACCGTCTCGAATCCGCGCTGACGGCGGAAACGACCGTGCGACTCGTCCGCGAGACGCCGAACGGCTATCACATCGTCACCGCGCCGTTCGACTACACCGCCTTCGAGAGCGACGTCGCGTACGAATTGAAGACTGACGGCTTACTCTTTTGTTCGTACGTCGGCGACGCTGGCTGAGACGGTGAGTGAAATCGGCGGGCGTACAAAGGGAACAAGCCGGGGACTGATGTCCCCGAGCGTGTGACACTACGGAGCCGGAGAGGCTCCACCTAGGCTGAGTGCGTCAGACAATAAAAAAGGTGAGGTGGGTTTCTACTGGAGATAGCTATACCTAGCCTCCCTAACCCTGATATTCATGGCCTGGGTACGCAGCGGAAACGGTGGCTACTCCGAGAGCTGGAGCAGCGAGTGGACGTCGACGCCGTCGCCGAGCAGTTCCTGCATCCGCGTGACCGTCTCGGCGTCGCGGGTGCGTCCGGAGTGGAGCACGTCTTCGACGCGGTCGATGGTCGTCCGGGTGTCGGACTGGACCAGCAGGATGGGGACGTTCTCCTTCTCGGCCCGGCCGAGGACGGCGCTGGCCGGTCGGAAGCCGCCGGTCAGCAGGAGCGCCTTGATTCCCGAGGCTTCGAGAGCGGCGGTCTGGACCTCCGAGCGGTCGCCCCCGCTGACCATCACCGCGTCGCGGGTGCGGCGGAACTGGTCCAGCGCTTTGTTGCCGCCCATCGCGCCGACGGTGAACCGCTCGACGTGGACGTCGGTCGACGCCTCGCTGGTGAGCACGTCCGCACCGAGGCTCCGGGCGAGGTCACCCACGGTGATGCCGGCCAGGTCCTGCACCCGCGGGAGTGCACCGAACACTGACACGCCACGGCTCTCCAGGAACGGGATGACGTCGTCGTCGAGTTCGTCCATCGCCGACTCGGTGACGCCGTTGAACAGCACGCCGGCGAGCCGGTCGCCCAGCTGGTCGGCCGCGGCCAGCACCTCGTCGGCGTCACCGGGTTCGGTGTATGAAGAGACAAGCAGGACGCGGGCGTCTATCGACTCGGCGATGTCCGCGTCGGTGAGGTCGACGATGCCGCCCGTCTCCAGGCGGTCGCTCCCCTCGACGAGCATCGTGTCGCGGTCCTCGGCCAGCGCCTCGAAGTTCTCGACGACGCGGTCGCGGAGTTCGTCCGTGTCCTCGCGGCCACGGATCGCCTCCTTGATGAACGTCGGCGAGTAGACGATGGGCTCCATCTCGTGCATCTCGGCGTCGAAATCCAGCAGCTCGCGGGCGAGCATGGGGTCCTCGTCGCGGGTCTTCCCGACGGCGCTCTGGAGCCGTGTCCCCTTCGGTTTCATGTAGCCGACCTCGTTGCCGGCCTCCTGTGCGGCCTTCGCGAGGGCGATGGTGATTGCTGTCTTGCCGATTCCTTCTTCGGTTGAGGTTACGAGTAGCGTGTCGGTCATAGTTCCTCCTGGTCGAGGGTGAGCCGCAGGTCGACCGCCGTGACGCCGTCGGGCGTCGCGACGAGCGGGTTGATGTCCAGTTCCACGATGGCCGGGAAGTCCGTGACGAGCTGTGAGAGCCGCTGGACCGTCTCGACGAGGGCTGCCCGGTCGACCGGCTCGCGGCCTCGGGCGCCCTGCAGTAGCGGCGCGGATTCGATGTCGTCGAGCATTGCACTGGCTTCGGGTTCGCTCACCGGCGCGACCCTGACAGTGGTATCTTCGAGCACCTCCACGAAAATACCACCGAGGCCAAAGAGCAAGAGTGGGCCAAACTGCGGGTCCCGGTTCATTCCGAGGATGGTCTCTGTCCCGGTCTCGAGGTCGACCATCTCCTGGACCTGCACGCCCAGGATGGTCGCGTCGGACTGGTAGTTGCGCGCGCGAACGACGAGGTCCTCGTAGGTGTCCCGGACCTCCTCGGGCGGGACACCGACCTCGACGCCACCGATGTCCGATTTGTGGAGGATGTCCGGGCTGACGATCTTCATCACGACGTCCTCGCCGATTTCCTCGGCGATGGCTTCGGCGTCACCCGGTGAGTCGACGACGTCACCCTGCGGGGTCGGGATGCCGTAGGCGTCGAGCAGCTCCATCGCCTCGACGCCGAGGCGGTTGGTGTCCCGGCGGCTCGCCCCCTGAAGAACCTCCCGGGCGCGCTCCCGGTCTACGTCGAAAGTATCCGGCGCCTGGAACTCCCGCTCGGAGATGTTCCGGTACTCCGTCAGCGCGTCCAGACTGCCGACGGCGCGGGCGGGGTCGAAGTACTGCGGGATGCCCGCTTGCGCGAGAATTTCCTGGCCGGCGCCGACGGACTTGCCGCCCATCAGCGTCGTCGCGACCGGCAGGCCGCTCTGTTGCTGTTGTTCGACGACGACCTCGGCCAGCTCTTCGAAGGAGAGCACGGCGGTCGGACAGGCGACGACGACAGCCATCGAGACGTTCTCGTCCGCGAGGACGGTCTCGAGGGCCGACTCGAAGCGCTCGGCTGGCGCGTCGCCGATGATGTCGACCGGGTTGTAGATGTTGGCCGCCTCGGGCATCGTCTCCCTGAGTGTCTCGAAGGTCTCGTCGGTGAACTCGGCGAGCGAGAGGTCCGAGTCACCCACGGCGTCGGTCGTCATCACGCCGGGACCGCCGGCGTTGGTGACGATGGCTATCTCCTCGCCGTCGGGCAGGGGCTGGCCCGACAGAATCTGCGCGTAGTCGAACAGCTCCTGGACGGATTCCACGCGGAGGGTCCCGGCCTGTTCGAGGCCGGCCTCGTAGGCCCGCTCGGAGCCGGCCATCGCCCCGGTGTGTGAAGCGGCGGCCGAGGCCCCGGCGTCGGTCCGGCCGGATTTGACGAGGACGATTGGCGTGTCCTGTGTCACTTCACGGGCGGTTCTGATGAACTCCTCCCCGTCGTCGATGTCCTCCAGATAGCCCAGAATGACGTCGGTGTCGGGGTCCTCGCCCCACTCCGCGACGAAGTCACCCTCGTCGAGGATAGCCTTGTTCCCCAGGGAGACGATATCCTTGAACCCGACGTCCCGTTCGGCGGCCCAGTCCAGGACCGCGGTGACAAAGGCGCCGGACTGGCTCATGAAGGAGACGTCCCCCTCGGTCGCCATCTCGTTGCCGAAGGTGGCGTTGAGCCCCTTTGGCGTCGACATGACGCCGAGGCTGTTGGGGCCCACGAGGTTGAGGTCGTACTCCTCAGCGACCTCGCGGAGCTCGCGTTCACGGGCGGCCCCGTCGCTGCCGGTCTCACCGAAGCCGGCGGTGATGACGACGACGTTCTCGATGCCGACCTCGCCGGACTGGCGGATGGCGTCGACGGCGATATGTGGCGGTACGACGACGACGGCTACGTCGACGGTCCCCGGCGAGTCGACCTCGGCGATACCGTCGTAACATGTGAGCCCGAGGACCTCCTCGGCGTTCGGATTGACCGCCAGGACCTCTCCCTCGTACGATGCAAGCAGGTTCTCCGTGATGGCCCGTCCGACAGAACCCTCCGATTCTGACGCGCCGATCACGGCGACCCGTTCCGGCCCAAACAGTGTCGATAATCGTCCCATTCCTCTCGTCTGAAATTTCGATTCCGCGTGGAAATAGCTGCCGAACCACGGGGATTAACAGGCTTAATCGGGTATAATAGCGGAGTGTCATGAGCAGGGGCTATGTGTCCGGAACACGAACCCGGCCCTATGACAGACGACGAGCTCCTCGCGCCGTTCGACCTGGCAGTGATACGGACGACAGCCCAGCGCAACGACGTCGAGGAAGGCGTGTTGCGGGACGCACTCGCCGCCCATCAGCGGACGATGCGGGAGAACCCCGGGGTCGAGGACGTGGTCTACGAGTGGCGCAAGCAGTACGACGACCCGGTGCTCGTCCGCACGCCGGACGTGTTCATCCTCGCGCTCCCGCCAACTGTCTGGGAGGAGTACGCCAACTACCTCGAGTTCGAAGACGGCGTGTTGCCAGCCGTCGCAGCCGTTCACGCCGAACAGACCGTGCGCACTGATGCGGTTTCGGCGTCGTCGCTCGTCTCGGACCGGGCGCCGCTCCTCGTCGCCCGTGAGTGACTGACCGGTCGAGACTGTTTTCCTAACGCGGAACTATTTTTTGTACACCAAAAAATTGTTTTCCTACAAGGCAGGTTTTAAGTAGCTTCCGTGAGTATATTGAGTTGACAATGGCTACGCAAGAACACGTCAGTCGCGAGTTCGGAACCGTCGAAGAGAACGACCTCCGACTCGACGTAGAGAAGTCCGAGCAGATTATCGACGCCCTGAACCAGGACCTCGCGAACGTCTACGTCCTCTACCACCAGGTCAAGAAGCACCACTGGAACGTCGAGGGGGCGGAGTTCCGTGACCTCCACCTGTTCCTCGGCGACGCGGCGATGAACCTCGAAGAGGCGGCCGACGAGCTGGCCGAGCGCGCACAGGCGCTGGGCGGCACGCCCATCTCCGGGCCGGCCGCACAGGAGGAACACGCCTCGGTCGACTACGAGGGCCAGGATATCTACAATATCCGCACCTCGCTCGAACACGACCTCGAGGTGTACGGCGACATCATCGAGGCGACGCGGGACCACATCGAACTGGCCGAGAACCTCGGCGACCACGCGACGGCCCAGATTCTGCGCGAGATTCTGGTCCAGACAGAGGAAGACGCCCACCACATCGAGCACTACCTCGCGGGCGACACGCTCGTGATGGATTAGAAGGCAGGAAAAATACCGTATACCGCTTACAGCCAGCGTTCGACGGTGAGGTCGGTCGCAATCCACCCTTCTTTGTTCCCCGATTCAGTGAATACCGTCCGGTCGGTCCGGCTCTCGTGTGCCGTCACCGTCGGTCGCTCGTCGGACTCCGCCTCGTCGGGGACCCGAACTACTTCGCCCTGTGTTGCCATTACCGACGATTAGGTCTGCCTAAAGTAAAAAGGGTTTTGGTACGCCTAATCCTTCGCGGCGGGCTTTTGTGTCCGACAGTCCAACTGTGCGTATGGCCGACACCGAAGAGGACGTCTCCGCCCTGCTTGCGGAGCTCGTCAGGACACTACAGGACCTTCAGACGGAGGTGGAACCACGCACCGAACGTGGCCGCCCGCGCCCGCCGACCCCGGAGGAACTCCTTCGCTTTACCAGCGACGTGACGATTCCGGCCGCCATCCTCGTTCTGAAGACGAACATCGAGGCGCTGAAGCTGCTGCGCCGAGCGCTCCGCCTGGCCGAGGGTCGACCGGCGACAGCGTCGAGCGGCGGGGGCGTGCAGGAACGCGCGACGCAGCTGAGCCGGGCGACGCTCGCGCGGCTGGACGACGCGCTCTCGGACCTCCAGGGCGCAGTCGAGGGTCGGCCGCCTGACGCCGAAGCCAGAGAGCTATTGACCGAGGCCCGACAGCTTCGCGAGTCGCTGGCCGAGCAGCTGGCCGAGAGCGAGTCGGTCGACGGCGACTTCGACACTGGCGAAGCCACCGAGGTCCCGGTCGACGTCGACGCCGAACTCCGGTCTATCAAGGACGATATCGACGACGTGAGCGACGGGAACGGCGATGACGGCAACTGACGTGTGTGGAGAATAAACATAACTTAAAAAACATAACGTTTTATTATTGTAGAGGTGCACCATCCGGTACCGATGCCCAACACAGAGTGTCCACAGACCCGTCGCGCGGAGCTGTTCGTCAGAGCTGACCTGCCGACACCCTCGGAGCACCGACGAGTTGCCGTCGAGAACCGTCTGCAAGAGCTGCAGTGTGCGGGAGTTATCGACGGCTTCGAGACCACGGTCTGGGAGAAACGTGTCCCGGTCGGAGACGAAGACTGTCCCGAGCGGACCCGGTACGAGGAGTTCCGCGACTGGGCGACCGAGGCGGGCGCGTCGCTTTCACCCTTCTTCGATACGCGACTCTGTTACAGCTGGCAGACCGCCGAGAAGCGCACGGAGCTGGTCATGCCCGCACTGTGTCTCGCCTGCTACGAGGACGACGAACTCGTCCAGGTCGCTCCGTTCGCCCGTGGAGGCACGCCACACTCCATCGAGGAGTGTCTCGACGACCTCGAAGCGGGTCGGGAACCAATGCCTGCTGGAACAGTCACCGCCTCCACCGCTGATTGAGGATAGTTGATATGTACACCGATACGGCTATCAGCAGACTCGTCGTAGGGCACTCATCGGGAGTACAGTATCATGAGTCACAACAGACGGATAGCGGTGTATCTACGCCGGCCGGTCGCTGACGGGACCGAACGGCGCCAGACCAGTGTTCTCGGCCGGGCCGACACACTCCGCCAGCAGCGCCTCGTCGACGAGGTCGTCGTTACGTACTGGAATCGGCTCTCGACGGGTGTAGACCCCCGCGAGACATCAGAAATCGAGGCGATGGAGCAGTGGGCGACCGATAGCGGCTGCTCGCTCGTGCCGGCCTTCGACCGGCACGACCGACACAGCGCGTTCACGGGCGAGGACTCCGTCGTCACGTTGCCCGTCGCCTGCGTGGCCTACTGGGAGGACGACGACCTCTTGGGCGTCTACCCCCACGCGGGGCCCTGTGGCCACTGCACTGTCGCCGACGGACTGGACAGAATCGAAGCCGCACTACTGAGCGGTGAGCCCCTCACGCTCGCCAAGGGCTAGGTCCGACCGGTGGCTGGACCGTCCGGCGCCTCAGATCGGGTCCCAGCGATAGCCGTCCCAGTCCTGGCTCTCGGGGTTCCCGCTCTTGAGTCCCACGTCGGGGTCCCGCAGTTCCTCGACGTACACCGGTTCGACCACGTCGCCGGTCTCGACGTCCTCGGTCGTCACCTGGCCCAGCGCCCGGACGAACGTGTCTTCCAGATCCAGATGCGAGATGTCGAACTCGACGATGGCCATGGTGTTTGGCTCGCGAACGCCAGGGGGCGTCGCCGTCGATTTGGTCCACGTGACTACCTCAGCCCGTTCCTCGGAGAGGTCCATCCGTTCGTCCTGGGGTTCGCCGCAGTTCGGACAGCGCGGATGCGTTGGGTACGATACGTGGCCGTTCGGACAGATTCCGGCTTCGAGGGTCATTCTGCGGCCTCCATGATGGTGGTGATGACACAGTTCCCAAAGCCGCCGACGTTACACGCCAGCGCGGTGTCGGCCTCTACCTGTCGGGGGCCGGCCTCGCCGACGAGCTGTTCGTATATCTCGACGCCCTGGGCGACGCCGCTGGCACCCAGCGGGTGGCCTTTGGACTTGAGTCCGCCAGAGGTGTTGATGGGCAGGTCGCCGTCCTTCTGGGTCGTGCCGTCCATCGCGAGTTCCCAGGCCGTACCCTGGTCGGCGACGCCGATACCCTCCAGCTGCAGGAACTCGAGGATAGTGAACATATCGTGCAGTTCCGCGACGTCCAGGTCTGCCGGCCCCAGACCAGCCATCTCGTAGGCCTCTTTGCTCGACTCGACGACCCCGCCCATGATGGTCGGGTCGTCGCGTTCGTGGACGACCTGGGTGTCCGTGGCCCCGCCGATACCGGAGATGACGGCGTACTCGTCGGTTATCTCCTGTGCGCGCTCCTCGGTCGTGAACATCATGGCGGCGCTCCCGTCCGTTATCGGACAGAAGTCATAGAGTCGAAGCGGGTCCGCGATGATGGGCGATTCCAGCGCTTTCTCCATCGTAATCTCCTTCTGGAACTGCGCCTTGGGGTTGTCCACACCGTTCTTGTGGTTCTTGACGGCGACGCGTGCGAGAGACTCACGCGGGGCGTCGAAGCGTTCCAGATAGTGCCGAGCGGTCAGCCCGGCGAAGGAGGGGAGCGTGACACCGTGTTTGTACTCCGCCGGATGCGTGATGGAGGCGATGATGTCCGTCGCCTGGCCGGTCGTCTTGTGGGTCATCTTCTCCCCGCCGACGAGCAGCGTCATCTCGCTCGCGCCGGAAGCGACCGACTGCCAGGCCTCGTAGATGCCAGCACCACCGGACGAGGAGGTCTGGTCGACTCGTTCGCTGTACGCCGGCATGACCCCGAGGTCGTGTGCCAACGCGTTCATCACGCCCGTCTGGCCCTCGAACTCGCCGCTGGCCATGTTCGAGACGTACAGGTGCTCTACCTCGTTCGGTGTGACGCCGGCATCGTCCAGACACTCTTCGCCCGCCTGTGAGAGGAGTTCCTGGAGCCAGGCGTCGCGCTGCCCGAACTTCGTCATCGACGCGCCGATTACTGCGACTCCCATATCTCGGACGTCTCAGGGGTGTCGTGTATTCGTTACGGTCCACCAGTTCCCCCGAGGGAAATTTTAAATGGTCGATTCGGTGACAGAAAGTCCGGCGGCGGGCGCGTCACCCGTCGTGGTGACGAGGAACGTCCAGCCACTCGCCGTCCGCGTCGCGTCCGTGATACGGGGCGCCACCGCAGTCCGGCGGAGCAACTCGACGACGACGGGCAAGACCGGGCAGCGGTCGGCCGAGAGTGACGGCCGATACCCGTCGAGTCTGACACGTTGGGCGCGACGACCCGGTCCGCAGGGAGTCGATTCGAGAGCGTACTCCGCCAGGAGTCCGGTGGTCTGGAGCGTCTGGAGAGCGTCAGCGAGTGGTTCATCGTCCACGCTCCGTGGCGGGAGCCGGCCCGCCGTCGCCAGCAGGGCCGAGGCCTGCTCACTGGTGGACAACCGGGTATCGAGGGCCTCGGCGGCACGTTCCAGCATCGTCAGACAGAGCCGGTCGCGGTCGCTCGTCCGCTCTGCAGCCTCGAGATACGCGTCCATGACCGTCCGCTCGACCGGCCCGTGCCGGTCCGAGAGCGTCTCGAACAGCGCCCCGGCGACGGCGTGGCAGTATTCGGGGACCGTCCGTGGGGGCCTAGGGGTCGTGGCACCCAGTGTCGTCGCCTCCGTGACCAGGAGGTCGTGAACGGTGACACGCGGGTCGTACCGACGGAAGGCACGCCGGTAGGCCGAGGCGACGGTCGCGCCTTCGGCCGCCGTCCCCCGGTCCGGGAACTGCAGCCCGGTCACCGGGAAGGGCCCGTCGCCCGTCTTGGCGCTGACGACCCGGTAGGGACCGACGGCGACCGAGAGGTCGTCCAGGCGCGCTCTGATATCCGAGAGCCCGGGTCCCACCATGGTCACAGCGAGTGTTTGGGCGTTATCTCCGGCTCGGGCGTGTAGCGGACGGCCGCTTCCACGTCGAAGACGTCCCGAAGCAGTTCTTCAGTCACGACGTCGGTCGGAGGGCCCCAGTCGTACACCTCGCCGTCGTCCAGCGCGATGAGGTAATCGGCAAAGCGCGACGCCTGTGCGATGTCGTGTAACACCACGGCGACGGTGACGTCACGCTCCGCGTTCAGCCGCTCGACGGTCTCCATCACGCGCAGTTGGTGGTGGAGATCCAGATACGTCGTCGGCTCGTCGAGCAGGAGGACGTCCGTCTCCTGGGCCAGCACCATCGCGATGAAGGCGAGCTGTTTCTGCCCGCCCGAGAGGTTGCCGACGTTCTCCTCGCGGAGATGGTCGACCCCGGCGAGTTCGATGGCCCGCTCGACGGCTTCGCGGTCGTCCGCGTCCACTGCGCCGAAGAAACCCCGGTAGGGGTAGCGACCGTGATAGACGAGGTCCTCGACGCTGACCGACTGGGGCGCGTCGTTCTCCTGGGACAGGTGGCCAAGCTCCCGGGCCAGCTCCTTGCGTCCGTAGCTGGCGATATCCTCGCCCTCGAGGAGTATCTCCCCGGTGTCCGGCCCCAGCTGGTCCGCGAGGGCCTTGACGATTGTACTCTTCCCGCTCCCGTTCGGGCCGACAAGCGCCGTTATCTCCCCCTCGGGGATATCGAGGCGGTCGACGGTTACGACCGGCCCGTCGGTGCTGGGATAGCTGAGCTGGAGGTCCGTCGCCGACAGAGCGCTGTCCGCCGACGAAGCGTCGGTCGCCCTCTTCACTGCACTGTGACTCGTACCGTCCGTCTGTTGTGATGCCATCAGATATCACCCATGTTTTCGCGTCGCCGCATCAGATAGAGGAAGTAGGGGCCGCCGATGAGCCCCGTGACGACCCCCACAGGGAGCTGCGTGTCGGCTATCGTCAGCCCGCCGGTAGCGAACACGAGCGCGAGTGCGACGCCGCCGACAACCACCGAGCTCGTGCCGAACCGACGATAGCTGTCTCCGACAGTCACCTCGACGCGGTGCCAGCCGGCACGGCCGCCGCCGAGCACAGTCAGGCCCAGAACCACGGCAGCGACTCCGATGCCGAACCCGAGGACTGCGGGGCCGAGCCGTGCACCCATGTCGGCGACGGTCATCAGCGCGGGGCCGACGAACACCGAGCCCAGGAGGACACGCCGGTAGTCGCTGCCGACGATAGTCCGGACCAGATGGGGGACGATGAGCCCGACGAAGCCGACGACGCCGGCGACCGCGATGGCTGAACTCGCGGCCAGGATAGCGATGCCCGAGAGGCCAAAGCGCATTCGCTCGACGTTCATGCCGAGAGACTGCGCGGTTTTCTCTCCGAGAACAAGCACGTTGAGATGCCGACCGCCGACGAGTGCGACCGGGACCAGCACGACCGTCCACGGGAGGATGATGCGGACCTGTTCCCAGTCGACCCCGATGAGCGAGCCGGTCGTCCACTGGAGCGCGGACTGGACCACGGCGAGGTCACTCGCGAAGAAAAACAGCGCCGTCTGGAGTGAGTTGAACACGGTCGCGACGATAATCCCGGCCAGAATCAGGCGAACTGGGCTGGTCCCACCGTTCCACGATATCGCGTAGACGATTCCGAAGGCGACGGCACCACCGAGGGCCGCCACGAGCGGGAGCAGATAGGCGAGTTCGGTGTAGACGACGAGCGTCAACAGCACGGCCAGCCCGGCGCCGGCGTTGACGCCGAGCGTCTGCGAGCTCGCGAGTTCGTTGCGTGTGACTGCCTGGAAGATAGCCCCTGCAATCGC
The DNA here is from genome assembly GCF_019599405.1 of Haloarcula salinisoli. Taxonomy (NCBI): domain Archaea; kingdom Methanobacteriati; phylum Methanobacteriota; class Halobacteria; order Halobacteriales; family Haloarculaceae; genus Haloarcula; species Haloarcula salinisoli. The sequence goes on along the minus strand of NZ_RKLQ01000001.1, from coordinate 1,090,854 downwards.
CAGGTTCACGCCGACGAAGATACCGGTGAACACCCGGGGGAGTCTGAGGAGCCAGACCACGACCGACTGGGTGCGCACGTCCGGGAACTCCCCACCGAGCAGTAACGCCCGCCAGGCAGTGAGGTCGAAGATTACTGCGGGGTTGAATACGGCCCGCCAGGTCTCCACGAACGTCATCTCCAGCGTCCCGTAGCTGACCTGAACGAGTCCCGCGAGCACGGTCACCGCGACACTCGCGACGATGAGCGAGACCAGCGACGCGTCTATCCAGTCCCCGCCGTCCGAAAGCCTCCCGAGGCCCGTCTGTTCGGTCTCGCTCGCCATCGCGGGTCAGTTGTTCCCGCTGATGATGTCTGCGACCCGCTGGCGGTCGAACAGCTCACCGGAGAAGCTGTCCGGATAGAGGTTCTTGGCGGTGCGTTCGACCAGCAGGAAGTTCGACAGCGGGCCCTGATACACCGGGCCCCCACGGTAGACCCGGCCGTTCTGGACAGCGGTCAGCTCGCTGGCGACGTCGTCGTTCTGCAGATACGTGACCACCGTGTCGCTGAACTCCTGGGCGGACTGGGTCTCGTGGCCCTTTATCAGGATGACGTCCGGGTCGACCTCGAGCATCGTTTCGAAGTCGATTTTCGTCCGGTTGGTCGAACTGAGCCCCTCCACGTCGTTCCCCTCGACTGCGTCCTTGACGCCCAGGTCACGGAGATGTTTGGCACCGGTCCCAGTGGTCTTGAGCGGGTAGGGGGCGAACTCTGTCGGCTCGTTACTCGCAGCGTAGACGAGCATCGCCGCCGGCCGCTCGGACTCGGGCGGCAGGTTGTCGGCGACACTGCCTCTGACGTACTCCTCGTGCATGGTCGAGAAGGCGTCGTACCGGTCTTGCTGCTGGAAGACCTGCGATATCTTCTCGAAGGCCTCGTACATCGAGTAGTACTTGTAATCGTGCCACTTGTCGGTCTGTCGAAAGATTGCGTTACCGATGAACGGCCCCGTCTCCTCGACGATGTTGTCGATGTCCGACTCCTCCCACCCTTTGAAGTTGTTGATGAGCCAGTTGGGGTCGATTATCTGGACGTCGGCGTCTATGCTGTAGAACTGCTCCTTGCCGACGCCGCTCTCGTAGAGTTGTGTCAGCGATCCCTTGTCGATATCGACGCCGAAGTCAGTGTACCAGTCCGTATAGAAGCGGGGCTTGAAACCGATGCTCTTGAGACCGTCGGCCTGTCCGAGCGCGATACCCATCTCCGCGTAGCCGGGCGTGTACGTCGTCCAGGACTCGGGAACGCTCTGGAAACCGACCTCCCCGACCGGAGCCATATTCACTGTGTATTCGGGTTCGTCGGAGTCGGAGAACAGTCCGCCACAGCCAGCGAGCGCGCCTGTCGCGGCGACAGTACCAGCTTTCACGAAATCGCGACGTTGCATGTCTGGTTTAGGCTCACCTAATGCTCAAAAAACTTCCCATGTTTAGGCAACCCTAAATCATGGACGTTCGTGAGAGACCGACACAAAATATATGTTCGCCCCATTGTCACACTGACACATGCAGGAGGCCTGGCTTCAGCTCCGTTGCCCTGACTGTACCAAACACTGGGAAGCGACGCCGACGGACCTCCCCAGCCCGGACACACAGTTTTCCTGTGACGGCTGCGGTGCGGAGCGGTCGCTCTCGGAGTTCATGAAGACCGCCCGCGACCTCGAACTACTGCGGGAGTTCCACGCCTAGCCTGTCCAGACGGGTTGTTGTAGCGGAAATCACCGCGATACTCCGGCTCAATCCCAGTGGGATGGCCGGTGGTTGTCGTAGAACGACACCGCGAACGCCGTCCGGAACGGTGTCATTATAACCGTCGTGAGGAACGAGTACGCGACAATACCCCCTTTCACTGCAACCCCAAACCCGGTCTCAGCCCCCGGCCCGGTCGTACTGGAGATACCGCTGGCACCGGCAGTGCCGGCACCGGCGGCTCCTGGCCCAGCGGGACCGGCGCCGGCAAAGGGACCCAGACCGAGGAACGCGGCCACGACGAGGAGGATGCCCGGCGATATGAGCAACAGAGCCAGCAGGAGATTCACTAGACTGAAACCCAGCGTCTGGACGATATTGCGTTTCACGAGCCCGACGCTACGACGGTAGCCCCCCATGACACCGACGTTGTCGACGACGATTGCCGGGGCGAAAAACTGCAGGAAAAACTGGACGAGCAGGAAGACGAGCACCAATCCGACAACGGCTACGGCAAATGTGATGCCGAAGGCAGCTAATCCGGACTCTGGACTCGCGGTTGCGACCCCTATCCCCAGGACGAAAACCACCAGCAGCAACACGAAAAACGAGATGATGCCGAAGATGATGGCGAGGGCGACCTGAATCAGGTTCGCACCCAGCAGCGAGAGGTACTTGGATTTCCCTATATCGACGAACGTTCCGATACCCGTAGACCTGACTCGCCCCTCGTACACCATCCCCAGCAGTCCGGCGAGGACGAATGGCGTGATGAAGAAGGTGACAGCCTGGAGTGCCTGGGGGACCAGGGGGATATTCATTAGCGAAAGCGCCGTCTGCGGGAGGAGGATGACCGCGTACAGCAGCCCAACCCCGAACACCACGGGATTACGTTTCAATACGCCGAACGACTCCGTCAACGACTGAATCGTTGCCATGGCTGTTGTTATTCGAAATATTATCCATAAGACTGTTGAATTAATACGAAAACCGGGTCGCCTATCGATATCGCGCCCGCGCCGCTGCCTTCCACTCCTCGCCCCGTTCGACGTTGCGGGGTCGACGCTTCTTGCCGAACCGGGCCAGCCGGCCGGCCATCGTCCACTCGTCGACGTAGTCGGGCGAGTCGCTCGCGGCCGCTGCCGCCGCGGCAGCGCGCTGTCGGTCGGTGATGTGTGCGCTGACCGCCGCCGAGATAGCCGCCGCCTCGGCCTCGGTCGCGTCGTCCGGAATCGACACCGTGAGGGTCGTCTCGGCGGCCGCCTGGGCCGGTGTCTCCGCCTCCTCGGAGTGGGTCCCGTCTTCGGGAGTTTCCAGTGATGACATTACAGTGGGATGTTGCCGTGGTCTTTCGGTGGGCTGTCCTCGCGCTTGCGGGAAAGCAGGTCCAGGTCGTCGATGAGCCGCTTGCGCGTGTCCTTCGGTTCGATGACGTCGTCGAGGTAGCCCCGCTTGGCCGGGCCATAGGGATGGGCGAACTCCTCGCGGAAGTCGTCCATCAGTTCCTGGCGCTTGGCGTCGGGGTCGTCCGCGTCGGCGATTTCGTTGCGGTAGAGGATGTTGACGGCACCCCGCGGACCCAGAACGGCCATCTCTGAGCCCGGCCACGCGTAGTTGACGTCGCTGCCCAGGAACTTCGAGGACATGACGATGTAGGCGCCACCGTACGCTTTGCGGACGACGACCGAGAGCAGCGGGACCGTCGCCTCGGCGTAGGCGTAGATGAGCTTCGCGCCCCGGCGGATGATACCGTTGTGCTCCTGGTCGGTGCCGGGCATGAAGCCGGGCACGTCCACGAAGGTCAGTATCGGGATGTTGAACGAATCACAGAAGCGGACGAATCGGGCCCCCTTCTCGGCGGCGTCGATGTCGAGCGTTCCCGCGCTCACGCGGGGCTGGTTGGCGACGATACCGACCGACTGGCCGTCCATCCGGGCGAAGCCAGTGATGACGTTGCGTGCCCAGTTCTTGTGCACCTCGAAGAACGACTCCTCGTCGACGATGCGCCCGACGACCTTGGACATATCGTAGGGCTTGCGTGGCGCCGAGGGGACGATGTCGGTGATCTCCGGCACTTCCCTGTCCGGCTCGTCCCACGGCTTGACCCGCGGGGGGTCCTCCATGTTGTTCTGGGGCAGATAGGAGAGCAGGCGGCGGATGTTCTCTAGAGCCTCCTCCTCGGAGGGGTAGGAGAAGTGCGCGACGCCCGACTTCGTGGAGTGAGAACTCGCCCCGCCCAGCTCCTCTTTGGAGACCTGCTCACCGGTGACCGTCTCGATGACGTTCGGCCCGGTGATGAACATGTGGCTGGTGTCCTGCACCATGAAGGTAAAGTCCGTCAGCGCGGGCGAGTAGGTCGCCCCGCCGGCACAGGGCCCCATGATAGCCGAGATCTGTGGGATGAGTCCACTGGCTGTCGTGTTGCGCTCGAAGATTTTCGCGAAGCCGACCAGCGAGTCGACGCCCTCCTGAATGCGGGCCCCGCCGGAGTCGTTCAGCCCGATGACGGGGACGCCGTTCTCGATGGCCTTGTCCATCACCTTGCATATCTTGTCGGCGACGACCTCGCCCACGGAGCCACCGAGGACGGTGAAGTCGTGGGCGAAGAGGAACACCTTGCGACCGTCGACCTCGCCGTAACCGGTGACGACCGCGTCGCCGGGGTACTTCTTGTCTTCCATTCCGAAGTTCGTCGACCGGTGCTCGACGAACGGGTCGACCTCGGTAAAGGAGTCGTCGTCGACGAGGAAGTCGATGCGCTCGCGGGCCGTCATCTTCCCTTTCTCGTGCTGGGACTCGATGCGGGACTGCCCCCCGCCGAGTTCGGCCTCGCGGCGCTTCTCGCGGAGCTCCTCGATCGGGTCGTCGGCCGTATCTGGCGTCTCGTCTTCTTCCTGTTGGCTCATCTTACCACTCCATCCCACCGTTGACGCCGAGCACCTGGCCGGTCATGTAGCTCGATTCCTCGCTGGCGACGAAGCGGACGATGCCCGCGATGTCCTGGACCGTGGCAAAGCGGTCAAGCGGGATATTTCGGAGAATCTTCTCCTGAACGCGCTCGGGTACCTCCTCCAGCATATCCGTCTCGACGAATCCCGGCGCCACGCAGTTGGCTGTCGCGCCCGTGTGTGCGAGTTCGAGTGCGAGTGTGCGGGTGAACCCGAACAGGCCCGACTTGGTGGTCGCGTAGTTGGCCTGGCCGATGTTCCCCTGCTGGCCCACGACACTGGAGATGTTGATGAGACGCCCGTGGTCCGCGCGCTTGAGGTCCTCGTAGAAGGCGTCGGTGCAGTTGAACACCCCACCGAGGTTGACGTTCATCACCGTGTCCCAGTCCTCCCGGGTCATCTTCTCGAACTTCTTGTCGATGGTGATACCCGCGTTGTTGACGAGGACGTCGACGTTGCCGAACTCGTCGTTGACCTCCTCTCGCATCGCCTGTACCTCCGCACCCTTGGCCACGTCGGCCTGTGCCGCCATGGCGTCGCCGCCGCTCTCGCGAATCTCCTCGACGACCGCCTGGGCCTCGGCCTCCGAAGAGCGGTAGTTGACCACGACGTTGGCCCCGTGCTCGCCGAGGTCGGTCGCGATGCCGCGACCGATGCCCCGAGAGGAGCCAGTGACCACGCAGGTCTGGTTTTCGAGGTTCATCCCGTAGGACGACCCCCGTCGATTCCTGTAGTCATTGCTCGACTAGTGACCCAAAGCACAGCCAGATAATAGTTCGCCTTAAACGAGGGTAAACACCGAGACGAGAATATTATCACCGTGCCATCCCTTCACAGACGAGCGTCCTATAATTACTCACGTAGGAAATATATTGAGATGTTCAACCGGACGCCCGAATTATTTGGCCGACCTAAAACAGAACGTTCTTTAGGGTGGCCTAAAGATTCGACACCATGACAGGCCAGGACATCTGTGTCATGGTTCCGACGATACGGAACCCCGAGTGTATGCGCGAATACTTCGACAACGCCCGCGAACACGGGTTCGACCTGGACCGACTGTTCGTGGTCCTCATCACCGAGGACTTCTGTGACAGCGAGTCCATGCAGGCGATGCTCGACGAGGAGGGCGTCGACGGGACGGTCTTCGACGAGAGCGCTCGCGGCGAGTGGTACGACGAGCACGGCATCAGCGAGTTCTCGCATCTCGTTCCCGCAGCGAGTCACGCCCAGACCTCTTTCGGCCTGCTGTATCTCTGGGCCCAGGACTACGATTACGGGGTCTTCATCGACGACGACACCGCGCCCCACGAGACCGTCGACTTCTTCGGCACCCACATGGATAACCTCGCCTTCGAGGGCGAAATCGAACGTGTCCAGTCCGACGAGCACTGGGTGAACGTCCTCTACCAGAACGAGGACGACCACGGGCTCTACCCACGTGGCTACCCCTACGCGGCGATGGACGAGACCGTCGAGACCGACACCGCCGAGGTCGAGCGCGTCGTCGCCTCACAGGGACTGTGGACGAACGTCCCGGACCTGGACGCCGTGCGTATCCTGATGGACGGCGACCTGCAGGGCCAGGCCCAGACCCGCACCTCCGCGGCTGACTTCGACGGCGATTTCGTCGCCGCCGAGGGGAACTACCTCACTGTCTGTTCGATGAATCTGGCCTTCCGCCGGGAGGTCGTCCCCGCGTTCTACCAGCTCCCGATGGACGACAACGAGTGGGACGTGGGTCGCTTCGACGACATCTGGTCTGGACTCTTCCTCAAACGCGCCTGCGACGTACTGGGCGGGAAGATATACAACGGCGACCCGCTGTGTGAGCACAACAAGGCCCCGCGGTCGACGTTCTCGGACCTCACGAACGAGGTTCACGGGCTCGAACTCAACGAGCACGTCTGGGAAGAGGTCGACGCGGTCGGCGACGACGCCGACTCCTACCGCGAGGTCTTCCAGGCGATGGCCGACCGGCTCGCCGACGGGGACTACTCCGAGTGGGAGAACGGCGCCTTCCTCAACCACTGCGGCGAGTACATGCGCGACTGGCTCGACTGTCTGGCCGCGCTGGAAGCCTCGTCCCGAGAAACGGCCGAGCCGGCACCGCCAGCCGCCGACGACTGAAAACGCAAACCATTTAGGCAAACCTAAAACAAATTCAACCAACCATGACTGATTCAAACACCAGTTCCTCCCGACGACGTTTCCTCGCGCTGGGCGGTGCGACCGCTGCCGGCTCGCTCGCCGGCTGTTTCGGCCTCTTCAGCAACGACAACAGCAACCAGGTGGGCGTTTCGCTCTCGGACTTCCGGGGCTCCGGCCCGCTGGTCGAATCCCGCGGCCAGCCCGGCGGGACCTCCATCAAGGACCTGCCTCCGCTCGAAGGCGAACTGACCGTCTACGTCGGCGGCGGCGAAGGGGGCCTCTATCTCGACCTGCTCAAGCTCTTCGAGCAGGCCTACGACGGCTTCTCGGTCAACCAGCGCGTCGAGGGGTCCAGCAGTCTCGCCAACACCATCATCGAGGAAAACGACAACAACGCGACCCGCGCCGACGTGTTCATGTCCGTCGACGCTGGCTCGCTCGGCGCCGTCGCCAACGCCGGTGCGACCCAGTCCCTCCCCAGCGAGGCGCTGAACGCGGTTCCCGGGAGCTTTCAGGACGGCGACGGCCGCTGGGTCGGCTTCGCTGGCCGCGCCCGTGCCATCCCGTACAACACGAACCAGCTCTCCCCGTCTGACATTCCGAACAAAGTCAGCGAGTTCCCCAACAGCGGCGTGCTGGAGGGGACGATGGGGTGGGCGCCCACTTACGGCGCGTTCCAGTCCTTTATCACGGCGATGCGGCTGAACCGCTCCGACGACGCTGCCCGCTCGTGGCTGGAATCGATGCAAAACCACGGCATCACCGAGTACGGCAACGAGTTCGCCGTTTCCAACAGCGCCGCGGACGGCGAGCTCGCGGCCGGGTTCGCGAACCACTACTACTCACTCCGTGTCCGCAGTGGGCGTCAAAACGCGCCGCTCGACCTGTACTTCACCGAGGGCGACGCCGGTGCGCTGGTGAACGTCTCCGGTCTGGAGATACTGAACGGAACGCAGAAGGGCGAGCTCGCGGGTAACTTCGTCCGACACGTCCTCTCCTCGGAGGCCCAGGAGTTCTTCGCGACCCGCGCGTTCGCCTATCCGATGATCGAGGGCGTCCCGCCGGTCGGCGGCCTCCCGCGCATCGACGAGCTGAACCCGCCGGATATCGACCTCACCGAACTCGCGGACGTCTCGGGGACCGTCGAGCTGATGCGCGACGCCGGCGTCCTCTGAGATGGGTGCGAGCGACCGTCTGGACCGGATTCGCGAGCGAGCGAGCGTCGCCGACCGCGACGCCGACGAGCCGACGGTCCTTGCACTCGTCGTCACCGCCATCTCCTTGCTCTTGCTCTCGCCAATCGCCTGGGTCCTCATCGAGGCCAGCGAGATGCCGACCGACCGGCTGGTCGAACTCGTCGTCAGCGATACGACGACGACGGTCACTCTCAACACGCTCGTGCTGGTTGCCGCCGTCACCGCCATGTCGGTGTGTATCGGCGTCCCGCTGGCGCTGCTGACGGTCCAGACCGACCTCCCGTTCAAACGGTTCTGGACTGTCACCGCGGCGCTCCCGCTGGTGGTGCCCAGTTACATCGGCGCCTTTGCGTTCGTCTCGGCCTTTGGCCCCCGTGGGGAACTGGCGGACCTGCTCGCGCCGCTGGGAATCGAGTCGCTACCGACCATCTACGGGCTCCCAGGGGCAGTCCTCGTGTTGACGCTGTTTACGTACCCCTACGTCTTCCTGACGACGCGAGCGTCGCTCATATCCTTCGACGGGACGGCCGTCGAAGCCGCCCGGACGCTGAACGCCAGCCGCTGGGACGCGTTCAAACGCGTCACGCTCCCCCAGATTCTACCGGGCATCGCCGCCGGCGCCCTCCTGGTGGCGCTGTACACGCTCTCGGACTTCGGGACGCCCGCGATTATGCGCTACGACGTGTTCACGCGCATGATATTCGTCGAGGAGCAGGCCAGAAACTTAGACGCCGCCGCCGTCCTCTCCCTACTCCTGCTCGTCATGGCGATGGCCATCCTCGCCGTCGAGTCACGCATCGGTGCCAGCCGCGACGGCGCGTACGTCTCCAGCGGGGACCGCCGCGCCGGCGAAATCAAACTGGGCTACTGGAAACTACCGGCGATGGGGTTCTGTGCCCTCATCGCCACGCTCTGTCTGGCGCTGCCCATCGGCATCCTCGGGCTCTGGCTGGTCCGGTCGACGGCAGCGGCGCCCGCGGGGTTCGTCTTCGAGGCCCAGCACGTCACGAACTCGGTCACGCTCGCGGCCGGCGCGGCCGCGCTCTGTGTCGTCGTCGCGCTCCCCATCGCCTATCTCTCGGCCCGGGGCGACGGGCGGCTCTCCTCGCTGCCCGAGCGGGTGTCCTACGTCGGCTATGCCGTCCCCGGCGTCGTCATCGGGCTCTCGCTCATCTACCTCGCGCTGCGTTTCGTCCCGTTCCTCTACCAGAGCCTGTTCGTCCTCGTGTTCGCGTACGTCGTCCGTTTTCTCCCCCAGGCCGTCGGTACAACGGAGTCCTCGGTGTTACAGGTCGACCCCAGCTACATCGAGGCGGCCCGCTCGCTGGGCTACGGGCCGATAACGTCGTTCCGAAAGGTCGTCCTGCCGCTGGTCGCGCCCGGTATCGCCGCCGGCGCGGCGCTCGTCTTCCTGACGACGATGAAAGAGCTGCCGGCGACGCTAATGTTACGGCCTATCGGCTTCGAGACCATCGTAACGTACATCTGGCTGGTCCGCGGAGCAGCATATCAAGGACAGGCGGCCGTCCCGGCGCTGATTCTCGTCGGCGTCTCGGGACTCTCGATGCTCATCATCCTCAGACAGGAGGCCTAATATGGGAACACAGAAACCATCACAGCGGATTTCCGAGTTCGAAACGGTAGAGACGGCGGTCGACGACCCCGAACGGACCGTCCTCTCTATCGACGGTGTGTCGAAAGAGTACGGCCGTGAGACCGCCGTCGAGGAACTCTCGCTGTCGGTCAAGGACGGGGAGCTGCTGACCCTGCTGGGGCCCTCTGGCTGTGGGAAGACGACCACGCTCCGGATGATCGCGGGGCTCGAAGAACCGTCCTCGGGAACCATCAGTATCGCCGGGGAGACGGTGACCGCCGACGCGGACGGCCCGTTCAGAAAGCCCGAGGAGCGCGACGTGGGCATCGTCTTCCAGGACTACGCCCTCTTCCCCCATCTCACCGTCGGCGAGAACATCGCCTTCGGACTGGACGAGCTCGACAGCGACGAGACCGACGCCAGGGTCGCCGAGCTGCTGGAACTGGTCGACCTGGAGGCCCACGAGGCAAAGATGCCCAGTCAGCTCTCTGGCGGCCAGCAACAGCGGGTCGCGCTGGCCCGGTCGCTGGCCCCCGAGCCGGACGTCCTCCTGCTCGACGAGCCGTTCTCGAACCTCGATGTCCGCCTTCGCGTCGAGATGCGCGAGGAGGTCCGGCGCATCCTCAAGCGGGCCGGCGTCACCGCCATCTCGGTGACCCACGACCAGGAGGAGGCCCTCTCCATCAGCGACCGCGTCGCCATCATGAACGACGGCGACATCGCCCAGGTGGGCAACCCCGGCGAGGTGTTCGAGAACCCGGAGAGTCGCTTCGTCGCGAGCTTCCTCGGGCAGGCGAGTTTCCTCTCGGCCCGCGTCACCGACAGGCTCGAGACCGGGCTGGGCAGTTTCGGTCTCGAACTGCTCAACGGCCCAATCGAGGCCTACGACGGCGCGATGATAGACGTGCTGGTGCGCCCCGACGACCTGCAGGCGATGCCGACCAGCGAGCCGAAAGCCGACGGCTACGTCGTCCACCGACAGTACAACGGCCCCAACTTCATCTACCGGGTCGAGCTGCACAGCGGCGACGTGGTCCACTGCATGCACAACCACGTCGAGACGTTCGAGGCCGGCCAGCCGGTCGAGGTCGACCTGGTCGCCGACCACGAGCTGGCCTGGTATCCCGCCGAATGAACCGCCTGCGACGACCCCGCGTGCAGGCGGCGCTCGTCGCGCTCCTGGGCGGGGTCGTCGTCTATACGCTCGCACACGTCGTCTTTCCGTACCACACGAGCAACCACGACGAAGCGGTCTACCTCCAGCAGGCAGCGATGTTGCTGGAGGGGCAGCTCTTCTTGCGCCCGCCGGTCGACGGGCCGTTCCGGCCGTGGTTCTTCGTCGAGAGCGGGCAGGGCCTGTACTCGAAGTACACGCCACCGACAGCGGCGATGTTCGCCGTCGGCAAGCTGCTGGGTGGGTACCGTATCGCACTCGGCCTCATCGCGACCGGTGCGCTGGTTGGGACCTACCACACTGTCCGGGAGGCCTTCGACGCCCGGACCGGCGTCGTCGCGACGATACTGATGCTCGCGTCGCCGCTGTTCGTCGTGGAAGCCTCCATCTTCCTCTCGTACGTGCCGGCACTGTTCTGGAACCTCACCTTTGGGGCGTCGTACCTCCACGCCGACCGGACCGGCAGTCGCCGGACCGCGACGCTCGCGGGACTCGCCGTCGGTATCGCCTTCTTCACCCGGCCCTACACGGCGGTGCTGTTCGCGACGCCGTTTATCCTGCACGCGCTCTGGACGCTCCGCGAACAGGGGCGTGGGGCCCTCGACCGGGTCGGGTTGACCGCGCTGTTCGGCCTGGTCGGCGTCGCGGTCACGCTGGGGTACAACGCCGTGCTGACCGGCCACCCGACCGTCTTCCCCTACCAGGCGTTCGCGCCGCTTGACGGGCTGGGCTTTGGCTACCGGGAGATTGCGGGCTACTCGCGGACCTTCACGCCACAGCTGTCGCTGCGGGCCAACGCCGAGGTGCTCGTGCTGTTCGCGACAGAGTGGGTCGTCGCCGGCCCGTTCGGGATACTCGCCGCGCTGGTGGGCCTGTGGACCGTCCGACAGCGCGGGTTCGACGACCGCCAGCTCGCGCTCGCGGGCATCGCCGTCACCGTCCCCCTGGGGAACCTCCTCTTCTGGGGGAACCTGAACATCCTCGGTGAACTCGCGGACCCCTCGGACGGTCTCGTCTCCTTCTTCGGACCGTACTACCACACCGACCTGCTCGTCCCGGTCGTCGCCTTCGGTGCGGTCGGGCTGCTTGCCGCCGTCGAGTGGGGCCGCGAGACGCTCCCGGACCACGTGAGCGCCGAGCGCGCGGGACCGGCCGTGACCGCACTGTTGCTCGTTGGCGCGGCCGTGGCTGGCAGTGTCGCCGTCGCCGCCGTCGCTGCGCCGGTCGAAGAGAACTACGACGTGACCCAGCAGTACGAACAGGCCTACGAACCCTTCGACGGCCGGGAGCTGGACGACACCGTCGTCTTCCTCCCACAGACCTACGGCAACTGGCTCAATCACCCGTTCCAGATGCTTCGCAACGACCCCGGGTTCGACGGCGAGACGGTGTATGCCATGCAGCGCCAGCAGTTCGCCGTCGTCGACAGCTATCCCGACCGGACCTACTACCGCTACGTCTACCGGGGTCAGTGGGCGCCGTTCCTGGACCAGTCGGTCGAGCCGCGGCTCCAGCGGGTTCGGGTGACGAGCGGCGACTCGGTCACGACGGAGATAACTGCCACGGTACCCGAAGCGGCGGAGTCGGTCACCGTCCAGATCAACAACGGGACGGCAAACACCAGCGCGAACGAGTACACCACCACACCCGACGTGACGGAACTCTCCTTGCGACTGGACACCGACGCGAACCGGAGCCGACTCAGCGGCGACGCCATCGAGGAGAGCATCGCCGTGCCGACACCGGAGCGGGGCACAGTGACGGTCGTCGCCTTCGTCGATTACGGCGCAGACAGAGCGGTAAAGTACCGCTGGGCCCTTCCGGTAAACGAGACGGGCACGGGCGTCCGGGCGCTGACACCACGGATGGAGGTGTGCTGGTCCGAACGGCTCTGTGGCGGGCAGGCCGCCTACGTTCCCAGAAGCCACGGTGACGAAATCACACTCGAGGCCAGGGTGACACAAGGATGAGAGAACTCGACAGACGCGACGTGTTGACAGCGCTCGGCGCAGCCGGCATCACCGTCGGCGGTGGCGCGGCGCTGCTCGAATGGGCCGACGACGAGGATGGCGAGCCGCTCGTCACCGACCACCAGCGCCGCACGCTCCACGCGGTCGCGACGACCGTCTACCCGAGCGAGGTCAGCGGCGTCGAATCGTTCGTCGACGGCTACATGTCCCGGCGGTTGCGAGCCGATACGGACCGCGCCGACAGCGTCATCGACGCGCTGTCGGAGCTGAACAGCTACGCGCTGGACTGGGAAGACGCCACCTTTCCCGACCTGACGGCACAGAAGCGGGACGAGACGCTCCGGGCGATGGGCGTCGCCGAGGCAGACCCGATTCCTGACGGCGCAGCCCGGGAGCGCGTGCGCTACTATCTGGTCAACGAACTGGTGTACGGGCTCTACAGCTCGCCCACTGGCGGGGAGCTCGTCGGTATCGAGAACCCGCAGGGCTACCCCGGCGGGACCGAGAGCTACCAGCAACCGCCCGACGGCAGGTGAGCGACCGACTGTCGACGCCCAGCCCGACCGCCTATCGAAGCCGCTCTTCGAACGCGACTTTCAGGATGGACTTGGCGATGGCCGCGCCGCCCTCGAAGGGGTCCAGTTTCGTCTCGCCCTTGCGCTCGTCGTACTCGATGGGCCGTTCGCGCACGTCGTAGCCACGCATCAGCGGCCGCATCAGCAGCTCCGCCGAGAGGCCGGTGTTCTCGGTCCAGCGTATCTGGTGGAGGAGGCCGCGCCGGTAGGCCCGCATCCCGGTGGTCGTGTCGTGGACGCGCTTGCCCATCGCGACTGAGGCAAGCAGCGCGAACAGCTCGTTGCCGAGCTTGTTCAGCCCCGGCATCTCCTCGGCCCCGTAGTAGAGCCGGTCGCCGCTGACGACGTCGGCGCCGTCGTTTATCTCCGCGAGGAAGTCGGGCAGACGCTCCATCGGGTAAGTGTCGTCGCAGTCGGTGGTGACGACGACCGGCCGCTCCGGCGCCAGGACGGCCGCACGGACGGCGACGCCGTAGCCCTGTGGCTCCTGCTCGATGACCGTCGCGCCGTGCTCGCGGGCGATTTCGGGCGTACGGTCGCTGGAGCCGTCGACACAGACCACTTCCGCTCGGCCGTCGGTGACCGAGTCGATGTCTTCGAGGACAGTGGCGATGGCGTCTTCCTCGTTGTAGGTGCCCATCACGACGGCGAGGTCGTCGAACGTGAACGCCGAATCTGTCTCGCTGGACTGCTGTGAACTCATTACGCTACCTCTCTCGCGGGGGTTTTAGTATTTTTAGGTTCGCCAAAATTATCGTCAGTGGGCCGACATCTGGGCCGGCACCACTCACACCGTCGGCGGGGCGTCTCTGCCGACCCGAATCTCGTAGGCTTCGATGTCCTCGTAGGCTGCGACCTGGCCGCCGATGTCGACCGGCCCGTCCTCGGTCATGACGACCAGCGTCGCCACCTCGCGGTTCGGTCCGAACGACACCTCCTCGACACGGCCCTCGACGACCCAGCTCTCGCCCGACTCGACCTCGCGGCCCTCGATAGTGGCGTAGAACTCCCCGTCGAGGTCGGCCAGGTCGGAGATACACCGCCGGATGGTGCCGTAGCGCCGCGGGAAGGGAAGCTCCGAATCGTCGCTGGCTATCTCGTCGGCGGTCGTCCAGAGGACGGTGTTGAGGAAGGCCGAGACCAGGAATCCCAGCTCCGAGCGGTTGAATATGACGCCGTAGCGTTCGGCTGCGCCACGGACCGACTCCCGGGTCGCGTACATCGAATAGTCCCCGTCGGCGACCGCCGCGACCGGCGTCGTGATACCCCGGCGTCCCTTCACCCTGGTCGCGACGGCGTCGTAGTCAAAATCGGCCGGGTCGGGGGCGTCTGCGGCCGGCGACAGCAGGATTTCCGTGGCGATTCCCGCTTCCCGCCGACTCCGGAGGGTACTCTCGAAGCGCGAAAGCAGCGACGGCGTCAGCGAGAGCATGAGTTCGTACTCGGCGGCGTCGATGATGTCCTCCAGATAGCGCAAGATAGTGGGTCTGGACTTGACGAGGGAGACGGCTTCGGGCTCGCGGGCAGGCGCAGTGTAGCGAGCGGAGAGGTCCTCGACCAGGTCGTCCAGCGAGTTCTGGATGTCGCCGAAGGACTCGCGCGGGTCGATGGCGAGGACCTTCATCGGCCGGGATTCCTTGAGTTCGACGAGTCCGACGTCGCCGAGGCTCCGGACGGTGTCGTACACCCTGGGCTGGGGGATGTCCGTCCGCTCGGCGATCTCCGAGGCGGTCAGCTCCCCGTGCTGGAGCACGGCCAGATACGCGGTTATCTCGTACTCGCCGAGGTTGAACCGCGAGATGACCCCGTCGAGTGCCGCCTCAAGCTCGTCGGTTGGCATGCGAGACGGTTGGCCGGAGCGCTACAAAGAAGTTCGGACCACCATGGTCTGTACCCGATACGGTGGCGATCGAAAAACCGGCAGACGTTTCCCGATTGGTCGTTCTACAGCGTGTCGAACTCGACGACGCCCTTTATCTGGTCGTCGTCGTCCTCGAAGGCCGCCTCGAGGTTCTCCGGACCCACGACCGTCGTCACGAGGTCGTCGAGTAGCCAGTCGGGCATCTCCGCGAGGGTGTCGACGGCGGCCTCGAAGTGCTTGACGTGGGAGTTGACCGTGCCGATGAGACACTTGTTGTGCAGGACGATCTCCTTGTGGAGGGTCCCGCCGTCGATTTCGAACTCCCAGGGGCCGGGGATACCGAGCAGGGCGCCGACGCCGTTGGGTGCGAGCGCGTGGACGGTCTGGACGGCGTGGGGCGCATACCCCGTCGCCTCGAAGACGTAGTCGACGGCCTCGTGGGCGTCGGGAAGCGCCTCGACGCTGGTCTCGCGGGAGTCGACGTAGGTCGCACCGAGTTCGTCGATGATATCGATAGTCGGGTCGGGGCGGTCCCGACGGCCGACACAGTAGGTACGGTCGAAGTCGCGGCCGAGCATCCACAGCGTCAGCAGGCCCAGGGTTCCGTTGCCCAGCACACAGGCCGATTCGGGCCGCCACTCGAAGGGCTCCCGGGTCGAGAACGCGTGGTCGTTGGCCTTCTCGGCGATGGAGATGGGTTCGACCAGCATCCCGTATTCGGCCAGCGCCTCGGGAATCGGGACGAGGGTGTCGGCGGGCGAGGTGAAATACTCCGCCATGAACCCGTGGTCGCCGACGATACCGCGCTCGACGTACTCGCCGTCGGGTGCCATATCGGGCTCGCCGCGTCGGAAGTACTCGTTTGTCTCCCCGTTGGGTTTCCGCCGGACGGTCGGCACGACGACCTGTCCCGCTTCGAGCCCGGAGCCGTTGCCGTCTTCGACGACGCCGACGGCCTCGTGGCCCAGAATCATGTGGTCCGAATCCTCGGGGTACCCGCCGTGTGAGCCGGCGACGACCTCGTGGTCGGTGCCGTCGACCCCGACGCGTAACGTCCTGACCAGTGCCTCACCCTCGGTCGGAACCGGGCGCTCTACGTCGAGTCGCTCCACACCCTCGCCCTCGCGAGTGACACCGATAGCCTTCATACCTGAACCTCCGTGGAGGCATGGTTAAAATTGTCCATGGTGGTCACAGAGATATGGCCCGCCCCTCCTCACTGGAGCGGTAGATGGCGTCCAGCACCCGCTGGACGGTCAGGGCCTGTTCGACGGTG
The DNA here is from genome assembly GCF_019599405.1 of Haloarcula salinisoli. Lineage (NCBI taxonomy): Archaea > Methanobacteriati > Methanobacteriota > Halobacteria > Halobacteriales > Haloarculaceae > Haloarcula > Haloarcula salinisoli. The sequence continues at coordinate 1,074,383 of NZ_RKLQ01000001.1, read as the reverse complement.
TTGGTTCCGGGTGGTTCACCGGCCGTGGCACTTTCGACGAACTCCTCTAGCTCGATGCCGTGGGCGTCGTCGGCCGCCGTCTCGACCTGGGACGTCCGGTGGTGGTTCACGCCGGTCGAGACGGTCTCGTAGAGCTCCATCTCGTCGCTACTCAGGTCGAGTTTGGCACCCGCGTCGGTGCCACGGACGACGTACTCCTGGCTGTCAGGGCGGTTCGAGGCCCAGGCCACCTCGAGGGCGATGGTGGAGCCGTCGGCACACCGGATAAATGCAGAGGCCGAGTCGTCTACGTCGAACCCCGACGAGCCGTGGTCTTCACCCCACATATTCACGTAAGCGTACTCCGAGCGGGTGCCGAAGGTCGCTCGGGTCTGGCCGGAGACCTCGACCACCTCCGGAAAGTCGAGCAGAAACAGCGAGAGGTCGATAGCGTGGACGCCGATGTCGATGAGCGCGCCGCCGCCGGCCAGCGCCTTGCGTGTGAACCACGACCCGCGGCCGGGGACGCCGCGTCGGCGGAGGTAGTTGGCTTCGATGTGGTCGAGCTGGCCCATCGTCCCGTCGTCGCGGTAGCCCAGCAGGGCCTGGACCGGGTTCCGAAAGCGGTTGTGGAATCCGACCATGCAGAAGCCGTCGGCCGCCTGAGCGGCCTCGGCAATTCGCTCGGCGCTACCGACGGTGTGGGCCAGCGGTTTCTCCACGAACACGTCCAGGCCCGCTTCGAGCGCGCCGACGACGTACTCCTCGTGGAACTTGTTGGGTGTCGTCACCAGCACCGCGTCGACGTCCGCATAGAGGTCGGCCTGTTGTTCGTAGACGGTCGCGTCGTACTGGGCGGCAAAGCGCCCACGCGCATCTGGGTCGACGTCCAGTCCGGCAGCGATGACGTCGCCGTAGCCAGCCTTCTGAAGGCGGTCACAGTGCAGTCGGGCGATATTTCCGAGACCGATAACGCCCAGTTTGATTGAATGTTCCTCGTTCATTATGTTAGGAAAGGAACCGGAGACTGATATTACTCCGGTTAGTACAACTGTTGTTCGCGCTCGTCACGTTCCTGCTCGCGTTCCGCTTCAGCTTTCTCGGCCCGTCGACCGCGGCGATATCGGACGATTCCGGGGATAATCTTGTTCTTCAGGTCCAGGGCGAACGACGCGATACCGTAGGCCCAGAAGAAAAACAGCAGTACCATCCCGCCCCAGTAGACCGTCGCTACGAGTGTCGATGCCATGATTAGTCGTCCGATTCGGCCTCGCCCTCGGTCACGCTCTCGCTGTTCCAGGCCGCCTCGAGCGAGTGGGTGATGGCCTCCCCCGTTGCGGTGTCGAACAGGTGGACGTTGCTCCGGTCGATGACCACTTGCATATCCTCGTCTTCGGCGATGTCCGAGTCGGGGTCGATGCTCATCAGCAGCTGGTCGTTGGTGGCCTGCTCCTGTGACATCGACGTCTCGCCCTGGCCCAGCAGCATGTAGGCGAATATCTCGTCGCCCATCGGTTCGAGGATGTCCGTCCGGGTGTCGATGAGCGAGGAGGGGTCGGATACCTCGTCGCGCAGCGCACCCGGGTAGATGTCCTCCGGCCGGATTCCGATGGTCACGCTGTCGCCGACACCGACGCCGTCGACGGTCGACGGGTCGAACGCGATCGAGAAGTTCTTCGTCTCGATTTGGTCGTTCTCGACTGTCCCCTCGACGAAGTTCATCGACGGGGAGCCGATGAAGCCGGCGACGAAGAGGTTGTCCGGCTCGTTGTAACAGGTCAGCGGCGGGGCTATCTGCTGGAGACTGCCGCTGTTGAGGACGGCGATGCGGTCCGAGAGCGTCATCGCCTCCTCCTGGTCGTGGGTGACGTAGATGATGGTGGTGTCAAGCTCCTTGTGCAGGCGCTGGAGTTCGGTCCGCATGTGGACCTTGAGCTTGGCGTCCAAGTTCGCCAGGGGCTCGTCCATCAGGAAGACGTCCGGTTCGCGAACGATGGCGCGGGCGATGGCGACACGCTGGCGCTGGCCGCCGGACATCTCCTCGGGCATCCGCCCGAGCATCCCCTCTAGCTGGACGATGTCGGCCGCGCGCTCGACGCGGCGGTCGATCTCCTCGGTGGGGTAGTCCCGGAGCCGCAGTCCAAAGGAGATGTTGTCGTAGACGTCCATGTGCGGAAAGAGCGCGATGTTCTGGAACACCATCGCGATGCCGCGGTCCTTCGGGGGGAGGTTCGTGACGTCGCGGTCGCCGATGTGTATCGTCCCCTCGGTGGGGATGGTCAGTCCGGCGATGGTCTCCATGGTGGTCGACTTCCCACAGCCGGAGGGACCGACGAAGCAGATGAACTCCCCGTGGTCGATATCGAGGTTCATGTCGTCGACCGCGGTGACTACATCTCCCTGGTCGTCGTAGCGTTTCGTGACGTTTTCGAGTTTGAGTTTTGCCATTGTTATTCCTTGAGTGCGCCTGAGGTGAGTCCGCTGACGATGCGCTCCTGAGCGACGATGACGAGTATCACGACCGGCAGGACGCCGATGATGCTCGCGGCCGCCATGAGGTTGTACTGGGTGGTGTACTGGGTCTGATAGCTGAGGATACCGCCGACGATGGGCGACCACCTGGCCGCCTCCGTCGAGGTCGCCATTATCGAGCTGAAGAAGTACTCGTTGTAGACGGCGATGAAGGTCAACACGGCGGCCGTCGCTACACCGGGAGCCGACAGCGGCATGATGACCCGGAACAACGCGCCCAGCCTGGTCGTCCCCTCGACGCGAGCGGCGTCCTCCAGGCCGTCCGGAATCTGGCCGTAGAACGTCGTGAGGATGAAGATAGACAGCGGCATGAACAGCGCGCTAAATGGCAACACCATCGACCCCGGCGTGTTCAGCAGGCGCGGCGGCGTGAACAGCGGAATCTCGGTAAAGGGCAGCGTTATCGGCGCGTTCCCGGCGAAGGCCTGGAACAGCGGGATGACGAAGGCCGCGGGCGGGAAGTAGCTGACAGCCAGAATCCCGAGCATCAGGAACGCCCGCCCGGGGAAGCGCAGTCGGCCGAAGACATACCCCGCGAGACTCGCCACGACGATGACGATGACCGTCGTCGTCACAGCCAGCGCGAAGCTGTTCAGCATGTACAGGTGGAACGGGACCTGCTCGAAGACGGTGATAAAGGCCTCCGGGTTGAACCCCTTCGGGACCGGCAGCGGGAACGTCGCGCTGACGCCGAAGAGGTCGACGCTCGGCAGGAAGCTCCCGGAGAGCAGGCGGCCCGAGGGTGTCACCGCCAGTACGAGCAGCCAGTAGAACGGGAACAGCGTCGTCACGAGGAAGAATACCATCGCGACGTAGAACAGCGCTCGGTACACCTTCTCCGGGTTCTGGATGGCCGACTGCGTCCACCGTGCCAGTGGTCCCTCGCTACTGTTGTCGTCGTCTGTTGTGGTAGCCATGTTAGATCGCGTCCTCCCCTTGCCAGGCGATGAGTCCCATCACGGCGACGCCGATGATGGCTGCCGTGACGAAAGCGATTGCCGCAGCGGTCCCTTCGCGGGTGTTGAACGTCGCCACGACCATACAGGACAGCGACGGGACGACCGAACAGCTCGACACGGTGTCGATGATACCGTAGACCCGCATCGCCTGCACGGAGCGGAAGAGTACGGCGACGCCGATGGTCGGCAGGATGAGCGGGAACGTGATGAGCTTGAACTGCTGCCACTTGCTCGCGCCCGCGACCTTCGCCACGTCGTAGAGCCCGCGGTCGATGCTCTGGAGCCCGGCGAGGATGAGCAGTGCCATAAAGGCCGAGGTCTTCCAGATGTCGGCGACGATGATGATGAACGTCGCGCTCGCGGTGTCGTTCAGCGTGTTCGTCGGTGCCAGCAATCCGAGGTCTGCGAGTGGGGCCGTCGCGAACCCGACGTTCGAGTTGAACATCAGGAAGAAAACCATCCCCTGGATGACGATTGGCACCGCCCACGGGATGATGATAGCCGCACGGACCCATTTCCGTCCGGAGAAATCCTGGTCGAGGATGAGCGCTTGCCCGAGTCCGATAACTGTCTCGAAGGCGACACTCACCACGGCAAAGATAATCGTCACGACGAGCGCACTGTTGAGCAGGGCGTTCAGCGACAGCGACGACGGGATAAACGTCGTTCCGCCGGGCAGGAAGCGGTTCTTCCCACCGGTGAACAGCTGGACGTAGTTGTCGATGCCGACGAAACTCCTGCCGGTCAGGTCCAGCGACGTCGCGTACAGCGACAGTTCGAAGGTTCGGAGTAGCGGGTACAGCGCGACGACACCGAGGAGGACGAACACGGGGATGAGCAACAGATACGCGTACTGCGTGTCGCTCAGATTCTCCATCCAGCGCATCGCGTCGACGAGCACGCCCGAGCGGCGCGACTCACGTCCCGTCTCGGTGCTCATCTGTGTGACCCTCCGTAAGCGGTCGTTACCATAATGATTAATTAATTGGTTTTCGCTTCAATCTGTCGACGCTTACTGCGACTCGGTGTCTTCGAGCGCGCTCTGGAGCGTGGCCATGGCGTCGGCCGAGGAGGCCTCCTGACCGACGGCGCGGTTGGCTTGCTGAGCGATGTTCGTCGACTGGTCGCTCCAGACGGCCGTCACGGGTCGGGCCATCGTGTTGTTACCGGCGACCTGCAGCGTGTCCATGTAGCGGCCCACGACGTCGACGTTCTGGGCGTCGCTGGAGTTGAACAGCTCGGGACGTGGCGGCAGCCACCCCTGGATGGACAGCAGTTCGAGCTGGAACTCCGGCTCCATCGCGGCGCGGATGACCGAGACGACGTCCTCCTGGTTGTTGATGTTCGGGTTGACGGTCATGTGCCAGCCACCGAGGGCCGACGTGGTGCCGCCGGTGCCGGGCTGGGCGGCGTCGCTCTCGGAGACCGCGTACGGCATCGGCATCGCGCCGAGATTCTCGCCCAGGGCGGGGTCCTCCGTATTGTCCGGGTTCCGACCGGTCAGTGCGAGCGAGTAGGGCCAGTTGCGGTGGAAGACGGAGTTGCCCTCCGCGAACGGCGCGCGGGACGCCTCTTCGATCCAGCCGAGGATGTTGGTCGGCGTAAAGCCGCCACCGTAGCTGCTGAACTGGTCTTCGGCGTCCTCGTCGTGGACGAACTTCCGCATCATGTTCAGCGCGCTGATGGTCTCGGGCTCGTTGACCGTGACCGGGCGGTCGCCGATGGGGCCAAAGAGGTTCTCGCGGCCGCCGAAGTAGGCACCGCCCCACGAGGACATAATCTCGTTGAACGTACAGCAGGCGGTCCCCTCGTAGATGTCCCACTGGGTTGTGAAGCCGTAGTCGGTGTCGGCGTTGTCGTTGACATCCTCGGCGATGTTCGACCACCGTTCCCACGTCATGGGCTCCGTAGCCCAGTTTTCGCCCTCGGGATTGTAGCCGGCTTCCTCGACGAGGTCCTTGCGGTACTGCATCGTCGGGAAGTCCGGGAACACCGGCACGCCGAAGAGGTCACCACTCCCCGGGTCTCGTGCCGTGTCGGTGAATGCACTGAAGTAGTTGTCCGCGACGTCGCTGACCAGTTCCTCGGGGAGTGCCTCCGAGAGGTTCTGGAGCTGGCCGCGCTGGATGAAGATGTTCGTCCAGCCGTTGTCCATCAGGAACATGTCGGGGTCGGTCTCCCCGGCGTTCAGGAGGCGGTTGTAGTTCGACCGGGCCGCGCCAGTGTCCTGGTCTCGTGGGACGAACTCGACCGTGATGTCCTCCGAGAGCCCGTTTTCGTAGAGGGCGTCCTTGATAGCGTCACCGTTGTTCTGGACCGCGACGGGGTCGAAACCCCACGTTACTGTCCGGCCCGAACCGCCTCGGCCGCCACCACCGATGAGGTCTGCACAGCCGGCCAACCCGGCCGTCAGTCCCGATACTCCGGCAGCCTGAACGAACCGCCGTCGCGATACTCCTGACGAACGAACGCCGCGTGTGTCATCCTGCGACATATCTGTTCAGTTCTGACGTGGGGTAGTACTTAACTATTGCCCATAATTAACCACAGTCGTTGTTAACAACTCCTCTGAGAGGGGACAACAGCTATTGTTACTGATAAATACCGATTGAAGTCAACAATCATTATATAAACGACCCGGAACGCTGCGACCGCCACGGCGGCGACGGACGCTTAAACGCGTGAACTGTATTACTGTTTATTTCTCGCGCGCGAGACGGGCGACACAGCGTGACCGACTCGCAAAACGGCGGTGGACGAGCGTCGCCCTGGTCGGAAAAGTGGTATGGCGGGAGTGCAGCCCAATCCCGGACGCTGGCCGACTAGTCGTATCGGACGTCGGTTATCGTGATTTCGGTGGCTTCGATGGTCTCGAGGACGGCCCCCCAGCCGCCGATGTCGTACACTTCGCCGTCGGCTTCGAGAGTGAGCGTGATACGGCCCGCCAGCTGGGCCAGCGGCACTGGCTCCTGTCGGCCCATGGAACTCCCGGTGTAGTCGATGTCGACGACCCGCCCGGTCAGGTCGACCGGCTCTTTGGTCTCTGTCTCGTACCCCTGGACACGTGCCTGGACCGTCGCGCCCTTCCCCAGAATCGGTTCCAGGTCACGGACCGCGTGGCGCAGGTCCACGTAGGTCGTCGGCGTCTCGGGCGTCCGAATCGTGTACACCGTCTCCCATATCTCCCAGAGACAGGTCAGGAAAAACCAGTGGAACAGGTAGGTGTGCGTGCGGTCGTTGACGAGGACGCCGTACTCGTTGACGGACTGTTGGTGGGGCGCAAAGCAGGTCCAGCGACGGTCGACCAGCACCAGGAACGGGGAGGGGATATCCCGATGGCGGGCCTCGGTGCAGGTGCCCTCTATCTCCGCGCCGTCGGGGATGTCGTCGTCGGGAGTCGTACAGATGCTGAGCTTGATATTGACGCCCCGGTCGTGGGCCGCGGCCAGTTCCGACCGGAGCGCGCGGAACTGCTCGGTGTCGACGCCGAGCTGAATCTGCTGTTCCGCCGACGAGATGAGTTCTTTGGCCCGCTTGAGCACCGTGTCGAACCGTTTGACGATGCTCACCTCGTGGTCGGTCATCTCCGGCTCGTTCCACCGCTCCTCGATGTCCGACGCGGCGTCGAGATACTTGCTCGACTGCGACCGGAGGTTCTCGAGGACACCCTGGGGGTCGTGGGCCCGCGCCGTGAGCGAGTCCTGCTGGAAGGTCTCGATGTATCCCTTCGATTCGAGGTCCCGCAACACGTCGTAAATCCGCGGGTCCGGTACCTCGGAGGCATCCGCGATATCCGTCGCAGAGGCCGTGCCAAGTCCCAGCAACGCGACGTAGGCCTCCGCCTGATAGGGGGAGAGGCCGGCGTCTTCCAGTACCTCGGTCAGTTCGTCGTCGTCCATTCGTGTCCCTGCTCGGTTGTCGGTTGATATCTGTCTCTTGATTCCATCTTTCACACCCCGTGCGGTTATTTTTCAGACGTGATTGTGGATACTTCCATACTTCGGTACGCCACAGACAGTCGTCGCGTGGGTAATCCGTGCAATTCAATAACAATGCACGTTGTAAAATACTAACGCATGAACCGTCACCGTATGAGGACGACGGGAGGAGAGACACGACGCGCGGGTGGCGACCGATGAAGTGGGACGATATCCGCCGCTCGGAGTACACCGGGGCGAACAGGTGCTGGCCCTGTACGTCGGTGAATCTGGGCCTCGTCGGACTGGTCGCGCTGTGGCTCTACCGACGGGACCGGCGGGTCGGGGCCCTGGCGGCGGCTGCCATCGGCGTCGCCGCTGTTGCAGTCCGGGGGTACGTGGTCCCGTACACGCCCCAGTTCGCGCCGCGACTCGTCGAAACGCTCCCGCTTCCAGGCGACCCGTTCGGGAAAGGCCCAGAGCGAGACATCCCCGAGAGTGCCTCTCTCACGGGGACAGACCTCGACGGGACGGCGGTGCTCCAGGAGCTCGCTGCGGCCGGGGCCATCGAGGCGGACGGCGACCTGATACGGCCGACGGCAGCCGTCGACAGGGAGTGGCGCGGCCAGATGGACCGACTCGCGGCCGAACCGCTCGCAGCGCTCGCCCGGGACGCAGCCGAGACGGTGCCCACCATGGACGAACTCGATACCCACGTCGACGAGAACGGCGAGTGGCTCGTCGTCGACGGCGGACTGGTCGCTCGGCCCGTCGTCGTCGCGGAGCTCGCGGCCTACCTGGCGCTTGCCGGGACGGTCGAGGACCAGCAGGTCCGGCTCGCGGGCGCTCGCGCCTTCCGGATGTTCCTGGATAGCTGTCCCGACTGCGGGACGGAGCTGGTCGAATCGTCGGCCGTCTCCTGCTGTGGCGGGTACACCGACCCCCAGACCAAACCGGAGGACGTGCTGGTCTGTCCGAGCTGCGAACAGCGTCTGTTCACGATACCGACCTGAGAACACCACCGGCCACGGGACCCGGCTGTCCGGCTGTGAACGCGGTACAAAGGCGTTGCCTATTAAGCCCCACCGGACAGAAGTCAACGTATGAAGAACATCGACGACCTCGTCGAGAGTGCAGCGGACCTCGCCGAGCGGGGGCTCTCCAAGGGTGAAATCGCCGACGAACTGAACGTCTCACGGGAGACAGCGAGCTGGCTGGTCGAGCGCAGCGGCACCGGCGCGGCACCGAAGGAGGTCCCCAAGAGCGGACCCCACGACATCCACGTCGACTGGTCCGCACTGGGCCGAGACAGCAGCCGCCTCCACCACATCGGCTGTGCGATGGCCGACCTGCTCTCGAAACAGGGCGAAGACGTCGACCTCACCATCGGTATCGAGAAGGCCGGCGCGCCGCTGGCGACGACAGTCGCGCGGGAACTGGACACCGACCTCGGGACCTACGCCCCCTCGAAACACCAGTGGGACGACGACGAGAGCGACACGTCCGATGGCTCGTTCTCCCGTAACTTCGCCCAGATTCGCGACCGGGACTGCTACGTCGTCGACGACACCATCACCAGCGGCAACACGATGTCCGAGACGGTCGAGGCCATCCAGCAACAGGGCGGCAACCCCGTCGCCTGCGTCGTGCTGGCCGACAAACGCGGCATCGAGGACATCCACGGCGTCCCGGTGTACTCGCTGTTGCAGGTCATCCGGGTGGGCAGCGAGGAATCCTCGAGCTAGCGAGCGCCGCGCGGACCGAGCAGTCTGTAGCTGATTTTCGCCGATTACTCCAGCCGGTAGATACGGGCCTCGTATGGCTCGTGGTCACTGGTGGGCCCAATCGTGTCCCGGTCGTAGTTCGAGAGTAGCAGGTCGGCGTTCTCGACCGTCGTCGAGAGGTCCACCGACGCTGTCGTATCCGAGAAGTTAAGGACCGAGAGCATCCGCTCGCTGACGCGGCCGTCGGGGTGTTCGAGCGTCTGCGTGTAGGCGGCGAGGCGCTCGTGGTCCGGGTGGAGGTCGCTGTAGGTGCCGTAGACGAACGCGTCGTACTCGGTTCGAAGGTCGATGAGCGACCGGTAGTACTCCCTGACGGAGTCGCCCTCCCGGGCGGCGGCGACGTTTATCTGTTCGTAGTTGCTGTTGACCTGGAGCCACGGGTCTCCCTCCGTGAAGCCGGCGTGTTCGCTATCGTCCCACTGCATCGGCGTCCGGGCGTTGTCCCGCGACCGGTAGCCGACGATATCGGCGATGTCCTCGAAGGAATCGTGCTGTTCGGAGTCGAGCAGCTCCCGGGCCGTGCGTCTGGCGTCGACGTCGGCCAGGCTCTCTCTGTCCTCCCACTGGGCGTTCGTCATGCCCAGCTCCTGGCCCTGGTAGACGTAGGGCGTCCCGGAGCGGGTCAGGATATAGGTTCCAAGCAGCGTCGCCGACTCGCGGTGGTACTCCTCCGGGTCGCCGTAGCGAGAGACCACCCGGGGCTGGTCGTGGTTCTCCCAGTAGAGGGCGTTCCAGCCATCGTCGGCGAGCCCGTCGTGCCACCGACGGGTTATCTCCTTGAGCTCCGGCAGGTCCCAGTCGCCGACGCTCCAGCGCTCGTCGCCGTCGTAGTCCAGTTTGGTGTGCTGGAAGTGAAACGCCATGTCCAGCGGGCCGTCCTCGCCGGCGTACTCACGGGCTGTCTCGACGGTCAGCCGTGGCATCTCGCCGACGGTGAGGATGTCGTAGTTCGAGAGGACCTGCTCGTCCATCGCCGCCAGATAGTCGAGTATCCGCGGACCGTCGACAAAGTGTTCGGCACCGACCCACTCGCTGTCGGGGTCACCGTCGGGCAACCCCGGAGCCTTCGAGAGCAGATTGATGACGTCCATCCGGAAGCCGTCGATATCCTTCTCCAGCCACCACGCCATCGTATCGAAGATATCCTGTCGCACCGCCGGATTCCGCCAGTTCAGGTCGGGCTGGGATTCGTCGTAGAGATGGAGATAGTATGCCTCGCGTACCTCGTCGTACGACCAGGCCGAGCCCCCGAAGAATGACTCCCAGTTGTTCGGCGGCCCCTCACCCTCGGCCTCGCGCCAGATATAGTAATCCTCGTATTCAGGGTCACCGCGACGAGACCGCTGGAACCACTCGTGGTCGACGGAGGTGTGGTTGACCACGAGGTCCATCACCAGTCGCATATCCCGCTCGTGGACCTGCGCGAGCAGTTCCTCCCAGTCGGCCATCGTCCCGTACTCGTGGTGGATAGAGCGGTAGTCGCTGATGTCGTAGCCGTTGTCCCGCTGTGGTGACTCGTACACCGGGTTCAGCCAGATGACGTCGACGCCCAGGTCGGCGACGTGGTCCAGCCGCTCGATGATGCCGGGGATGTCACCGATGCCGTCCCCGTCGCTGTCGGCGAAGCTCCGCGGATATATCTGGTAGACGACCGACTCTTTCCACCACGTGCGCTCATCCGGGGGGACGGGATGGCTGGTCTGTTGTGGTGTGTCGGTCATGCTTCCTCCAATCGGTAGACGCGCGCTTCGTATGGGCGCAGTGTCAGCGCGGCGTCCGTCTCGCTCGGCGGGTCGTAGTTCGAGCACAGCAGTTCCTCGGTCCGGGCCGCGTCGTCGAGGGTCACCGATGTCTCGGTGTCGTCGACGTTCAGGGCCACCAGAACGGCGTCGTCGTCCAGCTCCATCCGGTAGGCCCACACCGATTCATGGTCCGGAAGCAGAAGGTTATAGTCACCGTATACCAGGACTTCGTGGTCCGTACGCAGCTCCACGAGGTCGCGATAGTAGTGCAGCACCGAATTCGGGTCGGCCTCTGCGGCCGCCACGTTGATCTCCTCGTAGTTGGAGTTGACCGGGAGCCAGGGCTCGCCGTCGGTGAAGCCGGCGTGTTCACCGTCGTCCCACTGCATCGGCGTCCGGGCGTTGTCCCGTGACTTGTCCCGGACGGCCTGTTGCACGTCCTCGAACTCGTCTATCTCGCCGGACTCGATGGCAGCCTCGACCTTGCCGATGGACTGGAGGTCGTCGAGTTCGTCCAGGCTCGACCACGGATAGTTCGTCATCCCCAGTTCCTGGCCCTGGTAGACGTAGGGTGTCCCCGAGAGCGTAAACAGGAGCGTGCCCAGCAGTTTGGCGGACTCACGGCGGTACTCGCCATCGTCGCCGAAGCGCGAGACGATGCGGGGCTGGTCGTGGTTGGTCAGATACAGCGAGTTCCAGCCGTCGAGGTCGGTCTGCCACTCCGACATAACGGCTTTGAGGTCGGTGAGCTCCCACTCCGAGGGCGAGAGCCACCGGTCGCCGTGGTCGACGGACATGTGTTCGAAGTGAAAGAGCATATCCATCGGCCCCTCGGCGCTGACGTAGTCGCTCGCGGTCTCCGGGTCGACGTTGACACACTCCCCGACGGTCATCGCCTCGTAGTCGTCGTACGTCGCCTCGGCCATCTCGCCGAGATACTCGACGGCGTCGGGGCCGTTTGTGAACTGTTCGATACCGACCCAGTCTTTGTCGGGGTCGCCGTCGGGGAGCCCCTCAGGTTTGGAGACCATGTTGATGACGTCCATGCGGAAGCCGTCGATACCCTTCTCCAGCCACCAGTTCATCATCTCGTAGACGTCCTCGCGGACGGCCTCGTCGTCCCAGTTCAGGTCCGCCTGCGTCTCGTCGAACAGGTGGAGATACTGTGTGCCGACCTCGTCGTCGTACTCCCAGGCCGAGCCGCCGAAACCGCTCGACCAGTTGTTCGGTGGCTCCTCACCCTCGTGCCAGATGTAGTACTCGCGGTAGCCGTCCTCGTCGCGGCGGGACCGCTGGAACCACTCGTGGTCGGTCGAGGTGTGGTTGACCACGAGGTCCATGATGAGTTTCATGTCCTGGGCGTGGACTTCCTCGAGGAGTCGCTCCCAGTCTTCCATCGTCCCGTAGGCCTCGTGGATGGCCCGGTAGTCACTGATGTCGTACCCGTTGTCGTGCTGTGGCGACTCGTACACCGGATTCAGCCAGATGACGTCGACGCCCAGCGAGGCGACGTAGTCCAGTCGGTCGATGACGCCCTGGAGGTCGCCGACACCGTCGCCGTCGCTGTCCGCGAAACTCTTCGGATATATCTGGTAGACGACTGCCTCCTTCCACCAGGCTCGCTGTTCGTTCATATGCGTACTGCTACTGCGAAGCCGAACTTAAAACTAGTTCAATACTAACAATGGGTGTTGTAAATGGCTCGTACCGTGAGAGGAACCAGTCATCGCTCGAGCACGGCGTGTCGCTCGACGGCGCTGTCGTACCCGACTGCCTCGACGCGCTCGGTCGGCCACTCGCCCGTTGCAGAGAGCAGTTCGATGCCGTCGGTGGTGACTAAATGGGTGTCCTCGCTCTTGGCGCCCTGGACGGTCGGGTTCCAGGCGTACCCCTGGGGGAGGACGACGCGCTCGTCGCTGTCGGGCGTGGCTATCCACTCCCGGCCAGCGTAGCCCGCCGCGCCGCCCTGGTGGTGGTTCCGCCACTCGCCCTCCCACCCGACGGCGTCGTACGCGTCCCGGATAGCTCCGAACACGTCCCCGGCAGTGCCCTCGTCGCGGCCCACGGCCCGCGTCGCGGCCAGCGCCGTGGCTTCGACCCGCATCGCCGCTTCGGTCCGGTCGTGGAGCCAGTCGGGCGCGTCGAACGCGACGGTGCGGGTACAGCTGGTGTAGAGACCGTCGCGCTCGGCGGTCACCGAGAGCAGGGCGTACTCGCCCAGCGGCTCCGCTTTCGGGGTGTAGTGGCGGTACTGCTGTGCCCGCTCGGCCCCGCCGACGAGGACGACCGGCGAGTCGATGCCAGCCCCAGCGAGTTCCGCCTGGAGTGCCGCCGCGACGACCCGCTCGGTAGCCGACTCGTCGACCCGCCGAGCGACCGTCTCGACCGCCGCTGCGACCTCAGCACTCAGCTCCCGGTAGGACGCTTGCTGGCGCTCGGTCAGGGGTTGTCGAAGCGCCGACGCGTCCAGGCCTTCGAAGCCAGGCACGTCGAAGTCGGCGGCGGCCGGCGACGGACTCGCCTCGGCGACGGCCGACGCCAGGTCGTCCTCGTGCCAGACGTAGCTCTCGACCTCGACGTCGGCGGCGAGTTCCTCCTCGCGAAGCCGGGGGGCCTCGATATCGTCCGTGACGACCGTGAGTCCGTCGCCGTCGTAACCCACCGCCCCAACACCGATATCGCCACCACGGTCGACGACGTTGTCGCCGCCCCCGGTCAGCCAGGCGAAGCTGTTCGGTCGCGCGAACCATATCGCGGCGAGGTCCAGTCGCTCCAGATACGCGTCGAGTCGGGCGGTGAGTGACATAGCGGCCCAACGGGGTGGGCCCGATTAAAACCGCGCGATAAGAGCAATAGAAGTAGGTTAATTTTTCAGATTTTTTATATTATGAGTAGTAAATGTCACTGGCACAATACAGATACCCTATATAGAGTGATAGTAGATGGTATGTATCCAATAGTAATTTAACAATTCGTCTACGGAGTATAGTATGACCAGACGAACCCGGCGGAGTATCCTTGGGGCTGCAGGCGCTGTACTTCTGGCTGGTTGCTCATCAGATGACGAGATAGCCGACAGCAACAGCGAAGGAAGTAACGGAGACACTGACAGCACCAGTACTCCCGCGACTGATTTAGATGGTTCATCAAGCGGCGAGCTCGGGGGTTCGTCAAATGGTGATTCAGGAGGTAGTTCCGGGGGTTCGTCCGACGATGTGTCCAGTAGTGGAAATGTCACGACCCTGATTGACGAGACCCAGACAGCGCCAGATAGCGGTTATTATCAATGGCCGTTCACGATTAACACCGAAGTCGAACTATCACTCACGGCAATCGTGAGGAGTGGCCCAGCAGTTGATATCTATCTCACGACTTCTGCCGAACTCGAAGAATACAAGCAAGGCAACAGGTTCGGATTCAATAGTGCTCTGAGCGTGGAAAACAGTACATTCGCCGAATCGACTAGCGTGGTTAGCCCCCGGGACGACCTTGTTCTACTGGTCGACAATTCCACAGCAGGCGAGGCAGAACCACCAACAGACGGTGTAGAGAACCCGGCTGAGGTCGAAGTGGAGCTAACGGCCACGGAAGTTTGAAAAAACAGCGTCGTTTTCTGTGGGGAGTCGCCTTCGGTATCAGTGTCGCCGGAGGGTGTCGGTCTCTGAAGCTGTATCTGTTCCCGTGAGTTTGAGACGGATAGAACACTGAACTGTGACGAGAATTATACAGTGGCCTGATAGGGACACTCGGGCCAATTACTTCGATATACGAAAGTATATCTCGTTTTCTCCGTCACTACTTAATTCACGACGACCCGCTCGCCGCGCTCGTCGCTTCGCTCGACGGCATCGAGGACTCGCTGGACCGCCAGCCCGTCGTCGAAGCTCGGCTCGTAGGCTCCGCCCTCGGCGACCGCCGAGAGGAACTCGTAGTTCTCGTGGACGAACGTGTGCTCCCAGCCGATGACGTGGCCCGGCGGCCACCAGTGGTCGACGTAGGGGTCCTCGGCGTCGGTGACCAGAATCGTCTCGTAGCCACGGGAGTCCTCGCGCAGCAGTTCCAGTTCGTTCAGCCGCTCCAGCGAGAACCGCAGGCTCCCCTTCGAGCCCTCTATCTCGATGGTGTGGTCGTTCTTTCGGCCGTTGGCAAAGCGGGAGGCCTCCAGGGTTCCCATCACGCCGTTCTCGAAGTCGACCTGCGCGCTATAGGCGTCGTCGACGGTGACCGGCTTCGTTTCGTCGCTCCCGTCCACAGGCCGCTCGTCGACGAAAGTCCGGAGGTGACCGGACACCTCCGAGATGTCGCCGACGAGGAACCGCGCGAGGTCGATGGTGTGGGCACCGAGGTCGCCCAGCGCTCCGCTGCCGGCCATCTCGGCGTCGTTGCGCCAGGACCACGGCGCCTCGGGGTCGACGAGCCAGTCCTGCAGGTAGCGCCCGCGGAAGTGGTGTAGCTCACCGAGTTCGCCCGCGTCGATGAGGTTCTTCGCGTACTGGATGGCCGGGACGAACCGATAGTTGAACGCGACGCCGGCTGGGACCCCGGCGTCACTCGCCGCGTCGGCCATCGCCCGGGCGTCGTCGAGTGTCGGCGCGAGCGGTTTCTCGCAGAAGGTCGGCGTTCCGGCCTCCAGGGCGGCGATAGACGGCTCGGCGTGGACGTGGTTCGGCCCGAGGTTGTAGAACACGTCCACCTCCTCGACCACGTCGCGCCAGTCGGTCGCGGTGCGTTCGAACCCGAGCCGCTCGGCGGCGTCGGCCAGCGCGTCCTCGTCGCGGCCGACGATGACCTCGCGGTTCACCTCGGGGGCGTCCTCGAAGAACATCGGGAGCCGCGCGAATGCGTTCGCGTGGGCCTTTCCCATAAATCTGTAGCCCAGCACGCCGATGTCGAGTGGTGTATCGGTCATCGGTTACCTCCACTGTACCGCGAGCGAGCCGTAAGCTCGCGAGCGGCCTTTTTCGCCCACGTTTTTCGAGGAGTGGTGCCCGCAGGGCGCGAAGCGGCCGAGGACACCCGACGATGAAAAAGGTGGTTGCGCATAAATCTGTAGCCCAGCACGCCGATGTCGAGTGGGTCTTCGACCATTGTTATTCGGCCCAGTAGGCGTCGCCCGGTTGCGTCTCGAAGACGGCCCGGTCCAGCACGTCGACGGCCTTCTCCAGCCCTTCCCGAGCGCTCGTCAGGGAGTCCTCGTGCTCGATGGAGAGGGCGCCGTCGTAGCCGACCATCCGCAACGTGGAGACCACGTCCTTCCAGTGGCCCTCGCCGTGGCCATAGCCGATAGAGCGGAACAGCCACGAGCGGTCGGGCTCGTGGGTGTACGGTGTCGTATCGAGGACGCCCTTCTCGCGGGCACGGTCGTCGTACACCTTGGTGTCCTTGGCGTGGAAGTGGTGGATGGCACCGTGTTCGCCCAGCAGTCTGATGGCCGCGGGCACGTCGATGCCCTGCCAGTACAGATGCGAGGGGTCGAAGTTCGCGCCGACGTACTCGTTAGTCGCATCGCGCAGTTCCAGCATGCCGTGGGGCTCGTAGACGAGCATGTTGGGATGCATCTCGATGGCCACGTCGACGCCGTGGTGAGCGGCGTGGGCGGCCAGGTCACTCCAGTACTCCGTCGCGACGTCCCACTGGTAGTCGTGGGCGTCGGCGTGTTCCTGGGGCCAGGGCGCGGTGACCCAGTTGGGGACCTCGTCGTTCGGGCCGCCGGCGGGCAGCCCCGAGAAGCACGTGACGGTGTTCACGTCGAGCTGGTCGGCCAGCGTGATGGCCTCCCGAAGTTCGGTGTCGGCCGTCTCGGCCCGGTCGTCGTCGGGATGGAGCGGGTTGTTGTGCGTCGCGAGCGCGCTCACTCGCATCCCGTGGTCCTCGAGCAGGTCGTGCAGCTCCGCCTGTGCGGCCTCGTCGTCCAGTAGTTCGCCGCGGTCGAGGTGGTCCGACCCTGGGTAGCCACCACAACCGATTTCGACGGCGTCGACGCCGATACCGTCGAGGTACGAGAGGGCGTCTTCGAGTGGCTGGTCACCGAGCGGGACTGTCAGCACACCAATATCCATGTGCCGAGCTACAACAGGTGGTGTGATAAAAACACGGGCGTCGGCGGTAATCTACCCTATCGACACCGCCTGACGGGCCGGGGCTGGCGGCGCCGAACCGTTCGCAGACGGCCGTGGTACAATCCAGCCCCTCGCCTGCTGGGGAATTTATATATATCGGCCGTTGTTACCGTGTATGGAGCCGACACTCCTGGTATATCAGGGTGTCCTCGTCGTCGTCTGCATCGCGACCGGCGGCGTCGCCGTGCGAGCGTGGCGCCGGCGGGAGGAACCGGGCGCCGCGTACCTGGCTGTGATGAACGTCGGTATCGTCTTCTGGACGCTGTTTACGCTCCTCCCGACGTTTCTCGGGGCGTCGCCGTGGTCGTTCGTCTCCCTCAGACTCGTCATCGTGTTCGTGACCGTCGGCGTCTTCGGCCTGTTCGCGTTCACGCTGGAGTACACCGGTCGGGGCGAGTATCTCACACGACGGACGCTCGCCGTCCTGTCCGTCCAGCCGATACTGACTACCGTCGTCGTGCTCACGAACGGCTACCACGAACTCATGTGGACCGAGACGGCGCTGGACCCGACGGCGGTGTACGGCGTGGTGCGGACGTTCCAGGCTGGGTTCCTGGTGCATACGCTGTACTCCTACGCCTTGCTCGTCGTGGCGGTGTATATGCTCGGCCTGTTCGCGGTGCGGTCGGATTTCCTCTACCAGAAGCAGGTCGTCGCGTTCCTGTTTGCCATCTTCGTCCCCTGGATCGGGAACGTCCTCTACATCTTCACCCCCGTCCAGTACGACCTCTCGCAGGTGGGCTTTGCCGTCACAGGTATCTCGCTGGGGTATGCCATCACCTCCGTCGGCTTCCTGGATATCACGCCAGTCGCCCGCAACAGGGTCGTCGAGACGCTCCAGGCAGCGGTGTTCGTCATCGACACGGACGGCCGACTCGTCGATATCAACGACCAGGGGAGACAGCTGCTCGGGGTCGGCGAGCGGTCGGTCACCGGTGAGCCGGTCAGCGCGTTGCTCGACCCGTTCCCGGAGACGGCGGCGCTCGTCGAAAGCATCACGACCGCGAGGACAGACGCGACCTTCGAGACGACGTTGAACGGCCGGACCTTCACCGTCCGCATCTCCCCGCTGTACGACCAGCGTGACCTGCTGGCCGGCCGGGTCGTCCTCGTCAACGACGTCACCGAACAGGTCCAACAGCAACGTGAGCTCCGACAGCGGAACGAACAGCTCGACCGGTTCGCCAGCGTCGTGAGCCACGACCTCCGGAACCCACTGACGGTGGCCTCTGGCAAACTCGAACTGTTCAGACAGACCCGCGATGACGACTATCTCTCCGATATCGACGACTCGCTACATCGGATGGAACGGCTCATCTCGGACGTGCTCACGCTGACCCGGACCGGTGGGGACGATATCGAACTGACGCCGGTGTCCATCGGTGCGGTGGCACAGGCAGCCTGGAGCAACGTCGAGACCGACGCCTCGACGCTCGAGGTCGTCGGGGAGTGGACGCTCCCGGCCAAGCGGACACTCCTCATGCAGCTGTTCGAGAATCTGTTTCGCAACTCGGTCGAGCACGGCTCGACTGGCAATCGGGACGCGCCGTGTCCCGATGACAGCGTGGAACACGGTTCCACGGGCAGTCGGCCGGGGGCCGACGACGCCGTCGAGCACAACCGCGACCCGGTGACGGTGACGGTCGGGCCACTCGGCGACGGCTTTTTCGTCGAAGACGACGGCGTCGGTATCCCCGAGTCCGAGCGAGCCGACCTTTTCGACGAAGGCGTCTCCGGAACCGACGCGGGGACGGGGCTCGGCCTGATGATAGTCGACCAGGTCGCGAGTGTCCACGGCTGGGAGACGACCGTGACGGCCAGCCAGGACGGCGGCGCACGGTTCGAGATACAGTCAGCACGTTGAGCACAACGGCTGTAGACTGCTATCCTGTAGACTTTTGTGAGGCGGCAGGCAAGCCACTCGCATGGGAAAAGCGAACGATATCGACTACGCCGACCTGCACGACCCCAACGCGGAGTACACGATGCGCGAGCTGTCCGCGGAGACGATGGGGGTCACGGCCAAGCGGGGCGGCGGTCGGGACGTGGAGATCACCGACGTCCAGACGACGATGGTCGACGGGAACTTCCCGTGGACGCTGGTCCGCATCTACACCGACGCCGGTATCGTCGGGACCGGCGAGGCCTACTGGGGCGCCGGCGTCCCCGAGCTCATCGAGCGGATGAAGCCCTTCGTCATCGGCGAGAACCCGCTCGACATCGACCGGCTCTACGAACACCTCGTCCAGAAGATGTCCGGCGAGGGCTCCGTCGAAGGCGTCACGGTCACCGCTATCTCCGGCATCGAAATCGCGCTCCACGACCTCGCCGGCAAGATTCTGGAGGTGCCGGCCTACCAGCTGCTGGGCGGGAAGTACCGCGACGAGATGCGGGTCTACTGTGACTGTCACACCGAGGAGGAGGCCGACGCCGACGCCTGCGCCGCCGAAGCCCGTCGTGTCGTCGACGAGCTGGGCTACGACGCGCTGAAGTTCGACCTCGACGTCCCGAGCGGTCTGGAGAAAGACCGCGCGAACCGTCACCTCCGCTCGGGCGAGATACGCCACAAGGCCGAGATCGTCGAGAAGGTCACGGAGGAAGTCAAAGACGAGGCCGACGTGGCCTTCGACTGCCACTGGACCTTCTCCGGTGGCTCCGCGAAGCGACTGGCCGAGGCCATCGAGGACTACGACGTCTGGTGGCTGGAAGACCCCGTCCCGCCGGAGAATCTCGAAGTGCAGGAGGAGGTCACCAAGTCGACGACGACGCCCATCACGGTCGGCGAGAACCGATACCGCGTGACCGAGGAGCGACGGCTCGTCGAGAACCAGGCCGTCGACATGGTCGCGCCCGACCTCCCGAAGGTCGGCGGGATGCGCGAGACCCGCAAAATCGCAGACGTGGCCAACCAGTACTACATCCCGGTCGCGATGCACAACGTCGCCTCGCCGGTCGCGACGATGGCCAGCGCACAGGTCGGCGCCGCCGTGCCGAACTCCCTGGCCGTCGAGTACCACTCCTACGAGCTGGGCTGGTGGGACGACCTGGTCGAGGAGACTGTCATCGAGGACGGCTACATCGAGATTCCCGAGGAGCCGGGACTGGGCGTGACCCTCGACATGGACGCCGTCGAGGAACACATGGTCGACGGCGACACCCTCTTCGACGAAGCGTAGCTTCGTCGGGCTCGAAAATCTTCGCTCCACGGCATTCGACGAAGGATAACGTCCGAGAGCAGGAGTTTCTGCGGATTCTTTCGATGCCGCCGGCGCCACGAGCGACCGCTAAATCACTCGGTCGTATTGTGGGGTCCCTGGGAGGGGAGAGTTTTGTTTGCAACAGCTGTTGTATCTTATTGGAAAACCTCTTTGTCGGGCTACCACAACAGAGGGTATGCCCAGCTACAGGACGTTGTCAGACGCGACGGCGGCGCTCGTCGACCGCCAGCGGGAGGTGTTCGACGCACACGCCGACCGCTTCGAGGCGGCGAAGGTGGTGACCACACGCCTCGGTGCCCACTGGCGCGACGGCCACGCCGAATTCGGCTTCTGGACCCCGCAGCTCGTCGACGAGGTCCCCGAGTCGGCGGTCAGTCTGGAACTGCTGACGCCGACCGAGGACGTGGACCTGACCGCCGACGAGGAGACGGTCGAGTTCGACCGCGCGTTCGTCGAGACGCGCCGCGAGGGCGAGTTCACGTGGGCCGCTGTCGAGGGAATCCGGCCGGGGACCCGTGACCGGCTGGGGACCCTGTATCGGCTCAGCTACGAGGTCGGCGGCGAGTACGAGACGATTACGGACCCCTTCGCGGACTCGCTGCCCTTCGGCGCGTACGGCCCACCGGAGCTATACGACATGGCCCGGCTGGACGAGGAACGTGACGACCGCGACTACTTCCAGCGGCTCGAACAGGATGGCATCGAGCCGCTCGCGAGCGAGGACGACGGGCTCCCCCGGTTCGAGCCGGCGACGAGCATGCTGGAGATTCACCCCGGTACCGCGACCGAGTCGGGGACCCTGGCGGGACTCACGCGGCAGTTCGAGGCCATCGGTGAGAAGCAGGCCGCCGGCGAGTCGCTGACCCCCGCCGAGCGGAACTTCGTCGGCTACGACGCGGTCCAGCTGATGCCGCTGGCCCCCATCACCCAGAACGAGGACGAACTGGGCTACTGGCTTCCCCAGACGGAGAGCGCGGACAGCCTCCTGGCGACGGTCCGCCGCCCCGACATGGTCAACTGGGGGTACGACATCGTCATCTCGGGGTTCGGGACCGTGAATCCGGCTATCCTGGAGACGAGGCGGCCGGACGAACTGGTGGATTTCATCGCGACCATGCACACACTGCCCGAGCCGATGAAAGTCGTCTTCGACATCGCGCTGGGCCACGCCGACAACGGCGCCCTGCCGCTGCTGAACGACGAGTGGCTCGCCGGCCCCGGAATGTACGGCCAGGAGCTGGACTACACCCAGCCGGTCGTCCGGGCGGGGCTACTGGAACTCCAGCGTCGGAAGATGGACTTCGGTGCCGACGGCATCCGTGTCGACGGCGCCCAGGACTTCACCAACTGGGACCCCGAAACGGAGGAAGAGTGGCACGACGACGAGTATCTGGCGGAGATGGACCGCGTCACCCAGGAGGTCGCCGGGGTCGAGTACCGCCCGTGGATGATTTTCGAGGACGGCCGTCCCTGGCCACGGTCTGACTGGGAACTGGCCTCCACCTACCGGACGCTCATCGACCAGCACCCCCACGCCTACCAGTGGGGACCGGTCACCTTCGCCCACAACACGCCCGCCCTCCAGACGTTCTGGGCGACCAAGTGGTGGCGAGTCCGGGAGGTCGCCGACATGGGCGAAAACTGGATTTCGGGCGTCGCCAACCACGACACCATCCGGCGGGGCACCCAGCTCGAACCGGAGCCGCCCTTCAGCCAGCCCCAGATAAACCGCTATCTCGGTGTTAGCGAGCCGGAGAAGCTCGACCGCGCGTACAACAACCCGGCCTCGACCGTCCTCTTTCACGGGTTCCTGCCGGGCTGTCCCATGGACTTCACCCACGCCAACATGCGTGCGCCGTGGGGCTTCATGCGTGACACCGACGCGGTCTGGAATCTGAAAGTGCTCGCCGAGGAGGAGCACTTCCCGGCCTGGCAGATTCGACCGGAGGATTTCGACGACGACGAGCACTTCCAGCGACTCAAAGAGTGGGGCTTCGGGAGCCGCGAGGAGCTGAGCGAGTTCCTCGGTCTCCTGGCCCGGGCCGTCGAGATGACCGACTACGAGAAGGACGAGATTGCGACGTTGCTGAACACCATGGGGACACCCATCGGTGACGAACTCACCGTCACCGAGCTCGAGCAGCTCGGCCGGGACTGGATGCGCGACGTGGGCGAGTTCGCGAACCTCGCTCACTGGCACGGCCAGCAGGACGACGAGCGCACCGCCTTCGACCTCGCTGTCCGGCAGTTTCGCCACGACCACGACTGGGTGGTGGGCGACCTGGGGGAGGACGATACCCTCGACTACGTCTATCCGACGGACGGCACGGTCATCTACTACGGCCACCGGCGGGCCCCCGACGACAGCGAGGCACTGCTGTTCGTCGCCAACATGGAGGGGGTCGCCGAGACCGTCCGACCGACCGAACTCACAGACGTGACCGACGACGGCTGGGAGCTCGCCCTCTCCTCGCCCGGCCTCGACGTCGACGGGGCCGACGAGCCGCTCGAACTGGCCGATAGCGACGTCGCGCTGTTTACCCGGTCGCTGGATTAGCCCTCGCCGAACCGCTCGGCGACGGCCTGCCGGTCGATTTTCTCCGGCCCTGCGGTGGGCATCTCGTCGACGAACGCGACGTCGTTCGGAATCTTGTACCGCGCGAGCTTGCCCTCACAGAACGTCTCGATATCGGCGAGCGTCAACGACTCGTCGCCCTCGACGACGGCCCTGCCGACCTCACCCCACTGGTCGTCGACGACGGGGACGACCACGACCTCGTGGATGCCCTCGTGGGCCGAGAGCACCGACTCGACCTCGCTCGGGTAGACGTTCTCGCCCCCGCTGACGAACATATCCTTCTTGCGGCCCTCGATTCGGTAGTAGCCCTCGGCGTCGACGCTCGCGAGGTCGCCCGTAGACACCCAGCCGCCCCCGAAGGTCGATTCGCTCTCGGCGTCGTTCGCGAGATATCTCGACGCGGCGTGTGGCGAACGCAACTGGAGTTCGCCCACGGCGCCCGGTTCGACAGGGTCGCCGCCGTCCACGACGCGGGCGTCGACGTGCATCGCGGGCTTGCCCACCGTCTCGGCTTTCTCGCGTGGCCAGCCGTCGGGCATCGCGAAGTTGTTCGGGCCACACTCCGTGAGCCCGTACCCCTGCGTGAGGTCGATGCCGCGAGCCCACCACGACTCCATGACGGACTGGCGGCAGGGGCCACCGCCGGACTTGACGACTCGCAGCGTCGAGAGCGTGGTTTCGTCCCAGTCGTCGTGGTCGGTGAGCATCCGCAAGACTGCGGGGACCGCGACCAGCACCGTCGCACCCGCACGTTCGACAGTCGCGAGTAACTGCCCGGGGTCGAACTCACGGGCCAGCACGACGGTGCCGCCCATGTGCCAGACGGGGAGGGTGACGACGTTCCAGCCGCCGGTGTGGAACATCGGGAAGGTCAGCGGCGTCACGTCGTCGTCACGGAGCCCCCACGAGGCGATGGTGTTCAGCGAGTTCCAGACGAGCGTCCGGTGGCTGAGAACCGTCTCTTTGGGCGTCCCGGTGGAGCCGCCCGTGTGCAAGAGCAGATGCGTGTCGTCGGGTGCGAGCGTCGGTGTCTCGACGGCACCGTCGTAGTCGGGCAGTTCATCGGTGTACGTGGGGGCATCGGCGATGACGGTCTCGTCGCCGTCGGTCTCGACGGCCATGACTGTCGGCGCGGTCTCCACGTCGGCCAGCGCCGCTCGTGTCTCCTCCAGAAACGGCGTCTCGACGACCATGAGGGTCGGGTCGACCCGGCCGAGGAGCTCGGCGAGTTCGGGCGGTGCGAGACGGTGCGAGAGCGGTGCGAGGACGCTCCCCGTCTTGGCCGTCGCCAGGAACAGGTCGACCACTTCCGGACGGTTGCGCGAGACCACGGCGACCCGGTCGCCGCGCTCCACACCGTGGCTCCGGAGGAGGCGACTCGCCCGGTTCGCTCGGCGGTCCAGCGCCGCGTACGTGTACCGCTGGCCGGTGGTCGCGTCGACCAGTCCCACCCGGTCCGGCGTCAGTGCTGCTCGCTTCTCGCTCCAGGCGCCGACCCAGGCCTGGGGGCCGTCGGTAAACTCAGACATCGGCGAGGAACCCCCGGAGCGCATCGTTGACCGCGTCTGCGCGTTCGATGAAGCAGAGGTGGGGCGCGCCGTCGAGTTCGTGGTACTCGACGTCTCCCAGCCCGTCGGCGAGCAAGCGGCCGTTCTGGACCGGGACGACCCGGTCTGCCGTCCCGTGAACCACGAGCGCCGGCACGCCTATCTCGCCGAGGCGGTCGTGGAGGTCGAAGCTCTCGACAGCCCTGGCCTGCCAGGAAAGCGCCCGGTCGCTCGCGTCGCTCTCGATTCGCCAGTCGATGATTCGCTCGATGAGGTCGTCGTTGTCCCGCATGAACGACTCGGTCATCGCGGGGGCCATCTTGTAGCGCCGCCGCTCGCGTTCGTCGTACGCCTCGGGGACGTCGAAAATACGCTCCTGTGTCTCCGCTGGCGTCGGGACGGCCTCCGGGCCGCCCGGCGTCGTACACAGCAGCGTCAGTGAGTCCGCCCGCCCGTAGTCTACTGTGAACTGCTGGGCTATCATCCCGCCCATGCTGGCTCCGACGACGTGGGCGGATTCGACGCCGGCGTCGTCCATGACGGCTGCGAGGTCCTCCGCCATCTGGCCGATGGTGTAGGGACCCTCAGGCGTCCCGGAGTCGCCGGTGCCGCGGTTGTCCCAGCGGATGGTGTCGTACTCAGAGAGCGCCCGCCGTTGCCAGCGCCACATCCAGCGGCCGTAGCCCAGGCCCTCTACGAACACGACTGTCTCGGCCTCGGGCGGCCCGTCGCGGTCGTACGACAGGCGGACGCCGTCGTTGGTCGCAGTCGGCATGGGCCCGACTACGTGACCGGCCCGTTTCAATGTGTGTCGGCGCGCGCTGGCCGGCCGATATGGGTAGTGTGTCACAAACTCTCCCGCGGCTGAAAATTCAACTCTGCACATAGTTTCAGAATAGGTTCTATCACGAACGAACACGGGGAACAGCGACGCAGAACCTCCCGGATTCAATAATGTTTTAGGTATCGGATTTGGAGAGACTGGTATGACTTTGCACGCCAGAGAGATAAACCAAGACGTGCGGGAGCTTGGTGAGCTCTTGGGCGACGTTCTCGAAGCGCAATCGTCGACCGAAGCGTTCGAAATCGTCGAGCGCACACGGGTGTCTTCTATCGAGTACCGGCGTGGCGACGCCGAGACCCGGGAAGAGGTCGGTCGCACCCTCGATCGTCTCAACCCCGAGATGCAGGACATCGTCGCCCGGGCCTTCACGACCTACTTCGAACTCATCAACCTCGCCGAGGAGCGCGAGCGAGTCCGGGAGACTCGCGAGGGGAGCCAGGAGGGGATTCTCGCAGACAGCGTCGAGGAAGCAGTCCACGAACTCGCCGACCGCGGCGCCGACGCCGAGGAACTGGAGTCGGTCCTCAACGACGTGCTCATCCAGCCGACCTTCACCGCCCACCCGACAGAAGCCCGCCGCAAGACTGTCAAGGCGAAGCTCCGGTCGGTCGCCCAGGACCTGGAGATGCTCGACGAACGGCGCCTCACCGACCGCGAGGAGGCCCGCGTCGAGCGCGACCTGGCCTCCGAGGTGACGAGTCTCTGGCAGACCCCGCAGGTCCGTGAACGGCGCCCCGAAGTGACCGACGAGGCGCTGAACGTCCAGTGGTACCTCGAGAACGTCCTCTTCGAGGTCATCGACGAGGTCTACGACGCTCTGCAAAACGCCATCGACGACCGCTACGACGAGGACGTCGACGTCCCCAAACTCTACGAGTTCCGCTCGTGGGCCGGCTCGGACCGCGACGGCAACCCCTTCGTCACCCCGGAGGTCACCGAGGAGACCCTGGAGCGCCAGCGCGACACCATCCTGCCGCTGTACCGCAACAAGCTGAAAGAGCTCTCCGGCGTGCTCTCTCAGGACGCCTCGAACATCACGACCGACGACACCTTCGACGAGCGCCTCTCCGAGCACAAGGAGCGCCTCCCCGGTGTCGCGAGCGAGGCCGAAGAGCGGTACCCCGACGAGCCCTACCGACAGAAGCTCAAGCTGATGCGCGAGTCGGTTCTGCGAGTCAGTGACGTTCGCCAGGGTGGCTACGACAGCCCCGCCGACCTGCTGAAGGACCTTCGCTCCATCGCGAAGAGTCTCCGGGACAACAACGCCGAAGTGGTCGCCGAGTCCCACGTCGACCCACTGATTCGGAAGGTCGACACCTTCGGCTTCGCGCTGGCGAGTCTCGACCTCCGGGACCACCGCAAGATGCACACGGACGCCATCGCCGAGGCGGTGGACCGACAGGGAATCGACTACGCCGGGATGGACGAGGACGAACGCGCCGAGTTCCTCACCGAGGCCATCACCCAGGAGGGTCCGGTCATCGACATGGAGGACACGACTGGGCTCTCCGACGACGCGGCACGTGTGCTCCGTCGGTTCCGCAAGACCGCCGACTGGCAAAACGAGTTCGGCGTCGACGCCATCGACACCTACGCCATCTCCTGGTGTGAGGAGCCAAGCCACGTGCTTGAAGTACTCTTCCTCGCCGACCAGGTCGGCATCGTCGACCTGCCGGGCTACTGTGGCCTGGACATCGTCCCGCTGCTGGAATCCGAGTACGCCCTCTCGGGCGCCCGGCGCATCATGGGGACGCTGTTCGAGAACGAGGCCTACGAGATGGCCCTGGAGGCCCGCAACGGCGTCCAGGAGATAATGCTCGGCTACTCGGACTCCAACAAGGAGAACGGGTTCCTGGCCGCGAACTGGTCGCTGTACAACAACCAGAAGCGCCTGGCCGACATCACCTCCGACTTCGACGTCGAGATGCGCCTGTTCCACGGCCGCGGCGGCTCCATCTCCCGTGGCGGCGGCCCGATGAACGACGCGATGCTGGCCCTGCCAAACGAGACGGTCACCGGCCAGATCAAGTTCACCGAGCAGGGCGAGGCCATCGCCGAGAAGTACGCCAACCACGACATCGCCGAGCGCAACCTCGAACAGATGCTCAACGCCCAGGTACGGGCCCGCCACAACGCCATGGAGGACCCCGTCGAAGAGATTCCCGAAGAGTGGCGGGAAGCCATGGAGAAGTCGGCACCCGCTGCCCGCGAAGAGTACCAGGACCTCCTCCAGACCGACGGCTTCGTGGACTACTTCGAGCAGGCCACGCCCATCACAGTCATCGAGAACCTCAACATGGGCTCGCGGCCGGCCTCCCGAAGCGAGGACCGCAGCGTCGACGACCTCCGGGCCATCCCGTGGGTGTTCTCCTGGACCCAGGCCCGCTGTATCATCCCCGGCTGGTACTCCATCGCCACCGGGCTGAACGCCTATCTGGAGGACGGCGGCGATATCGAGACGCTCCAGGAGATGTACGAGGAGTGGCCGTTCTTCCGGACGAAAGTCGACAACGCCTCCCTCGCGCTCGCCCGGACCGATTTCGACATCGCCGAGGAGTACGCCGACCTCGCCGACGACGACCTGCGAGGGCGCATCTTCCCACGACTCAAAGCAGAGTACGACGAGACAGTCGACCTCGTCCTCGATATCACCCAGCGCGACGGTCTCCTCTCGCGGGAGTGGCTAGAGGAGAACCTCGAACGCCGAAACCCCTACGTCGACCCGCTGAACCTGCTGCAGGTCCGGCTGCTCGCCCAGTCACACCTCACGGAGACCGAGAAGCGGACGCTGCGTCTGACGGTGCAGGGTATCGCGGCCGGGATGAAGAACACCGGATAGTCGCCGCCTGAATTCTTTACAACGGCTGTTGTTTTTACCGAAGGATTTAGGCTCCGGTAGGTAGCATACCTGATATGGCACTCGACACGGTCCTTCTCGCGGTCGGGCCCAACGACGCGAACCGCATCGACGAACTGGTGAGTACCGTCATCGACATCGCCGGCCCGGCCGGGGCCGATGTCGTCGTCGCACACGTCTTCACCGACGACGAGTACGAGACGGCCGTCGAACGACTGGAGTTCGAGGCGGTCGCCCAGGCCGAACCCGACGAGGTGGCCGACCGTCACGCGACGGTCCGGGAGCTGCGCCAGCGGCTCACCGAGGCCGATATCCCGACGAGCGTCCGCGGGGCCGTCGGCGAACACGGCGTCGAAATCGTCGCGCTCGCCGGGATGACACAGGCCGACCTCATAGTCGTCGGCGGCCGCAAGCGCTCGCCGACCGGCAAGGCCGTCTTCGGCTCGACCGCCCAGGAGGTCATGCTGAGTGCCCCCTGTCCCGTGACCTTCGTCCGCGGCGACGAGTAGGTCGCCGGGCCACCAAGACCCCAGGTGTCGCCCACGCGACACCAAGCTGTGTTCTCCCCTTTCACAGACCCGACAGCGCCGCAGCGGGCTACCGAGTGCAAGCCCGGTGAGCGCCCCGCGGTGTCCGCTACTGCGTCGTGGCCGAGGCTGTCGCTGTGCCAGCGGTAAACCGAAAAAACGGCCGGGTGGTTACTCCACGATAGCGGCTTCGAGCAGTTCGAGCGGGTGGCGAATCTCGTAGCCGGTGCCGTGTTCCATCTGCATCGCACAGGTCGGACACTCGGTCATGCCGACCTCGCCCTCGGCGTGTTCCATGTGGTCGAACATCTCCTCGCCGATCTCCATGGACTTCTCGTACTTCTCCTCTTTCCAGCCGTAGGTGCCGGAGATACCGGAACAGGACTCACCGACGTCCTCGATACCGGCACCCTCCAGGTCACGGAACAGCTCGACGGACTGGCGCTCCAGCCCCTGGTTGCGGGCGTGACACGGCGCGTGGTAGGCGAACTCCTCGGCCAGCTCGCCCGAGACCTGTGCTTCCTGGACGTCCTCTTTGACGTCCTCGTGGATGCGCAGGTACTCGACGGCCTCGAAGGTGTTCGAGGACACCTTCTCGATGCCGTCGATGTCGAACAGTTCGGGGTACTCCTGGCGCAGCGCCATCGAACAGGAGGTACACGACGCGATGGCGTCGTACCCCTGGTCGACGAGGTCGGACATCGAGGAGACGTTGACCTCGGCGTGGCGGCGGGCGTCCTCGAGCATCCCGTTGGCGAACATCGGCGTCCCGGAGCACTTCTGCTCGGGGGCGACGACCTCGTAGCCGTAGTGCTCGTAGACGCGGACCATCGCCTTCGCGACGTCGACGGTGTTGTAGTTGGAGTAACAGCCGTGGAAGTACGCCACCTTCTTGTCCGCGTTGCGGTCTAGACCCAGTTCCTCACGGCGCTGCTGGGCGTTCCGCCGGGAGGCGTCGGCGCCGCCGCGTTCGGCCCACCACTCGCGGAACGTCTGGGTGGCGAAGTCGGGGAAGTCACGCTCTTTCGTGACGCCCATCGTCTTCTCCATGAGCCAGCGGGCCGGCCCGAAGTTCATGCCCCAGGTCGCGAGTCGGGGCACCTTGCTGGCGATGGAGGCCGACAGCCGGTAGTTCGAGAGGATTCGGTTGCGCCAGTACTCCAGGTCCGTCTTGGACATCTGGTTCTCGACGTACTCCCCGCGGGCCGTGTTGTGCATCTGGCTGAGGGGCACGCCCGACGGACAGGCGTTGTCACAGCGCATGCAGTTCGAACACGACATCACCGAGTCGTCTATCTCGTAGTCGTCGTCGGTCTGTTTGAGCCGCCACTGCTCGGGACCCTGGAACTTCGGTCCGGGGAAGTCGTCGTCGACCTCGGCGACCGGACAGTTGGTGTCACACACCGAGCACTTGAAACAGGAGTCGGCGCCGGGTCGCAGGTCGAAGTCGTTGCTGTCGGGGAAGACGTCGACGGGCTCGAAGTCTTCGCCCGTGTTCGGTTCAACTGGGTCGAAGTCTGTTGGGGATTGTGCGTCGCTCATCGTGCCTCCGCTGCTGCGTTCTCGCCCGCCACGTAGCCTGTCGCAATCGACACTCCGCTACCGGATTTCTCTGCGGCGAAGTCGTACCCGCCCAGCACCGACCCCGCGGCCCGCAGGTTCTCGAACTCGACCGAATCTGAAGCCGTCAGCGGCCGCAGCGTCTCGTCGGTCTCGACGCCGAAGCTGGCGAAGGGGTGGTCACCGAAGGCGTCGCCGTCGAACCACTCGTAGCGGTCCTCGCCGTGCTCGATGTGGCAGTCGAAGATGGGTTCGTGGACGCTCTCGCGGTCGGACTCGATGCCCTTGCCGACCAGCCCGCCCGTCGCGAGAACGTACTGGTCGGCACTGTTGGGGATCTTCGCGCCGTTTTTCTCGATGTACACCGTCTCGATTGTGTCCCCATCGGCGTCGAAGTCCACGACCGGGTTGCCGGTCTCGAAGCTCGCGCCGGACTCGTCCAGCGCCTCGAAGAGACGGTCCTCCAGCCGGAGTCCCGGCAGCGACGGCGGCCCCATCGGGACCTCGAAGACGTCGGCACCGATCTTCTCCTCCAGAGCCGCCCGCACCGCGTCCGTGTGGTCGTCACCGAGGATGGCCGGGAAGCCGACCCGTGCCTCTTTCTCCCTGACGGTGTTGACCCGTTCGGCCAGCGCGTCGCGGGCGCCTTTCTTGCGGCCTCGCACCGCGACCTCACCGTTGGTGTCGAGCAGCTTGGCGTACCGGGTGATCTTCGCGTCGGCCTGCAGGTCGCCCGGGAACCGAATCGTCTCGCCGCGGACGTCGAAGGGCACCCCCGCCGCTTCGAGGTGGGCGGCGGCGTGTGGCGCGTCGAAGTCGACCATCGATTCCAGTCCCACCAGCAACACGTCGCGGTCGTCGCTCGCCAGCCCGGCCGCCGCGCCCGTCGGGTAGCGAGCCGTGGGTTTGACCGTGCCGCCGTGGGTCGGCACCAGGGCGTTGGTGTCGGTGTGGTCGCCCCGGTAGTCGGTCACGTCGTCGAACAGGCCCATAGCCTCCCGGACCGTCTCGACGCCGACCGTCTTGTAGGGGTGAGCGTCGTGGAGGTCACCCATCGCGGCGTAGGGGTCGGTCACCGGCCCCTCGCCGTCGGGTGTGTATCCGAGCAGGTCGACGAGCCCGGAGGCGTGTCGAAGCGAGCTCTGTTTATACGAGACCAGGCGCACGTCCGCGCCCTCGCGCGCGGCCTTGAGCGCGCTCGTCAGCCCGGCGAGGCCGCCACCGATGACCAGTACGTCGGAGTTAATCGCCATTCCGTGTCCCTCCGTCGGCAGCTACGTCGGCAGTCCCCGAAGCGTCGCTCGCACTCACGCCGCTGTCGAAGGCGGCGAAGTCGACTGGCTCCCCGTCGGCCGGGTCGTTGTCGCGGTTCTGCGTGGTCGAGTGCAGGGCGTAGTTCAGCGCGGCCTGTGAGAGCTGTTCGCCCCACAGGGCGTGGCGTTGCCCTTTCCAGCGCTCCTGGAGCAGTTCGTCCCACGCCTCCCGGGCGATGCTCTCGTCGTACTCGCCGTGGAGCTCGCTGGCCAGTCGGCTAGAGCAGAATCCGCCCTGGCAGTTCCCCATCGACGCACGGGTCCGGATTCGGACCGCGTTGAGGTCCGAGCCGGACTGTGAGATGGCGTCCTGGACCTCCGCACGGGTGACGCCTTCACAGCCACAGACCGTCGGGTTCGGGTCGCTGGTCTTGAGCACGTCGTCAGCCCGTGAACCGAGGCGTTCGACGCTCCGGCGCCCGATGGGCGAGCGCAGGCCGAATTCGTCCATGTAATCGCGCAGTACAGAGAAGTCCTCGCTGCCCGGCAGTGGCTCGTCGGCGGTGCGACACTCGGCGTCGATACCGAACTTGGCACAGACGTGGTCGGAGATCTCCTCGCCCATCATCCGGTAGGTGGTGAACTTCCCGCCGACGATGGAGGTCATCCCCTGCAGGTCGTCCCGCTCGTCGTGGTCGAGCAGGAAGTAGTCCCGGGTGATGTCCGTCGGGTCGTCGCTGCCGACGTCCGGCGGCTCGTACAGCGGGCGAACGCCCCAGAACGAACGGATAGTGCGGGCCTCTTCGAGCATCGGGACGAGCTCTTTGAGGGTGTCGATCATCTTGTCGACCTCCCAGCCCTCCTCGGGGTAGTCCTCCGGGTCCTCGACCTCTTCGTCGGTGGTCCCGAGGATGGCGGTGGTCTCGTGTGGGACGACGATGTCGGCGTCACCTTTCGGTTTGCAGCGGTTGACCACCGTATCGACCTGCCGGATGTTCATGATGGTCATCACGCCCTTCGAGGGCCGAACCGCGATGTCGACGCCGGCCATGTCGCCGATGCGGCCGGCCCACGCACCGGTCGCGTTGACGACGTAGTCCGCGCGAATCTCCTCGGTGCCGCCCTCCTTGCCGTGGATGCGCTTGCCCTCGCCGGAAGCGTGTTCGACTTCCAGGCCGACGACCTCGTCGTCCTCGATGATGAGGTCCGTCACCTTGGAGTGGGTCTCGATGCGGGCGCCGTGTTCCTCCGCGCTGGCGGCGTTGGCGACGACCAGCCGGAACGGGTCGATAGCGCCGTCGGGGACGGTAATCGCCTTGTCGATGTCCTTCGCGAGGTGGGGCTCCATAGCACGGGCCTCCTCACCGGAGATGACCTCCGCGGGGATGCCACACTCCTTGCAGCCCTCGAGTTTCTTCTGGAAGTACTCCTCGGAGTCCTCGGGTCGTTTGACGAACAGGCCACCGGTCATCTCGACGCAGTGACTCGCGATGTCCCGGAGGACGCGGTTCTCCTCGATACATTCGGTCGCGCTGGCCTGGTCAGCAACCGCGTATCGCCCCCCACTGTGGAGGAGTCCGTGCATTCGGCCGGTCGTTCCATGTGTCAGGTTGCCTTGCTCGACCAGCGTGACATCAAGACCCCGCATAGCGAGGTCACGGGCGATGCCGATACCGGTCGAACCGCCGCCGATGACGGCGATGTGTGGTGTCTGTCCCATCTGTTATACCTCGGCTTTGGACCACATACACTTTATTTTACCGCTAAACAGGGGTCCGCCAGTAAATTTTATTGGTAATCATGAATGTTACTGCGGCCCACGGGAACAGCCGCGCTGGGGCTGGAACCGGAAGTCCGGCCAGACAGGGACAGTACGCCGGACCACTCACGACGGGGCCTGTTCGGTCACCAGCCACTACCCCTGTGAGTAAAGAACCACACTGGCTGATTCGATACGGCCAACCACCAGTAAATAGAACAGTTGTTTATCGACGACCCACCGCTACCCGGAACTGTAATGCCCCTCGTCGGCCAGCGATTTACTCGTCTGTCGTGGCACCGATTCGTGTGTTGGCCGCTGTGAACTTCTGTGTTCTTCATTACGCACGCGCGTGAATATGACAACCAATTCATCTGCCACTCAGGGACCGCTAGAATCGACCGGCTCGTCCGCGATCGAGACCGCCGAGACTGCCGTACTGCCCAGTACGAACGGCCGAATCGCGACATGGCGGACGAAAGACCGTAGTTACTCCCGTCGTCCTCGGCGCTTCGGAGCCTTCGCGGTGCAAACGACCAGATAGCCACCTCCAGCTGGAGTCACTGGGGCTGTCGCTCACGCGCGGGCCGGCCATGACTGGTGGAGCTGGGGCCAGTAACCCCAGAAGACGTGTTCAAAAACACCGTCAGTGACTGTACAAACTAGAGATATAGATGGGAAGCATCCACAGAATGTTCACGAATTCCCGATGAACACGGTCTATCATATATTTTACTGGCCCTATGCCACTCGCAGCGTTGTGAGTCGATTTTAGCAGCAATACCTGCCGTTTCAGCCGTCTCGGCCGCGTCCGAGCTCCCACCGTGCGTAGAGAAATAGTTCAATTGGCGGACAAAAGCTCGTAATAATCTCAGTTAGAGGGTATCAAATCCGCCGAAACCAGCGACGAGAGTCGTTTATACACAGTTTTTGCTATTTTTTACTACCTCTCCGACAGCAGCAGTAATCTTTATAATGATTCACTATATTGTTTACTCTCAAGGCGGGGTCTTGGATAAACAAGGTCCGCCCAACGGAGAACACACACAATGGCAGACACATACGTCGGTGCGATAGACCAGGGGACGACTGGCACCCGCTTTATGGTATTCGACCACAGCGGGCAGGTCGTCGCGAACGCATACGAGAAACACGAGCAGATTTACCCGGAGCCCGGCTGGGTCGAGCACGACCCGATGGAGATCTGGGAAAACACCAAAGACGTCGTGACCACCGGTCTCGACGAAGCTGACCTCGACGCCGAGCAGCTCGAGGCTATCGGCATCACGAACCAGCGTGAGACCACGATCGTGTGGGACAAGGAGACCGGCAAGCCTGTCCACAACGCGCTCGTCTGGCAGGACCGTCGTACGACGGACCGCGTCGAGGAGATTCAGGAAGAGGGCAAGGTCGAGTGGATCCGCGAGAAGACGGGTCTGGAATGTGACGCGTACTTCTCGGCGACCAAGACCGAGTGGATTCTCGACAACGCAGAGCCGCTGAAGATGGAAGCCTCCCGCGGCGAGGACGTTCGCACACGAGCGGAGAACGGCGAACTCCTCATGGGGACCATCGACACGTGGGTCATCTACAACCTCACCGGCAACCACATCACCGACGTCTCCAACGCGTCGCGGACGATGCTGTACAACATCCGCGACCTGGAGTGGGACGACGAGCTCCTCGAGGAGTTCAACGTGCCCAAATCGATGGTGCCGGAAGTCCGACCGTCCTCGGACGAGAACACCTACGGTTCCACGGACGCCGACGGCTTCCTCGGCGCCGAGGTGCCTGTCGCAGGTGCGCTGGGTGACCAGCAGGCCGCGATGTTCGGCCAGACCTGTTTCGACGAGGGTGACGCGAAGAACACCTACGGGACCGGTTCGTTCTACCTGATGAACACCGGCACCGACGCCGTCGAGTCCGACCACGGCCTCCTGACCACCATCGGCTTCCAGATGTCCGGTGAGCCGGTCCAGTACGCCCTCGAGGGCGCCATCTTCATCACTGGCGCCGCTATCGAGTGGCTCGAGGACGTCGACCTGATCAACAACGCCGCCCAGACCGCGGAACTGGCCCGCTCGGTCGATTCGACCGACGGTGTCTACATGGTCCCGGCCTTCACCGGCCTGGGTGCCCCGCACTGGGACGGCCGCGCTCGCGGTACCATCGTCGGTATGACGCGTGGTACCCGCAAAGAGCACATCGTGCGTGCAACCCTCGAATCCATCGCGTACCAGACCCGCGACGTCGCGGAAGCGATGGAGGCCGACTCCGGCGTCGAGACGACGACGCTCCGAGTCGACGGTGGTGCGGTCAAGAACAACTTCCTCTGTCAGCTCCAGTCCGACATCATCCAGACGGACATCGCGCGACCCGAGGTCGACGAGACCACGGCGCTCGGTTCCGCCTACGCCGCCGGCCTCGCCGTCGGCTACTGGGACACCGTCGACGAGCTGCGCGACAACTGGCAGATCGACCGCGAGTTCAGTCCCGAGAAGGACGCAGAAGAGGTCGACAAGCTCTACGACCGATGGGACGACGCAGTCGAGAAATCCCTTGACTGGGCACGGGAGGAATAAAACATGGTGGACCCAGTACTACTGCAGATTGACGCTCTGGGCGGTCGAACCGCCGTGGAGTTCGTCTACTGGCTCGTCGCCGCCTTCGCGGGTGGCTGTTTCGGTGCGGCTATCGGCGCACTCCCGGCTTTCTGTTTCACCGGCTTCGCGGTCATCGCCGGCGAGGCAGCGAACCTGCTCGGTGTCACGGGCGCGCCCTCGGGCTCGTCCCTCGAACTTGGTGCCTCCGGTCTGACCGGTCTGGTCGGCTTCGGTCCGGTCTTCGGTCCGCACATCGCCTTCGCTGGCGGTGCGGCCGCGGCCGCCTACGCCGCAAAGAAGGAAGGCGCCATGCCACCCCAGGAAGACGGTGGCTACCACCCCGGTAAGGACATCGCCTACGCGCTCGGTACGCGCCCCGACGTCCTCGCCGTCGGTGGTGTCTTCGGTATCTTCGGTGCCATCAGCAACACGCTGCTGGGCAGCCTCGTCGCCACGGCTGTGGCCTTTGACACCATCGCCTTTACGGTGTTCTTCTCTGCCCTGCTGCACCGCATCGTCTTCGGCTACTCGCTGTTCGGTTCGCCCGGCGGCAGCGGTTACTTCGACATGACCCCGTTCGAGAACGGCGAAGAGGTCGCCGCCGACGGTGGCAGCGAAGTCATGCGACCCGCCGTCGAGCCGTGGCTCCCCCACCAGTACAAGTGGGGCAACGTCGCCATGATCGGCCTCGTCGCCGGTCTGCTCGGTGGCTATCTCGTCATCACGCTGAACAGCATGTTCCTGGGCTTCGGTATCTCCGCGGCGTCCCTGACCTTCCTCAACCTGGGCGTCGAGAAGATTCCGGTGACCCACCACATGACGCTGCCCGGCTCCGCCGGTGCAGCCGCGTTCGTCGCTGACCCGACCGGCTCGTCGCAGCTCGTCGCCCTCTTCCTGGGCGGCGCCTTCGGCATCCTCGGTGCGCTCGTCGGCGAAGCTGGCCAGCGCGTCTTCTACGCACACGGCGACACGCACGTCGACCCGCCCGCGTTCGGTATCTTCGTCTGCACGCTCCTCATCGGCATCCTGTCGGTGGCTGGTGTGACGGCGCGAGGGCTGTTCGCCGTCTTCTAACTGTCCGGCCAACGTCGGATTTTCATTTTTGTACGAACCTCGTAGTCCGAGAGCTCTCTAGCACCAATGGATATAGAAGCCAGAATCAAGCGACGGCAGCGACACGACGGCGAGCCGCGCCTGGTTCAGGACTACGAGACGCTGTCGCCGGTGACCCACATCGACGAGCCGGCAGACAGGGGTCCGCTGCTCGAGCGGTTGCTCGACCACCTGGACCCGGTTTTCGATGGGAATCTTCCCGCCAACGCGTACCTTTACGGTCCAAACGGTGTCGGTAAGAGCGCCGTGGTTACGGCGCTTTTCAGTCAACTGAACCGGCTGCCGACCGAGACACGGACGGTTATTCATACGACCACGCGGGCACAGTCGCTGACCTCGCCCTCCTTTGTCTATCTGGACACCAGACAGACGACGAGCGAATTCGCCTTCTTCCACGCGGTACTGGACTCCCTGGTCGAGGAGTCGGTTCCGGAACACGGTATCGGAACGGAGACGTTGCGGGCCCGCTTGCACGAGGAGCTGGCCGGATCACGCATCGGCGTCGTCGTCGCCGTCGACCACGTCGGGGAACCACGGAGCACTTCCGAGAGCGACTTGGTCGACCTGTTCGCGGGATTGCCCAGTAACGTGAGCTGGCTGGCGATGGGCCGGAAACGACCGGCCGAGACCGAACTCGCGGAGTACACCGCCGAGTGCATCCGCGTCGACCCGTACCAGCAACAGATGCTCGTCGACGTGTTGATGACGCGGGCGTCGATCGGACTCTCCCAGCAGGCGATCGAACACGACCTCGCCGACGAGATCGCCGAGTGGGCGAACGGGAACGCACACGACGCCCTGGCCGCGCTGTTCATCGCGACCCACCACGCCGAGCAGGCCGGTCGGTCGGAGTTGAGCCGGGCCGACGTGGAGGCGGCATTCGAGGAGATACCGATACCCTGTGTCTCACTGGGTATCGTTCTGGCCCTGCCGGACAACAGGCAGGCCGTGTTGCGAGAGCTGGTCGATCTGGACGAGGAGGAGCGCTCCTCGGTGACGGCGACCACCGCGGCCATCGGCGGGTCCGAGCGCGTCGACCTCTCGCCGGGCACCGTCAAGCGATTTCTCTACGAGATGGCAGAAGCCGGGGTCGTCGAACGCGTCCAGGCTGCGACACAGGGCGGACAGGGCAGACCGCCCAGCCGGGTCGAACCGCGGTTCCCACCGACGGTGTTCCGTCGGCTCTACGACCTCGGTTAACGCACTGCCGTCGAGTCGCCGGTACCGCCGGTCAGTGCCGAGGCGAGCGCCCCGCGAACCACGACATCGTCACCGTGTGTCGTCAGCTGGAGGTCTGGGATGTTGGCCATCACCATATCGTCGAGCCGGTCCCTGATGGGGTCCATAATCTGGTCCGGATTGTTGATAGCGACGGCCCCGCCGATGGAGACGACCAGTGGCGCGAAGGCGTGGACCATGTTGGCGACGCCAATAGCGTTCCAGTGTGAGATCTGGTCGAGGACGTGGGTCGCAAAGTCGTCCTCGCCGGCGTACTCGAAGACGTCGGCCGCGGTAAAGCCCTCCGTGTCGATAGGGAGGGCGGTCTCGACGGGGTCCTCCCGGTGGAGGCGGGTGGCATAGCGGGGGATGTTCTCGCCCGAGCAGTACGCTTCCCAGTGGCCGTCGTGCCCACAGCCACAGGTCATGAAGCCGTGTGGGTCGATGGTCATGTGACCGACCTCGCCGGCGTTGCCGTCCCACCCCCGCAGGACGTTCCCGTCGACCGAGACACCGGCCCCGATGCCCGAGGAGATGGTGAGATACACCATGTCGTCGGGATTCCGGTCGGCGTAGTAGCGCTCGCCGATCAGCCCCGCGTTGGCGTCGTTGTGAAGGTACACCCGGTCGGTCTCGAAGAGGTTCTGTACAGGCCCGACGAGCGGGATGCGGTCGATGGAGTCCGGGAGGTTTGCGGGGTTCTCCACCGCGCCGCCGGCCAGGTCCAGCGGGCCAAACGAGCCGATACCGGCCGCGACGACCTCCGACGGTGCGACGTCGGCTGCCTCGCACGCGCCCCGAAGGGCATCGAGGACGGCCTCGGTCACGTCGATACCAGTCGGCCCGCGTGGGGTATCTCGCTTGTGGGAGGCGATGACCGCCCCGTCAGCGTCACCGATGACAGCCCTGATATGCGTCGCACCGAGGTCGACCCCAGCGTATGCGCCCATTTGGTCAGACGGTGGCTCCTTGAGTACTTAATTGCACAGATTCACCGTAGCCTTACCGTTCGGGGAGCTGTTCCCGGCCGGCGGCTTCCTCGTAGACCACACCGCGTTCGGCGTCGAGCGTGAGGATGTCGTCGTTCTCGATGCGGTCGGGCAACGTCGCGTCGGAGACCATCGGAACCGACAGTTCGCGGGCGACGATGGCGGCGTAGCTCGTGACGCCCTCGTGTGCGTCGACGATACCGCCGATATGCTCGGTCTCGCCGGTGAACTCCCCGTCGAAGCCCGCCGGGACGACGAGAATCGCGCCCTCCGGGGCGTCGGAGATATCGCCGTCGCCGACGTGATAGACCGGTCCGGTCGCGAGTCCGTCGACGACCGACCGGCCGCTGACGACCGTCTCGGCGGCGACGTGGACCTTCAGCATGTTCGCGGTGTTCATCCCCTCCAGTTCGGTCATCATCCCCGAGAGGACCACGACGGTGTCACCACCGTCGGCGGCCTCAGTGTCGAGGGCGGCCTGGACGGCGCTCTGGATGACGGCATCGGCACCGTCGTTGGTGTACTCTGTCGTCACGGGGATGATACCCCAGGAGAGGGCGAGCTTGCGACGGACCCTGTCGCTGGGCGTCGAGGCGACGATGGGAATCGAGGGACGGTACTTTGCGGCCTTGAGCGCGGTGTAGCCCGATTCGGAGGCGGCGACGACGGCGTCGGCGTCGATGTCGCGTGCGAGGAAGCGAGCCGACCGGGCCAGCGCGTCGGTCCGGGTGCCACCGGCGTTGGGGATGCGCTGTTCGCGGGACTCGGCGTACTCCTCGCTGCCCTCGACGTCCCGGACGATGCGGTCCATCGTCTCGACGACGCGGGTCGGGTGGTCACCGATGGCCGTCTCGCCCGAGAGCATCACGGCGTCCGTGCCGTCGAGCACTGCGTTGGCCACGTCGGAAGCCTCCGCACGGGTCGGCCGACGGGAGTGAATCATCGAGTCGAGCATCTCCGTCGCCGTGATGACGGGGACACCGGCCTGGTGGCACTTCCGGATGATGCGTTTCTGGATGATGGGGACGTCTTCGAGTGGCGTCTCGACGCCGAGGTCGCCACGGGCGACCATGATACCGTAGGCGGCCTCGATGATGCTATCGATGTTCTCGACGGCGCCCGCTCGCTCTATCTTCGCGATGATGGGGATGTCGACGCCCTTCTCCTCTAGAGCCTCGTTTATCTCGTAGATGGCGTCGCCGTCACGGACGAACGAGGCGGCGACGAAGTCGGGTTCCTTCTCCGCGGCGACCTCGATTTCGCGCCGGTCGTTCTCCGTTATCGTCGCGAGGTCGAGGTCGACACCAGGGACGTTGACGCCTTTCCGGGCGCCCAGCGTGCCGCCGTTTTCTACGTGGGCAGTGACGGTGTCGCCGTCGACGCTCTCGACGGTGGTCTCGATGCGGCCGTCGTCGAGCAACACCCGGTCGCCCGGGCTCGCGCTGGCGATAGACTGTGAGAGCCCGACCTCTTGGGGTGTGGCGTCGTTGCCGACGACGAAGCGCACGGTCGTCCCCTGGTCGAGCTCGATTGGCGCCTCGATAGGCGCGGTCCGGACCTCCGGACCAGGCATGTCCAGCATCGAGGCCACCGGCGTGTCGACCTTCTCGTCGACCTCCTTGATGCGGTCGATCATCGTCCGGCGGTGTTCGGGCGACCCGTGGCTCGCGTTCAGCCGCGCGACGGACATCCCGGCCTCCGCCAGTGACTCGATCTGTTCGACCGATTCGCTGGCCGGGCCGAGTGTGCAGACGATTTTCGCGCTACGCATCGGCGGCTCCCCCTGTGAGACGGAGTGTCGGCGACGTCGGTAGTTGAATCATACTCCCCCGTACCGAGCCAGGGGATAAGAAGCTTATCAGACACTGCAGTTTTCGCGGGCCTGCGCGGGACTACCGGGACAGCGACTCCGTCGTCCCACCGATGACCTCGCGGACCTCCTGCACAGCGATGGTCGCCATATCACCGGGGATGGACCGTTTCAACGCAGCGGTCGCGGCACCCCAGGAAAGCGCCTTCTGGACCGGCTCGCCCTGAAGATACTGCGAGAGAAAGCCCCCGACGAAGGAATCGCCGGTCCCGACAGGATAGGCGTCCGGCGCCTCGTAGGTCGGCTGCGTGAACGCCTCCCCCTCCGAGAGCGCGAGGGCGCCATCGCTGCCACGGGTGACGAGGACGACTTCGAACCCGTACTCGTCGTCGAGCTTTCTGGCGATAGCCTCCGCGTCGCCGTCCGCGTCGAGGACGACGCGGGCGTCGCGCTCGGCGACCACCAGGATATCGATAGCCGGGAACAGTTCGGTAAGCACTTCCTTCGCCTCGGTTGGCGTCCAGAGGTTCGAGCGGAAGTTGACGTCGAAGCTCGTCAGCGCCCCGGACGACCCCGCCCGTTCGAGTAACTCGGCGGTCGTCGTCGCCAGCGTCGCCGACAGCGCGGGGGTGATACCCGTCGTGTGGAAACAGTCCGCTCCCTCCAGTGCCTCCGTCGGGAGGTCGTCGGCCGTCGCAGTGGTGACGCTCGCGTGCGCGCGGTCATATATTACTTCGCTCCCACGGGGCGGTCGCCCCTGCTCCAGGTAGTACGTCCCCTGTCGACGCTCGGGCGAGTCGTCCCAGACGACGTCGACAGAGACGCCGTGGCTCCGGAGTTCGCCGGCGACCTTCCGGCCGATAGGTGAGTCCGGGAGTTTCGAGAGCCAGGTCGCCTCGAGCCCGAGGCGCTGGGCTGCGACAGCCACGTTGGACTCGGCACCCGCCACGTCGACGTCGTACTGGTCGGCGATTTCGAGACGCTCCTCGTCAGGCGGTGAGAACCGGAGCATCGTCTCGCCGAACGTAACCAGGTCAGCCATATCCAGTCGTCGTCGCCGGGCAGACATAAATCCCGCCAAACCGGGGCCCACAGCGCACAGCGAGCACTCTGGATTCGATTCGCCGAATAGACGGGGAATTCGGTGGGATGCCGGAAGGAGATTGGATATAGCGGCATACAGTTTACGAGTCGGTAGCCAGCCAGTATGATATTGGCGTTATTTGACATTTTTGTTGCTGGCAACTGGCATTTCGGACGAGAACCCACCAGTTCGAGGAGTGTGTCGGAGCTCGTATCAGCGTTCAGTCGGTTGCAGCCGGAAACAGGTGGTTCGCCACGGAGGGCAGGGAGAGGAGCCACCCCACCAAGTGAAACGAATCTGTAGTCGGCCTTCAGAGGCATCTGCCACCAGATGACATCCACTGAAAGGCCCCGGTCAGGACCAGTCGCCGGTGGGGGCGCCCCCGAGAGCGGCCAATCCACATTGTCCGACAGAGGACCACCGTTGCAGCGACCCAGCTCCCGCGGCCCCAACCGGGATGTTCCATATCGTAGCGCGGATGGTGGTTCCCCGCCACGCGGAGAAGCCAGACTGTCGTCCGTCACAATACGAACGAAAGTACGCACTTGGTACCGATAGCTGAACGAACTCCAGCTGTCAGTATGGGAAGTGAGCCGCCGGCAGCGATTACTGGGGCCGAGCTGTCGTGGACCACTGTCGCCACCGACCAGAGACCCGCTTTGACGGGCGCTACCCCTGGGGTGGAGCACCAGAAACGGGACCTCGTTCGATACCACCTCCCAGTCCGCACTACGCTATCGACGAGCCTGGGGTCGATCAGACGAGTCGACGGACCCGGCTGTGAGTGGTAAGGACCTACGTGAGAGTAGTGACCCGAAGGGCTCCCGGGAGACAGCGCAAGCGCCTCTCACGGGCTCTGAGTGCCACTCTGATAGCGAGGGCTCCAGAAGGCTGCGGGAAGAGTTAGACCAACCGTGACGGCCTGCTGGTGGTCACAGATCATCGTTCGATGGAGCACTACCGGACTCGAGAGACGTACAGCTCGTAGCGACCACATAGTCTGAGGAGCCCCTGGAGAGTGTAACCGGGTACAGGCATACCGCCGGTCTGGAGGGTGACCCACCGACCGAGTGGCGCGACCTGGTGACGAACGGCGCCACCCCCGACTACAGTTCGAGTTCGTGGAGCAGACACCCGACAAACTGCCGAAATTAGATTTGTGAGTGTGGCACTATACCTTGGCAAAAGTATCAGCAATCCTTCAGTAGCGGCGTGATTTGGCCGAAATTACGGCCTCATCTGCACAAATAAGTGTCTTTATCCGGGTATGTGGCACTAGCTTGAAGTAGCCGGGGGTCGACCCCCAGATATGGCAGCCGATGGCGAGGAGCGCACCTCAGTGAGGACCTACGTTCCGGAATACCAGAAGGAGAACTGGCAGTCCCACGCCGACGAGCTCGACATGAGCCAGAGCGAGTTCGTCCGGACGATGGTGCAGGCAGGTC
The DNA here is from genome assembly GCF_019599405.1 of Haloarcula salinisoli. Classification (NCBI taxonomy): domain Archaea; kingdom Methanobacteriati; phylum Methanobacteriota; class Halobacteria; order Halobacteriales; family Haloarculaceae; genus Haloarcula; species Haloarcula salinisoli. The sequence continues at coordinate 1,030,946 of NZ_RKLQ01000001.1, read as the reverse complement.
GAAGCGGATTCGAACTGCCGGAGTCCGACACCGGCGAGAGTTCGGCGAGCGCCGAAGAAACGGAACCCCGTTCTCCGGGCGCCAACCCCAGGGGTAACGGCCTGAAAGACCGGGTCGTCGAGGCCCTCGCTGACGGCGACCACTGCGACTGGGACGACCTGGTCGCAGCGCTGACCGACGACATCGAACAGCGACTCGACGAGACATTGCAGGAGCTCCAGTCGGAAGGCCGGGTCAGATACAGCGGCCGCCACGGGGGGTACGTGCTGGACGAATGAGCTCAGACACCGCGACACCCGAACCAGACGAGGACCCCATCGGCTACTTCCTCGACGACGTGACCTACCACGGGAAAAGCGAGCGCACTCGGGCCTTCTACGAGCGCGTGCTCCGGGAATTCCAGACGTATCTGAGCGAGGGCAGCCATCCCACGGCGGTCGCTGCTGCCTCCCACAGGGACTGCATGGCATACGTCCACGGGCTCAGAGGCGACCACAGCGAGAGCACCGTCGCGACGTACGCCTCCTATCTCCACCGGTTTTTCGCCTACATGACGCAAGTGGGCACCTTCGAATCGAACCCGATGGCGCTGGTGATGGAGGAGATGGACGAGTCCATCAACACCGACCCGACCCGACGCGAGATCAGTGTCGCGGAGATGCGTGCGTTCGTCGGGACTATCGGTCATCCCCTGGAGCGAGCCGTCGTCCTCACGCTGTTGAAAACCGGGATTCGCGCCGGTGAGCTGTGTAATCTCGACCTCCGAGACTGCAATCTGTCCGAACCGGGACCCCGTCCCGAGGTGCCCGTGCGCGCCGCCCTCGACGGGCGCGAAGACTCCCTGTACGTCGCGAGCGAGCCGAGTCGCGGTGCGGTGACCAACGGCGAGGAGCGGTCGGCGTCGAACAAGCGCAAACGCGACACGACGGTGCCTATCGACGACGAGCTCGCCCGCACACTGCGGCGCTGGCTAGCGATTCGGCCGGACGTTCGCTCAGACGCCGAGGCCCTGTTCGTCTCGACGAGCGGTGACTGGGGCCAGCGGCTCACACCCGACATGGTGCACCACCTCGTCGAACGACACGCCCGCGACCACGGCTGGTACCGCGACGGCGGCGGAACCGAAGAGAACGTTACACCGCACTATTTCCGGCACTTCTTCACGACCCATCTCCGGGACAGAACCGGAGATCGCGGGGTCGTCAAGTACCTGCGGGGCGACGTGGCCCAGGACGTCATCGACACTTACACCCACGAGTGGGGGAGCCGCGTTCGGGAGAGTTACGAGGCAAACATCTACTCGCTGGTGTAAACGGAAAACATATTGGAAAGTTCTCCCGTCTGGTCGCGGCCAGATAAACTACATGTCGCTATACAAAAGATGGGAGCCTCGTGAACACAATTGCATCCGGTTCCAGTATGACTGGCTACCAGCTACTACCCAGAAAATAACAAACGTACAGTTGTTATTATCTCTGACTCGACCGTCTCGACACGACTGCGGTGAGCATGGCGGGCCGTCGTTCAGCCAGTCCACGAGAATTCAGGGGAAAGTAGGTGCTGTAAAACACAACTCCAGCGACGATAGTCAGCGATTAACCGAATTTGTCACTGTATATTTATATCCGCACCGTTCCAGGGCGTCATGTCATGGTTGACGAATGTGCACACACCCATGGGGTGTGGAAAGCTACGGCGTGTAGGTGGGGTAACCGATGAGCAGCGACGCTGAGGGCGATAAACCGTCGCACGAGCACCTGCAGGACATTTTCGTCGAGGTGACCGGGACCGACGTCTGCGTCGAGACACAGGAACAGGACACCGAACCCGGTCGTGACGTCGCCCCTGAGGGCGACACCACGGCCGAGTACGTCTCGTCGATGGTGCAAGACGACGGCCTCTCCGAGACGCTGGCCGAACCGAACGCCGAGAGCCAGCGGGAGTAGACGGCTCAGTCGCCGTCGCCGAGCAACCGTCCCTGGGCGTCGATCTCGCCGTTCCGGATGCGCGTGCTGCTTATCCGCAGCCCGTCTTCGGCGACGACGAACGGGGAGGTGTGTATTTCGAGCGGGTGATAGCCCCGCTGCAGTCGCTCGTCGTTGAGTTCGCGGGCCCGCTGTTGGGCCTTGCCTTCCGGCGCGACGACGAGCGCGTCGGCGTCCTCGCGAGTCGCGGCGGGGCCGAACGTGTCCGTTATCTTCACTATGTCCCACGTCGCCGGGTAGGCGCCGCTGATACGTTCTAACGCGTCCGAAAGCGCCTCCCGGCGCTCGGGGAACGACCCGAGGAGCTCGGCGTGTGAGGGGTCACTGCGCGTCTCCCGTGCCAGCGACTCGGCCGTGAGACCGACGATGACGTGCCCGTCCCCCTCACCGTCGTGACTCGCGGTCTGAAACGCACTATGGAGAAGCGCGCGGTGTCCATTGTGCACCGGGGTGAACGTGCCGCCAAGGATAGCGATACGTGCTGACATACCTCCCGGTAGGTGGGGCACAATGGTATAGGTGTGGGGCCGGGGTAGACAGGCGATCCCGGGCGCGGACAGTAGCGATAGTGATAGTCTCCCACGGAGTTATAGGTCATATATAATCATGCACGGTGGTGTGTAATGTTTTACCGTCGCGACCCGGCGAGGCCTCCAACTGGTCCTGTCCCTCGGCCGCAGTCGCGACAGCCGGAGTTTGTTTTTCCCGTTTCAACGTCGCCTGTGTAGTGGTCAAGTCGTCCTGAGACCGGCCCACGGCCTCGCACTCGACTGGGTCGTCAGCTGCCGCCCACGCCCCGAGGGAGCGACACACGTCCGTCAGCCGACACCGGGAGTGACCGACCCACCGTTCGATGGCGTCTGGGCCAGCTGTATCGGGACGTACGGGACGCTCACTGCCGGGATACTGTATACGAAACTTACCGGATACTGACGGGTGGGGCCCATATTCGTCAGTCTACGCCGTTTAGTACGTAGGAACAGGGTTACAATACTGCTGTCGGCTGTTCGTTCAATTGCCGACGCGCGCCGGTGACGGCGTGATACTGTCGGTCGTCCGTGCGTTCGTCTCCACCACACGCTCGCGTGTGCATCGGAGCGGGGCCCGGTACAACCGACCGTATGAGCAGTCGGCCACCCTAACCCGGAACGGTTCACCATCCACTTGTGTCCGACATCACGGGGCGCAGCTGGCTGGCCGTTACGTGTACCCCATCCGACTCGCGTGCAGGCCGGCGGCCGGCCACCGCTCCGGACCCACCCCCTTCAGTATCAGTCCTGCCGGTACTCGCGAAGACGACGCCGAAAAGATAGTTCCGTGTGACCCCGTCTGCCGTCAGTCGTCGTCGCGTGCTTCTGTGACCCAGTGACACGCCGAGCAGAACGCGAACGTCGCGACGACGAGTCCGAGCAGTCCCATCATGAGGCCCGAACCGAGGCCGACACCGAGCGAGAGCGCGACGATGGCGACGCCGACTCCTGAGATAGCGCCGTAGTACTGGTGCCACTGGACGCTATCGTCTTCGGCTGGTCGGTCGAGATACTCGGTCAGAGAGTCCGCTTGCGGAGCCAGGGCGACGTGTCCGCGGTCCTGGTTGAAGTCGACGACGCCCATGTCGTCCATCTTCGGGAGGTGACACTGGTAGAGCCCGACGTAGACCCGTTTTCGTTGACTGGACGTGAGCTGGTCCGTCGTCGTGTCGTTCTCGATGGCAGCGACGTGTTCGGCCAGCTCGCCGAGCGAGACACGCTCGTCGGACTCGTGCTCTCTGAGATAGTGGATGACCTCGCGCCGGCGACTGTTTTTCAGTATCTCGAACACGAGGTCGAGCGAGAGCGGCTCCGGCTCTTGCTCCGCCTCGGTGACCCCATCCTCCTGGGGTGCCGTGCTGTCTGGCACTTCATCTTGGTTATCGGTTCCCGTCGGTTGGTCAGTAGTGGTACGTGCGGTTTGGTCCTGGGTACTCATGTATGGTCCTCCGTGGCCCGGAATCCGGACTGTACGCAGTCCTCGGAACGGGATTGGCTCCTTGCACCCCCCGATATCCTGCAAGACCTGTGGGTTGTCCGAACCCCAAGCGCCTGTCAAAACAGTCATTCGTCCCACACTTAATACTTTGTTTTGACAGATATGTTATACGTACTGTTCAGGTAGCTCCGGTTACACTGCTGGATACCAGCAGGGCAACGGTGCTTACGACCGGCCGGCACCGACGGTGTAGGTCGTTAGCGGGAGCGCCCCGAGTGTGTCCCGTGCATCCACCACGACTGCATCGCCGAAGGCGGCGAAATCGAGGTCGGCGTACGCGTCGTGGTCGGTCATCACGACCACGGCGTCGTACCGGTCGGCAGTCGCTTCCAGGTCGGCCATCGAGCAAGCGCTGGCCGGCAAGTCGGGGACGGCCGGCACGTCGACGGCTGGGTCGGCTGCCCAGACGTCCGCTCCGCGTTCGTCGAGTTCGGCGACGACGGGCCGCGTGGGCGATTTGCGTGTCTCGTCGACACCGGCGCGGTAGGCGACGCCCAGCACCAGCACCCTGGCGTCCTCGATAGCGACACCGTTGTCTTCGAGCAGGTCGACGGTGGCGTCGGTGACGAACGACGGCATCTCGTCGTTGACGCCGCGGCTCGTCTCGACGAGCGGGAGGTCCATCTCGACCGTGGCCGTGAGGAAATGTGGATACAGCGGGATACAGTGGCCCCCGACGCCGGGTCCGGGGTCGTGAATCTCACAGAACGGCTGGGTGTTGGCGACTTCGATGGCCCGGGTCACGTCGACGTCGAGTGGTTCGGCGACCTTCGCGAGCTCGTTCGCCAGCGCGATGTTGACGTCGCGGTAGATGCCCTCGAAAACCTTCACACACTCCGCGGTTGTGGCGTCCCCCGCAGGGATGACCTCGTTGGTCGTCAGCTCGTCGTACAGCAGGCCGGCGACACGCTCGCTCTCGTCGTCCACACCGCCGACCACCTTCGGGTAAGCGCCCCGTATGTCCTGGATTGCCCGGCCGCTCGCGGTCCGCTCGGGACAGAACGCGACGCCGAACTCGGCGGGGTCGAGCCCGCTTCGCTCGACCAGTCGGGGCGTGACGACGTCCCGGGTCGTGCCGGGCGGGACCGTCGATTCGATTATCACCAGGTCGCCCGCGTCGAGCCCCGAACCGATGGCGTCGACGGCAGCCAGCAGCATCGAGAGGTCCGGCTCCGTCCCCTCGATGAGCGTCGGGACGATGACGACGTGGACTCTCGCATCCGCGGCCGCCTGTCCAGACGCCGTCGTCGCCGACAGGGAGCCGTCGGCACTCGTCTCAGCGACCAGTTCCGACAGCCCCGGCTCGCCGTCGACCGGACTCTCGCCGGCTGCGACGGCCTCGACCACCGACTCGTCGATGTCGACGCCGACGACGTTGCCGGTGACGTCGGCCAGAACCGCGGCCAGGGGCAACCCCATCTTCCCCAGGCCGTAGACGGCGACCGGAATCTCCCCGGTGGCGAAGGCCGACTGGAGCGCCGTGCCGGCGCGGTCACCGGCGTACACCGCCGCCTCAGATTGTGCTGCGGTCACCGACGCTCACCTCCTCCAGGGCGAGAGTCCGCGAGTCCGCTATCGAACTAATTTCGTCGGCGAGCAACATGGCGTAGAGCCCGTCGCTCCCGGTGGTCCGCGGGGTCGAACCGTTGCGCACACAGTCGACGAAGGAACGCAGTTCCCGCTTGAGCGGTTCGTCACTGTCCACGGCGGGACGCTCGATGATGCTCTCCTGGCTGTAGCGCACGTCGCCGTTCTCCGTGTGATAGGACGGGTCCGAGTGGCGATAGATTCGCACAGACTGGTCCATGAAATCGACGTTGACGTGGCACTCGCGGGCGGTCACGGAGAGGTCCCTGATGCGTTCCTGTGTGACGCGGCTGGCCGTCAGCGAGCAAAGGGTCCCGCCGTCGAACTCTATCTGGGCGTCGGTGTAGTCGCCGTCGCAGGCGCCGATGGCGGTGACGCCGGCCACCTCGTCGCCGAACAGCGAACAGGCGATATCGATATCGTGTATCATCAGGTCCATCACGACGTCGTCTTTCACGTCCCGCGAGACTGGCGGCCCGAGTCGGCGGGCCGACGCCGCGATGGGTTCGACGTTCGCGAGAACGTCCTCAAGCACGTCGACGACTGGGTTGAACCGCTCGATGTGACCCACCTGCAGGGTCACGCCGGCGGCCTCGGCCCGGTCGATGAGTTCGCGGCCCTTCGCGGCGTCGGTCACGAACGGTTTCTCCACCAGTACTGAGACGCCGGCGTCGATGGCTCTCGAGGCCACCTCGTAGTGGTATCGAGTTGGGACGGCGATAGAGACGAGGTCGACCGTTCCCAGGAGGGTTTCCAGGTCGTAGACCGTGCTACCGTAGGTCGAGGCGACCTGCGCGGCGGCCTCCTCGTCTGCGTCGGCGATACCCACGAGTTCGACCCCCTGTATCTCGTTGTAGACGCGAGCGTGGTGTCGGCCCATGCTGCCGACGCCGACGACCCCAGCAGCCAGTTGTTCGGTCATGTCGAAAACTCCGTGAGCGCGTGCGTTATCTGCCGGACGTCCTCGGTGGACAGCTCGGGGTGGACCGGAATCGAGAGGACCTCCTCGGCGGCCCGTTCGGCGACCGGTAACTCGACCGTGACGCCGTCGTAGGCCGGCTCCTCGTGAATCGCCCGTGGATAGTACACCGCCGAACCGACGCCGTACTCCTCCAGATGAGCGGAAAGCGCCGTCCGGTCGTCACAGCGGACCGTGTACTGGTGGTACGCGTGGCGACAGCCGTCGGGTTCGACTGGCCGCTGTATCGGTGCGTCCGCGATGGCGTCGTCGAACTGGGCGGCGTGCTCCCGGCGGGCCGCCACGAAGTCGTCGAGCTTCGAGAGCTGGACGCGCCCGATGGCCGCACAGAGGTCCGGCATACGGAAGTTGTGTCCGACGCGCTCGTGGCTCCCGTCCGGCCCCCGGCCGTGGTCGATGAAGCTGCGACAGCGTTCGGCCACGTCGTCGTCGTCGGTGACGACCATGCCGCCCTCGCCGGTGGTCATGTTCTTCGTGGGGTAGAAGCTGAAACAGCCGGCGTCGCCGAAGCTGCCGACCGGGTCGCCCCGGTAGGTCGCGCCGTGAGCCTGTGCGCAATCTTCGACGAGGACGGCGTCGTGTCGGTCCGCGATTGCCTGTAACTCGTCGATTGGCGCGGGACAACCATAGAGGTGGACGGCCAGTACCGCGTCGATGCCCTCGGCGTCCGCGACGGCGGCGACGCGGTCGGGGTCGAGATTGTACGTCTCGGGGTTGATGTCCGCAAACACCGGTCGTGCGCCGACGTGTCTGATCGCGTTCGCCGTCGCGATAAACGAAAAAGGCGTCGTTACCACGGTGTCTCCGGGCCCGATGTCGAGCGCGGCCAGCGCCGCGTGCAGGGCGGTCGTCCCGTTCGTCGTCGGGACGCCGTGGGAGACGTCACAGTAGGTGGCAAACTCAGAGCCGAATGCCTCGACCGCCTCGCCGCCGCTGAGCCGACCGGAACCGAGCACCTCGGCTACCCTGTGGAGTTCCTCCCGGCCGACAGCCGGCGAGGCTATCGATATGGTCGGCTCGTGTAACTGCGTCTCAGTCACGGCGCGTCACCGCCATACGGTGGGAATATACCGACTCGTCCGGTCGGTGTCGATTGGACAGCGATCACGGTTTTCGGCAAGCAAAGTATCGGCATTGTTATGTGTAGCTTGCACTGAGAAACGTCGAGTTTCGCCCGACAGGGTGTCTGTAGGGGGTGAGAGCGGACCAGTTCCGGTCCACGTGAGTTCCGGTTCGTTTTGCCGGAGATACCCCATCTGTATCCGGTATATGTGATACGTAACAAAGGCGGGTCCACGTGTGTATCTCTCAACAGTGGCTTCGAGGCGGGGACATCCGCATCCACGTGGAGAAAGAATGATACAGGCTTCAGTCGACACCAGTTGCCCGACCCGGAGATCGGTGGCCACCCAGCGCCGGCCGGCCGAGGATGGGTTTATATGTCACTGTACCGAAATTATATCCCAGGCCCGGACAGCGAGTCCGACCCTGCAGACGGGTGGTGTCGGTGCGTCGCGCTACCGGCGCGATGGCGCGGCCGACCCACGGGGAGTCGTCGCCGACGGTCCGGGACTGCCGACCAGGCAGCTGCCACTGTGCGTCCACGTCGTCCCTGCCTCGCTGTCAGTCGTACAGCTCACAGACGAACGATATCGCCGGGGGACACGACCGCCGGACCAGCAACCGACGACAGACACGCGCCGACGTCGGTTCGACCGACCGAGCAGCGCCAGCAGGCGTACCCGAACCCTCATGGCTACAAACACACCCGACCGACCGAGCGACCGAACCGAATCTGACAGTGACTACGACTCGTCCGCCGGGAGGAGACACAGATGAGCGAGCCCGACCCGTGGGACGACATCAGTTACGTCATCAGCTCCCGCTATCGCATCGCGACGCTGCGTCGGCTCTCAGACGGGCCGGCGACGCCGTCGCTCATCGCGGACGAGACCGACCTCAGTATCGCCCACGTCTCGCGGGCCCTCCAGGAGCTTCGCGACGCCGACCTCGTGACCCTGCTCGTCTCCGAGAACCGGCGCAAAGGACGGGTCTACGGTATCACTGACGAGGGCCTCGAGGTATGGGAGACCATCGAGGCCGAGAATATGCTGTAATTACTGCTCGGTCGATTCCCCGTCCGGCAGAGTTCCTTCGGGCAACAACTGTTCCGGGCGACGACGGTGTTTCGGCGTGTCCGCGAACTCGTTGATGCGTCGCCACTCGTCAGCCGTCAGATGACCACTCATACAGCCACAGTGATTGCGGCAAGCGACTTGGTAATTTAGCGGCTATCGGACATAGGTGAGGCTTGTAGTGGACAGCGACAGCGGCCTCGGAAACACGGCGGTCGTTACAGCCCGAGGACGGTGTTCAGTGTGTCCCGGAGGAACGGGCGCGGGTCGTCCAGACTGAAGACGTCGAAGTTGGGCTGTTCGAGCAAGGACCCCGCCATCCCGCTGACGGTCTCGCCGACCGACGGGCGGGGGACGAAGGCGTACTCCTCTGTGAGCACGCTGTGGAGGTGGACCAGTTCACCACGAAGGAAATGCGACGCTGTCCCCGGGCGATAGGCGGGGTCGAACGGTCCCGTCGCCCCGTTGGCGAGCTGCCAGTAGTAGTGCGGGTAGTCGACCCCGGCGTGGATATCACAGGGCAGCGACGCCCAGAAGCGGGGGTTTATCTCCAGCAGTTTGAACGTCCCCGTCTCGCTGTCCCGGATGAACCCGACGGAGGCGGGACCGTGCCAGTCGAGTTCGTCGAGGATGGCGAGCCCGGCCCGCTCCAGTTCCGGGATGTCGACGGCCTCGTGGTAGACGCTGGGGCCCCGCGGGTATTTCATCCCGCGCCGCAGGGCCTTCTGTGTCGAGACCACCGGCTCGCCCTCGTCGTACAGCGCGCGGATAGTGTACTCCGTCCCATCGACGTACTCCTGGACGATTGGGACGTGGCCCATCTGGTCGACGAGCGCGTCGACGTCCGGTCTCTCGTCGGGTTCGATATACTCGGTCGTGCCCGCTTCGATGGCGTTCTCGGGGCCGAGGTCCTCGACGTACCGGTCGGCCAGGAAGCCGTACCGGGCCTTCACGATGCGGCGGCCGCTCCAGTCCTCGACGTCGGTCAGGAGCTCGGTATCCGGAGCGGCGACGCCGGCCGTCTCGGCCGCGTCGACGAGTGCGACCCGGTCGTGGGCCTGTGCCAGCGTCTCCGCGTCGGGCCACAGCGTCGAGACGTGCTCGGCGAACTCGTCGCGGTACTTCGAGAGGACGTAGACGTCGGGTTCGCGGACGGGCGCGATAGTCCTGACGGCGGGCCGCTCGGCCAGCTCCAGCAGTGCGTCCCGATAGGCGACGATGTCCTCGAACGGGTCCGGTAACCGAACCGACTCGTCGCAGTACCGCGAGGCGATTGCGGGCGTCCCCTCGCGGTTGGCAGCGGCGATAGTCCGGACGCCGCGACGGCCCAGCGACCGAACGATATTCAGCGACGCCGGCGCCTGGTTGGAGACGACGACGATGGCGTCATCCGAAGTAGATTGTGCGGCCATGCCGTCTGGCTCGGGGAACAGCTGGAAAGTTACCAGGAAAATAGTACTTGGAAAGCCAACTATTCGGGGTTGTTGGAGTGGGTTCAGAAAATATTCAGATACGTGTTATTTTGTGAAATAAGGGGACAACATAGCCTCTCGCTGCCACATCATAAGCGCGGCTTCCCCGACTATTACCCGACGAGCTCGCGAACTATTGCGGCCGGTTTCAAACACCTTTCTGAACCGAAGTGTTCCGCAATTTTCTCCCTCAGTACGAACGGTCAGTATAACAATAGGTCGGTCAACGCTAGCCGACGCTGATGACCGAACAGGTCCCGTTTACAGACGTCTACGTCGACGACGACATCGTCGACCGGGCGACGGAGGTGCTGGAGACGCGGCGATACGTCAAAGGGCCCCGCGTCGAAGCGCTGGAAGCACAGTTCGCCGACACCTGCGACACCGACCACGCCGTCGGCGTCAGCAGCGGCACAGCGGCGCTGTACCTCGCAATGAAGGCGGCAGGTATCGGGGAGGGCGATACGGTACTCGTCCCCGGACACACGTTCTTTGCGACGGTCAGCCCGGTCGTCGAACTCGGAGCGGAGCCGGTGTTCGTCGACGTCGACCCGGAGACGTACACCATCGACGAGACGGACCTCGCGAAGAAGGCCGCGGCCCACGACGACGCGGCCGCCGTCGCGCCGGTCCACCTCTATGGCCAACCTGCAGCGATGGGGCCGATTACGACCATCGCCGACCAGTACGACCTCGACGTGTTCGAGGACAGCTGTCAGGCCCACGGCGCCACCTACCGGGGCGACCCGGTCGGCGGGCTCGGCACCGCCGGCTGTTTCAGCTTCTACCCGTCGAAGAACATGACCGTCGCCGGCGACGGGGGGATGCTCGTCACCGACGACGCCGACCTCGCGAGCACGGCGAGAGAACTCCGCAACCACGGCCGTGACGAGGACGGGAACCACGTGCGACTCGGCTTGAACCACCGGATGGACGAGGTGAGCGCGGCCGTCGGGCTCGAACAGCTCTCACATCTGGCCGACTGGAACGCCGACCGCGCCGCGGCCGCCGACCGCTATCACGAGCGGCTGGCCGACCTCGATGAAGTGGTGTTGCCGACGGAGCGCGACAACGCGACCCACGTCTACCACCTCTTCGTCGTCCAGGTCCCCGAGCGCGAGGCCCTCCGTACACACCTCGACGAGCAGGGTATCGACACGGGCATCCACTACGACCCGCCCGTCCATCTCACCCCGGCAATGGGCGAGTACCTGGCGGAGGTTCCCTCGCTGCCGGAGACCGAGCGACTCTGTGACCGCATCGTCTCCCTGCCGATGCACCCGCGCATCACCGACGACGAAATCGACCGCGTCGCGGACGAAGTCCGGAGGTTCTACCGATGAGATACGGCGTCGTCGGCACCGGCTACTGGGGGAAAAACCACGTCCGGGTCGCGAAGGAGCTCATGGACGACGGGGAACTCGACGAGGTGGTGCTGTGTGATACGGACGAGAGCCGCGCCTCGAAACTCGCAGAGACGTACGGTCTGCCCTACGAGACGGACGTCGGGAATCTCGACGTCGACGCGGCGACCGTCGCCACCCCGTCGACGACCCACCGGACGGTCGCGCTGTCGCTGCTGGAGCGGGACATCGACCTGCTCGTCGAGAAACCGCTGGCGCTGACCTCGGCCGACGCCTGGGACATCGTCGAGGCCGCCGACGACAACGATTGTACGCTCGGCGTGGGGCATATCTTCCGCTACCACCCGGCGCTGGTCGCGCTGAAACGGCGCATCGACCGCGGGGAGCTGGGGCGAATCAAGTACCTCCAGACCCGTCGCTTCTCGTTTCGGGTGCCCCGGACGACGACGGGCGTGCTCTACTCGCTTGCGGTCCACGACGTGGACATCTACGACTACCTGCTGGGCCGACGACCCGACACCGTCCACGGGCAGCTCGACTCGTTCGTCCGGGAGAACATCGTCGAGACGGCGACTATCACGCTGCAGTACGGCGACACCAGCGGCGTCATCAACTCCTCCTGGCAGGTGCCCGTCTTCGACAAGAAACGTGACCTCGTCGTCGTCGGCTCCAACCGGTCGGCGTACGTCGACTATCTGGAGAACACGAAGCTCGAACTGTTCGACGCCGAGGTGTTCTCCGACCCGGACGACGGGCTCAAGTCGAGAAACGACGGCGCAATCTCACACAGCACAGACGACCGCGAACCGCTGAAAGTCGAGGTCCAGTCCTTCGTCGAAGCCAGCCGAGCGGGCGAACAGCCACGCGCCGACGGCGCCGTCGGTGCCCGCGCCGTCGAGACCCTGGAGTACGCCGAGGAGTCCGCCCGCAAGAAGAGCGTCGTGCCCGTCAAGCAGCCCGACACCGTGACGCAGTTCTAGTCCTGCGTGGCCGCGACGGGGTCGTCTTCGACGCCGAAGTTCGGTACCGTCGCACCCCCGAAGAGGTCGTCGTAGTTCGTCGCCGTCAGGTAGAGTCGCCGCCCGGAAAGCTCCGTGTAGGCCGGCTCGAACGGCGGGAAATCCAGTGCTCGAATCTTGTCGTACACCGCCAGCTGGGTGGCCTCGTCGTCGTCGGCCAGCCGCTCGACCGGGATCGCCTTCTCGCCGTCGAGACTCTCCTTGGTGTAGAAGTACCGCTCGCCGTTGTACGCCGACTGTGGCGTCGCGACCCGGTGGACGGCCCCGTCCCGGAGCGTCGTGAGCTGTTCGCGGAACAGGTCGACGGAGGCCTCGGTGACGCGGTCGTACAGGGTCCGGGCGGTGTCGGTCTCCTCGATGGGGACGAACCGGCGGGCGACGATGTCACCGGCGTCGACCTCCGGCGCCATCACGTGCAGCGTGGTCCCGTAGCGCCAGTGGTCGTCGTCGCGGGCGTTCATGATGGCATGGGAGAAGACGTTGCTCCCGCGATAGCGGGGCAGTTCGGCCTGATGGAGGTTCAGCGGCGCGACGGTCGGGTGGTCGAGCAGTTCCTCGCCGAGTATGTTGGGGTAGTAGACGCTGACGAGGTAGTCCACGTCGTAGTCGAGCACCTCCCGTTCGTCGGCTCGGGTTCGGACCCGATGGCCCAGCTGCTGGGCGCGGTCGTACAGACAGCCGTCCCACCAGGTGTCCTCGTCGGGCCCGTAGGTGACGACCAGCTCGACGTCGAAGGCGTCGTGGCCGGTCAGTTCGTCCAGGCAGCGCTCACCGAGCGGATGGCTCCCGAAGAATGCGACCGATGGCATACCGACTCCTTCCGGAACAGCCACTGTAGTTATGCAGCGCTTGACCGGGCCGCGGCCCCTGAGAATACGGCCGGGACGGTCAGGTAATAAACGAGATGACCGTGCTGGGTTCGACCAGCCCGCTGGCCACGGAGAGGGTCGCCCAGACCGCCCCACCGGTGGCGACGACGGCGGCCAGCGAGAACGGCCCGGTGACGTAGGGCAACACCGAGAGCACGACACCAGCCATGACCAGCGCGACGACGGCGACTCTGGCCAGGTCGCTGGCGAGTTCACCGAGGTCGAACTCCAGTTCGCGGTGGATGTAGTAGACGTTGACGCCGGTGTAGGCGCTGTAGGTGATGACCGTGGCGATGCCGGCCCCCAGCGCGCCCAGCGGTGGAATCAACAACAGATTCAACAGGACGTTGCCCGCCGCGCTCGTGGCGCGGGCGATGGCCCGCACGCGGGCCAGCCCGAGGTAGTCCAGTGCCGACCCGGTTATCTTGTGGATGGCTCTGACGATGACGAAGAAGGCATAGAGCTGTATCAGCACGACAGCCCCGAGATACTCCTCACCGACGACGTACGTGACGGCCGGTTCGGCCACGATGACGAGCCCGGCAGCCGCCGGCACGTACAGCAGGAGGACGTTCCGCAGCGACTCGAGGTAGATGCGGCCCGCGACACCGGGGTTCTCGGCGGCGGACTGCTCGCCCAGGGTGGGCGTGATGGTGAAGCCAAGCGACGAGGCCGGCGCGATACAGAGGTCGGCTATCTGGCGGGCCAGGGTGTAGAAGCCGACGGCGACCGGCGTCGCCAGCACGCCGACGAGGACGGTGTCTAACTTGCTGTCGACGACGACGCTGGCCCGCGTCGCGGCGGTGGGGACGCTGTAGCGCGCGATACGGCCCCGCAGGTCGCTCTCGGGCTGGTCGGTCGGCGGGAGCGAGCGGTAAAACTGCGTGTACAGCGCCACCAGCCCGAAGGCGACCGAAGCGAGAAAGCCCACGACGTAGCCACCCATCGCCCCGGTGACGCCGTAGCCGGCCACGACCAGCCCCGTCGTGATGATAAGCCTCGTGGTGCTGTTGATGACGGTCACGGCGGCGCTGTAGTCGACGCGGTTGAACGCCTGGAAGACGGATTTCAGGTAGCCAAACAGCGACCGGCCGCCGATGTAGAGCCCGCCGACGGTCAAGACCGGCGCGACCGCCGGGCGACCCAGGAGCCGCGCCAGTTCGGCGCCGGCCAGCGAGACGACCACGGAGACGGTGACGGCGACGGTCAGGATGATGGCGAGTGACCACCGGATGATGTATCGGACCTGCGTCTCGTCACGCTCGGCGTACTCGTTGACGTAGCGGGCCGTGGCGTTCGGGACGCCGAGCGTGCCGAACAGTTCGGCGATACCGACGACCGAGATGGCGAAGTACAGCAGGCCGTACTGGTCGGGTTCGAGCAGGTACCGCGTCAGTACGAGGAGCAACAGGCCGTTGGTCGCCGCGTGGATCACCCGCGCGGCCATCGTCACCTTGAATCCGGCCGCGATGCGGTCGGTCAGATTCATCGGCTACACTCGTCCCCGCGGACGTAGTAGAGCCGGTAGTCACCGTTGGTCTGGACCCGCGAGACGTCGGGGTTCTGCCGGAACGAGCGGAACGCCGCCGCCGAGTATCTGAACCCGTCGTAGAGCCCGACTTCGCGCTGATAGTCGCTCGACGTCAGCGGCACGTACCGACACCGGGAGTAGTACTGTGTCGTGTTGTTGCCGAAGACCGAGAAGGGTATCATCGCCTCCTTGCCGGGGAACTCTTTCCCCCCGGGCGTCACGTCGGTCCCGGTCGTCCCGTAGTAGGCGTCGACGTAGCGGCGCGGTCCCCCGCGCGGGCCGGCGAAGTACACCTCGGGGTCGCGCTGGTCGAAGGAGGTGGTGTACCCCTCGTAGTACGTCTCGGGGACGTGGTCGGAGTCCTTGTACATATACGGCGACTGGTGGAGTATCATGGCCTGGGGAACCAGCAGGAAGACGAGAGCGACTGCGACGGCTGCCTGCCAGTGTTTCGCCGACAGGGAGGGGGAAAACGGGATGCCGTCGGTAACGGCGACAGCGACCAGCACGGTCACGAACACCATCATGAAGCCGAGGTAGCGGAACGGCTGGCGGGTGACGCTCGTGATGTAGAACAGCCCGAACAGGACGAAGACGGGGACGAAGCCGAAGGTGACGTACCGCAACAATGTGTTGCGGTCGGGGAAGCGGTCGTCTAGCTTGCCGGTGACGGCCAGGAGCATCACGACGCCGGCGACCGCGCTCAGGGCGGCACTGACGAGGAATATCTTGGCAAACAGCTCGCCGATACCGCTGCCAAGCGTCGACAGCGAGGTGCTGACCGTGGATATCTCGTCGCCGGGGTTGGCGCCGTACAGCAGCCCGTTGACCACGGCGCTTACGGTCCCGGTGGCCCGGCCAAAGCGGGGAATCCAGAGGGCGAAAAAGAGTCCGACGAGCGCTGTCTGTGGCGCCAGCGACCGGTGGTCGGTCAGCCGGTCCGTCTCCCGGTACCGGCTGTAGAGCCGCGCGAGCAGTTGCAGGCCGAAGCCGGCGCCGATGAGTAGCAGGACGTTCGAGCCGGACTGTGGGTGGACGAGAATCGCCGCGATGCCGGCGAGGGTCAACAGGACGCCAAGCGGCGTGGCGACGTCGTAGCCCCGGACCGTGGCCAGCGTCTCCCGCTCGCCGACGTAGCGCAAGAGCAGATACACCGCGAAGGGGGTGAAGTAGATGGCGGCGGTGGTGGGATACGGGAAGATGTAGGTGTGGATGTTGTTGATTGGCAAGAACAGAAGCGCGAAGAACGTCCCGACGGCGGCGCCCTTCGAACGAGCCGCGATCCGTGTCACACAGAGGGCGGTAAAGAGGATGTACATCGTCATGAAGATGGGGACGACCAACTGGAGGGTCCGCCGCGGGGGGAGGCCTGTGACGCGTGTCAGCACGACCGCGATGGTGTTGATACCGGGATAGAGGAAGTTCGCCGGGTTCAGCGACCCCTCGGCAATCAGCCGCGTCCAGCCGAGATAGGAGAGGGCGTCACCGGAGCCGTTGTAGTAGTAATCCCGGATAATCGGCAGTATCGCGACGCTGATTCCCACGAGGGAACCGAGCAGCATGGCGAGGCGGCTCCGGAGCGTCGTCGCGGACGCGCGTAATCCGACGGCGATAGCCGCCAGAAGCGCAATAGCGCTGCCGAGCCAGAACAGGACCGGCGTGGCCCGGTAGATAGATATCTCGTAGCCCGTGGGCTGGGAGCCGGCGGCGACGACGAGACCGACCGTGTACGTGACATAGCCGACGAGGAGGGCGGCGACCTGGCGCCGTCGACGCTGAGATGTTACGGCCATCTGCGCCTTGCTGGTCGGTCGTCGGGCATTGTTATTGGCGGGTTGTGGGCGGTATGGGACTGTTTCGTCGTCCGGGGGTTTCTAGCGGACATCTCCGTCACGGTCTCAGGAGGTGGCCACCGACTCGTAGACCGAGAGGAGCCGCGCCCCCATCCGTTCGACGCCGATTTCGGTGGCGTGCTCGCGGCCGTTGGAGCGGTCGCCGCTCCGGAGTATCTCGGCCAGCCCCGTGACGAGTTCGTCGTCGTCGTCGCTGACAGTGCTGGGCTCGACCCCGTCGAGGCGCCGGGCGACGTCGCCGACGTCGGTCGCGACCACGGGGAGGTTGCAGGCGAGTGCCTCCTTGACCGTGTTGGGCGACCCCTCGCGATGGGAGGTCAACAGCAGGGCGTCGGCGGCGTTGAGGTAGTAGGACATCCGTTCGTGTGGGATATCCGTCGCGGTCCGCATCGACACCGGCAGGTCGAGTCGGGCGGCGACGCGGTCGACGATGGCCCGAGCGCGAGGGTGGTTCTTCACCTCGCGTTTGGGCGGGTACGGAAAGAGGACGATGCGCTCGTCGGTCGGCCAGCCGACTTCCTCGCGGGCGCCGTCACGGTCCATCGGCTCGAACATGTCCAGATCGACGCCGTGAGGGATGACGCGGCAGTCGCCGCCGTAGACGTCGGCCATCCCCTGGGACATGACGACGACTGCGTCACACAGCGGTGCGAGTCGTTTCGTCACCGGTCCGTATCGACCCATGAGGTCCGACCCCCACAGCGAGAGCACCACCGGCAGGCGCGGCTGGGCGATAGCCATCGGTGCGGTGAGGCCGTAGTTCGCGTGGACGAGGTCGTAGCCGCCCAGCGACTGGGAAAGAACCGAGGGGTAGAACCGGGCGTAGTCCCAGACCGAGCGACTCCCCTCGGTCCCCGCGTCGACCGACTGGGAGTGGTTCTCACCGGGCACCGACAGCGTCGTCATCTCGACCCCGCGCCGCTCCAGTTCGGCGACCTGGGCCCGGAAGAACTGGGACTGGGCGTTGGTGACGAGGTTGAGGACGCGCAGGCCAGTCATCGCTTCACCGCGCTGAAAGCGGTCTTGGCCAGGTTCATCGCCGGGCTGTCGGTCTCGACCTCGTAGTAGGGCACCAGGTCGCCCGCGAACTTGCCCTTGTAGTCACAGAGGCGCTCGGTGTTTGCGCCCATCAGGTCGTAGCCGGTGACCGAGTCGAGTTCGGGGTCGGAGAGTACGTCCTCGATGATTCGCCAGTGGAGCAGGCTGTTGACGGCCACGTCGCACTCAGCCCGCGTCCCGCCCTGCCAGAAGTACGCCGTGTCGGGCCCGAACAGCGCCGTCACGCCCGAGAGGAGTTCGCCGTCGGCGTCGCGGGCCACGTAGGTCCGGGCCCGGTCGTCCAGTCCCGCGACGAGGTCGCTGACGTACCGCCAGGACAGCGGGAACCCGCGGTCCTGCTCGGCGTAGCGGTCCCTGGTGCGTTCGAACACCGTCCGGGTCGCGTCGTGACCCTCGACCGCGACGGTCACGTCGCTCTCGCGGGCGTTCGTGACGTCCCGGCGGAGGCTCTTGCTGAAGGATTTGAGGACGCTGTCGGGGTCGGTGTCTTCGAGGTCTACGACGTAGGTGTATCGCGTCGTGAGGTCGAAGTCGGCCCAGTGGAACGGTCGCGGGTCGTCGTATCCCAGCCCGGTTATCAGCCGCACCAGTGACAGCGGGCCGTCGGTCCCAAGCTCCGCCAGGACCTCCTCGACGAACGTCTTGTTGACCCCTTCGCGCTTGCGCTGTTTCGGGCTGGTCGGCATCACGATTGGCCCCAACCGCGGGATGTTCATCGCCGGCGGTGGCGACATGATGGTGCGACCGACGGGCCGGTTCCCCTCGACGACCGGCAACAATCCCACCGGCTGCTCACCCTTGAAGCCGCCGTAGAGCTGCAACTCGCCGCTGGCGTGGCGGTCAATCGCCGACAGCGCCGGCGGTGTGTGAAACACCTCGTACCCCGAGTCCGGAAGGGTCTCGGCCCACTCCGAAAGTGACAGTCTTTCGACGCGCATATAGCTCAGACGACCCTCCCGCCGGTACCGGCTTGAGTATCGGGAGCTTATGCTGCGTGGGGTCCCAGTAGGTCGCTCAGTCGTCCGCGGCGACCGCCGTCGACGCACACAGCGAGTACAGCTCGCCGGGGGGACCGACCCAGGCGTCTGCCTCCAGCGCAGTCGTGACGAGCCGGCGGTAGAGACGACCGTAGCCGGGGTGGTCGGGGCTGAAGTGACGCGGGTGCCAGAGGACCGTCATCACGGCGTCGTTCGCGGCGGCCTCCGCGAGCAGCGACTCGACTGCGGCCCAGGCGCGGTCGAAATCCTCGCCAGGGTCCGGCAGCGCGCCCTCCATCACCGTCAGGGGGAAGACGACGAACTCGTCGTCGAACGGCCGGAGTGGCTGGTAGCCGTGGGCGAAGCCGTACTCGTCGGGACTCCCGAGGGTCGTGTCGTAGTCGAGCCCGATAGCCCGGTAGTGCTCCCAGGTCGCGGGCCGTTCCAGCCGGAGGTAGTGCTGGCGCCCGCCCCGGACCGACTCGCCCAGCACCGCTTCCAGCCGGCGTTTCTCCTCGCGCAACATCGCTCGGTCGTCGACAGCCTCGTAGGAGCCGTGCAGACCGACCTCCCAGCCACCCCGCCGCAGCGTCCCGAGCAGGCCACGAATCGGGGCGTCCTCGATGTCGTAGCGGCCGGCGTACAGCTGCCAGCCCTCGGCCGTCAGCCACTCACGGGGCGGGCGGTCGCGGAACAGCGACTGCTCGTCAAGGACGTAGAAGGCCGACCTGACGCCGTGTTCGCGCTCGAAGGCCAGCAGTTCGGGGAAGGTCCAGTAGGGCCGCCGGCCCGGCGTGAGGTCGAGCAACTGACTCGGGTCACGGCGGGTCAGCGCGTAGAACAGCGACTGGTAGGTCTTGTATGGCCGGTCGACGTCGTGGGTGAGACAGAGGGCAAACTCGTGACCCTCCGGCACCCACTCCCCACTCATGAAGCTGCTCCGAGCGTCTCCTCGACGACCACGTCGGTCACGTCCTCGCGCTCGGCCAGCAGCTGGGACCGGCGGCGGTTCCACGTGGCGGCGGTGTCGGGGTCCTCGACGAACTCCTTCAGCTTCTCGATGGCCGCCCGCTCCTCGTTGAGGTTGTAGACGAGCCCGTGGGATTCCAGCTCCCGGAACGTCGAGAGGTCCTTGTTCCCGACGAAGGAGTTCGTCCGGATAGCGGGCGTCCCCAGCACACCCGCCTCGATGGCCATCGTCTGTGAGTCGCCGATGTAGCCGTCGGCGTAGTACAGCAGGTCGTGGATGCGCTCGGGTGGCACCGGGAGCCGATGGGCCTCGAAGCCCCGTGGCAGCGGGGACTCGCTGGTGATGTACACCTGGCCCCGCTCTGCGAGGTAGTCGACGAGTTCGCGCTTGCCAGCCCTGGAGATGCCGGTTTCGCCGACGTCGTGGTGGGCCGCCCACGAGACAAAGCGGAGCACGTAGTAGGGCTCGTCGACGGCGACGCCGTGGGCACGGAGCGGTTCGGGGTCGGGCTCGAACCGGTCGGGGTGAAGGTACGCGAGTTCGTGATAGCCGTCGTAGCGGCGGTGTTTCGTCCCGAAGTCCATCTCGAAACACGCCGGCGTGCAGACCCGCGAGGTAAAGGGGATGGTGACCTTCGAGAGCGACCGGGTCGCCACCTCGTCGTCGGTGAAGGTCACGTTCGGCGTGCGTGTGACCCTGGCGGCCTGGGCCGCGACCGGGTTGAGGTGACTCACGACCACGTCCGAGTCGAACCGTCGGATGGACCGGATGAGCCGCAGTTCCCGGAGCGCCCACTCCAGCAGGAGCTCCGGGGTCGTCTCGCCCTGCGTCGAGAGCACCTCGTAGTCGATGTCGTAGGCGTCCAGCAGCGCCGTCGTCACCTCCTTCTCACGGGCGGTGACGAGGGTTCGGTGGCCCGCCCCCTCCAGCTCGCGGATAGCGTGCTTGAACAGGTGGACGTGGGCCGGATGGCCGACCTCGAAGTGGGCCCGCATCGTTACCGGGTCGTGGGCCCCGGACTGGGGAGCGGTGCGTACGACGAGAGTTCGCTCATCGATGCACGTTGCCGGCCGCGAGCGGTTCCGGGAGGGGCCGGTGTTTCGCCGGCGTGCCGACCGCGAGCGTCGACGGCGGGACGTCCTCGGTGACGACGGCTCCCGCGGCGACGAAGGAGCGTTCGCCGATGGTCACGCCCGGCAACACGGTGGCGTTCGCGCCGACGGTGACGTCGGCTTCGAGGGTCGGTCCCGCGAGGTCGACCCCCTGTCGGAGCGGGTAGGGGTCGTTCGTCAGGACGGCCCGCGGCCCGAGGAACACCCTGTCACCGATAGTCGTCTCGGCGGGCACGTAGGCGCCGGTCTGGAGACTCACCCCGTCACCGAGGTCGCTCTGGCCGTCGACGACGACCTGTGAGCCGACGACACAGTCGTGACCGACGGTGGTCTCCTCCCTGACGACGGCGTGGTGACCGGTCTGGAACCGGTTGCCGGTGACGACGTCCGGGTAGAGGACCGACCCCGCGCGGACGATGGAGTCCGACCCGATTCTCGCTGGCGACTGGCCCCCCTCCGGCGGGAGTATATCCGCCGACTCCGCGATACGACAGCCATCACCGAGCTGGCACTTACTCATTGGTAGGTCCCCCGGCGTGGCGCGTTCTCCGTCACTGGCCCGTTCTGGCTATGATTCGTACCGGTCATCTGAACTCAGTCCGGGATTTCCGACAGTTCACTGCTTTGTTATACTGTTCCTGTGACGAGCGCGGCTGGAGCGCATATGCGTAGCAATGTGCTACCCGTTGGGGGCCGCCATCATCGCGCGGTATAACTTAGACGGGGCGGGGTCACTCGGGAACAAATGGGAGCAGTCGTCATCTCTATCGACGCAGAGCTTGGCTGGGGGTTCCACGACTACCCGGCCGACGAACGGCCGACCGACCGCATCGCGCGCTCGCGGTGGGGGTGGGAGCAACTGGCCGAGACGCTCGCGGAGCACGATATCCCGGCCACCTGGGCAGTGGTGGGGCATCTCTTCGAGGACGACTGTGCCGGCGCCCACGTCGGCCATCCCTCGCCGTCGGGCTGGTTCGCCCACGAGCGCGGCGACGACCCGATGGACGACCAGTACCGCTTCGCCCCGGACTTACTCGCCGATCTCGCCGAGAGTGACGTCGGCCACGACATCGGCTCTCACACCTACTCGCACGTCGAATTCGACGCCGACTACGCCACCGAGGACCTCGCGCGCGCGGAGTGTGACCGCGCCGTCGAGGCTGCCGAGGCCGCGGGCATCACGATGGACTCGTTTGTCTTCCCCCGCAACCGTATCGGCCACCGGGAGATACTGGCCGAGTCGGGCTTTCGCTGTTACCGCGGGACGGAGCCGGAGACAACCGCCGACGGCCCCTACTCGGCGCCGCTTCGCAAGCTCGCCCAGGCGACGGTCGTACGGGACCCGCCGCCGCTGGTCGAACCGACCGTCGACGAGTTCGGGCTGGTGAACATCCCCGCGTCGCTGTACCTGTTCGGATTCGAAGGCCCGGCCCGGCGGGTGCTCTCGGCGACGGTCGGGGACCCGGTCGTCAGACAGGCCCGCCTCGGCGTCGACGCGGCAGCCGCGGGCGAGGGTATCTGTCACCTCTGGCTCCACCCGAACAACCTCACGACGGAGGCCGACCTGGCGCGGTTCCGGGCCATCTGTGCCCACATCGACGATGTGCGGGCCGACACCGACCTCACAGTCGAGACGATGCGGACGGTCGCGGACCGCGTGGTCACGGAAGACGTCACTGCGGCGTAGGCTGGCGCGGCGTTGGCTCTCGCTCGCGAACGCGACAGCGAAAAAAGCGACGCCGTTACTCCGAGGACGGAACGGACGCGGCGTCCTCGACCGCAGCCTCCTCGGTCTGGGCTTCCTCGGTCTGGGCTTTCTCGGTCTCATCCTGGAGCCGACGTTCGGCCTCGTCGCGGTCCTCGGGATAGCCGATGTCGTTTCGCCAGCCGTTCATCCGGATGGCGTCGATGGTTCGCCCGGAGTGCAAGAGCAGGTCGATGGCGTCGCTTATCTCGTACTCGCCCCGGTTCGAGGGCTGGACGAGCTGGCAGGCGTGGAAGATAGCGGGCGTGAACGTGTAGAATCCGGTCATCACGAGGTTCGACGGCGGCTCCTCGGGCTTCTCGATGACCTCCGTTATCTCGCCGTACTTGTTCGTGTCACAGACGCCGTAGCGGCTGGCTTCGTCCCAGGGGACCTCCTCGACGAGGAAGGCGGCGTCGGCCCGCTGCTCCTGCTGGCGGTTGACCACGTCGCTGAGGTTCGCCTGGAAGATGTTGTCCCCCAGCATCAGCATGAAGTCGTCGTCGATGTGTTCCTCGACCGTCAGCAGGGCGTGGGCCAGCCCGTTCTGTTCGCGCTGGTGCGTGTACGTTATCGGGACGCCCTGGTACTCGTCCTCGTAGTAGTTGATGATGTTCTGTTTCTTGTAGCCCACGACGACGTACAGCTCGTCGGCGCCCAGCTCGATGAGCTGGTCGAAACAGTGCGTGAGTATCGGTTTGCCGTCCACTTCGACCATCCCTTTTGGCTTGTCGTCGGTGAGTGGGCGGAGTCGAGTCCCCTGTCCGGCCGCGAGTATCACTGCGTCCATCGTATCCGGAGCGCGATGCCCGCAAGGAAAGGTATACACCGCCTTCGACGGTTTCGTGGCCGTTAACACCACTTTTGACGGCTTGGTCGCCCTTACGCTTCGACGTCGTTCCCCTCGGCGACGGCCGGGGGGAGTGTCAGGCGACGGCTGGCAGCCCCGATATCGGCGAGCGAACGCAGCGAACGCTGTGCCAGCTGGGCGACCGTCCGCACGAGCTGGGCGTTGCGCTCGACCGGCGTGTCGGGGTCGAAAAAGAGGTTGTCCGCCATGCCGACCATCGGGTGCGCACCCATGAAGAAGGCGAGCGTCGTCAGCGGGTACTGGTTGGGGCCGGTCGCGCGGACGAAGACGTGTGCGCCGTCGGGAACCGCGTCGAGGACCGAAAGCAGGGACAGCGGCGTCCCGACAGCGCCACTGGGCGCACCCAGCAGAACCGTCACCACGGGCGGGTCGGGGAGGACTGCCTGCTCGCGCAGCCGGGCGAGTTCGTGGCAGTCGGCGCCGCCGGTCACGAGCACGTTCGGGGTGATGCCCCGGTCGGTCAGCGCGTCGACCAACTGCTCCGTGTCGCGGCGGCTCGTCTCCGAAACCCGCCGGTAGCCCGTCTGGGTGGGACCCAGCCGGACGGTGGCGAGGTCGGGGGCCGGCTCCCCGTCGAGCGCGTCGAGGAAATCCCCGAGGGGTGCGTCCGGTTCGGCGGCGTACTCGAGCAAGACGTCGTCCCCACACAGCTCCCGGACCGCCCGACCGAAGGCGGGCAGACGGGTCGGGTCGGGGTTCCCGTCGGCGTCACGACCGTGGAGGACTGTGACAGTGGCCCCGAGCGCCATCGACTCGTACACCTGTGTCGCGACTGATTCGGGCTCGACCGGGAGAGCGTCGTTCACGTCAGTCGAGTAGCGATAGCCGGTCGGAGCGACGCCGAGAGTCACCTCGTCGCCGCGCATGTACTCACGGTAGGTCATCGGAGTGCCCGACGCTGGGGCGGAGTGCCTGACAGGAGACGGGTCGCAGGGTTAGTTATCAGTTTCCTACTGTTTCAGTTCGACGAGCGCGTCCTCCGTAGCGACGATGAACGCCTCCTCCAGCAGGTGTGACTCCTCCGCCGGCAGGAAGACGTACTGGTCGTTCGTCTCGGAACGGATGACCGTCAGCTCCTCGAGTTCGTAGCCGAGGTTCTCGTGTGGGTCGGGGTCTTCGGGAACCAGGTCCCACTCTGAATTCGAGAACATAGTCACCCGTGGAAGACGTTGACGTCGGCGTCGCCGTCGATTTCGATGCGTTTCAGGGTGCCACTGTAGAAGAACGCGTCCACGCCGTTGCGGACGTGGCCGCTTACCTTCCCGTCGCTGATATCGCCGGTCAACCACAGCGTCTCGCCGCTCCCGACGACAGTCCGCCCCTCGTCGAGCGTGAGATTCCCAGTGACAGCGAAGTCGTAGTAGGCGCTCTCCTCGGCGTCGCCGGTGCCGTCGATTTCGATGCGATTCGGGAGCGACGCGGGACCGGTGTCCTCGCCGTTCCCCCGGTCCTGGTCGTCGACCAGGTCATCGAGGGTCACCGACTCGCCGTCGCGGGTCACGCTGACCTCGTACCCCTCGGTGACCGTGAAGGCCGTGATGGTCCCCGAGACCAGATACGAGTCGACCGCGTCGGGGTTCATCTCGACGCTTGTCGCCGTGTAGCTCCCGTCGTCGTTCTCGGTGATACGGTCGGTGCCGGGCTCGGCCTCGTCGCCGAACTGTATCTCCTCTGTCGCGGTGAAGGTCACGTCACAGTTGGTGTCGGGATTGTCCGGACTCGCCCGGATGACGAGGTCGCTTGCCTGGGGTGCTGACCCGTCGACCGGCGCCGCGTCGGTTTCACTGCCGCCGCTGGACTCGCCATCGACCGGGGTCCAGACACTGTAATCGGTGTTTGGCGCCTCTGCACCGTCGCCGGTGACCGTCTCGAAGTGCTCGGGGACGTCGAGGTTCCCGCTACCGGTGAGGTGGATTGCCTCGCCGGCCCAGCTCCCCTCCGTGTCCCAGTCTTGCTGGATTGCATCGCTGTCGCCGTCGTTGTAGATGCGAACGTTACGGATGGTGCCCGACCCGTCCTCGCCGCGGTAGTGGAGTCGGATGGGGTTGCTCCCGCGCGTGAAGTAGAAGTCACAGTCTTCGATGAGCGCGCCGGTGCCGGCGTCGTCGACCTTGATACCTCGGAGCGTCGTGCCGCCGGTGTGGTCCGACGGCGGTTCCTCTGTCCCCTCGAAGTAACAGCCCCGGACGACGCTATCGGTCGGCGCGAAGCGCAGCATCGAGGAGTTGATGTTGCGGAAGACACAGTCCTCGACCACGACTTGACCGTCCCCGCCGGTGTAGGCGTCCGAGACGTACATCGCGACGTTCCCCATCTGTTCGAAGTAACAGGCCTTGCAGTGGAGGGTCCCGGCGTGGTCCGTCCCCGCGTACAGCCCCGTCGAGTCCGACCCGTCGATGGTGCCGTCGGGGACGTTCACGTTGACGACTTCCATCGTCGCGCCCTCCTCGGCACCGACACGCCAGCGAGACTGGGCCTCACCGCGTTTGCCGCGGATAGTGATGTTCTCGATGCGGACCGTCCCATCGGTGGCCATGATAGTCGGCCGGACCTCGACTTCCGGGTCCTCCGGGCGGTTGAACGTGACGCCGTCGGCCGACCCGACGAGCGCGCAGTCGGCCTTGTCCCCGCCCAGCCCATCGCCGGTGTAGTCGTACTCCCCGGCCGGAATCTGTACCTCGTTGCCGTCGGTGAAGTATTCCTCGAGGTAGGGGTCGATTAGGTCGCCGTTACGGAGCCCTTCCGCCCCGAGGTCGACGGTGTCTTCGGCCCCGACGGCACCGCCAGTCGAGGCTGTGCCGACCGCTGTGGCCGCCGCGCCGACGCCGACGAGGCGCATGAACGTTCGTCGACTGGTAGACTGTGCTTTCCCGTTCGTCTCGTCTTTAGGGTTGCCTGCCATACCGGTCAGGATAATCCTACCAGAAAAGAGGTTCTGGCCACCTTGTCAGTAAGGTATGCCTAGTTGTGAGAAGCTGCTATCCAACTGTACACGGGGTACGTACCACTCCAACTTTTTCTAGTAGCGAGGTGTGAAAATTTAACGGTGCCGCCGGAACGCGAATAAAGTGTTAATATACTATACTGTCTCTCTGATTGGTGTTTCTCTATCTTCGTCGCGGTAAGTGTAAAATTACAAAACAGTATCGCCTCGGCGGTCGAACCGATGCGGACTCTGTTACTCGGACTCGACGGTGTGTCGTTACCGGTACTCGATTCGGTCATCGAGAGCGGTGTCGCGCCGACCATCGAGTCCCTGGTCGGTCGGAGCGCGACGGGACCGCTCACCTCACAGCTCCCGCCGTGGACGCCGAGCGCCTGGCCGTCGCTGTACACCGGTGTCAATCCGGGGAAACATGGAGTGTACGGCTTTCTCAAGTTCGACGGCTACGACCACGACGTCGTCGACGCGACGGACGTCCACGCACACGCGCTCTGGGAGCTGCTGGACCAGCGCGGCTACGGGAGTGTCGTCGTGAACGTCCCCGTCACAGCGCCGGCACGAGCCATCGACGGGGCGGTAATCCCGGGTTACATCTCGCCGGAAGACCCGCCGGGCCATCCGGAGGGGATACTGGGCGACGTTCGCGACGCGACGGGCGAGTACAGCGTCTACGGCCCGATGGACACGCCCGGAAAGGCGGCGTTACCGGCGATTCGGTCCCACGCCCGCTCACGCGGGGACGCCTTCGCCCACCTGGTCGACCGATTCGACCCCGACTTTGGCTTCCTGGAGTTCCAGCAGACTGACACCGTCTTCCACCGACGCCCAGAGGACCGGGAGGCCATCGAGTGCGTGTTCGGTGCGGTCGACGACGCCGTCGAGACGGCGCTGTCGGCGGCCGACCCCGACACCGTCGTCGTCGTCAGCGACCACGGCATCGGGGAGTACGACGGCTACGAGGTGCGGCTCAACGAGATACTGCGCGAGTGGGGCAACGTCAGCGCGACCGCCGAGGGCGAGGGGATGCCGTCCTGGGACGCCATCGCCAGAAAGCGTCTCCAGCAGGGCGAACGCGGCGGGACGCCCGACCCCGGAGTGGCCGAGCGCGCCGTGGCGATGCTTGCCCGACTGGGCCTGACCAGCCAGCGCATCGAACGCGTGCTCGAACCGCTGGGACTGGCCGAGCCGGTGGCGAAGCTGGCGCCCACCGACGCCGTTCGCGCCGGGACCGAACAGGTCGATTTCCCCGCCTCGACGGCCTATATGCGCGACCGCATCGAGCTGGGCGTCCGCCTCAATCTCGCGGGTCGGGAGCCAGCGGGCGTGGTGCCGGCCGCCGAGTACGATGCCGTTCGCGACCAGCTCGTAGCGCGGCTCCGCGAACTCACCGACCCGGACGGCCGCCCGGTGTTCGAGCGCGTCGCACCCCGGGAAGCCGTCTTCGATGGCCCGTACACGGAGGCAGCACCAGATGTCGTAGTCGTCCCGCGGGGCTTCGAGAACTTCCTCAACGGCTCCCTGCTTGGCGACCATTTCGGGACACCGCGGGAACCCTGGAACCACAAGCGCGACGGGCTGGTAGCTATCACCGGCCCGGACGTCGACACAGGTGGGTCCCTGTCTGATGCGCATCTGTTCGACGTCGCACCCACGGTGCTCTCGACGCTGGGGGTCGCCCGTCCGGAGCGGCTAGACGGACAGCCGCTCCCGGTCGTCTCGCCGTCACCAGTCGAGACGTATCCGCCCTACGAGGAGATGGACGGCGCCGCTGGCGCGGGCGAAGACGTCGCCGACCGGCTCGCTCACCTGGGCTACATCTCCGAGGACCGCTAGCGGTTCTTCGGGCAGGAACACGAGGACGAACTGGTCGCCGTGGACTCAAGCGAGAGATTGTCTCGTCTGACCGAGAGCCCGCCGGTGGCCAGCGGCTGGCCCGAGACAGAAATAGCGGAGCCCCGGACGGTGGTTCCGTCGCCACCGGAGACGGCGATGCCGTCACGCTCGTCTCCGTGCTGGCAGATACAGAGGTCCGAGAGCAAGGTGTCGCTGCGCTCGGAGATGCGGACGGCCGCGCCGCTGCTGGCCGACCCGTCGATGCGAACCGACTTGATCTGAATGGGATGGTCACGTACGTTCGACCGGTTGCCATTGGGCGGTTTTGCCCAGATCGCGGGGACGTCGTCGGCGTTGACAGTGATATGGGTGTTCCGGATGGTCGCGGCGTCGAGCCACTCGGCGCAGGTTATCGCCCCGTCGCTCGAGGTCACGGTATCGAAGACGAGTCGGCTGTTCTCGACGACGACGTCGCTGCCGCCTCTGAGCCGGATACCACGCATGTTCTCGACACCATCTCGGGCTTCGTCACAGCGGACGACCACCCCGCGAACGGTCGAGGGCCCGCTGACCCGGATGTTGGCGACGCCGTTGTTGCGATACTGGCCACCGACGACGTTGACCCGGCCCTTCGCGGGGGAGGCATAGAGGCCGTTGTCGGGGAAGCCATCGAAGCGGCAGTTCTGGAAGCGGAGCTCACCGACGTGGCTCTCGCCGACGTAACAGCCGGTGTTCTTGTACTCCGGGTCGCCGCCGTCGGGCATCCGGAGGTTCCAGACGACGCCGTGGCCGTCTTTCTCGGCGACGTCGAACCGCATCCCGTCCTGGTCTAGGTCCATCTCCCCGCGGACGGTGACGTTATCGATACGCATCCGGTCGGTGACGCGGCCGTTGATGGGGCGCGGGCCGGTATCGTCGGGCGTCAGGTCGAAGGTGAACCCGCCGACGAAGAGGTCGGCGACCGCCCCGTCGGTGCCCAGCCCGAACAGCGGTCCCGTGAACTCCTCGACGGTCGTGATTGTCGCCTCGGGCCCGTACAGGCCGAGGCGCTCGGCCCCCTCTGGGCCCCAGGTGTCGTCCATGAAGTAGGTCCCCTTCGGGAACCGGACGAGCGTGTTCGAGGTGTCGATATCCTCGAGCGTCGAGACGATGGACTCCTCACCGTCGGCGTCAGCGCCGGCCTCGGTGATATCGACGACAGAGTCGTACGCGTCGGTCTGGGGGCGGTCCCGGTCGGGCTCGGTGCCGTCGGTCTCGGGGGTGCCGACAGGGGAGGGCGTATCGACGTCGGGACCGTCCGTCCCGGGACACCCGGCGAGAGCACCGAGGAGGGCTACCCCACCGAGTCGCGAGAGATACTGTCGCCGTGTCCAATCAGGGGTCACATCCGGACAAACGGCGTCGCAGCTATTGTTATAGCCAGCGTGTGCATCCGACGGCACGGATAAGATGCTCCTGTGGTCCCAGACGAGGGGGAGTCCCCGGTCGTCTCTCTAGTCCTGTTCGACCGGTGTGGCGGGCGTCGACGCCGACTCGGTCGGCTCTGGTCGCTGCAGCGTCTCACGGCGGCGGCCGAGCGCGGCGTCGTGGTTCCGGTCGAGCGTCAGGGCGGCGACGAGACACAGCCCGGCAGTGAGCAGCACCACCGCAGCCCGCCCCAGTCCGCTCGTCCCCTCGCTGCGAACCGCTCGGTGGGCGGCGTACAGCGCACCCGCAGCGCTGGCCCCATAGAGCCCGACCATCGGGTGGGGGTCCGCCCGGACGTGTTTGCGCCAGAGTCGCCTGAGGAACCCCCTGAACAGCATCACCGAGACCTTCGGGACGTAGGAGCGGTAGTCGATGTGGCTCTCCTCCTCGCCGTAATTGGCCGGGCGAGGGACGTCCATCACGCGCAGGCCCGCGACGTTACATCTGACGAGCAGATCGTTACAGTAACCGTAGTACTCGTACATCTCCTCGATACCCGCCGTCTCCAGCGCGTGCAGGGAGATAGCGGTGTAGCCGTTCTGTGGGTCGCCGATGGTCCAGTAGCCGCTGGCGATTCTGGTGAGCCACGTCAGGATGCGGTTGCCGACGTAGCGAAAGCGGGGCATCCCCTCCCGGTGGTCGGCGTTCAGTAACCGGTTGCCCTTGACGTAGTCGGCCTCGTCGGCCACGATAGGGTCGATGACGCCCGCGAGTAACTCCGGCCGCATCTGTGCGTCACCGCCCATCACCGCCGTGACGTCGATTCGGTCGTCGCGGGCGGCGAGATAGCCGGTCTTGATGGCGCCGCCGACGCCCCGGTTTTCCTCGTGGCGGATCGGGACGACGCGACGGTCGAACTCGCCGCCAGACGGGCTCTCGGCGTTGATTCGTTTGGCTGTCGTACGTATCTCGGCCCACGTGTCGTCGGTCGAGCCGTCCTCGACCACGTACACGCGGTCGACGTAGTCGGGGACCGTCTCGATGACGCCCCCGACCAGGCCGGATTCGTTGTACGCCGGAACGACGACCGCGACCGTCGCACCGTCGTAGGTCACGCCCACACCTCGTGATACGGATTGGTGTAGCCGTGTTCCGGCAACCGCTGTTCCGGTACCACGAGACTCCAGCAATCCGTACGAACGCAGTTGGCGGCCATGCTCGGACAATTCGTGAACCTATTCGAGTATTGTTATATCCATCTTTCGTGTCAGTAGCAGTTTGACAGGGCAGAATTATCATTATTCCAATATTCTTGCAGCGACGAATTCCGACGGCGTCTCGGTAGCAATCAGCTACCCCCGGACATCTCGGGTATAACAATATATTCACACGCGGGGAGATGGGACGATGACACTGGAAACCGCGGTCGTCGGCGGCGGCGTGGTGTCCGATTACCACCTCTCGGGGCTACAGCAGTGTCCCGACACCGAACTTGTCGCCATCTGCGACCTGGACGAGTCACGAGCCAGGGAGAAAGCCACAGAGTACGACATCAACGCCTACGCCGATTTCGAGGGGATGTTGGCCCGGGAGTCGCTCGACTGGATACATCTCTGTACACCGGTCGGAACACACCTCGAACTGGCCCGGATGGCCATGGAGGACGGCATCCCCGTCCTGATAGAGAAACCAGTCACCGAGTCCGTCGCGGAGGCCGAGGAACTGGAACGGCTCGTCGAGGAACACGACGCCACCGTCTCGGTGGTCCACAACCACAACTTCTCGCCGGCCATGCGAAAGGCCCGCCAGCTCATCGAGGACGGCACCATCGGACGGCTGCGTTCCGTCGACCTGCTGTACGCCGGCGAGACGTTCCCCGACGACGTCCGTCGGGGCGCGTGGGCGTTCGAGCTCCCTGGCGGCGAGTTCGAGGAGGGGTTACCCCACCCGATATACATGGTGTTGAACCTCGGCGGCTACCCCGAAAGCACCGACTCGATTCAGGCGAGCACCTCGCTCGCCAACGAGTACACCCAGGAGTTCGACTACGACAGCGTCCAGTTCCAGTACACCACCGACGACGGCGTCCTCTGCAGCGGGACAGTGCTGGCCAGCGACGTCCCCCACAAGGTCATCCAGGTCCACGGCGACCGCGGGAGCATCGAGATAGACGTCGTCTCCCAGTCGGTGACGGTGCTGGACCGCGACTACCAGGCATCGCCGAAGGCCCGCGCGCTGGCCAACGTCGACCACATCCTCGGCCGTGTCCAGGGGACAGTCGAGAACCTCGTCGCCGTCGCTCGCCGCACCGTCGACGACGACTGGGACTCGGTCCGGAACCTGGACTCACACAGCTATCAGTTCGGCGAGGAAGTCAGGGCGATTCAGCGCGACGAGCCGACGGCAGTCCCGGTCACCGAGGGGACGTGGACGCTCCGTATCATCGAGGCCGTTCGCGCGGCAGCGACGGAGGCCGACGAAGAACAGACTGTCCCGCTGAGTACCGATAGCACGTGAGTACTGCCGGCCGAGCGATTGCGCGTCGACGCGACCGCTGTACCCGGCCGGGACGCGTCTGAGACCTGTCCGGATCACAGATACCGTCTGTCCGCACCGACCGCTCTGCTGATTCTCACAACCGGCCCGTGCTGACCGAGTCAGTTACTCACCCCTGGCCAGTACTGTTGCCAGTGGGCGTCTGTGGGTTCCTCGCCCCGTTCGGAAAGACGTCCAGGCGCAGATACAGCACGTCGTCTGCCGTCGACTGGGAGACGGTCTCGGGCACCGAGCCGCGGTAGACGAAGTACGTCAGTCTGAGGTCCTGGCCGGCAAAAGGCGGCACAACGGTGTGGTTCTGCGTCCAGGTCTCGTTGACGCCGAGGCGCTGGCGCCCCTGCCAGACCCGCTGGCCGGACTGGACGGTCCCGCCCTCGACCCGCTGGAGTCTGGTCACGACGGTGTAGTTTGCCGCCGTGTCGTGGTGGTTGGTCACACGAACGACCAGCGGGACCGACTCATCCTGAGAGACGTTGGCCGGGTAGCCACTCGCCACCGGCTCCCCGTTCTGGCCAGTGGTCAGCAGCGAGGCGCTCGTGTAGGACATCGACTGGGACGGACCGGCGATAGCGGCCGAGAACGCTCCCAGGGAGACGACGACCATGCAACAGAGCGCGACAGTGAGCAGCGTCGTCGTCGAATCGTCGGCGAGTGGGCGACCGGTACCGACGCCCTGAGCGACCCGCAACAGGTCGAACTGTTCCCGCTCGGGCAGCGCTAGCCGCCGGGCCGTCCCGACGACGGCCCCGACACCGACGATAGCCCAGACCGCCGCAAGTATCGACGACGTCGTCAGCGAGATGCCGACGGCGCCGTAGGCGACGGCCACGATAGGAAGCAAGAGCACGCTCACGCCGAAGGCAAGTGCCAGCCGTTCACGGACCAACACGCCATCGTGTGGCCGCGTCAGCGCGAGCACGCTGGTCGGCTGGCGCTCCTCGCGCTGTCGGGCCCGAGCCGGGAACAGCGCCGCGACGACGGTGTATCCGGGTGCGAACAGGACCAGCCCGACGCCGATGAGAAACTGGACGGTCGACCCCTCCCCAGTCTCGACGGCCGCGGTTGCGAAGGTCACGTACGCGAGGACGAGCACGAGGTCGATGGGGACGAGCGACAGTGTCGACCTGACCACGCGACGGGCCGTCTCGGACACGGTCACTGCAGTGTCACCTGGGTTCCAGGCCCAGCGCTGACCACAGACATAGTACGAGTTGGGGTATCGGGAGGCGTCGTTTTGTTATGGCTATCGTACCGGGAACCGGTGTCGGACAGGGGATATGGACCTGTTGGGCAGGTGTAGACGGTAAGACGACTATACTTACCGCCGGCCACAGCCAGGGTTCACCCGACAGATGCTAGTACACGAGCGCCGGATTCCGACAGCGCGGTGGCCGTAGATGGCCCTGGAGATAACCGAGCTCGCCCGCAACGAGGCGGCCACATGGAACGACGCACTGGGACGAACGCGAGAGCGGACGCCGTTCCACCGATTCGAGGCCCTGGAGGTGTTCGCCGACTACGCCGGTGCCGAGCTCCACCCGCTACTGGCCTACAAGGGGAACGAGCCGGTCGGGCTCTTTCCGTTCTTCACGCTCCAGAAGGGACCGATAACGGCGGCCTTTTCGCCGCCACCGGAGCTGAAGGTGAGCTATCTCGGTCCGGTCGTCATCGCACAGCCGGGCATGAAACCACACAGCACGGAGAAGCGTCGGCGGCGACTCGTCGACGGCTGTCTCGACTGGCTGGACACCGAGTACGACCCGGAGTACGTCCACGTCCGCACCGCGATGAGTTCGCCCGACGTCCGCCCGTTCGGCTGGGCGACGTTCGATGAGACCCCCCGATTTACGTACGTCGTCGACCTCGACGCCGAGCCCGACAGCCTGCGTGACCGGTTCAGTCGCGACGCGCGCTCGAACGTCCGCGACGCGGCGGAGGCCTGTACGGTCGAGGAATCCGGCGCCGAGACGGCGCGCCGGGTCATCACGCAGGTCCAGAACCGGCACGAGGAACAGGACCTCGACTTCCCGCTTTCCGCCGACTTCGTCGGGGACCTCTACGGGGCGCTCCCCGAGGGCTACCTCCGCCCATACGCCTGTCGCGTGGCGGGTGAGTTCGTCGGGGGCTCGCTGATACTGGACGACGGCGAGCGGGTGTACAACTGGCAGGGGACGGTCAAACAGGACCTCGACTACGACGTGAACGACCTGCTACACTGGGAGGTGCTGCGGGCGGCGGCCGAGCGGGGCCACAGCGCCTACGACCTGGTCGGCGCGAACGACCCGCGGCTCTCCCGGTACAAGTCGAAGTTCGCTCCCACCCTCCGGACGTATCACTCGCTCGAACGGAGTTCGACAGGTCTGGGTACCGCGGCACGGCTCTACCGACAGCTCTCGTGATAGCCAGTCGGGACGACAGAACGCTCGGGACAGCGAGCCGGGCCGACAGAGGGCAGCCAGTCGCCGGTCGTTACCGGCCCGTCGCATCGAGGAGCCGGTCGAGCCGGCCATCGCCGGTACACTCGACGACGTTTTGCTGTGGATCGTATTCGACGATATCGGCGGCGTCGAGTTTCGGCAGGTGGACGTGGCGGAGGAACAGACACACCCGGTGGGCCGGGCGCGCACCGAGGTCTGCTCCCT
Organism: Haloarcula salinisoli; assembly: GCF_019599405.1. NCBI lineage: Archaea > Methanobacteriati > Methanobacteriota > Halobacteria > Halobacteriales > Haloarculaceae > Haloarcula > Haloarcula salinisoli. The sequence goes on along the minus strand of NZ_RKLQ01000001.1, from coordinate 996,009 downwards.
GTTCGGTCTGTGTTATCGCTGTCGCCAGGGATTCGAGCGTATGCACGTCGTCAGCGGATGTCGCCAGCAGTTCGAGCAGCGTCTGACGACGCTTCGAGGCCAGCAACTCCAGTTGTTCGGCCTGGGATTGCGCTGTCGTCTCGGCCACACCGTCGGGGTCGTCTGTCACCATGGTTTGGAATCCAGAGAGGCGCGTTCGGTCACCACAACCGGAGACGTGTGATTAGTTATGGTGCGCTTTCGGCCTGTGAAACCGCCCCGTCGAATTACCGGCCTGTCGTGTGGAAGAGCTTACCGAGACTAACCACGGAGTAACAATTATACAGGAGTCTGTGGGTCTTATCGCGGGGAGAGCACCCATCCGCACGTACTGGCCACCGGTCCATCCCTTGCCAACTCACCCACCCCACCCCCACCTAGGCCATACACGACGGCGGCCGTCGTCGTCCGGTCTGCGTTGTTGCTCTCCCCCAATTTCCGTAGACAGCCGGTAAGATGCTTCTATCCGTCGAAAGCGACCTGTCCGTTTATCACCACTGTAGAGCCATCGCTACACAGATGAGAGCAGACGACGCCACCGACCCGACGCTCGATGCACTGTTGCCACCGACAGACAGCGACCTCACGGCGACTGTCTTCGTTCACTCTCTGGGCCCGGCCGAGTGCAAGTCAGACCAGGACCAGCTGGTGACGGAGTTAGCGAGTCTCACCGAGCGAAGCGTCCTCGACGATCTCGACCTGGTCGTCTGGGGCAACAGCATCTGTACGGCCAGCCCGCTCACCGAAGTCGGGAACGGCCAGCGAATCCTCGACGCCATCGGTGAGTTCTACGACCTGGCAGCGAACAGCGAGCTCTCCATCGCCCCGTTTTTCAACGTCTCGACGGTGACGACGGAGTACAACCCCGACGCGTTCAGTCGCATCGTCCCACCGTCACGGGCGGTCGCTATCTACGAAGCGGGTGAGCTGGCAGCCGTCTTCCCGTGTCTCCTCGATGGAACCGCCTACACGCCCGAGAACCTCGTCTCGCATCTGGCACGGGAGCGGACGGGGGAGACCGGAGCGGTCGTCCTCGACGAGTCGGTCTGACCGGCAGGTCGTTCCCCGTAGACCGCTCGAAACGTCCCGTCGACCTGCGATGTCGCCGGCCGTCTCACGGGCAGTCGGCTGCGTGTTGCGCGAGGAGCAATCCGTTGTGCGAGACGGCGAACAGCTGTGGTGCAAAAAAGGCGACCAGCGCCGCGCGACGGAACAGCGGACGCACCGTCCGATAGACAGCAAACAGCACGGCCAGGGCGGCCAGTTTCAGTCCGATTAGTCCGGCGTGCCCGGCGACATCGATGAACGCTCGCGCGATTGGATTCGCCTCGGTGAAACACAGCGACAGTCCTGCGAACGTCAGCACCACGTCGCCGGCCGCGGCCGCGAGGACCAGCACCCACAGCAGATAGTCACACCGGAGCCTGGTGTCTGCGACGTACACCGCATCCTCGCTGAGCAACTGGTACACGCCGACGCAGACGCCGGGGACGATAATCGTAACCGAGTGCGTAACCGGGAGATTCAGCGGAGAACAGCACTGACCTGGGACCGGTGGGTCGGTGACGGCCCTGGAGTCATTCGGGCGGCGTGATTTCGATGCGACGGGTCCCGGTGACGACGACTTCGAACCCGTCGATATGCATCGTCACACAGAGCTGGTCCGAACCGGATGCGACGAGACGGTCCAGCGCGTCGGGGTCGACCGAGCAGTATAGCGGGTCGAGCTCCGTCGGTTCGCAGTGACGAACGGTGGCGAGCGCCTCCATAACCGCGAGGCTCGCCGGCTCCGTATCGAACATCCCGACGTACGTGTCTGTCTTCGGGTCGTACGTCGGACCGTCTTCTGTCACGCGCTCGGCCCCCTCTAAGCTGGGTCTCCCACCGAGTGCGTGCCACGGGTCCGGACCACTCATTTGTACTATCGGAATGATAAATTCAGCCACTGTTAAAATTTCCGGTAGTTTCTGCCGCTCCGGTCGGTTCAGCACGGTCCCGACAGCTGGGGACGGTCACGTGGTCGAGACCGGCGCCGCCGACGGTCGCTACGCTGTAACCCCATCGGAACGACACACTCCGGCCGGCGGTTATCCACCGTATACCTGGCCGCTAACCGGGTTTGGGGCCCGCAAGCGGGTGACTGCAGCGCTCTCGGGACCCTGTCGTTTGCGACCGTAGTATAGCCTTCATTCCGGTTGCTATGAACTCAATTACTAACCGCTCCCCTGCAGAGCACACCTATGATGCCAGAACACATCACTGAGAGCGAGCTCGAGCGGATGACGGAATTTGCGAACACGCCGACGTATCTGCGAACGCCCGAGCAACTGTTGCCCGAAGACGCAGACTGAGACGGACTGTTGTGGTCTGGGTCGGTCCGGTCGCACCAATCGAACAGACGCTTCAGCAGTCCGTATACTCTCACTCGCGAAACTCCGCAGGGGGCGACTGCTGGCGCCACTCGTACACCACGTGGACGGTAGTCAGGAGTACGAACGCGGCGATGATTCCCACGGCGAGGGCGACCTGTGGGATAGCCAGCCCGGCCACCGACACCACGACCAGGAGCGTACTCAACACCGCCAGCCCGAAGTAGTAGATGTACCAGGCCGGTTCCTGGCGCTGTTCGCCCAGTAGTGGGTCTATTTCGCTGGCTTTCGCGGCGATAGAGACGTCACCGGACTCCTCGTCGTAGTTGACGAGTCCGGACTCGGCCAGTTTCGGGAGATGCGTCTGGTACAGCGAGACGTAGACGCGCTTTCGCTGCTGGGTCGATAGCTCTTCGACGGTCGTATCGTTCTCCCAGGCAGCGACGTGCTCGGCCAGGTCGGTCAGCTGAATCGGGTTCGGCTCCGTCCGCAGGAAATAGAGCACGTACCGTCTCCGGGGACTACTGAGTATGTCGAAGATGCGATCGCGTGTGAGTTCGGTGTTGTTTTGATCCATCGCATACGTCGCCGTGGTTGCTGGTGGAGCGGTTCATCAGCCGATTGACAGCCACGTTACGAGCAAACCGAGCGCCGGGTACCCATTTGTTACAGCGTCGTTACCCGACAGACGGCGGGAGTTACCGGCGTCGTAGGTCCCAATAACGGAGTCCTCGACTGCGTGGCGACGGCGCGAGCGAACTGATAGATAGCGACAGCCAAAATAGTTCGACACCGGTTTGCCGGGGACGACGGTCCACGGTCGCGTCGCGGCCGGCCGACAGGGGCGGCCTACTCTCAGAGCGACTGGAGTGCGGTCGCTTCGGGTTCGGTGAACAGCTCCGCGACCTGTTCGGTCACCGGGGTTCGCTCGGAACGGTTCTCCAGCAGGACGGTCTCGCTGGGGAAGAGTCGGTCGCCCAGTTCGAGGTCGTGGTCCCGGGCGGTCGACCCGGTAACCGTGAGGTAGACGCCGAATCCGGTGTCGGCGATAGCCGCTTCTTCTTCCTGCCCGTTCTCGGGGTAGGTGAAGGTGATATCGTCCAGCGCGGCCGTCCCGATGACGGCTTCGATGAGCCGTTCGTACCGCGGGGAGATACAGAGTTCGCCCGCGTAGTTCCGAACGAACTCCCGGTCGAGGGGCCGGTCCTGGCTATCGACGACGGTCGGCGTCGCCAGCAGCGTGTGGTAGACCGTATCACCGAGCCCGGTCGCCACCCGGACGTCGGTGTCCAGCGGGTCGATGCGGTCGTTTATCTCGTCGATAGTCCGCAGGGGGTCGTCCTGCAGTTCGACGACCTCCTCCAACACGAGGTCCGCGCTGTCAAAGCCCAGCGCGAACTCGTGGGTCCGCAGGGCCCGGAACGGCTCTTCCCGACCGACGAGTTGCACGTCGCCGCGGTCGGTCGGGACGGTGACGCTGTCGAAGACGACCCGTCGAGGCATCCCGTCGCGGTCGTCCCGCAACAGCGTGAACTCGGGTCGAGTCGGGTCCTCGATGTCGGAGTAGTCGGCGATACGACCGTAGATATCCTCGTCGGCGGACTGGTTCCCCTTCGTCAGGTCCTTCTCGTAGCGAAGCGTCGAGATGATCTCGTCGGCCAGCTCGGTGGTCCCGGTCCGGGCTGCGAGACGCTCCAGCACGGCTTCGAGAGGCCGACCTTTGCGGGGGACGGCCACTCTGGTCGTCGTCATTACCCCACTCAATCGTCGGCGCGGATAAAACGAGTTCGGTTACACTGCCGGCTGTAAGTTCGTAAAGATATTCGCCACCGCGAATTACTTCAGTTTGTTACAGCTGGCAGTATTACTCGCCGCCGCCGATGACCGAGGAGAGCTGCTCGCGCCACTCCTTGAGCTGCACGATGTCGTCCTCGACCGTCGAGAGCCGGTCGTCCAGCTCCCCGTCGCCGATTTCCTCCCGGACGTCCTCGATTTCCGCTTCGAGGTCGTCCAGCTCGCCCTCGACGGCGTCGACGGAGCCCTCGACGTCTTCGAGGCCATCCTCGAGCGAGTCGACGCTCCCACCGAGCTCGTCTATCTCGTCAGTGGCGGCCTCGGCAGCCGATTTGGCGCTCTCTATCTCCGATTCGAAGGAGTCGAGCTGGCTCTCGAAGCTGTCGAGCCGTTCGCCGTACTCCTCGATTATCTCGTCACCGGTGCCGTTCTCGGCGAGGAACTCCTCGAGCGCGTCCGTGTACGCGCGCAGGTCCGCGATGTCGTTCTGGATGCGGTTGATTCGGGCCGTGTTGACGCCGCCCTCCGGGTCGCTGTCCTGGGAGACCGCGTCGAGGGCTCGCTTGAGGAGTTTGACGTCCTGTGCCGAGACGTTGTTCTGCCGAATCTCGTTGGCCATCGCCGCGACGACGTTGCCCGTCGCTGGCGCCTCGCCGTCGGCAGCCGCCCCGCCGTCCTCTGTGTCCTCGCCGTCGGCACTGGCTTCGCCGTCGGCGGCCGGTTCCCCCTCGTTGTTGGGGTCTTTCAGATTCAGCGTCTCGATGTCCTCGTCCTCCTCGTCCTCGAGCCCGGGCACGCTGTCGGATTCGCCCGCGATGACATCTTTGACAGCGTCGTTGTCACCGCCCACGAGGTCTTCTTCGGACTCGTCCAGCGGCGGGTCGACGCTCTCGATTGTCGGTTCCGTGAGGAACTTCTCGACGTCGTCGGTACCGGTGGCCCGGATGCCGTACACCGTGGTGTAGTCGCTGTCGGCCTCGATCTCCTTCTCGAAGGTTATCTGGTCGTCGTTGATATCCCAGAACTCGGAGCCGTACTCGGGGTGAAAGCCCAGGTCCTCGACGGCCACGTCGTCCGGGACCGTATCGACTAGCCGGAGATTGACGGTTTCGGAGCGTTTCGACACGACGTTGAACGCGATAGCGGGAACGGGGAACTCGTCGGCCTCGAATCGCTTGGTGACACTGACCCCATCCGAGGCGACAGTAATCGCCTCATACGCTTGCGAATCACTCATGTATGCTATTCCATACCCCTCGAGTAATAAAGGTACTCCGACGCCGTCAGATTGTGAGTGGACACTCGAATCGGCGACCGATTAGAGGTCGACGCGGTCGCCGATCTCGACGATCTGTAGCGTCTCCGGATAGTCGAAGCTCGCTGCGTGGTTGTGCAGCACCGTCGGCTCCGTAGTCATCCCCTTCCACATGTCCCAGTGGGTCGGCAACAGGGTGTCGAGCTCCAGTTCGTTGGCCGCCTCGATTATCATGTTCTCGTCGTTGTACCACTTGGTCCGTTTTGGCTCACGGGTCTCCGAGTCCGGAATCATCCCCACCGTGCCAAACGCCAGTACGCCGAGGTCGATGTCGTATCGCTCACCCACCGGCTCGAACGCGCCGGGCCGTGCGTCGCCGCCGTGGAAGAACGTGCCCGACTCGTGCTCGAAGACGAAGGAGACGGGGTGGTCGGCGTCGGGGTCGTTGGCCGGCTCGACGTGGACGGTCAGGTCGCCGAGTTCGAGTCGGTCGCCCTCCTCGATCTCTTCGAGCTGGTCGTCGGTGACCGACCAGTTCCCTTTCCAGTCCTCCTCGTTGATGACCTCGTGACCGCTGTCGGTCGTGTAGTAGGTGGCGCCCGTCGCCGCGAGGATGGGCGCCTGCGAGGGGCCGTGGACGTGGTCGGTGTGCTCGTGAGTCCCCAGGACGGCGTCGGCCTCCGTGACGTCGGAGGGCTCGAACGGCACCGGCACCATCCGCACCGTCCGGGGCGGGTCGCCGATGCCCAGATACGGGTCGATAAAGACCGTCGTACCGCCGCTGGACTTGACGATGAAGCCGTTACAGCCCAGATACCAGATCGCCAGTCCGTCGGGGTCGGCGTCTTCGACCGCGCGCAGGAGCCAATCGCCCCAGTCGGATTCGACTGTCATGGCGAACTCTGCGCAGGGTGGCGGCTAAGGCCTTACGACCGACGAGGCCGTCCCCCGACGCCGTGGGTCCGCTCGTCGGCGTGAAACACGAGCCGCTGGTCCGTGAACCGGCCGGGAGATTCTGTCGTCGAGTCGACACCACTTTGACTAACCCCACAGGTATGTCGTGCATGCTCCGCACGTTCCTCCCCGTGCTCGCGAAACAAGCCCGCCAGTTCGGTCCCGACGAGGAAGTCCCGATCAGACGAATCGCGCGTTACGCCTGCTACGCCCTCGTCGTCGTCGCCGGCGGTCTCGTCGTCGCCACCGTAGTCGGTGAACTGTTGCTGGTGTTTCGCGTTCTGATGTACACCGTCGGCGAGGGATTCGCCCGGACGTACGTCGATTTGGTGTTTCTGATCCAGCGCGGTATCAGCGCCTTTGCCGCCCTCGTTGCGCTGGGCGTGTTCATGACGCAGTTCGAGAGTCGGTAGCGGTCGCGGCGCTGAGCGACGGCAGTTCGCTGGGTATCGAACGGAGAAGACAGAGTCAGTACTGACAGCAGCCGCCGGCCTTCTCGGCGAGGTCGCCCGCGAACTGTTCGACGTGGACCCAGTCTCTGTCGTCGGCGGTGTCGGACACGGTACTGGGAGTTGCCACGAGCCAACCCTGTGTGGCGATACTGGGACCGCTTCACGAGGCCGTCTGGGCGCGACCAATGATAGTCAGCAGGGAGAGAAGCAGGACCATCGGGACGTGACAGACGATAATGGCCGTGAGGACGTACCGAAGCTGGGCCCCCCACTCGAATCGGGTCGCGAGTTCCGGAACGGCCCACCACGAGACAGCTGCGAGGACGAACGCCAGGTCGACGAAGACGGAGTAGACGTCGGTAACGTCGAAAAAGAAGTTGGTGTAGCGCTCGACCCCTTCGCTGATGAAAAACAGCGACGTGACGAGGACCAACGCTACCATGCCGACAGTCGCCAGCAGGGCGATGTCCGTGACCAGCGTGGACAGGCCCCGATTCAGGTAGAGAAACGGGGGCAGGGATAGGAGGAGGTAGCAACTCACGAAGGTCGTGATATCCCTGACCGGCCTCGCCCCCACCATACTCTCGAATCGTTAGGTAGCTGTGTTCTCTATGCGTATATGCCTTCTCGCCTGCCAGCAGTGCAGACAGCTAGCTCCCCAGTAGTCAGTGTTACGGGACACCCGCCGTGCTCGATTCGCGATGCAGTGACACGACCACCGCCGCACCAGCGGCTTCGTGGGGGCGTCAGCGGAGCTATCGGCCGGAAAAAGCAGACCGCAAGAACGGACCCTTCAGTCCTGACAGCAGCCGCCGGCCTTCTCGCCGAAGTCGACCTCGAGCTGCTCGGAGACGAGGTCGTTTATCTCCGCGAGACGGGCCTCGAGCTCGTTCTGGAGTTCGAGGTACTCACTCATCGAAGCGATGTCGTGGAGCTCCTCCTGGGCCTCCTGGACCTTCCGGAGGTCCTCCTGGGTTGCCTGGCCGGTCTGGCGGGCCATCTGGAACTCCTCGCGAAGCTGCTCGAACTCCTCGATGGCTCGCTGGGCGTCGGCGTCGTTCTCGACTTTCGCCTTCGCCTGCAGGAACTCCTGGTAGACCGGGAGCTGGGCGATGCTCTCGCCGAGTTCGGCCGCGAGCTTATCGACGTGGTCGTCGTCGATTTCGGTGACGTTCTCGGTTTCGACGCTCATTACCACCGCGTTGGGACTCGTGCGGTATAGATGTGCCGAAGGGGGAAGGGGACTGACGCGGTCGGAAACGCCGAGGTTATCCCACTCGAACGGATATAGCAGTGCAATGAGCCAAGAGCGAACCGAGGGGGACCTTCGCAATACGGGCCTCTCGCTGAAGCACGACCGTGAGTGGGACTACGAGATAGACCGCATCGTCGAGGAGGTCGAGGAGCGCGACGCCGAGACCGTCGGGCTGCAGTTCCCCGAGGGACTGAAACGCCGCGGCCCGGCAGTCACTGACGACCTGCGCCAGGAGCTCCCAGACGACGTCCAGGTGATGATGTCGGGCCAGCCATGTTACGGCGCCTGTGACCTGGACACCTACATGATGCGACGCACGGACGTCTTCGTCCACTTCGGCCACTCCCCCATGAAGGAGTCTGACAAGATAATCTACGTCCCACTATTTTCCAACGTCGAAGTCACACCCATCATGGAGCAGGCCTTCGAGGAGGAGCTCACCGACCCCGACGAGGACCCCGACGTGGGGCTCGTGACGACGGCCCAGCACATGAACAAGTTCGGCGAGATGCGCGAGTGGCTCGAAGAGCGAGGTTACACCGTCCACACCCAGCGTGGTGACGAACGGCTCACCCACGAAGGGCAGGTGCTTGGCTGCAACTACGCCAGCGCCGACGTCGACGCCGACCAGATTTTGTATGTCGGCGGCGGGAAGTTCCACCCGCTCGGGCTCGCGATGGAACACCCCGACAAGAAGGTCATCATCGCCGACCCCGTCAACAACGCCGTCACCATCGCGGACACGGAGAAGTTCATGAAGCAGCGCTACGGCGCGGTCCACCGCGCGATGGACGCCGAGAGCTGGGGCGTCATCTTCTGTACGAAGATCGGCCAGGGCCGCTGGGACCAGGCCCAGGAAATCGTCGAGAACAACGACGACGCCTACCTCATCACGATGGACGAGGTCACTCCCGACCGGCTCACGAACTTCGGCATGGACGCCTACGTCAACACCGGCTGTCCCCGCATCACGACCGACGACGGCCCGCAGTTCAAGAAGCCGATGCTCACCCCCGGCGAGTACGAGATCGCCATCGGCGAGAAGGAGCTGGAAGAGCTGGAGTTCGACACGTTCCACGGTACCTGGTAGCCCGACATCGACCCCCTATTTCAGTTCGTAAGAACTGCGGGGATACTGTCTTGTTATCCGTCGTTGTTTCTTGTGTATGCCCGCGGACATGGACGATAGTATCTATGCGAATATTTTCGATGCGACGCCGGAACCGGTCATGGTACACCACCCCGAGACCGGCCGTATCCTCGACGCCAATCAGGCGGCCTGTGAGCTCGTCGGGCGCGACTGCGAGCAACTTGTGGGAGCGACGGTCGGCGAGATAAGCACGGCGGGGTTCACGACCGAGGAGGCGGTCGCCGCTATCAGGCGAGCGGCCGACGACGGCGACCACCATGTGGCGTGGGAGGTCGTCGGGCCCGAGGGCCAACAACGCTCCGTCGAGGTCACGTTAGAGCGCCTCGACGTCGACGGAACGGTTCGGGTCGTCGCCTTCGTTCGGGAGCCAACCGAGGGTCGGGAACGCGACCGGGACCGTATCCAGTGGAGCGAGCAGGTCCGGACGATGGTGAACAACCTCCCAGTCGTCGTCTTCGCCCTCGACGCTGACGGTACCTTCACCCACTCGGCCGGGAAGGGTCTCAGTGCGCTGGGGCTGGAGCAAGGGGAGTTGACCGGCGCCTCCATCTTCGACGTCTACGCCGACTACCCGGAGATTATCGACGCCGCAGAGGAGGCGCTGGCGGGCGACGAGGTTCGGGTGACACAGTCGGTCGAGGACCTGGTGTTCGAGACGTGGTACCAGCCCGTCTTCGAGGCCGGCGAGGTCGCCCAGGTCGTCGGCGTCGCCCGCAACATCACGGAGCTGAAGCGCCGCGAAGAGCGCGTCGACGCACTCAGCGAGGCCACCAACGATCTGCTGTACACCCACACCGAAGCGGCCGTCGCCGAGCGGGTCACGGAGATAGCCGAGCGAGTCATCGACCGGCCCATCGCGGCGATGTGGGCGTACGACGGCGACGATACCGTTCTCTACCCCGTCGGCGCCACGGAGACGGCGATCGAGTTCGCCGGCGTCGACATCCCGAAAGACCTCCCGGACATGGAACCCGGCTCCGACGAGATGGCTATCTTCGACGCGGGCGAGCCCGCCGTCATCGAGGACTACACGGAACTCGATGCCCCGTCGGCGCCCGGCGTCCCCCTCGGAACGTTGCTGTGTCTGCCCCTCGACGACCACGGGTTGTTGTGTGTCGGCTCGACGACCGTCGAGCCGTTCGACGAGTCCGAGCGCCACCTTCTGGATATCCTCTCGAGTACGGCGACCGCAGCGCTCGACCGGGTCGCTCGCGAGACGGAACTAAACGACCAGCGGGCGGAACTCGCGGCCTCGAACGAGGCGTTGCAACGCCGTCGCGACCAGATGGAGTTTTTCAACAGCATCCTGCGCCACGACATCCTCAACGGCATGAACGTCATCCGCGCCAGGGGCGATATGCTCGCCTCGGAGCTGGATGGCGACCACGGGGCGTACGCCGAGACCATCGTCGAGTGGAGCGACGATATCGTCGACCTCACGCGGAAGGTCCGGTCGGTGTTGCAGACGCTCTCGGACGAGGCGTCTGCCGAGACCAAACCGGTCGAGCTAGCCCCGGTTGTCGAATCGGCCGCACGCAGGGCCGCCTCGATGACACCCGGCGCGACGGTCGACGTCTCGGTCCACAGCGACGTCGCGGTGACCGCCGACGACCTCCTGCACGACGTCTTCGGCAACATCCTCACCAATGCAGTAGAGCACGGTTCGACGGACAGCCACGGCCAAGACGAGGAGCCCGGCGTCGCCGTCGAGGTGACGACTTCGGTGGACGAGGAGACGGTCACCGTCAGAATCGCGGACGACGGACCGGGCATCGCCCCGGACGTCAGGGATCGAATCTTCGAGCGTGGCGGCAAGAGTACCGACTCCGGTGGGACCGGCTTTGGCCTCTACTTCGTCGACGCGATGATAGCGAGCTACGGCGGGCAGATACGGGTCGAGGAGAGCGACAAAGGCGGTGCAGTCTTCGTCGTCGAACTCCCGAAAGCATGATAACTGGTGTGCATTTTAAAAAGGTTTTTACATGACTCAGGTGTATTGCGCCTGATGGCGACCAAAAGCGCGCTCGCACAGCAACTCGGCGTCGTCGCCGGCTTCACGGACCCGAGAGCCGACCTCGAACAGTACCGGACCCCGCCGGACCTGGCTGCGCACCTGGTCCATCGGGCCGACCTGGAGGGCGACGTGCAGGACCGGACGGTGGTGGACCTGGGCTGTGGGACCGGGATGCTCGCGCTCGCCGCGGCCCTGCGCGGTCCCGAGACCGTCGTGGGCGTGGATATCGACCCCGGCCCGCTGTCGACAGCTCGGACAAACGAACGGAAAGTCGGGTCGACGACGTCGGTGTCGTGGGTCCGTGCCGACGCGACGGCGGTCCCGCTCTGTCCGCCGGCCGCCGAGACGACGGTCGTGATGAACCCGCCCTTCGGCGCCCAGTCGGGCAACGAGCACGCCGACCGCGCGTTTCTCGCGACCGCCGCCGAGATAGCGAGCGTCTCCTACTCGCTGCACAACGCCGGCAGCAGTGAGTTCGTCGAGTCGTTCGCGGTCGACAACGGTGGCGAGGTGACCCACGCCTTCGCCGCCGAGTTCGATATCCCCCACCAGTTCGACTTCCACGAGGACGACCGCCGGAGCATCGACGCCGAGCTCTTCCGTATCGAGTGGCGCTGATTCGTCGCTAGTCCCCTTCCCGGGCGACGATGACTCGCGTCCCGTTGCCGGCGGCGTACAGCCGCGACCGGTTGCGCTCGAACGTGAGGCCGCCGATACTCCGGCTCGACATATTCGCCGGCACCGGGCCGCGGTCGACTGTGGTACCGTTCTGGCGGACCGAGATCTCGAAGCCGCTCCCGACCGGCCGGAGCGAGAGGTTTTGCCCGTCAATACGCCCGTCGAGGGTCGATGGGTCGGAGGTGTAGACGGTCCGAGACGGGCCGTTCTGGCGTGCCAGGGCCACGCTGTAGACGCTGTCGTTGCCTGCCACCGACCAGCTTTCCCGCTCGACCTGGACCGTCTCGCGCCAGTCGGCGCCGCCGACGGTGACGGTCGCGTCCCCCTGGAGCGCCAGTCGCGACCGGGAGACCGCGACCGTCCATATCTCGCGGTCGGCGCTGGCGACGATGACGCCGCTCTCGGTGATGTTCTGCTGGGCCGTCGGCGGCAGGGGCATACTGTCGACGTAGGCGTTTCGAACGTCTTCCTGGTAGGTGACGACGTAATCGCGGACCTGCAGTCCGTCCTCGGGGAGGTCCCCGTCGCCCAGCGAGGCCCCGTTTGCCGGCACCGACGCGAGACAGAGCGCCGCGAGGGCGACCATGAGCGCAAAGCCCGCGACCGACGGCCACCCGCCATCGAAGTCCGGGAGCGCCCGCCGGTCGGTGTACAGCGTCGCGGCGGAGACCAGCACCGAGAGCAGGAGTACGAGGGCGGTCCCGAGCCAGCGAAACAGGGTGTATCGCCCGTTGCCGACCGGGATGTACACCGCCCAGAGGCCCTGAACCACGGCGAAGACCAGTGTGGCGAAAAACACCGCGCCGGGATCCGGCCGCTCCGAGCGCGCTCGGAGCAACGCCGTCCCGAGGAACACGCCGGCCAGCAGCCCGATAGCGTGGCCCTGGATGGCGATGTTGGCCCACCACGGCGTGACGTACTGGACGCTCCCGCCGATGGTCGGCTCCGGCGACAGGAGCGCGGTGTAGACGAGGTCTATGATACGGCTCCCCAGGAACGCCCCGAGGAACAGGTACGGTCGCGTCACCAGCGCGAAGCCAGCGAGTGCGAACACCACGCCGGAGAAGCCGACGACCGGACCGAGCGCGAAAACCCCCGTGAACACGCCCACGAGAAACATGACGACCGGGACAGCCAGTATTCTGGCGAAGGGGTTCGTCCACACCGAACTGAACGACGCCTCACCGCGTCCCTGGGGGTAGTGCCCCCAGGCGTACTCGACGACCGTGCCGTAGACGAGCGTCCCGAGCAGATTCCCGGTGATGTGGCCGACGCTCGCGTGTGTGAACGGCCCCATGAGCAGCCCCAGCGGGTAATAGTACGACCACGTCCGGAACGGCGTCACGAGGAGGTCCGAGTGCCAGTACGCCCCCTGGACGAAGAGGTAGACCGCGAGGACGCCGGTTATCGTCAGCAGCGTCCCCCACGGCACACCGAGCAACAGGCGTCGGCGCAGCCCGGCAGTGAGCCGTTCGCCGACTAGCCGCTGGACGGCGACGGCGGTCGCGAGAACCGAGACGACGACGACCAGCGGCCGAACGGGCACGAGGGCCAGCGACTCGACGAGCGAGGACTGGAGCATTCAGGAACACATCGGCACCGGGGGGGTTTGAAATTGGCGACAGCGGGTTAGAAGACGCCCAGCGCCAGGCTGTACGGCCAGGCCGTCCCGGCGACAGCCAGCAGGGCGATGGCGCCGCCCGCCAGCGCGACGTTCTTCAGGAACTGCGTCATCTCGTCTTGCTGTTGGTCCTCGGGGACCGCCCAGAAGTCGTGCATCGTGACGGCCGAGGCAAGCAGGAAGGCCGCGAGCGCCCCCGCCGCGACGACGGGATAGGCGCCGACGATGAGGAGCAGGCCACTGAACACGAGCAGGCCACCGCTCCCGTAGACGGCCCCCGCCGGCGCGGGCAGTCCCTTCGCCTCGGCGTACGGTATCATCCCCTCGGCGTTCATGAAGTGGTTCAGGCCAGTAAAGGCAAGCACCCCGCCGAAGAGGAGCCGCGCGACCAGGAAGAGTTCGGCCGCACCGGCGGTCTCGAAGGCCATCAGGCCGATACCCCCGGACGGCGGGCTGTCGTGTGGCGATTCATCAACGGACGGACGTGTGGTTTCATTACGTTACTTGGTTCGGATGCGAACCTATATATCGCTTCCCGGACATAGGAGATACCAGGTCACACCGATGTCATCAGAAATCTTCGCAGACGAGCAAGCGGCAAGCGACGACGCCTGCCCCGTCATCGAGTCTATCGAACAGGTCGGATCGAAGTGGCGCCTCGTCGTCCTCCACGAACTCCAGAACGGCGAGCGCCGGTTCAACGAGCTCAAGCGGGCCACCGATGCCAGTTCCCGCACACTCTCCCGAGTCCTCGACGACCTCCAGGAGACCGGGTTCGTCGAACGCCGTCTGGAGGAGGACGCACCGGTCGCGACGTACTACCGACTCACCCCGAAAGGCGAGTCCCTGTGTCCGGTGTTCGACGAGATAACGGCCTGGGCCGAGGAGTGGCTCGTCTCCTGCGATGGGGCGGCGGGCGAGACCGAGACGGCCGACTGAACCGCCGTACGGTCACGTGAGCGATGCTATGGCCTGGCGAACACAGCCTTTTCCACGCTGAAGCCCCACGGTACTGACAATGGGTGTACAGCCACCGGCCGACGACACCGAGGAGCCGACCGCTATCGAGTTCGGTATCGCCGCGCTGGACGCCAAACTCGGCGAGGAGACCATCGACTACCCCGCGACCGCCCGCGAGGTGCGCGAGCAGGCGGGCGATATCACTGTGCCCATCGACTCCGCCGGCCACAGCATGACTGTCGGGGACGCCCTCGAAATGGCGACGGCGACAGAGTTCGACTCGGAACAGGAGCTGTTCAACGCCCTGCATCCCACGTTCGAGCGCAAGCGAGCGTCGGCGTCAAACAGCCTGCTGACACAGCTGCGGGCGCTGGTTCCGTTCTGAACTCTCCCAGTGGCATCGGGCCACTGACCGCGTCTCGCTCCGCTCAATTCTGGCGGTTGTTGGGCGATGCCGGTGTATCCGTCTCGCCGTCGATCTCGGACTGCTGGGTTGGCTGGCGCTCGTTGCTCAGTCGATTCGCGATTTCCTCGAGTTGCTGTGTCTGTTCCCGGTTTACGGTCACGATCATGTCCGAGAGAACGCCGAACATCAGCAGCTGAATACCAAGCACCACGGCGATACCACCCACAGTAGCAATCACGTTGTGTGAGATGCCGTTGACGAACCAGTCATAGAGGACGTAGATGCCGAGCAGTCCACCTATCCCGATGGTAGAGACGCCGACGCTGCCGAAGTAAAAGAGGGGGTTGTTGGTCTTGGCCATCTGGTAGAGCGTCACGATTATCAGCCCACCGTCCCGAACCGGTCGGAGGTTCGTCTCGGACTCGTCGGGGCGTGGCAGGTAGGTTATCGGGACGACGACGGTTCGGACTCCGTGTTTCACGCACTCGACGGCCATCTCGGTCTCGATGCCAAACCCCTCCGCGGACAGTGAGAGCCGCAGGAACGACTCGCGAGTGAAGGCGCGATACCCACTGAGGATGTCGGCGTAGTCGTGGCCGTGGATGAGCGAGAACGCCCCGTTGATGAGACGATTACCGACCTGGTTGAGCCGCGTCATCGCGTCGGGTTTCATGTCGGCAAAGCGGTCGCCGATGACGTGCTCGGCCCGTCCCTCGAAGAGCGGTTCGAGCATCCGGTCCGCATCGCCTGCCAGATACGTCTCGTCGGCGTCGGCCATCAACACGTATGGCACCTCGATATATATGCGGACGGCTTCACGGATGGCCTGCCCTTTGCCGTCGCCCGACTGCTCGACGACGCGGGCACCGGCGGCTTCGGCAAGTTCGTACGTATCGTCCGTGCTCCCGCCGTCGACGACGAGGACGTTGTCGAATCCCTGCTCGTGAAATCCCTCGATGACGGACTCGATAGTCTCGGCCTCGTTGTAGGCAGGGAGCAGCACACAGACGTCGTCACGGTCGGCCATTGTCGACCATCTGCCACGCGCACTCAAATAAATACGGGTCCCCGGCTAGCAATTCTTGTCCCTGGACAGGACAGTGGTCTCACCCGCTCGACCCGGCTAGTAATCGTTGTCGACAGCGACTGTACTGGTTTGTCGCACTCGGAAGCCCTCGCCCGCTCGACCCGGCTAGTATTCGTTGTCGACAGCGACTGTACTGGTTTGTAGCACTCGGAAGCCCTCGCCCGCTCGACCCGGCTGTGCGGGATATCCTCGCTTCGCTCGGATAGGGCCCGCGCACCCGCGCCGACCGAGCTCGCCCTTCCAGTCCGCCAGGTTCTCCGCCGTCAGCCTGCCCTTCCCCGACTCAGCCGATGAAACGGCTTCGCGGCCGGGAGTGCGCTCCGTCGCGCGACCCGGGGGAGGGCAGGCAATCCCTGGTGGACTGAAAGGGCGAGACGGGTCGCGGGCGCGAGGAATCGACCGCAGGGAGATTCCTCGTGGCGAAACGGCGAACGGAGTGAGCCGTGGAGCGCTGTGGCGGCACTACCGAGCGAAGCGAGGTATCCGTCACAGCGCCCGCGAGCAGTCGAGGGCTTTCGGGAAGTGAGCAGTGGGCGTAGCAGGCAAATCGATTGCTAGCGAGCAGTCGAGGGCTTTCGAGGAGTGAGTCGCTGTCGTAGCAGGCAAATTGATTGCTAGCGAGCAGTCGGAGGGCGGCGTTCACGTGGCAGAGAAACTGCGATAATATGCGACTGTCTGAGAGTCACTCCTCGCGGTCTTCGCTCATGTGTTCCCACACCTCGACACAGCCACAGCCGTCCTCGACGTCCTGGAGGTGTGCATCGTCACGTTCGCGGGTTTCGGATTGCTGGTTACTCACGTTGCGAGTAACTATCTTGAGCACCCAATAAATACTTTCGGGCGTTTCCCGCGCGTTTTACCTTCCGGGTGATGAAGAGGGAGTATGACCGAAACGTCCGACGTGTTCGACCGCGTTGGGCTGACCGAGTACGAGACGACGGCCATCGAGCAGTTGCTGACGCTCGGACGAACTACCGCACCGAACCTCGCGGAGGCGACCGGTATCCCGAAAGCCCGTATCTACGGCGTGCTGGAGTCTCTGGCCGACCGCGGGTTCATCAAGGTGGTGCCCGGCCGACCCAAGGAGTACCAGCCCAAGGCGCCCGAAGAAATACTCGACCGGGCCATCGAGAACAGCCGCCAGTCCTACGAGGCGTTCGCGGCCGACATCGAGGAAAACCGCGAGTCGTTCCTGGCGGAGTACGGCCCGCAGTTCGAGCGCGCCAGCGAGGACATCTCCCCGACTGCCGAGCTGTTCCACGTTGTCGACGTCGGCGAACCCAGCGAGCGCGAGACCCGCCGCCTCTATGCCGATGCCGAGGAGACACTCGGCATCATCACAAACAGCTTCGCCTACCTCGACAGCGTCGAGAGCGCCCTCGCCGGCGCTGTCGAGCGCGGCGTCGACGTGTCGGTGCTGTTCCTGCATCCGGACCAGCTCCCGCCCGAGAAAGCCGCGGTGCAGGCTGAGATGGTCGAGCAGCTGGAAACCGACCTCCCCGAGGTCGGGGTCCGATTCAGCACGGAGAAACTTCCGTGGCGCGGCACACTCGTCGACCCGAGCATGGACTACGACAGCGGCGAGGCCATCCTGCTGGTGGAGGAACCTGACGTCCCGAACCACATGCGTCAGGCCGCGCTCACCGAGAACGGCTCCTTCGTCGCGGGTATGAAGCGGTACTTCGACCTCGTGTGGGAGTACGAGAGTGTGGCTGGCCCCGCTAGATAGGTCTTTCCAGGAACTATGTCACCCACGAGATTGCCTACCAATAGTCTCTCCCGCGGCACCAACAGGCCACAGAGAACAGTCTGTACCGTGCTTCCCTCGGAAAGGACACCAGCCGAGTCGCCGAGTCGGTCATTGGACGACCGTACTCGCCCTAATCAGGCGGTCTGGCGAAATGTGGACGGAAGCGGCAGCCAGCGTGTTCGACAAGAGTTATCACTGGCCCCTATCTTCGGGAAGATATGGAATCCCAGGCGAGCGCTGATGAGCAAAATGTCGACACCTGGGACGGGGCGTCCGACGGTCGGACGCTCTCTGATCTCGATATCGCAATCTCCCACTGGCACGTCAATGCGTGGGGCGGCTCGGAATATCTGGCCACAAGACTCGCTGAGGCCTTGAATTGCGAGCGGATATACACGATCGGAGAGCCCGACCCGGACTCCTCCAACCCGTACGGAGATGTCAGGTTCGTCGACGTGACCCGAAATCTCCGTCTAGCCCCACTCCGGAGACTTCAGGCTCAAGTCGGGCGACTCTTCGAGTATGCTCTCTGGGAAGACGTCGACTGGCGCGAGTACGGTGATCCGGACGTGATAATCACGTCCGGCGCTACGGCGCGTGCAGTCATTACACCTGACGACGCCCTCCACCTGAACTACTGTCACTCCCCGCCGCGATGGCTCTACGATCTCTACCACGACAGGAAAGATTCAGTAGTGGGGCAACTCGCACGACCACTGATTCGGTATCTGCGAATCCGGGATGCCACGGTGGATCTCCGGGTCGATGGCTACTTTGCAAACAGCCCTATTATCGCCCGTCGCATCCGGAAGTATTACCAGCGAGATGCTGAAGTACTCTACCCTCCTGTCGATATCGACGAGTACGAGAACCACGACGAGGAGGGATTTTACCTCCACCTCGGCCGTTTGGACAATGAAAAAGGCGTCCCCGAAGTCGTTGAGGCCTTCGCCGGGAGCGACAACAAGCTCGTGGTGGCCGGCGGTCGTGGTGATGTCGACGAGAGCGTGATGGAAACGATCCGTGGAGCTGACGAGATCGACTACCGCGGGTTCGTGAGCGAGAGTGAGAAGCGAGACCTTCTGGCCACCTGTCGTGCGCTGGTATTCAACGGCCACGAGGAAGACTTCGGGATTGTTCCCATCGAGGCAAACGCGAGCGGAAAGGCCGTCTTGACACGTGACGAGGGATTCCCCGGGTTGTTCTTCGAGGATGGCGAGAACGGGTTGTGTCACGATGGGTCGCCGGCGGGGATACGAAGTGCTATCGACCGGTTCGAAGACGACGGAGTCGGGGGTGACCTGCGCAAAGGAGTCGAAATCTTCTCAACACAGGCCTTTCAACAGCAACTCAAATCCAGCGTCGTCCGGCGGTACAACCAGTTCCGGACGGCGGGTGACTGTTACCAATGACTGAGACAATCGTACTTGGACTTGACGGGGCCAACTGGGCGTTGCTCGAACCGTGGTTGGACGACGGGAGACTTCCGAACATCCAGGCCCTCAAAGAAGAGGGGGTATGGACCGACATGCACAGCTGTTTCCCGCCGGTTACCTGTCCGAACTGGCGGTGTTACTCGACTGGGAAGAATCCGGGAAAACTCGGCGTATTCTGGTGGGAAACTATCGACACCGACCGACGGACGCTCACGACACCAGATTCGCGTTCGTTCAAGAGCGCGAACTACTGGGACTACCTGAACGAGAACGGTCAGACGGCCGGTATCATGAACCTCCCGATGACGTACCCGCCGTTCGAGGTTGACGAGTACATGATTGCCGGTGGTCCCGGGAGTGAGCAGGATGCGTACACCCACCCGCCAGAACTGGGCGAGCGGCTCGACACAGACGGGTACCGTCTGCACCCAGAATCGCCAGTCACTGGGAAGGAAGATCGCGAAGAGGCTGACGGACTGGTCGAACTGATCGAGCAGCGGCTGGAGACGTTCCGAGAGCAACTCGAAGCGGAAGACGTCGACGTAGCCCACTGCACCGTCTTCTATATCAACGTCCTCCAGCACTTCTTCTGGCGCGGCGAGCCGACCCGCCGTGCCTGGGAGGTCATTGACGAGCAGATTGGAGCGATTCGGGACGACCACCCTGACGCCACCCTGTTGTTGATGTCGGACCACGGATGCAAAGACGTGGACACAGTGTTCTACGTCAACTCCTGGCTCGAGTCAGAGGGGTATCTCGTTACGAAGACTGAGACAGCGGACGTTTTCGACAGGTACGGAGTCAACAAGAAGCGCCTCTCGAAGCTCGCTCACAACCTCGGCATCCATAGCCTCGTAACCAGGCTAGCACCAGACCGTCTCACAGAACAGATTCCCGAAGACGAGGAGGGATTCAAACGCGAGCAGAAACTGGAGAAGGTCGACTGGGAGCAATCGTCGGCCGTTGCGAGCGGTCAGGGGCTCGTCTACGTCATCGACGACGACCCCGACACAGTAAAGCGATTGATAGACGACCTCGCAGCACTGGAAAACGATGCTGGTGAGCCTATCGCCCGGCAGGTGATGCGCCGTGAGGAGGCCTACGAGGGCCCGTACGTCGAGGATGCGCCGGAGATAGTGTTCGACCAGCGGCCGGGCGTCCACGCCAGCGGTGCAATCGGCTCGAACCCCATCTTCAGCGATGTGGGTCACTGGGAAGCCGAGAACGTCCGGACTGGACTCTTCCTCGCCGACGGGCCGGACGTCGACGCGACCGACCTCGACGGCCCGATTTCGATTACCGACGTGGCACCGACCGTGCTACACAGCGTCGATTGTTCCGTCCCCACGGATATGGACGGCGAGCCACTCCCGCTATTCGACGATAGGGATGTGGCGACCTGTGACCCGCTCCCCTTCGAGGCCGCAACCGACGCAGCGCGCGAGGACGTCCAGGACCGACTCGAAGACCTCGGCTACCTCGAATGACAGTCGCGATTACCGGCGACGTCCACCACATGTCGATGGAGACCCGTGACCAGCCGTACCTGGACGGGACAGAAGTCGAGGCGGCCGTGGAATACGCCGAAATCGCCGCCGAGTACGGCGTGCCGGTGACGCTGTTCTGTACTGGCAGGTGTATCGCCGAGGAACCGGCGCTGGTGGAGCGGCTGGTATCGATGGCTAACGTCGAACTCGGTGGCCACAACTACTGGGCGTTCACCACACCGGTACACAGCGTGTGGCGCGCACTTGGCAAGGCCTCTGGTGGACGGGTGGGCTCGTGGAACGGGCCGCGACCGTTCCAGTCCTACGAAATACGGAAGACCGTTGCCGCCTTCGAAGCGGTCGGCGCGCGGATAACGTCGTGGCGAGACCATGCGTACCGCCACGACGAGCATACGGCTGGCCTACTCGCCGCGCACGGATTCACGCACTTCTCGGATGCAGTCGAACCCGACGGAACGGTCCGACGGGAGGACGACCTGACGGTCGTGCCGATAAACACGCCACCGGACCACGAACACGTCTACCACGCGTTCCGGAAACCCGGAACGACCGCGGTCGAAGACTTTTCCGGACCGTTCGGAACTGAGAGCCACCAGCCCGAGGACTGGTGTGAGTGGGTAGTAGACTACGTCTCGGAGCACCGGGCGACCGGTGAGACTGCAACTGTGTTGGCTCATCCGGCCTGTATGCGCCTCGCAGACGGATTCGACGCGTTCCGTGACCTCTGTGCAACGCTCGCCGAAGAGGACGAACCAATTACGCTGTCTGACGTAACGACGAATGACTGAGCTACGTGTAGGCGTCGTCGGCGGGACGCGACTACCCGGCAACGTCCGGACTTTCCTCGAAAATGTCCGGCGATTGCTGACCGACGCAGGACACGACCTGAACTGTGACCTACTCATTCGGGAGGGATGTGGAGAGGACGTAGATGGGTACACCCCGGTCGACCCGGGGCTGTCGGAAACTGAGAGGGCTATCGGGACGTTACGGACGCTCACACAGGTGGTGACGACCTACGCGAACGAACAGGAGCCGGACCTCCTCTGGCAAGTTACGAAGTTCCCGTTGCATGGCTGTGCGACTACCATTGCCGGCCGTCGGACGGGGACGCCCGTTCTCACACGGTTCGCGGGCGACAACTTCAACGAGTTCCGCTTCTCCGAGGGCGTGAGTGCAGTGAAGGCGTTCGCGCTGAACAACCTCTTTGGTCGCGTCCCGGTTCACGGGAGTGAACGCGTTATAGTGCTAGGCCCCCACGGTCGCTCCGAAATAAAGCGCCGAAACGACGATATACCAGTCACAGAGATTCCACAGCCTGTCGACCGCGAAAAGTTCTCGCCCGTCCCGGCCGAGCGTGAGCGAGAACTCGCTCGTGAACTCGGGTTCCCTGATGAGGAACGAATCTTCCTGACCGTGGGCCGGCTCACCGAGCGGAAAGGGATGCGGACACTCGTCGAGACGGCCGAGGAGCTGTACGGTTGTGGTGAACCGTTCCGGTGGTACGTTATCGGTGACGGGCCGATGCGGCCGGAGCTGGCGGCCACTCACGGTGTCGAACCGCTGGGCCGCGTCGACTTCGTTGCCATGCCTGATTACTACAGGGCGGCTGATCTCGTCGTCCACCCGTCTCTCATCGAGGGGCTACCGAACGTGCTGTTGGAGGCAGCGGCCTGTGGCACACCCACGGTCGCCCGTAATGTAGGCGACAGCGCAACGGCAGCCAGTGCAAGTTTCGAGGACGACGCCGAACTGGCGGACCTGCTCACTGGCGAGCACGACCCAGCGACACTTGGTGAGAGGTTTAATCCCGACCGGCTGCGCGAGGCGTACGCGGACGCGCTTGTCGAGACAGCCGGCAAGAAGTGAGCGCGACCAGCAATGATAATATAAATATCGGAGGGCCGGCAACGTCGAAGGGATGACTGAGTGGGTTGCTTTTTCCGTTGACCTCGAACCCAACAAGGATGACACACTCGACGGAGTCGCCGAAGCAATGGACTGGTTCGACGACGTCGTCCCTCGTGGGACCGTCTACGCGACTCATCGAATCGCTACCGAACTGCCAGAGGTCGTCGCTGACCTCGCCGCTGACCACGAGATTGGTGTCCACGTTCATCCCCGCGAATTCGGCCACGAACACGACCAGCTCGCGGAACTCGACGCGGACCGTCAACGTGAATTGATCAGAAGGACCCGTTCGACACTCGCCGAGGTGGCCAGCGTGGACAAACGTGAGGTGACGGCGTTCCGTGCCGGTCGACATAGCGCCAGCGAGACGACGTTCGAGGTGCTCCAGGAACTTGGATTCGAGGTAGACGCGTCAATCAACGTCAGATACACGAATTACCTTCCGGAGTCGCTGACGGCCAGACAGAATCCGTTCACCCTCGACTCTGGTCTGTTCGAACTTCCGACGACGTATGCGCGTCCACCCCTGCTCTCACTGGTGGGTCTACGATTGTTCCCGAACCGCGAACTCACTGCGACCGCGAACGCGTTACGGAGTGACAGGCGCGGTTGCTCAGGCTTGCGTGCTCTCTCGTGGCTCCGTGCCGAGTCGAACGGGTTCTCCATGTACATGCATCCTTACGACGCGACCACCCATCACGCCGATCTGGAAAACGCCGGCAGTGAGTTCCGCAATCGTGTCGAACGACTGCTTGACCCGGTCGCCCCCGCGGCGTTCGTGACGGCGAGTGAGCTCTGCTGACGGGACCGCTGCCTTCTTCGCTCCTGGGAGACGCCTTCCCGGCCACCGGGAGAGTCTCCGACACGCCCCGACGGAGAACTCCAGACACGGCCTGCTGGGGGGGACGCATACGTAGATTTTATTTATAATCCTCTTCTCGGTCCAGACGATGACCGTCGAGAAACACGATAGAGTCGTTTTCGATATCGACGGGGTGCTGGTCGAGAAGGACGACGACACCCCCTACTCCGAGCGCGAACCCAAGGAGGCGGTGCTCTCGCGCCTGCGCTCATACCATGAGGAGGGTTTTTATATCGTTCTCTACACGGCGCGGAACATGAACACCCACGAGGGTCGCACCGGAAAGATAAACGCCGAGACCGCCCCGATTTTGCTCGACTGGCTTGAGGAACACGACGTTCCGTACGACGAGATCCACTACGGTAAGCCGTGGTGTGGCCACGACGGGTTCTACGTCGACGACAAGGCGATTCGTCCCGGTGAGTTCATGAACAACTCCCGGGAGGAGATCCTGGCACTGCTGGAAACCGACGCCAGGGCCCTCGACTCATGATCGGAATCGCCGTCTCGCTGTACGACAAGTTCGACGACCTCGGGGTACTCGTCGATATTCTGCGCCACAACTTCGAAGAGGAGTACTACATCTCCGTCTGTAGCAACCATCCGGACGCGGCGAGTCGGATCGAACCCATCGACGTGGATCATTTTGTTCAGGGCGCAGAGATCGAGTACACACCCGAGATGTCAGGATTGCGGGCCGATATCAACCTCAACAGCCGCATCCTGGACTCGATGCAACGGAGCTGTCGCGGCGCGATGGACGCTGGCTGTGAGTACGTGATGCATCTCCACGCCGACGCCTGGCCACTTGATGAGTCGAAGCTGCTCGGTCTGGTTGACCGGCTCGACGACTCGGAGAAACACGCCGCTGTCCGGGGGATGGGATCGTCCTACCGGCGACCCAAGTTCTGGCTCGGGAGCGTCATGGACCAGTTTTTCTTGTTCGAGTCGGACGGTTTTGCGGAGCGTTCCTTCTTCGAGTTCGACCCCCGGGATCTGCTTCCCCATACCGCGATCCACAATATGCTGATGTTGCTCCTGCTGGGGAACGTCGGCCGGTCGAACTTCTTCTACTATTCGGACAAGACGACCGATCTCTGGTGGGACGACAGGGAGAAGACCCAGCCGTACGCGGGCGTGCGACCGAGTACGTTCGTCCCGGAGTACGGATTCGTCCACGTGGCGGCCGAAGACTTCCCCGAGGACTACGGCAGGAGTGTCCAGGCGAACTACCTCCGTCGGTTCGACATCACCGGGGGGGAGTACGTCACCAGATTGCGCGAGAACCACGAGATGCAGGAATCGAAACTGTTCCGCCGGCTGCGATGGAAAGAGTTGAAACAGAACCTTCGGGTTCGGTGTTACGGCTACCGGCCTGTAACCTTTGGCCGTCGCTATCCGGTCAAAGCCGACTTTCTCGACAAGCCATTCGAGGAGAAACTCACGCAACTGGCGAAAAACGTCGGGGAGGAGATCTACCACCAGGGTCACCGGCTCCTGTTCGCCGTGGTACCGTTCACGGACGAGCGGTTCACGGGTGACCACCGCAGTCGAAACCTCTATCGTGATGCGGCGTGGCCAGAGGAGAGTATGGGCGACCTCTTTCGTGACACGGTAGAACCGGCGGATTTCCCGGCGGATTTCGGTCCAGGGTGGTACGAGTATGGCGACGAATGAGGATATCCTACTGGTGCCCTCGGCCGTGCTGGTCCCCGACGAGCTGAAGTTCGATCTCGGGCCGATCGCGACCGCGATGATTCCCTTCGACGGGAAGCCGGCAATCGAACATATCGCCGCGGAGTACGAGGAACACGACATGGATCTGTACGTGGCCGGTGACGAGCAAATCGAGAAGCTCGCGTCGATGCTGGACCGGCTGGACCGGGAGTGGACGCTGCTCGACGTCTCGGGGACAACCTCTCTCGGCGAGACGGTGGCAGACTCGCTCAGCCAGATCGCCGACAGGCGGTCGCTCGATGACGCAGATCTGTACATTAATTTCGCGGACACCATCGTCTCGCCGGTCGGCTACGGGGTCGACGCGAGCACGGTCTCTTGCTCGGAGGTCTCGCATGCCTACCGGTGGACTTCCTTCTCGAAGACGGACGATGGCGAAATCGACTCGATCACCGAGAAGTTCAGCCGGGTGTTCGACAGCCCACGGAACGTGTTCACCGGACAGTTCAAGCTGACTGCCCCGGCGGATTACTGGACGCTGCTGAAGGCAGCCTGTGGCGGGGACGACGGCAAGCTGGACCCCTTCTACGTCGCGCTCCAGTCGTACCTGTCGAATCAGCCGTCCCAGTTGCTCGAAGCCGACCGCTGGGTCGACATCGGCCACCTCGATACCTACTACCAGAACAAGCGTGACTCGCTGAACGTTCGAGAGTTCAACAGCATCGACGTCGCCACGAACACGATAACGAAATCCAGCGAAGACAGCGATACCCTCCGTAACGAGATCTCCTGGTTCAAGAAACTCCCCAAACAGCTCCGCCCGTACATCCCGCAGATCTACGACTACTCGGACTCCTACGTCGACCCGTCGATTACCATGGAGTACATCGGATACCCGACGCTGAGCGACATCTACATCTACGGCTCACACGGCCTCCACCTCTGGAGCAACATCTACAGTTCACTGTTTACCCTGCTGGAGCGGTTCCAGGAGTTCCAGCTGGAGACCGACCCCGCCGAGATAACCGAAACGCTCGAAGAGATGTACTACGAGAAGACCGTCAACCGACTCCGCCGGGCCGAGGGGATGGCCGGTCTGGACCCCTTCTTCGAGCCAGGCGAGATCACCGTCAACGGCGAGACCTACCCGACGGTGCCGGCAATCCTCGACATACTCCGGGACACACTCACGGAGAGTTGCCTCCTCGAACGGGATAGACTGAGCGTGATCCACGGAGATCTCTGTTTCCCGAACGTGCTCTTCGACGTGCGAAACAACATCCCGAAACTGATCGACCCTCGCGGGGCGTTCGGTCCCCACACGATCTACGGGGACTACCGGTACGATCTGGCGAAGCTTCGCCACAGTGTCTCGGGCCACTACGAGTTCATCATCAACGACCTGTTCGACGTGTCCGTCTCCGAGGAGCAGGTCTCCTTCGAGACGCACACGGACCCAGTTCACGACCGCCGGGAGGAACTGTTCGACGACCAGCTCGCACAGGAGTATCCCGAGGATGTGCAGGACGTGAAACTGCTCGAATCGCTCCTGTATCTGAGTATGGTGCCGCTCCACAGCGACAGTACCCAGCGCCAGCAGTGTATGCTCGCAACCGGAATCGAAAAGTTCGCCGCCGCGCGAGGGGACCTATGAGCAGAACGGTCGTCATCACGATGGCGGGACGTGGCAGCCGGTTCAAAGAGGCAGGCATCGAGGGGCCGAAGTTCCTCATCGAGATCGACGGACGGACGATGTTCGAGTACGCACTCGACGGACTGTCGGATTTCACGGACGACTCGTTCGTGTTCGTCACCCGCGCCGACCACGACGTCGACGACGTTATCGCCACCCACTGTGAACGTGTCGGGATAGAGGAGTACGAGACGGTGTCGGTCCCGGAGGTAACAGACGGCCAGGCCTCGACGGCGATGTACGCCGACGACCTAGTTCCCGACGAGGAGACGATGGCCATCTTCAACATCGACACCTACATCGAGCCGGGTGAACTCCGGGCCGACGACGTAGGACTGGGTCACTCGATTCCCGTCTTTTCACCCGAGGGCGAGCGCTGGAGTTTCGTCGAGACCGACGCCGACGGCTCCGTCACCCGTGTCACCGAGAAAGAGCGCGTCTCCGACGCCGCGACCATCGGCTTCTACCAGTTCGAATCCTGGGGTCGGTTCAGGGCGGCTTACGAGGCTGCCGCCGGGGACGTGAAAGCCGAGTACGGCGAGACGTACATCGCACCGCTGTACAACTGGCTAGTCGACCAGGGTGACGATATCGATCTCGTCTCGGTGCCGACTGACCGCGTCCACGTCCTCGGCACGCCCGACGACGTCCGTGCGTTCTATCCTGCCTTCGCGGACGAACACGACCTCTGATCACTCGTCGAGATAGCCCAGCGCCTGCAGGCGCTCGCTGACGTGGCCGGTGTCGACCGCGTCGGCGATCTCGTAGTCGGTGTAGGCCGACTGCTGGTAGTGGCGTTCGACCCGGTCGGCGAACGCGTCTCGAACGTCCGGGTGGTCCGCAACCACGTTCTCCTGTTCACCGGGGTCAGACTGGAGGGCAAAGAGTAACGTCTCGAAGTCGTCCTGGACGGACGTTATGTACTTCCAGTCGGCGGTTCGACAGCCCGTGATCCGGTGGGCGAGGTTCGTCTCGCGCCCCGCCTCGGAGGCGTCCTGGCTGAACACCGCACGGTCGCCGTCGATCTCGGCCTCGCCCCCGAGCACCGGCACTAGCGACTGGCCGTGGTACTTTTCGGACGGGCGGGGGTCGTCGAAGGCGATATCGAGCAGTGTCGGGGCGATGTCGATGGTCGAGGTCACACCGTCGATGTCGGTCAGGTGCTCGTCGGGAATCCTGAACAACAGGGGAACATGGACGCCCTCCTCATAGGGCTTGGCACAGTGGGTCAGCTCCCCGTGTTCGCGGAACTGCTCGCCGTGGTCGGCACTGAAGGCGACGGCGCTGTCGTCCCACAGGTCTCGCTCTCGCAGGCCGTCGAACAGCCGGCCAATCTGGTCGTCGAGATACCGGAGCGAACCGTTGTACAGCTGTGAGATGATGGAGACCTCCGCCTCGGTCAGGCTGTCGGGTTCGGTGTGGAGCCGGTCGTTGAGCCGCCAGATCCGCCCGTCCGAGACCCGCTCGCTGAGATACTTCGTCCGGTAGTCACCGGGCGGGAAGTACGGCGAGTGTGTCTCCATGAAGTGAATCCAGACGAACAGCGGTTCGTCGTCGGGTGCCTGATCGATGAACGAGAGCGTGCGGTCGACCGTTTCGACAGCCCGGTCGTATGGCGGTGTTCGACCCTCTATCTGCCGGTAGGCAGTTTCTAACGTCCGGAACAGCGCCCCGTCGTGGTCGAGGCGCTCGTACACCTCGGATTTCAGCTCCTCCAGGTTTGCATCGATGAACGACTGCTCGTCGTCAGTGTCGTCGTCCGGTTGCGTGAACGCGCCGACGGGATTGTTGACCGTCGTTTGCTCGCTGTCGTAGTAGACATCGTACCCGCGGTCCCAGCCGAACCGCGTGTGCAACTGTGCGTTCGTGTTGACACCGAGTGTGACGTAGCCCCGTTCCTGGAACAGCTCACTGATCGGGAGACGGTGGCGTGTCATCTGGGAGAACCCGCCGTACATCAGCGGGTACGACGAGGTGAGGATGCCCGGAAAACTCGTCCGGGTACCGGTCCCGGTGGCGATGGTGTTGTGACAGACGGCACCCGAGTTGGCCAATTTATCGAGTGTCGGGGTGGTCTCTACGTCGTTGCCGGAGTGAGAAAGTCTGTCGTACCGGAGACCGTCCGCAGTAATCAGAAAGACGTGCGGTCGAGACATAGGTCCTCGTTCGCAGATATCCGTTGTATTCTTTCGGGTTCGCCCCCGGGAGTCTGCCCAACGAAAACACTGATGAGTCACCTCAGAAAAGAAGTGACCAATGGGAGTTCGTAACGTCATTCTGATTACTGTGGACAGTCTCCGGTACGACCGCACACTCGGGATGCCGGACAGTGCCACCCGGGCACCGACGCTCAACCGACTGGCCGAGGAGTTCGTTTCGTTCGATCAAGCGGTCGCGAACGGTCCCAACACGCCATCGAGTTTCCCCACGATCCTCACCGGAACGCACCCGCTCATGTACGGTGGCTACCGATATCTCGACGAACAGCGCCCCTTCCTCTCGGAGACGTTCCGTGACGCCGGCTGGACCACCGTCGGGTACCACTCGAACCCGCATCTCGGTCCCGAAAAAAACTACAACCACGGCTTCGATACGTTCAACGACGGCGGCGAGGACGACGACGACGCCTGGACGCTCAAGAACTTCGTCGACGAACGTCTCGATCCCGACGGCCTGCTCTACAAACTGCTCCGGCGAGGGTACCACATGTTCCAGATGACGGCCGATACCTCCGCGTACGTCCGTGCCCCGGAGATCACCGACCGGGCGACCCGCTGGCTCGACGAGGAGTGGGACGGCGACCAGCCGTTTTTCATGTGGCTCCACTACATGGACGTTCACTACCCCTTCACCCCGCCGGACGAACATCTCGAAAAGCAGGGCCTGGAGACGCTGTCGACCCGTCGCAAAGCCAACCTCAACGGTATGATGCAGGAAAATCCCGAGGAGCTGACCGACGACGATGTCGCGGATCTGCTCTCATTGTACGACGGCGAGATTCGCCTGGTCGACGAGACCATCGAACGACTGCTCGACGACCTCGAAACGCGTGGCATCCTCGACGACACGGCAATCGTCGTCACCGCCGACCACGGCGAAGCCTTCGGCGAACACGACCGCTTTGGCCATCACCCGTATCTCTACGACGAACTCCTTCGAGTGCCCCTCATCATCCGTGCGCCAGGGCTGACAAACGAACGTGTCGACGAGCAGGTGTCACTGATAGATCTCGGACCGACGATGTTCGATCTGGTCGACATCGAGACGCCCGAGCGCATGCAGGGGGTGAGCCGGGCTCCATGTATCAGTTCTACCACTATGGGGACCGATCTCGACGCTCCTGTCGGGGGTGAGGAGATGGCGCTCTGTACGGGCCGAGGGGGGAAAACTCTCGCCAGCCGAACCGACCGGTGGAAGTGCTTCTGGCGAACCGCCGATGGTGTCATCGAGCTGTATGACCTGATGAACGATCCCGACGAGCTGGAGGACGTAAGCGACCACCATCCGGCCGTCGTCGACGAGCACAAAACGCAAATGCAGACGTATCTCGACGAAGCCGATGCGACCGATATCACGCTTCCGGAGGTCGACGAAAGCGAGGCCGTGAAACAGCGACTCGAAGACCTGGGATACAAACAGTGACCGCTACTCCGATTCGGTGAGGCCGTCGTCCGTGAGATCGGCCATATCCGGGTGCGACAGGTGGGATCGCGCCCGTGAACTCAGCTCCGAGACCGCTTTCGTGTCGTGTATCTCCTGACGCAACTCCTGCCACGCCTCGTGGCGGACCACCACCCGGACAGGGATCCGTTCGGCTTCAGTGTATTTTGCTATCGAAAACCGATGTTTTCCATCGACGAAGAATATCTCCCCATCACGGCCGATCGCCACTTCGACCTCGAAATGTGCAGGCGGTAACAACGCGTATCTGAGTACCGACCGCGAGTGTGGGTTCCGGTTCGACAACGTCGCTTGGCTCAGATAGTTGCCGGAAACGATCTCCTCGTACAGCGTCTCGATCTGGTCCAGCCGTTGCTCCGCCTTCGCAACCGATTTGTACTGGGTGTCCAACGCGTACCAGTCGGTCTCTTTCCACTCGTCGTCGTCCTCGATCCAGGCTCTGATCGTCGTGAAGAATAGCGATTCCTCCAGTGGAAACACGAGCTGAGTGTGCTGTGGAATGTCAGGAAGATACTGGATCGTACGCTCCGTATAGCTCCGGTCCCAGTTCCCGTCGCGAATGTATGTGCCGTATTCCGACAGTTCGTTCCCAACGTACGGGTAGATCCGCCGTTCGACCTCGGTGGGGTCGATAAAAATGACTCCGTACGGCTCAGGAGCACTCCCGCCGTACCGTCGTCTGTGTCGATAATGTCGGGCGCGTACCAGACCACGATTGTACAGTCGACCGAGTGCCACGAATACGAACGATATTCCTGCACGTACCAGTGACCGAATCCCCGTATCCCGGAGTCTCAGCCACGCCTGGCGACTGACGGACCGGAGGTTCATTACCTAAAGGAGAAAAAGTATAGTTTTAATTACTTCGATTACCCAGGCTAATCCTGAGTGGCAATTTTCATGAGAGCAAAATTACAGAGGGTCAAAGAGTTATATACGACGGGCGGTGCATCAGAGGTTGGTCGTGGTATCAAAGATTTCATTTACTATAGGTTTTTCAACCGGACAGATGTCGACTACCACGGCGAGCGTGTCGACAATCACGAGCGGTGGGAGTATATAGAGCCGGAGGTTTCGGACGCCGGGTCGGTCATCGATATCGGCTGTGCAGAAGGTTTTTTTACGAGACGGGCGGCGGCTACCGGAGCCTTCTCACTTGGTATCGATTACAAGGAATCGAGAGTTCAACGTGCGAGAGAGCGGGCAGATAACATCGACGGGTGCGGGTTCGTCAAATGGGACATCAATTCAGCGAACGTCACCAAGCTTCCGGAGGTGGACGTGATCCTGTTCATGACGGTTCATCACCACTGGGAGAAAGCGTCCGGACTAGACACTGCCGAGTGGATGTTCCAGGTCGTCATGGACCGGTGTGACGTTCTGGTATACGAGCCGCCAGGAGATCGACCGCTACTCAAAAACGAAAACGGACTGCTCGACCCAGCCGATAGTATGGAGTATTATACAGGTCGTCTGGAGGCGCTGTACGGTGACGCCATCGACATCCGTCGGGCCCAGATGTTCGAGCATACGAAGGAGTTCAAAAACGAGAGGGGTGACCCGGTTTTTATCATCGATACCACAGGGTTCGAGTTGGACGAGTCGGCTACAGGTAGCCCAGATCCTTGAGTCGGTCCTGAACCTGTTCGCCCTCCGCTCGGTTGATCTCGCCGGCCACGATTTCGCGCCGGTCGCCCTCGACGACGGCCCATGGGACCTCTACCAACGAGGGGAACCGGAGCCGGGGTTTGTGTCCGCCGATCCCCAGATAATCTTTGATGCCCCCAGTGTAAGCCTGCCCGTGGTCGGCGGTGACCACTGTCTTTTCGTGGACGGCATCGATGATTTCGTGGACGAACGGGAGTACGTAGTCGAGGTTCTCTGCGTAGGCCTGCCAGTAGGAGGATTCGTCGGTGACCTGGACATCGCTCCCGAGAAATGGGCCGTGGGGTTGCATGAAGTGGACGATCAGTCGCTTGTCGGGGTACTGTTCGTGGGCCTCGATGGCGGCGTCCCGGACCGCGTCGGGAGGGACCACACCGGCCTCGTCGTCAAAGTCGGTCTCCCAGAGCTCGTAGATATGATGGAAGCTGTCGCCGGCTTCCAGCGAGGTGTGGGGGTTCGCCGAGACGTAGACGGTGTCGCCGAACCGTTTCCCCTGGAAGTTGCGGCGTGTCCACTCACTGGAGTGACTGCCGAGGCTGATTCGGCTGCTGTACTCGTCGTACCGGTCCATCTCGGCAACCTGTTCGAAGTAGTCGGCCCGACAGGCGTCGAGCACAATCAGCGTGTCCCAGTCTTCCTCCATGACATGGACTGCCTCACCGTACCCGGGATAGCCCGGGTGGAGCCGCGTTGCGGTCCCGAAGACGAAGGGCACGACCACCCGATTGCGCCACCAGTTGAACGAACCGTAGTTCTTGCGGACCTCGGAGAGGGCGTGTTGCGGGTCGATACTCATATGCATACACTGGCGAACCGGTGGGTTATGAGTATTGATTTTCGAGCTTATCGTTTAGCCAGTCTGGTAATCAGCCAGTCTATCCGGGAGAAGTCGAGGCCGTACTGCTCTTCGGCCGACCGGATGATCATCAATTCCGTTTCGGAGAGGCCGAACGCGACCAGCACGACCACGGTGTAGACGGTCGCGGTGAGTCCAGTCACGGCCAGCAACCACAGGAAAGTTCCCGGCGTGGCGGGCGCGACGACGGTCCAGACGATCAAGAGAAAAGGGACTGCGGGCACCAGGGGGCGAAGCGCACTCGGTGTGAGCGGCGAGCTCCCCAGCGTCAAGTACACCTGGACTGCTGCCAGTCCGTCCCGAATCAGGAAAGAGAGCAGTGTCGCGATGGCCGCACCGACGAGCCCGAACCGTGGGATGAGCAGAACGTTGAGTAGGAGGTTACTGACGGCCGCTATAACGGTATTGGCCGAAAGCGTCTTGGATCTGGCGACCGCTTGCAGGATGGAATTATGAATACTGAGGACGTTCTTCGCAGCAAACCCAAGCGCCAGTACCGCCAGGACTGGGCCACCACTTGCGTATTTCGACTGATAGATGATCGAGATGAAGTCAGTGGCGAACACAGCTAGTGGCACCAGTGCACAGACGCTGGCGACGATCAACCACCGGACGACGGATCGAAACAGCTCCATCACTTCCTCGATATCACCCTCGTTTTCGAGTCTGCTGGCGATGGGCGTACCCAGGAAGTTGAACGCCGTCGAGAACATCCCCATGAAACTGACTGCCGCGTAGGCGACGCCGTAGATTCCGGTGGCCGCGCCGCCCAGAAAGTAGAGCACGAGGAAGATATCGCTGCTCCGGTAGACGAACGACGAGACGTCACTGATCGTAAACGGGAGCGAGTACCGGGTGACTTCGCTCACCAAGTTGGTTTCGACGACCGTCGACACGTCGGGCAGTGATCGGTAAAACAGGGCCAGCCCGATGATCGCACTGACCGCGTAGGGAACGGCGTAGGCCCCTGCCAGGCCGGCCTGTCCCAGCCCGTACCAGACGGCCGCGGCGACGAGCGTCATGCGGGCCAGCGGCTGGACGATGTTCTTCACGAGGACGCGGTCGGTCGATCGCTCCTGGCCGCGGATGCCACCGACCGCGACGTTCAGCAGTGCCGCGAACGGGATCGCCATCCCAAAGATCCGGATGCTGACCGTGACCGACGGGTCACCGAATATCCGTGTCGCGATGAACGAAGCGTTGAGCGCAACGCCGGTCCCGAGAATCGTCGAAGTCAGCCCCGTCACCCCCACAGTAAACAGCCCGAGCAGCCGCTTCTGGGCGGCTTCGACACGGGGGAGATATCGTGTCAATCCCGAGGCCAACCCGAGTCCAGCGACGATCGAGCCGACGTCAAGCAGTGCGGTTCCGGCGGTCAACCCTCCGAAGTCGCCGACCGAGAGGTACCGCGCAGCAACGACCTGTGCGACGAACGCGATCAGCAATTCCAAAAAAAGGCCGACGTAGACGATACTTGCACCCTTCACCACGTCCCGAACCGCTTGGTCGAGGTCACTCATTCGATCACCTGTCGGAGCGCCCGCTCGTAGCGCTCGTACAACGCCGGCCACGAGAACTCGGTTTCGACGGCGGCGCGGCCCCGGTTGCCGAGTCGCTCACACTCCGACTCGTCGCTCGCCAGCCTCTCCAGCGCCGCGGCCAGTGCCGCCGGTCGCTGGGGCGGACACAATAGCCCTGTCTCGCCGTCATCGATTACTTCCGGAACGCCGCCCACGCGGGTAGCAATCACGGGTGTGGCCGTCGCCTGCGCTTCGAGAACGACTCGTGGCAGCCCCTCGGTATGTGAGGGGAGACAAAACGCGTCGAACTCGTGGAAGAGCGCGGGCACCTGCTCGTAGGGAACCGAGCCGAGAAAGGTAGCGCGCTCGCCAAAGCGGGCCGCAAGGCGGTCGCGCTCCGGGCCGTCACCCGCCACCAGCACGTGCCAGTCGCGCTCCGTTTGGTCAAGCGCGCCCGCAAGGTCGTCGAGGCCCTTGTAGGGCTGTAGCCCACCGACGAATCCCAGGTTGTGAGTGCCCTGATTAGCCCCGCTAGCGTCGATTTGCTCCCGGAAATGTTCGGCCAGCGGGGTCGGGACCGATTCTGGGTGAAATTTATCCACATCGACAGCGTTGCGAACGTCGAAGATTCGGTCGTTGGAAACACCTCGATTGCGGAGTTGTCTGCCAATGTAGTCACAGACAACGAGGTATCCGTCGTGGGGAGCGCGAAGGCGCGCTGAAAACGACGCATTGTCAAGCTGTTCCCCTAGCCCGTCAACGGGCGGGTTCAAGCTAGAGCCGACGTGGACGACGTGGGGAACACCCAGCCGTCGGGCAGCTACCAAACCTGGTAAATACGTTTTACGGGTCTTCGAAACGACTACGTCGATATCCTGCTGTCTGCCGATGTCGACGGCACGGTCTAATGTCAGGAGTGGACCCCATACAAATCGAGTTCGGGGAGAGATAGAGCGCTGGAACCCGCGTTCAGGGGCCAAGTTCCAGTCAAGCAGCGTCACGTCGTGACCACGATCGCGGAGGCCAGTGACGACGTTTCGGACGTGGATGGCACCCCCTCTAACCATCGCATCGGAAAAGGAAATCGCCTCCTCGGTCAAATAGAGGACACGCATCTACCAGAAATGGCGAATGGGCTGGTAATATATTCCTCGGTCCTCGCCCAGGAGTCTGATACGCAGTGATTGTTCTGTTCCCCATGCAATCTGAAATCGTATTCCACTGGACGTAGCTTCGATTAATACGGCCATGCACGCCGCTGGGCCGGTTTCACGACTGTCCCTTTTGGGAAAAGAACGCTCTCATCGGGAACCAATATTTGATTCACAGCGCGGTGGGGTCAATTCCTCGTTGTTCGCCTGCTGTTGCCGTCCTCCGCTTTGAACCGAAGACGGAACGGGGTATCGAACCGACTTATGTTACCCCCACACCGAGACGCCGTAGAGATAGCCCGCACCGACACACCCGGTCAGGACGAATAGCGTGAACAACTGCAGGGCAGCCGCCACGGACGGCGACTTGACCAGGTCACCGACCCTATCCGGTACCGAGTCAAACAGGAGCTGCCGAAGGAAGTCCGACTCATCACCGGTTGACTCTGGAACGAGCACCTCCATCCCTCGTTTGGAGTAGCCCTGCCAGAACGCCCGGTCGAGGAGCCAGCCAGGGTCAGTCCGGTAGTCGAACACCTTGTGGGCCACCTTTGCCTCGGGCGTGTAGTAGACCCCGTGTCCGAACTCGCTTTGCATCCGGGCACACAGTTCTGGCTCCTCGGCCTGGAGGTTCTTCTCGCCGGTCCGGCCTCCGATTTCGGGCTCGAACCCACCCAGCGTCTCGTACACCTCGCGACGAAAGGAGATGTTCGAGCCGAACGTGTTCCGAACCTCCCCGGCCTCATCGGGGTCGCCGTTCGGTCCGAAACCCTGGTGGGTGACGCCGACGAGCCAGTAGAACTCCTCGGGAAGAAATTTGGGCTTGCCGGCCACCCAGTAGGGCACCATCCGGCCGCCGGCAGCGGGGACGTCCCGCTGCTCGTAGACCGAGACCAGTTCCGCGAGCCAGTCCCTGTCGGCGATAGCGTCGTCGTCGAAGAAGGCGAAGATGTCGCCCGTGGCGATGGCCGTCCCAGCGTTCCGGGCTGCTGCGAGGCCGACGTTCTCCTCGGTCCGTGTACACAGCACGTCGTCATTGTCCCCGAAATCGGCCTGGAACTGTTCGTACAGTTCGTCGTTCCCGTCCGAGACTAGCACCAGTTCGACGTCCTCGTGGGACTGCCCGAGAACGCTCTCGGCCGCCTCGCAACAGTCATCGTACCGCTCCAGGGTATGCGTACATAGGACGACCGATACGCGCATGATGTGAGAATGTACCACCGGCTCGGTTAGGCGTTTCTATCCGAACTGGACTCCGCAACGAGGCGAGGTCAAAAGGCTTATGCGGGCCTTGGGACTGTCTCAGACCAATGAGTCACTCACGGGGGACTTCCGCCGAAAACCCCGAACCTGAGTCCACGTTGGACAGGGTCAAAACATGGTATCACGTACCAGCCCTCCTCCTCGTACTCGGGTTCATGTTGTGGAATCGAGCCCAGAACTACTCGGAGTATATCGTCGACGGTGAGGTCCTCTTTTCTGGGACTGACCCGTGGTATCACTACCGCTCGACGATGTACGTCGTCGAGAACTGGCCAGCCACGATGCCGTTCGACCCGTGGACGTACTTCCCGTATGGCACGCGGTCGGGACAGTTCGGCACGCTGATGGACCAGGTGTTCGGTACCATTGCGCTCATCATCGGACTGGGCGACCCAAGCGCCCATACGGTTGCGATGGTCGCCCTCTTCGCGCCGGCTGTGATGGGGACCCTTGCCGCGATTCCCACCTATTACATGGGTCGCCGGCTGGCCGGTCGCATCGGCGGTGTGACCGCAGCCGGTATACTCGCCCTCTCGGCCGGGCTCTTCCTCCAGCGGAGTATCGTCGGGTTCTACGACCACCAGGTCGCCGAAGGACTGTTGCAGGTGACCTCTATACTCGCCGTGATGGTCGCACTATCGGTCGGCGAACGAGACAAGCCAGTGTACGAGCAGTTCCTCGACCGCGACGTCCCGGCGCTCAGGGCGACGGTCGGCTACTCGATACTCGCCGGCGTCGCTATCTCGCTGTACCTCTGGACGTGGCCGCCGGCCGTCCTCCTGCTGGGCATCCTCGGAACCTTCTTCCTGCTCTGGCTGACCATCGAATTCGTCCGCGGAAAGAGCCCGGAACACGCAGCCATCGTCGGCACTGTGAGTCTGGGAACGGTTGCCGTGTTGCAGCTGGCGGTCCTCCAGTCGCTGAGCATATCGGCAGTGGACCACACGCTCTTGCAGGTGCTGCTGGCGGCCGCTATCGCCGGTGGCTGTGTGTTTATGGCCTGGCTCGCTCGGTTCGTGGAGGCCAACGATTACGACCGAAATCTCTACCCGGTCGCTGTCGGTGGCATTCTGGCAACGATTACGATACTGACTGCAGTGCTGACGCCGGACCTGTTCAGCTACTTCGTCAACCAGGTGCTGCGGGTCATCGGCTTCACCGAAAGCCCGGCTGCCACCGTGACATCTGTCGGTGAGGCGACGCCACTCGATGATCCGGATCGCCTCTACCAGTACCATGGACTCGCGCTGTTCGCTGCTATTATCGGCGCTCTGCTCGTGTTGTTCAACCAGATATTCGACCGGGACGCGAGCGCAGATCGGTTCCTCATGGTCGTCTGGTTCGCGTTCATCCTGGCCGCATCGTTCACGCAGATCCGATTCGGTGTCTATCTCGTCTTCCCCGTGGCCGCACTTTCCGCAGTCGCCGTCGATTACGTGGTCCGCTGGACCGACTTCTCGTTCGACGACGGTGTCGCGGCCTACGAGGTTATCACTATCGTCGCGCTCGTGTTGATTCTGACCGGGCCGCTCCTGTTCGCGCCGGGTGCGGCGTACTTCTTCTCGCCGACGGCGGTGGAAGTCGGCGAGCAGGCGGGTCCCGGTCAGGAACCGGCCGCCTGGACAGAGAGCATGGACTGGCTCCAGGCGAACTCGCCACAGGAAGGTGCCTACGGGACCGGTGGCAACGGGACGCTTGAGTACTACGGCACCTATGCCGACCGCAGCGACTACGACTACGGCGAAGGCGAGTACGGCGTGATGTCGTGGTGGGACTACGGCCACATCATTACGGTTCAGGGCGAGCGGATTCCGAACGCGAACCCGTTCCAGCAGGGAGCGACCACGGCCGCGAACTTCCTGCTCTCGCCCACCGAGACAGAGGCCAACTCGGTGCTCAACGAGACCGACGAGGACGACGCGAAGACCAGGTACGTGGCCGTCGACTGGAAGATGGCAAACACCTACGGCGGGCCCGGCCAGGGGAAGTTCTTCGCACCGCCCCGGTTCTACGACAAATCGAACGTCTCCAGGAGCGACTATTTCGGGACGATTCGGAGCCGACAGAGTCAGCAGTACTTCAACTATCGGACGCAGGACTACTACGAGAGTATGGTCGTCCGGCTCTACGAGTACCACGGGAGCGCAAAGGAGCCACAGAGCGCGAGCCAGCCGTTCGTCTACGTCGTCGACTGGGACACCGCGGCCACCCGGAGCGGACAGACCGTCCGTGCGACACCCGCCGATGGGAGCCCCGCTGTAAAGCGGTTCAGGACGATGGAGGCGGCCCGGAACTACACCGAGTCGGACGCGACCTCACAGATCGGTGGGTTCGGTGCCCAGCCCGGTGAGCGGGTTTCGGCCCTGGAACACTACCGCTACGTCGGCTCCAGCGAGCGAAGCGCCTACAGCTCCGGGGCGCACAACCAGTTCCAGCTCATCGAGTCCGCCTTCGGGCAGCTTCCGAACCAGCGGTCCACGACCGGTGACTGTACGGCGAACCAGACCACCATGCCCATCGGCAACCAGACGTACTGCCAGCCCGACCAGGCCGCCGGCATCATGGACCACACCAACCCCGCGTGGACCAAGATATTCGAACGCGTGGAGGGAGGGACCATCGAGGGCACTGCCCCGGCAAACACCACCGTCGAGGCGTCTGTCCCGATGCGCAACAACGTCACCGGGGAGAGCTTCACCTACACCCAGCGGGTTGATGTCGGTGCGGACGGCCGCTTCGAGATGACCGTCCCGTACTCGACGACCGGCTACGAGGCCTGGGGCACCGACGAGGGGTACACGGACGTGGGCGTCCGAGCCCAGGGCCCCTACGAGTTCAGTATCCCCGTCGGACCGACGGCGTCGTACCCGCTCAACGGAACCGCTACGGTCACCGAAGGCCAGGTCATCGGCGAGAACGAGTCGGCTACGACGGTCGAACTGACAGTCCCGGAAGGCAACCAGACGGTCGAGACCAACGACACCAGCACGAACACGACAACGGACGGCTCGACCGACGGCTCGTCGACCGACGATACGTCCACGAACGAGACCACCACGAACGATACCGCAGGTAGCCTCGCGCGACCGGCAGCCGAGCCGGCGCCGTAGGCACTGCCGACTCGTTTTCGCTGCGCTCCCCCTCGAAAGAACAGAGACGCAGAACTACCCGCGAGGACCGACGGTACCGCAACTCGTCAGGAGTCGACCGGTTTGAACGTCCCGTTGATATCCCACTCGTGGAGA
Organism: Haloarcula salinisoli; assembly: GCF_019599405.1. Classification (NCBI taxonomy): domain Archaea; kingdom Methanobacteriati; phylum Methanobacteriota; class Halobacteria; order Halobacteriales; family Haloarculaceae; genus Haloarcula; species Haloarcula salinisoli. Next base: position 955,757 of record NZ_RKLQ01000001.1, on the reverse strand, counting down.
CAATGTGGATTGCCGGACTGTTTCTCGTCGTCGACGACGGCGATTCGCCAGGTGATTTCCTCGTCGTCCCACACGTCACGTCGCCCACAGCGCTCGCACTCCCGTTCGCGTGGTGAGGTAATCGCTGTCATATTTGAGCCATGCCCGTGAACAGTTATCAGCGTGCCGGTCCACGCAGCGTTTTATCCATAGATGGAGCCGGAGGTCGCTCTAGAAGTCGGGGAGGTCGCCGGCGTCGACCTCCTGGGCCTCCCAGTCGAGGTAGTCGTCGGCCAGCACGTCACAGACGACCTGGCCGAGTTCGGTCAGCCCGGCGTTTATCGACGAGACGGTCTCCCAGGACTCGATGTCGGGGTGAATCTCCCGCTCACGCCAGTTCTCCGGCAAGCCGGGAGCGTGGTAGCCGACCCGCCCCGCAAAGGAGTCCCAGAAGAAATCGAACTCGGCAATCAGATCGAGGTCGGTGACGATTGCCCAGGTCTCCTCGTCGAGGCCGGTGTCGGTGGCCCACTCGCTGAATGCGTCCGACCAGGCGCCGTCGGCCAGGGCCTCGGCGAGCTCTTCGCGTCGGTACTCGTCGCCCTGTACGTCCACGTCGTCGTACTCCGTCGCCTCGACAGCAGCCGAGAGCGTCGGTCGGTCGGGGACAGCGACATCAAGTGTCATAGGCCCCCCTTCGACAGCGAGAAAGATAAACGTCATCGACCGCGCCATACGCTGGCCGGCCCGGCGGGTGACCAGCTCGCTGGCGTCAGGCCGCGACGTACTGTGACTCCCAGTCCTGTCTCGCGTCGAGCTCGCGCTCACCGCGTCGGGTCAGCGTGTAGAAGTTGGTCCGCCGGTCCCGCTGGCCCTTCTCGACGAGCCCTTTCTCGACGAGTGTGTCGAGGTTGGGGTAGAGCCGTCCGTGGTTGACCTCGCTCTCGTAGTACCCTTCCAGCTCCTCCTTGATTGCGAGTCCGTGCGGTTCGTCCAGTCCGGCGATTACGTACAACAGGTCACGCTGAAACCCAGTCAGGTCGTGCATGTGTCTCAGTTTATCAGTTGGTGTCCACACATATCATAGTTGCTAAAACAGTGGTAAGGCACTTACTAACTGGTTATCTACCGCTGTATGGTGTTTACTTCTAGACTCTCCTGTAATTTAGTAGTAATTTTCTGGCAACGAGACGTGGTTACCTGACACCTCTTTACAGTTTGTCATTGTCTGGGCCGACCGAACTGCGTGGGCAGACCCGACAACGGTAAAGGAAGTGACTGTGTAGCCGGGCGTGATGACCGAACACGCGGCATCGGCGGACGACGAGTTTCCCGAGCCGAGAGGCGAGGGGTCCGTCGAAGTCGTGGGGACCGCCCACGTTTCCGAGCAGAGCGTCGAGGAAGTGGAATCGACACTCGAGGAGCGCCGGCCCGACATCGTGGCCGTCGAGCTCGACGAGGGCCGGTACCGTCAGATGCAGGGGGAGACGCCCGAGGACCTCGAAGCGAGCGACCTCCTCCGGGGGAACACGGTCTTTCAGTTCCTGGCCTACTGGATGCTATCCTACGTCCAGGCTCGCCTCGGCGACCGCTTCGATGTCGAGCCGGGCGCCGACATGAAAGCCGCCATCGACACCGCCGAGGAACTCGGACTGGGCCTCGCCCTGGTCGACCGGGACATCCAGACCACCGTCCAGCGGTTCTGGGCCCGATTGACGGCCCGTGAGAAGCTGACGTTGCTGGGGAGCCTGCTGGGCGAGCTGGGCCCACCACTCACCGTCGGGCTGACCGTCGGTGCCGTCTTCGGCGGTGGGTTCGCCGTGGTGGCCAGCGCCTTCCTCGGGACCGTCCTGCTTCCGGCGGGCGGCTTCGGCGGAACGATACCGGGCGCGCTCGTCGGATTGCTCGATACACTGCTCGTCATCGTCACTGCGAGTCTCCTCGTGGGACTCCCCCTTGCCTATCTGCTGGGACGCCTGCGGGGCGACCCGGATAGCGTCGAGGCGTTCGACATCGAGCAGATGACCGACACCGACGTCGTGAGCGCGATGATGGAGGAGTTCCGGCAGTTCTCCCCCGGCGGCGCCGAGGCGCTCATCGACGAGCGCGACGCCTTCATCGCCCACCGGCTGGTCGAACTCCGCGAGGCGGGCTATCACGTCGTCGCCATCGTCGGAGCGGGCCACCGGGAGGGCATCGAGCGCTACCTCGACCACCCCGAGGAACTCCCGCCGATGGAATCGCTGGTCGGCACCGAGAGCGGCGGCCGATTTTCACTGTACAAACTCGTGGGCTACGCCATTGGACTGGCCTTCCTCGTCTTCTTTGGCCTGCTCATCCTCGGTGGTGCGAGCCAGGCCGTCCTTCTGGAGCTGTTCGTCGCGCTCGTCGTCGTCAACGCCGTCTGTGCGGGCGGGTTAGCGAAGCTGGCGGGCGCACACTGGTCTTCCGCCGCCGCGGCGGGCCTCTTTGGCTGGCTGACGAGCCTCTTCCCGCTGCTTGCGGCCGGCTGGTTCGCCGGCTACGTCGAACTGCGGTACATCTCCGTCAACGTCGGTGACATCGGGAAACTCAACGAGATACTGAGCGACGAGGAGGCCCCCATCGCCGACCTGATGGCGCGGATGCGGGCCGTCCCGCTCTTCCGGCTCATCCTCATCGTCGCGCTGGCCAACGTCGGCAGCGCCGTCGCCTCCTACGTGGTCTTTCCGCTCCTGTTGCCCTATCTGGCGGCCGACATCGGCGGTATCGACGGTGTGACGCGCCTTCTCTGGGCCGGCATCGAGCAGGGAGCACAGATACTCGTCGGGGTGTTGTGATGGAACTCCAGTTCAGTCAGCGGGAGCTACGGGACCTCGCCGTCGCGTGGCTCGCACTCGGAGTCGCGTTCACGCTCCTCCTGGAGCGCGAACTCATCGCCGCACTCGACTCCGGCGGCGCCATCGCGGGGCTGAGCGCCGTCGTCGTCGCCGAGACCCTCGTCATAAGCCTGCTGACAGTCGGCGTCGGGTTCCTCTTGCACGAACTCGCCCACAAGGTCGTCGCGGTCCGGTTCGGTCAGGTCGCGGCGTTCCGTGCCGACTACCGGATGCTCGGCGTCGCCATCGTCGGTGCGATGGTCGGCTTCCTCTTTGCGGCGCCGGGGGCCGTCGTCCACCGGGGCCGCCTCACCGCGAAACAGAACGGCCTTATCGCGCTCGCGGGACCAGTGACGAACCTCTTGCTCTCGGTCGTCTTCCTGGTCCCGTTTTTCCTCGTTCTGACCACTGGGACGAGTGGCTTCCTGGCTGATCTGACAACTCGCGGCCTCCAGATAAACCTCCTGTTGGCGGGGTTCAACATGCTTCCCTTTGGCCCGCTGGACGGTCGCAAGATTCGCGCCTGGAGCACGCTCGTCTGGGCCGTCGTCGCGATTCCGTCGCTCGTCCTCGCGGTGGGTGCGCTGTTCGTGCTCTGACTAAGTGCTACAGCGGGGAACGATGCTCTTTTGCCCGCCCCACGCACCGTCTTCGGTATGACCGAGGACAACGTGAGCGAGGACGAAGCGGACGAGGCGGAGGGGCTGACCTACGCCGAGACGGGTGTCGACATCGACGCGAGCGAGGCGGCGACGAAGGCGCTCATCGGCGCCGCAGGCGAGTTCGAGGGCGACTACGCCGGCCTCGTGGACATCGGCGACCAGTATCTGGCGCTGGCCACCGACGGCGTCGGGACCAAACTCCTGGTGGCGGAGGCCATCGACGACTACTCCACCATCGGCATCGACTGCATGGCGATGAACGCCAACGACCTGCTGGCCGCTGGTGTCGAACCCGTCGCGTTCGTCGACTATCTCGCCGTCGAGACACCGGACGAGGAAACGAGCGAAGAGATCGGTGCGGGTCTGCGCGAGGGCGCCAAGCGCGCGGGCGTCGCACTCGTCGGCGGGGAGACGGCCGTGATGCCCGACGTCATCAAGGGGCTGGACATCGCCGGTACCTGTGCCGGACTGGCGCCCAAAGACGCCGTCTTCCCGGGCGAGGCCGAGCCCGGCGACGCCATCGTCGGCTGGCCATCTTCGGGCATCCACTCGAACGGGCTGACGCTGGCCCGCGAGGCCGTGACCAGAAACCACGACTACACCGACCCGTTCCCGCCCGAACCCGAGCAGTCCATCGCCGATACGCTGCTGACGCCGACGCGTATCTACAGCGAGGTGCTGGTGCCGCTGCGTGACGCCGAGACCCACGCCGCCGCCCACGTCACCGGCGGCGGGTGGACGAACCTCACGCGGATGGGCGCGTACCACTACGAGATTACGGACGCGTTCGACCCCCAGCCCGTCTTCGAGTTCGTCCAGGAGGAGGGCACCGTCTCCGACGAGGAGATGCACCGAACGTTCAACATGGGGACCGGGTTCGTCGCGGCGCTTCCGGAAGCGGACGCCGAGGCGGTCGTCGAGGCGAGCGAGGACGCTCGTGTTATCGGACACGTCGAGGACGGCGAAGAAGCGGTCTCGATTCGTGGGCTGACGCTGCGGGACTGACCAGCATCTCAGTGGGGACTCGCGGAGGGGGCGGACGTGGTGACGGCGTCGTTCAGTGGACGTCGGTCGACCTCAGCAGCCGTCAGGGGCCGTCTCTTCGACGATTCGCAGCTGGAGGGCCTCACGGATATGGTACCGCGCAGTGTCGTCCTCCGCCTCCCGGAGAGCGGCCTTCAGATGAGTATCCAGTGGACTCTCTGATATAGTCACAGATAATATCATTCGCGTATCCCCGTATTATAGTTGCGACACGGGTTTTCGGGGGAGTAGCCGCCTACTGTCCGAATGAGAGAACCACACCCATACGCCGGGTGGTTCGCTCAACTGACGGTTCGAGCGATATCGGCCTCGGTGATGACGCCGACGGTCCGGCCGTCCTCGACGACCATCACCGCCGCGTTATGGTTGAGATAGGCGTCGACCTCGTCGATGGTGGCGTCGGGTTCGACGGTGGCGATGGATTCGTGCATCACCTCGGCGACGGGGAGTTCGCCGACGTTCTCCTCCGGGCGCTGGCGGATGTCGGAGTTGCCGATGAGCCCTTGCGGTGAGCCGTCGCGGATGACGGGCACCTGAGAGTACCCTTTCTCGTCCATCAGTTCCTTGCTCTGATGGACCGAATCGTCAGGCGCCACGCTCACTACAGGAGAGTTCATCACGTCACGGGCACGGATGATGCCGCCCTCGGCTTCCTCCAGTGCGTTGACGATGCGGCGCAGAGTCGAGAGGCGCGGGTCCACGTCACCGCCTTCTATGCGGGCGATGAGCGGCTGTGAGACGTCGGCGTGTTCGGCCAGCTCGCTCTGAGTGAGCTCCAGTTCGTTTCGGCGCTCCCGCAGGTCCTCGGGCGTCGGCAAGTCCATAGTACGCCATAACTCTGGGTAATTAAAAAACCCCGGGTAACCACAGTCAGCCGAACTGGTGGAAAGCCATCTCGGATAGGCTGCCCGCCGGGTCGGCGTCTCGGTAACCACTACGCCAATCCGTCTCAGGCTTCGGCTTCGGCGTCGTCGTCTTCCTCGGTCTCGAACACTTCGATGACTTTCAGTGGGACGTCTCGCAGAGCGCCACCGACCTCGCTTTTCGCGATGCGCTGGGCGTGCTCGACGGATTCAGCGTTGAAGATATCTATCTCCAGGACCAGGCCTACGAGGGCGGTGTCAGCAGCGATAAACGCCGAGTCGAACGGCTCACCACAGGCCGGACAGCCCGTCGCGCCGACTTCGACCTCGACGTAGTCCATGTCGGACTCGTTGAGGCGCTTGCCCGCTTCGCTGACGGCGACGCCGATAGCATCGTCGATATCCTCTACGTCACGGACCAACCAGGCGGCTTCCATCGCCACGAGATAGTTCATAGTTCAGTTCAGGAAGGCTGGCTACTCGTTAGTTGCGGTTCGCGGACGCCGCGCACGTCACGGTTACTATATCTATAACTTATGAGAAGTAGGGACCAACCTTGTCGCCGAGTTACGCCCCGACCCCGACGAAGGCCTGTTTCAGTTGCCCCAGCTACAACTCAGACTGAATCGCAAGACTGCGGCGCCTTCATCCCTCACGAACTATCGGACACACGCCAGTATGGGCCCGAATAGTTATATACTGGGTTGGCCCAGGGAGGAGTGAAGCGATAATGGCTGCCCGACTGCACACCGCAACGATATTCGCACTGTACCAGCTCACCCTGCTCGCCGGCATCGTCCTGCTGCCGGTGGCGATGGTCACCGAGCGACTCGGCCTTCGCCTCCCCATCGACCGCGCCGTCGACGGGCTCAACCAGGCCTACGACCAGTCCCGGAAGTGATACAGATTGTTGTAGTCTCGTCCCGGTATTGCCGACCCACGGTCGGCCAATCACCGTGACACAGCTACAACAATCCGTATATGCAGCCACGTCACCACAGTTTTATCAGCGCCCGACTGCTACCGGGCGGTAATGAACGAGCCGAACTCACCGCTCTCCCAGCCACCGACAGCCGACCGGTTCCAGACGGACCCCTACGAGCCGGAGGTCGGGTCCTTGCCCGACCGCTCAGGCCAGGAGACCGAGAAAGTTAACAAGACCGGGACGACCACCATCGGCATCACGACCAGCGAGGGCGTCGTCATCGCTACCGATATGCGAGCCTCGCTGGGCGGTCGGTTCGTCTCCAACAAGAACGTCCAGAAGGTAGAGCAGATCCACCCGAACGCCGCGCTGACTCTCGTCGGTAGCGTCGGCGGCGCCCAGTCCTTTATCCGCTCGCTGCGCGCCGAGGTCAACCTCTACGAGGCCCGTCGCGGCGAGGACATGAGCATGCAGGCCCTCTCGACGCTGGCCGGGAACTTCGCCCGCGGTGGTCCCTTCTTCGCTATCAACCCAATCCTCGGCGGTGTCGACGAGGACGGCCACCACGTCTACTCCATCGATCCCGCCGGCGGCGTCATGCAGGACGATTACACGGTGACGGGCTCGGGCCTCACCGTCGCCTACGGGACCCTGGAGGACCGCTACGAGGACGACATGACCAACGAGGAAGCCAAAGAAGTCGCCGCCGCCGCCATCAACGCCGCCGCCGAACGTGACACCGGCTCGGGCAACGGTATCTACCTGGCCGACGTGACGAGCGAGGGCGTGGATATCAACGGCTACGACTTCGACGAGCTCATCTAGACCACTTTTTACTTCGTCGGGTTTCCTCGGGCCTCCGGCCCTGCGGGAACAGCGTGGCGGCTTCGCCGCCACGTCATACGGTTGCGGGCCACAGGCCCGCAACCCGCTCCTCGCAAAAACTTGGGGAAAAACCGCCGGACTCGCTACGCGAGTCCGGTGAAACGGCGCTCGCTATCGCTCGCGCCGTATGCTCACCACAGCAGACAGCCACACCCTCCCCAGCCGACTCCGTTGCTCGGCTCGTAATACTCGCCTGCGCTACTCATCCCTCGCACAGTATCGTCGCGCCACGGGGGCGCGACAGCGCGCGCCGGGCTACCTGAGCCGGGAGAACTAAACAGCGAGAAATCGCAATAGAGGTATGGAACTGTTCGGAACGGCCGGAATTCGCGGCGGGGTCGACGAGCGGGTCACACCCGAACTGGCGCTGTCGGTCGGACGAGCGGCGGGGCAGGACGGCGAGGAGTTCGTCGTGGGCTACGACGGGCGGGTCACGTCGCCGGCGCTCGCCGACGCCGTGGCCTCGGGACTGGAAAGTACCGGTGTGCAAGTGAGCCGGGTCGGGCAGGTCCCGACGCCCGCGCTGGCGTACGCCTCGCGGGGCCGCCGGGGCGTGATGGTGACCGCGAGTCACAATCCGCCGACGGACAACGGGCTGAAACTGTTCGTCGACGGCCAGGAGTACGACGACGAGGCCGAGGCGGCTATCGAACGTCGGGTCGAGGACGGAGTCGCACCGTCGCCGTGGGACGCGTGGGGCGACTCCCTCACCGAAGCTGTGCTGCCGGCGTACCGGGGTGCTGTTGTCGAGTACGCCCGCGGGTTCGGGGCCGACCCCGACCGCCTGACCGTCGCTGTGGACTGTGGCAACGGGATGGCCAGTGTCGGGACGCCACGAGTCCTGCGAGCCCTCGGCGCGGACGTCGTCTCGACCGAGGCCAACGTCGACGGTCACTTCCCGGCCAGAGAGAGCAAACCCACGCCGGAGACGCTGGAGCAGTTCAGCGGGTTCGTGGCCGACACGACCGCCGACCTGGGGTTCGCACACGACGGCGACGCCGACCGCATCGTCGTTCTCGACAGTGACGGCGCTATCGTCCACGAGGACACCGTACTGGCGATGCTGGCCGAACAGTACACCGCCGCGACGACCGTCGACGACCCCGTGGTCGTGACGACGCCAAACGCCTCCGGCCGCATCGACGAGCGCGTCGAAGCCGCTGGTGGGCGCATCGAGCGGGTCCGCCTGGGCGCGTTGCACGAGGGCATCGCTCGGGTGCGAGCGGCGGCGATGAGCGGCACCGAGGTCGTCTTCGCTGCCGAGCCCTGGAAGCACATCCACCCCGCGTTCGGCGGGTGGATAGACGGCGTCGCGAGCGCGGCCGTCCTCACGCGGCTGATCGCAGCCGAGGGGCTGGCAACGCGCCGCGCCGCGATAACGGAACGGCCCTACCGGAAGGTGAGTGTCGACTGTCCCGACGCCCGCAAGCCCGCGGTGATGGCGGCCCTAGAGACCGAACTCCCCGGCGCGTTTCCGGAGAGCGACGTCGCCACCGACCACGGCGTGCGCCTCACCTATCCCGACGATTCGTGGGCGCTCGTCCGACCGAGCGGCACCGAGCCCTACGTTCGCATCTACGCCGAGAGCGACGAGGTCGAGACGCTCGTCACGGACGTGCGAGCGGTCGTCGAATCGGCGGTCGAGTCCGCGGGGTCGTAGCAGTCGGCCCGATAGTCCGACGGCGGTGGGTATTTCCCCCCGCCGCGCGAGGCCGGGGTATGGACGACCTGCTGGAGGCGGCCCGCGATGCCGCCGAGGCGGCCTACGCGCCCTACTCCGAGTATCGCGTCGGCGCCGCTATCGAGACTGCCGACGGAACCGTCTACACGGGCTGTAACGTCGAGAACGCGAACTACTCGAACAGCCTCCACGCCGAGGAGGTCGCCGTCGGGACTGCGGTCAGCGAGGGCCACCACTCGTTCGCCCGGCTGGCGGTGAGCTCGGCGAAACGGGACGGTGTCACGCCCTGTGGGATGTGTCGACAGACGCTCTCGGAGTTTTGCGACGAAGACTTTCGCATCCTCACCGAGGGTGACGGAGGCGAGGAACCGACCGAATACACGCTGGGCGAACTGTTGCCAACCACCATCACGAAGGAACACGTCGACCCATGACCGGCGACAGCGAGGACCCCAACGACGAGGTGCAGTACCACCTCGAGGTCGGGCCCGGGGACGTGGCACCCAGCGTCTTGCTCCCCGGTGACCCCGAGCGGGTCGAGACCATCGTCGACGACTGGGAAGCCCACGAGATTCGGGGCGACCATCGGGAGTACCGCACCGCGACCGGAAGCCACGAGGGGACGCCAATCTCGGTCACGTCGACGGGTATCGGCTCTCCCTCAGCCGCTATCGCCGTCGAGGAGTTGGCCCGCGTCGGCGCTGACACCCTCCTCCGGGTGGGCTCCTGTGGGAGCATCGTTCCCGAGGCCGCCGTCGGCGACCTCGTCATCACCACGGGCGCGGTGCGACAGGAGGGCACCAGCAAGGAGTACGTCCGTGAGGACTACCCGGCGAGCGCGGACCACAGAGTGGTCTCTGCGCTGGTCGCCGCCGCCGAGGAACTGGGCTACGACTACCATCTGGGCACCACCTGCTCGACCGACAGCTTCTATGCCGGCCAGTCCCGCCCGGGCTTCGACGGCTTCGAAGCCCGGGACAGCGAGGCGAACATCGACGAACTCCGCGAGGCCGGCGTCGTCAACTTCGAGATGGAGGCCGCCAGCATCCTCACGCTCGCGGGCATCTACGGGCTGCGAGCCGGGGCGGTCTGTACGGTCTATGCCAACCGCGAGACGGGCGAATTTCGGACGGAGGGAGAATCGAAAGCCGCCAAATGTGCCAGCCTCGCGGTCACCTATCTGGAAAAGATGGACGAGGCGGTGGAAGCGTCTAATAGCGACCACTGGCACGCCGGGCTGAGCATCGAGCGGTAATGAGCCATCGCGGTCGCCAGTGTTAGCGTTCGATAGACTGCTGATACAGCACCATCTCCAGTGTCTCCTCCTCGCTTCCGACGGATATCCGCGACTGACACTCGAACCCGAGCCGCTCGTAGAACCCACGGGCACGGTCGTTCTCAGCCCCCGTGTCCAAGACGAAGCGCCGGTACCCGTCGTCGCGGGCCCGTTCCACGAGCGTACGATACATCGCAGTGCCGTAGCCACGGCCCTGCCAGTCGGGGTCGACACGCATCCGCGTGAGTTCTGCAGTGGTCCCGTCGATGTCGAGATACGCATCCTTCCACTCGTCTGGCGTCGTGTACGCCCCCATCGCGACGATGGTCTCCCCGTCGTGACCGACAAGAAACTCCCCGGCCGCATCGAGATAGTGGTCTTCGATAGCCTCGAGGTCCTCGTCAGGGAGGTCGGGCAGGTACTCGGGCGTTCCTCTCATCGCCCGGTCGTGGACCTCCCGAACTCGCTCGCCGTCACCGGGCTGGAAGCGACGGATATCGAACGCTTGCTGTCGCTCGTTCGTCATGTCTTCGGCGACTGCTGCCAATGGAAAAATTGTGGCGGTGCCGAGCTGGTATTGGGCCCCAACGTAACGCTGTCGGCCGGGAGTGGCCTCCGTGCCACGACCAACCGACAGAGCAAGCTCTGTCGAGCCTTCGTTCGCTTCGAGGTCGCTGTGCGACCTCGTTGCTCACGAAGACGGGGAAGGGCAGGCTGTCCGCTACCGAATTGAGATATCTGAAAGGCAGTTCGAAACCGGCGCTTCGGCGCCGGTCCTACCGCGGCGCGCGAACTACCGTTCCCCGAAGGCGCACGACAGGAGCACGCCGCGTTTTTCCCCAAGTTTTTGCCCGAGCGAGCGTCGCAACGCGACGCTCGCGACGGTGCAAAAAGTGGGGTCCTACATATCCGGCCACGCCTTCACGGCGCGACCGAGACCGGTGACGTCGTTGATCCAGCGCGTGGCGATGCCCTTCTTGAGCACCTTCGCCGGGAGGCCGCCGAAGGTGTCGATGGGCATCCCCATCACGTCGTGAGCGACCGCTTTCTCGCCGACGGAGATGACCGTCCCCTTGTCCTTGTGGGTCCAGGTCTTCAGGGGCTGGTCACGGACCGCGCGGGCGAGGTTCTCGCCGGCGACCTCGGCGGCCTGCCAGGCGGCCTGGGCCGTGGGCGGGGCCGGGTTCTCGCCGGGCTGGTCGATGAGCGCGCAGTCACCGATGGCGAAGACGCGCTCGTTCGTCGTCTGGAAGTCGCCCTCGGAGTGGATGCGGTGGTTGCGCTCGTCTTTCTCGAGGTCGACGTCTCGAACACAATCACGGCCGGTGATACCGCCGGTCCAGATGAGGACGTCGTAGTCGAGTTCGTCCTCGTCGCCGATGTAGACGGTCTCTTCGTCGACCTCACCGATGAACTCGCCCGTCTCGATGTTGACATCACGCTCCTCGAGGCGCTTGCGCAGCGCGCCCTGGAGTTCGGGGTCGTTGCCGGGGAATATCTCGTCGAGTCCCTCCACGAGGTGGATATCGATGGGCGCGCGGTGGTCGTCGCGGAACTCGGCAATCTCACCGCAGGTCTGGATACCGGAGAGGCCGGCACCGCCGACGACGACCTGCGCGGGGTCGCTCTGGGAGGCCTCGCGGGCAGCCTCCTGAACGGCGTCGTGGATGCCCAGCGCGTCGTCGAGACTCTTGAGCGTGTGGGCGTACTCTTTGAGGCCTTCGATGCCGAAGAAGGCGGTCTTCGAGCCCAGACCGACGAGCAGGTAGTCGTAGTCGACGCCGTCGCGGTTGTCGAGTTCGACGACGCGGTCGTCGGTGTCGATGCCGGTGACGGTGTCCTGGATGAACTCGGTCGTCGGCTGTTTGATCTCGTGGACAGGAATGGAAACCTTGTCCTGGATGGACGGGTCCCGAATACAGCGGTGGGACTCGTGGAGGACGAGGTGATAATCCACGTCGGCAATCCAGGTGACGTCGGCGTCACCGTTCAGTTCGTCTTCGAGGCTCTTGATGGCGCCTGCACCGGCATACCCAGCGCCGAGTACGACGACCTTGTCGGTCATAGGGGGACGTCCGGACGGGGATGATACAAAGGCTACGGATTCGCCGTTAGAGCGGTGAAAAATCGTGGAAGATGGGAGCGACAGTGAGTCGGCCTCGAGAGCGGAGACTAGTGTTCGGGCTCGCCGGCCGGCGCTCGCATATCGTCTATCTTGAGAATGAGCTTGTTGCTCGTGTCGTCTTTGCCCTGCAGCGTCCCGATAATCTGGAGTTTCGAGAGGGGTGTCGGCCCGACAGTGACGTCGTCACCCTCGTGAAAGCCCGTGATAGAACCCTGCAGCTGGATCTCGGCGCGGCACTGCTCGGGGTGGTGGACACTGGTCAGGTCTATCTCCTCGACGTTGGCGTGTTCGACCAGTTCACCGTTGTGGCGCAGCGGGACCTCGGCAGCCTGGTCCATCTCCTGAATCTGGAGCGTGTCGTAGGCAGTCGCGGTCGGCTTGTAGCCGCCCTTCGGGCCGGGGACGCCCTCGACCAGCTGGAGCGCTTTCAGGCTCTGCATCTGGTTTCGGATGGTTCCTGGGTTGCGGTCTACTTTCTCGGCGATATCCTCGCCTTTGACGGCGCTCTCGCTCTCGCGGTACAGGTTTACCAGCTCCTGCAGAATGTTTTTTTGGCTGGGTGTCAGCTCGATTGAAGACATAATCCTTCGTTCGGTACAGCCGCCCTTAAAAGCGACGGTGGTCCCAACCGGGGAACGACTGGTCCTCAGCGATGGCCAGATAGAGAACGACATCATTTTCACTGGCCCCCCGAGAGTCCACCAGTATGAATGGAGCACGCGTGCTAGTCACCGGTGGCGGCGGGTTCATCGGGTCCAACCTGGCGAACCATCTCGCTGCCGATAACGACGTTATCGCGCTGGACGACGGCTATCTCGGGACGCCGGAGAACGTAAACGCGGACGTGGAGTATGTCGAGGGGAGTGTCCTGGACGATGACCTGCCGACGGACGTGGACGTCGTCTTTCACCTGGCAGCGCTGTCTTCCTACGCGATGCACGAGGAGAACCCGACCAAAGGGGCCCGGGTCAACGTCGAAGGGTTCGTCAACGTGGTCGAACAGGCCCGTGAGGACGGCTGTGACACCGTCGTCTACGCCTCCACGTCGTCTATCTACGGTGACCGAACTGAGCCGTCGCCCGAGGATATGCCGGTGTCGGTCAACACCGGCTACGAGGCCTCGAAGCTCGCCCGTGAGCGCTACGCCGAGTACTTCCACAACCACTACGGACTCTCGATGGCCGGGATGCGATTCTTCTCGGTGTATCAGGGTATGGAAGAGGGCGCCGAGTCACACAAGGGCGACTACGCGAACCTCATCGCCCAGTTCGCCGACGACGTCGCCAACGGTCGCCGCCCGGAGATATGGGGCGACGGGACCCAGACACGTGATTTCACACACGTCGACGATATCGTCCGCGGCCTCGAACTGGCCGCCGACCACGAACTGACCGGCATCTACAATCTGGGGACCGGCGAGCAGTATAGCCTCAACACGCTCGTCGACCGCATCAACGAGGCCCTCGGAACGGACGTCGAGCCGGTCTATGAAGACAACCCTATCCCCGAAGACGTCTACGTCCACGACACGATGGCCGACTCGACGAAGATTCGCGAAGCGACCGGCTGGGCGCCCGAGATATCCTTCGACGACGGCGTCGAGATGGTCTGTTCGCAGTACGAGTAGCGGGGGAGGATTTTATCGGTTCGGTGCGTAGGTAGGAGTATGGACGTCCGCGTGCTCGGCGTACCGATGGATTTGGGAGCGGACCGCCGCGGTGTCGATATGGGACCGTCGGCCATCAGATACGCTGGCCTCGCGGACCAGCTGGAAGCTATCGGGACCAGCTGTACCGACGGCGGTGATATCTCGGTGCCTAGACCCGAAGAACGCGACCCGGACGCCGCCGGGTTCGACGGCGGTCGCGCGAAGTTTCACCGTGAGACGAGAGAGGTCTGTACCGACGTTAGAGATGCTGTCAGTCGGGCCGTCGACAGCGGCGAGACACCGCTGGTGCTGGGCGGCGACCACTCCATCGCCATCGGCTCCGTCGCGGGCGCAGCGGCGTCAGAGGAGTCACTCGGCGTCGTCTGGTTCGACGCCCACGGCGATTTCAACACGCCGGCGACGACACCGAGCGGGAACATCCATGGAATGGCGCTCTCGGCCGTCCTCGGCCACGCCGCCTTCGGTGGCGAGGGGTGGGGTCACGTACCGGCCGTCCGCGAAGAGAACGTCGCGCTGGTGGGTCTGCGGGACGTCGACGACAAGGAACGAGAGTTGCTTCGGGAGAGCGACGTCGCCGTCTACACCATGTCGGATATCGACGCCCGCGGCGTGCCGGCGGTCACAGAGGAGGCGCTGGGGCGAGCGACCGAGGGGACCGACGGGCTGCACGTCTCGCTCGACCTCGACTGGCTCGACCCCACGGAGGCACCGGGCGTCGGCACGCCCGTCCGGGGCGGCGTCTCCTACCGGGAGGCCCACAGCGCGATGGAAGCCGTCGCCGACCATCGCGACCGGCTCTGTTCGCTCGACCTCGTCGAGGTGAACCCAATCCTCGACGACCACAACCAGACCGCCGAACTCGCCTGCGAGCTAGCCGCCAGCGCCTTCGGGAAGCGGGTGCTCTAGAGTTCCTCGAGCAGGCCGGGGTAGTCGGCGATGATGCCGTCGGCGCCGGCCTCTATCGCGTCTCTGGCGTCCAGCCACGTCCGGACCGTCCAGGCGTTACAGGCTGTGCCGAGATCGTCAGCGGTGGCAGCCAGCCCGGGGTCGCCCTGGAGCATCTCGACCGGCGGGTGAATCGCGTCTACGTCGTAGCGCCGGGCGAGGGTCTCGCCTGCCTCGGCGCAGTTCGGCGCGACCAGAACAGCGGCCCGGTCGGTCGACGCCGAGTCGTCGAGCGCGGCCAGCGCCCCTTCGCAGAACGACGAGAACAGCACGTCGTGGTCGAAGCGGTCGGTGACGGAAAGCACGGACTCGACGAACGGCTCCCAGCGACGGCGGGCCTGGCGTCTCGGGGCACCGCCGAGGGCCTCTCCGGGCCGAACGTCGTCGCTCCCCGGATTCTTCAGTTCGACGTTGACAGTGACGGTCTCGGGAACCGCCGACAGCACGTCGGAGAGCAGCGGGATGGGATCTCCGGTGCCGAGTACCCGCGCCGCGGTCACTTTCTCGGTCGGCTGTTCCCAGACCACGCCAGCGGCGTCGGTGAGTCCGCGGGCCGAGTCGCCGTCGCTCCCGTCCAGCCGCCGGTCGTGGAAGACGACGACGTCGCCGTCAGCGGTCGGCTGGACGTCTATCTCGACGGCGTCGGCACCGTCGGCGACCGCACCGCGCATGGCTGGGACGGTGTTCTCGGGATATTTTCCGGCAAAGCCGCGATGCGCGAAAACCGTCGGGATGGTCACGGTGTTACTGTTCGTCGGTGTCAGCAGCGTCGGTGGCCTCCGCGGCGTCGCCGCCGTCGGCCGGTACCACCGTCACACTCGCCACCGCGTCGCCATCCTCCAGTTCCATGATGGTGACGCCCATCGTGTTCCGACCGACCTGTGAGATATCGCCCGACCGGATGCGCATAATCTGGCCGCGTTCGGACATGATGACGAGGTCGTCGTCCTCGGTGACGGCCTTGGCCGTGCAGGCGCGGCCGTTGCGCTCGTCGGTCTTGATGTCGATGAGCCCCTGGCCGTAGCGGGACTGTGGGCGGTACTCCGAGAGCCGGGTTCGCTTTCCGTAGCCGTTCTTCGTGACCGTCAGCAGCGACCGCGGGTCCGCATCGGTTGTCGCGACCATCGCGGCCACGCGGTCGTCGTCCTGGAGTTTGATGCCGTGGACGCCGCGCGCGGAGCGGCCCATCTCGCTGACCTCGCTCTCGTCGAAGCGGATGGTCATCCCCTGTTCGGTCGCGATGACGAGGTCGCCGGTGCCGTCGGTGACGTCCACGTCGACGAGTTCGTCGCCGTCCTCGAGTTTCGCGGCTCGGATGCCGGTCGAGAGGATGTTCTCGAACTGGTCACAGCAGGTCCGCTTGACGTAGCCCTGGTGGGTGACCATCGTGATACACTCGTCGTCGTCGAAGTCGTCCGTCGAGACGACGGCGGTAAGTTCCTCCTCGGCGTCCAGGTCGATGAGGTTGATAGCGGACTTCCCGCGGGCGGTCCGGGACATCTCGGGGATTTCGTAGGTCTTCAGCCGGTAGACCTGGCCCTGGTTGGTGAAACAGAGCAGGTAGTCGTGGCTGTTCGCGCGGAAGACCTTCGAGACGCGGTCGCCCTCCTTGGGGTCGGCGCCGATGATGCCCTTCCCGCCGCGGTTCTGGGGCTCGAAGTCACCGACGGTCATCCGCTTTATGTAGTCGTCCTCGGTGATGACGACGACACAGTCTTCTTCGGGGATGAGGTCCTCGTGAGTGACCTGGCCCTCGTCCTCGATGATGGAGGTCCGGCGGTCGTCGTCGTACTCGTCTTTCATCTCCTGGAGTTCGTCGACGATGACCGAGTCGAGTTTCTCGGCGCTGGCGAGGACGGATTCGAGGTAGTCGATGGTGTCCTGGACGTCCTCGTACTCCTCCTCGATTTCGGCCGCTTCCATCGAGGTGAGCGAGCCCAGCTGCATCCGGACGATGTGGGCCGCCTGCTCCTCAGAGAAGTCAAAGTGGTCGTGCAGTCCAGCGCGGGCGGCGTCGCGGTCCTCGCTGTTGCGGATGAGTTCGACCACGTCCTCGACGTTTTCGAGGGCTTTCAGCCGGCCTTCGAGGATGTGTGCGCGGTCCTCGGCCTCCTGAAGGTCGTGCTCGGAGCGCCGACGGACGACCTCGCGGCGGTGGTCGACGTAGTGTTGTAGCGTCTCCTTCAGCGAGAGCACCTTCGGCTGGCCGTCGACCAGCGAGAGGTTGATGACGCCGAAGGTGGACTCTAAGTGGTGGTCCAGCAGCCGGTTCTCGACCACGTCGACGTTGGCGCCGCGCTTGAGTTCGACGACGACACGGACACCGTTGCGGTCGGACTCGTCGCGCAGGTCCGAGATGCCCTCTATCTTGCCCTCGTTGACGTCGTCGGCGATGCGCTCTACGACGCGGGCCTTGTTCTCCTGGTAGGGCAGCTCGGAGATGACGATACGGCCTTCCTCGCGGTCGACCTCGTACTCGGCGCGGACTCTGAGGCGGCCACGGCCCGTCGCGTAGGCCGAATAGATGGCGTCGCGGCCGACGATGTTCCCGCCGGTCGGGAAGTCCGGGCCCTTGACGTGTTCCATCAGGTCCTCGACGGTCGCGTCGGGATTCTGGATGAGATGGGTCGTCGCGTCGACGAGTTCGCCGAGGTTGTGTGGTGGGATGTTCGTCGACATCCCGACGGCGATACCCGACGAGCCGTTCAGCAGCAGACTCGGAACCTTCGCCGGGAGGACGTCGGGCTCTTGCAGGCGGTCGTCGTAGTTACTGGAGAAGTTGACGGTATCCTTCTCGATGTCCGCGAGTAGCTCCTCGGCGATGGGGGCCATCCGGGCCTCCGTATACCGCATGGCGGCAGCCGGGTCGCCGTCCATCGAGCCGAAGTTCCCCTGGCCGTCGACCAGCGGATAGCGCATCGAGAAGTCCTGGGCCATCCGGACGAGCGTGTCGTAGATGGCGCTGTCCCCGTGGGGGTGGTAGTCACCCATCGTCTCGCCGACGATGGAGGAGGACTTCCGGTGAGCGGTGTTCGAGGAGACGCCCATCTCGTGCATCGCATAGAGGATGCGCCGGTGGACGGGTTTCAGCCCGTCCCGCACGTCGGGCAGGGCCCGACCCGCGATGACCGACATCGCGTAGTCGATGTAGGACTGCTCCATCTCGTCCTCGATACGGACGTGCTTGACCCGGTCTGCGGGTGCGTCGGGGTCCGGTACGTCCGAGCTCATATATCCACCCACTCAGCTTCCGGCGAATGTTCCTTGATGAACTCCTTGCGGGGCTCGACGGCGTCGCCCATCAGGACGTTGAACATCTTGTCCGCGGCGGCGGCGTCCTCGATGGTAATCTGTTTGAGAATCCGGTTGTCCGGGTCCATCGTGGTCTCCCAGAGCTGTTCGGGGTTCATCTCCCCGAGCCCTTTGAACCGCTGGACCTGGGTCGGATTGCCGTCACATTTTTCGGCGACGATTCGGTCCCGTTCTTCCTCGGTCATCGCGTCGTAGGTGTTGCCCCGATAGCGAACGCGGTAGAGCGGGGGCTGGGAGGCGTAGACGTAGCCCGCTTCGATGAGCGGTTTCATGTGGCGGTAGAGCAGCGTAAGCAACAGCGTGCGGATGTGGGCGCCGTCGACGTCGGCGTCCGTCATCATGATTATCTTCTCGTAGCGCAGGTCCTCGATGTCGAACTCGTCGCCGATTCCAGTACCGAGGGCCGTAATCAGATTGCGAATCTCGTTGTTCTCCAGAATCCGGTCCAGTCGGTGTTTCTCGACGTTCAGAATCTTCCCCTTGATGGGGAGGATAGCCTGGAACTCGGGGTTACGGCCCTGTTTGGCGCTCCCGCCCGCGGAGTCGCCCTCCACGACGAACAGCTCGGCGTCTTCGGGGTCGCGTGTCTGGCAGTCGGCCAGTTTGCCGGGCAGCGCCGTCGAGTCGAGTGCCGACTTCCGACGGGTGAGCTCCTCGGCTTTCTTCGCGGCCTTGCGGGCTTTGGCGGCCTCGACGGCCTTGCCGACGATTGCTTCGGCGGTGTCGGGGTTCTCCTCGAAGAACGTCGAGAGTCCATCGTGCATCGCGGACTCGACGATGCCCCGGACCTCGCTGTTGCCCAGCTTGGTCTTGGTCTGGCCCTCGAACTGTGGGTCGGGGTGTTTCACGGAGATAACTGCGGTCAACCCCTCGCGGATGTCGTCGCCCTTGAGGGTGTCGTCTAAGTCTTTCAGCAGTCCGTTGTCGGTCGCGTAGTCGTTGACCACGCGTGTAAGCGAGGTCTTGAACCCGGTGAGGTGGTCCCCACCCTCGCGTGTGTTGATGTTGTTGGCGAAGGCGTGGATGGAGCCCTGCAGGTCGTCGGTTCCCTGCATGGCGATTTCGACCTGGACGACCCCCTCCGGAATCTCTGCCTCGTCCTCGAAGTAGATGACGTCGCGGTGGAGCGGCTCTTTCGTCTCGTTGAGATACTCGACGAACTCCCTGATACCACCCTCGTACTCGAATCGCTCGCTATTGCCGTCGCGTTCGTCCTCGATGCCGATTGCGACCCCGGAGTTGAGGAAGGCGAGTTCACGCAGTCGCGATTCGAGCGTCGAGAACGTGAAATCGCCGGTCTCGAATATCTCGTCGTCGGGCCAGAACCGCACTGTCGTCCCGGTCTCCTCGTCCGGTTCGAGGTCACGAACCTTCTTGAGGTCGTACTCGGGCTCGCCGTGGTCGAAGCGCATCTTCCACAGCGCGCCGTCGCGTTTGACCTCGACTTCGAGCCACTTCGAGAGGGCGTTGACGACGCTGACCCCGACGCCGTGCAGCCCGCCCGAGACCTGGTAGGACTTGTTGTCGAACTTCCCCCCGGCGTGGAGGATGGTCATCACGACCTCGACGGCCGGGCGGCCGTGCTCTTCGTGTTCGTCCACGGGGATGCCCCGGCCGTCGTCGCTGACGGAGACGCTCCCGTCGTCGTGGATAGTCACGTCGATAGTGTCACAGTACCCGGCGAGGGCCTCGTCGATAGCGTTGTCGACCACTTCGTAGACGAGATGGTGGAGACCCCGAGCGTCGGTCGATCCGATGTACATCGCCGGCCGTTTCCGGACGGCTTCTAACCCTTCCAGGGTCTGGATCGACTTTGCGCCGTACTCTTCAGACTCTCCTGACATAGGAACTGATTCCTCATAGTAGATGCGGGGTGATAAAGGTCCCGCACGCGCGTGCGCAAGTTGGAAAAATAACGCCCCGTCAGTCGAATAGAAGTCCCCGATTACCGTCTTATTTCTGAGGGCCTGGGCCGTAACGAACGAAGACCGGAACGGCGGGAGCCGGTCGTCGTTCACGCTCCCCGTTCAGTTTCACCGTGGTGGCGATTACCTTTTAACCCCGACGGCGGTACCTACCCTACGAAATGACATCGTTTCAGTCGCAACTCGGCGACGGGGAGGGCATCGCCGAGGAGCTGGCCCAGTCCCAGCGGGCCATCTCCATCGCCGAGTTCTTCGAGAAGAACAAGCACATGCTCGGCTTCGACTCGGGTGCGAGGGCGCTGGTCACCGCCGTCAAGGAGGCAGTCGACAACGCCTTAGACGCCTGCGAGGAGGCGGGTATCCTGCCCGATATCTACGTCGAGATACAGGAGGCCGGCGACTACTACCGCCTCATCGTCGAGGACAACGGCCCCGGCATCACCAAGGAGCAACTCCCGAAGATTTTCGGGAAGCTCCTCTATGGCTCCCGGTTCCACGCCCGCGAGCAGAACCGCGGCCAGCAGGGTATCGGTATCTCCGCGGCGGTCCTCTACTCGCAGCTCACCTCCGGCAAGCCCGCCAAGATTACGTCCCGCCCCAAGGGGCAGGCCGACGCCCAGTACTTCGAACTCATCGTCGACACCGACACGAACGAACCCGAGATAAGCGTCGACGAGACCACCTCCTGGGAACGGCCCCACGGCACCCGCATCGAACTGGAGATGGAGGCCAACATGCGGGCCCGGTCGAGTCTGCAGGACTACATCCAGGACACCGCGGTCGTCAACCCACACGCCCGAATCGAGTTCATGGAACCGGGTCTCGACGAATCGCTGAAGTTCGAGCGCGTCGAGGGCGCATCGCTTCCGGCCGAGACCGAGGAGATTCGGCCCCACCCTCACGGCGTCGAACTCGGGACGCTCCTGAAGATGCTGGAGGCCACCGATTCGTACTCGATTTCGGGGTTCATGCAGGGCGAGTTCACCCGTGTCGGCCAGAAGACGGCCGACAGCGTCATCGCGAACTTCAACGACCGCCACTTCGGTCGCGGGATGGCCTGGTCACCGCCCGCGAGCCACGAGGACGCCGATATCGCGGCGGCCGTCGAGGACGCCGTCGCGAACAAGGGCGCGACCGCCACCGCGGCCTTTGCCGACGCGGTCACCGACGCTATCGAAGACCGCGGCCGTGTCGCCCACCACGACATCGTCGCAATCGTCGACGAGGCAGCCGACGAGGCCGAAGCCGACCACGACAAGACGTTCGGCTCCGCAGTCCGAGCGAACGCCGTCGAAGCCGCCTGGACTGCCGTCACCGCCGAGCAGTCGAGCGATCTCTACGAACTGGTCGACGCTGCGACCACAGTACGAAAGGACGACGCCGCCGTCGAGGGACTCGCCTCGCGGCTGGCCGAGAAGTTCGCTGACCCCTCGACGGCCGAGGACAACGACGAAGGTCGCCACCGCCTGACCCGCGACGAGTTCCGCGAGTACGTCGACCGTGCCGCGGACATGACCGAAGAGCACGACGACGTGACCTTCGGCGAGACGGCCCGGGAGAACATCACCGACGAGCTGTGGGACGTCGCCGGTCGCGTGCCGGACGACCCGCCCAAGGTCACCGACGTGGCGGGCGACCGCGACACGGCCAGTCAGCTCCTGACGGCGATGCGCGAGACCGACATCATCGCGCCGCCGACGGACTGTCTGGCCCCCATCACGGACGAGCTGGTCGAGTCCGGCCTCCGCAAGGAGTACGACGCCGACTTCTACGCCGCCTCCACTCGGGACGCGGCGGTCCACGGCGGCGACCCGTTCATCGTCGAGGCCGGCATCGCCTACGGCGGGGACCTCCCCGCCGAGGGGTCCGTGGAGGTACGGCGCTTCGCAAACCGCGTCCCGCTGGTCTACCAGCGCGGGGCGTGTGCCACGACGGACGTGGTCAAGAACATCAACTGGCGCAACTACAACCTGGACCAGCCCGGCGGCTCCGGCATCCCGAACGGGCCAGCGGTCATCATGGTCCACGTCGCGTCGACGAACGTCCCCTTCACCAGCGAATCCAAGGACGCCATCGCGAACGTCCCCGAGATGGAAGACGAGATAGAGCTCGCCATCCGGGAGGCAGCCCGCGAACTCAAGAGCTACCTGAACAAGCGCCAGTCGATGCAACAGCGCCGGGAGAAACAGGACAAGCTGGCGACCATCCTCCCGGAGATGGCCGAGAAGCTCACCGAGGTCACGGAAAGCGAGGAGCTGAACATCGACGACTCGCTGGCCCGCATCATGAACAACGTCCTCGTCGAACGGGTTGTCGAGGACGGAACGGTGCGGCTGGTGGTCGAGAACAACGACGACACCAACGCCGAACTCGACGTGACCGACATCGTCACCGTCGAGCCCGAAGACACCAACGGCGCACAGGTCGTCGAGATGGACGGCGAGTGGTTCGTTAAGTGGTCGCCGACGGTGGCGGCCGGCGAGAAAGCGGTACTGGAGTATAGCGTGGACGAATCGGCCGACTTTACCGTCTCGGTCGACGGCATCGAGGACGAGAAACTGACGGTGGACGCCTGACAATGAGTTCAGAGACCAAGACACAGGAAGAGGTTGCCCGCGAGAAGCTCATCGACCTCGCCGAGGAGTTCTACGACCAGTTTGCCGAAGGGGACGTGCCGACGATGTCCATCCCGACGCGGACCAAATCGAACATCGAGTACGACGAGGACATGAACGTCTGGGTGTACGGGGACCGCAAGTCGACCCGGTCGGCCAAGACCGTCTCCGGCGCCGAGAAGCTGCTCAAAGCCACGTACGCCATCGATTTCCTCGCCCAGCAACTGGAAGAGGACCGTTCGTCGACCCTGCGTGAACTGTACTACCTCTCGGAGTCGTGGGACCTAGAGGAGGCACAGTTCAACAGCCAGGACGAGTCAAACGACCTCATCGAGGACTTAGAAATCGTCTCCGACGTGACCCGCGAGGACTTCCACATGCGCCCCGAGGAGTCCGGCGCGACCATCATGGGCCCGCTGAAGCTCCGCGAGCAGACCCGCCGCGGTGAGCGGGAGATACACTGCCAGAAGGACGTGGGCGAAGGCGGCTACCAGATTCCGAACAACCCAGACACCATCGAGTTCCTGGAGAACGACGCCGACTTCGTCCTCTGCGTGGAGACCGGTGGGATGCGCGACCGGCTCGTCGAGAACGGCTTCGACGAGGAGTACAACGTCATCGTCGTCCACCTCAAGGGCCAGCCGGCGCGGGCGACCCGCCGCATCACCAAACGGCTCCACGACGAATTGGAACTCCCGGTGACGGTCTTTACTGACGGGGACCCCTGGTCGTACCGTATCTACGGCTCGGTCGCCTACGGCTCTATCAAGTCGGCGCATCTCTCGGAGCACCTGGCGACGCCCGAGGCGCAGTTCATCGGTATCCGACCGGCCGACATCGTGGAGTACGACCTCCCGACGGACCCACTGTCCGATTCGGACATCAACGCGCTGGAATCGGAGCTCGAGGACCCACGCTTCCAGACGGAGTTCTGGAAAGAGCAGATCGAGCTCCAGCTCGACATCGGGAAGAAAGCCGAACAGCAGGCGCTGGCCTCCCGTGGGCTCGACTTCGTGACTGATACGTACCTCCCGGAACGTCTCACTGAGATGGGCGTCATCCAATAGGTCTGACGGCCAATTTCGGCGGCTCCAAACGTGTTTTACGCTGCCACTCCGTAGCTGGGCGTATGCCAGTCATGTCGAGCGACGACTTCTCCCTGCACCGGGAGGACTGCGGGGAGTTCGACGACGGGATGCCCATCTCCTCGTTTCCCGACGAGGTCTCTTCTATCGACGACTTAGACTGTGAGTGCTGGAGCGAGTTCGAGTCGCTC
Organism: Haloarcula salinisoli; assembly: GCF_019599405.1. Lineage (NCBI taxonomy): Archaea > Methanobacteriati > Methanobacteriota > Halobacteria > Halobacteriales > Haloarculaceae > Haloarcula > Haloarcula salinisoli. Next base: position 931,717 of record NZ_RKLQ01000001.1, on the reverse strand, counting down.
ACAGAGGTGTCGTGAGTCTGCTGTCCGTTGTCCAGGAAAGGGACGACAGACCCGTTCAGCAGCAGTTTGCGAGCATCAGCTCTCGTTCTTCCTGGAGGAGCCCGTCCAGTGACAGGTCGGTCGGCGTCGGCTCGCCCACGTCGTAACGGACGTGTCTCGAGTCGAACGTGACGAGGCCGGCCGTTTCGAGTTTCGGGAGATGCGTGTGGTAGAGCGACAGTTTCACGTCCTCGACAGCGGGTGGAGTTGCGTCCGCCGGTGAATCACTCTCCTCCCATGCTGCGAGACGCTTTGCCAGCGAGTCCATCGGCACGTCGCCATCTGTCTCGTCGAGGGTACCGAGAACGAAGCGGCGACGACGGTGGCTGAGCAGTTCGAGTAGCTCGGAGAGAGTAAGTTCGTCGGCGACGGGCATTGGGCTAATTTCGGACAGCAGACATAATAGTTTTGCTGCCAAGAATGTTCAATAAGTTGGGTATTGGGAATATATTCGAGTTTTCAGTTATTTTCCGAATCAGAGTTGCATATGTAGTCTAAATTCCCTACATGTTAATAAATATGGCAGAGTACAAGCTGTCGTCGGGTTCCGGGCGCGACAGAGACAGCGCTGTCCCGGGGGTGGCGGTACTCGAACACTACTATCTCGACAGGGCCGGCTACTGTTCGTCCAGCACGACCGGGACGCCGCGTTTCGCGACGTCCTCGGCGAACGCTCCCGAATCGGCTTCGAGCGCCTCGAACGTGTTGTAGTGAATCGGGAGGACGAGGTCGGGGTCCATCGCCTCGGCGAGGTCGGCGGCGTCGTGACGGTCCATCGTGAAGCTGCTCGCGATGGAGGGACAGAACAGCGAGACGTCCAGTTCCGCGTGGCCATCGAGGACGTCGGTGTCACCGGGCCAGAACACCCGTGTGTCGTCGAGCGCGAGGAGGAAGCCACAGCCGATACCCTTCGGGTGGATGGGGCTGCCGTCGGCGCGAACGTTCGGGCCGTCCTCGCGGTTGTACGCCGGCATCGTCCAGATGGGGACGCCGTCGACGAGGAGCTCCGCTTCCATCGACACCGTTCGGACGTCGTAGTCGAGGTCCGCGAACCGGTCGAGGTCGCGGTCGGTCGCGTGGACGTTGATGCCGTCGAACGCGACGACCGTGGCGTCCTCGCTGGCCACACGGCGGATGCCGTCCGGGTCGTAGTGGTGGACGTGGGTCACACAGACGATGTCACCGTCCCGGGGCGCGTAGTCCCGTGCCGGCGGATGCCCGACGCCAGGAGTGTCCGGCTCCCACTCGCCGGTGAGCACGCCGTAGCGGCCGGGGTCGAGATAGACGACGGTGTCGTCGCTCGCCAGGCGAAGCGTCGCGTAGCCGAGCCACTCCGCGGTGATGCCGTCGTGACGGATGGTCATACCCACCGTTGTGCCAGCGCCGAGTTACGACTGTCGGTCCCCACGACCCGACGGGCCGTCGGTGTCGCGGGGCCGGCACCAGCGTCGCTACCGGAGTTCGACCGATATATCAGTGTCAGCACTGAGTCGCCCCTATGGGTCTCGTCGCCGAGTTCGATATCGCCTGCGAAGCGCTCCCGCTGGTCGGCGTCGCAGCCGCGAGACCGACGGCGACGCTCGTACTGGAACTGCAGTACAACCACGGGAACCGACCACGGTTTCTGGTCACCGTCACCGGCGACCCCGACGGGTCGGTCGAGTCGGCCTTCGATAGCGCTCACGACGTCGACCACTGGACGCTCGTCGGCCGGGCTGGCGACACCCGCCACTACCAGCTCCGTCCGGCACTGAGTTTCGAGGAACAGCTGGGCGCCCACCTCGAGGACCTCGACGGACTGGAACAGCTCGCGACGGCCGACGCTATCGTCGAGCGAATCGAGGTGACCGCCGACGGCTGGCGACAGACCGGCTGGTTCGCCGACCGGGCGGCCTTCGACCAGTTCAGGGCGTTCTGGCAGCAGGAAGACCGGTTTACGCTCCGCCGACTCACCGAGGACGGCGACCCGGAGCCACCGGGCGAGGGGCTGACCGACCGCCAGCGCGAGGCGCTTCGGACGGCCTACGCGATGGGCTACTTCGACATTCCCCGTGCGGCGTCGCTCGCGGCGGTCGCCGCGGAACTGTCGCTGTCTCCGTCGGCGCTGTCCGAACGCCTCCGGCGTGCCCAGACGGAGCTCATCGAGGAGACGGTCGCGCGGACGTGGTCGCCGCTGCCCGCTGGGGAGAGTACTTAAACGGCCGGAGTATTGCGAGTCAGGGCCTTTCCTCGCGGTCACGGACCAGTAGGTCCGGAATGCAGACAGTGACATCGACAGACGGTACCAGTATCGCATACGAAGACCACGGCGACGGCCACCCGCTCGTCCTCCTCCACGGCGGGTCGGCGACACGCCACGCCTGGGAGCCGCTTCGCCGCGCGCTCGGTCCCGAGTTCAGATTCGTCGTCCCCGACCGACGGGGCCGGGGCGACAGCGGCGACGCCGCGGCGTACAGTCTGGCTCGCGAAGTAGCCGACCTGCGTGCGGTCCTCGACGACATCGACGGCGACGTGTCCGTCTTCGGTCACTCCTACGGTGCCGTCGTCGCTCTGGAGACGGCCCGGGAGACGGATATCGACCGACTGGTGCTGTACGAACCGCCTGTACCAGTCGGTGACCGTGACACCGATGACCTGACGGGACGGTTACGAGAGCACTGTGTGGCCGGTGACCGGGTGGGCGCGATGAAACTGTTCTACCGGGAGGAGGTCGGTATCCCCGACCCCGAACGGCTCCCGGTCTGGCCGGACGGCATCGACTTCGCGCTCGCCGACACGGTCCTCCGTGAGCAGGCCGCACTCGACGCCTACGAACTGCCGGAGGCACCAGACATCGACTCCCCGGTGGCACTGCTGACAGGCGAGCAAAGCGCCCCCCATCTCCGTGGGGCTGCCCAAGAGCTCGAAACTCGCCTCCCGGAGAGCCGCCTCGTCGAGGTCGACGCCGGCCACGTGGGGATTCAGTCGGCTCCGGACTCGGTCGCCGCGGTCCTCTCCGACCTCGGGCAGTAATCGCTCCTCGGTCCGCTCTCTCCCCGCTGACGCCCGACACTACCTTCTCTCTTCGGGCAATTCCACGGTTATGGAGACGAATTCGCTCTGCCCGGCCGCGGGATACGGCCCGTCGGTCTCACCCGGGTTCTCGAAGTCGTAGTCCAGCCGCTGGTTCTCGTTGGTGTCCCGATGGGCGACCAGCACCAGCGGCTGCCGGTCGGGCGGCTGTTGGTCGAGCGTGATCACCACGTCCTCGTGCGAGCCGGGTTCGAGATACCCCGAGGTGCCCAGGACGGTGCCGTTGGCGTCCTGGGCGTGGACGACGATGAACCCGCCAGTGGACACCGACGCCGAGTCGACGGTGAGCTGTCCGCCCTCGACGCTGGGGTTCTCGACGGTCATCGAGGCCACCGGTGAGGAGAGCAGGACAAAGGCGACGTAGGCGATGCCCAGCAGGACGGCGGCGTGTTTGGCCCCGTCTTTGAGGCTCCCCTCGCCGAGCTGGCCACCGATGAACCCGGTCAGGAGGGCCTGGATGAGCGCGATATGGAAGAACACGAGCGTGTAGGCGGCCTTGTCCACCTGGCCGAGGCGGGCGAACTGGTCGGTGTTGACGGCCAGACGGTTCGCGTTCTCGGGCGTGGGCACCGACGACGGGAGCGCCGGCACGAGCACCTCCTGGACGGCGACGATGATGACCAGGAAGACGAAGAAAGCGATGTAGATGACCACGAGATACGTCAGCATCTGCTGGCGCCGGCGGTTGCGCAGGCGGTGGTCGGCCCGTGCCTGCGTGGCCGCGATGCGCAACACTGACCCCAGCTGGCCCGAGGCGTGCATCGCGTTCGTCAGCAGCGTCACGACACGGGAGATGGCGGTAGTCCGGATACGGCGGCCGAATCGGACGAGCGCGTCGTCGACGTTTGCGCCCATGCTGATGTCGGCCCAGATGCGTTCGACCTCGGGGGTGAGAACGCCCACGTCGCTCCCCCGGACCCGCCGGAGGCTCTCGACGAGTGTCATCCCGGCCTCGTTGAGGCTGGCGAGCCGTTCCAGAAGCTCTGGGGTCGCCGCCTCGATGCGGCTGACCCGCCGGGCGTAGATGGTCCGGACGACGGCAAAGGAGCCAAGCACCAGGAGTAGCGACTGCACCAGCAGGTCGTCCAGAATCCGGACGTTGACAGAACTGGTCTGGAACGCCGACGGGAGACGGACAGCAAACAGCAAGAGTGCGACGGGGACCGCGATATAGAGCACGTGGGTCGGGTTCCAGACGAGGGTGCGAGCGGGCGAGCGCAGGGCCGATTTCAGGGACCCGATACGATCGTGGAATCGCAACCGTGCCCAGTTGGGGTCCCCCTCGCGCACGGTGCCGCCGTCCGTCAGCCCAGTCGCGTCACTGGCGTCCGACGGGCGCCCGAGCGTAGCAGTCGTAACACGTTCCAGTGCCCTCGTCGTGCCGGTCTCACCGATACCCAGCGCGGAGAGCTTCTGGTTGAGGTACACCATGAACCCGATGTTCGCGAGCGGAATCGCGAGATAGCCAAGCAACTGGAGGAACGGAAGGGTGTCCGTCGTCGTCAGCCCGAACACCATCAGGATAGTGATGAGGAAGAGGACGCCGGCGACGAAGATGGTGACGTACGCCTCGGCGACGGTGGCCAGCGACTCCAGCAGGTCCGCCTGACGCTCTTCGGCCTCCTCCTGGTGGCGCTCGTACTGGTTGTGCAGGAACGACGAGAGCGACTGGCCGCTCTGGAGGACCGACGAGAGGTTCTCCGAGAAGGTCTTGAACCGCTCGCTGGGCGTCCGCCGGTTCATCCGTTTGATGGCCGATATCATGTCCTGGCCGAACAGGTCCATCTCGCGGACGGCGACGCCGAACTCCCGGGCGTTCTCGCCGTATATCTCCTCGTTTTTCGCCAGGACCGCCATCACCTCCGGGAAAGACATCCCTCCCCGGGAGAGGGCGTACATGAACGCGATGGTCCGGGCCATCCCCGCGTCGATGTTGCGCTGGCGCACGTCGGCCCTGTTTTTCGGCATCTCCCAGCGCATCACGTAGGTCAAAAGCGCCGTGACGGCCCCGAAGACGACGCCGCTCGCGACGAGGATGACCAGTGTCTGGGTCTCCGAAAGGACGAGTTCGAACCCCCGGATGCCGAGCGCGTTGACCATCGTCCGCGGGAGCCCCATCATGAGGTCGATGATGGTGGGGACGAGCAGGAGGAACCCGCCGACGGCGTAGGCGCCGGCGACGGCGCCCCCGATAGCTGCCAGCCCGGTGTAAAAGTAGGTCCGCGTGGCGTAGGTCCGGTAGGACTGGCCGACGTAGGCGGCTTCGAGCTGGCGCTCGCGCTCCGGCGAGTCACTGACGTACCGACCGAAGAGCCGTCGGGCGATACGCGTCAGCCGTCGTTCGACGGCCTCGCTGGCCGAGGAGAGCAAGACGAGGCCGAGAATCCCCACGACGACCAGAAGCGGTGCCAGTCCCAGCGGGTTCAGCGCCATCTTACGCTGACTCTGTGGAGCCGATTCGCTCCATCACTCGGGCTTTGTCCGCGTAGTACTTGTTGACCATCGCGGTGAAGCGCCGGTAGTCGGTGACGCCCCGGTCCTGGAGGAAGGTGAGGAAGCGCTTGCGGTCGTTTATCTCGGTGAGCAGCTCGGACTGGCTCCACCCCCGTTCCTCGCGTATCTCGTCGACGAGCTCGCTGTTGCGCTCCTGGAAGGTGTCTCGCGTGGCTTCCCAGGCGTAGGTCGTCGAGTAGTCCAGTTCACCGGTCCGCTGGTCGATACCCTCAATCTCCGCGAGCGTCTTCGCCCGACGGACCCGCTCCTCGCCCGAGCGGGCCAGCACCTGGACACAGAGGATATCGAGGCTCTGGACCATCGGCCGGGGGACGTTGATGGGCTCGTTCTCCAGCCGGTTGATGACCGTCTGGACGGAGTCGGCGTGCATCGTCGAGAAAGTCGTGTGACCGGTGTTCATCGCCTGGAACAGCGTAATAGCCTCCTCGCCACGGACCTCGCCGACGATGATGTACTCCGGGCGGTGACGCAGCGCGGACCGGAGCAAGTCATACATCGTGATGTCGGAGTCGTCCAGCCGTTCCCGGGTGACCGAGGAGAGCCAGTTGTCGTGATACAGCGAGAGCTCGCGGGTGTCCTCGATGGTCAGCACCTTCGAGCGGGGCGGGATGAACATCGCCAGCGCGTTCATCGAGGTGGTCTTGCCCGCCGCCGTCCCACCGGCGAAGATGAGCGACTTGTTGGACTCGATGGCCAGCCACAGATAGGCGAGCATCTCCAGGGAGAAGGTGCCGAAGTTCAGCAGGTCGATAGGCGTGAACGGTTCGTCGGCGTACTTCCGGATAGTGAATGCCGACCCGCGCGGGGTGACCTCCTCGCCCAGTGCCAGTTCGATGCGGGAGCCGTCCGGCAGCGTCGTCGAGACGACGGGGTCCGAAATCGAGACGTGCCGGCCCGACCGCTGGGCGAGCTGGATGACGAAGTTGTTCAGCTCCTGCTCCTCGAAGGCGATGTTCGTCTCGATGTCGGTGTACTCGTCGTGGTAGACGAAGATGGGGAGGTCCGAGCCGTCACAGGAGATGTCCTCGATGGCCGGGTCGTGCATCAGCGGGTCGATGCGGCCATAGCCCTGGAACGACCGATAGAGGTAGTAAAAGAGCCGGTAGAACGTTTCGGCCTCGATGACGACGCCGTACTCCTCCAGCCGGTCGTACAGCTCCTCGCGGAGCGCTTGCTCGGGGTCCGTATCGACCGATTCGCGGTAGATGAGCGGCCCCCGGATGTCCTCGTACAGTCGGTCCAGGAGCTCGGACTCGAAGTCGGTCAGCGAGGGCTCGACGACCTGGTAGCGCTTTTCGTCGGTCTCGGGGTCTCGGTTGATAGAGACGAAGGCGAAGGGCGCGTTGAGCCAGTAGCGTTCGAGTTCCTCCCACCCCTCCAGACCGGTAAAGCGCGCCAGCGTCCCGTGGCGGGCCGGGTCGTAGTTCGATTCGGGCACCGCCGTCCCCGACAGGATGGTGGCGGTCCGTGAGAGCCACGCCTGTATCTGGCCCAGTGGGTTCTGGACGCTGTCACCGGCCTCGGGTGTTTCGGGGTTAGACATCGGTCAAGAGATAGGTACCGTGGATGTAGACTGGGTTTGGTTGCCAGCTACTTAAATTCGCTCGCCGACTCGGCAACTGTGTTCAGACCTGAGAACTGGTCGGCCGACACTATGTCAGGTCGACGGTAAGCAGGACGGCGGCGAGCACTGGCGCGACCAGCGCGCCGACGGGAATCGTCGTCCCGAAGAATCCGCCCGCCAGGTTCAGCAAGACCGTCGCGACCAGCACAAGCAGGCCGCCGACGCCGAGCAGGCCACCGAAGAACCGGACCGGGTGGAGCGGCAACCGGTCGGTGAACTCCGCCTCGCGATGGTAGTAGTAGGCGCTGGCGCAGACGGCGACGGCCACCACAGCCAGTGCGAGCGTCCAGAGGACGGCCGCACGGCCGGTGTTGTCCGGGAACTGCATCGCCCGCCAGGCCCAGACGAAGTTCAGTTCGTTCGAGATGGAGACGCCGTACAGATACTGGATTCGGAAGGGGAGAAACCGAAACACGACGGCCGTCAGCGGACCCTCCCGGAAGATAGAGACCGACCAGGGCGCGACGGCCACGAGCCACGTCGACAGTACTGCCAGTTCACCGGCGTATTCGGATTTGACCCACGCCATGCTGTTTGCAGGGCCACCGTCGACCCGGTAAAATCTACCGGTCATACTGCCAGCTGTACGTTCGAGAAAATATCCGCCCCACCGGGGTGGCGAGTATCTCAGTTTGGGACAGCTGGGAGTATCAGTCACGGGATAGCGCGCCGATACGTTCTTTGGGACGGCCATCCAAACTACCGTATCCGAATGAGGCGCGACTACTTCACCATCGACTTCCGGCCGGAACCGGGCGACGACGGTATCCCCACGATAGCGATAGAGTACACGGGCCCGTCTGGCGGGCTTCGGGACCGTCTCACCGAGACGGCGGAGGCGACGCTCGACTCCAGCGAGCTGGACGTGGCCGTCCGTCACCAGGCCGACTCCGAGGACGGTGTCCTCTCGCTGACCGACCGACTGACCGGGGAGTTCATCTTCGAGGTGGCCGCGCCGGTCGAAGCGGTGGATACACTCGTCTCGGCGGCCCAGCGACACGACGGAGACGGTGAGTACGAGGTTCGACTGACCGACAGCAACGGGAAGTCGCTCGTGTACGAGAAGTCGACACTGCTGGTGTACGACGAGGGCGGGAACCTCCTGCGCAGCCGCAGCCTCATTCCGGGCAGCGTCGAACTCTAGAGCCGGTCCCAGAGTGCCGGGAGCACGGTCGTCACGTCCTCGCGAAACAGATACTCCGACGTCTCGTCGTGGGGCGTCGCCTCGAAGTTAACGATAGCCAGCGTCGCGCCCGCCTCCCGGGCGATCCTGGGCAACAGCGCGGCGGGCCGGACCGACAGCGACGACCCCACGGCCAGGAACACGTCGCTCTCGCGGGCCAGCCGCTGGGCCTCCGCCAGCACCGCGTCGGCGAGTGACTCGCCAAACAGCACCACGTCTGGCCGGTAGATACCGCCACAGTCACAGCGGGGCGGGAGCGAGCCACCGTCTGTGCCCGCACTCGCCGCGTCGGCCGCCCGGTCGAACACCGGCTCGGCCGGTTCGGTCGCCCCGCAGTCCTCACAGCGCACCCGTCGATTCGTCCCGTGGAGTTCGACGACGCGGGCGCTCCCAGCGGCCGTGTGGAGCCCGTCGACGTTCTGTGTGAGTACCGCTTCGAGGTGGCCGTCGCCTTCCATCGCCGCGAGCGCGTCGTGAGCGGCGTTGGGCTCGGGGTCGCCACCGACCAGCTCCGCTCGAAGCTCGACCCGGTCGGCCCAGAACCCGGCCGGGTCGGCATCGAGGCGCCGGCGATGGAACGTCTTCGGGTCCCAGTCGTTCCAGATGCCGTCTTCCCCCCGGAACGAGGGGATGCCGGAAGCCGTCGAGACGCCCGCCCCCGACAGCGCCACGGTGGTGTCGGCGGTTCGGACCGCGGCCGCGAGCGAATCGAGCGCGTCCTCGTTCATAGGTCCACGAGCGAGCCCGATGGCCAAAACAGCGTCGCACGGCAGCGCCACTGTCACCGTAATCTACGCTCGCTGGACCGTGGGAAAATTGGGGTTATAAGGTTGGATAATCTACATTACGACTCCCAGATGAATCCCGCCAGTCGCGACATATCGGCGTTGACGAACGGCTCAACGAGCGACGGACCGCGGTACGGCGAGATAACCGAGTGCGAACTGTGCGAGAACGAACGACACTGCACCGACCGCTGTGGGATGCTCACCTGCCCCGCCTGTCAGGCCGATTTCCTGCCCTGAAAAGACAGGGTTTCTTGCGAGGATTTAGGCCGCTTCGGCCCAAATTACGAGTATGTGCTTCGACCGTCTCGCGGACGAGGAGACACTGGAGGCCAGTCTCTCCGCGTTGCTCGCCGCGGAGTGGCGCTGTGCGGTGCGAAACGGTGCGATGGCTGCCGCGATGGTGCTCGTCGTCTTGCTGGTCCAGGGCGCGCCGGTCTGGGTCGTCGGCGTAAGCGTCACCGGGGCCCTCGCCCTCGGGACGGCCCTCCATCAGGCCGTGTTGCTCGCCGGTGCGGGCGTCCTGCGAGCCAGGGCGCGCTGGCAGGAAAGTCGGCGCGGGACGTCGACATAACTCCACGGCAGTACCGACAGCGGGCCAGATAGCTACCGGAACGTTCGATTCTACGGGGCATTTCTGTACGAATCTGCCACCGAGACACCCGGCGGGACCGTCCGCGAAAGACGGATTTAAACCGCCCCGCCCCGCCCTTCCGCATGACATGCGATTGCATGAATACCAGGCGAAACAGGTCTTCGCCGACGCGGGCGTTCCCACACCCGCGTCCACGTTGGCCGAGACAGTCGACGAGGCCGTCGACGCGGCCGAAGGCATCGGCTATCCGGTCGCTATCAAGGCACAGGTACACGTCGGCGGTCGCGGGAAGGCCGGCGGCATCAAGCTCGTCGAGGACAAAGCGGAGGCCCGCGAGGCCGCCGACGCTATCCTCGGCATGGACCTCAAGGGGTTCCACGTCTCGAAGGTACTCGTCGAGGAAGCCGTCGACTTCGTCAACGAACTCTACGTCGGCGTGACGATGGACCGCGGTGAGGGCCGTCCCGTCGCCATGGTCTCGACGAAAGGCGGCGTCGACATCGAGTCGGTCGCCGAGGAGACGCCAGAGGCTATCGCTCGCGAACATATCGACCCAGCCTTCGGGATGCACCCGTTCCAGGCGCGCAAGGCAGTCTACGACGCCGGTGTCGACCGAGAGGTCGCCAACGACGTCGCGCGCGTCCTGACGACGCTCTACCAGCTCTGGGACGACCGCGACGGCGCGGACGTCGAGGTCAACCCGCTGATGATTACCAGCGACGGTGACGTTGTCGCGGCCGACGCCGTCATGAACATCGACGGGGACGCCCTCTTCCGCCAGCCCGAGCTGCAGGAGATGGGCGAGGAAGCCGCCGACGGCGACGAACTCGAACAGAAGGCCGACGAGTACGGCTTCGACTACGTCCGACTCGAGGGCAACGTCGGCATCATCGGCAACGGCGCGGGCCTCGTGATGACGACACTGGACCTCGTGGACTACTACGGCGGCGAGCCCGCCAACTTCCTCGACGTCGGCGGCGGCGCGAAGGCCGACCGCATCGCCAACGCGCTGGATATGGTGTTCTCGGACGACAACGTCGATTCGGTCGTCTTCAACATCTTCGGCGGTATCACCCGCGGTGACGAGGTGGCAAACGGTATCAACCAGGCTCTAGAGCAGTTCGACGAGATTCCCAAGCCAGTCACCGTCCGACTGGCTGGGACTAACGCCAAAGAGGGCATGGAGATTCTCAACGAGGACCTCGTCACGGTCGAACACACGCTGGAGGACGCCGTCCAGCGGGCGGTCAGCTACGCGGAGGAGGAAGAAGAATGAGCGTACTAGTCGACGAAGACACACGCGTCGTTGTACAGGGTATCACGGGCGGCGAAGGGAAGTTCCACACCGAGCAGATGCTCGAATACGGCACCAACGTCGTCGCCGGCGCGGTGCCCGGCCGCGGCGGCCAGGAGGTGGCCGGGGTCCCGGTGTACGACACCGTCCACCAGGCCGCCCGCGAGGAGGACGCCAACGCCTCCGTCGTGTTCGTCCCACCGGCCTTCGCCGGTGACGCCTGCTTCGAGGCACTCGACGCCGACGGGCTGGACCTCGTCGTCGCCATCACCGAGGGTATCCCGACCCAGGACATGGCTCGGGTCTACCGTAAGCTACAGGAGACCGACACGCACCTCGTCGGGCCGAACTGCCCTGGCCTCATCACGCCCGGCGTCGCCAAGCTCGGCATCCTGCCAGGCAACATCTTCTCGTCGGGTAACGTGGGCCTTGTGTCACGCTCTGGCACGCTTACGTACCAGGTCGTCGACAACCTCACCGAGCGCGGGCTGGGCCAGTCGACCGCTATCGGTATCGGCGGCGACCCCATCATCGGGACGGACTTCATCGACGCCCTCGAACTGTTCGAGGCAGACCCCGACACCCACGTCGTCGCCATGTGTGGCGAAATCGGCGGCGAGGACGAGGAGGAAGCAGCCCGCTACATCGGCGAGCACATGGACACGCCCGTGGTCGGCTTCATCGCCGGCCGCACCGCGCCGCCTGGCAAACGAATGGGCCACGCCGGCGCCATCGTCTCCGGCTCCGGGACCGGCACCGCCGAGTCCAAGATCTCCGCGCTGGAGAACAACGGTGTCGCCGTCGGCGACACGCCGAACGAAGTAGCAGAACACGTGGAAGACCTGCTATAGGTCTGCGGCGAACGGCGGCCGGGTTTAGCCGGCCGCCAAGCAGAGCCGCAGACGGATTGCTATAGGTCTGCGGCGAACGGCGACGCGTATTTTCGCGTCGCCAAGCAGAGCCGCAGACGGATTGTTATAGGTCTGCGGCGAACGGCGACGCGTATTTTCGCGTCGCCAAGCAGAGCCGCAGACGGATTGTTATAGGTCTGCGGCGAACGGCGACGCGTATTTTCGCGTCGCCAAGCAGAGCCGCAGACGTATTGGTATAAAGAGCCGCCGGAGTACGAAAAGAAGTCTGCGGCACACGTCGACCGGGTTCAGCCGGTCGACAACCAGAGCCGCCGAAACACCCCTAGACGGCCGACGGCTTCTTTACCTAGGTTTTCAAATTCATACTGAATGAGTGAGCGGGCAGCCGAACGGACGGTCGTTGTCACAGGTGCTGAGTCGGGGGGAATCGGTGGATTACCGACGGGACTGGCCGAACGGAGTCGTCTCACCGTCGTGACCGCTGGCGCGGACGGGCTGGAGGCCGAACTGAACGATGCGGACGCGCTCGTCGTCGTCGACGACCCGCCGGGGGCAGACGGCGTGGAGACGTTTCGGCGTGTCCGTCGAAACGACTGGACGCTCCCGGTCGTGCTGGTCAGCGAAGACGTCGACGGCGACCGCGTCCAGACCGCTCTCTCGGCCGGTGTCACGGAATATCTCACGGGGTGGTCGGCAGACCGGGTCGAGGAACTGGCCGCTCGTATCGAGGCCCACGTCAGGACGCCGGCGCTGGACGGCATCGTCCAGGCCGAGCGCTGGAAGACCATCGTCGGGGCGCTCGCCCACGACGCGAAGAACCCGCTGAACGTCGTCACCGGTCGGCTCGAACTGCTCGACGTCGAGGACACACACACCGACGCTATCGACCGCTCCGTCGGGCGGGTCCAGTCGCTGCTGTCGGAGCTCTCGACGGTCGCAAGCGTGGCCGGCCCTATCGAGGGCACCGAACCCGTCGACCTCGCCGAGATGGCCGAGCGGGTGTGGCGGGACAGCGGCGGCTCGGCCGAGCGGCTCAGGGTCGAGACCACGGCGACAGTGCAGGCGGACCCCGACTGTCTCCGACTCATCCTCGAACGGCTCTTCGAGAACGCCGTCGTCCACGGCGACGACGCCACAGTCACCGTGGGTGACGCCGAGTCGGGATTCTACGTCGCCGACGACGGCCCCGGCATCCCCGCCGAGGACCGGCAACGCGTCTTCGAGCAGGGGTACGGCACAGCCCGCGATGGGGAAGGGTACGGCCTGTTCGTCGCCGAGAGCATCGCCACGTCGCACGGGTGGGATATCGTCGCGGGCGAGAGCGAGGCCGGCGGCGCCAGGTTCGAGGTCCGGGCCAGATAATCACGGCACAAGTTACCACTTATCAGTATAGTCGACGCCCAGTGGGACAGACAACACGATACCCCGAGAAGTAGGGTCACCGAACCGTGTGACACGGGGACGATAGCGGCGGGCCGAACTTGTCGGTATTGTCGGAAAACCGCCCAGAACAGGGCTTTTCTGCCGCTCCCTTCGCGCGTTGTGAACGTTCCGGTGTAGCTATAAGGGCGGAATATGAACATTCGGATATGCCCCACACCTGCCGGAACTGCAAGCGGACATTCGGGACCGAACTCGAACTCGAACTCCATCTGGACACCTGCTCGGCCGGGCAGCTGTACTGCGACGAGTGTGGCGGTCGGTTCACCGAGCGAGCGGCGACGGAGGACGGGTGGCACTATCGCTGTCCGAACGAGGACTGTGACGGCAGCGGTATCGACGACGACATTCATCAGGTATCTGACGCGCGAGTCGCGAAACAGTAGTTCTCCACACCGGCTTTCTACTGTCCAGTCCGGCGTTCTCTGCAGTCGAATCCTGCTGTCGAGTCACGACTCAGCGAGTGCTGCGATACGGGCACACGCGCGCCGACAGACGGGTACGTAACCGGCGGCGAGCGGTGGGAGTTCGAAGCCGACGACACTTCCCGCAGGGTGGGTCTCGACGAAGTGGCCGGTGGCCGGGACGCGGGCGACTCTCCACGTCCACCGGTAGTTCTTGCAGGACGTTATCTCGAAGGGCAGCCAGACGGCGCCGAGCGCCCGGACTCGACCGCGACTCCCGGCGGAAATGTAGCGGTCCGGTGACTCGACGGCAGTTCGTCGAACGGAGTGAGACGAACCACGTCGGGCTGTAAGTTCGACGGCGGTTATCGAGGGGCCCCAGTCGGGCCATCGCTCCGTGTCGGTTAGCACGTCCCAGACGACGTCGACCGGGGCTTCGACGGCCCGTCTGACGAGGAGTCGACGGCCATCCGGCGTCTGTTCGATGGCGTAGTCGGTCTCGCCAACTGCGAGTGGCATTATCAGAAGGGATAGAACGGTACCAAAGTATAGGTTAGTCCGGGCATAACCGCTTGCCAGATGATAGACGCCCGTGACCTTCGGAAGGAGTACGGCGATTTCGTCGCCGTCGAGGGGAGCACGTTCTCGGTGGACCGGGGTGAGGTGTTCGGGGTCATCGGTCCCAACGGAGCCGGGAAGACGACAACCCTGAAGATGCTCGCCGGCCTGCTCGAACCGACGGGCGGTACCGCCGAAATTGCCGGCATGGACACCGAGACGACGGAGATGCGCCAGCAACTCGGCTTTCTCCCGGAGGAGTCGCCACTGTACGAGGAGATGACGCCCATCTCCTATCTGCAGTTCTTTGCGGACCTCTACGACGTCCCCGGCGACGTGGCCGAGGAACGGATGCACGAGACTCTGGACGAACTGCAGCTCGAACACAAGGAGCGCAAGCTGGGCGATATGTCCAAGGGGATGAAACGCAAGGTGGCCATCGCCCGGTCGCTCATCAACGACCCCGACGTGCTCATCTACGACGAGCCCGCCTCGGGGCTGGACCCGCTGACGACGAACTACGTCATCGAGTTCACCGAGCAGCTAGCAGAAGACGGCAAGACCATCGTCTTCTCGGCGCACAACCTCTTTCACGTCGAGTCTATCTGCGACCGGGTCGCCATCATGAACGAGGGGCAAATCGTCGCCAGAGGGGACCTGGACGAACTTCAGGCGGAGTACGGCGAGACGCGCTATCACGTCTACACCACCGTCGAGGTGCCTGACGCAGTTCGTGAGAACGGCAACTTCCGGACGGAAGTCGAGAGCATGGACGCCGTCGAAGAAACCCGAACCGCCGCGGAGGAGGCCGGCGGGCAGGTGGTCGATATCAGGACAGAGGAGTCCAGCCTCGAAGAGGTGTTCCTCAACGTCGCCGAGGCCGGCACCCGGGGGACCCGGTACGTCGGGGAGGACGGCGAGTAGATGCGACCCGCGAAGCTGCTGCGGGTCGCGAAGTGGGAGGTGACGAAAAACGCCGGCGGTGTCGACAGGAAGACCATCGTGGTGATGGTCCTGGCTATCCTCGCGATGGGGTCGGTCGCGGCTGTCGCGGCCAGCGGGAGCGGTCCCGGACTGAACGCGGACATCTACCGCGTCGGCGTCGAGGAGTCGAACCCCTACTACGACGTCGCCAGTGAGGACCCGAGCTTCAGGGTGCAGGAACCCGACCAGGAAGCGTTCGAGCGACGTGACCAGGACCTCACCTTCTACGGGTCGAACCGACTCACCCGCCCACAGACGGAGAAACAGGCGGCCGCACTGGAGGCGCTCCGGAGCAGTACGGAGGCGTACAACGACCGGACGATGACCCGCGCCGACAACCAGACCGCGGCGTTCCCGGTCTCTGTGACGCTGGTCTATCAGGAACAGAACGGCACGAGCGCGCTGGACACTCGCACCAACGGTGATGACGGAACATCCGGCGATGGGAGCGGCAACGAAGGCTCGTCGTCCGGGGATAACGGGACCGACGGAGGGACTACAGCCGGGTCAGAGGGGACGGCGACCGACGACGGCTCCGGCGGTGACGGCGGAGCCGGCGGCGACGGGAGCGACGGCAGCGGCGACGCGGCGGCAGGTGGCGGCGGCGCGAACCTGGGTGGCATCGGCGCCCAGCTCACCGGGGACGTCGACAGCAGAACCCCCGGGGATATCTCACCCCCCTTCCCATTCGAGTCGCTCGTGCTCGCCTTCCTCTACATCGTCCCGATGAACTTCGTCATCCAGGCCTACGGCTCCTCGATGCTCTCCGAGCGGCTGAACCGCCGGGGCGAACTGTTGCTCGTGACACCGGCCTCCCGTGGGGACATCATCGGCGGGAAGACGCTGCCGTACTTCCTCGGCGCGATGGGGGTCGCGACCGCAATAACCGCGCTGCTTCGGTTTTCCGGCATCGCCCCGAGCGGAAGCCTCGTCGCGGTGGCCGCAGTCCTGCCCATCGCCATGCTCTTCCTGGCGGCGACGTTCTGTGGTGCGATGTTCGCGCGGTCGTTCAAGGAACTGACCTTCGTCACGGTCACTATCACGGTGACGCTGACCTCCTACGCGTTCGTGCCGGCCATCTTCACGGACGTGACCCCCATCGCGCTCATCTCGCCGCTGACCCTGGTCGTGATGGACCTCACCGGCCGGTCGATAACGCTGGGTGAGTTCGCCTTCTCGACGCTCCCGCCGCTGTTTACCGCGCTCGTCCTCTTTGGCCTCGGCGCGGGCCTGTACCGCGAGGAGGATATGTTCACCCAGCGTTCGATTCCGCTGAAGGTACTGGACGCCCTGGCGGGCCAGATAAAGAGCCGCAAGAGCGCGCTGAAGATGAGTGCTATTCTCATCCCCTTCGTCATCGTCGCCGAACTGGGCGCCATCGCGTTCCTGTTCGTCCTCGATTCGGTGTCGCTGAACGTCTTCGGGACGAACCAGTCGCTTGGCATCGTGCTCGTACTGGGCGTCGTCGCCCTCGTCGAAGAGCTGGGCAAGAGCCTCCACCTTTATGCCGGCTACGCCCACGCTCGCTACGAGCGGACGCTCCGGTCGGCGCTCGGACTTGGCGCACTCTCGGGCCTTGGATTTTTCATCGCCGAGAAGGGACTGCTCATCGTCCGCCTGTCGGACCTGGAGAGTCTACCCATCGGCGACGCCGCCGTCCAGGGTGCGACACCGCCCGCCGGCGTCCCGCTCTGGGCCGTGGCGCTACTGTTCCTCTTCGCCCCGCTCGCCCTGCACGCGGTGACCGCGGCCATCTCCTCGCTCGGCGCCAGTCGAGGCCGCTGGGCCTACGTCGCCGGCGTCGGAGTGGCCGTCGTCGTTCACTTCGCCTACAACCTCACGGTGGTGAGTAGCCTTGCCTGACGACCGCCCCTGGTATCGGGACCCGCGAATCGTAGTCGCCCGCCGGGACGTCCGCTCGCTCTCTCGCGAGAAGACCATCGTGCTGGCCCTGCTCATCCAGCTGTTCGTGGCCGGCTTCTCGTCGTTCCTGGTGGTCGGACTCACGTCGCTGTACGACCCCGGCTCCGTCTCGACCGGCGAGGTCGAGATGGCCGTCACCGGCGATGCCCAGGACGAACTAGAGGAAGCGGCCGCCGAACACGACAGCGTGGAGATACAGGCGTACAACAACAGCCGGGACGCCCAGCGGGCCTTCGAGGAGCGCCGCGTCGACGCCCTGCTGAACGCCAGTTACGTCGAGTCGAGTGCCGGGCCCGGAAAGAAGATATCCGTCACGGCTCGCATCCCCGAGGGGTCGATTCGCTCGACGCTCATCGTCGTCAACGTCCGCCGGGTGCTGGAGACCCTGGAGCGCCAGGAGCGGTTCGATCGGGCCGGCTCGCTGGACGAGGACCCGGTGCCCCTGCCGCCCCAGGTCCCTGCCAGCCCGTACTTCGGCTTCACCTACACGGTGTTGATTCCGCTACTGCTCTTCCTGCCGGCGTTCATCAGCGGGTCGGTGGCCGTCGACACCATCACCGAGGAGATGGAACGCGGGACCCTGGAACTGTTGCGCGTCGCGCCCGTCTCCTTGCTCGACATCGTCGACGGGAAGGCCCTGGGGATGGCGCTGCTGGCGCCCGCCCAGTCGCTGCTGTGGATACTGTTGCTGTCGGTCAACGGTATCCGCGTGGCGAACGTCTCGGTCATACTGCTCTTTGTCACGGCGGTCGCTGCGCTGGTCGTCACCATCGGCGTCGTGCTGGGGGTCGCAACCGGGAAACGACGGCCTGCACAGCTGCTGTACTCCGTGCTGACGCTCGTGGCGTTCGGTGCGGCGGTGGTGTTGCCCGAACACCCGGCGACGACGGTCGCAAAGCTCGCCGTCGACAGCCCGACGTTGTCGACCTACGCGACGGTCTTCGGGACCCTCGCAGTGGCTATCCTGGCCTACGCGGCGGCCAGGAAGTACGTCGGCAGCGTCGACGCCAGCGCGTTCTGACTGTCGCTGGTCCGTCACGGCGACCGGCCGTGAGTGTTTTCGGGCCGACGGCTGTCTGGCCCGTATGGACAGACGCGAGTGGCTCGGCGTTCTCGCGGGTGCGGGCTGTACCGGCGTCGCCGGGTGCGGTGGGTTCGGTGGGCCGACAGAGCTGTCGGACCCGTCGACGTACTCGGAACCCGGCGAACGGGAGCTAGAGTGGCTCCTCGACGGTGAGAGCCTCTGTTCGTTCGGTGTCTCCGGACGGATGAGCCGGGAGACGCTCGCACTCTCGACGGAGATTCCACACCGAGACGGGACGAGACTGAATACGGTCACGCTCAGGATGTGGCTGCCCGAGACCAGCTCCCCGGCCGAAATTTCCCTTATCGCCCCGGTAGAGGGTGACAGCTCGCCACCGCCGTCGATTACGCTGTCGTATCCAGACCGGGAGCCAGGGGTACTGGTCGAAGTCACCGACCTGGACGACCTCGCCGACGAGACCATCAGCACGCTCGATTTCCTCGTCAGGCCCCGCGAGCCCGCGCCGGAACTCGCGATAGACACCAGTATAGCGCTGACCGATGGCGGGTGGCTGGCCACCGACTACCGCCTCACCGGGGAGCTCCGGTTGCCGATTCCGGAAAACGGATGACGGGACGGGCCGCAGGGCTCGATACATATAGGACAGGTCGCCGGCCCCGGATTCTGACGGTTTAGTGTCAGTCGTAGTTAATACTGCTGCCAGCGTAGAAGTGGCATGTACGAAGTCCCGTTCCAGACAGATATCGAGACGACGTTCGCCGACAGCGTCGTCAGTGCCGCCCGGACGAGTCTCGGGGACACGCTCCGGAGCGTGGTCTACTTCACTCCCGGAGCGATGGACGTACTCTACGTCCGGCAGGACCTCTACGAGTCGCGACAGCGAGCCGTCGAGGCCAAGGCCCGGCTCGTGGAGTTCGAGCGCGTCGGATTCGCGGAAGCGCCGGTCCGGACGGCGCTCTCGCCGCCGACCGCCGAGGACGGTATCGGCGCGTACGACTTCACCGTCCGCGTCCACGGCGAGGGGTTCGTCGTCCGGGTGCTGGCTGATGACGACGGCGTCCTCCTGACGACCGACGACATGGACGTCGAGGCCTTCGAGGAGGCGGCCGTCGCAATCAGGCGGTTCCTCAACGAGCCCTAATCACGGCACCCCGACGTGCTGGTGGCGCCTGAGGAGATACAGCGGCGCCAGCATTATCCAGTAGTACCAGCCCGAGAGCACCCAGTCGGAGACGGCCGTCACGTAGCGCCGGTCCGGATTGACACAGACCGGCGAGCAGAGTGTAAGGACGAACCCCGCGACGACAACCGGCAGGAGCGGCAGCGCCGTGACTGGGTCCGGTGGCATCACCGGGACCGCGTCCGCCTGAACGAGCATCACCACGACGATACCGGCGATTGGGAGCCACCAGCGAGAGGGTGGCAGGGATTCGCCACCGGCCGTCTCGGTGGTCACGGAATCCGCCCTCCCGCAGTGCCCGGCTGGTCGGTGCCGGTCTGCTCGTGTGTGTGGTGGAAAAAGCGGATGAGCGCCGTCCCATCGTCGCTGACCGGCTCCAGACAGACCCGCTGGTAGCGGTCGTTGTCGCGCATGTTCACCATCAGCCCCTCGTCGTGGACCGACACCGTCTCGAAGTCGGTCCCACAGACCGGGCAGATGACCGGCTCCGCCGGGCCGCTGGTCGCGTCGGAACCGCCAGTGCTGTCCGGTGGGCCGTCCCCGTCGCTCACGCCCGTACCTCCCCGGCTACCTGTCGCATCCGTTCGAACTCGTCGTCGTCGTACGCGATGAGTTCGACCTCCGAGAGCGAATCGGGCTCGAAGGCCGCGATCTCCTCACAGATGATGCGCACACCCTCGTCGAAGTCGAAGCCGGCGATACCACAGCCCAGCGCCGGCAGGACCACCGAGTCACAGTCGAGCGCGTCGGCCTCGGCCAGCGCGTTCCGAGTCGCGTCGCGGATGCTCTCGGCCGTCGCCTGGCCGCCTGCGGGCATCGCCGCGGCGTGGACGACGTAGTCGGCGTCCAGCTGGTAGGCGTCCGTCGTCGCGACGCCGCCGAGCTCGACCGGTCCCTTGGCGACGGCCTCGTCGTCGATGCCGGACCCAGCCGCCCGCTTGAGCGCCCCGGCGACGCCGGACCCCATCCGGAGGCTGGTGTTCGCCGCGTTGACCAGCGCGTCGGCCGACTGGGCCGCGATATCGCCCTGAATGACGTCGAACTCCATACGAGCGGATGGGACCGTCGCACCCATAGGCTTACTAGGACGTGGTGACGCTCCTCACGCCAGTTCGATAGCTGTCGAGTACCAAGCGGGCGTATGGACCTCCTGGGGATGACCTGGCGGGACGTGGGCTTCCTGCACTGGCCGGCCGAGCCGAGCGTCGTCGCGGCGACGCTGCCCGACGGGCTGACCGTCGATAGCAAGGACGGCCAGGCATGGCTCGGCGTCGTCCCCTTCGAGATGGCCGACATCCGGCCCCTCGGGAGTCCCATCGGTCGCTCTTTCGGCGAGTTGAACCTCCGGACCTACGTCACTGACGGCGAAACACCCGGCGTCTACTTCTACAATCTCGACGCCGACGACCGCGTAAGCGTCGCCCTCGCCCGACGGCTGTTCGAGTTGCCCTACTACGGCGCGTCGATGGAGTTGGGCCGGACCGGCGACGGTGTCCGGTTCCAGAGCCGGCGGACCGACGACCGCGCGCAGCGGGCCGACTTCGACGCGACCTACGGCCCCGCTGACGGTGCGGAGACCCACGAGCCGACGCCCCGGTCGCTGGAATCCTTTCTGGTCTCCCGGTATCGGTTCTACGTCGCCGACGATGCGGGGACCATCTACTACGCCGACATCGACCACGACCCGTGGCCGCTGCTGGATGGAACCGCGGAGATTCGGGCGAACGACCTCTTCGCAGCCAACGGGTTCGACCACCCGCTGGGCGACCCGGTGGTGTACTACAGCCCCGGCATCGACGTGACTGCGGGTCGGTTGCGGCGGCTGTGAGCAGTGGCCTGCAATCCGCGGCGGAGCGGAAGTTAACACATTTACCCGACACCGGAGTATTGCTACGGTATATGAAGTTCTGTGACGACTGCGGTTCGCTGATGCACACGGAAGGCGACACGTGGGTGTGTCGCTCCTGTGAGAACGAAGAGCAGCGAGACTCGCAGGCCGAGGCGGCGATGGCGACCCAGGATGGACAGCGAGACGACGGGGCACCCGAGGTGGCCGATGCGACCCAGGACTCCTCCGAGACGATGGAAGAAACCTGTCCGGCCGGGGACTGCGACAGCGACGAGGCCTACTACGAGATGATGCCAAAGCCGGGTGGCTCCTACGAGGTTCGGCTGTTCACCTGCGTCGAATGCGGCCACAAGTGGCGCGAGACCTGACGGCACATCTCGGGAACCCCGTTAGGTTGGAGAGAGCGCCGTACCCCGGAGCCACGGCCCACCGGTATCAGCATCGCTGGCCCCCACGCCCTGCCCTACACTCAAGACGCCCGAGTCCTGATAGCGGATATGTCGAGGAAGCCGCTGACCGTCCGCGTCGAAGACGTCTGCTTCTCTCACTGGCCCGTCGACCCGGGCGCGCTGGAGCGGGCGATACCGAACTGGCTCAGCGTCGAGCGAGCGGCCGACGACGCCTGGATAACCGCCATCCACCACACTGTCGCCGGCGTCTCGGCGTTCGATATCGACCTGGGGAATCCGGCTCAGTCGGTCACGGTCCGGACGTACGTCACGGGCCCCGATGGCCAGCGCGGGCTGTACTTCTTCGCTGCCTTCACCACGGACCCGATAGCCAGCGTCGCCGGTCCACTCCTCCGGCTGAACTACCGCGACGGGGAGGTCACTCGCCGTGACGCCGACGGGGAGGGCCGGACCGAGCGGACGCTGGACGTCGACGGTCGGCGTGCGCTGACGGTCCGGTACACGCCGGGCGAGGAGCCCGCGTCGACGGCGCCGCCGGACTCGCTACCCGCGTTCTTCGTCGAGCGGTTCCGCGTCTTCGGTGACGGGCCCCTGGGGACGAAGTTCGTGGGTCACGTCGGCCACGACCCCTGGGAACTCGGGCCAGTCGAGGCGACGGTCGAGGGGGACCTGCTGTCGGTACTGTCCCTGCCCGAGCCGGTCGGTGACCCGCTGGTCCACTACAGCCCCGGCAACGAACTCGGCGTCTCGCCGTTCAAACCACTCTGGCTGGATTGAGGCTGTCGCCAGTTACCCCCGAAGGTTACAACAGGCGGCCCGCCGTTTTCGGCGCCCATGGACGAACTGACGCGAGCGGGGCGTCTCGCCGGCGTGGCCGCTGTCTGCATCGCAGCAATCGGCATCGCCGGCGCGGCCCTCGCCTCGCCCACCTTCGCAGTCACCGGGAACGCTCTCTCTGACCTCGGGCAGCCGGGCGACCCGGTCGCGACGCCGGTGACGACGCTGCTGTTCGACGGCGGGCTGGTCCTCGCGGGTGTGGTCGGGCTCCCCTTCGCCGTCGTCCTCTGGCGACGGAGCGAGACCCGACTCGGGCAGGCGGCCGTCGTCCCCTTTAGCGTTGCACTGCTCGGGATGGTCGGCGTCGGCCTCTTTCCAGCTGGGCGGCCGCTCCACCTCCCGGCCGCGTTAACGCTGTATCTCGCCTCGATGGTCGCGATGGCGGTCGACGGCGCCGGCACCGCGCTGGCCGGCGGGCGACGGCGCGCCGCGGTGACGAGCTCGCTCGTCGCCGTCCACGTCGCCGGCTGGTGGTGGTGGGCCGCCAGCGGCCCCGTGTTGCGCCCCGGACTGGCTATCCCGGAGCTGCTCGGCGCAGGGGTCTTCGCCGCGTGGGTGGTCCTGATAGCGTCGGACCGACGGGGCCCGGCGTGAGACCAGTATCAAATGCGGCAACCGGGCCGAACAGCTAAAGGGGGGACTGGACGGTAGGTCGGGACATGGTAGCTATCGAGACGACGGACCTGACACGCCGCTTCGGCGAGGTGACGGCGCTGTCAGGGCTCACTCTCTCCGTGGACGAGGGCGCCCTCTTCGGGCTGTTGGGCCCCAACGGCTCCGGGAAGACGACGACCATCGAACTGCTGACCGGGCAGCGCGAGCCCTCCGGTGGTTCGGCCACCGTCGTCGGCCACGACCCGGTCACGGAGCCGATGGCAGTCAAGCGAGCTATCGGCATCCTGCCCGAGCGGGAGGACCCCCCGAGCTTTCTGACGCCCAGGGAGTATCTCACCTTCGTCGGCGAGGTACGCGACCTGGGTAGCGAGGCACAGAGCGCCTCGGAAGACGTGAGCGGGCAGCGCCCGCGAACCATCGACGACCGCATCGAGACGTGGGCCGAGCGCCTGGAGTTTGCGGGCGTACTGGACGCCCTGTCGACGGGACTGTCGGAGGGGGAGCGCCAGCGGGTGATGCTCGCCGCCGCGTTCCTGCACGACCCCGACCTCGTGTTCATCGACGAGCCGCTCGTGAACCTAGACCCCATCATGCAGGAGCAGGTCAAGGCAGTGCTTTCGGACTACTGCGAGCGAGGGAACACGCTCTTTCTCTCGACACATTACGTCGACGTGGCCGCCGAGCTCTGTACGCACGTCGGCATCGTCGAGGACGGCGAACTGGTCGCCGAGTGTGACCCCCGCGAGATGAGCGAGGACGAGCTGCTGGAGTACTTCATCGCCGAGGTCGGCGGGGAGCGCCGCGGAAGCGGGGTGGCGGTACAGCCATGACGTGGACGGTGATGCGAGTATGACGGTGCGGGAGGGTCCTACGTGACCGGGACGCTGTTCCGGTGGATGGTCCGCGAGGAGTGGCGCCTCCACAGCCACCTCTTCGGCGGGGCTCGCTTCGCGGCGTTCCCGCTCGTCGTGGCCGCACTAACGGCGGTCGGGACGTGGCTGTTGCCGATGACGGGAACCCCAACCGATACCGTCGCGGGCGGGCTGGTCGCGCTCGTGGCCTTCTTCGGGCTGCAGGTCGGGACCATCGGCCTGGTCGGTCGGGACGCCCTGCGGGACGTGCTGGGCGAGATGACGCTGCTGGTCTTCTCGGCACGCACCCTCCCGCTGTCCTTTCGGCGACTGCTCGCGACCTTCCTCCTGAAGGACGTCTGCTACTACACCGGGTTCGTGCTCACGCCGGCGGTGCTGGGCTACGGTGTCGTGGCCATCGCGTCGGGAACCGCCCCGGCGAGCGTCGCCCTGCTGTGGCTCGCCGTCGTCGCGGCCTTCGCCTTCGGCGCCTCGCTGTCGCTCACACTCGTTGCCGTGGCGACCCGGAGCCGGCCGGCGTTCGTGGGCGGGCTCGTCGCCGGGACGCTTTCCGTCCTCGCGCTTGGCGTCGACCCCGTCGCGTACACGCCGTACGCCCTGTACGCCGACCCATCCGTGGCCACGGCCGTTCGCGGCGTGGCGCCGACGCTCGCGCTCGCGGTGGTCGGCATCGCGCTCTTCGAGCCGGTCGACGACACCGGCTCGGCTCGTCACCGGGCGACCGAACGGCTCTTTACGGGCGTCTCGGACCCGCTGACCAGACAGTCGCTGCTGTCGGTCGCGCGCTCCTCGGGCTCGGTCGGCAAGGTCGTCTTCTCGATAGGCGTGCTCTTTGCCGTCACGGCGCTGTTACTGGACCGGATTACCGGCGCGACCGGTATCCGACCCCAGCCCGGCGTCGCGTTCGGAACGCTGCTGGGGCTGGGTGCGTTCACGACGTACAGCTGGGTCACGCAGTTCGATTCGCCCCGCTCGTATCTGCGCTATCCGGTGGCCTACGCCGACGTCTTCGCCGGGACGTTGCGGGCGTATCTCGTGCTCTCGCTGTCGGCAGCGGCGCTCTATCTGGCCGTGGCGACGCTGTGGTATCCCCTCGCGGCGGTCGCGGTCGGAGCGCTCGTAGTTCCCGGGGTGGCCGTCTACGTCTTCGGCGTGGCGGCCTATCTCACGGGACTGTCGCCCAACGAGTTGCTGTTCGATACCGCGCTGTTTGCCGTCTTCGGGGCCGCGCTGGCCGCGCTGGCGGTCCCGCTACTGGTCGCCGCGCTCGTGGTCTCGGTCGCGCCCCTGGCCGCCGTCGGCGGCGCGGTGGGACTGGCCGGCCTGGCCGGCGCCGTCGGCTGGTGGCTGACGGGTCGTGCCGGTCCGCGGTGGGAGGGACGACTCAGGAGATGATGGCACCACACCGACAGTTTGCCGTAGCTACAAGTGGTGAAACGTGTTTGTGGAGGGTATACGAGTAGATCACATGGCCGAGGGAACTATCAGAACGCTGGTGGTCGACGACAGCGAGTTCTTCGCGGATATGACGGCGGAGACGTTGACCCAGGAACACGGCATGGACGCGGTCTCGGTCCACAGCGGCGCCACCGCCGCCGAACGGCTGGCCGAGGAGGAGTTCGACTGCGTCGTCAGCGACTACGAGATGCCGGAGATGGACGGGCTGGAACTGCTGTCGACGGTGCGCGAGGAGGACCCCTCGCTGCCCTTTATCCTCCTGACCGGACGGGGAGACGAGGAGACGGCGAGCAAGGCGATACGGGCCGGCGTGGCCGACTATCTGCTGAAACTCGAGGTCGTCGAGGACAAGCAGTACGGCCGGCTGGCCAATCGCATCGAGAGCGTCGTCAAACAGGACCGCACACGCAAGAAGTTCGAGTCACTGGTCGCGAACTCGCCGGACGGTATCGCCCACATCACCCAGAAGGGGGTCCTGCTGTCGGCTAACCCCTCGCTGGCCGACCGGCTCGGGACGACCCCCACGGCGCTGGCCGGTGAGCGCCTGACCGACGTGATGGACACCGAAATCGCTCGCCGGCGGGTCGCCGCCCTCCGCGAGGCCATCGACGAGGGCGAGACGGTCGAGACGACGGACTCCCTCGACGGGCGCCACTACCAGAACCAGTTCGTCCCCGTCGAGAGCCACCGCGAGCGGGCCACGGCCCAGCTCGTCTCCCGGGACGTCACGGAACGGGTCGAGCGCGAACGGGAGCTCGAACGACAGAACGAGCGCCTAGAGGAGTTCGCCAGCGTCGTCAGCCACGACCTCAGGAACCCGCTGAACGTCGCTGCCAGCGCCCTGGAACTGCTCGACGTCGAGGAAGACAACGAGATGGTAGCGAAGATAGACCGGTCGCTCGACCGGATGAGCGATATCATCGAAGACGTCCTGACACTGGCTCGCGAGGGGCGGGCCGTCCACGAGCCCGAGTGGGTCGCCATCGAGTCGCTGGCAGAGGAAGCCTGGGCCGACGTCGCGACCGACGGCGCGACCCTCTCGGTGACAGTGACGGGCGAGATAGAGGCCGACCCCACACGGGCCCGTGACCTCTTTGCGAACCTCTTTCGCAACGCTGTCGAGCACAACGACGGCCCCGTGACAGTGACCGTCGGCGCTCGCGACGACGGCTTCTACGTCGCCGACGACGGGACGGGAATCGACGATGAGAGCGACGTGTTCGAGATGGGCCACTCGACGGCCGACGACGGAACTGGCATCGGGCTGGCCATCGTCGCCCAGATCGCCGACGCTCACGGGTGGGGGCTCGAACTCGCCGACAGCGCGGACGGCGGCGCCCGCTTCGACGTGACTGGCGTGGTCAGCCGCGAATGAGGGGCTTTTCAACTATGCCACCATACCGGGACCCATGACAGTCCGGGGCGTGCTGCTGGACCTCGACGGAACGGTGTATCACCACGACGACCCCCTGCCCGGGGCACCCGAAACAGTCGACCGCCTGCGCGAACGCGGACTCTCGATATCGTTCTTCTCGAACAACCCGCTCCACGGCGGCCAGGAGTACGTCGAGCGACTGCAGTCGCTGGGAATCGACGCCCGCCCCGGCGAGGCCTGCTCCTCGGCCGTGGTCACGCGGGAGTACGTCGACGCGCACCACGCCGGCGACGACGTGTTCGTCGTCGGCTCGGACTCGATTCGGGAACGTATCGCCCGCGGGCGGGCCGACGTGGTCGCCGAACCGGGCGAGGCCGACGTACTGCTTGCCTCCTGGACCGACGAGTTCCACTACGACGACATGACCGACGCGCTCCGCGCGCTCGACACCGGCACCGTCTATCTGGGCACGGACCCCGACCCGACCTTCCCGGGACCCAACGGCCACCCGGTGCCCGGCTCCGGCGCGATACTCCGGGCCATCACTGGTGTCACGGAACGTGAACCCGACCGGGTACTGGGCAAGCCATCGGACGTCGCTATCGATGCAGCGCTCGACCAGCTGGGCCACGAGCCCGAGGACATCCTCGTCGTCGGTGACCGTCTGGGAACCGACATCCTGCTGGGCGAGCGAGCGGGGATGCAAACGGCGCTCGTGATGACGGGTGTCACCGACGACGCGACGCTCGCCGCCAGTGACGTGAAACCAGACCACGTGCTGGACTCGCTGGTCGAGATAGACACGATTCTGCCGTAGGCCCGGCGGGCCTAACGCGGCGAACCTTCCAATAAACTCCCAACAACGGGAAAGTGTACCAATGTCGAACCCTTTATTGGCTGGGTTGTGCAACCGATAATATGGCCGATAAAGCCGAACTCCGCGAGCAGTTCACCGAGGCGTTCCAGGACGCAGACTACCCCATCTCCAGTCCGATGGACCTCGTGCCGGCCCTGCCCGCTGGCCCGTCGACGAAGTTCGAATCTGGCGATTTCTCGATGACGGCGATGGAACTGAACACCAAACTCAACGGGGAGTTCCCCTACGAGACCGTCGACGACTTCGTCGACGACGTGATGGCGTCGCTGGAATCGCAGGACCTCATCTAGGGGCGATTGCGAGGACCGCGACCGTGAGCGCGATACCGAGCCCCAGCAGCGCGTAGTTCGCCAGCGTGTTGTCCGCTCGACAGACCCCGAACGTGTAGTGTCGGTCAGAGACCGGCCAGAAGGGCGTGATACCCATCGGCGTGATGACGTCCGCGAGCAGGTGGGAGACGACGGCGGTCGTGCCGACCGCGAACCCGACAGCGGCGAACTCGACTGCCGTTCCGACGCCGGTCCCACGGCCCAGGAGCCAGCCGACCGCGCCGAGAACGATGCCGACAGCGACCGCAAATCCAAGGGTGTGCGTGGCGCCCCTGTGTTGGACGCCTGGCAGACGCTGGTCGACGTCGGGCAGTGAGGCAAGCGCGACCGAGACGGCGCCACCGACGACAGCGAGCGGCGGCCGACCCAGCAGCAACAGCACCAGTCCCAGCGGCGCGTACACGACGAGTGCGGCCCCCTGATGGCCCAGCCTGTACATACCAGTCAGTTTGTCCCCGATAGCTTCTAAACTGTCGGTCCGGCTCCGTGGCGAGGCTTATGTGGCCGGCGGGCCAAGTAAGGCCATGTTACTGCCGGCGGTCGTCGAGACGCTGATCGCGACCTTTGGCCCGTTTCTCATTCCGGCGACGCTTTTCGTGCTGGGTGCCATCGGCTACCTGTTCCTCTATCTGGTAACCCGGGCCCGCCGGGAGACGTACACCGACGACCAGTCCTGACAGGTCCAGGCCGTGACACGCGGCTGGGGACGGATATGACCGTCCCCAATTATTGTTTTGAAGCACTACGCTTTTCAGTTAGACGAGTCTAAATTACCCCATGTTGAGCGCGAAGATGGAGGACTATCTGAAGGCTATCTACCGGCTCGAACGGGAGGGCGAGCCACCCGTGGCGACCTCGACTATCGCCGAGACGCTGGAGGTGACACCGCCGACCGCGACGAGCATGGTCGAGAAGCTCGCCGACCGCGACCTCGTCGAACGCGAGAAGTACAAGGGTGTACAGCTATCCCCCGAGGGCGAGACGGTCGCGCTGGAGGTCATCCGCCACCATCGGCTACTGGAGACCTTCCTCACCGAGGAGCTGGGATACGACTGGTCGGAGGTCCACGAGGAGGCCGAGATTCTGGAACACCACATCAGCGAGGAGTTCGAGCGCCGCGTCGCCGCCGCGCTGGACGACCCCGAAGTCGACCCCCACGGTGACCCGATTCCCAGCGACACGCTGGACCCCATCGACGACATTCCGGCCTCGGCGCTGGCCGACCATGGCGAGGGAACCCGGCTGCTGGTCGCTCGCGTGCGAGACCGCGACCCGGAGGAGCTGACGTACCTCGACGGCGCTGGCATCCGGCCGGGCGTCGAACTCGTCGTCGAGGAGGTCGCCCCTATCGGGATGGTGACGGTACGGCTGGACAGCGGTGAGACGGTGGCGCTGCCCGACCACATCGCCGACGCGATTCAGGTCCGCAACCCCGACGAGGCCGCCGAAGAGGTGAGCGAGGTGTGAGCGAGGTCACCTGGCTCGGCGTCGTCGCTATCGCCGCCGGCGCACAACTGGCCGTCCTCCCCGGCGAGAAGGTCCAGTTCATCATCGCGGGGCTCTCGACGCGATTCCACCCGGCGATGGTCGTCGCTGCGGCGGGGACCGCCTTCGCCGGCTGGACGGCGCTGGAAGTCTGGCTCGGCAGCGCGGTCACGGAACTTCTGCCGGGCATCTACCTCGACGCGATGACGGCTGCGCTCTTTGTCCTCTTTGCTTACCTGCTCGTGCGCACGGCACCAGCGAAAGACGCACCGGACAAAGAGGCCGCGACGGGCGTCCTGACCGACGGCGGCGAACTGGACGTGACCGTCCCCGTCGTCGACCGGCAGGTCCCGAACAAGCTGGGGGGCTTCCTGCCCATCTTCGCGATGATGGCCTTCGGCGAGTTCGGCGACAAGACCCAGCTCATCACCATCTCGCTGGCCGCCCAGTACCCCGCGTTCGGAACCGCCATCTGGACCGGTGAGATGCTCGCCATCATCCCCGTCAGCATCGCCAACGCCCTGTTCTTCCACAAGTTCTCACACCGGTTCGACCTCCGGAAGGCCCACTTCGTCGGCGCCGGGCTGTTCCTGTTTTTCGCCGCCGACTTCGCGGTGAAGGTCGCCTTTGGCTTCTCGCTGTGGGAGACCGCCGTCACCGCGATGGCGAACGCGCTGCCGTTCTGAATTTCTGACCCAAGGTACTCGCGGTACTTTACTTTCGATTCGAAAATTTCATTCCGATATCACCTAACAATCCCAGTGACAAACCGCATCAACGGGTAGGCCCTACTAGTACCCAGGATGACGGACCGCACCATACGCCTGGAACTGACGGGGATGAGCTGTGCGAACTGCTCGGGGACCATCGAGGACCGGGTCGGCGGCCTCGACGGCGTCTCGTCGGTCGACGCGAACTACGCGACCGACGAGGGGAGCGTCACCTACGACCCCGAACAGGTGTCGGTGGCCGATATCGTCGACGCCGTCCACGACGCCGGCTACGGCGTCGACACCGAGACGGCGACGATCGGTATCACGGACATGACCTGTTCGAACTGCGCCCAGACCAACACCGAGGCCCTCGAAGAGGTGGCGGGCGTCGTCTCCGCGGACGTCAACTACGCCACCGACGAGGCACAGGTCACCTATCTCCCGTCTGTCGTGTCACTCGCGGACCTCTACGACGCCATCGAAGCGGCCGGTTACTCGCCGGTCCGTCAAGAGGGCGGCGACAGTGACGACGGCCAGTCGTCGGCGGACCGCCGCGACGCCGCCCGGAACGAGGAGGTCCGAAAACAGCGCCGGCTGACCCTCTTCGGCGCGGCGCTCTCGCTGCCGCTGGCCGTGTTCATGGCCAATCACCTCCTCTCGCTGGGCCTCTTCGAGGCGACCCTGCTGGGCGTGCCGCTTGGCTGGGTGCAGTTCGCGCTCGCGACGCCGGTCCAGATAGCGCTGGGCAAGCCGTTCTACGAGAACGCGTACAAAGCGCTGGTGAAGAACCGCCGGGCGAACATGGACGTGCTCATCGCGCTGGGCTCGACGACGGCCTACGGCTACTCGGTCGTCGCCCTGCTCGATATCATCGCGAGCACGGGGCTGTACTTCGACACGGCCGCGTTCATCCTCGTGTTCATCACGCTTGGCAACTACCTCGAAGCCCGCTCGAAGTCCCAGGCCGGCGCGGCAATCCGGGAGCTGCTGGAGATGGAGGCCGACACCGCGACGGTCGTCCGCGAAGATGGGAGCGAAGCGGAGATTCCCCTCGACGAGGTCGCCGTCGGCGACCGGCTGAAGGTCCGCCCCGGCGAGAAGATTCCGACGGACGGTATCGTCCGGGACGGCGGCAGCGCAGTCGACGAGTCGATGGTCACGGGGGAGTCGGTCCCCGTCGAGAAGAGCGAGGGCGACGAGGTCATCGGCGCGACGGTCAACCAGAACGGCGTCCTCGAAGTCGAGGCGACGAGGGTCGGCTCGGAGACCGCGCTCCAGCAGATTGTCGAGCGTGTCAAAGCCGCCCAGTCCCGCCAGCCCGACATCCAGAACGTCGCCGACCGCATCTCCGCGTACTTCGTCCCGGCTGTCATCGCCAACGCCGTCCTCTGGGCGGTCGTCTGGGCACTGTTCCCCGACGCGCTCTCGGGCTTCGTCGCGGCGCTGCCCATCTGGGGGCTCGCAGCGGGCGGCCCCGCCGCCGTCGGCGTCACCGAGTTCGCCGTCGTCGTCTTCGCCTCCGCCGTCCTCATCGCCTGTCCCTGCGCGCTTGGGCTGGCGACGCCCGCCGCGACGATGGTCGGGACCACAATCGGCGCCCGCAACGGCGTCCTCTTCAAGGGCGGCGACGTACTGGAGACGGTCCGGGACATCGACACCGTCGTCTTCGACAAGACCGGGACGCTGACCGAGGGGGCGATGGAGCTGACTGACGTCGAGGTCGTCGGGCCGGCCACCGACGGGAGCGGCCCCGATGCTGCCGCGGACGGGGGGACCCTCGAAGAACGACCCGAACTCACCGAGGCGTTCGTCCTCGAACTCGCCGCCAGCGCCGAGAGCGGGAGCGAACACCCCCTCGCGGAAGCCATCGTCGAGGGGGCCCGCGAGCGCGGCGTCGACTTCGCCGACGCCGAGGAGTTCGAGAACGTCCCCGGCCAGGGGGTCCGCGCGACGACCGAGCACGGCGAGGTACTGGTCGGGAACCGCAAGCTCCTCGAGGACAACGGCGTCGACACCGCCCCCGCCGAGGAGCGCATGGACGCCCTGGAGCGGGAGGGGAAGACGGCGATGTTAGTTGCGCTGGCGGACGACGGCGACGGCGATTACAGACTGGTCGGCGTCGTCGCCGACGCGGACACAGTCAAGGACAGCGCGACCCGGGCCGTCTCGGACCTCCGCGAGCGCGGGCTCGACGTATGGATGATTACGGGCGACAACGGCCGGACCGCCCGCGCGGTCGCCGAGCAGGTCGGTATCGACCCCGACAACGTCCAGGCCGAGGTCCTCCCCGAGGAGAAGGCTGCCGCGGTCGAGGAGATTCAGCGCGATGGGAGTCGGGCGATGATGGTCGGCGACGGCGTCAACGACGCGCCGGCGCTGGCGACGGCCACCGTGGGGTGTGCTATCGGTTCGGGGACCGACGTGGCCATCGAGGCCGCCGACGTGACGCTGCTGCGGGACGACCCCGCCGACGTGTTGAAGACCATCCGCATCTCCGAGGCCAGCCTCCGGAAGATAAAACAGAACCTCTTCTGGGCGCTGGGGTACAACACGGTGATGATTCCGCTGGCCTCGCTGGGGCTGCTCCAGCCCGCGCTGGCCGCCGGAGCGATGGCCGCCTCGTCGGTGTCGGTCCTGGCAAACAGTCTGGCCTTCCGCCGCTACACGCCCGACGAGGACTACGAGCTGCTGGGTCGACTGCGGCCCTGAGCATCCAGTACGTTCATACGAACAGAGCCCCGAGCCACGCCCAGTGAGTGAGTCGCAGCCGGCCGAGCGGAGCCAGTCGTCCCAGCGCCGACAGCCGTCAGGTCTCGGGGTTCGGCTGCGGGCCCTGTGGCGTGCGCTGGTGGTCGCCTGGCAGTTCGTCCCCTTCCTCTGGGCGTGGGCCAGAGACCGCAAGCGGTTCCTGTTTTTCGGCCGGTCGAGAGACGTTACGAGCGAGCAGCGCGTCCAGCGGGCGCGGCGACTCAAGACGACCTTCGTCGAGCTCGGGCCGGCCTTTATCAAGCTCGGGCAGATGCTGTCGACGCGGCCCGACGCCCTCCCGGCGGAGTACATCGAGGTACTCTCGGAGCTACAGGACAAGGTGCCGCCCGAACCGTGGGCGGAAATCGAACCGCTGTTAGCGTCGGAACTGGGCGCGCCCGTCGACGAGCGCTTCGACGAGTTCGACACCGACCCCATCAGCGGCGCGTCGCTGGGACAGGTGTACGAGGCGAGCATCGACGGCCAGCGCGTCGCGGTCAAAGTCCTCCGGCCAGATATCCGCGAGCGCGTCGAGTCCGACCTGCGCGTCCTGGAGACGCTGACACCGGTGCTTGCCAGAGGGGCGGAGCCGGCCCAGGCCTACACCCTCGAGAACCTGAGCGAGGAGTTCGCGGCCACCATCCGTGAGGAGATGGACTACGCCCACGAGGCGCGGATGTTGCGGGATATCGGTGCGAGCTTCGCCGACCGCGACGACGTGGCTATCCCCGAGGTCGTCGCGAGCCACTCGACGGACCGCGTGGTGACGATGACGTATCTCGACGGCGTGAAGATAGACGCCGTCGAACGAATCGACGAGCTGGGCGTCGACCGTGGTGAGCTGGTCCAGCGACTGGAGGAGGTGTACATCCAGATGATAGTCGAGGACGGCCGATTCCACGCCGACCCCCACCCCGGGAACCTGGCGGTGCAGGCCGACGGGACGCTGGTATTCTACGACTTCGGGATGACCGGACAGCTGGGCCCCCGTACCCGCGAGCAGCTGATGGAGTTCTACGTCGGGCTGGCGGCCGACGACGTCGAGCGGGTGATGGACGCCTTCGTCGCGATGGGCGCACTGGACCCGGCGGCGAACCGCGACGTAATGGCCGAAGCGTTCGAAATCGTCATCGAGCAGTTCCGGGGCGAGGACATCAGCGAGTATCGCGTCGAGCAGCTCGTGGGCCAGTTCGAGAGCCAGCTCTACGAGTTCCCGATGCGCCTGCCACAGGACCTGGCGCTCGTGGTCCGCGTGACCACGGTACTTGAGGGGGTCTGTCGCACACTGGACCCCGAGTTCGACTTCATCGAGATAATCACTGACTACGTGATGGAACAGGGGCAGGCCGACGCCGGCGAGGCGATTCGCGAGGAGATTCAGGAGACCGTCACCCGGGGCGCCCGGTCGCTCGTGACGACGGCGCCACGGGCCGAGCGGGCCCTCGATATCGCCGAGCGCGGGGAGCTGACACTGGCGACTGTCCTCAAAGACGGCGACGGCCTCGCCCGACAGATGGCAAAGCGGCTGTTGCTTGGCTTCGTCGCGGCCGCCGGGATTCCAGTTGCGGCTCTCTTCTACGTCGACGCGACGCTCCCGTCGATGACGCTGGCACTGGGGGTCACGGGGTTCTCACTCGCCGCTCTCGTGTGGTCGTTCCGCCGGTCGCGTGGCAGCAGTCTCGGCTCGCCGCAGTTCACGCGCCACGAGATGCGTCGCCGCGAGGACCAGAGGTAGCTCACAGGTCCCCTCGCTCGGCCAGCGTCCGTATCTCGTCGGCCCGCTCGCGAATGTCGTTCCACTCCTCCTCGTCCTTGTTGTCCACGTGGCTGTACATCAGCCCCATACGGTGGTTCGACCTGAGTTGGTCTTCGTTGCGGTCCAGAAAGTCCCAGTACAGCGCATTGAACGGACAGGCCCCCTCGCCGGTGGTCTTGGTCTTGTAGTAGGGACAGCCCGAACAGTAGTCGCTCATCTTGTCGACGTAGTTGGCCGAGGCGGCGTACGGTTTCGTCGCGAAGACGCCGGCGCCGTACAGCCCCATCTCGACGACGTTGGGCGTCGTCACCCAGTGGAAGGCGTCGACGTAGCCCGCGTGGAACCACCGGTTCAGCTGTGCGGGCTCGACACCGTAGACGAGCCCGAAGTTCGCCAGAATCATCAGCCGCTCGATGTGGTGTGAGTATCCCCGCTCTCTGACACCGTCGACCACGTCCGAGAGACAGGCCATGTCGGTGTCGCCGGTCCAGTACAGCTCCGGCAACGGCTCGTCGGCCCCCAGCTGATTGGCCGTCGCCAGGTCGGGCATCTCCCGGCGGTAGACGTGGCGCATGAACTCCCGCCAGCCAAGCACCTGCCTGACGAACCCCTCGACGCTGTTGAGCGGGACCGAACCGTCCTCGTAGGCCTCGATAGCACGCTCGATGACCTCGTCGGGCAGGAGCAAGCCGAGATTCAGCGACGTCGACAGCAGACTGTGGCTCATCGCCCACTCCCCGCCCCGCATCGCGTCCTGGTACGGGCCGAAGTCGGCGAGCCGGTGGGTGACGAAGTGGTCCAGGGCTCGCACCGCCTGACGGCGCGTCACCGGCCAGCGGAAGGGTTCGGGGTCGGCCCAGTCGCCGCCGTAGGGCGGGTCCTCGTAGCCGCCAGCGAAGGTCTGCTCGACCCACGCCGCTGTCTCGTGGACGATATCGTCGTAGTCGAAGCTGGGCGGGTCGGCCGGTGACCAGTCCGCTGGCGGCGTCTCGCGGTTCTGGTCGTCGTAGTTCCACTCGCCGCCGACGGGGTCGCCACCGTCCATGAGATAGCCGGTCTCACGGCGCATGAACCGATAGAAATTCTCGTGGCGATACCGGCCGTCGCCCGCCCACTCGTCGAACTGCTCGGGCGAGCAGCAGAACCGTTCGTCGGGGACGAACTCGACGGTGCCGCCGGCATCCGAGACGAGAGACTCGATGCGTTCGCGCGCGCCGTCGGCCTGTGGCGCCGTCGTCACCAGCCGGTCGTCGGGATGGGTCTCGAAGTGGGCGGTCAGCCCGTCTTCGAACGTCCCGACTTGACGGTAGTGGACGGTTCGGCCCGCCTCGCGCAGCTCGTCCCGGAGCCGCCGCATCGCGCCAAAGACCAGCGTCAGCTTGTGCGGATGGTAGGGCAGTTTGCGGGCGAACGATTCGGCCTCGACGAGCAGCACACGCTCGTCGGGCCGTCGGGCCACTGGACCCCGATGGCGGACCAGATGGTCACCCCGGAGCCACACCGTCACGGCTGGCACCTCGCATACGTTTCACTACCCGCGGGACCGTCATGAACCCCCCTCCGAACCACGTAGGTATCCGGAGGTGCTCGTCGGGAATGAGTGGCGTTTTCACACTGCACCCGTCAAGTGCGCGTATGACAGCAAATCCGGACCGGCGGGCGTTCCTCGGAATCACGGCGGCCACGGCAGCGGGGCTCCTGGCCGGGTGTAGTAGCTCGGACGGCGGCGTCCCCTCCGAGACCGGCAGCCCACAGCAGACCGTCGACCAGTACCTCAACGAGACCGACAACTACGACGGCACGATACAGGACGAGACCGGCAGCGACAGCGTCACCGTCGACGTCGGCGCCGAGGGCAACGGCGGCGCCTACGCATTCGCGCCGCCGGCCGTCCGCATCGACTCGGGAACGACCGTCACGTGGGTCTGGACGGGCAACGGGAGCGGCCACAACGTCGTCCACGAACAGGGCGAGTTCGAGAGCGAGACGACCGCCGAGGCAGACAACGAGTTCGAACACACCTTCGAGTCGACCGGAACGTATCTCTACTACTGCGCCCCGCATCTCGGGTTCAATATGCGCGGCGCCGTGGTCGTGGAATAGCGTCGCTCGAACGGCATCGCTGGAGAGCGGGCGTGGCGGGAGTGAGCAAACGCGAAGCGTTTGCGAACATCGAGAGACGCCGGCGGCGTCTCTCGGGATTCGAACCCGAGGCGAGACTCGCTGCGCTCGTCTCGCGTGATTCGAATCCCGAGCCCGTTCGCTCCTCACGTTCGTTCGGAGCAGAACGGGCGTGGCGGGATTCGAACCCGCGCTCTAGGGGTTAGGAACCCCTCACCCTCGTCCACTAGGCCACACGCCCTCTTGGAAATGAAAAAGGTCCGAAAACCGATTAGTTGCTGCTGGATTCGGTGGTTTTCTCTTCAGTCGTCTCGGTCGCGGAGTCGCCCGCAGCCTCGGTCTTGGAGTCACTCGCAGCCTCGGTCGTCGAGTCGCTGGGGGTCGCGCCCTCGCGCATCTCTTCGAGTTCTTGCTCGACTTCTTCGCGGCCTTTCTGGAACTCGCCCATGGCCTCGCCGGTCGAGCGAGCGAGCTTCGGAATCTTGTTGGCGCCGAACAGGAGCACGGCGATGAGGAGGATAACGAGCAGCTCCACCCCACCGGGCACACCTGGGAACAGTGGTACGATGGTCCCTGACATTGTGATGGGAAATTACGCGGTTGCTATTATAGTCTTTTTGTCTGTCCTCGGATTCCTGAACGGCCTTTTAACAGGGGTGAAATCACTAATATCGGCATTTCGGTCGGCAGTAAGGGACACCGATATCAACCTTTTGCTGGTACTGGCACGGCGACAGCGCTTACTGCTGGACGAGCCGCGCAGTGACGTCGTCGAGCCAGTCGGGCACGTCGAGGTCGGCGAGCGTGCCGTCGCGCCAGGTCGTGACGACCTCGGTCTCGCCGCCGCGCGTGAGGTCTATCTGCCACTTGCGACCGTCCTCGGCGGTGATGTTGAACCGGGCGCCGCCGTTGGCCAGCGTCGAGACGTGTTCGACCGTCACCTCGATACCGGTGTAGACCTCCATCGTGTCGGGCATACCTCACCCTATGTGCCGGCTGGTATTTAAACAACCCCGCAGAGTGGGCTGGACCACGGGACTCATCTGTCTTGCACCCCGAGCCAGCGATATGATCTCAGTCGGCGACGAAGCGCCCGATTTCACCGCCCCGCTCGCGAACGGTGACGTAGCCGAAGTTACCCTCTCAGACGCCGTCGCGGACGGGCCGGTCGTACTCGCCTTCTTCCCGGGCGCGTTCACGAGCGTCTGCAGCCACGAGATGGAAACGTTCGACGAGCGTCTCGAGGAGTTCGCCGACGCGGGCGTCACCGTCTACGGCGTCAGCATCGACACACCTTTCGCCCAGAACGCCTTCCGCGAGGAGCTGGGGCTGGGCTTCGGCCTCGTCAGCGACAGCAACCGTGACATCGTCGACGCCTACGACATCGCGATGGATTTCACTGCGCTGGGTGTCCACAACCTCGCCAAGCGAGCGGTGTTCGTCGTCGACGAGGACCGCACCGTCACGTACGCGTGGGTCAGCGACGACCCCGGGGTCGAACCCGACTACGACGAGGTAGTCGCGGCGGTCCAGGACGACTGAACGCCCGGCTTTTTCTCGCTGGCTGCAGTTGCTAGACCCATGAGTGAGAGCGACGACGAGGCGGGCGGCCGCATATACGACCCCGACGCCGACCACGCGTTCCCCGACGAACGGGTCAACGACGTCCTCGCCATGCTGGCCGCCGACGAGGAAGTGCAGGCGTATCTCGAAGCCCAGAACGTCAACCCAGTGGCTCGCAAACGCTACAACGACCACGGGACCAAACACATCAGCATCGTCCGGAACCGTGCGCTCTGTCTCTACGACCTGCTCAAGCAGGGCGGCGTCGAGTTCAACGGCGCGGCCGAGCAGGGCCTCGAAGAGGCAGACGAGGCGGTCGTCATCGCGCTCGCGGCGACGCTGCACGACATCGGCCACGTCGTCCACCGCGACGAACACCCCTACTACTCGATTCCCCTCGCCGCCGACCTGCTGGACCGACTGCTCGAACCGTACTACGACGTGGGCGAGCGCGTCCGTATGAAAGGCGAGGTGTTACACGCTATCCTCTGTCACCACACCGAGGAAGAGCCCCTGACGCTGGAGGCTGGCGTGGTCCGGATTGCCGACGCCCTGGACATGGAGCGGGGCCGCTCGCGCATCCCCTACGAGCGGGGCGGCCGTGGCATCAACACGGTCTCCAGTCAGGCCATCGAGACCGTGACGCTCACGAACGGCGACGACTACCCCGTCCTGGTCGAGATAGAGATGAACAACGCCGCCGGCGTCTATCAGGTCGACAACCTCTTGAAGGCGAAGCTGACCGACTCCGGCCTCGAAGAGAGCATCCGTATCGTGGCGCTCAACAGCCACGAGAACGGGGACCGAATCGTCGAGCGAATCGAGCTCTGAGACGGACAACCTGTGAGCGACATAACTGTTTAGTACCGGCGAACCCAATCTTTGTGCATGAGTCTCATACCCCTCGACGAGCCGCGGGGTGACGGGCCAGACGCTGGCGGAGACAGCCCGACAGACCCTTCTCTCGTCGACCGCTTCCTGTCCGGCGTGAGGGCGGTCCTGCTCGCACTGCCCGGCGTCTCGGCGCTGACGAGCCCTCAGGCCAGCGCCCGGAGCGAGGCGGCCGTCGACACCACCGAGGACGACACCTCGCCCGAGCGGGACACACCGGCCGCGCTCCCAGGCGGGCCAGTAGGTGGCCAGGTCGAGGTGGTCAGCACCGAGACCGACGACACCCTCACCGTCGAAGCCGTCGACAACCCCGACGCGACCATCAGTTCGGACACCTGGGAGCCCGTCGAGCGGTAGCCGGCTTTCTCACCGACAGCGTTCGCTGGGCGCGGATTGCTCGCACAAATTGCGGCGGTCGGGAGTTCACCGAGCAGAGCGAGGTGAGCGACAGAAGACAGACTGCGTCTTCCGGAAGTGAGCAACCGCTCCGCGTTTACGAACATCGTGAGACGCCGACTGCGTCTCAATGGATTTGAACCCGATGGCGAGACTCGCTTCGCTCGTCTTCTCTACTTCAAATCCCTCAATTCAGCATCCGCTCCTCACGTTCGTTCGTCGCAGGATGCGGCGGCCGGGATTTGAACCCGGGCCATGAGCTTGGAAGGCTCAGGTCCTACCACTAGACCACCGCCGCACGTCGCTCACTTCGTTCGCTCGTGCGGCGTCGTTCGCAAATCCGTTGGATTTGCTCACCACCGCCGCACATCGTTACGTTCGCGCGGCCTGACTCACAAACCCGTCGATTTGTTCACCACCGCCGCGTCTGTTGTCCCGTCTTACCGCCCGACAGGGACTGTACACGGATGTTCCCGCGGGGCAAATAAGGGCTTTTCCTTTCATCGAGCCACCGCCGATGTCCGGAGTGTGGTGCCGGTCGGAGCGGTGGTAAGAGCGGCCAACGGACGCGCGGTTTTCCCGCCCCACCGCTAGGAGAGCTATAACTTAGTTATTGTGTTTATGACATTAAATGCTACGGCAGACGGCGGAGCGGCCACCGAGACGCCAGCAGGTGACCACGAATGAGAACCGAGTCAACGACAGAACTGCCCGGAGAGCACGACGGTACGCCCGCCGTCGAACCGCTCGTCAGCGCCCTGCCCGAAGAACACAGCGTCCATCGGACGACGGCCGGCGAGGAACTGGAGTACAAGACGTTCGTGCCGACGGGCTACGACGAGAGCGAAGCGGTGCCACTCGTCGTGATGCTACACGGCTGCCTCCAGACGCCGGCGGACTTCGCCAGGGGAACACGGATGAACGAGATAGCCGAACGCGAGACGTTCATCGTCGTCTATCCGGCCCAGTCGCGGCGTCGGAACTTCCAGCTGTGCTGGACCTGGTTCGAGGACGACGACACGTCCCGCGGCGAAGGCGAGGCCGCCATCCTCGCCGACCTCACCGAGCAGCTCACGACGGAGTTCGCCATCGACGACGAGCGCGTCTTCGTCGCCGGGCTCTCGGCCGGAGCGTCGATGGCGTCGAACCTGGTCGTGGCCTACCCCGACACGTTCGCGGCCGCGGGTATCCACTCGGGGCTGGGGTACGACGCCGCGGAGTCCGTCGACGAGGCGACCGCGGTGATGGACGACCCGTCACAGTACGACCCGCAGGCGAAGGGGACCGCGGCACACGAGGCCATGGGCGACCTGTCACGCGTCGTTCCGACCATCGTCGTCCACGGCTCCGCCGACCGAATCGTGGACCCCGAACACGGCAGCCACGCCGCCGAACAGGCGACCCAGATGAACGACCTTGCGGACAACGGCACCGACGACGACAGCATCGAGTACGTTCCGGACCGTCTCGTCCGCGGGACGTCCGAGGGCGGCGCGTTGAGCCGCCAGTTCACCCGCGCAGAGTTCCACGACGGCCACGAACGGCCGGTCGTCGTCGAATACGTCGTCGAGGGGATGGGCCACGCCTGGTCGGGCGGGAACCCGGGCGGCTCGTTCGTGGACGCGTTCGGCCCGAACGCGAGCGAACTCTTCTGGGCCTTCTTCGCCAGTCACGGAACGGCCCGTCGGCCGGTCGCCGACGCGACGAGCGTCGTCACTGACGTGGGCGAGTCCATCCCGTTCTACGGGCGCGGGTCCTACGACCCCGACGGGAGCGTCGTCCGTTACGAGTGGGAGTTCGGCGACGGCGAGACGGCCACCGGCCACACGGTGTCACACGCCTACGGGGAACCGGGCGAGTACACCGTCACGCTGACTGTCCACGACGACAGCGGCGCGACCGCGACGGATACCCGGACCGTCCACATCGAGGGCCAGTCGTGACCCAGCACGGGTCGAGCGGCCCTGCAATCCGAACGATTTAGCCATGATACTCAGAGAACTCGACCAGCGAAAGCAACGGGAAGTAACCGAGACCGAGACACGCGAACAGCGACTCCAGGAGCGAGCAACGGCGGTGTCCGACGACAGCCTCCCGGAGGACCACCGGATAGAGATAGACCGGTTCGACAGTACCAGCGGAACCGCGGCCGAGGTCACGTCGAGCGACGCCCCCTCGGCGGACGGCGACTACGTCGACCGGGCCGTGGCCCACATCAAGCAGATTAGCCCGGCACTAGGGCTCGTCGACGAGCCCGACCAGCAGCCGGTGGAGTACCTCGCCGACTCGGGGTACCAGCGGACCACGTCAAACGGCGTCGCGGTCAAACTCCAGCCCGCGTACAGGGGCCGCAAGATATTCGAGGCGAACCAGACGGTGCAGTTCGCCCCCGACGGCCGGATTCAGAAGGTGGTGAACCGGGGCGTCCCGCTCCCGAAGCTCGACGATAGCGAACCGACGATACGGGCCGAGGAGGCGGTCATGCAGGCCGCCGAGTACGCGGCCACGCAACAGCCAGAGACGGAGGAGATGACCGACCAGTTCGGCGAACCCCTGGAGCAGGTACCGATAGATCTCGAGGGGTTCGAACCGACGGTCCTCGCGACTTTTCCCGACATCCACGAGCGGCCGACCGTCCTCGCGGCCGGCCCTTTCGGGGCACCGTTCAAGGCCCGACAGATCTGGTTCCCGCTCTCGCCCGAGGACGTCCGTCTCGCGTGGGACATAGAGCTCACGATGCCCGACGGCTTCCAGCGGTACCTCGTCATGGTGGACGCCGCCGACGGGTCGGTACTGTACGTCAGACCGCTCACGCAACACACCGCGGCCCGGGGGAACGTCTGTCCGGAGGACGGCAGCGACCAGCGTGAGATGCGGCCGTTCCCACAGTCGGCCGACGCCTACCCGGTCGGCGCCACCGACGGGTCGGACGAGCTGACGTTCCCGGAGTGGGTCGATGACGACGCCACCGAAGGAATCAACGCGGTCGTACGCCCCCAGCGCAACCCGGAGTGGGTCTTCGGCGCGCTGGGCAGCCCCTACGAAGGGGAGTTCGACGGCGACACCGTCGTCTTCGACCCGGTCGCCGAGCGCGGCGAGGAACAGGGGCTGCTCAACGCCTTCTACTTCACGAACGTGATGCACGACGTGTTCTACCTGCTGGGGTTCCAGGAGGACGACGGCAACTTCCAGCGGCGGAACTTCGACCGCGGCGGCAACCCCTCCGACGCCGTCGACGTCCGGTACGTCCCGGGGGCGGTCCAGGGTGTCGCGACGATGGGGACACCGGTGGACGGACAGCAGCCACGGATGAACCTCGGGCTCGTCCGACGCACTGGTCGCCACACTGCGCTGGATTCCAGCGTCGTCTACCACGAGTACGCTCACGGCGTCACGAACAGGCTGGTCGGGGGGCCGATGAATTCCCGAGCCCTCCTGGAACCCCAGAGCCGCGGCCAGGGCGAGGGGTGGAGCGACTACGTGGCCTGCTCGATAAACGACAGCGTCGTCGTCGGAGACTGGGTCGTCGACGACCCGAGCGGTATCCGTCGACACCCCTACGACGAGTCGTTCCCCGACGGGTTCGACGACCTTGGAACGGAGCCCTACACCGGCCCACACGCCATCGGCACCGTCTGGTGTGCGGCGCTGATGAAGCTGAACCGCGAAATCGGGGTCGCGGACGCCATGCAACTCGTCGTGGACGCGCTGAAGCTCACCCCGTCGAACCCGAGCATGCTCGACTCACGGGACGCCATCCTCTCGGAGGTGGCGAACAAGCGCCAGAGCGGGCAGTACGACCAAAAACGGGCCGACGCTGTCGAGGTCGCCGTCTGGCGGTCCTTCGCTACCTACGGGATGGGTCCCGATGCCACCTGCCTCGGCCCGTCGCTCGAAGGTATCGAGGCCGACTACTCGGTAGAGCCGGGGCGACAGCCGACCCCCGAGGCCGAACCGGCCGAAAGCGAGACGGCCACGGACGAGCCCACCGGCGGGCCCGTCGCGACCGGCGCGAACGTACCACAGAACGTCGTCGGGATGACACCGACACCGTCTGGCGGCGGCTTCTACCTGGTCGACAGCGACGGCACGGTGTACGCCTTCGGTGACGCCCAGTTCCACGGCTCGCTCGACGAACAGGTCGACAGTCCGGTCGTCGATATCGAGGCCACCACCAGCGGCGAGGGGTACTGGCTCGTCCTCGGCGACGGGGGAGTCCGGGCCTTCGGGGACGCACCTGACTTCGAGGCGCCGACGCCGGCCGGGGTGAGCGACTGAGACGGACTGTCGTGGTGACAGCCCGACCGGCGGCGACGATGCCACCACGACTATCCACCTGCTCGCCGCGTCAGGTCTCCGCCACGACCACGGCGTAGCAGTTCCCGCTGGATATCTCGAACGACACTGTTTCGAGCCCGCTGTCGTCCAGTTCCCGCTCGAACTCGGCCGGGGCGTAGATGTGGTAGAACCGCGGCACCGTCTCGCCGCCGGGCAGTGTCCAGTCGACGGTGGTGTCAAAGCCCGTCTCGGCGTCTTCGGGCGCGTCGAAGCGGTCGTGGGCCGTGCTCCAGACACTGACGAGAGCGCGGCCCTCGGGCCCGAGCACGCGGGCGAGTTCGTCCAGGCTCGCGCGCCGATCGGCGGCCGAGGGGAGGTGATGCAGCGTGGCGACGTAGACCGCCAGGTCGACACAATCGTCGGCCAACGGCAGGCGAGAAGCGTCGCCGAGCAGCAGCGACACACGG
Source organism: Haloarcula salinisoli (assembly GCF_019599405.1). Lineage (NCBI taxonomy): Archaea > Methanobacteriati > Methanobacteriota > Halobacteria > Halobacteriales > Haloarculaceae > Haloarcula > Haloarcula salinisoli. The sequence goes on along the minus strand of NZ_RKLQ01000001.1, from coordinate 887,165 downwards.
CTCCCGACACGTTCTGTGGCAGCGTCGAGCAGTGAGCGGCTGGCGTCCAGCCCGACGACGCGGTCGGCCACGTCGGCGAGCAAGGCGGCGTGGCGGCCGTTGCCACAGCCGATATCGAGTGCTGTCTCACAGGCGTCGGCCTCGTCGACGAACGACTCGACCTCGGGCCAAGCGTACTCTCGGGTCTTCGAGAAGTGGGTGCCGATGCGCTCGTAGGTGCGACGGACGCCGGCCCGTGAACGGTCCTCCATGCGGGGTGGTGGTGGCGGCGGCCGCTTACTCCTTTCCACTCTCTCTGAGCCCCGCGACCGCCGACCGGATAGGAGCGATGTCGGGCGCGACGGCAGTCTCACTGCCGGGCTCGGGGTCGGCCCACGAGAACGTCACCCGGCAGCGCCGGTCGACGAGGAAAGCAGCCCGTCGCGTCGAGCCGTCGGGTCGCTGGACGCCGAACTGCCCGTCGACGCCGGGGTGGTCGACCAGCAGCGGGAACGGCAACTCGAGGTCTGTGGCGAACTGCCGATGGTCGTCTATCGTGCCGGGCGCGACGCCCAAGACGGCGATGGCGTCGGTCAGGTCGGCCCAGTCCGTGTCCCGGAGCGCTTCGAGAAACGCCCGGCATCGGGGCTCGAAATCCGCCGTGTAGAACGCGACGAGCACGGGCGCCCGCTGGGCCGCCGCAGAGAGGCGGTAGGCCCCAGTCCGCTCGCCGTCAGTGCCGTCCAGGTCGAAATCGGGTGCAGGGTCGCCGGCGTCGAGCATATCCGGACGAAACAGCGGCAGTGAGAAAAGTGGTCGCCTAATCGGCCATCGTCTCGGCGGCGGTCGCCTGCTCGGCCGCTTCGTCTGCCGTCACCGCCGCGTAGGCCGCGTAGAGTCCCAGCACGGCCAGTCCAGCCAGCACGAGCCCGGTCCGGAGCACCGGGTCGACCGCCGGGGTCGCGATGACCGCGCCGGCCTCGTTCGTCAGTGGCGCCGCGCCGTAGGGCTCGCCCGCCAGCATCTCTACGATGCCCAGGCCAGCAGTGCCCAGGACCATCAGTCCGCCGCCCAGTGCCATCGCCGCCTTCTGGATAGTGTCAGTCATTGTTGTCACCCCATGATGTACCGGAGTTTCGGGTGCGCTTTCACGAACGCCGTCTGTTCGAGGATGCCGTCGAGGCCGTAGTACCGGCCGGCGCCGACGACCAGCACCGTCGCGAACAGCAGCAGGCCCATCAGGTCACCGTTGACCAGGCCGTTGCCGAACTCGGCGTTGCCGAGCCAGAACAGGGTCATGAAGATGACCCCGCCCACAGCGGCCAGCCGGGTCAGGGCGCCGACTATCAGCGCCAGCCCGATGAGCGTCTCGAAGAGGGGGACGCCGGGCTCTATGAGCCAGGCCAGGTTCTCGCCCATCCAGACCGGGATGGGGCCCAGTGCCGTCCCGGTCATCCCCTTCATGTACATCGGCCCGTACGTGAAGGCCAGCCCGTCCTCGATGAGTTTGGTCACGCCGGCGTGGAAGAACCACCAGCCGGTCACGAACCGGAGGAACGCCAGCCAGTAGGCGGTCCACGGTCCGTCCAGTTCGAATTCGACGGTGTCGGTCAGGGGAGCAGTTTGGTAGTTCATCGGTGCCTCACAGGTGAATATGCGGTGGGAATCTACATATAATCGGGAACATGTTCCCAGCGGCTGAGAAAAGGGAGGCGGGTCCGCTCACACCACGACCTGACTACTGGCCGGTGGCGCCCCACCGTGAAGTTCAAACCGCCGTCCGGACTACCTCCGACAAGATGCCTATCGAGCTGGAGGGTGCCCACACCACGGCACGCGTGATGGTCGACGAGGAGTCGCTGGTGGAGGAGGGCTGTATGGAGCAGATACAGACCCTCATCGACCACCCCGCCTTCACCGAGCCGGTTCGTATCATGCCCGACACGCACTGGGGCGCGGGCGCGCCCATCGGCTTCACGATGCCACTGGCCGACCGCGTCGTCCCGAACATCGTCGGCGTGGACGTGGGCTGTGGGATGGCGGTGACGAACCTCGGTGACGAACTCCCGCTCGAAGACGCCGAACGGGAGCGACGAGTCCGCGAGGCCGTCCCGATGGGCCGGTCGGTCCACGACTACGGCGACGCCCCACATCTCGTCTCTGAGTTCCCCTTCGAGCGCGCGAACCGCGTCTTCGACCAGTTCGACGAGGCCTTCGCCGAGCGCTTCGGCGAACACATCGACCCCATCGAGTTCGATTTCGACGGCTACGACGCCGACTACTTCGAGGCGCTCTGTGACCGCGTCCTGGCCGACCAGCGCCAGGGTGTCGACCACGTTATCAAGAGCGCGGGGACGCTTGGCGGGGGCAACCACTTCGTGGAGTTCGCGACGGGACGCGAGTCGGGCGACTACTGGCTCGTCGTCCACAGCGGCTCCCGATACCTGGGGATGTCCATCGCCCAGTACTGGCAGTCGACGGCGACGGACCGCCGGGCCATCGGCGATATCCGGGCGGAGATTCCCGACGAGTACACCGAGTACCTGAAATTCGACCCCGACACCGTCGAGTCTCGGGACCTGTACACCTGGGTCACCGGCGGGATGGGCGAGTCCTACATCGACAAGGAGCGCCTGCGCCGGGAGCTTTCGGGCAGCGACATCGAGGACGCCTTCGACACGCTGGGCCAGCTCCAGGAGGCGGTCCGGGACGACCTCGGGGAGGACGACCGGAACACCGACCTCGACTGGCTGGAGGGGCGAGAGGCCCACGGCTACTATGTGGATATGCTGTTCGCCCAGCAGTACGCTCGCTGGAACCGCGAGCTGATGAGCGAGGCCATCTGTGAGGCGCTGGGCGTCGAGCCGGGCGAACGCTGGCAGAGTGTGCACAACTACATCGACTTCAGGGATATGACCATCCGGAAGGGCGCCACGCCGGCCCGCGAGGGCCAGCAGCTTATCGTCCCGTTCAACATGGCCGAAGGGTCGGTCATCGCTCGGGGGAAGGGCAACGACGAGTGGCACCAGACCGCGCCCCACGGCGCGGGGCGGGTAATGAGCCGTCGGCGGGCCCACGACGTGGTAGAGATGGACCACTTCGCCGCGGCGATGGCCGGCGTCTACTCCGAATCCGTCGTCGAGGGTGTCCGCGACGAGGCCCCGATGGCCTACAAGGACGCCGACCGCATCGCCGCGGCGCTCGAACCCACGGCCGAACGTATCGAGTGGCTCGACCCGGTCCACAATCTGAAATCGACAGACTGAGCAGTTCTAGACGGTTTTCTCGTGGCGTTCGTGTCGTCCACCAGAACTAAGTGGGTGTGTAAAGTACGCTTTACTGTAAAGTGCACTTTACACCCGCTGACAGACCATGACAACCACTGACACTTCCACGACTGACTGGCTCTCCAGGCGGCAGACGTACAGACGGCTGATGTTCGGGTCGATACTCGTCGGCGTCGCGGTGGCGCTCGTCCTCCGAAACCTCGGCTACCCGGTAGTCGGCGAAGCGGTCTACTGGCTCGGTATACTGGCATTTTTCGCCATCTGGAAAGGGACAGATATCCAGCTGGTCGACGAGCGTGACTGGGAACTCGAGCGGCGGGCGAGTCTGACGGCGTTCCAGATAATCGGTGCCGTGGCCGTGGTGGGTTTCTCAGCCGCCCGCCTGCTGACCTGGCTCACCGACTACACGTTCGCCCCGATGGTTCAGGCGATGCTCCAGGGGGCATTCTATGGCCTCGTCGGATTCGTCGTCGCCTTCGGCGTCTCCTACCTCTATCACCGCTCCCGTCTATGAAAAACGAACTCGACACGTACCGCAGCCGTGACGGGCTGAGCCAGGGCGAGCTCGCCGAGGCCGTCGGCGTCAGCCGCCAGACCATCAACGCCATCGAGCGCGAGCGCTACGACCCCTCGCTGGAACTCGCCTTCAAACTCGCGGCGCAGTTCGACTGCACGGTCGAGGAGCTGTTCGACCCGGCCATCGACGGCTCCGCGTAGTTGTTAGATAAACGATATTTGTTGCCGGCACGTAGGCAGTGTATGACCATCCTGGTCGCAGTCGCCGACGACGAGACCTCGGAGCGCGTCATCGAGACGGCCGTACGGCTGGGCGCGGCGCTTTCCACGCGCCTGTACGTCGTCCATCTGGTCGACGACGCCGACGCGGACCGGACGGCCGAAAAGATGCGTGACGCGCTGAAAGACCGACTCGCCGACGAGCCCGTCGAGGCGCGGGTCGCACTGGAGTACGTAGGCCGTCACAGCCGGCGACCCGGCGCTCGCATCGCACACGAGCTGCTCGAAATCGCCGAAGACGTAGACATCACCCACATCGTGATGGGCCACGAGCCGAAGGGGCTGCGCGGCCGCATCAGGAGCGGTGACGCCGCCGTCGCCGTGCTCAACGAGACGACGGTGCCGGTCACCGTCGTCCCACGGCTCGAGGAGTAGCTACAGCCCCAGTTCCCGGCCCAGTACCAGCCGCTGAATCTCGCTGGTCCCCTCGCCGATTTCCATCAGCTTCGCGTCGCGGTAGAACCGCTGTGGGGCGTAGTCGGTGAGGTAGCCATAGCCACCGAGGACCTGCACGGCCGCCTCGCCGACCTCGCGGGCCGTCTCGCTTGCGTCGAGCTTGGCGAGGGAAGCGATTCGCGTCACGTCGGCGCCGTCGTCGTACATCGTCGCCGCCTTCTGGGTCAGCAAGCGTGAGCGCTCTATCTTGCGGTCCATCTCGACTAGCTTGTCCCGGACTGCATCAATTTTCGAGATGGGCCGGTCGAACTGCTCGCGCTCGGTGGCGTATGACTTCGCCGCCTCGAAGGCTCCCTGTGCCAGTCCCACCGACAGCGCCGCGATGGAGATGCGCCCGCCGTCGAGTGTCTGTTTCGTCTGTGTCCAGCCGTCGCCTTCCTCGCCCAGCAACCGGTCGGCCGGCACCCGGCACTCGTCGAACTGCAGTTCACACGTCGGTGAGGCGTTCAGCCCCATCTTATCCCACTCTGTCGTCACCGTCCAGCCGTCGTCCTCGGGCGAGACGATGAACGTCGAGATGCCGTCGTAGCCGGCATCGGGGTCGGTGACGGCCTTCACGAGCACGCTCCCGGCGACCGACGCGTTCGTGATGAACTGCTTGATGCCGTCGATGACGTACTCGTCGCCGTCGCGAGTGGCGGTCGTGTCCATGTCGCTGGCGTCGCTCCCGCTACCGGGTTCTGTTAGCGCCCACGCGCCCAGGTGCTCGCCGGTCACAAGTGGTTCCAGCCAGCGCTCTCGTTGGGCGTCCGTGCCGAACGTTTCGATTGGCTTGCTTCCCAGCGAGGTGTGCGCTGCGTAGGAGAGTCCGACTGCTCCGGAGACCCGACCCAGTTCTTCACAGACGACGGCGTACATGAGCGTATCGCCGCCCAGCCCGCCCCAGCGCTCGTCGACGGGGACGCCCATCACGTCGAGTTCGCCGAGCCGCTCGAATATCTCGGCCGGGAAGCGTCCCTCGTCCTCGATGTCCTGAGCGATGGGGGCGATTTCGTCCTCGGCGAACTCCCGTACGGCCGTCCGGACGTGCCGGTGTTCGGCCGGGAGCGAAAACTCCATGGGGTTGGTATGGGTCCTGTCGACAAATACCATGTGGGACACAACATCTATCAGTCGGCCTCGCCTCTGCTACCCCGTGGCGTTCCGACGGCTCCTCCGAGGCACAGTCCCGTGGTCGCAACTGGTTGGGGTAGCCCGGGCCGTCCTCGACCGGTACGGCGAGCCCGCCGGCCGCGTTCGCTTTCTGGAGGCCGACAACTGGCTCTCGACGCCGATGGTCGTCGACGACCGCTGGTTCGTGAAGGTCATCACTCCACAGAACTCGCTGGTCCACGCGCTCCTCACTACGGGCCGCAACATCGGCGCCTTCTCCTCGGGAACGGCCGGCTTCTTCGAACACTTCGGGACGCCCTACGAGATGGCCGAACACGAGCTCGCGGCGACCGAGCGGATGCGCGAGCTCGGCGTGAACGCCCCCGAACCCATCGAGGCGTTCGAATACGATGGGCTGGGCGTCATCGTCCTCGAGTATCTCGAGGAGTTCCGGACGCTGGACGAACTCCCGTCGAAGACCGTCGCATCCCACGCCGAAACCGTCTTCCAGTTCCTCCACCGGATGCACGATGCCGGCCTGGCCCACGGCGACTTCCGCTCCGAGAACGTTCTGGTGGCCGACGACCGGCTCTACTTCATCGACGCGACCAGCGTCCGCGAGGGGGCTATCGCCGACGCCAGAGCCTACGACGTGGCCTGTGCACTCGGCGCGCTGGAGCCCCTCGTCGGCGCCCACGCCGCCGTGAGCGCGGCCAGAGAGTACTACACGACCGAGGAGCTCCTGGCCGCCGAGGAGTTCCTCGACTTCGTGAACATCCGCCCGGACCACGACTTCGAGGCGACGGTACTCCGGGGCGCTATCGAGCGGTCGGCCGATTAGGGGTGACTGGCTACGCCGCGTCGGCCGGCGTGTCGAAGTCGTGGAAGTGCTCGCCTTCCTCCTTCGAGAGGATATCGAGCGCCGCGGCCCCGCCGTCGCCGGCGGAGATGATGGCCTGCCACTCCTGGTCCCGTACCATCGCACCAGTGGCGTATGCGTCCTCGACGCTGGTCTCCATCGAGAGGTTCACGTCGACGAGGTCGCCGTCGAAGTCACAGCCAAGCGTCTCCGCCAGCGAGCGGTCGGCGCCGGTCGCCAACACCAGATAGGTCGCCTCGGTGTCGCCCTCGGCGGTGGTAACGACGAAGCCGTCACCACCCTGCTCGATATCCGTGACCTCGCTCTCCGTGATGTCGACACCGAATTCCTCGACCTGTTCGCGGGAGACCTCCATGTACTCCGACCCGTCCATCGAGTCGATGCCGAGGTAGTTGAACAGGTGGGCCTTGTGCATCCACGTCTCGTCGGTGTCGTAGACGACCGTGTCGAGGCCGTTCTTCTCTGTGAACAGTGCCGCGCTGAGGCCGGCGGGACCGCCGCCGACCACGACTACGTCTGTCATGCACTGGCCGTTCGCCGTCGACACTGAAATGGCTGTTCCAGCCCGCAGTATTCCCGCCCAAATCAGGCTTCCAGCAGTTCCTTCGTCTTCCGGTGACGGAACCGAAACATCGGCTCCATCCCGACGAAGCCGAGCGGTCCGGCAAGTTCGCCCAAGCGCCCGCCCGGGAGCTCGTACCGCACTCGGTCGTGGACGATGGTCGCGAGGTCGCCGGCCGCACGGAACTGATGGGTGTGTTCCCACTCCGGGAACGGCCCCTCGGTCATCACGTCGCGGAACATCGCTTCGTGGTCGCCCTCCTCCCGGGCGACGATTTCGGAGACCCACCGCTGGCGCGGCCCGACACCGAAGGGCTGTATCGAGGAGACGACGACCGAGCCCGGCGTCAGCTCGTCGGGGTCGGCCTCCCCGTCGGGCCCGCGGGTCTCGTCCACGCGGAGATGCATCCACTCGGGCGTCAGGGCCACGAGGCCGTCGGCCGTCGCGTGGAACTCCCAGACGTCCTCTAAGGGCGCCGACACACGGACCTCGCGCTCGAAAACGGGCATGATATCGTGTTGGGGCGAGTGGAACAAAACTCCGGTGGTCCCGGTGGGTGGAACTGTCAGGCCAGAATACGGACACAGCCGAAGTTCTTCGTGTAATTGCGGGGCTTGGTCACGAGCACGGCGACATCGTCAACGATGACAGGGCCGAACACATTCCGACCCGTCTCGTGGCGCCAGCGAACTGACCCGTCTTCGGGAGCGAGCGCGGTGAGATACCCTTCCACTGTATCGAAGCCCTGTCTAGTTTCAGTAACGTAGATACCTCCCTCGGTGACCACCGGTGAATTCATATTGAGGCCGTCGTATTGCCAGCGACGTGACCCGTCGTCGACGTCGAAGGCAATAGTAGTGCTGTTGTTAAATTCCAACTTTTTGTTCATGGCAGCATAGACAGCGCCGTCCCCCACAGCGAGTCCAGCTATCTCCGTTCCACTTTGGAGAACCTCGCGCCACCGGAGAGTCCCGTCACTGAGACGGAGTGCTCTGAGGTCTACGTTCCCCCCGGATGTGCTGTCGTCATAACTGGCAATGTACACAGTCCCGTTTGCAATAGCCGGGGTCGAAAACTGGTCCCCTCCCGTCTGGACTCGCCAGCGTTCGCTCCCGTCGCTCGTCGAGAGTGCCACTATCGACCCCGTTTCGAATCCCGCCACGAGCGTCTCGTCGACTGCTGCTAGGACCGTCGAAAATTCGCCTTCGATTCGGAACTGTTCAGTGCCGTCGGCCGTCGAGAACGCCTGGAGAAGCCCCGTATCTTGGCCGCTGGACAGGCCGTAGACGGTTCCGTCGTGGACCAGTGGGGAGAACGCCCACTGTTTGCCGAGCCGTTTGGACCACTTGACCGAGCCGTCCGCACGCGAGACCGCCAGCACCTCCGGCACCGCCGGCGGGTCAGTGTAGTCAACGAGGTAGACGGTGTCTTCCATGACCGTCGGTGCCCGGTATATCCCCTCGGGTACTCGACCCGCTTCCCACTCGACCGCCCCGTCGCTCGCGTTACGTGCACGCAGTGCCTCCCTCTCGACAGAGTAGATTGACCCGCCTCGGACGGCAGGGGCGTCGTGGATGCCGTTTCTCGCGTTCTCGGTGGATTCCGGCGCACAGTAGCGCCAGGCCTCCGTGGGGCCGGAACTCGGGCCGCGGGCCCCAGGCACGTGTCGGGTGTTGGCCGCGTCGAAATCAGGCATCGGCCACGTGCCGGAGATGTCGACGGTCCTGGATACGTGGTGGTCGTCACTCTGCACGCCGCCGAACCCGTTGAGACAGCCCGCGAGAAGACTGACGCCGCCGGCTGCGAGCGATGAGAGTGCGTGACGGCGAGAAACTTTCCGCATACCCCTATATTCAGTGTGTCGAGTGAATAATTTATCCTTCTCCGAGCCCGGACCCTGATAGCTATTCAGGGCCAGATACCGCCTTCCTCGGCGGCGTCGACGACGCGCTCGATGGCGACGACGTACATCGCCGTTCGGAAGCTCGGCGCGTCGGTGCGCTCGTAGGTGTCGACGAGATTGTCGAATGCGTTCGTGATGATGGTCTCCAGTTCGTCGTTGACGCGTTCCTCGGACCAGTAGAAGCGCTGGCGGTTCTGGACCCACTCGAAGTACGACACCGTGACGCCGCCGGCGTTGGCGAGGATGTCAGGGAAGACAGCCACGTCACGGTCGGTCAACACGTCGTCGGCCCGGGGGGTGAGCGGGCCGTTGGCGGCCTCGACGATGATGTCGGCCTCGACGCTTTGGGCCAGCTCGCCGTCGATGGCGTTCTCCAGTGCGGCGGGGACCAGCAGGTCGACGTCCATGGTGAGCAGGTCCTCGTTCGACAGCTCCTCGGTCGCGCCCTCGAAGCCCGCAAGCGAGCCCGTCTCACGCTTGTGGTCTTTCGCCGCGCGAGCGTCGAAGCCGTCGGGGTTGACGATAGCACCGGAGGAGTCGGAGGCGGCGACCACCTTCGCGCCGAGGTCCTCGATGAGCTTCGCGGCGACGGAGCCGGCGTTGCCATAGCCCTGGACGGCGACCGTCGCGTTCTCGATGTCTTTCCCGAGGTAGTCGAAGGCCTCCCGCGCGGTGAGCATCACCGACCGGCCGGTCGCCTCGACGCGGCCCGCGCTGCCGCCCGATTCGGGCGCTTTCCCCGTGATGACGCCCGGCTCCGTGGTGTTTTCCAGCGTCTCGTAGGTGTCTTTTATCCAGTTCATCTCCCGCTGGCCGGTGTTGACGTCGGGGGCGGGGATGTCCTTGTCCTCGCCGATGAACGGGCGCAGCTCTTTGGCGAACGAGCGGGTGATGCGCTCGATTTCGCTCGCGGAGTACCGACGTGGGTCGATGCGGATACCCCCCTTGCCGCCGCCGTAGGGGATGCCGACGGCGGCGCACTTGTACACCATCCAGCCCGAGAGAGCCTTCACTTCGTCGCGGGAGACCTGCGGGTGATAGCGGATACCGCCCTTGTAGGGGCCGCGGTCACCGTTGAACTGCGAGCGGAAAGCTTTGAACACCTCGACGGAGCCGTCGTCCATCTCCACCGAGAGCGTCGTCTCCAGCAGCCGCTCGGGGTATTTCAGCCGCTCCAGAACGTCGGTGGGGTATTCGAGGTAGGCGGCGGCGTCGTCGATCTGCTCCTGCAGACTCTCGAACGGATTCACCTCGTCAGACATACCCAACACATCAGTGAGCGCGGACAAAAGGATGCCGCCGGCCATGGACGTTTCCGACCCACGAGCGACGGTCACTCAGCCGCCGTGGAACACGTCCTCGGCCCGGATGCGGAGGATGATCCGCTCGCTCTGGATAGGCTGGGGATACTCCGCTTCGCCCATGTATCGCTTGGCGAGTTCGTCGATGTGTGCCCGAGCGCCCTCGGCCGTCACCGTCTCGACCTCGCCGGTGACAGAGAGGAACCGGTAGGGGTCGTCCGGGTCCGTCATGCTGACCGACACTGTCGGGTCCCGCTCGACGTTCTTTGCCTTCCGTCGGTGACGTTCGGTGTTGACGAGCAGGCGGTCGTCGTCGGCGTCGTAATCGACCCAGACGGGCGTGGTGTGGGGCCGGCCGTCCCGGAGCATCGTTGTCACGTGTGCGAACGTCGTCTTCTCGAAGAGGTCGTGGTACTGTTCGGGTATCGACGCCATATGTCAGCTATCGGTACAGAGGCAGTTAGTAGTACGGCGCTCAGTCCCGGCCGGCCCCAGCCCGCTCTAGCACCCGCTCGGCCTGGCGAATCTGGGGGGCGTCTATCATCTCACCGTCGAGGACGAAGACGCCGCCGTCGGCGTCGTCGCGAGCCGCCAGCAGGCGCTTGGCCCACCGAACGCGTGCTGGACTCGGGGTAAAGACGTCGTCGATGACCGTGACTTGCCCCGGGTGGACGGCAAGCTTGCCGTCGTAGCCCAGTTCGGCGGCGCGTTCAGCCTCGGCTCGGAGCCCAGCGTCGTCGGTGTAGTTCGGATAGTGCGTGTCGATTGGCGAAATCCCTGCAGCTCGCGCCGCGAGGACGACGTGCTGGCGGGCGTGGGTCAGCTCCCCGCCCTCGGCGGTGCGAGTCGCACCGACGTCGCCAGCGAGGTCCTCCGCACCGAAGACGAGCGCGTCGGTGGCGTCGTGGGCGGCGATGGCCTCGGCGTGGAGCACGCCGGCGGCGGACTCGACCAGCGCAAGTATCGGACAGTCGAGACCCCTCTCGGAGAGCAGTGTCGCGAGTCGTGTTACGTCTTCGGCGCCACCGGTCTTCGGGAGCATGACCGAGTCGGGGACGCCACCGGCGAGCGCGACGGCCACGTCGTCGGCCGCGCCTCGATCGACCGGATTGACCCGGACACAGACCTCGGCGTCGGCGGGCAGGACGTCGGCGAGTGCGTCACGCACGGACTCGCGGGCCGCCGCCTTCGCGCTGGGGACGACAGCGTCTTCCAGGTCGAACACCACGACGTCGGCCTCGAAACTGACCGCCTTCCGTAGCTTCTCGGGGTCGTCACCTGGGGAGAAAAGGACGCTTCGGCGGACCATGGTGTGGCTTGGTCACCCACCGTGGTAAGTGATGGGTGCCCACACCGCTAAGGGTCAGGCAGGCGTTGGTTCGGTATGAGCGGGCTGTACTACGAGGGGTTCACCGAGGGCGAGACCATCGAACACGACCGCAGACGGACGGTCAGCGAGAGCGACAACCAGCGCTTTTGTGACCTCACGATGAACCAGCAGCCGCTCCACCTCGACGCCGACTTCGCCGCCGAGACGACCTTCGGCGAGCGGGTGGTCAACGGCCTCTATACGATGTCGCTGGCGGTCGGGCTGACGATTCCCGAGACCACGGACGGGACCATCGTCGCGAATCTCGGCTACGACGGGGTCGAACACCCCAATCCGGTGTTCCACGGTGACACCATTCGGGCGGAGACCACGGTTCTGGAAACGCGACTCACCAGCGACGGCGACCGGGGTGTCGTCACGATGCAGGTCGACGCCTACACCGGCGAGGACACGCTCGTCTGTACGTTCGAGCGGACTGCGCTGGTCGAGCGGGCCGACGGTTGACGGGGCTACTGCCCCAGCAACAGCGTCGCGTTGATACAGGCAGCGACCACCCACGGGATGGCCAGCCCGAGCGGAATCGTCGGCGCCTGACGGGCCGGCACCAGTTCGCGAAGGACGCCGGCAAACCCAACCACGGCGAACTTGAAGACGGCCAGCGCCCCGATGCCGAACGTCTCGATGAGGTGCCGGGCGACGGGGTTGCCCTCTCTCAATCCTGCCTGGAGCCCGGTCTGTGTCAGGTAGACGTCCGCGAGCAGGGCCACGACGACGAGGACCCACAGCTCTCGCTCGACGCTCGAAAGCAGGTCGAGCGCGCGACGCCCCCACGTCTCGATGGTCCCATGAGAGACCGTGCGGTCAGATAGCCACATCTTGCACCCCCGGAGCACCCCCCTGCACGCACCTGCGGCCCCGTTAATTCGACTCTTTCACGGGTGAGAAATAACTGTTCCGGTCGGCTCGCCGACAGTTGCTTCCCCCTGGATGTGTAAGCTACGACGTGATTCCACCACTTCGGCGGCGCTGTCCGCAGTGTGGACACCGGGACTGGACCACCCGCTTCGAAACAGTTCGGGTCGACGGCGCCCGCGTCGTCGTCTGTCCGGCCTGTGGACAGCAGTTCGAGCCCGTAGAGAAGCCATGGCTCAACTGAGAGCCGGGATTACAGAATCGTCCCGTGTTTTTTCTCGGGGCGGTCCTTCTCGACGGTCTCGTACAGTTCGAACCGAGCAGCCAGTTCGGCCCGGAGGTCACCCGGCGGCACGATTTCGTCGATGACGACCTCGCTGGCCATCCGGTGGGCGTCGATGTCCTCGCGGTACTGCTCGCGGAGTTCCCGTTCGCGCTCGGCCCGCTCGTCGGGGTCGTCGATGGCGTCCAGTTTGTTGGCGTAGACGGCGTTGATGGCTGCCTCGGGCCCCATGATAGCAATCTCGCCGCTTGGTAGTGCCAGCGTCGCCTCCGGGTCGTAGGCCGGGCCGGACATGGCGTAGATGCCGGCGCCGTAGGCCTTCCGGACGACGACACACTGTTTGGGAACCGTCGCCTCGCTCGTGGCGTATATCATCTTCTTGCCCGCCTCCAGGATACCCTCTTTCTCGACGCCCGAGCCGGCCATAAAGCCCGGCGTGTCACAGAGGTACAGTAGCGGGACGTTGAACGCGTCGCACTTCCAGACGAACTCGGCGGCTTTGCGGGCCGAATCCGGGAAGATGGCCCCGGCGCGGTGGGCGGGCTGGTTGGCGACCACCCCGACCGAGCGGCCGTCGATGCGGGCGAACCCGGTGAGTATCTCGTTGCCGTACTCGGACTGGAGTTCGAAGAAGGAGCCGCCGTCGACGACGCGCTCGATGACCCGGTGCATGTCGTACCCCTTGTTCGGTTCCTGGGGGATGATACCGTCGAGCCCCGCCGGCGGTTCGGCGGGCTCGACGGGGTCGGCGCTCGGGGGCCGTTCCTCGCAGTTGTCCGGGAGATAGCTGACCAGGCTGGCGACGAGTTCCCGGGCGTGGGCCTCGTCGTCGGCCACCAGATCGGCGCTCCCAGAGTGACGGGCGTGGACCTCGGGCCCGCCAAGTTCTTCGAGGGCTATCTCCTCGCCGGTGACCATCTCGACCATTCGCGGCGAGGCGATGGCCAGCGCGCTCATCCCGCGGACCATCACGGTGAAATCCGAGAAGACGGGCGTGTAGGCCGCACCGGCGATACAGGGGCCATAGAGGACACATATCTGTGGAACGACGCCGGAAATGCGGGAGTGGTTGAAGTAGAACTTCCCGATGCCCTCCCGGTTCGCGAAGAAGCCCGACTGCTGGTCGATTCGCCCGCCCGAGGAGTCCACGAGATACAGCGCCGGTCGCCCGGTCTTCAGCGCGCGCTCCTGGAGCCGAAGGAACTTCTCGACGCCGTGTTTCGCCACCGAGCCGGCCTTCACCGTGAAGTCGTTGGCCCCGACGTGGAGTTTGCGCCCCTCGAGGGTGCCCGCGCCGGTGACGAGCCCGTCAGCCGGCAGCCGGGTGTCCGGGTCGTACTCGTCGACGTCGGGACTCTCCGGACTCCACGAATCGAAGTTCGCGAACCGACCGTCCTCGAAGTCGAGGCCGTCCGCGCCGAACCACAGTTCCAGTCGGTCACGGACGAACAGTTTGCCCTGCTCTTCGAGCCGTTCACGGTACTTCTCGGGGCCACCGCGTTCGATGTCGGCGATTTCCTCGCGGAGGCGGCGTTCCCGCTCGGTCGGACCGGGTTCGGTCGCCTGGTCACCCGGTTCGCCCTCGCCCGCATCGTCGGTCTCGGCCACCTCCCGGACCAGCGTCGGTTCGTCGCTGTCACCGACGTACACCTCGACGGTCTCGCCGACGTGTTCGGCCACAGCCGCGGCGATAGCGGCGGCCTCGTCCCGACTGGCCGACGCGGCGATACGCACCTTCATACCATACCACACGGTCCGGAGGGTGACAGGTGTTGCCCCTGCCGGAACTGATTATCATCGGCTGTAATGGTGCCGGGTCATTGATAGTCAGGGCCGCGCAACTGGTACGTATGCGAGGGGTCAGATCGGAGCGCGCGACGACCGCGCGAGGAGTTCGCGCCGGCGGCTGGCTCCTCGGCCTGCTGTGCCTGCTTGTGGTTTTCCTCGCGGTTACCGGGTCGGCGACGGCGGCCGGGACACAGGCGCTGGGGGAGGAAAACGACACCGAACCGCCCACGTGGGAGAACGCGACGAAGGCGGGGCCCGAAGAGATAGAGCTTATTTTCACTGATAACAGCACCATCGACCGGAAGACGATAGCGGCCACCGACTTCGCCCTCAGCTCGGGGAGCGTCGCCAACGTCTCGGTCGAATCGACCGACGGGGGACTGTCCGTGCTGTTGCTCCTCGAGGACCGGCTGAACGTGAACAACGTCACGGTACGCTTCTCGGAGGCGGGCGGGATAGCCGACATGGAAGGCAACGAGCTGACGAACGGCACGAAGACGGTCACCGGGATGGACACGTCTGTCCCCGACTTCCGCAGCTTCGACCTGACCCGCGTGAACGACTCCACAGTCGACATACGGGTCGCAGCCAGCGAGCCGCTGAGCGGGCTGAGAGTCGCCGTGACCGGCCCGACCAACGACCGACTCACGATGGCGGATTTCACCGCTGTCGACGACGCGAACACGACGTTCGAGGCCCGCTACACCGTCCCCGAGTTCGGGGCCTACAGCTTCGTCTGGGAGCGTGCCATCGACCGGTACGACAATCAACGGGTGATGTCGCGGATGCGGCAGTTCCGATACGAGGATTCGGCGCCGGAAATCGTCTTCGACGGGCCGACCAGGACGACGGTCGACACGTCGGTGAACTTCAGCGCCGCCGAGACGGTCGACGAGGACGGTATCGACAGCTACCGGTGGCGAATCGACGGCGGGACCGTACTCTCCGGGCCGTCTATCCGGGTAGCCTTCGCGGCCGCCGGGCGCCACGATATCACGCTCGCGGTGACCGACAGCAAGGGGTACACAGCGGTCGAGACAAGAGAGATTCAGGTCGAACAGAGCGCGGACAGCCCGGTGTCGGTCACGGTGCACAACGGGACCCACGCGAACGCGACCGTCGAGGGCGCCGGGCTCGTCCAGCAGGTCCGAGCCGAGAAGGGCACGCTCGTCGGGACGGACAACGTCACCCTCGAACGACTCAGTGCCGCCTTCCCTGCGAACACGTCGGTGTCGCTCCGGTTCCGGGCCAGCGATAGTCGCCCCGGCTCACTCGAGGGCTCATCGTTCGGGCTGTTCGAAATCGACCACGACCAGCCCGCCAACCGCGTGAGCATCAGGTTCAGTGTCGATAGAGAGAGCCTGAATCGGACCGGCGTTGCCCCCGGAGCGGTCGCACTGTACCGGAACGCCGACGGCTGGACGCCGCTGTCCACGTCGGTCGTCAGCCGGCTGGACGACCGGGTGGTCTACCAGGCCACGGCCTCGGGGCTCTCACAGTTCGCTGTCGGAACCGCACCGGAGCCCTCGGGGCCGACGGTAGCCGAGACAGGCGAGCCGACGGCCGAGTCGCCGACCGGCACCGAGTCCCCGGCCACCGGCTCGACGGCGACCACCGACCCGGTCGCTCGCTCCGACATCACTATCACGAACGTGACGGTCAACGAGACGGCACCGAGCGTGGGCGAGACAGTCGTCATCAACGTCACCGCGACGAACCGCGGCGCAGCTGACGGGACGTACCCGTTCAGCGTCCGGCTCAACGGCACCAGCGTCGCCACCCACGAGCTATCGGTCCCGGCGGGAGCCACAGTGACGCGGAGTTACGAGCAGAACCTCACGACCGAAGGGGAGCTGTCGGTCGCCGGAACACCGGTCACGAACGTGACTGAGCCGAGCGGCGGGTCGCTGTTGCCCGCGTCGGTCGCCGGGTTGCTGTCGGGGCTGCCGAACCCACTGGCGCTGTGGCCCGGCGGCCTCGTCGGTACGGTCCTGGGCGCAGTCGTCGGGCTCGTGGTCGTGGTCTACAGCATCCTCAAGGCGCTGGCGATATATCTCGGGTACTAATACTGCCGGCTGTACGTTCGTGAAAATATTCGCCACCTCGGGTGAAGAATTATTTGCGTTTGTTACAGCCGGCAGTATAAACGGTCGAGACCGCGTTACCGCTCGACGGCGGATTCGATGCGGTCGATGAGTTCGTCGTTTCCGAGATACAGCGGCGTCCGCTCGTGGAGGCCGTCGGGCTCGGCGGAAAGCAGCGAGCCGTCGCCGTTCGAGGAACTCCCGCCGGCCGATTCGACGATGTAGGCCATGGGGTGACCTTCGAACTGGAGGCGCAGTTTGCCCTCGGGCCGGGATTCCAGCGCGGGGTAGGCGAAGACGCCGCCGTAGGTGAGGACCTGGTTGATGTCGGCCACCATCGCGCCGCCGTAGCGGAGTTTCAGCTCCTCGCGAATCTCTTCGGCGACCGGTTCGAACTCGTCGGTCCAGGAGTCGACGCCGCCGCCGAAGCCGAAGACGGTTGGGTCCTCGGGGACGGTGACCTCGTTGTCGACGAGCCGTTTCTCGCCGTCCTCGAGCAGGTACTCGCGGACGCGGTCGTCGCGGGCCACCAGCATCGAGGTGACCGGGCCGTAGATGACGAAGCCGGCGGCGACGAGGTTCCGTCCGCTGGTCGGCGGGCGCTCGGTGTAGACGGCGAAGATGGTCCCCATGCCGCTGTTTGGCTCGAGGTTCGAGGAGCCGTCCAGCGGGTCGACGGCGACGTGGAGCCGGCCGGTGGCCGTGGTCACATCCTCACGCTCCTCGCTGGCGTAGCTGGCCACGCCGTCGATGGCCAGCAAGCGCTGCTCGAATATCTCGTCGGCTCGCAGATCCGCGGCGAGCTGCTCGTCGCCGGTCGGGTTCACCGAGTCGCTATGGCCCCGCTCCGTGAAGATTGCCGTCCGGACGTCGGACGTGGTTTCCGCGATGGTGTCGATGACCTGTGCGACCGTGGCGTCGGCGTTCGGTGCCGAGGCGTCGAGTGATTCGCTCATTGATGGGGGTAGGTATAGTGCCCTGACAGGTCGGGCGGTAGTCTGGAACGCGTCGTCTGTTCGTTCTGGCGCCCGGCATAAGTATCTTTAGGCTGACACTTACTACGATGCGAGTAAATATCTTCACCATCGAGCCATCTGTGGATTATCGAATTCTATGCAATTGAGTCGAATTGATTAGTCAGTATTAGTATACTTCTGACCCGGCGGCACGCTTACCCACCGGCCGGCCCAACTGACCCTATGGACCTCGACGATATCGACACCGTCGGCGTCGTCGGCGCGGGCACGATGGGCAGCGGTATCGCGCAGGTGGCCGCGGTCGACGGGTACCGCGTGGTCATGCGCGACGTCGAACAGCAGTTCGTCGACCACGGCTTCGAGACCATCGAGGCGAGCCTCGACCAGTTTGTCGACCGTGGCGACCTCGATCAGTCGGCGGCCGAGAGCGCCCGGGAGCGCATCGAGGGAACGACCGACCTCGCCGCCCTGGGCGAGGCCGACATCGTGGTCGAAGCCGTCACCGAGGACCTCCGTGTCAAACAGTCGGTCTTTGCCGACCTCGCCGAGACCTGCGGCCCGGAGACGGTGCTCGCGACGAACACGAGCACGCTCTCGATAACGAGTATCGCGAGTGCCGTCGACCGTCCGGCGCGGGTCGTCGGACTCCACTTCATGAACCCGGTCCCGGTGATGACCGGGGTCGAAGTTGTCGTCGGCGAACACACGAGTCGGGAAACGGTCGAGCTGGCCCACGCGTTCGCCGCCGACCTGGACAAGGAAACCTGGGAGGCCGACGACAGGCCCGGCTTCGTCGTCAACCGCGTCCTCATGCCCTGGATAAACGAGGGCATCCGGGCCTACGACGAGGGCGTCGCGGCAAAGGGCGACGTCGACCGGGGCCTGCGCCTGGGGACGAACGTCCCGATGGGGCCCCTGGAGCTGGCCGACCACATCGGACTGGACGTGGTCCTCGAGTCCAGCGAGACGCTCCACGAAGAGCTCGGCGACCGCTACAAACCGGCGTACTTGCTCAAACGGAAGGTCGAGGCCGGCGACCTCGGAAAGAAGACTGGCGCGGGCTTCTACGAGTACGACTGAGCGGCGGGCCGACCGGGAGCACTCACGCCTCGCCCAGGCTCTCGCGCATCCACTCGAACTGCTCGCGGAGCCGGGCCTCGCCGGCCTCGGTCAGCGAGTATTTGTCGGCGATACCGTCGGTCCGCTGGGCGACGAACCCGCTGTCGACCATCGCCTCCAGGGCCCCGTAGAAGCTCTTGGGGTCGATGCGCGTATCGTAGCGCGATTCGAGGCGCGTCTTCAGCCGCTGGCCGGTCAGTTCGCCGTCCTCGGCTGCCGCAAGCAGGATACAGATGTCGCGTCGTCGACCGCTCTGGAGCCACTTCGCCATATGGGCACCACGACCGGCCCCGTCTCGGTCCTTTCGACTCACGTCGCTCCACAGCGATAGCTGCCCAGTCGCTCCCGCTCGACAGACTCCGGGCCGTCGAGGTCCGTCCGTTCGGACATGTGCCACAGCTGTACGTCCGTCATCCCGCTGTCGTGGGTCCGGTTCCAGCGCGTACAGAGGTGCCGGGCCAGCGACTGACGGAGTTGGGGCTCCCGCTTCGCGTCGGCGAAGAACTTTCGCCACCGCTCGTTTCGGTGCATCTCGGCGACCTCCGGCGGCCGCGACGCGTCGAAGGGCTCGCCGGTTATGGCGTTGACCCGCTCGCCCGAGGTGAGGTTCGCCGGCGCGAGGACCCACCACGTCGCACGCGGCGGCGACGGTGCGAACATATCCCAGGAGCGCTCCGTGACCTGGTCCGGTGTCCCCGCCGGCGCGCCGACCACGCCCAGGCCGACGGCATTGACGACGACCAGCGCGACGAGACAGAGCGCGGCGAGCGTTCGAGCGAGCGCGGTCAGGGCCGGGACCCGTCTGGCGAGCGGGGTCCGGGGGAGCCGCGGGAGCCGTCTGGTGACAGGCACCCGGGCCTCGACGCGGTCCCAGACCCACCCCGGGAGCAACGGGACCAGTCCGGCAAGCGACACCAGCGGGAAGACGCCAAGCTGCATTGTCACCACCATCCCGGCGTGTATCGCAGCGAAGGCTCCCACGAGCGCCGCCCTGGCGCGGCCGGTCAGGACGACCAGCAGTGGCGAGCAGACCAGCAGGGCGAGCCAGAGCCAGGCCGCGAACTGTACTGCGGGCGTCCAGCCCGCGATAACGTCACCCAGCAGTACGGTGAAGTGGTCGAGCTGGAAGGCGTATCTGACCGCGTCGCCCCGCAGCCAGACGTCGGCGCGGAACTTCACGACCGCGTTCGTCAGATAGACGACGACCACCTGCGCGAGGAGCCCGGCGGTTGCGAGGCCGACGACGCGGTCGGTGGCTCCGGAACTGTTGGTGCGCTCACCGCTATCGACAGCCCACCGGCTCCCCAGCGGGAGGAACGCGGCCCAGAACAGCAGGCGGCGAAGGAGCACGTCCCCGCTGTTGAGGACCAGCGGATTGCGGAGCTGAAGAGAGACGAGCAAGACGAGCGAGACGACGGTTGCCAGTCGCGTCCGGTAGCCGACCAGCAGCGCCAGCGCGGCGACACCAGCGAGAGCGAACAGGGCCAACTGGACGACCAGCCCACCGGAGAGGGCGTGCAGCGAGACGGCGCCATAGCCAGGATACAGGGTGGCGAGTACGGACCGCGGGAGCACGCCGGCGTCGGTGTAGAAGGCCCGAACGTCCGGAAGGCGTCGCGCGAGGTCGACGAGCACGACGAGCGCCAGGGCGACGCGAAACGCCGCGAGCGCCCGGCGGTCGATGGCCAGTCGCCGGGCGATGGCCGCCTGCACTGCGTCGAGGCGTTCGGTCACGATATCGGAGCCACAGTAGTCGGGAACATAAGTCTTCCACCGCCGACCGACAGGTTTCAAGCGGTTCAGTCCTAACGCCCGGCAATGACAGCGACCGAAGCGACGGCCGACGGCATCACGGCCCGGTACACCGAGACCGAGGCGGAGCGACTACTCACCTTCGAAGGCGCCAACGGCACCGCCGCAATCGCCCAGAACGTCGAGGGCTACGCGATGCTGAAGGTCCGGCCGACCGCCGACGGGGACGAGCTCGAACGCTACTACGGGTTCGACATGGCGCTCGACCACGCCGCCGAATTGCTGGGCACGTCGCCGAACGCCCTACCCGTGCCCGAGGCGGCCAGCGACATGGGGATGTAACCCCTCGGGACCGACACTGAACGGCGACCGGCCAGACAGACGGCTCCCACCGCGTGGTATCGGCTCCCAAACTTATGACCCTGGGGAGTGTCTGTCACGTGGACGGTCGGGTAGAGAGTGTGACCGAGGACGAAATACGGGTACTCCATGTCGACGACGACAGCGAACTGGCCGAGCTAGTCGCGACGTTCCTCGAACGGACCGACGACCGGTTCTCGGTGCACGTCGAGCCCTCCCCGACGGCCGGCTTCGACTACCTCATGGGGAACCCCGTCGACTGCGTCATCTCCGACCACAATATGCCGGGCGCGACCGGCATCGAGTTCCTCGAACGGGTCCGGGAACAGTATCCCGACCTCCCGTTCGTTCTCTACACGGGCAAGGGGAGCGAGGAGGTCGCGAGCGACGCCATCAGCGCGGGTGTCACGGACTACCTCCAGAAGGACAGCGGGCCCGACCACTACGCCGTGCTGGCCAACCGGGTGTCCAACGTGGTCGACCAGGCGCGCAGCCGACGGGCGGCCAAACGGACGAAGATACAGCTCTCGGCCATCGTGGAGAACATCACGGACGCTATCGTCATCATCGACGCGACGAGTACGGTCAGGTTCGCGAACCCCGCTGTCGAGCGAGTCTTTGGCTACTCGCCGTCCGAGCTGGTCGATGGGCCCCTGACCAGACTGATGCCGGACCGGTTCCGCGAGGCCCACGACGCGGCGCTCGACCGCTACCTGCGGACCGGCGAGCGGACGATGGACTGGCAGGCGGTCGAACTGACCGGGCAACACCGCGACGGCAGGGAGATACCAATCTCGGTCTCGTTCAGCGAGTTCGAACAGAAGGGCGAGCCGCGATTTATTGGCGTCATCACCGACGGAGAGACCGACACGTAGCGCCGACCCCACCGGGGCAAGAGTGAAACCGGACGACGTGGTAGCTTTTGGCATGAGCGTCGAGCACGAGCAGGACGAGCGGACCATCCGCTGTCTGGTCGCGAAAGTCGGCCTGGACGGCCACGACCGCGGGGCCCACGTCATCGCCCGTGCGCTCCGGGACGCGGGCTTCGAGGTCATCTACTCCGGGCTCCACCGGTCGCCCGACGAGGTGGTACAGGCTGCCGTCCAGGAGGACGTCGACGTCGTCGGCATCTCCATCCTCTCGGGGGCCCACAAGACGCTGGTCCCCAGGATTCTCGACGGGCTCCGGGAGTACGACGCCTTCGACGACCGGCTGGTGCTCGTGGGCGGTATCGTTCCCGACGACGACCAGCCGGAGCTGCGAGAGCTGGGCGTCGACGAGATATTCGGCCCCGGCGCGTCGATGGCGGAGATGATACAGTACATCCGCGAGCAGGCCCCCGAACGATGAGCGACCTCGTGGACGATTTGCTCGCGGGCAAACACAGCGCGCTGGCACGGGTTATCACGAAGATAGAGAACCGCTCGCCGGGCTACCGCGAGGTCGTCTCCGCGCTGCACGAACACACCGGCCACGCCGAGGTCATCGGCGTCACCGGCAGCCCCGGGGCAGGGAAGTCGACGCTCGTGGACAAGGTCGCAGCCCGACTCCGCGAAGACGGCCACACCGTCGGCGTCATCGCCATCGACCCCTCCTCGCCGTACTCCGGTGGCGCGGTACTGGGCGACCGTATCCGGATGGCCTCCAACGCCGGCGATATGGACGTCTTCTTCCGCTCGATGTCGGCACGGGGGACGCTCGGTGGGCTCTCCACGGCGACCACCGACGCCGTCACTGCGCTCGACGCCTTCGGAAAGGACTACGTCATCGTCGAGACGGTCGGCGCCGGGCAAAACGAGGTCGACATCGTCCGCACTGCGGATACGGTCGCGGTACTCGTCCCGCCGGGCAGCGGCGACGACGTGCAGATGCTGAAAGCGGGTATCCTCGAAATCGGCGACGTATTCGTCGTCAACAAGGCCGACCTCGACGGCGCCGACCGGACCGTCCAGCAACTGCGCGAGATGCTCCAGGGTCGCTCGACGGCGGGCCACCACGGCGCGTCCGGAACAGAGATGGCCGAGGTCGCCGGGACCGCGGACGAGGACACGACGGCGGGAGACAACTGGGAGCCACCCATCGTCGAGACTGTCGCGAACCGGGGCGAGGGGGTCGATGACTTCCTCGGGGCACTCGACGACCACGGCGACTATCTGGACCGGACCGGCGGCCGCGAACAGCAGGCCCGGGACCGCTTTGCCGCCGAGATTCGGACGCTGCTACGCGAGGACGCCAACGGCCTGCTCGCCGACGAACTCGAGCGACAGGGCGGGCTAGACGTCCACGTCGACGCCGTCCTGGCACGCGAGACCGACCCCTACACCGTCGTCGACGATGTGCTGGCGCCGCTCCGGGAGTGCCTATCCGATCGCTGATTGCGAGTGGCTCTGTGAACCAGGAACGGCTCGGCACCCCTGAAGGTCCCATATCCGTACCAACTCGGGTACTGTCCCAATCTCGCCGATGCTATCCAGTTGGCACCGAACGGCACGGCTATATCATGAGAAAACATTTATATAATATTATTCCGGAGAGGACGGTGTGAAAATACCGTACTCGGCCCACCTATCTAAACCGGAATACACCGGCGAAAATCGGTGCTGGGCCTGTACAATAGTCAATCTGATTCTCGCTTCAGCTATCAGTTTGGTAGCGGCACGACGTTCAAGAAAACACGGTTTGCTCACCTTCGTGACATCTACGGCCCTGATATATACTCGCGGGTATCTTGTCCCCGGGACGCCGACGCTGACAAAAACGTATCTCCCACCCGAAATACTCGAACTGTTCGGGAAAGAACCGGCAATGTCCGATCGAAGTGGCCTTGGGGCAATTGATAGCGAGGGAGGAGACGAGACGCCCGGTGCAGCTGCCGACGAAGCAAGCGGGCAGGCCGGTGAAACGGACGATACAGCCAATCAGGACACTGCCGATTCACTGGCGGCGGAAAACGATGAACCAGCCAAACTTCTGGCAGAGAGTGGTATCTTGCTACCCTGTGAACAGGAAGACGATCTCTGCCTCGACGACGGCTTTCAGGAACGCTGGCAAGCAGCGATGAGGAACACAGATTCAGCGTCCATATCCGCGAGAGACGCTGTCACCGTGTTCGGCCTCGATGATAGCGCCCGGTACGTGATCAGGAATTACGATGGTGCGAAAGTGCTCGAGGCAGACGGCATGCGGGTGGGCCAGTGGCCGTCGAAATCTGCGCTCCTTGCGGATATCGCTGCGGCGCAGATAATAGAAGATGAAATCCCTGTATGGAGTGAGTTGCCTCCTGAACAAAAAGGGCAGTTACTGAACGCATTACGCCTCTTTCTCGAAACGTGTCCGACTGCTGATGGTGGCGTTGAGCTGGACACAGATACTGTGGAGTCGTGTTGTCGATCGTACAGGGTGGCCACCACCCGGTGTACCGAGACCGGCGAGGTCCTGTTTGAGCACCGGGTGGACCAGCTCTGAACACTGGTCGTACGGCGACCACTCGAGGGCGATTCCAGGGGCTGTATCGTCCTCCCAAGATTCTATCCCGGGCTTGCGAAGAGATTGCCGTCTCACCACCGGCTGAGGAACCATAGCCGGCGGTCAGCCGGTCACGATTACAATCTCGGATTCGTCCTGTTCGTCTTTCAGATCACTGTTCCCCGGTGGGCGGACATCTACATCAAACGTTCCCCGGTTCTGGTCTGTTCGAAGACTGACGTTCGCAGTCGATTGAAAATCGGTTATCGAGACACTACCGTCAGATTGAGTCGTCCTCTGGACGACATCACCTTTCGCAGTGTCCGGTTCGATGGTAACTGTTGCCCCGCTGATATCGTTTTCATCGCCAGCACTGACACTGAGTTCGAGGGTGTCACTGTCCGAAACGTCCATTGTCTGCGCATTGGTCACTTCGACGCGTATCTCAGATTGGGGGTCAGCGCTGACACCACCTAGCGCGTTCATCATTAATGCGAAGCTGGCGATCCCGAGTACTACAGCGATAAGCAGCCTGATCGGCAACCCCGCGACAGCTCGTTCATCGCCGAGAAAGGCATATGTTCCGCCGTTCATCAGGCGTAATGAACCCATTCTGCGTATAAAAGCATTGGTTTCCAGGGAGGGTCAAACCATCTTTATCTCTCAGACGGAAGTTTTTTCAGGCTTTATTTATCAAATATTTACTGAATAAAGTGAAAATAGTGGTGGGAATTGATTCTACAGTAAGCCGGGGGCCCGACATTCTTCCGGCCCGGTCAGCCACCACACTCGGGCCGTACCGGAACGTCGTCGAAAGTGCATTCAGCCATCATTATCGCAGTTGTGACAACCTGGAGCCGGTCGCAAAGGTGGGTAAGCGAGAACGTAGTGTCAGGCCCAGACAGACGGTGCTTCCGGGAAGAAAACGTCAATCGGTGCCAGGCGTGAGAGTGAGAGACGATAATTACCAGGAAATCCTCGTGTCTAGCCGTCTGGAAAAATTGTAGTCCAAAACGATGCCTGTCAGATACGTTGTCGCGGTTGTACTCACGGTCGCAATTACGGGGATGCTGTTCGCCGGTATCGACCACGTCGACGGGCAGAACAGCCGGAACGAGATGGAGACTGAGGTATCTGCTCTCGATTCAGCAGCTGTTTCTCTCATGGAGGACGAGGAATTGCCACCACCTGGACAAGCGGGGCCCAAGCGGTTCGTGACACTCACATTTCCGGACGGATCGCTGGGGTACGAAGCCGTGACGCACTTCGAGATTACCCGTGTCAACGAAGGTAACAGCCGTATCGAATACCAGTTGGAGTCCGGCGGCACGCACCAGCGGTTCGTCTCCGCGCCTATCGTCGATACAGATGGTGACAGTCAGTTCGAACTAGATAGTACCGGAGACGGGGTAGAGGTCGTTTTGACTCTAGAGCCCGATTCGAACGGAGATCCGGTCGTATACATCCAAATCGCCTAATTTATGATACGTACGACGGTAGAATTAATTATGTCCCATCGCGAATCCTTGTCTACAGTGTGTCCCCGACCAGGATTTGAGGGATGCTTCGCAAGTGAAGCGGGCGCCCGCTACAGGCGTAACTGTGGATATCGGGACCGGGTCGGGTTCCCGCGGTACCGAGGAAATCTCGATGGGTGCCCGGTTACCGACCGACAAACTCTGTCTCGTCATCGGTGTCAGCGTGAGAACCGCGTGTTGAATCTTGATACCGTTGTCACTGGTCCATCGGGTCGACCTGGTAGGCGACGGAGCCGGAACCACACTCACCGAGGCGTCCGCAGTCTGCATCGTGCCTATCACTCTACTGGCGGGGATTCTGTAAGCCATACAGGGGTCGAGTATCGGGACCGACAGACGGCACTGGCCACTGTATCCATCCAGAACGGGGGAAATATCTATGGATTTTGAAGCGCCAGTCGACGCGTGGTATGTGTGGGTTGGAGTCGCAATCGCGTCTGTCGCCTTCGCGGGCATCGCACTTTCGCTCCCGAGCCAACCCCCACCGGATGCAGCCGAGGCGGCAAATACCGTAGACGAGGTCAGCGGGAGTTCGTACAACGCATCGGCGACGTACGAGCATGACGCCGACGAGGTCAAAATCGACGTGAAACGAATCGGAATGCGAAACGAGGGTGGCACGGAATGGGCGAGTATCGCTTTCGGGACCATGACACCAGTACGGACCCATCCGAACCCAGAGGATGGGTTAAATATCGTCTATGGTGAGGACCCGGAATCGGTGTTTGCGAACCCGTCGGCGATGCAAAGCTACGCGGAGACGGCCCGCGATGCCGCGGTTAACTCCGACGGAGAGTGGCACAGCGGCGACGGTAAACTCCGTGTCAGACAGGTCAATTGGGGGGGTGTCAGTGTTACCTTCGTCGCCGCGTGAGGAGACTCGCGGCCAGACAGAGCCGCTTGCAGCACTGTTAGCCGTCGCCATATTGGCGGTTGCACTAAGTATGTACGGGGGTACTGTCGTCGACGTGGTCTCGTCTTCCTCCGACCGTGAAGTCGGTGACCAGACGCTCGAACGGGTCTGGGAAGACATGGAGACCGACGGAGCCTACAACGTGTCGTCAAAGCCGCTCAACAAGACGATAGAGAACGAATCGATTCCGGCCGGGTTCAATATGGTGGTACAGGTAGAGACGGTGGCCTCCGACGGGAGGAAGGTAGTGATAAAAGAAGCGAGATACGCCGCGGACCGCGACTCGGCTGTCGAGGGTCCACCAGATGGAGCCACGACGACTGAACGACCAATCTCGATACGATACGCGCCCGGGAACGTCACCACGGGCCGTCTTCGAGTCAGCGCCTGGGAAGCGTGACCGAAACAGCAGGATACCGCGTAGCCGTACTGCTACTGGTCCTCACCGCGCTCCCTACGGGTTCGGCGCTCGGTGGTCCCGTGCCCGTGAACTCCCAGGACGAGGCACCGACAGCGACGGACCCATCTACCAACGCGACGCAAGTAGTCGAACAAGTCACGATAGAACGTGTCGAGTCGAATTCGTCGATGGTCGAAGCGACGATTACCTATCGGATACCGGCTAACGTCACACAGTTAGTCTTTCGTATCGAGACAGCAGCCGTCACCGTCGAAGACACGCATCAGTTCAACCAGCGCGGTAGACAGACGTACGAGTGGACCGGGAACGGAACGATAGGCAACGTCACAGTACGGTATCCTGCCGGTGAGGGGTTCTACCTGGACGACCGGCACCTGGGAGCAGTCGACTGGACTGACGAGTGGGCGCTGGTTCTCCGGCCGGAGACACGAACGCGGTGGGCGTTTGAGGGGAGCAATCCGGGGCTTCGATACGCTTTCAACGCGACCGACGGTATCGCTGGCGAGGAGTTCGCATATCTCGGACCACACCAGGTACTGACCGGCGCTGACGGGCAGGTGCGGCTGGTCCTGCCGGACAGCGCACAACCGATAACGAGACCCGCGTCGATTATGTCCGCCGTTACGTACGCTAGCAGACTGGAGCTACGCGATGAGGAACGGCCATCTACCCTGTTTGTTGTGCCGACTACCGGAGCCATGTGGAGCCCAGACGGGCTGGCGGTCGGTGCCGACGCACGCCTCTCGGCGACGATGGAGGCCAGCGGCAGAGGGAATCCCTGGGTCCACGAGTACGTCCACACCCAGCAGCGGCGGCGGGCCACGACACCGGCGACGAGGTGGTTAGACGAGGGGACAGCCCAGTATTATGGCGCCCTCGTGGGGCTACAGCGTGGCAACACCGACCCCGATGCGTTTCGGCAGCTCCTCGCCAGTGGCAGCAGGTACAGTTCGGTCGTCCTCGACGACCCACAGACGTGGCAGCGGACAACTGCAAACTATCGAAAAGGCGCGCTCGTCGTGGCCGAGCTCGATATTCGCATCCGTAATGCGACCGGTGGTAACGCGACGTTCGCCGATGTGATGCGGCGATGGTCGGCGTCGGAAACTTTCGGCTCCGAGGATTTCACGTCGGCGGTCGAAGCTGTGGCCGGCCCGGAGGTTCGTGCGCAGGCAGTACAGTACACAGAGACGAACGCTACCCCACCGCTCCGGTCTCCCGAGAGCTACGAGGCGCTCCTCGGAGAGTCACTCCCAGAGCGGCCCGGAACGAACCAGTCCGATTCGGAACCACCAGGTGTGAGCGCTGGTGCGACGGAGACGCCGACGAGGACCACAGCACAGGCCTCGACAGCTCGCCAGACGAAATCACAGAGCAAACGCGCCACGAACGGTGACGGCCCCGGGTTTGGGCCGGGGGTGGCGCTACTATCCGTCCTGTTGGTCGCGGTCGGTTTCAGATTTATACCAACCAAATAAAAGGAAAATTTTAATACTGCTAAATAAAGGAAATATACGCATAAATCTGAGACTGTCGTCGTCTGGCAACTCCAACCCGGGCCGCGACAGAACGGTGGGAATGAACTTAACGTATGAAAGAAGAGGACCAATTGGGGGGACCAGCCCGACGGGAACGCGCTATCAGTACCGCTGTCGATGCGGTGTTCGCCCTGCTGATACTCGGTATCGCTGTCGGTCTGCTCACAATGGGTGTCAGTTACGGCCAGACCCAGGACTCGGATCGAGAATCAACCCGGGCCGACCACACGGCCGAGACGCTTTTGAGCTCGACAGTGACGACGGAGTACTCTATTCAACCCGTCAGCACGGAACCGGAGTTCGAAGCGGGTAACGTGGGTAGTGAGACAGCCTACACTCGAGTCGTCCACGGGACGCCGGCTGATCTACTGGCAGACGCCGCCGTCACCAACGCGAGGTTCGACGAGCCGAGCCTGTGGGACAACACCGGACAGTTGACCGTGACGGGACAGTCATACGAGGACGCACTCGCCGAGTCGGTGTACGTGCGAATGCTTCCGGCCGAGTCGAAGTTCAACATGACGGCAGTCTGGCGACCGTACGAAAATTCCTCTGTCCTGGGGACAGCGTCGGCGGGCGATTCGCCTCCGTCGAACAAAGAGGTACACAGCGTGACGACCACAGTACCGAGCGGAATGGAGCCCGTCGAGCCGGACGCCTCGAGGGACTTCGACGCCTGGGGTGACGCTATCGCACGGTCCATCGTCGACGGGTACTTCCCGGAACGGGCGAGCAACCTCAGCCTCGAACAGCGCGGCCTGGAGCGGGAACTGACCGTCTACCGGTACAAGCGCTTCGAGACGTTCCTGGAGAACGACGTCGACCTCGGGGACCGGACGACAAACGGCGGCCCACTCAATCGGTCGACCGCGAACAGCGCCGAAGCCAACGACCGGTTGGTCGACGCGCTGGGGGACCGAATCGCGACTGAACTCGCAAACGAGTACGACGACCCCAGCGACGTCGAAGCGGGCGTCCAGGCCTCAGAGGTCGAAATTACCGTACGGGTGTGGGACGAATGACCGGGCCCAGAGACGATTTCCTCGAGGATACGCGGGCGCGAATCCCGTTTTCGCTCATCGCACTGCTGTTGCTGGTCACCTCACAATCGGTTGTGTTTGTTCTGGCCACTCGGGAGGACGGGAACGTCGACCGTGACCCACAGCTCGCTATGGAGCGGACCGAAGATGCGACCCAGACTGCCCTCGCGTCGGCTGTCAGAGAGGCGACGATCAAAGCTGGCAGAGCCCCAGTGCTCGAGGCCGCGGGTACACAGTATGGTGATGTACTCGTCCCACCCGGCGAAACTCGGTCATCGGCCGACTCGGATGCGGTGTTCGAGCGGTACGTGAAGCTGTTGATATATATGGAAGCCAGCGAGCGGCTGCCCCAGACCAACCAGACTATCAGAGGCGAGACCCGGACGAACGTCTCGCTGGACCCGGTCGAGTCTCCCAGCGACGCCCGAGCAGCCATCGACTCAGTCACACTGTACGTCGGGAATATGTCCTACGGTGAAGCCACCAGCGAGTCCGTCGGCTACGGCAACGTGAAGGTGGCACTCGAGGGCGTCTCCATCCGGATGACTCGCGACGGGGACGTCCTGGAAACAGGGACCCGAGAGATCAACACGACGGTGGCGACACCGCTGTTCGACCTCCACAACCGAACCCAGGAGTACGAGCGGCAGTTGAATATGGACTTCCGGGACGGGGCGGAATCCGCGCCGAACCCCGAGGGACTCGGGGATTACACGGCGATGTACGCGTACCCTTTCGCCTACACACGTGCACAGGCACAGTCACTCGGGGAACCACACGCCCGCATTCTCTCACCCCGTCATCTCGAAGTGCTCGCCAACGAGGGCATCTATCACACACAGCGGCGGGTGTTCGGGAGCGACGATAGATTCAGCGAACAGCTATTGACTCGCGGGTGGGGCCGGGCACTGGCCGAAGACCAGCGCCGCGGCTATGAAACGGTCAACGGGACCAGCACGAGCGTCGACCGAGTCATGGACAGTATCACCGACGACAGGTTCCGAAGCGGGTCGAACTACATCTACGAGGATATCGGGACGAACGCGCAGGCGTTGCGGGACGAGCCTGATTGGGAGTCCATCGTCCGGCGAGAGGACCACCTTGGGACGAACCACACACTGAGCCTCGACGAGGAAGCGAAAACGGTCTACGGGAACCTCACCCGGGACGGTGGCATAGATCGGGCTATCGACCGGGTGTACGAGGTTGAGGTCGGCTACGATGATGATGTTGAGAAAGAGGCAATCATTGGGAACGCGAATGCTGATTTCCAGTCTCTTGAATATAGGATCGTAGACGTTGAAAATATCGAACGAGTGGTGGATTCAGATGCCGACACACCAAAAGTCGACTACTATCTCATCAGAGTCAAGTTCCAAGGGTGGTTCCTCGACGATAACGACAACTTGCATCAGATCGTGTACAGAGCCAACCTGACAGTTCATGGAGAAAGTGGACCGAATACATTGGTCGAGCAGAAGGGTATAGACTACGATTACGAATCGGCTCCACTTACATCGTGGTCCGACACGAATCTCCAGTACAACGAGGCCGGCTCCGACATTCCGAAGAAAGCAGTCGTGGAACTCCTTCCAGGCGTCTCTAGCTTCAGGACACCCAGGGAGGTGGAATCAGAACTTGAGTCGTATATTTACTCACAGACCCAAGATAGCAACTCCGTCACTAGTTCCCAAGATCTGGTCGAAATTATCGCGGACGACTCCGCGACAGTACAGGCTGCGCCGGAAGATAGAGAGCAACTCCGCGGACAGGTCGCTGCTGATTTGCGCGAGTTCACGAATGACACGGGGAGCGTCTCGACGACAGTCACCCGCAGAGAGCTGCTGTCCGGCACAGCTTCGAACACCGACCCATTCACCGACGGGCACGGTGAGAGCCCGTTACGGAACCTCTCGAGACAGCTGGGCGACAGACGCTGGGTGTACGGCGTCGTCGACGGACCACACTACGAGAACGCGCCGGAGAAAGTTCGTGCCGAGGTGAGAAAGTATTTCGTGGACCGACTGCGGAGACGGTTAAACGAAACGAGCCGGAAGCACGAGACCGCGATGAGTCGGCTAGACGAGCGAGTCGAACGGCCCAGCGGCACCTCGCTTTTCAGCGCGACGACGGCTGCGAAACCGTGGCTGACCAGCGGACCAGTCGACACTACAGCGACGTATCATCCGGGAGTCGGAACGGCTGTCAGAAGAACTGTCGGTCCGGACCTGCTCGAAGGGACGTACATCACGCCAAACGCGGCGCCGAACTACATGACGTTCGATACGCTCGATATCAACACGGTTCCAGCGACCGAGTCGCCCTCCGCTGGATACTACCCGGCGGCGTACAGCAGTAGCCAGCCGTACGCGTCTCCGTACGAGGGGCATCCGTATCGCTCCGGAGTGGAGCTGCGAGTCGCAGCAGAGGTGCTCTCTGCGGGCAAAGCTGCGGACCCGCTCGTCAGCGATCCAGACTGGGACGGCGGGAGTGTCAGCGATCTCAACGCGTCTCTGGCGGCCCAGCGAGACGCGATTGTCGCCCACGCTGGGACCGAAGCGGCCCAGCCGTTTTCGGGCATCGAAGCCGGCAACGTCACGCGTGCACTGTCGAACGAGCTTGCAAGGTACGGGTCGACCGAGCGGCAAGTCGCCGTGCTAGCCCGAAGCGACGCGGCATTGTCCGAGATTGCCGAGAACACATCGGAGAGGTTCGACCGACCAGATGCGCTACAGTACGCGTACCTCGATAGGAGCTTCCAGAAGCATCTGGCGTCGTCGATACGGTTCGGTATCGAAGATGGGGTTCGGGGCACTGGGACCGGTCTGAGTGACGGTCGGGTGGATGGGCAGACCGCATGGGAAACGAGACAACTGGGGCGGGCACTTCGAACGGAACTGAACGAAAACACGCTCCGGATACACGAGCAGCGAGCCGAACAGGCAGGCGATGACCTTGAGAACACCACCACCGTCGCCGGGGCCGACGACTGGCTGGAGAGCGACCTCAACGCCCCCCTGTCCAACGCCAGCGAACTGGACCCCGGGTACGCCGAGACCCAGTGGGAGGTCGCACCCGGGGGAACGCCCAGCGGGATGTTACTGCCCGGCGTGCCAGGCTGGCACGAACTCAGAACCAACGTCTGGCAGTTCACTCTGGCGGGCACCTATCCCCGGTTCACCGTGACTGCGTCGGCCGGCACGACACAGGATGCACCCGCGGCGGAGTACGTCCGTGAAGATGCGAAGGTGTCGGTCGAAATCGACGGTAGTGAGCATCGGCTCGGGCGATCGACCAGTATCTCCTTCGAGTCGAAGGTCAGTATCGTCGCCGCTGTTCCGGGCGATCGGCTAGGAATCGGTGGGAAGGCGGGGGAGAAGGGTCACTGTAGCGACAGTTGGGATACTGTTGGTTCGATAAACGACCCAAGTGTCCTCGGCGGTTGTTAGACCTGATATCTAAGCCATACGGAGTGCCTGTCTTTTTTTAGCGACCACAAGATGTATTTGCATTCATATATTTATCTTGTAAAATATAACATCTAATCAAACGCAAAATACTTATTTGCAGCGTTGTTAAATACCACAATCATGGTTGTGTTCGCTCGGGGGAGGGGTACGGAATATGCTAAATGAAACCGAACAGGGTGAGCTACACTGGAAATACGAAACACCGGGGCGGATTCGGTCGTCACCGACAGTCGCCGGTGGGACGGTGTTCTTTGGCAATCTCAGAAGTCGAGTTCATGCAGTCAGCGTATCTGCTGGCCGAAATCAATGGGACGCACGCCTACCAAACGGTGGCATCCTTACCAGTCCCGCGATCGACAAAAACCGCGTTTACGCCGTGAATAACTTTGGGTACTTTGCCGCACTGGATCGATCAACCGGAGAAGAAGATTGGTCTATCTCAATAGATGGCGGGTACACACTTGGCGGCCTAAATTCGTCGCCCCTCTTGTACCAGCAAACCATATACGTCGGGATGCACGATGGTAAGTTGTACGCGATTGACGCGGAGTCGGGAGAGATACAGTGGGCGTTCCAGACGGGGTCCCAGATAGAGACGTCACCGATCGCCATCAACGGACAGATATTCATCGGGAGCGGCAGTGAACTCTACGCGATATCGACGAGCGACGGCCAGGAGCAGTGGGTCTTGACGGAGCCGTCAGATGCTGTGAGGACACCGACCGAACACGAGGGAACGCTGTATTTCGCCGCGGAGGACGGTACAGTCTACGCTGTCGACGGGACAGACGGGACTATCGAGTGGACCCACGGCAGAGAGTCCAAGATTGAATCGACACCGACGGTATATGAGAACTCGCTCTATATCGGTCTCGCGCGGGGCCCGAGCGCCGTCGCGTGTCTCGATACGAACAATGGTAAGGAACAGTGGGTTTCAGGCACTGGGAACGTGTTTGGTTCACCAACCGTCGCTGGTGGAACGGTGTTTTTCTGCACGTCGCTAGGTGATATATATGCAGTCAACCTCGACAGCGAGGAGTACGAGTGGACGTTCCACTCCGAGAGTGAGGAGCGGATGCTGTCTTCGCCGACAGTCGTCGACGGCGTGATGTTCGTCGGGAGTGACGACGGAATGCTCTATGCGCTCAACGCTGGGACAGACGCGTCAAGCGATGGTTCACGAACCGAAGATCAGTCTTTCGGGTACCACACTCAGGTAAGTACGCTTTCCAACCAGAACCCATCACCAAACGAGCAAGGTAACAGGACTGACTCATCCACTATCACACCTGGTAGCAGCACCAAGACAACCACAGCAGGGACGGATAGTTCTGGGCCGAACGGAGACGAAGATGGAATATCGCCGTGGGCTCTTGGTGCCGGTGGATCCACCGTTGCGCTCATGGGGTACTTTTTCGGAAAAAAAGCATTAGACAGTGACGAAGAGTCAGAGGAAAGCGACACAGAATCGACAATTGACGACACATTAAATCTTGATGACCCTGATGCCTGAATTGCTGCCGACACAGTTCAGTACAATAATATAAAAGCAAATTTAAGATTAAATCAAAAGGAATAAATATAAAACTGCGTGCCTAATTACGTGAAATGAACGATAGAAACTCGTTCAATTCGGATGGGGTTTCTCGACGGTCCCTTCTGAACGCACTCGGCAGTGGTGGACTGTTCGCGGGAATGCAGTCTATCTTTACAGATCAGACAGCAGCAGCAAGCAATCTGGAAAATAACCAGTTTGGGGAGGAACCGAGTGAAGAGGACTGGGAGTTCGATGCGGAAGATATCACTCAGGTAATGAAAGATTCTTTACAGGATAGGTTCTTTGACCGAATATATGGAGATCTTACAGACGGATATGGGGCTACATTAGATGACTTCTATAATATATACGATGATCTTTCGGCACTGCTTGCATCCGTTCCAACAAGAGTAGACGCTCTCCGATGGCTCAATGAGCATATGGAGACCATCCAAGACGTGCTCGGTGTAGACCCTGACAATGGGGGTGATTCCGGTAATAATACTATATCTTCTACGCCGGTAGAAATCGTCGGGAGTCGGGTAGCGAACAGTAAGGGCGGGTCAAGCGCTGTGCCATCGTCCGCTGGTTCACACAATATCTGGAACCAAGCGATAAATGAAGCAACAAAGCATTACGAGAACCTTACAAAGGGGCTTGAAGAGGTCTGGAGTGATCTACAAGATCAGATCCCCAATATCGACGAATACTACGATTCCGACGAACTCGCCGATATTATAAAGTCACCGTTCATAGCAATTGAAGACGCTGTAAATGAGTTCCTAGATGAGATTTCTAGTGTACTTAACCCAATTGAGGATCTCCTATCGACTGAACCAGAAAATATTGATAGCGTGCTAAATGATGGATTCAACGTTACCGCACCCTTTGATGTTTCAGATCTGAATGTATTCGTCCAATCGTTTGATGAGGCAGTTGAAGACGAAATTGGATCGTCTTCCGATTCGATTGAGGGCTATGATGGCTTCAGCACATCGCAAGCGCCGTCGTCCGAGAGCGAAAGCGAGGCAAGTCAATCGTACGGAGATGCCTCGGAAGAGGGCACCTCGAAAACCCCGTATGAAGATACTGTACCTTTCGGTGACAGGAAAGCTACGCTACACCGGTCTGAGCTGGAGGTTGGATATTCCGGCCCATCTTACCCAAACGTTGGAACGCCTTCACGTCCAGACATCTGTGGGGAGTTAGTTGACATTGACAATTCAACATGGGAAAGTTCCAGACAATTCGCAGAGGACACTACAGGAGTGGTCCTCAGCGAAGCTGTGAACGGAGAATACGAAGGTTTTGGTTCATACGACGCTGACCCGATAAAACCCTGCCCGGCTGCTCCAGGCGGTTACGTTAGAACGGTCGGTGTCAAGATTTCGATGAGTGATGTCGTCAAAGCAGACGAGGTGAAGCCCACAGACCCATCCACGGTTCTGTTCTTCGGCCAGGGGAACGATGGATGTCTTTACGGAGGCGCGGACTTGAGTATCGGAGCTGGCCAGTACGCCGAACATCTATACAGCGTTCTTGAAGCCCAAATCACCTGGTCACTGTACCTGCATCAACAACTTTGGACGAATGTGCTCCAAAGTGTCAGTAATACCTCTGAATACCTGTTTTGTGATAATGTTGAAGAACTTCCGAACACTTCACAGAGCTTGGCGTCGCCGGTCAGAAATGTCGAAACGAATGATTCACAGAGAGATATGTCGGCGGTCGAAGATACCGAAACGACTGATTCAGAGAGCGACGTACCGACGGTCAAAGATATCAAAACGAATATTAATACCCTATATAATACATTGGACTCTTCACTTGACGAGATTATTAATCGAACAGAGAATGAGTTTGATTTCACCGACGGAATGACCGGAGACCTTGAGGATATGATAGCAGATACCTATTCGTTCAGTACCACGACGGACAGCGACGATGCCCCCGACGAGTTCACCTTTTCGTACGATAGTATCAATAGCTGGCGGACCTTCGCACTAGGTGACGACGAGTCCGACACACAGGGGCAGATAGACGAGTTGAAATCTGAACTCAGTAGTGGCGATGAGCCCGACACACAGGAGCAGATCGAAGAGTCGCAAACTGAACCCAGTGGCGATGCCGGCTCCGAATCTATCTATACGGCATTCGCTGTGTTACATCAAAACGTTGTCTCCGACAGCGATGTCAACAATGACGACATCCCGGGAGTTCTCGAAATCATCGGCGACAGCGGTGACGGGTTGACACAAGAGCCAATTGATTGGGGTTCGGTGCATATAGATTTCCTCTGTGCAGATGCTCAGGAGTTACAACAGATTGTAAACTTTATTAACGAGGATATCCCGGATTCTCGGGAAGAAGATCTGGTCCCTGATAGGGTAACGCAGGCCATTGAATCCGATGAGACTCTCGAGTCTATTTATGACGATGCGAATACCCTTCTGAGCAAAATTATTCGCACCCACATTCTAACCGTGGCCGGTCAACTCTGCGAGAAACTCGTGGAGTATGCTAACATGGCGACATATACGCGGTCGAAGCGTGCTAGACTGCTCGCGAAAGTGACCGAATTCGTCCGGTATATCGAGGGAAGTGCAATCTGTGGCAGGTTCCACTGTCAAAATAATAATAGGAATCTCTACGAGCCAGTCACCACCCCAAGCGACGTAATAGCACGCTGGGTGAGAACCGTTGAAGGGCCAGATGCTGAAATCGAAATACCAGAGATTACTTTCCCGAACATCCTTGATGTACTTAAAAATAGTATCGAGGAGGCCTTCTGGATTTGCACTGCTTTCCTTGTAGGTTTGGCACTTGGGATTCTTGCCGGCAGCTATCCCTTTGTAGAAGGGGCGACCGGTCCCGGGCCTGCCATTACAGCATATGCACCAGCATATGCCCTTCTTGCTATGATGCTGACAGTTTCACTGTCTCAGTCTTCCCTGCTTGATGAAGGCTGGGCCGATGCGCTTCCGTCCCCAGAATTATAGCGCACGTTCCGAATCAAATAGCTAGCGATGAGATGGTCTGGAAAGCTCATTGTAATCTATCTGGTCGTTCCAACAGACGCGAAAGTCGGCAGAACACCACTTCCGGTGCCAGCATAGCTGCTATCTGAGTTTTCCGCCAGCGAGCAGACGCTTTATCTGTCTGGGTGTTGGGGTGCGCTACGCGGAGTTGTCGGGGTTTGTTGCATCCAGGTCTGTCTGCCCGTCTCTGCTATTGTCTCCGAGACCGAGATGTTCGAGCCGTTCGTTCATCGTCGGCTCTGTAAACAACTTCCCGAACGTAGCGTTCAAGAGGTCTTTGTCGAAGTCATCCCGAAGGTGTAGAAACCGTGGCCGCTTCTCGGGGTTCCCATAGATAGCTGCGACGGCCGACGGGGCGGCGTGCTCGACAGTGTACTCGTCGCCTAAGTGAACCCGTTCCTGACTCCACGATGCAATCAGCAGGGTGACGAGTATCAGCAGTGTAACGAGCACGGCTGTCCAGATCTTGAACGCACCACCCAGTCCGGTATCGATCCCAGCGGCGAACACGGCCCAGATACCCACAACGAGAGTCCACATTTGGGTCCAGCCTCTTGCCTTCTGTAGCGGACTTAACCCGTGAGCAGCCCGTCCCTCGGCGTGAGCAATGGCAACCGACAGTGTGTCGGCGGTGACAGACGACAGCAGCGAGTCACTGCAAGCCAGGAATCGCTGGTCGCCGTTTTCCAACACCGCCATGCGTTCTGCGTCGTTGTTGACTGTGATTTCGATACCGTCCGGGAACGAGATATCCAGCCGGTCATACGCCTGTTCGATCTTGTCGCGCTCCGCTGTCGTCGGCCGACGAATACCGAACCGGATAGACGGACACATCGATGGATACGCGAAAATTTCACTGGAGAGCCAGCCTATGGATGCTATTAGTACAACCCCGATGGCAATTGAGGCCGGCGTCGCTGCGTACAGGGCGCCCAGTTCGATGACCACGGCGACGAAGAGTATCAAAGCAATCTGAAAGACCGTCACTCTCCAGCGCCGCCGCGAGAGTTCCCCCTCGACCATCGGGAGAGTCGAGATAAACGGCCTGAATCCGCGCATTGCGCTAGCCAGACCAATGACCACAACAGCCGTCGCGATCGCGCTATTCAGCAGTGCCGTCGCCAGATTCGGCCCCGTACCGAGCAGTTCGTCGCCGATAGAGAACAGTGCTGGCACCGCAATCATAACAGCCACAGGAACGAGAAACGTCAGATTGTCATGAACCGACCGCTGTCTCGCTGTGAGACCGTCGGATTGGGTGAACCACCATGCCAGAATCCTGCCGAGGGCGAACAATCCTACTATCAGTATCCCTGTCCCGACCAGTCCTGGGACAACACTCATCGTTATTATATTCTAACAACGGGGACGTAATAAACACACCCATGTTATCAAAATTACCCTCCTGCTAAGAGTTCAGAGGCGAACAGCTCGACGTATCCACGGCTAAAATCTTTCGCTACTCGAGCGGGTTCCCTCGTCTCGACGGTCGAACCCCAATCAACACCCGCCGGACCCACTGTCGTGGTACAGAGACAGACGGATACAGGCAGCAGATAGGTCGCCACCAGCGACCTCGTCGCCGCTGTCAAGGCCAGCTTCTCTCAAAACTACCTGGCGGCCGAGGAGAATCTACCCAAGAAGGTCCCGATAGAACTACCGATTATCGGTGAACTGCGCCTCATCGAATGGGTACTCATAGCTATCATCGTCATTATCGTCATCGCCATTGCTATCTTCGGATGGCCGTTCAGCATCAGTGCCGGGACAATCGGGGCCTGATATAGGGCTTCGTAAGTGCCGTCATATCCAGGGGCCCGATGATCTTGCGAATAATGATGAATGTTGTAATGGGCCTCGGAAAGAACCCCTCCGCCCCCGGGGCATGATGCGAGCTCCGCAAACTGGGCGAACCAACGCGAGGGCCTAGGTTTCTCGTTTGACGTTCCAGCGTCGTTCTCTACCCGGGTGTCTTCGAACAACCCGGCGGTGACGCGTCGCAGCCATCCGATCGTCCGGAATCCAGCACTTTTCATTTCATATCAACGTGAATTTTACATACAGGAGTTCCCCACGTGGAGGTACTGCTGATGATTCATACCCTCGGCGCTTTCTTGCTTTTGTACCTCGGCGGATCCCTCGCTATCGGGTACAGGCTTGGACAAAATTCGACTGTTGTCGACGGTCGGCTCCGTGACCAGACTATACTCGTCATCAGCGGTCTCCTCTTTCTGGTACCGGCTATCGGTCTCTCCATCTTGGACGTACCCATCCGTATAGTTGGTGCGACATCGCCCCTGCAACTGGTGGCCGTGTACACAGTGGCTGTTATCGTCACTGCACTCGTCGGGCTCGGCACCGCCGGAGCCGGAATCCGTCTCGGCCACGACGATACCGAGCGCTACGTCGGCCGCTACAGGACTCGCATACGGGCACTGGTTGCTATCGGCATCGGGATGTACGCCTCGTTCGTCGCGGCTTACGGGCTGTTCAGGGGCGGATTCGTCTCCCTCCTGGTCGTCCTCACGCTGGTCATCGTGGGGCTCGGTCTCCTCCGGGTTCTGCACGGTGGCAGCCGGCCAGCCGATGCGTATCGGTCCCCCACCGACGAGGAGGCACGCCGCATCCGGGACTGTTTCGATACGTTTGACGCTACTCCGGGCACCGTCGTCGTCTGTACGTTCGAAGACAGCGAAAGTCCGCAACCGTCTGCAGTCTTCGTCACGAACTCGCTCGGGCAGCGACTGACCTACGTCCACGAGGACCTACTCGACCTTGCCACGGACGACGAACTGGCCGTCGCGTTCGCCCAGGCGACCTATCGGGGTCCGTCCACGCACGTGTTGGCTGCCGCCTCGTCGACGCTGGAACTGCTGGGTCTCCTGTACATCCCGGCGACACTGAACACGCTGTCTCTGTGGGCGTTCGATATCGGAATCACGGCGCTACGGGGGCCAGTCCTCCCGCTCCTGTTGGTTCTGGTTGGTCTGGTCGTCTGTCATCGGGTAACGTCGTCACTGTCCCGGTGGTCGTTCACCGCCGCAGACGATTTCGCCTGTCGGCAGTTCGGGACCACCGCCGTCCGTCGGACGTACCGTGCTCTCGGCGACTGGCTCGTTGTGGACCCCGAAATCGACCACAATGACCGTACCGGGTCGGGCGGAATGGAACCGCCGCTGGTCCGTCGAATCGACCGCCTTGGCGGGGACCGAACTGGGGAAACCAATCTCGCAGCTACCACCGGGTGGCTCTTCGCGGTCATGCTGGCAGCCGCCCTCTGGGTGACGAATCTCCTGGTCCGTCCGGTCGCGGCCCCGCTGTCCACTACACTACCGGCGTGGCTCGTCGGCGTGGCATCCGCCGTCGTCGGCGTCGCATTGGCTGCGATTCCGATGCTGGTCGTGTATCGCCGCCACGGGTCGCTCATCGATACCCTTCCACCAGCCATGCGGGCGGAGCTAAACACTCGCTGGGAGTTCCCCCTGGTGGTGGTCTGCAGTATAGTCGTCACCGAACTCGTCGTCACTGGCTATCTCTCCTTCTTTTGGTTCGCCGTGGCCGTCCTGAGTCTGCTCCTCACCGGCCTGAACTACCGAAGTCGGTACGACCCGGTCGTGAAATCCCGGACCTCACGGCCACCGTCCGCGGCGGAAGCAGACCGTCTACGCTCTTGTCTCGGTGGGGCGGCCGAATCGGTCGACCGGATTCACGTCCACGACACGCTGAAGCAGTACAGTGTCTTCGTGAACGGTACCGACACGCATCGGACGCTCCATATCGAGGAGGGCGTGCTGGACATCAGTGACGATTCGAACCTCGCAGTCACACTCGCGGAGGCAGACGAGCGGAGTCGACAACTCGGCGCCAGCGGCAGAGTTATGTATTTTTTGTTCGTGGTGTGGCTGCTAGTGCTGGTCGAGACGCTCACCCGCGGCAGC
Organism: Haloarcula salinisoli; assembly: GCF_019599405.1. Lineage (NCBI taxonomy): Archaea > Methanobacteriati > Methanobacteriota > Halobacteria > Halobacteriales > Haloarculaceae > Haloarcula > Haloarcula salinisoli. The sequence goes on along the minus strand of NZ_RKLQ01000001.1, from coordinate 845,407 downwards.
TACGGCCCGCTGGCCATCGGTGTAGTGGTCGTCAGTCTCCTCGCTATACCGGTGGTGATGGTTTGCCTTCGGCATATTGCCGGCCGGTTCTCCCGCATCGATACGCGACTCTGTGACCAATACGGTACCGAGACGGTTCGTGGCGCATACGACACTGTCGGGTCGTGGATCGAAAACGACCGGTCGTTCCGACACGCCTGGCGGCTCGGTCTGGCCCCGTATCCGTCCATGGCGGCACGGATCGCCCGGCTTCCCGAATCCGACGGACGACAACCGGAGTAGCTGCTGCCGACCGGATATCGCCGGGCACGTCTGCACGACGGAATCTGCGACGGGCTTCGGTACGGCGGTGTCCCAGCCGTGGTCGAGTCCCGCCTCGGACCCACGGACGTACGGTGGCAGGACGGAATATTATTCTTGCAAAATGTCCATGAATTTATGTGCCTCGGTTTCCGAACTGACTGTACGAACTCATGGGGATACCCACTCTCGCCGGATTCTTGCTGCTGTACGTCTGCGTCATCCTCGCAGGTGGATACGGCTCTGAGCAGCTTGTGACGGAAGGACGCTCCGGGGCTGGGGAGAAATTAGGAGGTATGGCCGTGGGATGCTTACTTTTGATGCCACCGCTCGCTTTTAGTGGTCTCGGTGTACCCCGACTACTGGTCGGCGACGTGTCACCACTACTGCTGGTAGCTGTGTACACCGTAGGTGTCACCGTCACTGCAGTCTTCGGGGCTGCCGCGTATAATCTTGGATGCCGCCTCGGCAGGGATAGTCGTGACTATTTCGCGGATTTGTACCGATCGCGCCGGCGACTACGAGTTGGCCTCGTTTTCACTATATACGCCTCGCTGGTCGCGGTTGTCGCTCTAGCCTGGTTCGACTTCGTCTCAGTTCTGATTGTCGTCACAGCCATCATGCTCGGAATGGGCCTTCTCCGTGTTTTCGACGGTGGCACCCGTTCAGCCGACAGTTATCGGTCCCCGACCGATGAGGAGGCACGCCGCATACGGGACTGCTTCGACGCGTTCGACTCGTCGCCCGGGACGGTTGCTGTCTTCTCCCTCGAAGATACCGACGCTCCGAAAGCGCCTGCTGTCTTCGTCACGAACTCGTTCGGACAGCGAGTGACCTTCGTCCACGAGGAGTTGCTCGAGGTCGCCACAGACGACGAACTGGCCGTCGCCTTCGCCCAGGCGACACACCGGAGTCCGTTCGCGAACGCGTTCACTGTCCTCAGAGAGCATCTGGCGGTCCTGGTCGGCGTATATTTCCTAGCAGCACTGAACACGCTGGCTCTGTGGGCGTTCGACGTCGGCGTTTCAGAGCTTCAGGGCCCGCTGGTCCCGCTCGTATTCCTTGTGACCGGGCTGTTCGTGTTCCTGCTACTACTGGCGAGACTGGAGAAGTGGTCGTTCCCAGCCGCGGACGATTTCGCCTGCCGACACTTCGGGACCACCACAGTCCGTCGGACATACCGTGCCCTCGGCGACTGGCTTGTCACTGACCCCGAGATAGACCACGACGATCCGAACGCGTCGGCGATGAGTGAACCGCCACTGGTCCGGCGAATCGAGCGTCTGGGTGGGAGCCTGATCGACGACACCCAGCTCGTGGCTGTCACGGAGTGGTTCTTCGCAGGTTCGCTGGCAGTCGGCATCTGGCTGGGCAACCTCTTCGTCCGTCCGGTCTCGCTGGCCGCCAACAGTATGTCCGCCACACTACCGACGTGGCTCGTCGGGCTGGCTTCCGCTCTCGTCGGCCTCGTACTCGCCGCGGTGCCGTTGCTCGTCGCGTACCGCCGCCGGGGGTCGCTCGTCGATAGTCTCCCCTCGGCCGCCCGGTCACGGATCAATACCCGATTGGAACTCCCCGTCGTGGTGGTCTGCAGTCTGCTCGTCACCGACCTCGTCCTCAATGGGCACCTGTCTTTCTTCTGGCTCGCCCTGGCCGTTCTGCTGCTCTTCGCCACCGGCCTGTCCTACCGCCATCAGTACTATTCGTACATAGCTTCACGCTCTCCCGAGCACCCATCAGCGGCGGAGGCCGACCGTTTGCGGTCCTGTCTCGGCACCGAGGCCGATTCAATCGACCAGATCCTGGTGTGCGAGGATCTCTGGCCGTGGGAAATCTTCGTCACCGGTGACGACACCCACCGGAGGCTCTACGTCGAACGTTCGTTGCTCGAAACCACCGACGATACCCTCCTCGCCGTCGCACTCGCCGAGGCCTACGAGCGGGGGCGGGAACTCAGCCCACACGGCCGGTTCCTTCTCTCCCTGTGGGCACTGTGTCCGCTGGTCATGGGGTATAGTGTCTTCCTGTTCGTGGCCGGAAGTTCGGTCTGGCCCGCCGTCGGGGTCGCCGGGGCCCTTCTGTTGCCAGTTATCCTGTTCTACAACCGGCGCTACGCCGCTCGCTTCCACCGACTCGATGGACGGCTCTGTGAGCGCTTCGGCAGTGAGACCGTCCATGAGGCATACGTCAGTCTCGAGCCGTCTGTCCAGCGGCAACGCTCGTCGACGTTCACCTGGCGAACCGGTCTGGCCCCCCATCCACCGATGAAAGCACGGCTGACCCGCCTTTCGGACCCAGACAATCGGTAGTCGTCAGTAGCTGCGGATATCGCTACCCAGCTTCCGGGGGAGCGGATCGAGCGATGCGCCACGTTCGTCGGTGTCGGAATTCGCTTCTCAACGGGCTGATTACATTGAGGTACCTACGTCTGCGAGCCCGATATGTTCGAGACGCTCCTCGAACGGTAATTCAAAGGCAGCGCTGAACCCGTCGTTCCGGTTTTGTTCGTCCCAAGAAGCGCATAATTCGTCCGCTTCTATCGCGAATTTTATCTGGCGAAAGGATCTGAACAGTACTACGAGACAATGGATACACCGACTCTCGTCGGCTTCTTATTCCTATACGCCGTCGGAGCCCTCGCTGCCGGCTACGGGCGCAGACGAGTTGTAACAAAAGTGAGCCACACGACCCGGATGCGCTTGACAGTGGGGCTCCAGTTCCTCGTCTTCCTCGTACCGGGAATCGGTTTCAGCTTCTTCGCGATACCGACGCTCTTGGTCGGCCCGTCGTCACCACTGCTGTCGGCAGCCGTGTACGCTGTCGGTACCACCGTTACTGCAGCCCTCGGGCTCGCCGCCTATCGTGTCGGAAACGGCACCGACACTGGTGATATCGAGGCCGACGCTATTCGATACGGGACGCGGACAATAGCTGCCATTGGCATCGGTATCTACGCACCACTCGCCGCGGCTGTTGGGCTTTTTATCGCCGGTATCATTCCGCTTCTGGCGATTAGTACGCTCATTCCGGTGAGTGTCGCCGCGTTCAAGATTCTCCACGGTGGTCGGCGACCGGCCGACAGATATCGGTCACCGACCGACGAGGAGGCGCACCGCATCCGGAACTGTTTCGAGGCGTTCGACTCGTCTCCGGGAACAAGTGTCGTCTTCTCCCTTGACGATAACGCCAATCCGAAAGCGCCTGCTGTGTTCGTCACGAACTCGTTCGGGCAGCGGCTGACGTACGTCCACGAGGAGTTACTCGACGTCGCCACTGACGACGAACTGGCCGTCGCGTTCGCCCAGGCGACACATCGGAGCCCGTTCGCGAACCTATACACTGTAGCTAACCAGACAATGGTGGCATTGCTCATCCTGTTCAGTCTGGCGACAGTGAACACGTTGGCACTCCAGGCATTGGACATCGGTATCACAGCGTTTCAGGCCCCACTGCTTCCGCTTGTGTTGCTCGTGACCGGGCTTTTGGTGTGCATCGGACTGGTGGGGAAACTATCACAGTGGTCGTTCGCTGCCGCGGACGATTTCGCCAGTCGCCACCTCGGAATCACAGCCGTGCGTCGGACGTACCGTGCCCTCGGCGGCTGGCTCATCATGGATGGTGGAATTGACCACGATGACTCAGATGCCTCGGGCACGACGGAGTTGCCGCTTGCACGTCGATTGGACCGACTTGGTGGCGACAGTATCGAGGAGAGCCGTCTCGCAGACGTCACCTACTGGTCCCTGGCAATCTTCATTACAGTCTGCATCTGGGTCGGTAATCTCCTGCTCCGTCCGGTCGCGCTGGCAGCCGACAACGTATCCGGACCCGCCTCGACGTGGCTCGTCGGACCGTCTTCCGCCCTCTTCGGCGTCTTCGCCGCCCTGGTCCCGCTGCTTGTAGTGTACAGCCGGCGCGGATCGCCCGTCGACAGTCTCCCAGCGTCCGGTCGGACTGGGATCAACACCCGCTGGGAGTTCCCCGTAGTTGTCGTCTGCAGCCTCCTCGTCATCGACCTCGTCGTCAACGGGTCCTTCTCACTGTTCTGGCTCTGTCTGACGGCGCTGCTCCTCATCGCCACCGGCCTATCCTACCGGGATCAGTATCTACTCCACCTGTATTCCCGCTACGGCAGAGAAGCGACCTCGGAGGAAATCGACCGCTTGCAGCCACTCCTCGACGCCGAGTACGATACTATCGACGAGGTGCGTGTATACAGGAAGCTGTGGCCCTGGGACGTCTTCGTCACCGGTGACGACACACACCGGACGCTCCACGTCGCGACCTCCCTGTTCGAGACCGGCGACGATAGTCATCTCGCGGTCGCAATCGCCGAGGGGTACGAGCGAGGGCGAGAGCTCACTCCGAACGGACGGTTTCTACTCTGTTTGTGGGTGCTGTGCGCCCTGGTACTCGGATACGCCGTCGAGCTGGCACTGGCCAACAGCGGGGTCGCACCCGTCGTGGGGGTCGCCGGGCTACTCCTCTTGCCGGTGATACTGTTCTACAACCGCCGCTATGCCGCTGGATTCTATCGAATCGACAGTCGACTCTGTGAGCGCTTCGGCAGTGACACCGTCCGAGAAGCTTTCGGCACCGTCGGGTCACACATCGAACGGAAGCGCTCGTCGACGTTCACCTGGCGAACCGGTCTGGCCCCCCATCCGCCGATCAAAGCACGGCTGGCCCGCCTTCCGGACTCAGACAATCGGTAGTCCTCAGTAGCTGCGGATATCGCTACCCAGCTTCCGGGGAGCGGATCGAGCGATGCGCCAAGTTCGTCGGGGTCTACCAGGCAGAGTACTATCTCTATCGGGTAGCTCTATGCTATGCTATCCGGGTCCCCACCCTGCTGGTCCGAGTGTGGCGGGTTGCTCGCCTCTTCGAGTCCGATATGTTCGAGCCGATGTTTCATCTGTGGCTCCGGAACCAACTTATTCAATACGCTGTTGATCAAGTCGTTTCCGACTGAGCGCCGTCGCTGGATGCAGCCGAGCCGTTCGTCGGAGTTGCGGTAGACAGCCGTGACACACGACCGAACGGTGTGTTCGATGGTGTATTCGTCAGCCAGGTAAATCCGAGTCCGGTTCCAGGAAGATAGTAACACATTGACGAATACAATTAGCAATAGCAAAACCACCGCTCCTTGAACAAGTTCTGTCGACAGGTCGTTATAGAACAACTGCATGGAGAAGGCCCAGACGTAGAGAACGGTAGCCAGGACCAAGTTACCCATCCAGAGCTTCTCGAAGAAACTCGTATCGTGTCTCGCTCGCCCCTCGGAGTGGGCGATAGCGACCGCCAGGGTATCGTCGTCGACAGCAGGCAACAGTGAATCACTGAGTGCGAGGACACGCTCGTCGTCGTTGTCTACCACGACCAGTCGTTCGTTATCGTCGTCGACGGTGATTTCGATACTGTTCGGGAGTGGAATATCCAATCGCTCGTAGATGGCCTCGATTCGGTCACGTTCCTCCGCCGTCGGCCGCCGAATGCCGAACCGAATAACCGGACAGTGCGCCGGCAACGCAACGAACCCACTGAGGTACAAGCCAGCAAAGACGACTATCGGCACCGCGACGAGCACGCCGAGTTGCCGTTCTGCATAGATAACTCCCAACTCTATCGCCATAGCGGCAAAGGGTATTATACCGACCCAGGCGCCCAGAACGATCCGGTTTCGCCGCCACAACTCACCCCTGACCTGCATTCGGTCTGATAGAAACGGACGCAGACCCAGCAGTGCCCCACCGAAACCGAGGACAGCGACAGTGGTCGAGATGGCGGCAGTAAGTAACGACCCAACGAATAACGACTTCGACGGAGAAAGTGCGTAGCCGACCGGAAACAGCCGGTACAACATTGGGACGCCGACCATCAAAAACAGCAGCACCAATGTTACTAATATGTCAAAGACGGATCTCTGTCTCGGCGTAATCTCTTCGGACCGCCCGAGCCACCACCCGACGAGACGACCGAAGGTGAACAGTCCGACTATCAGAATCGCTGCTGCGACCAATCCCGGGACGACGGGCATACTGGTCGAGTGGACTCTCGTTGGGGTGATAAATTCACGGCTTGACCGGGAATAAATAGACGACACCAACTGTGAATTCGTCTTCTACAGCTTAGGGTCTGAGAGAGGAAACTGTCTAGGGGCCCGAGCACGGAGGGTTCAATACAACCATCCACAGAGCGCTCTGAACGCGAGCGCTGCCGCCAGTCCAGCCGTTTTATCTGGCCGTTACCGAGTGATTTTTTGAGTTTAATATGGTTGCACTAAACAGTGATTCACTGGACAGCACTCGGGTTTGTCGTCTTCCTCGGGAGCCTCTTCCTCGTGAGTCGAGGCCTGGCCGCCGTCCTCAAGCGCATCGACGCTGGGTTCACCGCTATCGGGCTGGTCCAGTCCCCGCTCAATTCCGGAACTTTGGTCGTCGCGTACGCCGGTGCGGTCGTCGCCGGACCGGGGCAGCTGGCGGCGTCGGCAGTCGGGTCCACAGTGGTCGCCGTCGTGGTGAACGCCCTCGTCACGTCGGTGGTCGCGGTCGCCGGCCTGGTCATCGTCAGACGCAATTTTGGGCCGGTCGCCGAAGCGTGTCGCCCCGGCACGTACACGCTTCCGGACCGGTTCCGCCGTCGTCACCAGCGGACGGTATTTGCGGTGCTGTTCGCGCTCGCCATCGTGGCCGAGACCATTCGACTCGGCGTCGTGGATGCAAGCGGTGCCTGGTTCGTGATGGCTGGCGCGGTCGCGTGGACAGTGTACACAATCCAAACGTTGTACATTCGGCTACCGTCGCTCAACAGTGGTCTGGTACGAGACCCGACCGAGGAGGAACGCGAGCGCATCGAGAGCTGTTACGAACGGTTCGACCGTTCGCCCGGTCGGATCGTGATCGTAGCCGAGGAGGCCAAACTCGATCTCAACGTCGGCGGTCGTGGCGCGTATCACTCGGTCGGTGTCACCGAGTCGTTTCTGGAACGAGTCGACGATACGACTCTCGCAGTCGCACTCGCACTGGTCGACGAACGGTCAGCCAACGGCTACTGGACTACAACCATCTGGCTTGTAACAGTGCCAGTTCTAGGGCTCGTCCTGATGTTCTTCGTGTGGCCGGCATTTTTCCTCGGGCTGTTCACCATATCGGGCCCGCTGTTCTGGGGCGTCTTGCCACTATTTTTTACAGTACCACTACTGTCCTGGCGGGCCAGACGAATTGTATACGACGCCGACGCGTTCGTCGCATCGCAGTTCGACCCATCGACTATCGCCGAAGTGTATCCACAACTGGGCACGAACATCCAATTTCCAAGTCGTTCCATCGGCCTGTTCGATAGACTGTTCGATAGGTTGTTCTGGCCCGATGCCACGTTCGAGACACGACTCAAAAGACTGGGAATCGAGCCGGCTTCAGGGGACACGGCCGAACAAACTGACGGTGAAACGCAGACAGCTGCTGGTGATACTGACGGTGAAACGTCGACAGATGCCGGTGATACTGACGGTGAAACGTCGACAGATGCCGGTGATACTACGCAGACGACGCGGGAGGACCAGTCCCAGCCCGACCAGGATGAGTCCACGGACTGCGACCCCGGCACTGGCTGGCGGCGGTGGATACTCGCGACGACTGTTCTCGCTACACTGAGTGTGGTCGCCTTCGTCACGGCGACGATACTAATTGAGAGTGGGGCTACCGGTACGGGCCTGGGTCCCCTGACCGTCGTGTTGCTTGTTACCACGATGGTAACCGGGCTCACGTCGGCCGTGACCTGGCTCCTGATCCCGTTTTTCATCTACTTGGACTCGAAAACGACACAGTTGGTGACCGACTGGCCGAGCCATCGCCTGCTCTATCTCGTCGCCGCGTTGGTTCCACTACTCAACCTTCTCGTCGGGGCAGTGTATCTCTGGCGCCGGCCCAGTCTGGCGTCGAATGGCGAGACCGCCGAGTCAACCGAGTAACAGGGGTCACAGCTCGCCGTCGAATTCAGGCGTGTGTCGGAGCGCCACAGCAGTCCAGCGACTCGAACCCGCGCAGGTATCCACATCTCCCCCACGTATAAACACGTTCCCGCTCCTACAGGCGAGTATGAAACTCCGCAACGCGCTCGGTGCGGCGGTCGGTGCGGTCGGCACAGCGGCGGTGGCGAACCGTGTCCTCCAGTCGCGCGCCGACGAGTTCGAACCGTTCCTCCACGGCGACCAGCGGACCTACCGCTGGCGGGGGTTCGACGTGGCCTACACCGAAGCCGGCGACCCCGACGACCCCGACCTCGTCCTGCTACACGGCATCAACGCCGCCGCCTCGAACCACGAGTTCCACGCTGTCTTCGACGCGCTGGCCGAGGAGTACCACGTCGTCGCGCCGGACCTGCCGGGCTTTGGCCACACGGACCGGCCGCCGCTGCTGTACTCCGCGTCGCTCATGACCGCGTTCATTCGTGACTTCCTGGCCGACGAGAGCGAAGACGCGACAGTCGTGGGCTCCTCGCTTTCGGGCGCATACGCGGCGATGGCGGCCCGCGAGGTGGATATCGCCGAGCTGATTCTTATCTGTCCCACCGACACCTCGATGGGCGGCCGGTCGGTCCCGCGGCGGTCGCTCCTCCGGGCGCCGGTCCTCGGCCAGGCCATCTACAACCTCGTCGGCTCGAAGGCCTCGATTCGCCACTTCCACGCGGACCACGGCTACTACGACATGGAGAAGCTCACCGACGCAGTCGTCGACTACGAGTGGACCAGCGCCCACCAGCCCGGCGCCCGCTTCGCGCCGGCCTCGTTCATCTCCGGGTTCCTCGACCCCGAGGAAGACCTGGGCGACGTGCTCGACGACCTCGACGTGCCGATAACCCTGGTCTGGGGCGAGGACGCCGACATCACGCCACTGGCCGACGGGCGCGTGCTCGCCGACGAAGCCGACGCGACGCTCGTGGTCTTTGGCGACTCACTCCTGCTCCCCCACGTCGAACACCCCGAGGAGTTCGTCGACGTGGTGCGGGGCGAGGCTGTGACGGTGGACATCGAATAGTACAGCCGGGGTGTGTGAGAACCTATATTACTGCGTCGTAGAGCCGGTCTCTCCGGTATCCGCGTCGGGCCCCCAGACGAGTTCGAACTCGATGCTCTCGGTCCCGGCCTCGCCCGTCGGGTCCCACTCCCCCTCCAGTTTGAGGACGAGTGGTTCGACCGGGTTCACCGTCACCGACTGGCCGCCGAGTTCGAGGCGGACGTCGCTCCCGCCATCGAGCTGCGTCGCGAGGTCTCGAAGGTACGTAGCGACTTCGGTGCGGCTCTGGACGGACTGGGTTTCGATTTCGGGCACGGTATTTCACCATCTTGTACTACGAATTGACAGGTCCAAAAGCGGTGGCCCTGATTTCTCGTCGGCTGGAGCCAGCCCGTGGACGGGCAGCAAAGCGCCGATAGCTGGCCGGGGCTGTTAGCTCCCTTCAGCGAATGCAACGCATACCAGGCCTACGACAGCCGTTCGGTCAGTGCGTAACTCGTCGCAATTGCCACCCTACCGCGGTCGGAAGACGACGGCGCGCTCGCCGGTCGTCTCGCGCTCGCCGACCTCGATGCCGACCACGTCGGCCATGGACACGTCCTCGGGGTCGACGCCGCGGACCAGCCCGGTAATCGAAACGGGCCCGAAGTCGGCGATGGCGGTGACGTAGGGGGCGTCGTCCTCGAACTGCGGCGTGGCGACGGTAATCGTGGTATGGGTGACTATCTCGCCGCTGTCGGGGAGCGGTTCGTCGTGGAGCTCCCGGGAGCCACAGTCGGGACAGACCCGCCGCGGGGGCAGCCAGCCGTGACCCTCGTCACACTCGACGTAGTAGCCCTCGCCGTCCTCGATACTGTCGAGCCAGTCGTCGTACTCGCCGTTTCGTGGGGTTTCGGTCATTCTTTCACCTCCAGGACGTGGACGGTCGTAGACGCGACCGTGCCGCCGGCGTTGTGGGCGACGCCGACCGTCCCATCGGGAACGGCGTCAGCCCGCGGGTGCGAGCCGTCCAGTACCCACGCGATGGTGGCCAGCTGGGCGACGCCGGTCGCACCGACGGGGTGGCCCTTGGCCTTCAGCCCGCCCGAGAGGTTGACCGGCATCTCGCCGTGTCGGGTCGTCGTTCCCTCGGTCGCGGCGTGGATTCCCTCCCCGGATTCGAACAGGCCGAGCGACTCGATGGCCAGCACCTCGGCGATGGTAAAGCAGTCGTGGACCTCCGCGACGTCCACGTCGTCGGCCTCGATGCCGGCGTCGGCGTAGGCCTCGTGGGCGGCCTTGTCCGCCGCGGGAGTCCGGGCGAGGTGTGGCCGGTCCTGCAGTGCGAGGTTGTCGCCGCCCTGGCCGGTCCCGCTGATTGCGACCGGCGCGTCGAGGCCGTGTTCCTCGGCGTACTCGTCGGTCGTCAACACCGCTGCGGCGGCGCCGTCGGTGATGGGACAGGAGTCGTACAGACCCAGCGGCGCGGCGATTGTCGGGGCTTCCAGGGCATCTTCGACGGAGATTTCTTTCTGAATCTGGGCGTGCTCGTTGACAAGCGCGTGCTCGTGGTTCTTGACGGCGACGTGGGCGAGGTCCTCGTGAGAGCCGCCGTACTCCTCGAAGTAGGCCCGCGCCATCAGTGCGTAGGCGCCGGGGAAGGTCATCCCCGCGCGTACCTCGAAGAGGTCGTCAGCGGCGATGGCTAAGGCGTCCGTCGCCACCGCGGTGCCGATATTCGTCATCCGCTCGGCGCCGCCGACGACGACGACATCCGCTTCACCGTTCCGCAGCGTCTTTACCGCCTCTCGCACCGCGGCCCCGGCGGAGGCACAGGCTGCCTCCAGCCGCGTCGCAGGCGCGTCGACGCCGATTGCCTCGGCCATCAGCGGCCCCTGGTGGCCCTGGTGCTCGGCGAGTTCGCCCATGAAGTTCCCGTAGTACAGTGCCTCGACGTCGTCGGGGTCGACGCCCGACTGGTCGAGCGCTTCGAGTCCGGCCTCGGCGAAGAGGTCCCGGCCGGTCCGCTCGGGATGCTTCCCGAACTGTGTGACACCGGCCCCCGCAATACGTGGGTCTGTCATTACCTCGGGGTGCGTTCTGAGTACTTAAATGCTTGCCGCCACTGTGAGTTTTTGCCACGATTTCCCGTAGGAAAAACCGCAAGACAGCGACTCATTGTACTATTAACCTATATTTTCCCACGAGGAAATAAGTTCCCTCGTGGGATTTCCGCTCATACGGATTGTTGTAGCTGTTTACCGGTGATCGGCCGACCCGGGTGTCGGCGATACCGGTAAGAGACTACAACAATCCGTATCAGTCCACTATCTCGGCGATGCGGCGCGGTTCGCCGGACAGCGACGGGTCGGGTTCGACAATCTGGAGGACTTCGTGGTCGGTCACGTCCGGATAGGACTTCTGGGTGGCGTCCTCGATGAGTGACTTCTCCAGTCTGAACTCCGTCCCGTCGTAGACGACATCGACGCCCTGCTCGTCGAACGAGAGAACAGTCATACCCGGAATAGGCGATGTGCAGATAAAAGCGTACTCGCTCGTGAGGGCTTCGCTACAGGTTCACACGCGATGGGGATTTTCCGGGGCGATTCGGCGGGGAATCAGCGCCGGTTGGCACCGGCCCGCACACGCCCGTCAGACGGGCGTCAGACGTCCGTCGTGCGCTCCCTCAGGCTTTAAGACGGTCGAAACGCGTTCTAGACCTGTGCAATTCGGCTCCGACCTACTCTCCGAACTTTCGATTCCCGACGGGACGACTGTCGAGGAACACGACCTCGTGACTGACGGAGACGTGGTGGTCGGCGGCCAGAGCACGGTGGAGTTCGGCGTTCGCGGCCGGTCGGTCATCGCGGACGAACGCGTCCGCTTCGGTGGCCACATCGAGGCCGACGGCGACTGTCGGCTCGACATGTGGTGTGACGTCGCGGAGAACGTCCTCGTCGCCGAGGACGCCTACATCGGCGAGCGGGTCCACATCGGCGGCGAGTTGCGCGTCGCGGGTGACCTCGACATCGGCGACGACGTCGACATCGAGGACGGCTTCGAGGCCAACGGCTGGATCGTCATCCGCAACCCGATGCCGACCATCGTCTTCCTCTTTGTGTACCTCTCGCAACTGCTGCGTATCGGCGAGGACGAAGCCGCCGAGGAGGTGCTCTCGGAGATGCTCGGCGAGGACGACGAGTACGAACCACTGTTGATTCCCCGCGGCGCGAGCGTCTCGGACGACGCCTGGCGCGTCTCGACCCCAGCGGTCATCGGGGACGACTGTCGGCTCCACGGCAACATCCGCGCGGAGTCCCTGGTCGTCGGCCGGGACAACGTCGTCTTCGGTAGCCTCCGGGCCCGTGAGGACATCGTCCTCGGCAAGGGGAGCGAGATAAAGGGCGACGTGACGACCCGCGACGGCGACGTCCGCATCGGCCCCGGTGTGAAGGTGTGGGGCGATATCTCCGCGAACGCGGTCGAGCTTCACGAGAACGCCACAATCGATGGGAAGATTCGCGCGAGCGGGGAGATGCGGATGCACACCGACGAAGTGCTCGACCGGCCCGACGAAGACGCGGCGGCGATGGCCGAGATGGCCGAAGAACTCGAAGACAACGGGGCTGGGGACGGGGAACAGGCTGACACTGACACTACGGAGACGGACCACGCTGACGACGCCGCGGCAGAAGACGACGATGCGACGGTCGCAGGCGACGCGGACGAAGATGGTGACGCAGGGGACGACGAGACCGCGGCGGCCGACGACGAAGAACAGGCCACTGCGGAGTAGACCGAAACCCCCTTTTCCCGGACTGGGGTAGCTACTAGCATGCTCTCTATCGCGCTGGCCGGCAAACCGAACGCCGGGAAGTCTACTCTTTACAAGGCCGCGACCATGGCCGACGTGGACGTCGGCAACTATCCCTTCACGACTATCGACGCCAACCGCGGCGTGAGCCACGTCCGCACCGACTGTCCATGTCTCGACCGCGAGCAGCGCTGCGAGGGCGACAACTGCCGCGACGGGAAGCGCTACGTCCCCGTCGAGCTCATCGACGTGGCCGGGCTGGTCCCGGGCGCCCACGAGGGTCGCGGGCTGGGCAACCAGTTCCTCGACGAGCTCACGAACGCCGACGTCATCCTGAACGTCGTCGACGCCTCCGGCGGCACGGACGCCGAGGGCGAACCCGTCGAGGTCGGTGAACACGACCCCGTCGAGGACGTCGATTTCATCCAGGAAGAGATGGACCTCTGGCTCGCGAGTATCGTCTCACGCAACTGGGAGTCCATCGAACGACAGTCCCGGTCGCCGGATTTCGCCTTAGACGAGTCGCTGGTCGACCTGCTGGCCGGCGTCGGCGCGAGCGAACTCGACGTGGCCCGGACGCTGCGTGAGCTGGACTACCCCGAGGACCCCATTGCCTGGACCGACGAGGACCGCGAGGCGCTGGCCCGCGAGATACGCGAGCGAACGAAACCCATCGTCGTCGTGGCCAACAAGGCAGATATCGCGCCCGAAGAGAACATCGAGCGGCTGCGCGAGGCCGCCGATATCGTGGTCCCCGCGACCGCCGACGGCGAACTTGCACTCCGCAACGCGGCGAAAGCCGGCGTGGTCGAGTACGACCCAGGAGACACCGACTTCGACATCGTCGGTGACGTGAGCGACCAGCAACAACAGGGGCTGGAGAAGATTCGCGAGGTGATGACCGAGTTCGGCGGGACGGGCGTCCAGGGGGCCATGGACACCGCCGTCTACGACCTGCTGGACCAGATCACCGCCTACCCGGTCCAGAACGACACGAAGTGGACCGACGGCCAGGGCAACGTCCTCCCGGACGCCCACCTGCTCTCGCGTGGCTCGACACCGAAAGACCTCGCCTACGCCGTCCACTCCGATATCGGCGACGGCTACACCCACGCCGTCGACGCCCGCAAGGAGATGCGCGTCAGCGACGAGACGGAGCTGGAAGAGGGCGCCGTCATCAAGATAATATCCGATGGGTAGCTGAGAGCGGTCTGAGAGTCGGAAGAGCCCGACCGATACGCTCCCACCAGGGAGCGAGGCGACAGTAAAGGCCAGAGACCTGCTCTATCTTCCCTTCGTTGCTCCCGGTAGGCCAGTAATCAGTGGAGCATGTCGAGCAAGAAGATGGCGAGAAAGCCGACGAAAAACAGTGTCGTCGACACCGGCGTCTCGGGGACCTTCGAAGCTTTCACGAGCAGTTCCTCGGTGACGAGGTACAGCAGGGCGGCGGAACCGAAGGCGAGGATAATCGCTATGGGAGCGCCTGTCACGCCCTCTAGCACGAGCACACCACCGGTCACGCCCGTCGCGAGCAAGAGTCCGAACGTCGCCGGGACGGCGAGCTTCCGGGCCATGCCCAGTTCCCGCGGCAGCGCGACGACGCCGGCGACCCCGAGAAAGAGCACCTCGATGGCCAGCGCCACGGCGATGATGATTCCGGTGTCGGGATTGTCGAGGAAGGTGACGCCAATCAGGACCCCGTCGATGACCATGTCTATCCCGATGGTGATGAGCAACCCGGCCGCACCGGCGTACTGCCCGCCGATATCGCGTTTCTCGATAGTCTTGCTCAAGCGGTGGATACCCAGCATCGTCGCTACCCCGATAGCGAAGCCGAGGACGACTATCTGGGGTGCCCGTTCGTGTATCCCCGGGAGCAGTTCGGCGGCGACGGCAGCGGTGACGACCCCGGCCGCGAAGTGCTGGACGTTGCTTTCCATCTGTGGGCTCGGCGGGCGGTAGACGGCGATGATCCCACCGACGAGGGCGGCCACGACAGCGAGTGCTGTATACGACAGCGCCTGCGTAAGTACCATGCACAGTCCTGATAACCGAAGCCCCAAGACTCTTAATTAAGCAGTCTCCGCTCGCTGTACGAGTGGTGTCACGGATACGTACGCGCACTCTTTGTAGCAGCGCCGTTTCGAACCGCTCTGAATCTGTCAGTAACGCCGTGACCGTTACAGCGGATACATCGCGTCGAACTGACTGCACGATTCGTAGCGAAGGGTCCCACTGTCCCGCTGTATAGCGGGGACGGGCGTGCCAACAGTGGGGGGACTACTGAGTAACCACAGGGGACACCCAGAGCCGCTCGGGAGGAACTCTCCCCGTCGCGCTACGTATACCCATTAAATCAATATAAGTAGCCTTGGGCGAATCTGACATACCTTTATCATGACTGGGCCCCTATCAGTAACGGAGAACCCGAACCGCTGATCGTTCCTTCTCAGAAAGCACCATGAACAACTACGACGTATTGCGCGAGTTCGAAGCTGGAATAACAAGCGAGCAGCTGGAGCAGGCGGTCGAGAGCTCGGGCGAAGCTATCGAGGAACTACGAGGTGAGGGGGTGCCGATGTCCTATCTCGGTTCCCAGACGTTCCTCAACGAGGAAGGACTGATCGGTGCAACGATGTGCCGGTACGACGCAGACTCCGAAGCGACGCTCCGCAAACACAGTGAGCGAGCCGGGCTCGCTGTGAGCGGTATCTACGTGGTCGGCCCCCCACACGTTGGGGTCGCCCCGAAGGTCGGCGTCACCTCGAAGTCGGCCTGACGCGTCGGCCAGACGCGAACGAACAGAGCGACTAGAACACGAACGGGGATGCTGGATTCCTGTCGTGTCCCCTTCTACGATACCCTCACAGCCGTCTGACGTCAAGCCCAGCCTCGTGCCAGGACTCGTCGGTCAGCCCACGAGCGTCGACGACGACGTTGTCGTCCATCCGCTCGGCGACCGTTTCGGGGTCCAGCTCGGTGAACTCGTCGTGGTCGGTCATGAACACGAGCGCGTCGGCACCCTCTAGAGCGGCCGATTGGCTCCAGAGGTCGACGCCGGCCTCGGCCACGTGAGGGTCGTGGACGCGCACGTCGACGACGTTCCCGCCGTCGGTGGCAACCAGCTCCGGCGTCTCGCCGAGCGTCTCGACGAACCGTGTCGCCGGACTGTTGCGGGTGTCGGCGACGTTCCCCTTGTAGGCCAGCCCGAAGACGGCGACGCGCTTCTCGGCGAGTGAGCCCAGCCCCTCTTCGAGGAGGTCCCGGACGTAGTAGACCATCCCGTCGTTGACTGCCCGAGCGTGTTCGATGAGAGCGACGTGGTCGGAGTGCTGGCCCAGATACAGCGGGTCGACCGGGAGACAGTGGCCGCCGACGCCCGGCCCCGGGTGGAGCAGGTCGACTCGCGGGTGTTCGTTGGCGAGGTCGAACGCCGGACGGGGAACGACGCCGTGGTCGCGGGCCACCTTCGCGAGTTCGTTGGCGATGGCGATGTTGGCGTCGCGGTGGGTGTTCTGGGCTAGCTTCGCGAACTCCGCCGTCGCCGCGTCGGGTGCGGTGTGGATGTCGCCGTCGACCACGCCAGCAAAGAGGTCCCGGGCGGCGGCCGTGGCCTCGTCGTCGATGCCGCCGACGATGCGGTCGTTGCCCCTGAGCTCCTCGAGTATCGAGCCCGGCAGGACGGTCTCGGGACAGAACGCGAGGTTGAACGTCTCCCGCAGGAGGTCCCCGTTGCGTTCGAGCGTCTCGCCGACCACGTTCGCGGTCGTCCCCGGCGGGACCGTCGATTCGACGACGACGGTGTCGCCCGGTCGGAGTTTCGGGGCGATGCCCTCGGCGGCGGCCCGGACGTACGAGAGGTCGGCGGCCTCGCGATCGTGGTCGAACGGCGTCGGCACGCATATCAGGTGGTAGTCGCTCTCGACGGGGTGCTCGCGCAGGTGCAGCGCGTCTGTTCCGAGCACGCGGTCGACGTAGTCGTTGAGCGCTGCCTCCCGGAAGTCGGCACCGTCGGTCCGGAGCCGTTCGAGTTTGTCGGGCTGGGTGTCGACGCCGTAGACGGTGTAGCCGTTGTTGGCGAACAGCGCCGCCGTCGGCAGACCCACGTAGCCCAGCCCGTGGACGGAGACGGTAGTGGTCCCGCCTCCGCCGTGGACGGAGTCGGTCGTGGTACCGTCTCCGCCCTTGACGGAGTCGGTCGTGGTACCGTCTCCGCCCTTGACGGAGTCGGTAGTCATACCGGGACCTCCCCGGACACGGCCGACACGTCGACCCCGAGCGTCTCGAGGATGCGCTCGGCCGCGTGGCCGTCGCCGAAGGGGGGTTCCCAGTCGTTGCGGCCGCGTCTCACCTCGTCGGCAGCGTCGACGATGCTCTTTGGAGTCGGCTCCGCGAGCACGTTCGACCCCACGGTCAGCGTTTCGGGCCGCTCCGTGCTCTCGCGGACGGTGACGCAGGGCGTCCCGAGGACACAGGTCTCCTCCTGGACGCCGCCGGAGTCGGTGAAAACGACATCCGCCTCGCTCTCCAGTCGGAGGAAATCGAGGAAGTTCAGCGGCTCGATACACGCGATGGCGTCGGGGACGTCGAGTTCGAACGCGTCGATTTTCTCGCGTGAGCGCGGGTGGACCGGGTAGACAACCGGGAGTTCTCTATCGTCGGCGTACTGGCCGACGCCGTCGAGCAGGCCCCGGAACCGCTCGGGGTCGTCGACGTTGCCCGGCCGGTGGGCCGTCAGGAGGGCAAAGGGTGCCTCGCCGAGGTCGAGTTCCGCGAGCACGTCGCTCTTCTCCCGGGCCAGCTGAACGTGTTGCCGCACCGCGTCGACGACGGTGTTGCCGGTCACCTCGATGCGACGGTCGGGAATCGCCTCCGTCCGGAGCTGGTCGGCTGCCTCGTCGGTGGGAGCAAACAGGTGCTCGGCCGCGTGGTCGATGAGCACGCGGTTGAGTTCTTCGGGCATGTCCCGGTCGAAGCTCCGGAGGCCGGCTTCGACGTGGGCCAGTTCTGCGTCGCGCTTGCTCGCGACGATGCCGCCCGCGAACGCCGAGTTGGTGTCGCCCTGGACGACGACGACATCGGGGGACTCGCGCTCGAACACCTCGCCGAGGCGAGCCACCATCTCGCCCGTCTGGGCCGCGTGGTCGCCCGACCCGACTTCGAGGTTGTAGTCGGGCGCGGGCAGTTCCAAATCGTCGAAGAAGACCCCGTCGAGGCGCTCGGAGTAGTGCTGGCCCGTGTGGACCACGCTGTAGTCGACCGCGGCGCGGTCACAGGCTCTGATTATCGGCGCGAGTTTGACAATCTCGGGACGCGTTCCGAGCACGAAGACCATTCGGGGCGTCATGGGAGAACCAACCCACCCTTGTTCTATTTGTAATGCAGTCTATAGCAGGACGCCGTTCCGCTCGATAGAAAACCGCCCGAAAGCAGTCAGGTTTAGCCCAGAGTATACGCTGTCTTCTATCTTTCACTGACAGTATAGGTGGGTTTCAAAGCCACTTCTGAGAAATTGCACGCCAGCGGGTGTAAACAACGTATCAGGTACATACCAGTGGCGTCACCGTGGGGTAGGCCCACAGCGTCGGGCCGTATCACTCACGGGACGGCCTCAACCGACCGATGGCCAGGGCGGCCCCGAGCAGTCCGCTGCCAGTCAGGACTAACACTGCGACCAGCACCGGGATGACGGCCAGCGTGAGCCCGGTGAGCGAGACGCTCGTGAGCAGGCCGCCCAGGACGAGACAGATTGAACCGGGAACGCCGAGCACCCGGCCCGGTCGGTCCGAGAGGGCGCGACCGAAGATGTTGGAGACGAGGACTGCTCCGTGGACGACGGGGTTGTGCGTGTTGGCCTCTGCGACGTCGTAGGTCACGTCGACGGGCGTCTCGGTGAAGGTGAACTCCTCGTCCGCGGCGTGAAACAGGATATCGAGGCTGGCGTCCATCCCGTCGCTCAGGTCGGCCCGGCAGGCGAGCAATTCGATGGCCTCGGCGTTGTACGCCCGGAAGCCACTCTGGGTGTCGGCGACGGCGTTGGCCGAGTAGCCAAGCGCCAACGCGGCGCCGGTGAGCCCGTTGATGACACCGAGACCGGCGCGTCGGTACAGCGGCATATCCGTCTGTGACCCCTCGACGAACCGGCTCCCGATGACGATGTCGCCGCCGGTGGACCGCTGGGCCTCGACGAGCGAGAGGGCCTCTGTGGGGTCGTGCTGTCCGTCGGCGTCGACGACGACGAGGTGGTCCACACCGCTGTCGTGGGCGGCCGAAAACAGCGTGCCGAGCGCAGCGCCGTAGCCGCGATTGTCACCGTGCTGGAGTACCGTGGCGCCGGCGTCGGATGCTACCGCCGCTGTGCTGTCGTCACTCCCGTCGTCGACCACCACCACGTCCACGTCAGGGGCAGACGCTGCACGGACGACGTCGCCGACGGTGTCGGCCTCGTTGTACGCGGGGATACCGATGACCACGTCACTCGTGAGCCGGCGTTCGGTCGAATTGGAGCTTGTCGTACTCATGGAAGTTTCGTAGCGACCGACGGCACGGCCGTAAGCGAACTGACACCTCAGTAAGACATTGTTACGGGCTTCCTGCGAACTGGCTGCCCTCACGTGTGGAATATCCGGCACACCGACGGTGCCGACTAACCGAATTAGCGACCTGCAAACTGCGAGCGCCGTGGTCGCTTCCGGTAATGAACTCCCAGCATCCGCTACACGGTGGGTTGCAGTTCTGGTGTGGCTGGGGCGAAAATTATTATTACTCTGATATTAGATAGAATCCGCGGCCGTGTTCAGATTCGCTCGTCCGTGGGCTGGTCGAGCGGGCCGTCCCCGCCGTCCGCGGCCAGATACCACAGGAGTCCGCGTGCCATCCCGGCGACGGCCACGAGCTGCCCGAGCGTCTGGAGTGCCGTCGCCGTGGCTGTGGGGCCGGTGTAGTGGCTCGGGACGAGTGCGAAGCGGGCCATTCGTCGGGGCAAGTTCTCGCCTCGAATCGCGTAGTAGGGGACGGCCTCCCGCCCGTGTCGGTACTGCTTCTCCAGATAGCCACCCAGCGAGTCGGCGAAGGGATGGTCGACAACCAGGTCGGGACAGTACCAGACGTCGTAGGCGTCACAGAGACGGTCGATGAGCTCCGTCTCCTCGTGGCCGTACGGGAGTCGCTCGTCGAACCCGCCGATATCTTCCAGGACCTCGCGGCGCATCGCCATGTTACAGCCGACGACCGTCTCCGTGACGTGGCCCGACTCGCCCTGGTCGTAGTCGCTCGAGGATACCGGCCGGATGAACCGCGACCCCGTGTCGCGAATCCGGCCGGTCACCGCGGGATGCTCGTCGAGGAGCGCGGAGACGCGCTGGAAGTAGTCGCCGCGGGGGTCGGAGTCGTCGTCGAGAAAGACGAGTTTGTCCGCGCTGGCCGCCCGAATCCCGGCGTTGCGGGCCGCCGAGGCACTAGCCTCGTCTCTGACGAGCAGCTCGGCCTCGACGGGCGAGGCCCGGAGCTTCGACTCCCACCCGAAGGTCCGGTCGGCGTCGAGCGTCGGAACGATTACCGATATGTCTGGCATGGATACCAGACGCGTGCGTTTCTGTTTGGTTACTCACCGTCTACTGCCAGGGAACTCCGAGGCGGTTACGGCTGCCGTCGGCTGCGCAACATCAGCCAGCCGACGGCGGCCAGCGCTCCCAGGAGAACCGCGGGGCCACCGAGCCCCAGCCCGGACTGGCCGGGGCTCTCTGCCCCATCCGTCCCGTTCTCTCCCGGCTGGACAGCGATGGTCACACCGTTCGAACTGTCCGGGTCGAACGTCGCCCCCGTGGCGTTGCTGAACCGCGTCTCCTGGGTGCGGACCGACAGGTCGCCCCGTTGCCCGTCGGTGCCGATCACCTGAACCGAGAGTTCGACGAGCGCCGGGTCCGTGGTCTCACCCGAGCGAATCTGGTTGAACACGACCGACCCGTTCGCGTTGTCGACAGTCGCGACCGGGTCGGCGAAGTCCTCGGTGCCCGAGAGCGTCTGCACCTGCAGGACGCTCGGGTCGTACGACACCGCCGACTGATAGCCAGTCACGTTCGTCGCCTTCGCCCGCACGGTCACAGTGACTGTCTCCCAGCGCTGCACGGAGACGGTCCCGCCGGGGTCGGTCGTCACTGTCGTGGTGGCGTTGTCGGTCTGGGCCGCGGTCGCGCTATCGTTCGTGGTCTGAGTCGAGGGACCGCCGTCGGTCGCTGCTTGCGTCGCCGCGACCGGCGTCACAGCGATGGGGACGACGAGGAGGGCGGCGAGGAACCACACGCCCCAGTGGTCCCCCATCAGTATCCCCGCCCCTTGTTCCGGATGCGAACGGCGTCGCCGATGTCGACGTCACCGTCGTCGTCGATATCGGCCGCGTCGGTGTCGACGTCCACGTCCTCGTTCGCGAGCCGCCGCTGGACGACCTCGCTGTCCTGCCCGTCGATATCGCCGTCGGCGTCGGCGTCGCCGGAACAGTCAGTATCGAACGTCGACGTCCCGAACCGCGTGTCGAAGTCCACGTCGAAGGCGAACTCGCTGTTGTCGTCGGTCCGGTACTCGTCCAGCACTGGCGAGTAGGTTCTGACCTGGATGCGGTCGGGCGCACTGTCCCCCGCTCCGGGCCGGAACTCGATGCGACGGAGGAACCCCTGCCCCCGTTTCTCCCCGCCCTGATAGTTCGCGAGCAGCTCGTACACCGAGCCACAGGCATCGTTCTGTGACACCTGGTGGTACTCACCGTCGTCGCGCCAGGAGTGGCCACAGAGGACCATGAATATCTGTGCGTTTGGGCTGACGAGCGATTGCCAGATGGCCTCGCCGCTGTTCCCGTTGCCGTTGACTTCCTCGACGTCGGTCGACCGTCCCGCCGCCCGCACGTCGAGATACGAGTGGGTCGTGAGAATTGCCGGCCGGTCGGGGTACTCGTCGAGGACCGTCTGTGCCCAGCCCAGCGGCGTCGACGGGTCCGTGACGTTCCCCGGGGCCGGCCACTCCAGGGCCAGGTGGAGGAAGTCGTATCCGCCGGCGGAGAACAGCTGGTAGGAGCTCAGGTCCCCCTCGCCGTTCGAGGGTCCCGAACCACCGTACCAGTCCCTGGACCGATATCGCTCCGGCCCGAAGAGCCGCCTGTACCGCCGTATCGAGGAGCTGCGGTCGTCCGGCGTCATATAGTCCTGGTCCCCGGGTATCATGGCGTAGGGGACCTTCCCGTCGAGATTCGAGATGGCACGGTCCATGTACTCCCACTCGACCGGTCGGTCGGGGTTCTGGACAACGTCGCCCACGTGAGAGACGAACGCGACGTGTTCCTCGGTCCCTATCCACTTGGTCTGGGGTCGCGCGTACCGCTCGTCTCTCGCACTGTACTGCGTGTCCGGGAGCGCGACCACTGTCCAGTAGTCCTCGACCGCGCCCGCTATCGTCCCGAGTGTCGCCACGCCGGCACCGGCGGCGAGTGAGCCCAGGACCGTTCGGCGACTGACCGTCCGCGAGCTGTCGGGGCCCGACGCCGTGGACTCAGTCATCGTGTGCCACCCCGATAGCCTGCTGGTCTGGGTCTGGGGAGCTGCTGACGTCGCTGGTGTGTGCCGCGATGAGAATATCGAACAGTCATTGGGGCCGAGCCTGTCGGGAAAATTCCAGTTCGTTCCATTAGTTATAAGCCGTTAAATCCAGCTGCCGACGACACAGTCTGTTCCCGGATACGAACTGGATTCCAGACGGAAGGAGTGGGAGGCCCCACTCAGGGAACAGTTCGAAACTGCGGTGTCGACAGACGAGGGACCGCCTGTCCGGACGGCAGTCCCCTGTAGACGACTGGACACCATCTAGACATGAAGTGGAACGCGTCGTGTCCGTAGTAAGTGTATACTAATGCACAAAAGTCGAGTGTCTTTACCGGAAGATGGGATACAACATTGGATTTATCGGCACAGGGGCGGATCCGGACGACCCGGACCAGGACGGGTTCGCGATGGCCTACCGGCACGCGGCGGGCTACGAAGCGCTCGATAACTGCCAGCTGACGGCGTGTGCGGACATCGTCCGCGAGAACGCGGAGCGCTTCGCCGTCGAGTACCACATCGAACACGTCTACAAACAGTACGAGCGGATGCTCGCCGAGACACAGCCCGACATCGTCAGCGTCTGCGTGCCGCCGGGGCTGCACGCCGACATCGTCATCGACTGCGCCGAGACCGGCGTGCCCGACGCCATCCACTGTGAGAAGCCCATGGCCAAGACCTGGGGCGACTGCCGGGCGATGGTCGAGGCCTGCGAGGCCGAGGGCGTTCAGCTGAGTTTCAACCATCAGAAGCGCTTTGGCGGCCCCGTCCGCGAGGCCAAGCGGCTGCTAGAGGACGGCGCTATCGGCGAGCTCGAACGCCTGGAGTTCAGCGAGGAGCACCTCTACGACACCGGGACGCACGTCTTCGATATCTGTTCGTACATGACCGACGGCGAGCCCGTCGACTGGGTGATGGGCCAGGTGGATTACCGCGAGGAGAACGTCTGGTTCGGCGCGCACAACGAGAACCACGGGCTGACGACGTGGGCCTACGCGGACGGGACCCGCGGGCTGGCGATGACCGGTGCGGGGAGTGACTTCGTCGACTGCTATCTCCGCCTGCGCGGGAGCGAAGGCTGTCTCGAAATCGGTGCGACCGGAGGCCCGCCGCTCCGGCTCCGCCAGGGTAACGGGTGGACGGGGGTCGACACGAATCGCGAAGGCATCCACGGCACGGCGCCGAGCCGACTCGGACGGGTGCGGAATCGCCTGGTCGACGCGCTCCCGTTCGTCGCCACCGACAGCGGTCCCAGTGCGACCTACACCGAGCGTGCCATCGCCGAGGTCGTAGGGGCACTGGACGCGGGGCGGCCGCCGGAAATCGGCGGCCGGGCAGCGTTGCGGTCGACCGAGCTAATCTTCGCGAGCTGGGAGTCAGCACGACGTCGCGCCCGCATCGACCTGCCGCTCGACATCGACGACAACCCGCTCGAGAGCATGGTCGAGGCGGGCGAGCTCAGTCCGCAGCCAGCCGACTGATACTGGTGGCTGTAACAAACTAAAGTAATTCGCCACCCCGGGTGGCGAATATCTTTACGAACTTACAGCCACCAGTATGACGACCCGGAGTAACACTACCTTACCCAGTGGCGGCCGTCCATGATGGTATCTGGTAACCACTCGCCCACAGCTGCGCCGTAGCTGGGATGGTCCGTACCTGTCAACGAAATCCGCCCTATTGGTAACTAACTGTACGTAATATACGAGTATTCAGTGTTGACTCATAGATTACTGGCAGTGAAAAGCCGGTATAGGGCTGGTATCTGGTAATAATTATTAATTAAGAGTGTACTAACCGTGGGTTTGCGAATGGACGATAACAGCGAACGAAAGAAGACGAGTCTTACCGGGTTGCTTGAACGGGGTAATCGAATCATAACCGGTGAAAGCAGTTCGGACTCGGAACAGGACGGGTTACTACTGGACCGCCGGTCGTATCTGGCGGCGGCCGGCCTCACGACCGCGGCACTGGCGGGCTGTGCGGACCTCGACGGCGGGGAGAGCGTCCGCCCAGTGTCGGCCTATGGCTACGGTGGGTCACAGGTGATACAGCAGCCGTCCTCACTCAGCGTCTCCGAGTCGGAACCGAACGACCGCGAGGGGACCGCCGACGGGGTCAGTCTGGGAACGACGGTCACCGCCACGCTCACCGCAAGCGACAGCGACTGGTACGTGGTCGAGCTGTCCGCGGGCGAGGACATGGTCGTCGAGTTCTCGCGGGCGGCAGCGACCGGCGTCACCGCCGTGATACTGTACGGCCCCGGCGGGACCTTCACCAATCTCAGATACGTCTCGACGGACGAGCCTGTCACCGTTGCCCAGACGGCAGAGACCAGTGGGACGTACTACATCCAGGTCGTCGACACGCAGGATAGCGACGGCGGCTACACGATGACTGTCGGCGACGGGACTTCGGCCACGCCGACACCGACCGAGACTGCGACGCCAACCGAGACTGCGACGCCAACCGAGACTGCGACGCCGACGGAAACTGCGACGCCAACCGAGACTGCGACGCCGGTCGTGACGGAAACGGCGACACCGACCGAGACCGCGACACCCCTCGAAGACGATTACGGCGAGCAGGGCTACGGCGAGTACGGCTACGGCGGTATCGATGCCTAGGAGATACGCATGACAGACAGATACAACACGCCGAACGAGGGCACGCTCGACTGGCACGTCCCGCTGAACGAGAACTTCGAACAGCTCGACCGCGACGTCGAACGACGGGACGAGGAAGCCAACATCGACCAGTACGAGCCGGTCGCCGGTGCGAAGTTCTTCGCGACCGACTCGGGTGCGATATACAGCGGCGACGGCTCCGCCTGGCGGCTCGTCGGTTACGCCACGCGGGCCGTCGGCGGCGATATCGGTCACTACGTCAGCTACGCAGACGGGCTGGTCGACGAGCCAGTCAACGACTTCCTGTTTGGCGATGGGGAGTCACTCGAAGTGACGCGACTTGCCTTTCCGATAAAGGGGACGCCGAGCGGCGAGACCGTCGCCGACG
Source organism: Haloarcula salinisoli (assembly GCF_019599405.1). Classification (NCBI taxonomy): domain Archaea; kingdom Methanobacteriati; phylum Methanobacteriota; class Halobacteria; order Halobacteriales; family Haloarculaceae; genus Haloarcula; species Haloarcula salinisoli. Next base: position 819,701 of record NZ_RKLQ01000001.1, on the reverse strand, counting down.
TGGCGCTGCGCGTCTACGAGGGCGAGGAACTCCTCGTCGAAATCGAGGGGAACACCTTCGAGCGAGCCGCCGTGGCCGACACCGCGCCGTGGGTCGGGGAGACCGGGCCGGTAACTGTCACAGTCACCAACCAGTCGGGCTCCGCTATCGCGGGGATTCCGAAGGTGTGGGCCAACATCAGGAGCTAAGCAATGGCGACACTCAACGTTCAGGACTACGGTGCAGTAGGCGACGGGAACAGCGACGACACGGCCGCGATAAACGACGCCATCGCCGACGCGGGGACGGGCGATACCGTCCTGATTCCGGCCACGGCCGACGACTACCTCGTCAGCACGGACAACCGCGCTGCTGTCGACTTCACTGGTGTCGCCGACGACGTGACCATCACCGGTGAGGGGCCGGGGTCGAGCCTCAAGATGGGCGACGTGACCGACCGGAACAACCAGTGGGTCATCGGCGCCGAAGCCGACAGGGGCGCGCTCTCGGGCATCAGTATCCGGAAGCTCACAATCGACGGGAGCCGCGACGTCAACGGCGACGAGTCGACGATGGGGTTCAATCTCTATCCCGGCGGCGGCGGCCACGACATCCGGGTGGAAGACCTGGTGCTGGAGAACTGTGCCGGGACCGGATTCGCCAACCGCGGTTCCGGCTCGGTGACGCTCCGGCGAATCACCTCTCGGAACAACGGACTCCACGGGTTCGACTTTACCGGTGCCGGCGAGGCGCTCGACACCGACGCCCAGTCGATAAAATCGGTGGACAACGACGGGGTTGGAATCGACTTCCACAACGGGACCCACATCGCGGAGGACGTCTACTGTGACAGCAATCGGAGCGGGACGAAGATGGGCGCGTCCGGCGGCCCGGCCGACAGCGTGACGCTTCGGAACGCGAACCTCCGGAACGCCCGGGGCAACAGCGGCTTCCGTGAGACGATGCCCGACGGCACGAACACGGACGTCACACTCGACACCGTCCAGGTAATCGACGCGGAGCTCCACGGCTTTCGCCTCTCCAACGCCGCGAACTACACCATCACCGAGATACTCACCGATAGCACGGGCTACGGCCCGGACAACCGGGCGCCGATTTACATCACCGATTCGGCGTCGGTCGACGCCGATATCGTCCGGGTGCAAAACTCCGACTACGGACCGGGCATCCGAAACGACTCCCCCGAGTCGAGCGCTATCGCGGACTACTACCACTACAACAACCCCGACGGCGCCCTCGACGACAACTCCGGCAGCCTCTCCATCGGCAGCCAGTACGACGAGGAGTCGGGCGAACTGAACGTCCCCGGCGCCAACGACGTCGGTGCGTTCACCAGTAGCTCGGGAACTGTGGAAGAAGAGGAGCCCGCACCGGCACCGACCGACGAGCCAGCCACCTACCGGACGAACTTCACGAGCGACGAGGTCGGCGCCACGCCGACCGACTGGTCGCCGGAGTTCGCTTCGAGCAGCGACGACTGGTCCGTAGTGGCGGAGAGCTCCCCCGCGGGCGAGAGCGTCTTGCGGTTCGATTCGACTGCGAACGACCGGCACGCGCTATCCTACGACCCGGTCGGCACTGCCAGCGACGCGGAGCTGCTGGGTCTGTTCCGTCTCAGCGACCTCGCACAGTCTATCTCCGACGGCGGTCGGTTGATGCTGCGCGGGTCCGGGACCGGCGATTCGGAGACTGCGTACTTCTTCAACGCAGCCGCCGGGACCTTCAGCATCTGGCGGTACGTCGACGGCGACTCCGAGATTCTGACGGAGTGGGGGACACCGTCCGACCAGGAGTGGCTTTTTGCCCGCTTCCAGGCATCTGGCGACAGTCTACGGGCCCGGGTCTGGCCCGTCGACGCGAGCGAACCCGACTCGTGGGACGCGACGGTCCAGGACACGAGCATCGCTTCGGGCTGGGTCGGCGTCGGGTCCTACAGCGAGGTCGCCGACGACTGGGGGTTCGTCGGCGTCGGCATCGGCGGCGAGCCCGCACCGATGCCGGACCTGCAACAGGACGAGTCCACGTCCTACAGCCGCAACGCGGTAATCAGTACGCTGAACGGGACGATAGAGACGGAGTGACCCCCGAGACCGACGAGCCGTCGACCACTGTCGGTCGACGCCCAGCTACGTGGGTTTGACCAGCGGGTCGGTGTGGGTGGCAGGGGTGGTTCGACGCGAGGGGTCCCAGTCCCCGTCCAGAATCGACTCGTGGATATCGGCGAGTCGCTCGCCGTGTGCCTCCCAGGTCCAGCCCTTCGAGCGGAGCCGCGCCAGCCCGTTCTCGGCGAACCGGTTCCGGGTGGTCTCGTCTTCGATCAGTCTGTCGAGCGCGGCCGCGAGCGCGCCGGGGTCTCTGGGCGGTATCAGGCGGCCGCTCTCCCCGTCTACGACCTGCTCGGGGATGCCAGAGACCTCGGAGGCGACGACGGCGGTCTCGCTGGCCATCGATTCGTACACGGTGTTTGGCCTGCCCTCGGCGTGGCTCGGCAGCATGAAGATGTCCGCGACGGCGAACCATCGCCGGAGCGCCAGGGGCGGCACCTCCCAGAGGACCTGGTAGGAGTCGACGGGACTTGCCTGCAACGAGTCGATGAGGTCGGCCCGCAGGTCGCCGTAGTGGCCGGCAAAGACCATGTGGACGTCGTCGTGGTCGATATCGTCGATGGCCTCGCGTATCTCGTGAATCCCCTTCCGTTCCGTGTACCCGCCACAGAACAGCACGACGGTCGTCTCGGGGTCCAGTCCCATCTCGGACCGTATCTGGGATTCGTTCTCGGTGGGATACCGGGACGGGTCCGCCCCGTTTGGCAACACCGTCGCCTTCGGTTCGTCCACGATATCCTGTGCAATCTGGGCCAGCGAGTCGCTCACACAGAGAATGCCGTCGGCGTACTCTAAGGTCGCCCGTATCTTCCGCTGGCTGACGGTGGCCAGGTCGTGGTAGTTGTTCAGTATCTTCCCGCGACCCATGACCGTGAGCGGAATGTCGTTTTCTCTGCAGTAGGGCAGGAGACCGTAGCCGTCGTAGTGGATGTGCCCGGCGTGACAGATGTCCGGCGTGGCGACGTTCGCCTCGAGATACGCGGGCAGCATCTTCTGTATCGACCGCGAGGAGAGCGTGTATTTGAAAAGCTTCTGTGGCAACAGGTACGCGAAACGCGGATACGACACGTCGTAGGGCCCGTAGTCGTGCTCCGCGGGAATCCGTCCGTACTCAGAGTACGGACCGACGGGTGGGGCCCGTGGTCGCGGGGAGACGACGTCTAAGTCCACGCCCTGCGCACCGAGAGAGGCGAACGAACGAGCGTTGAACAGCCCCATGTACGGGTTGTACGGGTCGGGATGGTTCATCGCACTGACCACTGCCTGGTACATGGCACGGAGGTCAACACCTTGCACAGTAAGTATAGACTCTGTAATTTCGCTGGTGGTGCCATAGAACCAACCAGAAACAGGCTGAAACCGCTGGGGGAGCCGCCGCTCGAACGGCGTTCGGTCGCCCAATACGGTACAATAGACACCAGTCCGTCTCAGCTGGAGCGGGAGCCGGCCGTCGTCTACTCGGTGAACGCGCCCACCGTGTCCCGTCCCGGCGTGCCGAAAACATTCCGCCCGGGGTCGACGTTGGCCTTCTCCTCGTAGTGGAGGTTCCCCCGTGCGGCTTTGAACGGGCCGCCCTCGTTCGCGTAGTGCTGAAAGGTGCCGACGTTGAGAACCGCGTCGTCCCCGACGAACACGCCGGGTCCGTTGTCAGTTCTGACGACAATCAGGCGGTTCGACGTCCGGGACGGCGTCTCGACGTCCCGGGAGAAGACGATGCCGCCCAGGGATTCGCTGACAGCGGTCTGGCGGACCTCGATATCGTTGAAATCACAGCGTATGTTCGTATCGTCGCCCGAGACTCTGATACCGCTTATCTGTGGTTCCTCGACGAAGACGCGGTCCATGACGATATGCTGGGTCTCCGGCACCTCGTCGCCCTCCTCGTAGGAGTGGTTGGACCGCCAGCCCCGGTTCCGGTCGTGTACCGAGCGGTGGTTGCGCACCTCGAGCCGTTCGACGTGGTGTTTCCACTTGTTTCCCGACCGGTTGTTCTCCGTGTAGACGTCCTCCAGGCGTGCCGTCCCGCGACGGTGGTCGATACCGGTGCCGCCACAGTCGACCGCCTTTATCGACGTGCCCAGAAATCCAGGGTCGACTGTCGTGTCCCCCGCGACCGGGTTGAACCCGTGGCGTCCGACGCCGCGTGCGGTGACGCGCTCGCAGACGACCCCGGATTCCTCGAATCGGAACGCAGTCGCCGAACAGTTCCGAACGACACAGTCCTGGAAGGTGATGTCGTGGCCGCCGTTGGCACTCCCTCGGCGCAGGAGGACACCCAGCAGTGACTCCTCGCCGTCTGCCCCTGCCGGGCCGTCTCCCGGTGGCCGGCTCCCGTCGAAGGTGAGATTGCGGAACGTGAGCCCTTCGATGACCTGGTCACCGCGCAGTTTGAGCATCCAGTTGAACGTCGAGGCGTCGTACGAGCCCGGCTCGACCCGGAGCGTCTGTGCGCCTTCGGCGGGCCGCTCGCCCGTGATAGTGATTCCGTCCAGCCCCGTCTCCGGACCCAGATTGAGCGCCACTTCGTCGCCCGACCCGTCGAACGAGAGGAGATACGAGTCGTCCGTCTGGGGGACGAAGACAGTCTCTCCGGGCTCTGCGGCACGGATTGCACGCAGTATCGCCTCGGAATCGTCGGTCGTCCCGTCGCCGACGGCACCGAACTCGCGGATATCGACGACGTCTTCGCGCTGGGAGATGTCGGGGTCCTCCTCGGTCTCCTCTACCTCCTCCTCCGCAGTCGGCTGAGCCACAGTTTCGCGTGGGGTGCTCTCGTTGGGCACCGCTCTGTCGGAGTCGTCACTATTCCGGGAGAGCAGATACCCGAGAAACCCGACCGACCCGATACCGGAGGCCGTGGCCAGGAGCTGCCGTCGTGTTACCATCGTCTTGAACCAGCCCGCAATCCGATATAATTATCCACTGGCTACGACCGGCACAACTGCCGGGCAGCGTTAATTTTGGTCGCCGAGGCGAGAACGGACGACGGCCACCTGGGCCGGCCCCGGGTAGTGCCCTCCTGCCCCGCGTTCGGTCGCTGTCCTGTCCCGCCGCGCTACGATTGGCCGACCCGCGAGTGGACCTGGTCCCTGTCGACGAAGACGTGATTGTCGTATCGCAGGAGGTAGACGCCGGCGTCGAACTCCGTCGACGGGGTGACGGACTCCCCGAGGGCGTCCCGGACGAGCATGTCCAGTTCGTTGACGCCGGCCCTGACGGTCAGACATGCCGTCGAGGAGAACCGTGGGTTGATTTCGATGGTGTGTGGCCGGCCCTCGTCGTCGACTATCTGCTGGACGTTCATCGGGCCACCGGGTGCGAGCGTCTCGGCGATAGCCCGACAGGACTCCGTGACGGCGTCGTGGTCCCGCGTCACGCCTTTGACCGTCGACCCGTCTTTCTCGATGGCCTCCTTCGGGACGACAGCCAGCAACCGGTCGTCAGTCGCCACGACGGCACTCGTGGTGAACTCGGTGCCCCCGACGAACGCCTGGAGGAGCACCTCGTCGGCCGGCCGGTCTGTCCCCGATAGTGACTGCGACAGTGCCGCTGGCGTCTCCACGCGTTCGATGCCCCGGCTCCCGCGGCCCCGTCGGGGCTTCCGGATGAGCGGGTACGCCGACTCGGGAATCGCGTCGGCCTCGCTGGCGAGCCAGGTCCGCGGGACGGTGTGGCCCGCCTCGTCGAGGCGCTGGTAGGTGGCGTACTTGTCGAGCGTGACCTCGATAACGTCGTCCCGGGGGGCGACAACGGGGACGTCGTCCGGCAGCCCGTCGAGCAGGGGTAACTCCTCGTCGACGGTGGGAACGACGACGTCGACGCCGTACTGTTCGATTACGTCCCGGATCACGACGGCCCAGTCGTCGTCGCTCGCGGGCGGAATCGAACGTCCGACGTCGGCGAGATACAGTCCCGCGGCCTCGGGATCCATGTCCACGCCGACGACGTCGTGTGTCGTCGTCTCCTGGAGCGCCCTGACCGCACCGATACCACTTGCACCACCGACGCCGGTGACGAGAACGGTCGCCATGGAGGCCCTCGGCGATACTGCCGTTTAGCTATACACGTACTTCACCTGCAGACGGCCGGCTAGCAGGTACATACTTTTTGTTCACCCTCTGGTCAGTTGGGATACGTATCACCGTGGTCCGAGCAGTGTGTTTCGACCTGGACGGGACGCTGTTCGACGACCGGCAGTACGCCAGAGCGGGACTGGAGAACGCTGCCAGGGAGCTCCTGCGTCGGACCGGCGTCGACCTCACCGAGGAGCTCATCGAGGCGTACTTCAGTGACGGCCACCGGAAAGCGACCTTCGACGTCGTGCTGTCGTCGGCAGGGCTCGCAGACGACCACGTCCCGGCACTCGTCAACGCGTATCACGACACCGAGGGGCCGCTGGTCCCGTATCCGGACGCCGCGGGGACACTGGACTCGCTGGGCGACACCTACGACATCGGCGTCATCACCGGCGGGGCTAACGGCCGCGGAAAGCTCTCTCGGCTGGCTCTCGACGACTACGTCGACGAACTCATCGTGACGGCGGACCGCGAGGACTCGAAACGCGACCCCGACCCGTTCGTCGAGCTGGCCGACCGGTTCGGTGTGGCACACGGGTCCGTCGTCGTCGTCGGGGACCGGCCGCCGCTCGATTTCCCACAGCCCAATCGCCTGGGCATGACGACTATCAGGCTCAGACGCGGCCACTACGCGACCGCGACGGCCAGTGGCGACGCGGTCCCGGACGTCGCGGTCGACTCCCTGGCCGCTGCCCGTGACGCGGTCGAGCGCCTCGATGCCGGGGCGGTGCAGCCGGACAGTTGTCGATTGTAGCCCGGCACGCCGCCAGCGGGTGGCCCGGCCCGGTGGGTCGCTCCCCACGCCGTCTCAGCGGGCCCCGAGACATCGCTCCCAACGCCGTCTCAGCGCGAGCCGTAGAAGTTGGACTTGTACATGTTGTTGATGCGGATGACCTGGAATGCCTCCGCGTACGTGGAGTTGGCCTGTCGACCGCGGAACCGCGCGAGCCCCTTCATCGCTTCCGCTTCGAGGTACTTCTTCTCCTGTTGGGACTCGTGTGAGCGAATGGCCTCTATCTTCCCCTCGATGACGCCCTCGGGGACCGAGTTGTAGTACTGGGGCGCAAACGAGGAGCGCGTCGAGGGGGCCTCGAAGGCGAGGACCTGGTTGACGTTTCGCGAGGCGGTGATCGAGGCCTTCGCGGCCCGTCGGTGGTCCTGGTGGGTGTCCTCCTCGGCGTGGATGTACACCCGGTCGGGGTCGACCGCCGTCAGCTTCGCCTCCAGCTCGTCGACCGTCTCCTGGTTGTACGGGACCTCTGTGTCCGCGTAGTCGAGGAAGTGGACGTCGTCGACGTTCAGAATCTCGGCCGCTCGCTCCGCTTCGGCCCGCCGCTGGGACTGCGCTGCGACCTTCCCACCGTTCGTGAGGATTATAAATCGAACGGCGTCACCGCGGTTGCGGTGGACGGCAATCGACGCACCCGCACCGATTTCGATATCATCGGGGTGTGCCCCAATAGCAGCAACTTGCATCGACTGTCGGTACCGCTTCTGTTAGTGTTGTTATTTTTTAGTTATCACTAGTAACGCATCGTTTCCCGGAACAGTGTCGAGAGTCACCGACTGGCCACTCGATACTCGGTCGACCCGCGGGCGGTCGGCGCTCGCGTCGCGGACCGAAGTCGAAACCGCAGTCGGACGCCCTGGGACGGGCCGGTCAGTCGTCCGTCACAGACGCGATGTAGGACTCGTACCGGTCGGCGCCGGCCGCCATCGAGAAATGCTGGGCGCGCTCGCGGCTCCGTTCGGGTGGCGTGGGGTCCTCGAGCGCGTCGCCGATAGTTTCGGCCAGCGCCTCGGCGTCGCCGACCGGGGTGAGCCGGCCGTACCGACCGTCTTCGAGAATCTCGCGTGGCCCGTACTGGCAGTCCGTCGAGACGATAGTACAGCCACAGGCGAGCGCTTCGATGAGTACCGTCGGGAGCCCCTCGACCGCCGAGGACAGGACGTACACCGAGGCACGGCCCATGTAGGCGTAGGGGTTGTCGGTGTAGCCCGGGAGCGAGACGCTGTCGGCGACGCCCAGCTCCCGGGCCAGCGACGTCAGTCGCTCGCGGTCCGGCCCCTTGCCGACGAGTATCAGTCGCGTCTCCGGGCGCGACACGTGGAGCTCGGCGAAGGCTTCAAGCAGAGTCGAGAACCCCTTGACTGGTTCCAGTCGGCCGACGCTGACAATCGGTTCCAGGTCGGGGTCGTCGAGCCACTCGTGGTCGACCGGTTCCTCGGCTCCGGACCGAATGGCCGCGATGTCGATGGGGTTGTTGAGGACGGTCGTCCGGTCCGTCGAGACGCGGGTATTTTCGACGACGGTCTCGGCGACGCCCTCCGAGACCGTGATGACGTCGTCCGCGTAGGTGTAGAAATGGGAGGCAATTGCGGCCGTGGCGCTGTCCTTGGCCGTGGCCTGGTAGTCGAAGGGGCTGTGCTCCGTTATCGCGACGTGGACGTCGACGTCGGCGAGCGCGCCCGTGGCCACCGCGGCGAGGTTCGTGTGCGTCCGGCTCGCGAACAGCACCGCCGGCTGTCGGGCGTCGAGATAGGAGACGAGTTTCGGAATCCCGGCCAGGATACCTACGCCCGGGACCTCCGGCACGTCCAGCTCCACGGTGTTCACCGCGTCGCTGATGACATCGGCGAACTCCCCCTCCAGCCGCCCGGCGACGAGGTCGACGTCGTGGCCCCGCTGTGCGAGGCTGTTCGCGATTGTCACTGTCACCCGCTGTGCGCCGCCGAAGGAGGGCGCCGGGGTAAAAAACGCGACCCGCGGCAACGACTGTCCATCGACCGCTGTGTCACTGGCATCGTGGGTCCCCGCTGTGGACTCCCGCGACGTGGTACCGCCGGCGTGGTCACTCATGGCATCGCTCCAGTGGCGCCGTCGCGCTGCGGACGGGCGCCGGTGGCTGGCTGTCGCGACTGGACACTGGCGTGCATAGTTGTCGCGGAGACGGGAACGGAAAATAGTAACACGCCGTCTAACACGTGCCGACTGGTCGAAGGCGGCCGGACGACGGGCGCTCGTTCAGGTGGCGATGCTGGCGACCGCGCTCGCCAGCCGGTGACTGTGCCGGTCACCGAGGGAGGCGAGCAGATACGTCCCGAAGGCCGGTTCGAGCGGGTACGAGCGGACCGCGGTGACGAGCAGCTCGCGGGCCCGGTCGTAGCGGCCGTCGTGGAACGCGCTCTTGCCGGCACGGAAGGCGGCCCAGCCGCGCATCTTCCGTCGGAAGAGCGGTCCGTACTCGGCCGCCAGCGGCTCGAACTCCTCGACGAACAGCTCGTAGCCCGCGTGGGTCTTCTCGAAGTCGCGGCTCAGCCGCTCCACCGAGTCACAGTCGTAGACGACCAGCGGTTCCGGAACCCGAACGAACGCCGTCTCCCGCGAGAGCTTGATATACCACTCCAGGTCGGCCCAGCAGGGGAACCGCTCGTCCAGCGACACTGACTGGGCAAGCTCCGTCCGGACCATCGTGACGGACATCGACCCGACGACGTTCTCACAGAGCAGCGCCTTCGTCATGTCCCCGTCGACGGCCGGCGGAATCTCGGCGCGGGTTTCGTCGGGACCGACCCGTTCGATGCCGGTGTAGACGACGCCGGCGTCCCCGTGGCGCTCGATGGCCCGGACCTGGCGTGCCAGTTTCGCCGGGTGCCACTGGTCGTCGTCGTCGAGAAAGGCGACGTACTCGCCCGACGCGGCGTCGATGCCGGTGTTTCGTGCCGCGTTGGCACCACGATTTGTCTCGTGGCGGACGATAGTGGCCCCGGAAAGAACCCCGAGGTCGACGTCGGAAAGCACCGCCTCGGCCGGCGTCTCCGAGTGGTCGTCGACGACGACGAGTTCGATACTGTCGTAGGTCTGCTCGAGCACGCTTTCGACGGCTGCTTCGAGGCGAGCCGGTCTGTCGTACGTCGTGATGACCGCGGTGACGAGCGGTTCGGAACGCGGCTCAGTCATGGTTTTCTGGGACCCACATAGCTTCTCACAGGCCGAGCCGGCAGTTAATTATGTCACAGCTACTCCGGGTTCAACCTCCCAAAACCCGCGGCGACCACGGCGTGTCACGCCACTGCAGCCTGCATGCGCAGAGAAATCAGATACGAGAGTCCGAGGAAGCAGAGCCACGTGAGAGCGCTCACGACGCGCCACCACCGCTGGCTCCGCCGTGTCGGCGCGAAGAGGAGCCGATTTATCAACAGGCCGATGAACGAGACGACGAAGTAGAGTCGGAGCGACCACAGACCCAACACGAACAGGAGCGTCAGGGTGACCGCCATCCAGAGGCTCTGACCGTAGACGAGCAGGGTGAGCTTGCGGCCGTCGTCCTCACTCCCGCTGGGCCGCTCGGCCTGGAACGGTCCAGTCGAGTTCGAGGCCGTCACGCCTGTCTCGCGGTGCGTATTCGACGTTCCGGCGAGTGAGACACACCGCTTCCACAGTTCGACCGCGATACTACGCACACCCATGAGAGACCAACTCGATTGTTTTCACTTTGATGTCCATCGTATGGCTACCTCGTCAGCCTGGTACTCAGTTAGTGACAGTGTAACCACACCGTCGGGTAGCCAGGCTCTGGTCTGTCTCGGCGTCATCGGGTGCCACGCGATATTTCAGGAGCGAACTAACAAACTGCCTCGGTGTCCGCCGTCGCAGTAGATGACACCCCGCTTTCGAACGCGCGTGCTCGCTGTCGAACTGCCCCGCTCGGAGACTCCGACGGACCCACAGCCAGGCCCGACCCAGGGCCCAGCAGGGTCGGGAGCCCGATGAGCGATGAGTGACGTCGACTCTCGACTGGCCCAGCTGACGGATACGGAGACGATGCCGGTCCTGTACAACACGGTCAGAAACATGGAGTCCGAGCAGCTGCTCGGCATCGCGGACCGGACGCTGCGCCAGCTCGTCGTGCCGTCGCTCCCGGTCGATACCGACCAGTGGTACGACCGAAAAGTGCCGAGCGGCCTCGCCTTCGCGCCGGAGACCGTCCGGGGCAATACGACGACACTCCGTCGCTGTCTCGGCGGCGACGACCGGCGACGCTACCGCGAGCGGGCGAGCGAGGCGGGGCGCGGTTCGGTGACCTTTCTCAACCGCACGGTCGATATCGGCGAGTCAGACGGCGTCGACTGGTTCAGTTCGGCGGTCCTGGAGCCGCCGGAGCTCTGGGCGCTGCAGTTCCACGGCTTCGAATTTCTCTCGTGGGCGTATCTCGGCCACGACGAGCCACAGGCCTGTCCTGCGACGGTGGAGGCGTTCAGCGACTGGCTCGAGGACTGGTACGGCGCCGACGAGACGCGTATCGGCACGGACGGCTACCTCCGGCGGGGCTGGACGCCGTACGCGGTCTCCCTCCGCATCGTGCATCTCGCCCGGTTCTGTGCGTGGGTTCGCAACGACACCGGCGTGGAGACACTCGCAGCTCGCATCCTCTACCGGAACGCTGCGTTCCTCGCCAATCACGTCGAGTACGACGTCGGTGGGAACCACCTCATAGAGAACGGTCTCGCCCTCCTGCTTGCGGGCTCGCTGTTCGAGGAGGAAGGCACCCAGTGGACCGAGACCGGTATCGAGATACTCGTCGACGCGAGCGACCAGTTCCTCGCCGACGGCGGCCACTTCGAGCGGAGTCCGATGTACCACGTGATAGCGCTTTCGCGCTATCTCACGGCCGTCGATACACTGCGACGGGAGGGCCGGGACGTGCCGAGCGAGCTCCTGGACGTCGCGACGTCGGGAACCGAGTTTCTCCGACAGCTCAGACCGCCCGACGGTCGGCTCCCGCTCGTGAACGACGCGGTGTTCGGTGAGGCCCTGCCGGTCGACGCGTGTCTGAGATACGCCGACGCCGTCGGCATCCAGTCTGGGTCGGTGGGGGCGGCGTCGCTCGACGCGTCAGGCTACTACTGGCTGGGCGAGGGTGAGGACCGTATGCTCGTCGACGGCGGCCAGAGCGGCCCGGCACACCTCCCCGGACACAGCCACAACGACCAGTTCGCCATCACGTTCTGGGCCGACGGCCAGCGGCTCCTGACCGACACCGGCACCTACGAGTACGCGCCGACGGACAAACGGCAGTACTCCCGCAGCGTCGCCGCTCACAACACGGTCCAGTACGGTGATATCGAACCGATACCCATCAGCGGCAGCTACCTGCTCGGTCGCCGGCTCGACCCGACCGTTCGCGAGGCCGAGGGCGACGGTGTCCAGTTCTTCGACGGGCGTTACAGCCGGCGCGGGCGGCTACAGACCCAGTACAGCCACCGTCGGCGTATCTACCACGACGAGGACTGGTGGCTCGTCTGGGACACGGTCGACGCGTCCGAGAGCGCGCCGGTGACGAGCCGCCTCCACGTCCAGCCGGGTATCGACGTCGCGACCGAAACTGACAGCACACAGCCCCGGTTCGAACTGGCCGCTGCCGACGGGAACACCGACGACCCGCTCGCCTCGCTGGTCCCGTTGGGTGCCGACAGCGCGACGGTGGCGACGAGCCAGTACTTCCCCGAGTTTCGACGGGCCGAGACCAGGCCGAAGCTATCGATGACGGCAGAAGGGCGGTCGGTCCAGTTCGGGTGGCTGCTGTCCAGGCGGCCGCGTCGGTCCGTCGCCGTCGAACACGACGGCGAGACCGTCACCGGCGTCTCGATAGACGACCGATATCGGTCGCTCCCCGCGACGGAGTGATACTGCCGGCTGTACGTTCGTAAAAATATTCGCCACCCCGAGGTGGCGAATTATTTGCGTTTGTTACAGTTGGCAGTATGACCCGGTGCCACCGTTTGGTTACCAGATGATATCTGGATAGCTGGTGGCTAGTAGGGAGCTTTTTATTATGTACCAATCCGCGCTGGAGTGAGCCAATGGTACGTGTTCGAAACGGTGGGCGTGGTATCCACACAGCGCTGCTGACGCTGCTCGATATCGCGGTCGTCGTCGGCATCGCACTCACAACGGCACTGCTCTGGCAGTACACCGGCGCCCTGGTGACGCCGCTGCGCGTCGCGCTCGGGGTCCCGTTCGTCGTCTTCCTGCCCGGGTACGCCCTGACTGTGGCGATGTTCCCCGGGAGCGCCAGCGGGCAGTCCAGCCAGCCCTCTCTGTCTGCCCTAGAGCGGCTGACCCTCTCGGTCGGCCTCAGCGTCGTCGTCGTCCCGCTGGTCGTCCTCTTCCTGAACTTCACGGCGTGGGGAATCAATCCGACCCCCATCCGGCTGGCACTCCTCTCGGTGACACTCGCCGCCAGCGCCGTCGCCGTCGTTCGGCGGCTCCGCCTCCCACCCACGCAGCGGTTCGTCCTCCCGGTCGGTCGGCCGCTCCGTGCTGTCGCAGCGAGACGGGTCAACGTCGTCATCGGCGTGTTGCTCGTCCTGTCGGTCGGCGTCGCGGGCAGTGCGCTCGTCCAGCCCGGCGACAGCGAGACCTTCACCGAGTTCTCGCTGCTCGCCGAGAACGAAACCGGTGCCCTCGTCGCCGACGACTACCCGACAGAGGTCAGCCCCAACGAGACCGCGACAGTCCACGTCGGCCTCGGGAACGAGGAGGGGCGCACGTTGAACTACACAGTCGTCGTCGAGTTCCAGCAGTTCAGGTCCGTCGACGGCGAGCGCATCGTCACGTCCCGGACGGAGGTCGACCGATACCGGACCACGCTCGGGCCCGGCGAATCCAGTCGCACCGAACAGCAGTTCTCGCCACCGGCGTGGGCCAGCGGCGACCGGGTCCGGCTCACGTTCCTGCTCTACACCGGGAGCGTCTCCGAAAACCCCGGTCTGGACGACACGTACAGGAAAACGCACATCTGGGTCGACGTGCCCGCACAGGAGGACGGTGTGTAGATGAGCCGACCTAACGAACGAACGGGAACCCGGTGGCTCGCGGCCGTCGGGTTCGGGCTTGTTCTGGTCCTGACCGTGATACTGTCCCTGACGCCGGACGCGACGACCTACGAGATATCTATCTACGACGCCTATCCCTGGTACTTCTGGGCCATCGCGTGTCTCGCCCTGGTTCTGGGCAACGTCGTTATCGTCCGCAGTGCGTCCGAGGAGACGGCCGACTGGATGTACGGGCTCCTCCTGGTGGGCACGGTCGTCGGCGTGCTCGTCTTCCTCCCGTACTTTCGGGGCTACGCCGTCTTCGGCAGGGCGGACGTCCTCTCCCACGTGGGCTACATCAGAGACATTCAGGAGACGGGAGCTATCGGGCAGCGAAACATCTACCCGAACTTCCACCTGCTGGTGCTTTCGCTTGCCTACGTCGTCGGTGTCGACCCGTCGACGATGATAACGGGTATCGCCGGCATCGGCTCGCTCTTTAGCATCGTCAGCTTCCTGGCGCTGGTCTCGACGGTGTTCGACCGTCGCCGTGCCTTGCTGTCGCTCCCGTTCGCGACAGTGCTCGTCGCCGTCCAGTCGGTTCCGTACGTGTTCAGCACGCTCCTCGTTCCGTTCGTACTGTATCTCTTCGTCAAAGAGCGACGGACACGGACGCTGCATATCAGAGCCGCACTGGCGACGACGCTGTTTGGCATCGTCATCTACCACCCGATTACGGCGCTGTTCCTCCTGTTCATCTTCGGCGTGTACGGGGTGGCACAGCTCCTGTCTGACCGCAACCTCCTGGGCGCGGACGACGGGCCGGCCGGTAGCTCGGTCGGAGCGAAGCCGCTCTCCCAGCTCGTCGTCGCCGTCTTCGCTGTCTGGTATCTCGACTTCACCACGATCGTCGAACGGTTCGGTGTCGTCGTCCAGAACCTGGCCGCACCGGGCGGTGGCGGGTCACCGGCGTCGACGTACAGTTCGACGGTGTCGCAGTATTCGCCTGCACTGGTAGACCTCGTCCGCATCGCGCTCGTCAGATACGGCCAGTCGGCGATACTCCTCACCATCGGGGGGCTCGCTGCCCTCCTGTTCGCCGGGGCGGTTATCTGGCGGCGCTCGGGCTGGGACGTCTCCAGAGCGTCCTTCGTCGGTCTGTTCACGGTATTTACCGGGCTGTCGGCCCTCTTTTTCCTCGTCGACCTCGTCGTGGGCTTTGGCCGGCCGCTGCTGTACGCCGAACTCTTCGCGGCCTTGCTCTCGGGGTCGCTGTTCTACGCGCTGGCGAACACGGCCGTGTCCCGCCGGACGATGTACGCCAGCCTCTACGGTATCGTCACGCTGCTGGTCGTCTTCAGCACGTTCGGGCTCTACGCCTCGCCCTACAGCGTCGACGAGAACCAGCAGGTCACTCGGATGGAGCTTGAGGGGTCGGAGTGGTATCTGGAACACCGCAACAACCAGGTCCGGCTCTCCGAGTTCGGCACCGACGTCCACCGCTATCGCGACGCGATATACGGCCGGGAGAGTTACGGCACGCGACAGGTCGTCACCAGCGACACCGCCGAGATACCGCCACACTTCGGCTACACCGACCGGGAGACGCTCGGGGCCGGGTACGAGGACGATAGATACATGGTCCTCACGCGGGCCGGCCGCATCTTCTACCCGAATCTCTACCCAGACTACCGGCAGTACTGGAAGTACGAGCAGGCGGACTTCCAGCGGCTCGACCGCGACGAGTCCGTCACGCAGGTCTACGACAACGGCGAGTACGACGTCTATCGGGTCGACGCGCCCGACGAGGAAGAGTCATAGACCGGCCGTCTCGGGCGCTCTGTATACAGCCCCGGTTTCGTCGGCCACCATCGGGAAACCGGTTATTGCGACCATAACAAGGTGACGTTTAGTTCAACGACGAGTCGATGAATTGTGGCAGTCGAACGGTCGAAGCCAGGCTCGACGTCGGCACGACAGAATAACCATGCGAAAGAAGCTCAAACAGCTGTTCGAGCGGTTCCTTCCGACCGGCTCGGTGCTCCAGCGGACGGTCAAGAGCGGCATCTGGGCGACGCTGACCAACATCTCCGGGCGCCTCCTGCAGGTGCTGATGCTGATAGTGCTCGCCCGGGTGCTCTCGCCCGCCCAGTTCGGGCTCATGGGGATTGCACTGCTCTTGCTCTCCGTCTGCAAGCGGTTCACGGATATCGGTATCAACGCCGCACTCATCCGGAAGAAGGAGAGCAACATCGACAGGTATCTCAATACGACGTGGCTGCTGGAGATCGCCCGCGGGCTGTTGATTTTGGGCGTGCTGTTTCTGGCCGCCCCGCTCGTCGCGGACTTTTTCGGCGAACCGAGGGCCACGAATCTGATTCGAGCCATCGGGTTCGTCCCCCTGATTGGAGGGCTCAGGAACCCGGCCATCGTCTACTTCGAGAAGGACCTCGAGTTCCACCGGGACTTCCTGTACAACACCGGCGGGGCAGTCGCGCAGTTCGTCGTGGGCGTGACCGTCGCGTGGTACTCGCCGACCGTCTGGGCACTGGTCGCAGCGTCGCTCAGCCGGCCCACGGTCAAGACGGTGCTGTCGTACGTCCTCCACGACTACCGTCCGTGGCCGTCGTTCGACGTCGACGCGGCGAGAGACCTCGTCAGCTTCGGCAAGTGGATGACCGGCGCCTCGATAATGTACTGGATAGCTCGCGAGGGGGACGACGCCTTCGTCGGCTGGTTCCTCTCGGCCACCGCGCTCGGCTTCTACCAGTACGCCTACCGGCTCGCCGATATGCCCGCGACGGAGATGTCCCAGATCGTCTCACAGGTCACCTTCCCCGCCTACTCGGCCGTCCAGGGGGATATCTCGGCGCTGCAGAACGCCCTGTTGCAGTCGACGAGGTTCGTGGCGTTTCTCGCCTTCCCGATGTCGTTCGGTATCGCACTCGTCGCCCCGAGCTTCGTGCCGCTGCTGCTGGGCCCCCAGTGGACGCCGATGGTCGTGACGATGCAGCTACTCGCGCTGTATGGCCTCTGTCACGCGATCACCGGCAACTACGGCGAAGTGTGGAAGACGCTCGACCGTCCCGACCTGATTCTCAAGACGTCGGGGCTCCGCGTACTCATGTTCAGCCTGTTCATCCTGCCGGCCACAGCCCGATGGGGTATCGAGGGCACCGCGTTCGTCATCACGGCCACCTACATCTTCCCGATACTCCCGCTCGATATCTACCTCACCGCTAACCTGACCGAACTTCGGTCGATAGCGCTCTACAGGGAGTACGTCTATCCCTTCGTCGCGTCGGTCACGATGTTCGGGACGCTGTGGTACGCACGCTCCCTGCTCGACGTGTCCAACCTGGTCGAGTTCGCGATCCTCGTCCCCGCCGGCGCGGTCATCTATGGCGGCGTCGCAGTGCTGCTTGAGTCCCAGTTCGAGTGGGGCATCCGCAGCAACCTCCAGATGATAACGAAGGGCATCAGGGGCTGAGCGTCCCGACCCAAACGGCACCGACGACGCCCGCGACTCGTCGGTCGAAGGGTCTACTGCTGCAGAAGACGTCTCGACAGTGGTCGAACGACGCCCGCGGCTGGAGCCTACTGCTGTTGGACGTGTTTCGCGGCCCACTTCCCGAGTTCGACCGCTGACGGCGGGGTGTTTACCGGCCCGAACTCCTCTACCCGCATCGGCTCTACCGTCTCGGACTGAATCGTCCGGACCGCGTCGGTTAGCAGATGCGTCGACTGGGTGTACAGTCTGTTCCGTATCTCACCCCAGCTATCACAGTCCGTCAGGTCGACCTCAGAGTAGGCCTGGACGACGCCGGCGTCCAGCTCGTCCCGGAGCGACTGGACCATCATCCCGGCCGTCGGTTCGTCGTGCATGAACTCCCAGAATCCGGCCGGGCCGCCCCGATACTGTTCCGGGTCACCGTGGTGGTAACTGATGACGCCGTGTTCGGTCGCCGTCAGGATATCGCCCCGAATCAGTCCGAACCCGCGCCGGAAGACGATGTCCGAGGTCGCCTCGATTCGTTCGACGGCCTCAGAGGGCAGTTCGTTCCACAACCCGTCGACGTTGTCCGGATACGTCCGTATCCACTCCGCGTTACGCACTGCTGGAATCTCCGAGATATGGACACTGTCGTCGTACTGAGGTTCGTCGCCAGCGTTCGTGAACGGACTCGAGAGAATCCGATAGGCCGCGTAGGCCGGATACCGCTTCCCCCGTTTGACGTTCCCGCTGTCGAGCAGGCCCGCGTCCTCGTTGATGACGACCAGCGGTATTTCGGTCTCGGTCGCTTCGACCAGCTCCGTTATCGCGTCCGCGACCCACCGGAAGACGTGTTCACCGTCGACCAGGAGACACATCTGGAGGGGGGCCGCCGGACTGTCCGTCCGAGTCTCCGACGTCCCGTCCGTCTGGGTCGGGTCGCCGTCCAGTTCCTGCAGTTTCAGCAGGGCATCCGCGAAGAACTTCGCGCTCCAGTTCGGGTACCGGAGATACATATACCGCCCGACGATGGGGTACGAGCCCGGAAGCCCGCCGCTGGTCGCAGCGTCGCCGTCGATAGACTGGTGGCGTTTGCAAAACTGCACCGCCGTCCGTGTACCGACCAGATAGTCGTGGTCACCGGTGAACTCGTAGAGACGAGCCCAGACGAGCGCCATCTGTGCGTTGCCGGTCAGGCAGTGGTACCAGCTGGGCGTCCACGATTCGTCGTAGCTCCCCTTTAGACTGCCCTCGTTCGACTGGATGGTCAGTAAGGCGTCGGCGGCTCGTTTCCCAGACTGGAAAATCTCGGCGTCGTCGAGGAGACGGCCGCCTTCGAGGAGGCCACGGATGGTGTAGGCTATCGTGTGCAGGAACGGGGACTCGCCCGCGTCGAAACTGGCCCGGTCGAACCACCCGTTCGAGCGCTGGTTGTCGACGACCCACTCGAGATTCCGTCGAGCGGCCCGGCGGTACGGCTCCGTCTCGCCGTCCAGTAGCTCGGCACCCACCAGCAGCGGCCAGGCGACACGCGCCGTGTACACGTGTGGGCGGGACTTGTAGTCGTGGTCCGCCCAGTGTCCCGCGGCTGACTGGGCGTCGACGAGCCAATCACAGGCGTCCCGAACCGCATCGTGGTACTTCTGGTCGCCCGTCTGTCTGTAGGCCTCGGCCAGCCCCAGGATAATCTGGCCCGTGTTGAACGCGTTCGGGTCACCGTCCCCGCCGGTCCCACCCGGGAAACTACCGGTATCGTGTTGCGTGGCGAGGGTCCACTCGGCCATCGCGACCGCCCGCTCGCGGACCGCGTCGTCGTCGAACCGGTCGGCGTACTCGAACAGCGTCGGGACGATGTAACCGGAGGTCTCGGGATAGGGGTCTTCCCACCCAAGGAGCAGATTGTACGTCGCGGCCGAGCCGCCGGTGTCCGTGACGTCCTGACTGTGACAGAGCCAGTCGATGGCGGCGTCGAGGTGGGTGTCGTCCGATTCGACTCGCGAATCCTGTGGGAACTGTGACTGGAGCGAATCGACCAGCGGTCCCACCCTGTCTGCAACGCTGCGTTCCATGGAACCAACGCGGAGTGCTCAGTAGGTAAGTATGCTCGCCATGAACGCGGTCGAAATGGGCTACTGAGCCGTTATATCGTCTCTACGCCGCCGATTCGGGGTTGCGCCGAACAGCGAGTACGGCACCCGCTCGCAGCGATGGACTGGCCCGGACTATCGCCGGAGCTGGGCGTCCGCGGGGCTGTATCGCGGCGTAACCGTGTGTTTCGAATTGGTATATACCTCGGTATCAAGTGCCGCGTAGTTCACGTAGACAGCGGGCTGGAGTGGTAAAGAACGTATACTAATGTCGATTTCAGCGCTGCTATCCGATGGTTCAATGAGCGCAGCTACGGATGGATGCGACGGTCTCAGGGGGTCGCCTTCGGTGAAACAGCGCCGCGATAGCGGGGTCGTCGGTGACCGACGAGGGGAGCGAGGCAGCTAACCGATGTCCGACTCCAATCGGTACGTCTTCGTCTCCCAGCGGTACCCACCGGAGAAGGGGGGCAACGCCTCCCGTATCCGTGACCTCGCGGTCAACGTCGCCGAGGAAAACAGTGTGACCGTCCTGGCACCGCCGGCGTCGTACCCACCGGGGAACTTCGACCGGAGCTGGGAGCGCAGCGTTACCGAGCGCAGGGACGGTGTCGTGGTCCACCGGCTCTGGTCCTGGCAGCCCCAGGTCGAGAATCCCGGCTTGCTGCGCCGGCTCCCGTACTACCTCCTGTTCGCGCTGCACGCGACGCTGTGGCTCTGCTGGAACCACCGCTCGTACGACGCGGTGCTGACGTCGACCCCGCCGATAACGACCGGTCTCCCGGGGCTGGCGGCCGCGCTCCTCGGGACCCCGTGGGTAGTCGACGTCCGCGACCTCTGGATAGACAACTCGGTCGCGCTGGGCTACGTCGACGCCGACAGCCCGCTGGTCGGAGCGAGCCGCTGGTTTCAGGGCCTCGTCCTGTGGACGGCCGACCGCATCACGGTTACGACCGAATCGCTCGGGGCCGCCGTCAGCGAAAAGTACGGCGCGGAGCTGGCCGACCGGGTCCGTCACGTGCCCAACGGGGTGGACACGGACGTCTTCGAGCCGGCTGCGGAACGGACAGGGTCGGTTCAGGGCGAGGGGACAGAGAGCGATGAGCGGCCAGTCATCGTCTACACCGGCAACCTCGGCAGCGCACAACCTCTGGAGCCCTGCATCCGTGCGATGGACGAACTCTCTCAGGACGCTGTCCTGCGGTTCGTCGGGGACGGCGACGAGCGCTCTCGTCTCGAGTCCCTGACCGAACGGCTCGGGCTGGGTGACCGCGTCGAGTTCGTCGGCCTGGTCGACCGCGAGGCGGTGCCCGCCCACATCACCGACGCCGCAGTGGGGCTGGCACCCATCAAGGACTCCCCGGAACTGGCCTACGCGATGCCGACGAAGACCTACGAGTATCTCGCCTGCGGAGTCCCGGTCGTCGTCACTGGCCGCGGCGAAGTCCAGCGGTTCGTCGAGGTCTCCGGCGGGGGCCACCACGCCGAGGTCGACCCGGAAGCCATCGCCGAGGCGCTCGACAGCTTGCTCGCCGCGCCCGAACGCCGTCGGCAGCTCGGCGCGGCCGGCCGGGAGCACGTGGTCGAGCAGTACGACCGCCGGGCTATCGCGAACCGACTCGACGACCTGCTGTCGCGACTCGTCGGTGCGGACGACGGAGCGACGGCGCCCCAGCGCTCGGCCGTCCAGTCCTGAGGACGCTGGCGGCCGGCGCTGCAATCGACTACCGCCGGCGTGGGAATCGGGACTCTCAATCGGTTCTGCGCCCCGTGTGACGCGTGAGATAGCGCCCGATTCCGGCCACGCCCGGGAATCCGTCGGCGCTCCAGAGAGCGAGGACGACGACGAGGAAGGCCAGCCGGCCCGGACTGGCAAGCAGGTACGCCGCCGGGGCGGCGAGTACCTCGGCGAGGTTCGCGACCACCGGCCCCGACCCGTCGTACTCCGGGAGCGGCAGGAGCGGCCACAGGAGGAAGGTTAGCGAGTCGAACTCACCGGCCGGAAGCTTCGGGATGGCGTCACCGGCGAGGTGGCTGGCGTAGCCCACGACAAAGGCCAGCCCCGAGTCCGGGTGGGAACGTCGGCGAGCCACGTAGAGGACGACCGCCGACACCACAGTCGCGACAAGAACCGAGTGTGTCAGGCTGCGCCCGGCCGGCAAGACCCCCAGCGCCCACGCCAGCGGTTTGTCGACGAGGTCGGGAAACTGCGTCCCGACCGCCGCGGCGACGGCCGCCGTGCCGTCGAGTCGCCTGGCACGCAGGCGCCACAGTAGCGAGACGAGAAGGTAGCCAAAGGCCAGATGGGTCCACGGCCACATTATCCTCGCCCGTCGCGACACGGCTGGGCACCTCGGAGACTCGACGCCACAGGTCGCGGTCGTGACCACCGCTTCGGGCAGGGCATTGACGAACGACTCGCGATTCTGACAGTTAGTTACCCAGCCCGGAATCGACCGACAGGCACCCGAGAAGGACGACCAGTGGGCCTGCACTGTCGCTACTTCCGGTTCGGTCCCAGACCACCGACCGAGCTGGTTAGCTGGTGATTACTCATGAGCTATCCGGTCGATTCCCGGGATACAACGTATGAGTGGGTTCAGTCACGAGCGGATCGACGAGCGGCCCCCCTGTTCGAAACTCGGCTTCTGTCTGACCGCGGACCTGACCGGGAACGGCCGCGAGGACGTCATCGTGGGCGGTGCCGGCGAGGGGTTCCCCGGCAAGGGCATCGTCTGGGAAGCCGAGCGCCGCGGGGTCCCCACGGCCGCGTTCCGGTCGGCGGTCGGCATCGGCGAGTCCAACCTCTTCTGGTACGAGAATCCCGGCTTCGAGCGCCACGAGATATCGTTCACACCAGACCTGGACGTGGGCGGGGCCGTCGGCGACGTCACCGGCAGCGGCGACCCCAACGTCGTGGCCGGCCAGGGCATCGACAACACGGAGCTGTACTGGTTCGAACCGGGCGCGGACCCGCGCGAGCCGTGGGAACGCCACCTCGTCACCGACCGCTTCGAGAAGTACCACGACGTCACCGTCGCCGACGTCGACGACGATGGCGAGCCGGAAGTCGTCGGGCTCTCACAGGTGTCCGAGACCGTCTTCTACTACGACATCCCAGTCGAACCGCGACAGGGCCCCTGGGGCGAGGAGCACCTCCACATCGTGGACCGGGGGCGCGAGCTAGAGGGTGTCGCCGTCGTCGACATCGACGGCGACGGCCGGACGGAGCTGGTCGCCGGGCCGAACGTCTACCACCGGGAGCCCGACGCCGAGACCGGGTGGCGACGGGAGACGATTGTCGACGGATGGGACAACACCCGGGTCGCCGTCGCCGACGTCGACGACGACGGCGACCTCGAGGTCGTCCTCTCCGAGGGGGACTCGCCCCATCTGGGGACCCATCCGGGACGGGTCGCCTGGTTCGACCCGCCCGACTGGGAGCAGACCGTCATCGCGGACGGGTTGTTCTGTCCCCACTCGCTCGAGGTCGAGGACTTCACCGGCGACGGCCGGCCGGACATCTACGTCGCGGAGATGGGGCTCGGAAAACACAGCGACCCTCGCCACTTCGTCTTCTACAACCGCGGTGGGGAGTTCGAGCGCGAGACGGTCGCGACTGGCATCGAGACCCACGAGGCGAAAGTCGTCGACCTGACCGGCAGCGGCCGACCGGACCTCGTCGGGAAGTCCTACGGCCCCGACCACCACGTCGACGTCTGGTTCAACAGGTCGTGAGCGACGGCTGGCCAGTATCTGGACATTGAACTGGCAGTCCCCTGGTTTAAACAGCATCTAACAAGGTGTGGATGCCGTTTCTTTCCACGCAACTAGTAGCTATGGAACCAACGTCGAACTCGCAGCCCCAGGAGTCAGCTGGTGTGTCAGATACGTCGGACCCGGACCATATCTGTCGAGTCTGTCACCAGCCGATTCCCCGGCCGGACGACCGGCGACAGGAACTGCTGGTGCACCGGGCCTGTCTCGCAGAGCTGCGGTGCGGTGTCACCCTCTGTGGGTCGACGGACGAGCGGACACGTGAGCTAGACACTGTGTGAGCCGCTCGCGACCGCGCGCTACACCAGTGGCCGGAACCACACCGCAGCCACCAGTACGGCGAGAAAGAGATACGACCCCCGTATCAACAGCATCGTCGCGAGTTCGGCCTCGGCCCGGTAGGCAAGCGCCAGGACGGCGCCGAAGACGACGGCCCCGCCCGCCGCAGTCGGCGGAATCCCGGGTAGCGCAATCGCGAGCGCGACGACGCCGACCATCGCGAGGGCAAAGAGTCCGAGCGCAAGCTGTCTGGCCCGCCGGGGGCCGAGCACGACCGCGACGGTCCGTTTGTCGATGGAGCTGTCGTAGTCGAAGTCAGTCTCGTCGTCGATTATCTTGATACCAGTCAGCAACAGCAGGAACACTGTGGCCAGCCCCAGTACCTGCGGACCGAAGCTCGTCGCCTGCACGTAGTAGCCCCCCAGCAGCGCCAGCGCGATACCAGTCGGATAGCCCATCGTCGCCCCGACCGGGTTGAGGTCGAGCTGGGGCGCGTGCGTGTAGCCGATGAGCCAGGTCGGCGCCGTCACCAGCGCTGCGAGCGGAGAGACGAGCAGCCAGAGCCCGGCTGTACAGGCCAGAAAGCCCGCAGCGCTCGCGAGGAGTGCACCCCGACAGCCGCCGACGGTTAGGGGATGGTCGTCGTCCTCGCCGCGGACGTGGAAGTCGACGTAGCCGTCCTTGACGTGGGCCGTGTAGACGGCGAAGAACATCGCCAGGGTGTGCAGCCCCGCCACCCGGAGGTCGACAGTCCCGGCGAGGACGGCGCCAAAGAGCGAGGTCGCCAGGGGCGGCAACATAAACACAGGATGGACCTGCGAGGCGAGCGCCTTGCTGGCACCGACGACGCCGGTCTCGTGTCGGGCCACTGCCATACCGGTACCGAGGGACGGCAGCCTGAAAAAGTCTCGCACACCCGCCATAGTCCGACTGCATCGGGAGATCTGTCGACGATGCGGGCCACCCGGGGCTGGATCGCGTGGCTCCGGGCCCAATCCCCGTTTGTGCCCTTAATTACGCCCGCAAATATTATTTAATATGAACATTATTGTTGAATTATGGTAGACATCGAGAACGTCGACCTGAATTTCGAGCGGACCCTCGACACAGAGGACGGAGACTTCGGGGCGGAACTGAACTTCGACGTGACGTTTACCGACGCCGAAAAACAGGACGACAACTCCTACAGAGTCGTCGGGGGTCTGGTCGAGGTCGACGGCCCCCTTGACCAGTACGGGATCGACGAATACGAGATCTTCTATAACTTCGGGGAGTTGACTCGGGTAGTACTCGACGAAGAGGGGGCCGAGGGACAAACGGACAACTCCTTCGGTCTCATCGGTATCGAGACCGTCGACGCAAGTGTCGGGAGCGACTCGATGACGTTTACGGAATCACTCGGTCAGGTTGGGCGGAAAAGCGACGGGAGTTACAATATCACTAGCAGTAGATATGAACTTGCGGAGGGCGTCGTCGACTACGACGAGGACAGCACTTCTCAGAAGATGACCTCCGAGTTCCGTGGGATGGTCTGGGCGTATCCGATGGACCAGGTCATGACCGAACGAGCGGCCGACAGTGAAGAGGTCTCGTTCGTTAAATACAACCAATGAGAGCCGGCCGGCTCCTGCGCGACCATCTAACGCCAGTTGTCCCGGTCCAGCACGAAGGGTGAGATGTGCGAGGCCAGGTCTCGGGCCGCGCGCTCGGTCGGCGTGTGAAGCTCGCCGGAGACGGCGCCGGCCTCGCCGCCGACCCCCTCCGTCTCGGAGACGGGGTCGGACGCGTCCGGGCTGGTCTGGTAGCCTCGTCGCGAGCGGACCCGGTCGCGGAGCTGCTGGAGGGTGCGCTGTGAGAGCTCGACGTCGAGATGCTGGAGGTCGTATCTGACGATGTGGCCACGGGCGGCCGTCCGGATGGCGATGACCGGCTGCCCGCGGTCGCTGCAGCGGTCCCAGATACGTTGCTGTTCGGCCGTCGTCGCGTACACCGGCACGTTCGACCGTGCGAGGTGGTCCATTGGGCCCTCCTAACGGGTGCAGCGTTATCGGTGCTTCGCTCGTTCCAGCGAACGCACGCGAATTTACCGGAGCGTCGTGTAGGACAGCGCAGCGATAGCGACGAACTGCAGGCCCCGCAGTATCAAGACCACTTTCTGGACGCCTG
Source organism: Haloarcula salinisoli (assembly GCF_019599405.1). NCBI lineage: Archaea > Methanobacteriati > Methanobacteriota > Halobacteria > Halobacteriales > Haloarculaceae > Haloarcula > Haloarcula salinisoli. Next base: position 793,900 of record NZ_RKLQ01000001.1, on the reverse strand, counting down.
GGTCGCCGCTGTAGAAACTGGCCATCGAGAAGAAGAAGTAGATGGCCATGGCGTTCTCGGCGAGCATGGCGACGGCAAAGAGGACGAGGCCGCCGACCAGGCCGGTCCCGAAGGTGTTGTAGTTGCGGATCCACACGCCCACGAGCGGAAGCAAGAGGAGCGTGTTCAGACCCGCGAGGACCACGGCGGCGGTGATGAGCGTCCCCATCGCCATCACTGACCGCCCCCGCGCTGGCACGTCCTGTCAATGTGTCCGGTCATGTGTCCATCTGCTCCGTGATATCCTCGAACGTCTCGCGGTACTTGTCGAACCGGTCGGTGAGGAAGTAGAGTTTCGCGTACGATTCCTCACCCGATTCGACGATGTCGTGCTCTTCGAGTTGCTCCATATGGTGGCGTATGGTCTTGTACCCGACGTCGAGTTCGTCGGCCAGCTCGTTGGCGTTCTGTGGTCGTTCGGTGAGAGCGTCGATGATACGCGCCCGGTTGGCGCCGCCACGCGTCGCCGTCAACAGATACCAGAGCGCTTTCTCCATTCCTCTCCCTTCGGTGGTCTTTGTGCCGGTACTAAATAGTTGGCTCTCACGGTCCCGTTTACGTCGCTTGCGTCGGTCGGTTTCATGAACGGTGACCACGGCTGGTTCGTCCGTAGCGATGTAACCCGACTACAAAACCCTTCTTCGAACTCTCTTCCAAATTCGTGACTACTCTCGCAGCGCTGCAGTGGCGTCGGCCATGATATCGATCGCCTCGCGGAGCGTCTCGGTATCGGTCGCATACGAGATGCGGGCGTAACCCGAGCCGTTCTCGCCGAAGGCGTCGCCCGGAACGACGACGACGCCCCGCTCTATGACCTCGTCGACCCACCCCTCGGGGACCTTCGGCATCGCGTAGAACGCCCCCTTGGGTGTGGGACACTCCAGCCCCATCTCGTCGAACCCCGAAAGGAGGATATCCCGGCGCTCCTGGAAGGCTTCCCGCATCTCCGCGACAGGGTCCTGAGGTCCTGTCAGGGCCGCCTCGGCAGCGTACTGTGCGGGCGCGGAGGCACAGGCCTGGGCGTACTGGTGGACCCGGAGCATCCGCTCGATGCGGTCGGTCGCGCCGGTGACCCAGCCCAGCCGCCAGCCGGTCATCGAGTAGGCCTTCGAGCAGGCGTTGACGACGACGACGTTGCCCGACTCGTCGAATTCGGCCGGAGAGCGGTGCTCACCCTCGAACACCTGGTGTTCGTACACCTCGTCGGAGATACAGAGCACGTCGTGTTCGTCGGCGATGCGGGCGAACTCCCGCATATCCTCGGGGGACTGGACGGCCCCGGTCGGATTGGCGGGGGAGTTGACGACGAACGCCGCGGTGTCGTCGGTGATTGCCTCCTCGACGGCCTCGGGCGCCATCGTCAGGTCCTCGCGCAGGCCGACTGGTTTCGGCGTCCCGCCGGCGAGATGGGTCAAGGCGTCGTAGGAGACGAAGCCGGGGTCGGGGAAGATGACCTCCTGGCCGGCGCTCTCGGACTGCGTCCGCTCGTTCGCGGGACGATGTCCCGCGCTATCGACGTGGGCCTCCAGCGCGATGTGCAGTGCCTCGCTCCCGCCGGAGGTGGCGATGATATCCTCGGGGTCGACGTCGAGGTCGTTATCGCGTGCGTGTTTCTCTGCGATGGCCTCGCGGAGTTCGAGCGTCCCCTTGTTGGAGGTGTAGGCGTCGACCTTCCCCGACTGGATGGCCTCGATTGCGGCCTCGCGGGCGTGGTCGGGGGTCGGGAAGTCCGGTTGCCCCAGCCCCAGGTTGATAGCGTCCTCGCCGGCGGCTTCGAACACTTCACGGATACCCGAGATGGAGACGGCTTCGACGCGACTGGAGAATCCTGTCATATCTCCCCTGGGGGCGGCCGGGCCGATAATTCTTCCCGAAACGGGCGGCGGTCAGCGCAGGTCAGATTACAGCTGACGGTTTCGCTCTATCGTGTCCTTGACGGGGACGAACTGGACGGTGCCGGTCCGGTCGATGGTGATTCGGTAGCCGGCGTAGGAAAACGAGATGGACATCTGGGCGTCGGCGGACGGGGGCGTCTTGAACAGCGTCTCGACGACGTGTTCGACCTGGTTGTACAGCGGCGGGAGCGTTTCGATGTCGACCTCCTCGATATCGGCGAGTATCTCCAGGAGGTCGTATTCGGAGGTCGCGGGGTCCGGTGGTATCTGCCGGCGCACGATTCCGCCACCGTCGGTCTGGCCGTCTCCGGAGTTATCTGACTGAGAATCTGACATCATATGACATACCCGATGGGTGGTTACAAGCGTAGTGTCAGAGTGTGTACCAACTTGATAGGCGCGGCCGACGAGCACTCGACAGCTACGAGCGTATCGCTGTCGTCGAAGTCGCCGCCGGGCGGGCTCACCGGACCAACGATATCGCCAGCGCGCCCCCGCCGCCGACTTCCATCGCGTCGCCGCCGGGCGGACTCACCGCGTCAACGACAGCGCCAGCGCGCCCCCGCCGCCGACGCTCATCGCGTCGCCGCCGGGCGGACTCACCGCGTCAACGACATCGCTAGCGCGCCCCCGCCGCCGACTTCCATCGCGTCGCCGCCGGGCGGGCTCACCGCGTCAAAGACATCGCCAGCGCGCCCCCGCCGCCGACGCTCATCGCCACGACCCCTCTATCCAGATCCCCGTGTTCCATGGCGTACACCAGCGTGGTCGTGAGAATGCCACCGCTGGCACCGATGGGGTGGCCAAGCGCCACGGCCCCGCCCAGCGGGTTGTGTTTCGCCGCCGGGATGTCGAGTTCGTCGGCGACGTACACCATCTGAGCGGCGAAGGCCTCGTTGAGCTCGAAGTGGTCGACGTCGGCGACACCGATATCCGCCCGCTCGAAGAGGGCCCGCAGGGCGTCACAGACCGCCAGCGAGAACTCGGCGGGGTCGCGGTAGGCGACCGCGTACTCCTCGACGTGGGCCATCGGACCGACACCGGCGGCGTTGGCGGCCTCGGCGTCGGCCAGCAGGACCGCGCCCGCGCCATCCGAGAGCTTCGAGGCGTTACCGGCGGTGATGGTCCCGTCATCGCCGAAGGCGGGCGGCAACGCCGTGAGGTCCTCTGCGGTCGTCTCGGGCCGCGGTCCCTCGTCCTCGGTGACGAGGTGGTCACTGACGGCTTCGCCGTCTGCTCGGCGCGTCTCCGACGCGCCGCTAACCTCTACTGGAACGATTTCCTGTTCGAACGCGCCCGACTCGATGGCCTCCCCGGCCCGCTGGTTACTCCGCTGGGCGTACTCGTCCTGTTGTGCCCGGCCGATGTCGAACTCCGCAGCGATGCGGTCCGTGAGCGTCCCCATGTGGGCGTCGTAGTTCACGTCCCACAGCGCGTCGTAAATCATCGAATCCACGAGCGTCGTGTTACCGTGGCGGCGGCCACCACGCATCTCGCGGACCAGATAGGGCGCGTTCGACATCGACTCCATCCCGCCGGCGATAGCCACCCCGACGCGGCCCGTTTCGATGCGGTCGATAGCGTTCGTAATCGCCCGCAAGCCTGACCCGGAGGCCTCGTTCGTGGTCGTCGCTGGACAGCTATCGGGGAGGTCTGAATCGACGACGACCTGCCTGGCCGGCACCTGGCCCACGCCGGCCTGGACACAGTTGCCCAGGCAGACCCAGTCGATCAGGTCGGGGCCGATACCGCTCCGCTCTAGCAGCCCCTCGGTGACTGTGAGACCCAGCTCAGTCGCCGTCTTCCCGGCGAGCGAGCCCAGTAGTTCCCCGTGTGCGGTTCTCGCGCCGTCGACGACGACCACGTCGGTCATACGCGAACGTGTCGCCGGAGCTACAAATACTGTCGGGCGGTAGCGGAGGCTTATTCGGTCGCCGCTTCGGCGGTCCGCAGTTGCTCGATGGCGGTCTCGAGCCGACGCAGCGTCGCGTCGGCGTCGGTGTACCCGCGGTCGTACTCCTCGTAGGCCGAGTCAGCCTCGGACAGAAACGTTTCGACGGCGGCTTCGAGGTCGTCAGTGTCGCTCATAGTCAAGCGGACGGGCTCACCGCACAAAACCGTCCTCACTTCGCCACGTCGTAGCTCACCGACGCGTCCGTCAGCGCGTCGGTGACCCGGCCGATGGTGTCCTGGGTCGCGACGACGACGGCGTCCAGTCCCCGCGAGGCGGCGTCGGCGGCGACCGCACCCGGCGCGAAGTAGGTCGTCGGTTCGACCCCGGCGTCCCGGAGCGCCGAGACGGCCTCGACGCCGGCGGCGGTGACGATGGGCACGCCCGCACAGGTCGCTGCGATGTCCGCCCCGGAGCCGTCGCTGTCGGTGCGGACCGTCGGCACCTGGACCACACTGACGTGACCGGGCTCCAGGTCGATGACACCCTCGAAGCCGGTGACGCCGACCACCTCGCCAGCGGCCGCGTCGGTCGTCGTCACGCCCGTGGCACCGTCACCCTCCTGCGGGCCCGCGTGAAGCAGCCCCGCCTCCAGCGACAGTGACACCGTCTCGCCGGCCGCGAATTCGGCGTCGGCGATGGCGGCGTCCTCCTGGACGCTGCCCAGCACGTCGTCGGTGACGTGGTCGACAAAGCGGCGCATGTCGTTGGCCGACTGGAACACCCAGTCGACGCCCTCCTTCGTCACGCGATAGCGCGAACGGCCCTCCTTCTCGACGAACCCCTCCTCGACCAGGTCCCGGATGTACTCACTGACGGCCTGGCTCGTCACGCCGACGGCCTCCGCGATCTCCCCCTGGCTGACTGCCGGCTGCCGGTCCGCTATCTCGACGAGGATGCGGAACCGCGTCGCCGAGCGTTTGTTCTCGAGGACGTCGACCATACCCGTGTCTCTGGATTCCTGCCACTAAAAGACCGCCGCCTAGGAACAACGTTCGTGGCCCAGAGAATCGCGGACAGCGGGACGGCTATCGGGATAGCTACTGTCGACAGCCAGAAAGCCCCCGAGCGCTCGACGGCTGCGACTCGCTGCGCGCCTCGCTTCGCTCGGTGCTTACTTCGTCTCGCTCGTCGAGCGCTCGGCCCCTTTCAGTCCCACCCATGCCGACTGACCAACCGGCTACGGGTGGGACTGAAAGGGGCGACTGGCTTCGGGAACCCCGACGACGCAAGCACTGGAGCGACGAGCGGAGTGAGGAGCGAAGGGCTCAGCGAGTCGTGGGACCGAAGCCAGTCGGGGCTTTCTGGCTGTTCTCAATCAGGACGATAGCATCGGCTTTGGTTGCTAGGTGCGTCATCGGTATGTAGCCCCAGCCCGGACACCATCCCAATGGACCTGACGTACGACGGCCGCGCGCTCGTACTCGAGGACACGCTGGTCGTCGCGGACTGCCACGTCGGCCGGGGGACCGGCGGGGAGCTGGAGTTCCCGGTCGGCTCCGGGAGCGAGATGGTCGAGCGGTTCCGCGACCTCGTCGAGCGCCACGAGCCCGACGAGGTGGTGGTCGCCGGCGACCTCCTGCACTCCTTCCAGACCGTGCCCCGAACGGTCGAGACCACCGTCGCGGGGCTGCGAGCGGTCTGTCGGGAGTCGGGGGCTCGCCTGGTCGTCACGCCGGGAAACCACGACACGATGCTCGACTCGGTGTGGGACGGGCCCGTCGAGCGGGAGTACCGGGTCGGCGACACGCTCGTCCTGCACGGTCACGAAGCGCCCGAGGGCGACGCCGACCGGTACGTCGTCGGTCACGACCACCCGACCATCGAAATCGAGGGGCAGCGACGGCCCTGCTATCTGGTCGGTGAGGGCCAGTACCGCGGCAGCGAGGTCGTCATGCTCCCGTCGTTCAACAAACTGAACGCCGGCGTCAGGGTCAACACGATGTCGGCGGGCGAGTTCCAGTCGCCGCTGGTGACCGACGCGGACTCGCTGGCGCCGGTGGTGTGGGACGAGCACGCCCGGGAGACGAAGGCGTTCCCGCCGCTGGGCGAGTTCCGGCGGCTGTTATAGCGGTCACCAGTCGGTCTGTTTCGGACGGAGATACTGCGAGAGTGCGTAAGTGACGGCTCTGGGGTCGTCAATATCGGCCAGGGGGAACTGCAACCGCGCGCGGCCCAGCGCGCTGCACTGGTGGAGAACCACCGCGTCGTCCCGTATTTCGTAGCCCTCGAACCGGTCCCACGGCATGACTCTGAACCCGGTGACCAGGCCGTCCGGGACCACCTTCGCCTCGCTGTTCCGGACGACACCGTAGGCCAGCGGCAGGAAGCCCAGTCCCGCCGCGACACTCACCAGACTACGGCTGAACCAGGCGAAGTAGCCGTACAGGAGTGCGAGACCGATGCCGAGGACCAGAAGCACCGACCCATGCTCGCGGCGCAACTGGGTGTAGCGGCCGGGCAGTGTCACCGCGACCGCCGGGCCGACCGTGAGAGCGAGGACGTGCTGGCGCTCGGCGGCGTGGCTCTGCAGGAGGGCCCCGAGGATAGCGAGGCCAGCGGCGGTCAGACCCTCGTAGAACGCGACGCCGCCGGGTACCCACCAGTGAACGGCCAGGACCGCCACCAGTGAGAGGGCAGGGAGCGCGAACACCGTCAGGACGGGAACCAGCGCACCCTGGTACCGTTCGATGTCGGCCTCCGCGGGCTGGCGGGCCAGCGCCAAGCCCACCGCCGAGCCCAGACAGCCCGCGACAAGGGCAGTCTCGACCGTGGGACCGCCGGCCACGCTGGCCAGGAGGACGGCGAACGTCGCGACTCCCCCACCCCCCTGGAGGCCACCCCCGAGGCTGAACAGCGTCTTCGGTCGCATAAATGGCAGTAAGCCGACAGCTAATTAAAGCACTTTTGGAAACCCGACCTGCCAGCAGTAGCGTCGCCCCCCGTCGGCACCTGACCCGAGGTCGGTAGGTATTTGGGCTATCGCGGTGGAACAGCGAATATGATTCAGACCGGACCGGCACTCGCGCTCATCGCGACGACACTCATCTGTATCGTCTTGCTCTACTTCGCGACCATCAAGTACGTCTCGGACGTGCTGGTAGGGGACGAACACGAGGACCACGACGACGGCGACCACGCGGCCTGAGGCGCCTTTTTACGCCAGTAGCTCGGCGGCCACGCGCCCGCTCTCCAGTGCGCCCTGAATCGACGACCAGCGGGTGTAGTCGCCAGCCAGGGCGACCGGTCCCTCGGGGGCGTCGGGCGCGGGCAACGACTCGCGGAACCCGGGCCGCTGGGCGAACTGCGCGAGCGGGACGCGGTCCGTCCGCAGGAGCTCCAGTGCGTCGAACCCGGCCGACGGATACCACGCGGTCAGCGCGTCGTAGACGTCGGCGGCCAGGTCCTCGTCGTCGGCGGCTTGCTCGCCGAGGAACGTCGCGCTGTACAGCTCCATCCCCTCGGGGGCGTACTCGGAGGCGACCGCCGACAGCGGCGCGACGGTGTTGGGCCGGTCGTCGGCGGCGTTGAGTACGATACGCTTGCCCATGCTGGGTGCCTTGCTCGTCGGCAGGGCAAAGTACTGGGTGACACAGCCGAGTGTCTCCGTCGGAATCGTATCGACACCGGTTAGCTCCGCGGCCGTCGCGGGGTCTGTAGCCACGACGCAGGCCTCGGCGGAGAGTGTCTCCGAGGCTGTCTCGACTGTCACCTCGCTGTGACCGTCTGCAGCCTCGACGGCCTCCACAGGCACGTCCGTCTCGATTGTCGCGCCCGCTGTGCTCGCCCGGTCGGCGAGTTGCTCGGGCATCGCCTGCATCCCGTCGGCCGGCACGAATATCTCGCCCTCGGAGAGCATCTTGTAGGTGTACTCGAAGATCCCGCTGTCGGTACCCAGCGACCTGTCGAGCGTGATGCCGCCGTAGAAGGGCGCCGCGAACCGCTCGACGAACCGCTTTGAGAACCCTCGCCTGGCCAGGTACTCGGCGATGGGCTCGCCGCCCCCGTCGAGCAGTGCCTCCGGGTCCTTGCCTGCGAGTTCGCGCTGCAGTTTGAACACGCGGAGCTTGTCGGCCGTCCGAACGTCGCGGTTGAAGATGGTCTGGGGGGCCGCCGTCGGATTGCGCAGGGGGTCCGACAGCACCGAGCGGTGGTTCGGACGAGCGATGGTCGCCCCCGGAGTAAAGGGCCGCGGCGAGAGGGCCTCGACATCGAATTCGCGCTTGACTGCGGGGTAGGCCGAGAACAGCACCTGGAACCCCCGGTCGAAGGTGTAGCCGTCCTCGTGGGCCGTCCGGACGCGGCCACCGACGCCGTCGCTCGCTTCCAGTAGCGTCACGTCCTGTCCCGACTCGGCGAGGTGACGGGCCGCGACCAGTCCAGCGAGGCCGCCACCGACGACAACGGCGTCTGTCATGGCCGTCCGTTCGGACGCAGGCTAAAAGAGCGTGCTGGAGTGGACCGGACGACACTTGGGGACGGCGTCCCGAGAGCCGCGTATGCAGACGACAGCGGCAGTCCGCGGGTTGAGCTGTACGGCGTGTGGCGAGTCGGCCGAACTCTCGGCGCACCGGTGTCCCGACTGCGGGGGCGTCCTGGTCGTCGACTTCGACGCGGACCGGGTCGATTCGGCTGCCGACGCTCACCCGTTCCCGCCCGGGGCGACCGTCTCCATCGACGAGGGGGCCACGCCACTCGTGGCCGTTTCCGAACTGGCCGACGAACTCGGTGTCGAAAGCATCGCAATCAAAGACGAGGGCCGGAATCCGACGGGCTCGCTCGCCGACCGGAAGTTCGCGCTGGCCGTCGCGGCCGCCGTCCAGGGGGGCGCCGACCGCGTCGGGACGCCATCGACGGGCAACGGCGCCCAGTCGGCGGCGGCCTACGCCGCCCGCGCCGGCATCGATTCCAAAGGTGTGGTCCCGACCCGCTGTCCGTTCCTCAACAAGGCGATGGTGAACGTCCACGGCGGCGATATGTACGTCGTCGAGGGGCGCTACGAGGACGCCGTCGACGCGTTCGGTGAGGGCGACGAGCCGCTCACGCCGGTCGCGCCGGGCCACCCGTTCCGCATCGCCGGCGGGACGGCCCTGGCCCTGGAGCTGCTCGCCGACCGCGAGGGCGCCCCCGACGCCGTCGTCCACCCGACGGGCCACGGCGAGACGGCCGTGGGGCTCCAGCGCGGGTTCGCCCTCGCGGTGGACGCCGGCCTCACCGACGCCGTCCCGCGAATCTACGCCGCCCAGCCCGACGCCTGTGCGCCAATCGCAGCGGCAGTCACCGACGGTGCGGCCGAGCCGGTGCCGGTCGAGCATCCCGACACCATCGTCGGCCCGCTAGAAGTGCCAGACCCCGTCACCGGGGCCGCCGCCATCGACGCCATCGACGCGAGCGGCGGAGACGGCGTCGCAGTCGAGGACAAATCGATTCTCCAGGCGGCCGTCGACGGCTGCGAGATGGGGCCCGAAATCGGCGCCACCGGCGGCACCGCCGTCGCCGGCGCGCGAGCGCTGGCCGACCGAGGAGCCTTCGACGCTGCCGACGAGGTCGTGCTCGTCAATCCCGTCGCCGGCAGCAAGGAGGCAGACCTCCTGCGCTCCCATCTGATGAGCCAGGGGATGTGAGCCGGCAGCAGGCGTACATGTTGGGGACAGGGATTTGTCGCCGGTCTCCGTCTCCGAAAGTATGGCCCCCGAGCTACCCGAAGACGCCTCGGCTCTCGACCGGTACTTCTGGGCGCGTCACGCGAACCCGAAGAGCGGCTGGTCCCGGGTCGCCTCCATGCCGCTGTTGATGACCTGCATCTACCGCCGGAACTGGCGCGGGCTGGCGCTGACACTGGCGTTCGTTATCCTCAACCCCGTCCTGTTCTCGCCGCCCGAGGACGACAGCGCGTGGATGACCAGGGTGGTGTACGGTGAGCGACTGTGGACCCAGCGGGACCACGGTCGTTTCAGCTACCCCGAGATTCTGAACCTTTTCAACGGACTCGCTGCGCTGTATGCCGTCTACGCCGCCATCGAGCGACGACCGGCCGAGATCGCGCTCGCGACGGCCCTGTCGATGGCCCTGAAGTTCTGGTTCGTCGCGGAGATGGTCCATCTGTACGAGGACCACGCTCCCGGACACAGCTAGCCAGCGTGCTGTTTCGCGAGCGTGTAGGCCTCCCGCACGCGCTTGAACTCCTCCTCGTCGCCGCCGTGGTCCGGGTGGACCTGCTTCACCCGGGCCCGATAGGCGGACTTTACCTCGTCGACGGAGGCCGTCTCTCGCAGCCCCAGCTCGGCGAAGGCCTGCCGGGTGGGGTCGACGGAGGCCTGTGGCTCCGATTCGGGCTCGGACCCGATAGAGACGTCGGGCGTCTCGAAGGGCAGACGCTTGCCCAGGGCGGCACCCGGCATCTCGTGTTCGACCAGCACCGGAACGGTCGGCGAGCGCTCGAGACGGTAGAACGCTCTGGCGTCGAAGGTGATGGCGACGTCGCGGGTGGGGAGATAGAAAGCGACCTCCCCGCCGGCCAGCGGGTGGTTCTCGGCGAACTGCTCGTCGATGGCCGTCAGGTACTCGCGAATCTCGACCCGACGGCGCTCCTCGCCGCCCTCTCGAACCCCGCGGGCCTGTCGCTTGGCTGGAAAAAGCTTTCCGGCGACGACAAACAGCGCGGCGACGACGAGACTCCCGGCTACCCCCAGAAGAAGTCCGAACACCAGCCACGCGGGGAGGCCGCCCGGGTCTGCCTGCACGGGCCCTCGTTAGGTCCCGGCGCCTAAGAAACGTCCGCTTTCACCGTGTCACTGCGCTCGCTCACCCGATGTAGCGAAGGTCCTCGTCGGCCGGCGAAGGTGCATTTTGCTCTTCCATCTGCTGTATCTTCCTGACGACCTCCTCCATCTCGTCGGCGCGCTCTTCGAGCGGGTCGAAGGGGACCTCGAAGCCGACGACCTCCTGGAGAATCTCCAGAACCGCCTGCGCGCTCTTGGGGTCGACCAGGTAGCCAGAGGTCTCACCCATCAGACACGCAGCGGGTAGGTCACGGCGGTCGCTCAGTCCCAGCAGGAGGCCGGAGACGCCGACGATGCCGCCGGCGGGTTCGTCCTCACGGAACTCGACGCCGGCGTCCTCGAGGCGGTCGCCGAAGTCGTCGGTCGTCGTCGCACCGAGCACGTCGTACTCCTCGATGAGCTCGCCCGTCGGGACCCCGCCCAGCGCGTACACTTCCTCGACGCCGAACGCCTCGCCGATGTCGAGGAACGTCGACGTGAGGCCGTAGTGGCCCTCGTTGTCCTGGGCCTGGTGGTCACCGGTGAGTACGAGCATGTCCCGCCCGTCCTCGGGCGTGACCGCGTGGAACTCGGCACAGGCAAGCTGGGTGCGTCCGTCCTCGACGCTGACCTGGGGCGGGAAATGCGTCGAGTAGACCCGCCGGACGAGCTCGCTGTCGAGCTCTTCGAGCAGGTGCTCGGCGGCGAGTTTGCCGACGTGGCCCACGCCTGGCAGCCCCTCGACGAGCACCGGCTCCTCGAGCTCCGGGTCGGCGATATCGTCGATATCGAATTCGTCCATACCCCCTACTGCCGGCGTCGGCGCTTAAGTGAACGTCGATACTCGCCGTGGGGGTCCGCCGGGTCGAAGGGTGCGGGCGCGCTGTTTTCGGCCGCGGCGCCGCAGTCCGGACAGGTCGAAGAAAGGGTGTACACCGGGCGGTCGTGTTCGGCCCGCCAGGCCGAACACACCCGGATGTCCGATTTCATTCGTCGTCTTCGGTTCGCTCGCGGTGGAAGCCGGCACTGCCGCCGTGCTCCTCGACCACGGCTCGGGCGCGGGCGGCGCTCTCCTCGAGTTCGCCCTCCGCGGTCTTGTAGTCGGGGGCCTGTACCTGGATGCGGTACTCGGGCGAGCCGACGTAGGTGACTTCGAGTTCGATTTCCTCGGGCACTTCGCCGTTGCCCTCGGCGGCTTTCAGCGCCTCCTTGATTACGTCGACGCCCTCGCTGTCGGGGCAGGTCAGGTCGACGTAGCCGGTGACGTTGACGTACGGCACCGAGACGTTGTTTCGGGCGGTCTCGACGAGCGCCTCGACTTCCTCATCGTCGAGGTCGGTCTCGTCGAGTGCGGACTCACCGTGGATGGCGGCGGCCTCGAAGCCGTCGTACAGCGAGCCAAAGTCAGAGAGCAGGGCGTTGGCGATGGCGCTGTACTCCTCGTCGGCGATGTCCTCGCCGAAGGCAAGCTCCATCCAGTTGTCGGCCTTCTGCTCGTTTTTCCACTCCTGTATCTTCTCCTTGCGCTGGTGGTCGTTGACGTCCTTGATGGAGAGGTCAATCTGCTGGGCGTCCTCGTCCACGTCGAGCACCTTGGCGACGACGGTCTGCCCGGTGTTGACGTGGTCGCGGACGTTCTTGATCCAGCCGCTCGCGACCTCGGAGATGTGACAGAGGCCACGCTTGCCCTCGTACTCCTCGAGGTCGACGAAGACACCGAAGTCTTCGATCTCGTCGACCTTGCCGACGACGAGTTCGCCCGGTTCTGGCCAGCCGCTGTATTTCATGTTACCGTGCCTCGACGACGTCGGTCACTTCGCCTTCGATGACGGCCTTGCCGCCCGTGGGGGTGGCGAGCGTGTGGCCACAGACGGCACACGCGACCTCGCTGGCGGCCTTCTCGAAGACGGTCTGTTCGTTCTCGCAGTCCGGACAGGCGACGGTGACGAAACTACCTGCCATGGTTACTCCTGGAACTCCAGTCGACCGGCGCGCCATCCCTCTCGGAGGTGGGCCTTCCCACAGTCCGAGCAGATGTACTTCAGGTCGGTCTTCTTCGTGGGCTTGTCCCCACCGGGGACCTTCGAGAACTTACCTTTGTTCCCGATACCGGTCCCGCGCCGCTTGCGCTGGCGGTCGTTGACCTTCTTCATACCGGACGAGCGGCCCGAGCGGACCTTCTCGACCTCGTGTTCGTTGTGCTCGTTACAGTGCGGACAGTACGTGTTGAAACGTCGCGGCATCTCCATAGATATCGACCTTACAGGTCGCTTTGATGTGACTGCTTAAAACCCCGACGGTTCGGCATTATCGTGACCGGGGTCGGGGACGGCCGCCAACGAAGGCCAGACCCAGCGAGCGCGACAGCGAACGTCCCGTGGTGCAGGTGTCACAGTCACTCCGCGCCGGCCGGTTCCTGTGTCGCGGACGCCTCGTCACGCAACCGACGGCCGAGCGCGTCGATGATTGCACCGAGACAGGTGGCCGCCGGGAGCACCCAGGCTGCCAGAAAGACCGGGTGCAACTCTCCGCCGCCAGCGAAGATACTCACACCGGTGATGAGCGCGACGTATCCCAGGCCCACACCGAGACAGAACCACATCGCCTCGAACTCCAGGGCCTTCACCGCGCCGAATCCGACGGCCGCAGGAACGGCGATGAACACGAGGAACAACATCCCCAGTTCACCGAACAGCCCTGTCACTGCCCCCTTGATCACCTCGACTTCGAACACCAGGAGGGCACTGCTGACCCACGTCACGACTGCCAGCAACGCACTCAGGAGCACTTGTTTCAGGATTTCGGTCATAATCAAGGCTGAGCGTACGGACCGTGGTACCGGCCGACCTGACAAATGCCTGTCGTCAGACGCCCGAGAGACGCGGCTTCGAAGTCACTAAGTACGCCGTTTGCCAAGCTATGGGTATGAAGAAGCTCATCATCCGTGGCGACCCCGGCCTCCGGAAGGGCGGCCGCATCGAGTACGACGGCGACGAGTACGAGGTGTTCGCGGTCGCCCGGCAGGGTGACTGGCACGGCCCCGACCGCGTCCAGCTGTGGTGTACCATCGGCAAAGAAGACGAAGAAGAGACCTTCAAGACCCAGGAGTACATCCCGATGCATCTCGAGACCGACAACGTCGACGCCGAGGCCGTCACCGTCCTGCGCGAGCGGGCCGAGGCCTGACGTTCTGCCGTCGTACTGAAGCCGGCCATTCTCCCAGCGTGCTCTACTCGACGTGGTAGCCTACGATTCTGCTAACGCAGTCTGGTCCACGCGGTAGATGACGACCTCGCCCGAGCGGTGGATCTCCGACACACCCTCCAGCTGACTGACCGTAATAACGCCGTAACGGGCCTGTTCGGCCGGCCCGTAGTAGACGTACTTGACGTCGTATTTCTGGAGTAGCGCACGCTGCTGGGCCCCGCTGCCCCGATAGATGGTGTCGACGTCGTCGACGCGGTCGTTGTAGACGCTGGCGTTGCGGTACTGTTTCTCGTGATACCAACCCGCGACCGTCGGAATCCCGGTCAGGCTCGACGGGGCGCTGGCACCTTGCCCCTCCTCGGGGTCCCAGTAGTAGCCGGCCGGGGCCGCGGTGACGATGTTCGGACGACCGTCTATCTCGCGGTCCATCCAGCGGATGGCTTCGGCCTCCGCGGGATGTGAGTCATCGAGGTACGCCCGCCCGTCGAGGGTGGGTTCGTCGGCGCGGCCGACGTGGTTCGGCAAGGCGATGGCGGCGTACACCGACGTCGAACAGACCAGCACGACGACGAACACCGTCGTCCCGTTCTTTACGAGCGACCGGGTCCGCTCGCTGTCCGGGCGCCAGCGCGTCAGCAACCACGCGAGTATCGGCCCGACCGCGGCGGCCCACAGCACCCACACCTGCATGTACGTCTTGAACACCGTGTTCATCCGCCCGACGTTCTCCTTGATGAAGACGAACTCCACGAGGATGACCAGTCCAGCGCCGGCCACCAGCAACACCGTCTCGAACCCGACGGAGCGCTCGCCGCCGTCGGCCAGCGCCGGCAGCGGGCCCTCGGTCGGCTGGCCGGTCGGCGACCGGGCGAACAGCCACGCGCCGACCAGCAGGGGGAGGACGAGTCCGATAGCGGCCAGGTCGACCAGCGCGCCGACCGCGACCGTCGCGAGGAAGCCAAGCCCGACGTACCGGGTCTGTCTGGTGTCGAGCGACCGGCCGACCTGCGCGTACAGATACAGGGCGAACGGTGCGAGGAAGAGTCCGTGGATGCCTATCAGCTCCGCGATGGAGCTTCGGTCCGGGAGGTACGTCACTTCGCGGCCGCTGCCGACGCCGAACCAGAACGGGAGCGACCAGAGCAGGCCCAGCCCGACCACGCCGACCGCGACGGCGACCGCGAGGCCGATGCGGGAGCCCTCACCGGCCGCCCCCTCTCGGGGGATGGGGTCACGGAGCGAGGTCGGCACGAGCGACCGCGGGCTGGCCGGTGCCATGGCGACGGTCACCATCGCGAGCCCGGCGATAGAGGGGAACGACCAGGTGTTCGTCACGGCCATCAGCCCGGCGACCGCCGGCAGCGCCCCGAAGAGGAGCGCCAGCCGCCGTCTGCGCTCCTCGGCCGGGGTCTGGTAGTAGCTGAAACACAGCGCCGCCGCCAGGACGAGAAAACCCGTGCTCATCATGTGGGCGTGGAGGTCGCCGTTGAGCCAGGCAAAGAGCGGGAACTCGTTGACGCTGTACCCCCTCGCGGGCGTGTACGTGGCGAAGTCCGCGGGGTCGTCTTTGATGACGCGGCTGGCGTCCCAGAAGTAGAACTCGTCGGGTCCGTTCGCGAGGCCGCTGATTTCGTAGCCGACAGCGCCGGCCAGCCCGTTGGCGACGCCGTCGGGCAACAGCCAGAGGATTGTACGGGCCGGCGTCGTGAGGTTGCTCGCGATACCGACGAAGAACGCCGAGAGGGCGGCGGCGAGCCGGCGGGGGACGTCCCGGGCGGCAGCGACGGCCCCCGCTAGCCCGTAGACGCCCGTCACCAGCGTCGCGTAGAAGCCGGCCAGCGCGAGGTTGTAGGCGTATTGCCCGGCCGTCCCCGTGAGCTTGGTGAGAATTGCCGTCAGCAAGTGGCCGCCGTAGTAGTAGGCGACCGGTTCGCCGGCGAACCACATATCCTCCGGTGGAAGGGTGTCGGCCCGGAGCAGCGACTGGACCAGCCCGAAATCGAGGAACTTCTCGCCGGCCAGCGGCGAGATGGCCGGGTCCAGCGCACGGACCCACACCAGGAACAGGAACGCGACGGTGAAGACGGCGGCGACCTCGCCAAAGGAGCGGAGGTCGACCGGCTCACGGCGATAGGCGACCGCGATGGCCCCGGCGACGAGGGCCACCACGCCGAGCCAGATGCCGGCCGTTATCGAGACACGACCGACGAAATACGTGGACAGCCAGAGGACCACCAGTGCGACCGGCAATCCGAACGCGATTCCACGTTCGGCAAAGCGGGGGAACAGCGCCGACGCGATGGTCGCTCCAACATAGGTCAACAGGAGATATAGAGCGAGCCAGATGACAACGAGACCGTACTCCATCAAAGGGTAAGAGTTGGGGGAACCCCTATACGTTTTTTGATTTATTCAGCCTGGAGGCGACCGAACGGTTTTTACTCACTGACCGTACAGGGTGATACTATGTCGACGACCGTCGGTGTAGTGATTCCCGCGTTCCGCCCCGATATCGCGGAACTGCGGCGGTACGTCACGGCAATCGAGGAGACGCTGGCGCCGGAGACGGTCGTCATCGAACTCGACTCGCCCAGCGACGGTGTCGCGGCAGAGCTCGACGACCTGCCGGCCGTCGTCGAGACCGTCCCGTACCGGCGTGGCAAGGGGGCCGCTATCACAGCCGGCTTCGAATATCTCGAGACGGACGTGCTGGTGTTTGCCGACGCCGACGGTTCGACGCCGGCCGACTCGCTTTCGGCTGTCGTCGACCCCGTCACCGATGGCGAGGCCGACCTCTCCGTCGGCTCCCGTCGCCACCCGGAGTCGGAGGTCGGGAGCCACCAGACGTTCGCCCGACGGTTCCTGGGTGACGGGTTCGCGTGGCTCGCCGGCACCCTGCTTACGGTCTCGCTGTACGACTACCAGTGCGGAGCGAAGGCCATCACGGCCGCCGGGTGGGGACAGGTCCGCTCGCACCTGTACGAACCCGGCTTCGCGTGGGACGTCGAACTCGCCGCCATCGCGGGCGCGCTCGACCTCCGTGTCGCCGAGGTGCCGATTCACTGGGAGGACCGCCCCGGCTCGACGGTCTCGCCGGTCAGAGACTCGCTGGCTCTTTTCCGCGCGCTGCTGTCGGCCAGACACCGCGCGAAACAGCTGAGCGACGACCGGCTGCACACGGCCATCGCAGCCCGGCGCGAACAGCCCACCGCGCTCGTCGAACGGGACCGATGAGCGTCGGCGACCGGCTCCGCCGGGCGGTACCGGACCGCTTCGAGTCGCTCGTCTCCGGCGTCCGGTTCGGTCAGTTCCTCTCGGTCGGTATCGTCGGAGCCATCAGCGACAACGCCGTGCTTGCAGTGCTAGGCCTGGCCTTCGGCGTCCCCGAGCTGTGGGCGAAGGCCGCCGGCATCGAGACCGCCATCCTGGTCATGTTTCTGGTCAACGAACACTGGACCTTCTCCGAGGACGGCGAAGCCGGCCTGACGCCGTTCCTGCGGCGGCTGGGGAAATCACATCTGGTCCGAACCGGTGGCGTCACCGTCCAGCTGGTCGTTTACTGGGTCCTGACCCAGCAGCTGACCGTCGAACTCGTCGTCGCCGGCCGGGACCTGTGGTTCATCGCCGCCAGTCCCATCGCCATCGCCGCCGCGATGTCGGTGAACTACGTCTTCGAGAGCCTCTTTACCTGGCAGGTCCACCGCGACGACACGCCGTAGCGCGACAAGAATTCACGGACGGCAGTCGAATCACAAGCCTTAATGAGGGCACTCGGGTATGAACAGGTAGCGGGATGGGATAGCCAGGAGATTCCGGCGGGCTCATAACCCGCAGATCGGTAGTTCAAATCTACCTCCCGCTATCAACCTGGCGGTCGTTTTACATTTCTTCGAGCAGTTCAGTCTCCCAAAGTAGCAGTGAGTCTCGGTTAGCGTAATCTGGCGGACTACTCGTGCTATCGTAGTTTGGACGGCTGAAAACCCGTTTTCTGGGGGTTTTTCTAACTGAGTAGTTGAGTGTGGGCAGCCTTTTATTTAAATACCATTACGAGCACAACCACTCTCGTTGGAGTCATTCAGGGAAATCGCACGCCGGTATGAATCCAACACTCAGCAGATATGTCAGGCGAAACGACATTAATTAAGACGCTTGTATTCCAGCTCGCGGTCGAAAGTGACAACGAGCGTCTGCTGTACGATGCGACACTCGAAGCTCGGTCAGTCTACAACGAGACCATCCGGCTTGCCAAACAGGGCGTGGACTGGAATGAAATTCCCGACCGAATAGCCAACGACGCTGGTCTCGTAAAGAACACGACCCAACGTGTTGTGGCCAAGGCACTCGACGCGATGGAGAATTACCACGAGTACGACGACTTCGGCCAGCCGAGTCACACCAAGGACGGGACTTACCCTCTCAGAGCGAACTACGGGGAAGGGTACACCCTTTCGCTGACCGACGATGGAGAGATAGCGTTCAGAATTAGTGTGAAACCCTACAAACATGTCAAAGGAGTCCTCAACGGTAACGAAGCCCACCTCGAAATTCTCAAGACCGCACTAGCCAGCGACGAGTGGAAGATCAGTACCGCCGAAGCAATCTGGCGCGACGATAACCCCGAACTTCACGTCAGCGTCACCAACACTGACCAGACTGTGCGCGCAAAGGAGGATTCGCAGACAGTGGTCGGTGTGGACGTGAACGAGGACAACGTGGCTTTGGCCGCGCTTGCCCAAGACGGTGTCAGGGAGACGTTGGTTATCGACTTCCCGGAAATCAAGTTCGAACGCCATCGGTACTTGACGATTCGAAAGCGTGTACAGAAGGCTGGGAAAAATAGCATCCACAGCACGCTGGAAGGGTGCGAAAAGCGGTTTGTCCGTGACCGACTCCACAAAGTCTCCCGACATATCGTAGAATGGTGCCAACAGTTCGTGCAGCCGTGTATCGTCTTTGAAGACCTCAAAGAGATGCGCGACAGTATCGACTGCGGCACGCGGATGAACCGACGCTTGCATCGGCTCCCGTTTCGAGCGATCCAGTACTACACGTCGTACAAGGGGTCGTTCGAAGGTATCCCGACAGGATGGATTGATCCCGAATACACAAGTCAACAGTGTCCGATGTGTGGACATACAGAACGAGCGAATCGGAGGAAAAAGCGATTCAAATGCCGAAGCTGCGAGCATCAAGACCACAGCGACCGCAGTGCAAGCGTCAATATCGCTGCGAAAGGTGTCAACAAAACGCAAGACGGGAATGTGCCTGCTCTCGACAATCTTCCACCAGTTCGGAAGGCACGACGGCAGGCATCGGGGGCCGTGGACGCCCCGACTGTGGCCCGGGACATCACTTGAGGCGACCATACCGATGATGTCGCGGGTGTGTTAGCGGAATCCACAGGAAGTCTCAGCACACGGGACAGTTCATCTCCCGCTATTTTTGTCCGCAATCAGAGCAGACCCACACGTTCGACCAGTGCCGATACCGCCCTACCCGTCGCCGTTCTCGTCCGTAACCACGACCTCGCCGTCCTCGACGACGACGTTGATGAGCGTCTTGGCGTCGTAGCCCGCCTCGGCGAGCTTGTTCTTCCCGTCGTCTTTCTTGATAACACAGACGATGTCACAGATGTCCGCGCCGATGTCCTCCAGGGCGCCGGTCAGGGCCGCCAGCGTGCCGCCGGTCGAGAGGACGTCGTCGAGGACGAGCACGCGGTCGCCGTCGTAGACGTCGTTGACGTACATCTCGTTCTCGGAGTAGCCAGTGACCTGCGAGAGGGCGACCTCGCCATCGAGGCCGTACTGGCGCTTGCGGACCACCACGAGCGGGATGTCGGTCATCAGCGACACCGCCGTCGAGAGATGGATGCCCATCGCCGCAGGCGTGACGATCTTGTCGACGTCGTCGAGCTCGGCCTTGCGGATGATCTTGATGACAATCTCGCGCAGGAGTTCGGGTCGCAACATCGGCACGCCGTCGCTGATGGGGTGGACGAAGTAGTGGTACCCCTCCTTCTCGATGATTGGCGCGTCGAGCAACGACTGCTGCAGCTTGTCCATAGCCGTGCTTCTGGCACGGCGTACTAAAGTTCGTCGTCAGCCGTCGCTGGTCGGTTGATAAAACGGAAAAGGAATGGTCAGGTGCCGATTCGAGTTAGGTAGCTGGCGTTAGCACTCCGCGATGATGGAGGTGCTGCTACCGTCGGGGTTTGCCCACTGGATTTGTTCGTCACCACTAACAGTTGTGCCAGTCGAACTGTTCGCTAGCTGATCTCCAGCGTTGTACGTGCCTGAGTTAATAGTACCGCCATCACCGTTCTGGAGTGTAAGCTCGTCACCGTTGAGTTCGTCACCACCGGTATGGTTGATGTAGTCGTTCGCGACGTTACACTCGACACTGAGCGTTGGTGCAGCGTCTCCGGCAGAGTCACCGAGCCCGAGTACGAAGCTCGCGATGACGGCCGCGAGGATAACTGTGATAGCGACCATCAGGATGACCCCGATGACCGGTGATACTGCGTCGTCGTCCTGGATAAGTTGTTTGATGTCCATAGTTTGCCCTTTTTATGACACATCGCGTGTCTCCGACTGCCACCCCACCTTGGGGGAGCCCCGCGAGTGTGCTGTCTGGGTACCATGAGCTATCCAGTCTTATATTCACCCGATTCTTCATTGATTCAGGGGTGGCTTGAACCCTCTCAAGGGCGACTGTCCGACCGGAATCGGGTTTGAGACAGTGACCGTCGGGTCTGGCGGTTTGGGTTGTCGGTCCCCGCTACAAGCGGGCAAAATCATAGTTGCTGAGAGAACAGCTGTCATGAGACAGTATCACAGGGGCCTGTGTCGTTGTCGTCGCGCGGCGCGCGTCGTCGCAACGTCACATCAATGGCGCGGGCGCCTGGCCGAGCGTCGGCGTTGTCACTGCGGGACTTGCGTTCAAAAAAACGAAAATTGGGTAGCGACTGTCCGTTAGCACTCGGCGATGACCGAGGAGCTGCCGCCGTCGGGGTTGTTCCAGATGAGTTGGGAATCGCTATCGACGCCAGTGGCAATGATGGAACCGGCAGTATAATTGTCGGCACCATCAAGAGTACCGCCGTTGATCTCGATAGAGCTGTTGTCCAGCTCACTACCGCCAGTGTGATTCATATACGTGTCACCGCTGCCACCGAGGTTACACTCCGTACTGACCGATGGTGCGGCGTCGCCAGCCGAGTCACCGAGCCCGAGTACGAAACTCGCAATAACGGCTGCGAGGATAACTGTAATCGCGACCATCAGAATGACCCCGATGACCGGCGAGACTGCGTCGTCGTCCTGGATTAGTTGTTTGATATCCATATATTGTGTTCTCCAACACACCGCGTGTGTCTGGGCAGGCACCTCTAACCCGTGAGGTGGACCCCGAGGGTGTGTTATCTACTTCCCATGTGGCGTCCACGCTTATACCCACCCTACGTTTCACGCGTTCAGCACCGCCTTGAAATCGGCTTCTAAAGACTAATAATGCCAGATTTTGAGTTGAGAGGAGAAGTTGTTTGTCGGAGTGACCGTATCAGCCAGGCTCCGTCGAAACGGTGACTGCGTGCGGCGCAACCAGTCTGTCTCGTCGAACGGGTCACTATTGATAGAGGTCTCAGGCTGACTCGTCTGTCGGTGTTGTCACTGCGGGACTGACGGTCAAAAAACGAAAATCGGTTAGGGACTGTCCGTTAGCACTCGGCGATGATCGAGGAGCTGCTGCCGTCGGGGTTGTTCCAGACGAGCTGGGTATCGTCGCTCACGTCACTGCTGATAATAACGTCACCTGCGGTGTAATTCTCGCCGGAAGATTTATCGAGGCTACCCGTACTGGCGTTCAGGTTATTATGCTGGAGCTCGGCGCCGCCAGTGTGGTTCATATAATTGCCTTGCGTGTTACAATCCACACTGACCGATGGTGCGGCGTCGCCAGCCGAGTCGCCAAGCCCGAGTACGAAACTCGCGATGACGGCTGCGAGGATAACTGTAATCGCGACCATCAGAATGACCCCGATGACCGGTGAGACTGCGTCGTCGTCCTGGATTAGTTGTTTGAGATCCATGTGTTGTGTTCTCCAACACACCGCGTGTGTCTGAGCAGGCACCTCTAACCCGTGAGGTGGACCCCGAGGGTGTGTTATCTACTTACCATGTGGTGTCCACCCTTATACCCACCCTACGTTTCACGCGTTCAGCACCGCCTTGAACGGCGTCAAGAGTACACTGTACTGCCGGATTTCAGTTTCAACGAAGAAAGCGATCTATCGGGGTTCGACACCCGGAACTATCATAGTTGATTGGCGGGGCGCTTAGCCGTCGTCGCGGCCGTCGTCGTTGGCGAACTCGGTCAGCGTCATCTCCCGGGCGACCAGCGTATGATAGAGCGCCGAGATAGTGAGCACGACAGCAAACAGGGTCGCCCAGACGAGGTGGGGAATAAGCGTGAAGGGGTAGACGCCGACCCACAGCACCGTCACGACGGCGAGGCTGATCGCGCCAAAGGAGAGGTAGTACTCGCGCCAGGGGAACTCTCCCTCGGGGACAATCTCCAGGTAAACCGTCAGCTCCTCGGTCTGGTCGGTCGTGGTGATGACGCCCTCGTCGCTATCGTAGTCGATGATACCCACCTCGTCCATCTGGGAGAGGTGGGACTGCTGGAGGGTGGTGTAGACACGCTTGCGCTGGGCACTCGTGACTTCGTCGGTGAGACAGTCGTACTCCGCGGCGGCGACGTAGTCTGCGAGCTCACCGAGAGATACCGGCCCGCCATGCTGGCGGAGATACTGGAGGACGTGCCGACGGCGCTCGTTCTGGAGCACGTCGAATATCTCCTCGTTCGAGAGGCCGTCCTCGGATTCCGCACGTCGAAGCTGCTGGCTCATCTGCGACGCTCACCTTGACCCCGCGGCAGTGCCATTCTACCACGCAGTGAGAGACAGGAGCTAATAATGTTGATGGTCGATTGGAATAATTAAAGTTCAACTGACGGGTTAGTCCGTCCAGGCGTCAAATTCCCGCTGTCAGCGGCTGGACTAGGCCGAATCGGCGTCCCAGGTCGCGACCGTGGTCGAACTGCCGTCCGTAGAGTGGACGAGCCTGACCGTCGCGCCGGCGTCGACGGTGACGGTCACGCTCGAACCAGCCGCTACCTCCCCGCTCCATCCGAGCGCGCTTTCGCCGGCCGTCCCGCCTGGTTGGGCCCTGACCTCCAGGTTCGACGCGTCCATCGTGTCACCGCCGACGTGGGAGAGCGTCAGCGCACCGGAGTTACCGCTGTGGTTGAGGTCAGCGCTCCCGGTGGCATCGGCGTCGTAGTTGAACTCGAACGACGCCGTGGGTGCCGAACTGATGAGTCCCTCTTCGGCGCCCACGACTACACCCGCCGTGACTGCTGCGAGGGTGATGCTGATGGCAAAGAGCAGGACGACACCGACGACTGGGGAGACCGCGTCGTCGGCCGACCGGAGAGTGCTGACAGCCATATTCCTGTTCCCGTACCGAATGCTAGGGAGTTAGTTCCGCTATTATATGACTGTTAGGAAGTGACTGGAATCTTATATTCCTGGCGTCGCCACTGAGCGTCGAATGAAAAATAGCGGCCGAAAAGGTGGCCAGAGAGGCGGCTCAAATCAGCTTATGAGCAGGGTTGGGACCGGAGCGTCGCCGAGCTGCCGTCGGAACGCCAGGTGAGTGGTGCCTGAGCATCCTCGAACGGGGCTGAGACATTGTCGCCGGCGGAGAGTGTATCCGGCCCGTAATTACTCAGTGCGTTGTTCGAGTCGTTCGCCAGGTACAGATTATCGCCGTCGAGCTCGTCGCCACCGTCGTGGACTAATGTCGTCCCCTCACAGGTGAAACTCGCCTGCGGCGCCTGGTCGCTCAGCGAGTCCCCGAGTCCGAGCACGAAGGTGGCGATAACGGCCGCGAGGATGACCGTGATTGCAACCATCAGGATGACACCGATGACCGGTGAAACTGCGTCGTCGTCAGCGAGTAAGGTTTTGATATTCATTTGAATATATTAGATTTTTTTTATGTGGTCGAGCAGGACTCACTCCGCAGCGTCGCGGAGCTGCCATCTGACGACCAAGTGAGTGGGGCTTCACTGTTGTTGAACTCAGGAACCACCGTACTGCCAGCCGAGTAGGTGTCTCCCGTGCCGAAACTGAAGCCGGTGCTCCCGTCACCAGTTTCCAGGTTGTCAGATTTGAGCTCGTCGCCGCCATCGTGTATCAGCGCGCCAGTGTCGTTACAGGAGAAACTCGCCTGGGGCGCCTGATTACTGAGCGAATCGCCGAGTCCGAGCACGAACGTCGCGATGACGGCCGCGAGGATGACTGTAATAGCCACCATCAGGATGACGCCGATGACCGGCGACACCGCGTCGTCGTCTTGTATGAGTGTTTTCAGATCCATGATTGTGTCCGACACGTTCTGAGACGCTGGCGCCGCACTGTTACCAGTTGAGTCCCATTCGTGTCCCTATCCCCAGAATTAGGGCAGATACGTATAAAGGTACAGTACCGATTATCCGTTGTGAAAACACCCTTGATTCTCAGGGCAGTAGAAGTAGCACGACAGTCACGAAAACGGCGAGCACGAGGATGCTAACCCCGATACCGGCCCGAAGTGAGTTCGAGTGGTCAGCCTCGACGACCCCTTCGTAGACGGTATCAGGATTTGTAACTGATTTGACGACGGTGCTCGCGCCGGCGACAGTCGCCCGGTCGACGGCGTCGTAGAGGTCCGTGAGGCCGACGACGAGTGCGCGGGTCCCGTAGAACACGGCAGGATTGGTGAGAGTATCTATGTCGGGGACCCGGCCGAGTTTCGAGAGCGGTTTCTTCAGGAGGGCGAAGGCGACGAGCCCGATGACCCCCAGCAGCACGCCTTCGACGACGTGGACGACGGTGTATGTCGTGTACACTTTCTCGACCGCCGCCTTACTGGTGACGTCGAAGGGGAGCAGCGCGAACAGGGACGCGTCCGACAGGCCGTAGAACACACAGAGGACGGCGACACCGACCATCGCGACACTCTGACCCCGATTGGCGTCCTCGACGTCACCGTCGTACTCGCCGTGGAAGAAGGCGTAGTAGCCGAACTTGATGAACGACATGAACGTGCCGACCCCACCAAGCAGGAGTAGCCACTCCAGGGTCGTCCACTCGTACACTGGCAGGGGCCCATCGACGAACGTGTAGTGAGCGCCGTCGATGACGATACCCTTGCTGACGAACCCGTTGAAGCCGGGGAAGCCGGCGATAGAGAGCGCCGCCACGGTGAACGCGCCCGCCGTAATCGGCATCTGCCGGGCCAGTCCGCCGAGTTTCTTCAGGTTCTCCTCACCGGTACGGTAGACGACGACGCCGGCGGTCATGAACAACAGCCCCTTGTAGAGGATGTGGTTGAACACGTGAGCGAAAGCGCCGGCCTGCGAGAGTGCCGACCCGATGCCGACGCCGGCTATCATGTAGCCGACCTGGGACTGGATGTGATAGGAGAGCAGTCGGCGCATATCGTTCTGGAAGAGGGCGAAGGTCGCCCCGAAGACAGCCATCCCACCGCCCATGTAGGCGATAGCGACGTGGCCGTCGGGGAACGCCCGGTACATTCCGTAGACGCCTGTCTTCGTGGTGAACACGCAGAGGAAGACGCTGGCGGCGATGTGTGGCCGCGGATACGTATCGGGGAGCCACGCGTGCAGGCCGATGAAGCCGACGTTGACGCCGATACCCACCGCCGCGAGGGCCGCTGGCAATCCGGGAGCAATACCCGCTGTCTCGGGCCCGCCCGGCACCGAACCAAAGAGGAAGGTACCCTTGATGGCGTAGTTCTGGAGGATCGCGGCCATCAGCAGGGTCCCGC
The DNA here is from genome assembly GCF_019599405.1 of Haloarcula salinisoli. Classification (NCBI taxonomy): domain Archaea; kingdom Methanobacteriati; phylum Methanobacteriota; class Halobacteria; order Halobacteriales; family Haloarculaceae; genus Haloarcula; species Haloarcula salinisoli. The sequence continues at coordinate 768,156 of NZ_RKLQ01000001.1, read as the reverse complement.
CGATACCGTGGAAGATGGCGTACCGGTAGCCCGCACGGACCGCCTTCCCGCGGTGGTGCCAGACCAGCAGCGTGCTCGTGACGGCCATCAGCTCCCAGAAGAACAGCAGCGTGAGCCAGTCGCCGGCAAAGACCGCACCGAAGCTGGTGGCGACGTAGGAGTACGCGAAGGCGGTCTGGACGCATTCGGCCTCGCTAGCGTACGAATACAGCACCGCTGCGATGCCGATGATGCCGAAGATGATGCCCATCAGCCGCGAGAAGTCGTCGACGTTCAGCAGGACGGCGTCGAATCCCAGGAACGTCGTCCGGATGAAGGCCCCGGAGGGGACTGCCCACGACCACGCGAGCGCCGCCACGGAGGCGACGATACCCAGCGCGTGACCGGCCTTGCGGGGCAAGAACGCGATGGCGATAGCCACGGCGAGCAGGACGACCACGGGCGGCACGGTGGTCAGCGGTCCCGCCATCAGCCCATCACCCCCGGCAGTCCGCCGACGATGGTCTCGACGATACGCAGGAACACCGCCAGCCGCGGCGCGATACCGAGTGCCAGCGACAGCGTCGCCGCCGTAAGGATGGGGCCGAGCATGAACCAGGTGCTCTCCTGACCCTGCCAGCCCCGGCGTTCCCACCCGCGCTCGGGCGGGCCGCCGTGATGTTCCTCGTCCTCGTGACGCTTGCCCAGATGGTCGACGTGGGCTGGGTCGGGCACCGACTCGTCGGCCTCGGAATCCGGTTCGTCCCCATCACCGAGGTGTTCGGCGTCGTCGACTGACTCTTCCTGGGTCAGGTCGGGCGAGCCCGACGGGGAGCGGGGACTGTCGGTCCCCTCGCCGCCATCAGACCGAATGGCCTCGCTCCCCCCGAGGACGGCGCTGACGAGGGGCTTCTCGTCGTGGTGTTCGGGCGTCTCGAAGTACGCCTGGTAGACGATGGGCCAGAAGTACGCGATGTTCAGAACCCCGGAAACCAGCAGGGCGGCGGCGAAAATCGACTGCCCGCCTTCCAGCGCCCCGATGACGAGATACCACTTGCTGACAAAGCCCGCAACGAGCGGGATGCCGGCCATCCCCGCCGCGGCGACGGCGAAGGCTGCCATCGTCAGGGGCATCCGTGTCCCGATACCGGCCATGTCGCTGATGTCGTCGGTGTGGGTCTCGACGTGGATGGCGCCCGCACAGAAGAACAGGGTGAGCTTCATAAAGGCGTGGGCGGGGATATGGAGCAGGCCGCCTATCAGCGCGTTGCCCTCAAGCAGCGCAAGCCCCAGCACGATGTAGGAGAGCTGGCTGATAGTGGAGTAGGCCAGCCGGCGCTTGAGGTTGTCCTGGCGCAGGGCGATGATACTCGAGGCGAGCAGGGTGAACGCGGCGACCGCAGCGAGGGGCACGGCGACTCCGAGGTCGGCCATGAGGTCGGTGCCGAAGACGTCCAGCACGACGCGAGCGATGCCGAAGACACCGCTCTTGACGACCGCGACAGCGTGGAGCAGCCCCGACACGGGCGTCGGCGCGACCATCGCGTCGGGGAGCCAGGAGTGGGCCGGCATCAGCGCGGCCTTCACGCCGAATCCGGCCACGAGCAGCGCGAAGGCGGCCTTCGCGAGCGTGGGGTCGGCCGTCGCCAGCGCCTCGATACCGCCCGGCGTGAACGCCGTGGTCCCAGCCATCGCCCCCGACCCAGTCAGGAAGTAGACCAGCAGCGTCCCGCCGAGGACGGCCACCCCGCCGCCGAAGGTGTAGGTCAGATACTTCCGGCCGGCGGCGCGGGCCTCGTCGGTCTCGTCGTGGGTGACCAGCGGATACGTCGACACCGTCAGCAGTTCGTAGAAGACAAAGAGGGTCAGCAGGTTCGCACCGAAGGCCACGCCGATGGCCGTGGCGACGCTCGCGGCGAATGAGGCGAAGTATCTGGTCTGGGCGTGTTCGCTCAGTCCGCGCATGTAGCCGATGGAGTAGAAGCTGGTGACCACCCACAGCAGGCTCGCGAGCAGGCCAAAGAGGATACCGAGCGCGTCGGCCCGGAGTGCGAATACGAGCCCGTTGCCCAGGTCGACCACCTCGGTGACGTAGACGGTCCCCGACAGCACGCCGGGGACCATGCTGGCCACGATGGCGAGCTTGGACCCGGCCACCAGAAGGGTGACCCCCTCGCGGACGTTGGGTCGCGATTTCAGCGAGAGAATCACGGGAATAGCGAGCGCTGAGACGAGCACGGCGGCCAGTGGTCTGAGGGATGCGACGTCTGTCATTGTATGAGTGGCGGCAGTGTCTCTGTCAGGAGCTGTTCGAGCGCCGGGACGGCGGCTGTCAGCGCGACCGCGAGGACGGCGGCGACGACGACCACGGCGAGCATACCGGTGGAGACGGCTTCCTCACCGTCGTCCCCGTCACCGCCGTCAAAACGGGGTTCTGACGAGGCTCGCAGTCCATCGGACTCCTCACCGCCGTCGGCGATGGACCCCTCCTCGCGGATGGTCGGCTCGGCGAAGTAGAGGCGTTCACCGAGCCGGGCGAAGTAGGCCAGCGTCAGCAGTGTACTCGCGAGCAACACGGCGACGACCGGCCACAGCTCGGCCTCGACGGCGCCGACGAGGATGTACCACTTGCCGACGAAGCCGATGGCGGGCGGGACGCCGACCATGCCGAGTGCGAGGACCGTAAAGGCGCTGGCGGCAAGCGGCGTCCGCCCGCCCATCCCGGCGTAGCCGCCGATTGTCGTGGCGCCCGTCTCGCGCTCGATGATGCCGGTGGCGGCAAAGAGGCCGCCCTTCATCACCGCGTGGCCGACGAGGTGGACGGTCGCGCCGACGACCGCGATGGGCGTCGCGACGGCGAATCCGGCGATGACGAGACCGAACTGCGACACCGAGGAGTAGGCCAGCATACGCTGGACGCTGGCCTGGGAGACGGCCAGCGCCGACCCGGCGACGATGCTCACCGACGCGACGACGATGAGCGCCCACCGCGCTGCGGGCACCGCCGTCAGGAAGTCGACGGTAAAGACCGAGAACAGCAAGCGAGCGAGCGCGTACGCCGACACCGTCGAGACCAGCGCCGAGATGAACGCGCTGACGCTGTCGGGTGAGTTCGCGTAGGCGTCTGGCTGCCAGGTGTGCAGCGGGAACAGCGCGACTTTCACCGAGAGGCCGCCGACCATCAGCCCGAAGGCGGTCAGGACCAGCGTCGAGTCGTAGCCGACCGCGGCGAGTTTCCCGCTCATGTCCGCCATGTTGAGCGTGCCCGTCGCGGCGAGCGCGTAGCCCACGCCCAGCAGATACAGCGAGGCGCCGACAGTGCCGACGATTAGGTACTTCAGCGCGGCGACGGCCGCGCTGGCCTCGCGACCGCTGGCGACGAGGCCGTAGGCCGCGAGACCGGTAATCTCGAGGAAGACGTAGAGGTTGAACACGTCGCCGGTCACCGTCATCCCCGTGAGGCCGGTGACCAGCAGGAGAAGCTGGCTGTAGAACGTGTTCTCGTGGGGCCCGGCGTGTCTCGCGTACGCGAGCACACCCAGCGAGATGGCGCTGATGAGCAACACCACGGCAAGTGAGAGCCCGTCGACGACCAGTTCGATGCCGTAGGGCAGTGCGAAGCCGCCGACGGCGTAGCTGACGACGCCGTCGGTCCAGACCCGCTCGGCGAGCAAGCCCGCGAGCGCGGCGTGGCCAAGCATCGTGACGACGGCGATGGACCAGCCGGAGCGGTCGGTGTACAGACTCGCGACCAGCGGCACCGAGGCGCCGATTATTGGCAGGACGACCAGCAGAACGGGGAGATGCTCAATCATAGTAGAGTTCCTCCAGCGTGTCTTCGTCGAGCGTGCCGTACTCCGAGTAGATGCGGACGATGAGGGCGAGCGCCACCGCCGTCAGACTCACCCCGACGACGATGGCGGTCAGGATGAGGACGTGTGGCAACGGGCTCACGTAGGGTCCCCCGCCTTTCGTCACGATTGGCGGGTTCGCGCCGGTCCGGAACGCCAGCGTGATGAAAAACAGGAAGATACCCGTCTGGAAGATGTTCATCCCGATGACCTTCTTCACGAGGTTGGGCGACTCGATGAGTGTGTACAGCCCGATACCGAGCAGCAGGACGACCGCGTAGTAGTTGTACCGGCTCGTCAGCAGGTCGAGCTGTAACACGTCCGCCGTCATCGCTCATCATCCCCCGTGACGTGGCCGAACCCGGCCGCGAGCAGGAAAAAGAGGCCGATGGCGATGCTGGCGACGATCCCGCCGATACCGAGCTCGACCAGCTCGATACCGTACTTGCTGGCTTTCGAGTAGAGCGGCAGGTACTCGTTGTACTGGAGGAACTGGCCGCCGAGTGCCATCGCGCCCAGCCCGATGCCGGCGAAGACGAGGACGCCGCCGGAGGCAAGTGCTGCGACGACGCGCACGTCGACCCACTGCCGCGTGGAGTCGATGCCGTAGGCGAAGGCGAGCATCATCACGACCGAGCCGGCGATGACGCCGCCCTGGAACCCGCCCCCGGGCGTGTCCGCGCCGTGGAACATGATAAAGAGGGCGAAGGTCAACACGAAGGGCGCGACGACCCGGACCGTCGTCATGATGATGGTCGACTCGACGTACAGCCCCGGTTGCTCGTCGGCGCTCATGCGAACACCTCCCGACGGAGCACGGAGAGCGCGACGACGCCGGCCGAGAAGACCACGACGGCCTCCCCGAGCGTGTCGAAGCCACGATAGGCCGCAAGCACCGCCGTCACCGCGTTTTTCACCTGCGTCTCCTTTTTGGCGTTTTCCAGGTAGTACTGGGTGACCTCGCCGCCGACGACGGGCGCGGTCGGGTCGCCGATGGCCGGCAACGACGGCACCGTCGCGGCCATCACGAGGACGAACCCACCGACGAAGAAGACCGTCCGCCAGCGCACCGACTCGAAGAGGCGGTCCGCGTCCGGCGTGACAGTGTTGGCAAGCGCCAGCAGGAACAGGACGGTCATGATACCGGCGCCGACGGCGGCTTCGGTCAGCCCCACGTCGGGGGCCTGGAGAACGAGCCAGATGACGGAGATGCCCAGGCTGTAGGCCGCGAAGGCGATGACTGCCGCCATCGTGTCTTTCAGTAGCGCCGTGCCGAGGGCGCAGGCGAGGACGAAGAGTAGCAACGACCCCTCGAGCAGCGTCAGACTCATTGCTCGTCCTCCGTCGTCCACGGCTCGATACCCTGGTCCTCTGCGGCGCGGGCGATGGCGTGGGCCGCCGTCGGGTTCGTGATGAACATGAAGATGACCAGGAAGGCGGCCTTGACTGTCGAGAGCCCTGACTCGAGGGCAAGGGCGACCGCAGCGATAGTGAGCACCGCACCGAGCGTGTCACTCTTCGATGCCGCGTGTGCGCGAGTGTATATGTCCGGCATCCGGATGATACCGATAGCGGCGACGGCGCCGAAGAACGCGCCAAGCAACGCCAGCACGACGATGGCCCACTCGACGGGCGTCATAGCACACCTCCGTGCTCGACGTTGAACTTCGAGAAGGCTATCGAGAGCAGGAAGTTGAGCAGTGCGTAGACGAGCGCGACGTCCAGAAACGCCGACTCCTCGAAGGCCGCGGCGACCAGCGCGATGGCTATCACTGTGTTGGTGCCGGCGACGTTGACGGCGATGACCCTGTCGTGGATGGTCGGACCGACGAACACCCGGTAGAGGGCGACGACGGCGAAGAGGACGAAGGCCGCGGCGATGGCCAGCAGCGCAGTCGAGAACTCAACCATCGCTGTGCCCCCCGTCGTCCCCGCGTTCGCGCGGGGTCGCGATGGCCGCGGCCTCCCGGCCGTAGAAGACGAACCGAACGGCGCGTTCCAGCCCGCCGTCGAAGAGGTCTGCCCGCGAGCCGGCGGTCAGCGAGTGGATGGCGAAGGCCCGGTCGGTGACACTGACCGTCAGCGTCCCCGGCGTGAGCGTGATACTGTTTGCCAGCGTCGTCACCGCGGTGTCGCCCCAGACGGCCGCCTCGAGCTCGACCATTTCGGGGTCGATGGGGAGGTCGGGGTGGAGGACGACGTAGGCGATCTGGAGGTTCGCGACGGCGATCTCCTTGAACAGGTAGGGCGTGTAGATGGCCATCCTGACGGTCTGTTTGCCCACCCGGGCGAAGGACGGTTGGTCGCTGAACGCGACCGGAGCGAGCAGGACGGCGACGAGTGTCGCCGTGAGAAAGCCGGTGAAAACGTCGATGGGTTTCCACGACGAGAGCAGCATGTAAAACAGGTAGGAGGCAGCGAAGACGGCGAGGTACTTCGGGAGCGAGGCGGCCCGGGTGAGCACTGTCCGTTCCGTCCGGCGCTCGACCGGCGCTTCCTCTATCGCCACGTCGCCGCGGGCCAGCTCGATTGTCAGGGGCCGCAGCATGGGGCCCGCGCCCCCGGGGCTGTACTCGGAGTCCAGGACGATGCGGTCGATGTCCTGTTCGTCTGCGTAGGAGAGCAAGACGTCGGCGTAGTCGCCGGGGCTAAACAGGTACTGGTCGGCGCCGAGGACCTCGGTGACCAGGGAGAAATTCGACGGTTGCTCCCCGCCCGTGTCCTCGTCGACCCAGGCCTCGACCCGCGTCAACAGGTCGCTGGCGGCGGCCAGTTCCTCCGGCGCGTCCGGGTCGACCGCGCGGGTCGAGGCAACGTCGACGACGTGGAGTTCGACCGGCCGGTCGGCGGCCGCTTCGGTGGCCACGTCGACCGCGTACGCGATGGTATTTCGCACCGTCACGGAGTCGGCGACGGGCACCAGCAGGCGGAAGGCGTCGGGAGTAGTCACGATGGGTTGTGAGAATCCTGAATCTGTGTGTCTGAGAGGCGCTACAGTCGTTACCCCAAGCGAACGTCGGGATACGCAAAACTATTTCGCAATCACTCGGCCACGGATGATTGTTCGCCCAGTTTCGCGGCCAGTTTCTCGGCGACAGCGGTGCCCAGCCCCTGTTTGTCGCCGGTGTACTCGGTGTGGCCCTCGCTCTCGACGAGCAGTGCTCTGGTCCCAGACTCGCCCATCACGCTGGCGTCGTTGGCGACGACGAAGGCGAGGTCGACCCGTTCGATGAGGTCGCGAGCGCGGGCGAGCAACCCCTCGTCCCCGCCCGTTGACTCGACTTTGAAGCCGACGATAGGCAGGTCTGGGTGGTCGGCCCGGACGGTGTCGATGAGCTTCGGCGTCGGTTCGAGTTCGAGGGTCAGTCGCTCCTGGCCGCTGCGTATCTTCTCGTCGGCGGCGTCGACGGTGTAGTCCGAGATGGCGGCCGCGGAGACGAGCGCGTCCGCTTCGTCGGCGATATCTCCGACGGCGGCGGTCATCTCGGCGGCCGACTCGACGCGTTCGACGGTCGCGTAGGGTACCTCCGTACCATCGTGGACGAGCGTCACGTCGGCCCCGAGGACGTGACAGGCCCGCGCGACCGCCCGGCCAGTCCGGCCCGAGGCACGGTTAGAGAGGGTCCGAACCGGGTCGATTTCCTCCGTGGTCGCGCCAGCGGTGACGACGACGTGGCGGCCCGCCAGCGGCTGTGCGCCCGCCGCCCGCGCGACCGCCGTGACGATGGCGTCCTGGGTCGCGATTTTGGCTTTCCCCTCCTCGATTCTGGGGTCGACGAAATCGACGCCCCAGGACTCGACCCGAGAGATGGCGTCGAGCACGCCGGGGTGGTCGTACATCGGCTCGTGCATCGCCGGGGCCACGACGACCGGGACGTCCGCCCCCAGCGCCGTCGTGGCCGTCGTCGTTACCGGCGTGTCGTCGATGGCGGCGGCGACCTTCCCCACTGTGTTCGCGGTCGCCGGCGCGAGCAGGAGCAGGTCGCCCCAGCCGTCGACACCACAGAGCTCGACGTGTTCGACCCGACCGGTGAGGTCGGTGACGGCGTCGTTCTCGGTTGCGAACTCGACGGCCCAGGGGTGGACGATACCCGTCGCGCTGTCGGTCATGACCGCCCGGACCTCGGCTCCGTGCCGGCGAAGGTCGTGGGCCAGTTCCACCGTCTTGACCGCCGCGATGGAGCCCGAAACACCGAGAACGACGTTGACTCCCTCCAACATATGCCTCCCTTGGCCGTCGCGGCCTAAAAGTTCGCCCGGTCGATACCCTACTCCGGGGGAGGGGTGTAGCCGTCGCCGACGGCCACCGAGAGCGTTCGCGGCAGGGTCTCGAAGGCCAGGCGCCGCTCCTGGATTATCTCGCCGTCCAGGCTGAACCTGACCGACGAGGGATTGTGGACCTCGATAGCGAGCGACTGGGCCCGGAATCGGGTGATATATGCGGAGTCGCGTCCGAGCAGCCGCTCGACGACGGCGTCGCTCATGAGGCTGAGAACCGGGACGTCCTCGATGACGGTGACGTCGAACAGCCCGTCCTCGACGTTGGCAGGGCCCGTCCGGTTCGGGCCGAACTGCCGGGCGTTCCCGATGAGGACACTGAGCGCGTCACCGGTCCAGGCCGGGGCCGCCCGCTCGTGACCGTCGATAGCGACGGTGAGCCGGAGCGATTCGAAGTCGGTGACCGTCCGGAGCGTCGTGACGACGTACGCAAGGACACCCAGGCGCTGTTTCATCGCCGGCGACGTTTTGCTGCTCGAGTCCGCGGTCAGTCCGGCGACACAGGAGTTGACGAACAGATGGCCGTTGGCTTGCCCGAGGTCGATGCGGCGTCGGTCGCCGGACTCGACGACGTCGAACGCCGTCGCCACGTCCGTGACGCCGATTTGCTTCGCGAAGTTGTTCCCGGTCCCGACGGGGACGACGCCGACCGTGACGCTGTCGAGGGCACCCGCCCGCCGGATACCTCGGACGACCTCGTTGACCGTCCCGTCGCCGCCAGCCGCGACCAGCGTCTCGACGCCCCGTTCGGCGGCCGTGGCGGCCAGGGCCACCGCGTCGCCGTCGGTGTCGGTCTCCACGACGGTGTACCCCAGGCGGTTCGCGCGCTGTCGGACGTTGGCGCCGTGGCTCCCGCTCCCGCTCTCCGGGTTCAGGATGACGACGGTCTCGTCTGGCGAGTGCGTCATCGGCAACTCGACGTCCACAACCCCGGGGGCGTGCTGCTATCCGGCGCTTTCGCGTGACCCACCACGGTCACCCGAATGGGAGAGGACCGCTTGGTTATGTCGTCGATATCCAGCGTAAGCTCGGCGGATCCACGACTCGTGCGGGAAATCCGTGCTTACCGGCGTCACTCGTCTTCGGCGACACTGGGATGCATCGTCGGCGCCTCGGGATGTGGCTCGGCAAACGCCTCGCGCATCCGCTCCAGCGACGCGGCCTCCCGGTCTTCGCGCTCCGCCTCGTCAATCTCCTCACACCCCGGCGGGACCTCGCGGCCCCGGCCGGTGAAATACCCCTCCGGGACCGTCCAGTCGTGGTAGAAGTCGACGTCGCTGTCCTCGACGACCGCGATACCGACCTGTGCGCCGTGGCCGGCGGCGACGACGGTCTGGTGGTGCTGTTCGGCCAGGCGGCCCGCCGCGTACAGGCCCTCGACCGTCGTCGAGCCGAAGTCGTCGACGCCGACGAACGTCTTCGACCCGCGGTCGACGAACTCCACGTCCAGCCCCTCCAGATAGGTTGCGTCGGCCCACGAGGCCGCGATGACGTAGTCGGCGTCGTAGCTGTCGCCGTCGGCGGAAAGCAGTTCGAACCCGTCGCCCTCGCTGGTCACCCGCTGGATACGACCGTCTGCGAACGTGACGCCGGCGTCTGCGACCTGTTCTTCCAACAGGTCCAGCAGGAGCCGGGGGTTGATGCCAGCCGGGAAGCCCGGGTAGTTCTCGAGGTGGGCGTTGCGCCGCAAGATGGAGTCGCCGGTCGAAACGACGGTCGTCTGGAGTCCCGCACGCCCGGTGTAGAGGGCCGCCGAGAGCCCCGCGACGCCGCCACCGACGACGACTACCGAGGTGTCCGATGTTGCCATAGGGGACGGTTGCCCACGGCCGGAAAGAAAACTGCCGGTTCAGGAGCGGTCGGAGCGACTGCCGTCTTCGGTGTTCTCCGGGTCGCTACCGCCGGTATCGGTTTCTGGCACTACCCGAAGCCTCTTAATGATTCACCCACTAGTGGGGGCATAATGACCGACACCGTCGACGAGGTGGACCTGCCCTACGACGAGGGCGCCTCCATGCAAAAGAAGATAGAGGCGCTGCAGGAGCGTCTGGAGGTGCTCGAATCCCAGAACGAGGAGATGCGGGACAAGCTGCTGGACGCCAACGCCGAGAACAACAAGTACCAGCAGAAACTGGAGCGACTCACTCACGAGAACAAGAAGCTCAAGCAGTCGCCGCTGTTTGTCGCCACGGTCCAGGAGCTCAACGACGACGGTGCTATCATCAAACAGCACGGCAACAACCAGGAGGCCCTGACCGAGGTCACCGACGAGATGCGCGAGGACCTCGCGCCAGACGACCGCGTCGCCGTCAACAACTCGCTGTCTATCGTCAAACAGCTCAACGACGAGACGGACGTCCGCGCTCGCGTGATGCAGGTCGACCAGTCGCCCGACGTCACCTTCGCCGACATCGGCGGCATCGAAGAGCAGATGGAGGAGGTACGCGAGACCGTCGAGATGCCGCTCATCAACCCCGGCATGTTCGAGGACGTGGGCATCGAGCCGCCGAGCGGCGTCCTGCTACATGGCCCGCCCGGCACCGGCAAGACGATGCTGGCCAAGGCCGTCGCCAACGAGACCGACGCCACTTTCATCAAGATGGCCGGCTCCGAGCTGGTCCACAAGTTCATCGGCGAGGGCGCCAAGCTCGTCCGGGACCTCTTCGAGCTCGCCCGTCAGGAGGAGCCCGCCGTCGTCTTCATCGACGAGATAGACGCCATCGCGGCCAAGCGGACCGACTCGAAGACCTCCGGTGACGCCGAGGTCCAGCGGACGATGATGCAACTCCTCTCGGAGATGGACGGCTTCGACGACCGCGGCGACATCCGCATCATCGCGGCCACCAACCGCTTCGATATGCTCGACCGCGCCATCCTGCGCCCGGGCCGGTTCGACCGCCTCATCGAAGTTCCGAATCCGGACGTCGAGGGTCGCGAGCAGATCTTCCAGATTCACACCCGCAGCATGAACATCGCCGACGACGTGGACTTCGCCGACCTCGCCGCCGAGATCGAGGACGCATCCGGTGCCGACGTGAAGGCCATCTGTACGGAGGCCGGGATGTTCGCCATCCGCGACGACCGCACCGAGGTCCGGATGGCCGACTTCCACGACGCCTGGGAGAAAATCCAGCAGGACGAAGAGGAAGACGAGGACGTCTCGAAGACGTTCGCCTAGAGCGCTCGCTCCACCTGCTTTCGATTCGCGTTCCAGAACACGGAAACCCCTCGAATTCTCAGTTCCGGTATGGCCGTCGCAGACAGACTCCAGTCGCAGGCGAGAGCCTCCCCGCGCCGTGTCACCGCCGTCGTATCGCTCGTCGGCTACGTCCTCGTGTTCGGGACCTTCGGCGGGGTCTTCCCGTTCCCCTCCATCAGTAACGAGACCGTCATCCTGCTGTCCGACGCCATCGCGGTCGTCAACACCGCAGCGCTGACAGCCATCGTCGCTGGCGTCTACTTCATCCGGACCGACCAGGTCCGCAAACACCGGGCGGCGATGTTGAGCGCCTTCGGGCTCATCGTGCTCTTCCTCGCGATGTACCTCCTGAAGGTCGGCGGCGGCTTCGAGAAAGCCATCCTCGTCGAGGGGCCCGTCTACTACGCCTACCTCGTGATGCTGGCGATTCACATCCTGCTGTCGGCTATCTCGGTCCCCGTCGTGGTCCACGCCGTCGTGCTGGGGCTGTCACACACGCCCGACGAACTCCGGCAAACAGCCCACGCGAAGGTGGGCCGCATCGCCGTCGCCGCCTGGGGGCTCTCGCTCTTTCTCGGTATCGTCACCTACGTCATGCTGAACCACATCTATATGTGGGAGCCGCGTGGCGAGGCCGCACTGCTGCTCGCCATCGTCGGCCCGAAACTGCGACGCTGAGCCGACAGCCAGGCTCGGACACGCCGGGCGAATGAGCTAACTTGTTGGTGTGCGAATATATCACATGGCCACGAGCGCGTCGAGTTCACCACTCACCGACGTCGAGTATCTCGCACGGTCGCCACATCGCGTGACCGCGCTCAGTACGCTGGCCGAGCGCCCGGTGGACCGGGCCGCGCTTCGCGAGCGCACCGGCGTGTCGCAGTCGACTATCAGGCGCACCCTGCGAGTGTTCGAAGACCGCAACTGGGTCCGCAGAGACGGCGGCCAGTACGAAGCGACGGAGCTGGGTGCGTTCGTCGCGTCGGGGATGGCGGAGCTGCTCGACCGACTGCAGACCGAGCGAGCGCTCCGGGACGTCTGGCACCTGCTCCCGACCGAGGCGAACGGCTTCACCGTCTCGCTGTGGTCGAACGCGGTGGTCACGACCGCCGAGCCCGCCGCCCCGTACCGGCCGGTGAACCGGTTCCTGTCGCTGCTCCGGGGAGCTGACCGGTTTCGGTTCGTGGGCTTCGGCCTCGCTACGTTCGAACCGTGTCTGGCCGAGCTCCGAAAGCGGTGTCAGGACGGTCTGGACGCCGAGATTATCGAGCCGCCGGACGTCGTCGATTGCCTCCGGGCGAAACCGGCCGAGCGGTCCGGCAACGCGGTCCACAGCCCGGGGCTTACGGTTCGGACACACGACGACGTCCCGTCCTACGGGTTCGGGCGCTTCGACGACCGCGTCGCACTCACCGGCTGTGACCCCGACAGCGGGACCGTCCGCGTGCTCGTCGACACCGACGACCCGACGGCCCGCGACTGGGTCGAGTCCCGGTACCAGTCGTTCCGTCGCGAGAGCACCCCGCTCGCAGTGGAACCGTCGACGAGGTGATACCCGTGCAGACAGTGACCGGTTCCCACCGGCTGCCGGGCCGTCAGTGGCTGGGAATCTGTCAACCGGTAGCTACCTCAGCCTCGCTCTCGTCGTCTCATCTACCGAGGTGTGATAGACAATGACTGACGCATACAGACTCGACTGTGAGAGCGCAGCGGCCGACTGCCGATTTATCGTCCAGTCGGAGAAGGAATCGGAGGCCGTCGAACTGGCCAGTGACCACATGCAGGAGGTCCACGGACAGGAAGTCACGGACGACGAACTCAGGACCGAACACCTAGAGACCGTCTGACCATGCCAGAAACCGGCCAATCAGTCACCGAGGAATCGACCAGCGTCGAGCACGGCTCGGCGCTCCAGCAGGGGTCCATCCTGATGTCGCTTGCGGGCCTGGCCTTCGTCGGCTACGGCGTCGTCTTCCTGGCGCTGAATTTCCTGGGGAGCGGCTTCGAACTCGGCGTGAGCACGCTCGGCGGGCTGACGCCTGCAGAGCTGAACCCGGCCGTCGCCTACTACATCAGTCATCTGCACGTCGCCACGGCCGCCTTCATCATCTCGACAGGTATCGCGATCACGGCCCTCTCCTGGTACGGCGTCCAGGAGCGGCGCAGGTGGGCGTGGGCCACGGCCATCGTCGCCGCTGTGGTCGCCCTCGCCATCGCCCTCCCGATGCACTGGACCGGCGGGGCGTTCGCCCACGACTGGCTGACCCATCTCGGCCCCATATACCTGGCCACGCTGGTCTTCGTTGCGGGTGCCATCCGTTCCTACCAGGGGATGGCCGAATCGTAAGGACAACCGCCGTATTTTTTCCAGCAGAACACTCGCGTCCCGTCGGCTCAGTCCGTCCGGGGCAACAGCGTCGCGCCCACGGCGAAGGACACGACGGCACAGACCGAGAGCACTGCCAGCGGCACCAGGACCGCACCGTCGCCCGTACTCACCGCGCGCACACCCCGGGAGAAATAGGTCAGCGGCGAGAGCCACGTGGGGAACCACGCCGGGAGCAACTCCGGCGGGACGAACGTCTCCGAGAGGAAGAGCAAGGGCAGGGCGATACCGTTGCTCGCAGAGATGACGCCGTCCTGGGAACTCGCGAGACTCCCCAGCATCGCGCCGACGCCACAGAACAGTGCGACGCCGAGCACGACGAACGGGAGCAAGACCGGCGAGAACACGATGTCTGCACCGGTCAGGACCACCATCAGTCCGAGCAGGAGGAGTCCCGCCAGCCCGATGATGACCGTATTCACCAGCGTCTGGGCCAGCAGCCATTCCGGTCGGGTGAGCGGGGTAGTCGCCAGCTTCTCGAAGCGGTTGCCGTCGCGGTGGCGTGCGACCTCGCTGCCGACCCGCGAGAGCGGCGTGAAGAGGACGACCACTGCGAGATAGCCCGGCACGTAGTACGCCGGCTCGCGGGTGAACAGCCCGCCGCCACCGGGCCGCGTCTGGACCAGCACCCCGAAGATGACGACGATGATGAGCGGGAAGAAAAAGGTGAAGAAGACGGCGGTCCGGCGGCGCAGGAACGCACGGCTCGCCGCTCTGGACTCCGACTGGAGTCGCCCGAGGCGGCTCATCTGGCCCCTCCAGCGGCCGCGGAGGCAGTCTCCTTCGGTTCGCCCGCCCGGCCGACACCGGTCCCGGTCAGTTCCAGATAGACATCTTCGAGGTCCGGCTGTTTCCACGTCAGGCTGTCGTAGCCCAGCCCGACCGCGTCGAGCGCGTCCACGACGCCGCCGATGGACTCCGGGCGGACCCCGTAGACGACGAGTCGGCCGTTGCGGAGCGTCGTCTCGGCCGGGTAGTCGATGGCGTCGACAGCGGCCGCGTCGAACTCCCCGTCGACGAGGAGCTGGCTATCGCCGCCGTGGTCGGCCACCAGTGCCTCCGGGGCGTCGAGCGCGACGAGCCGTCCGTCGGCCAGCAGTCCCACGCGGTCGGCCAGTCGCTGTGCCTCCTCCATGTAGTGGGTCGTCACGAGGATGGTGACGCCGCGGTCTGCCAGCCCCTCCAGTAGTTCCCACAGCGCCTGCCGACCGGCCGGGTCGATGCCGGTCGTTGGCTCGTCCAGCACCAGCAGGTCGGGGTCGTTGATGAGCGCCGTCGCCACGCAGGTCCGACGCTGCTGGCCGCCCGAGAGGTTCTCGTAGTGGGTATCGGCGGTGTCGGCCAGGCCCACGTCTTCAAGCACGGCGTCGACGTCCCGTGTCTCGTCGTAGAGCCCGGCGTAGTAGGCGACCAGTTCTCGGGCAGTGAGCCGTTCGTGGGGCGTAAAGGACTGGGGCAGCAGGCCGATGCGGTCGCGGTCGACCACCGTCGGCGCCTCACCGAACAGCTCGACGCGCCCCTGAGCCTCCGTGGTTCCGGTCAGCGCGCGAACGAGCGTCGTCTTGCCCGCCCCGTTCGGGCCGACCAGCGCCAGCACTTCGCCCGCCGTCGCCGACAGCGACACGCCGTCCAGCGCGACGGTGTCGCCGTAGCTACGGCGGACGTCTTCGGCGACGAGTACCTCGGTCATACCTGTGGGTCAGAATCGATGGCCGAAAGCCGTTCCGTTCTCCCGGCGGCTACAGCCGCTCGCGGACCTGCCGCACGATACCGTCGACGTCGTAGTCGTCCTCGCTTTTCTCGTAGACCACCTCTCCATCGACCGTGACCCGGAAGACCCCGTGGTCGCCCGTCACCAGACTCACGCGGTCGAGGTCGGTCTCCAGTGCGTTCAGAATCGCTCGCTGTACGTCCAGTGCCCGGTCGCGAAAGCCACAGGGCACGCAGTATTCGACTTCGACGTCCGTCATGCCCGCTCGTAGGGCGCGAGTGGTGACAAAACCACCGACACGGGCTTTCAGTCCGACAGCCCGTGTTCTGTGGCGGTCCGCTCTCGCAGGTAGTGGACGGACTGGAGGAGCAACAGGACACCGACCGGGACCATGACCGGCGAGACGCCACCGACGGCCCACAGCAGAAGCGAGCCGGCACCAGCCACGAGACCGAGGGTGATGAGGGTCCGTTCGGCGACGTCGAGCAGCGGGAGGGGGAGGTCCACAGCCGTCAGACTCGCGGCGCGCCCGAAAAGCTGTCGCAAGACGGCCTGAAAGAACAGGGGCTCAGCGGCTTATCGCACGCCGGAGCCCACTCACGACGGTGATATCGAACCGGTGGACGGCGTACAGCAGGCCCACCGAGACGAGAAAGACAGCCGTCGAGAGGCCGTAGGACTGGGCGAGCGCGACCTGGTACAGCGCCCCGCCGGCGCCGATGGCCCCGCCGACGACCGAGGCGACGATGGGGAGCACACAGCTCACACACGAGAAGAGGCCGACCACGCCGCCGGCGAGGCCGCCGCTGGCGTCGACGACGGTGACGTAGACGAGATACGACAGGGCGAGATAGCCAGCCACCTTCCACGGCGTGACTACGACCGCGAGGGTCGCGCCGCTGTAGACGAACGACGGGGCAAAGCCGGGCGGTGCCGCGAGAACGACGCGGAGTCCCGTCCCCGCCCCACCGGTGCCGAAGACGCCACCGACGTAGCCCAGCAGGAGGCCGTAACCGACGGCGACGGCCGCGGCGAGGTATCGACGGCGGTCGGAGGCGGGCGCGGGTCGCACTCGCAGGAGCACCCAGGCGGCGACGTTGAGCCAGATAAAGGGGAAGGCAAGCAGGAACGGGTCCGTCGCGGCGCCGGGGAGCAAGAGGAGATACAGCATCACTAGCAGTAGCTCCGTGTTCAGGACGACCGCCCAGAGCGCGAGCGAGCGGCCCTCCGGAACCAGCCCGCGCCAGTCGTTCTCGAGCGTGCTCATAGGGCGAGTGAGTCGACGACGATGGCCACCAGTAGCAGGCCCAGATAGGCGTTCGAGGCGTGGAACGCCCGGAAGGCGGCCCCCTCGGTCTGCTCGCGGTGCAGCCGGATGACTGTCCAGAGGAAGACGGCCCCCACTGACGCGGAGGTCAGGGCGTACAGCCAGCCCAGCGATGTCAGCGCCGCCAGGACGCCCGACCCGACGAGCGTCGCGCCCAGGTAGTAGACGATGTGTTTGCGTGTCTCCGTCTCGCCGCGGACGACCGGCATCATCGGGAAGCCGCCGGCCTCGTAGTCGTCCTTGTACGCCAGCGCGAGGTTGTAGAAGTGGGCGGGCGTCCACAGGAAGATGACGCCGGCCAGCGCGATGCCGGGCAGCCCCAGCGACCCCTCGACGGCGACCCAGCCGATGAGCGCCGGCAGCGCCCCTGCGGCCCCGCCGATGACCGTGTTCTGGACGGTGTTCGGTTTCAGGACAAGCGTGTAGATGACGCTGTAGAATACGATTGCGGTGAGTCCCAGCGCCGCCGCCAGCACGTTGACCTGCCAGAACAGGACGAGGGCTGCGGCCGCGAGCGCGACGCCGAAGGCCATCGCGTTGGCCACCGGAATCCGGTGGGTCGCGATGGGTCGGTCCGAGGTCCTGTCCATCCGCTTGTCGATATCGCGCTCGAGCACGTGGTTGAAGGTCCCCGAGGAGCCGATAGCCAGCACGCCCCCACCGAGGGTCAGCAGGACGGTCCGGGTCGTCAGCGCGGGCCCGGCCGCCAGCGCCATCCCGGCGGCGGCGACCAGACACAACAGCCACATCAGTCGCGGTTTCATCAGCCGGAAGTACGCGCCCAGGGTGCCCAGCACGCGCTCTTTCGTCGAGAGCGCGGCGACCGGGGTCGGCGAGTCCGTCTCGTCTTCGTCGGGTATCGGCGCCGGGGAGAGGTCCTCGACCGGCGTCTCGTCGTCGTCGCCCGTCTCGAACTCCAGCTGCCACGCGAGCGCGAGCACGAACGAGACGAAGATAGCCATGCCGACGCCGAGATGGACACCGGGGACGGCGGTCGCCCCGGAGGTCGCGACGAACGCACCCAGCGCAATCTGGACGGGATAGAGGGCTATACCGACGAGCAGAGCGGCTTTGACCCGTCTGCGCGTCGTCGTCCGCAGGCCCAGCCCGACCGTTCCCAGTGCGAGGGCTCCGACGACCGCCGCAATCAAGCGGTGCCCGCGCGCTATCAGCAGGTCGGGCTCGGCGAGCGTCACCGGCCCCTGACACAGTGGCCAGGAGCTACAGGCTGTGACGGCGTCCGTGATGGTCGCCGTTGCACCGGCGATGACCAGCAGATAGACACCTACTGCCGTCGCGGCCAACAACCCGGTGAAGGTCCGACTCTCTGCCATTGCTACACCCTTTGACGGCGCACACTTAGACTCCTCGCTTTTCGTGGCCCTCCGACCAGCGATCTCAGTCCTCAGCGGGTCGTTTGTGCAGTTCCCACGACAGGTCGAACGAGGTCCCCGCCGTCTCGTTTATCTTGACGGCCTGTTTCCCGTCCTCGTTAGAGACTTCGCGCCAGCCATACACCTTCTGGAACTCGACGTCTGCGTCCGGGTTGGAATCGACTGTGAGGTTGGTCAGCTTGAACTCCTCGCCGGGGAGGCCGGCAAACCTGGTAACGAGTGTCGTCGAGTTGGCCTCGATCGTCGCCTTGCAAATCATCGCCTGCTTTGTTGAGTGCACACGCGAAGCTAGGGCTAATTCGTATTGGAAACGTATCTCGGCTGTTCTAGCGTCTCAAACACGACTGTCTCGCCAGCATTCTGGGTTATCTCGCGGAAATCGTCAGCATGATTGTACCAACTAACAGAATCGTATTCGGGAACCACTCTGTTCCCGTCAACACAAATCCGCCAGCGAACGGGCGTGTTTGGGTAATGCGAGGCAATATCGAAGGCGTTCGTCCGGTTGAAATAGACATTATCGAAGGCATCTCGTGTCTGCTGCAACTGCCGGTTGTCGGTGGTCATAGCCAGGCTACTGCATAGAGCCTCATGTCGTATGGCCGACGCGGTTTACTAGCTCCGCTCTATCTGCCAGTCGATGGTAATTGACCCGGTGGAAGACGTGGAGTTGTCGCGCACGAACAGCTCTCGCTGGGCGTTGTTGTTGGCGAACTTCCAGTAGAATTCCGGCTCGTGGCCGGCGTTCTGTTTTTCATTTTGGACGGCCCACCCGGCTCCTTCGTGGGGGCCACGGACCCTCTCTTCGGGTTTCCCCGCGAACTGATTAGCCTGAGTGTCTCCGCCAGCAGAGAGCTCCGTCGTCCCCTCGCGGTAGAGTTGCCAGCCGTCTGGGTAGACAATCCCCTGCCAGCTCGGGTCTGGATACTCAACAGGGCCAGGCAGCATAGTCTCACGCGGAACGACAATCGGGTTCGAAGGGCTTGAATCGTCGTTCAGGGCTATTGCTTTTGCGCTGGTCTCGTCCCCGATATCGTTGTTAATCGGCATGATGTACCCCCGAGTGATATTGTCTATTTTGACGAGAGGGGCTCCGGTCTTGTTTGTCTTGATGTAGGCATTCGGCGATATGTAGAGGCCATAGCAGTTCTTGGCGTACACCTTCGGCGTTCCCGTGCCGTCTTGGTCCTCCATACGGTCCAACTCTGCCCCCGAGCCGATATTGAGATATGCCTCAGAGTTGTCGAGATATATCATGCCGTCGCCGCCGACACCCTCGATGCGGCCGTTGAAGGTTATCGTGTCGGCGTCAGTCGAGTCAATCCGAACCCCACTGTTGAATCCATTTGTACTGGTTTTAGAGTACGTCCCGTTATTGTGACCCAGGACTATTTCGCCGGGGTTACTCTTTTCTGCGTCGTAGTCGTCGCGGAAGACCCACACGTCCGTGTTCGGGGTTTCGTAGTAGTTTTGATACGTCGTGTGGTCAACAAAAGAGTTGAAACAGCGCGTGTTGAAGACAAATGCACCCTTTGGGTTTGGCACATCATCATTATCAGAGTTGCCTGTAGTGTCAAAATCCTTGAGCAAGATGTCTTTCATGTAGAAGCCGCCAAGGAAGTTTAATTCAATACCGCCGATGTTGTTCGGACTGCCGCTGGTCGCCCCATCAAGCACGAAACCCCCAAACCACGTTCCCTGTAGTGCAACGGTCTTCCCGTTTTTTTTGTCGCCCCGAACCTCCATCGTCATCTCACCCTGCGGGACGTTGCACTGTATGGCTGAGTGGCCTCCGCCGCCGAAACCCCAACCTCGCGGCAGGACGGTCCCCTCGCCTTTGCCGCTCCCGAATTTAATCGGCTGCGTGATTGTGAGGATATTGCCGTCCGGGTCGTAGGGGCTAAAGTAGACAAAACCGATGTTATGGCCAATCATGTTGGCCACGAGTTTCTTGTTGACATCATCGATGGCACTCCCAGCATCCGTGTAGTCTCTCGGGTCCACGGTGAGTTGATACCCGTTTGTGACGCCGACGATGTAGCCGTCACGGAGCGATTGCGTGATGGAGTTGCCAGCATCGGGTCCCGTGAGGGAGTCAGTAGTGATACTGTCTGCCCGAAGCTCGCCGGCACGGACGTCAAGGGGAGCCGCATCGGAGCCCAGGTCGTATCCGTCGTCAGACTGCTTTATGTCGGCGCTCGTGGAGCCGACCGATGCGAGACCGGCCAGCCCGGCGACGGCACCCAGAGCTGTCCGCCGAGAGATGGCTGGGCGACCGCTGTCGTCGAGGGCAGCCCGGAGCGCTTCGTTTTCCGCTTCGAGTCGGTCGAGTCGCGATTCCATCTCCGCAAGTCGACTATCAGGGGAGGATTGAGGCATGTAGAGTGTATCGACTGTCTTTCTTTTAGATTCTTTCATATGAAAATATGTCCGTCGTCGGTACAGCTGTCGACGCAATGTTGATGCTGGAACCGCGGTCCTCTGTGCTCGCTCTCCGCGTCGATATGGTTGATTTATGTTCCCAGCGTCCCGTTGCCCTCGTCGATCGAGTCCGCACCACGGGAGTCACGCCGACCATCTTTGTCACTGTCGTATATGCTCGTGACGGAACGGCCACCGAGGGCGGTTGCTGATGTCGCCGTATAAAGATAGGACAGCCAAGCGGTCTCACGAACGGTACCGTCGGACAGGACAGAGACAGCAGTTATTTATCCCCGAAATCCTAAGCCGCGCACATGACTCGGAGACGCGCCGGTCTGGTCGCGCTGTTCGGCGCTGCGTTGCTCGCGCTTGCCGCCGAACCCGTCGCCGCACAGCCATCGGCCTCCACGACGGTCGAGCAGATCTGGAACCTCAACATGAATCTGCTCTACGTGGCCATCCCGATCACCGTGCTGGTCGAGGGGATTCTCATCTACACCGTCTGGAAGTTCCGCAAGCAAGAGGAGCCGCTGCCGACGATGGAGAACCGGCGACTGGAGATCACCTGGACGGTCGCGACGGCCGTCATCCTCCTGTTCGTCGGCATCGCGTCCTACCAGGTGCTGGCCAGCCCCTTCGTGACGGCCGAATCGACCAATCAGGCGGACCTCCAGACCGAGGAGGTCGAGCACATCGAGGTCGAAGCGTACCGCTACGGCTGGACGTTCTACTACAACGGCTCCAGTTTCGACCAGTCGACGGCGGTGAGTTCCACGGGCACGCTCCGGTTGCCGGCCAATCAGGAAGTGAACTTGCGGGTCACGTCCACCGACTGGCTCCACGCGTTCCACGTGCCCAGCCTCGGGCTGAAGGCCGACGCCTTCCCGGGCCAGTACAACCAGCTCCGGACCGTCCCGACGGAGACGGGCACCTACCAGCTCTACTGTGCGGAGTACTGTGGCTCGGGCCACTCCAAGATGCTCGGGACCGTCCAGGTGATGCCACAGGACGAGTACGACCAGTGGATACAGGATCAGCAGTCCTCGAGTAGCGGAAACGAGACCAGCAGTGACAACAGCACGGCCGACAACAGTACGTCGGGCACGGCGACCCCGACGCCCACTCCGGCCTGATACGTTTTCCTCGAGCTGTTTTTCCGGTACCGTTAGGCCGCGACCGACCCTTTCGGCACTATGGAGTACTTCGAAGCGCTTGCCGTCGGAGACACCGACAGCTTTGGCGAGTACGAGGTCACAGCCGAGGAGGTGACGAGCTTCGCGGGGCAGTACGACCCACAGCCGATACACACCGACCCGGAGGCCGCAGCGGCGTCGATGTTCGGCGAGCTGGTCGCCAGCGGCTGGCACACGGCTGCGATGACGATGCGGCTCCTGGTCGATGGCTGGCTGACCGACTCCCGAGCGCTGGGGGCACTCGGTGTCGATTCGCTCCGGTGGCCCGAGCCGGTCCGCCCCGGCGACAGGCTCTCGGTCAGTACGGAGATTCGCGAGAAAGAGCCGTTCGACGATGATCGCGGCAGGGTCGCCATCGAGGTGACGACGACGACACAGCGCGGTGACACCGTCCTCTCGATGGTGGCCCAGGTCCTGTGGGAACGACGTTAGCTACAGATGTTGACCGTCGCGTAGACAGAGCCGGTGTTCGTGACGGTGACGCCGACGCCGATACGGCCGGCGTTAGGGAGGAGTAGCCGGTCCTCGAAAACCGGGGTCGACAGCCAGTCTTCGGTCAGCGCGTTACCGACCTCGGTGTCGTTCTCGTTGAACCGCTGAGTCCCGTTGTCGGGGTAGTTCTGCCCGGCGTAGGTCCGCCCGATGACCTCCAGATCGTTGTTATCGGCGTTCTCGATGTAGCTCTCGACCTGGAACTGACAGGTGTCATAGAGGCCGTATTGCTCGTATCGTTCGGTGCTGGTGAGGCCGTCTATCGTGTGTCTGACGAGGCCGGCGTCCGCCATGGCGTCGCTGTGACTACCTGCCATAAGGCGCAGGTCCTCGGCCGTGCTGCCGGTGGTCGAGAGCCGCTCTAACCCTTCTGCCTCGCGGGCGTCGTTGATGCTCTCGACGACACTGGCACTGATGTTGCGTTCGTTGAACTCACGCGGTGGAATCGTTTCGCGCTCGACGATATCTTCGTCGTCGACGTCACTGTCGTCCGACGGTTCGGTCGTCGAGTCGGACCCGGAGGGCGTCGAAGTGACCTGTGTGTCGGTTGTCTCTGGGCTCGTCTCCGAGGCTTCTGGGCCGTCGGGCCCCTCCTCGGATAGCCCGCCGACCTGCATCCCGACGAAGACCCCTGTTCCGAACACGGCAAACAGCACGACTGCGGCTAGACTGAGGAAGGCTTTGTTGACCATCTGGCCCCGACTTGTATGCACAATCATGTAAGTGTATACCTTCCCCGGGACCGTCGGAAAAGCACTTAACTCAGGGGTGGCGACTGTCCGACATGGTCGAGAACGTCATCTGGCCGGTCGCGTTCGACGCGGAGCGCTCGCGCAGCGAGGGACGTCGCGTCCCCAGCGACCTGGCGGTGACAGAGCCGACGGTCGACGAGATAGCGAAGGCAGTCCAGCAGGTGGGCTACGACGCCGTCATCGAACGGGACAAGACGTACCCCCGCGAACGCGAACAGCGCGGCCGCGTGGTCGTCAAGGACGCCGACGACGCCACGAAGACCGACTTGCTGGGCGCCGTCGCCGCCTACGTCCAGGTGCTGCGCGAATGAGGCGCGTGGGCTCGGTCGAGCGGCTGGCACAGGGGCTGGCCGTGGTCCGGGCCACCGACGAGAGCTACGCCGACATCGGCACGCGAGTCGTCGACGACGAGCTCACGTCGGTCGGCGAGGTCGTCGACGTGTTCGGGCCGGTCGAGCAACCCTACATGGCTGTTTCGCCGAGCAGTGGGGTCCACCTCCCGGCGCTGCTGGGGTCGCCGCTGTACGCGCGATGACGGACAGCCGTGTGGCTGGGTCCCATCAGAGCAGTCCGTAACGCTGAAATCCGGCCCTGTGCGACGGATGGCATGGACAGACGCTGGCGTGCCGTCGCCGGGTGTACGCTCATCGGATTTATATTCCTGTTCGTCCAGGTGGGCGCACTCGCCTTGGTCGAGCCGTTCAAGACGGCCGGCTACCAGGCCGTCGAGGACCCGTCGGACCCGACCAACAGCATCGTCTACGTCGGTGCCATCCTCCTGGCAACGGGCGGGATGTTGCTCGCGTTCAAATACGACGCCGACCAGCTCATCCGCGGACTCATCGTCTTCTCCAGCGCGTGGCTCTCGCTGTACATCTTCCGCCTGGTCGCGCCGCCGGTGTACGTCGGTGGCTTCAACGTCGTCGCCCTCGCCCTGGCGACGCTGCTGGGCGTCGCACTGCTCGTGTACCCGGAGTGGTACGTCATCGATACCGCCGGCGCGGTGATGGGCGCGGCCGCGGCCGGCCTCTTTGGCATCAGCTTCGGTATCCTCCCCGCCCTGCTGTTGCTGTCGGTACTCGCGGTGTACGACGCTATCAGCGTGTACGGTACCGAACATATGTTGACACTCGCCTCGGGAGTGATGGACCTCAGAGTCCCCGTTGTGCTCGTGATTCCCCTGTCGCTGTCGTACTCCTTCCTCGACGCGACGACACCGGACCCGGCGGGCGAAGACGGGGAGACGGCTGAAACGGACGACGGTGGAGCGTCCGAGACTGGGGACGACGAAGCGGACGAGACGGGAGCCGACGACGCGGCGCCGGCGACGGACGCGGAACCGGCCGACGACGAGATGCACCAGGGACCCCTAGAGCGGGACGCACTCTTTATCGGCCTCGGCGACGCCATCATCCCGGCTATCCTCGTCGCCAGTGCCGCCTTCTTCGCGCCCGCGGGCGTGCGAACAGTCTTGGGCGTGCCACTCCCGGCGGTCACGGCCATGGTCGGAACCTTCCTCGGCCTCGCGGTGTTGCTGTGGCTGGTACTCAAAGGTCGTGCGCACGCGGGACTCCCACTTCTGAACGGCGGCACTATCGCGGGCTACCTGCTGGGAGCGGTGGTGGCCGGCATCGGCCTCGTGGAAGCGCTCGGACTGACACCGTACGTCTAGCGGTCCATCGCCTCGCTCGCGGGCGCGAAGTCGATCTCCTCGCCGACGCCCGCCTCGACGGCGCGGTCGTACAGCATCTTGCCCGCGGCCACGGTCTCGATAGCCGTCCCGCCGGAGTCAAAGACGGTGATATCGTCGGGCGACTCCCGTCCGGGTGCATCGCCGACGAGCACCTCGCCGAGTTCGGCGTGGACGTGGTCCTCGTCGACGACCCCCTCCTCTACGGCGTGGATGAACGACCCGGCGTCCTGTGTGACACGGGCGCGGAGGTCGGGGACGTAGGTCGCCCGCTCGATGGTCGTCGTATCGAGTTCGCGTTTGCCCGGGTGGTACTGTCCCATCGCCGTGACGTGGGTCCCTGGGTCCAGCATCTCACCATCGAAGACGGGCTCGTCGGCGTTGGTCGCGGTGATGACGACGTCAGCGCCCTCGACGGCGGCAGCCGAGGAGGCGACCGCGGCCACGGTGGCGTCTAACTCCTCGTTCATCTCGGCAGCGAAGGCCTGGCGGTGTGACTGCGTGGGCGAGTACACCTCGACGCGGTCGAACTCCCGCACCGTCGCGGTCGCCCGGAGCTGGCCGCGGGCCTGGGTGCCACTCCCGATGACTGCCAGGTCCGAGGCGTCGACCGGGGCCAGGGCGTCGACGCCGACGGCACCGGCTGCACCCGTCTTGTGGGGGTTCATGCTCGCGCCGTCCAGCAGGGCCAGCGGTGCGCCGGAGTCGGCGTCGAAGAGAGGCAGGGCAAAGTGGGCGTCCCGGTCCTCGAAGCCGGCGGCGTACGTGTATCCGCCCATCGCGCCCGTCTCCGGGAGGATGGCCAGATAGCCAGTCAGCATCCCAGCCGGGGCGTCGGAAAACAGCGTCGTCCGGGGCTCCGCCGGGGCGCCGTGGCCGCGTTCTCGGTAGCCCGCACGGACCGGGTCGACGTACTCCTCGGGACGAGCCAGCTCGGCGATTTCGGCACTCGACAGAAAGAGGGCGGTCGACATAGCAGACAGTAGGTCCGTCGGCGACTTAACGGCGATGGGCGAGAGAAAAACGAGAGGCGAGAGGGTCGGGGTCAGTCTGCGGTCTGGACCGGGTCGGATTGAACGGTCTCGGTCGGGACGGGGTCGACCGGTGCGTTCACGAACATGGCGTGGCCGATGAGGCCGACGGCGACGACCGACGCCAGCGGAATCGCCGTCGTCAGCGCGAAGCCGGCCAGGACGAGGACGCCAGTGATACCGGCCA
The DNA here is from genome assembly GCF_019599405.1 of Haloarcula salinisoli. Classification (NCBI taxonomy): domain Archaea; kingdom Methanobacteriati; phylum Methanobacteriota; class Halobacteria; order Halobacteriales; family Haloarculaceae; genus Haloarcula; species Haloarcula salinisoli. Next base: position 742,265 of record NZ_RKLQ01000001.1, on the reverse strand, counting down.
TAGCAAGTGGGATAAGCCCGAGAACAATGTCGTAATAACCCGTCATGATTGTAAATTATACTATGGGAGAGGGGTACATAAGAGTTTCGCGTAAATCTTGCATAGGATTTTTTGTAGGCACCAGATACTTCTTCCGATTAATATTGGTGCTATTTTCATAAGTTATGAAGATATGGGCGAGTGGTCGACGCCAAAACCCAGACGACGAGATTGTCGATATACTGACGTAGAAGCGCTCGTGACCGCATTTCGTTCTGATACCTATTGTGGGTATAACCCACACCCACAGATGACCGCATCGTCCGGTCGGAAACGCACCTGTCAGCGTCCGGCGTATACGCCGTTTTCAGAATGTGAAATCGGTCATCCACCCTTTTGATTCGGGTGCGGACGTTATTTTATCGAATGATAACTGGGTCCGAGTGCTTATAGTCGGTAACGAGATAGCAAGCACTGGAGGGAGTTCCCGGGGTCTGCCCCGGCGAAACCAATGAGTACGAACGCCACGGACGATACGAACGACGCCCGAAGCGAGGAACCGGCACGGCGATACGCCGAGTTGAACATCGGTGACGAGGAGTTCGTCATCTACGACCGGGAGAACCATCAGGCGTGGATCCAGTCGTCGACGTCCCTCGACGTAGCCGACCTCCGGTAACTGTCGCCACACGGGCGGACCGCCGCTGACGAACCGAACAGTTCTACGGTCGATTATCTCGCGAGTGTCACCGTCGCAACGATGCGCCACAGCGTGAGCAACAGCCCGCCAACGAGCACCGAGACAACGGCGAAGGTGAGCGCGGCGCCCCCGGGAAAGAGGCCCGTGGCCCGGAGCGCCTGGGCGATGGCGACGGCGACGATCCAGACGAGCAGGGTCACGAGCGTCGAGTTCGCGAGCGTCCCCGGAGCGTCGCTGGCGTAGAGGCCGGCGGGGCCGGCCACCAGGAGCCAGCCGACGAGGAAGGGGGCAAACGCCCCGGCGATGTGGACGACATCGAACGGTCCGTACGAGTGCGAGGAGCTACCGAGGACGATGAACGCCAGTATCGCGGCGAGGTCACCGGCCGCCAGCAGGGCCGTCTTCTGGGAGAGGTCGATACGGCTCCGGTCGGCCGTCGCTACGCTCATATCCGGGGTTGGAACTCCTCGTACTTCGGTTTCCCGTTTTCCGCCGTGCTCGCGGGCCCTCGCCCGCAGCGAAGCGCAACGTTGGGGTGGGAACTACATGACGGGCGCCGCTACGATGGGTATGGAGTTCGCGCTGCTGGGCTGGCCCGACGACGAGCACCCCCTCCGCCTGGACTACCGGGAGTTCGCCTACGCCGGCAAGTTCGTCATGACCTCGACTGGGAAGGCCGTCGTGGGCGACGACGGTGTCGTGGCCGCCGCGGCGTTCGACGACGACCGGACTGACTCCGATACCCTCTGTATCCGCTACATCACCGTCCGGCGCGACCGCCAGGGCGAGGGGCTCGGACCGCGGCTGTTACGGTTTGTGCGCGAACGGGCGAGGGAACGGGGCTACGAGCGGGTCACCATCGCGGCGAACAATCCCTACTCCTACGAAGCTTCCTATCGTGCGGGGTTCTGTTTCACCGGTGAGGAAGCCGGTATCGCGGAGCTCACCCTCGAATGGCCCGGCGACCGGAGCACCGAGCGGTATCAGTCGGGGCTTTCGGTGTTCAGCGAACGAGACCTCTCAGCGGACGAGGGGGCGTTTCTGGCGGCCAAACTGGACAGCGAGCCGCCGGCTGTGGTCGACCCGCCGGGCTGAGCGGTCGGTTACTCCTCGTCGGTGCGTTGCCGGAGGAGGTAGCCGGCGCCACCGAGCCCCGCGAGCGCGCCTACGATACCGAACCCCGGCCCGTCGCCGCCGGTCGTCGACTGGGCTGTGCCGGTCGGCGTCGACGAGGCATTTTCGGGTGTCGCCGGGTCGGTCGACGTGGGCGAGGACTGGCCAGCCTCTGCCGTCCGGGTTTGCGTCGGCGTGGGTCTGGGCGTCGGCTCCGGCGGTTCCGTCTGCATCTCGACCGTCGGCGGCCAGGCGTCCTCGGGCGGCCACGCACTCGCGTCCATCCCGGCCTCGGCGAGCGTGTCGCCGGTGTAGCGCCACTCGTCGTGATGGCCGACCCCACCCAGTATCGCCCGCGAGGCGTCGGCCGACCGCTGGATGTGGCCATCCAGAGCGTACAGGTGCCCGTCGCCACAGACGTAGATGTCACCGTCGACCACTGTCGGCGACGTTCCGATGTCGTCGAACTGTCGCTTCCAGACGAGGGTGCCGTCGACCGCATCTATCGCGAACAGATACCCGTCGTCTGCGAGGAACAGTCGACTGCCCGCGACTGTCGGCACTGTCCCGGGATGGTCCTCTGCCCCGACCGACCACCGTTCGGTGCCGTCAGTGGCGTCTATCGCGTACACGAACGGGTATGGACCACAGCGGTACTCCGAACCGGTGACATAGACCGTCCCGTCTCGCACAGTCGGTGCCGTTTCGAACTCGTACTCGACGTCGGTCTTCCACCGTCGACTCCCATCACTCGTGTCGACTGCCTCTAACGTGGGACCGCCGGCCACGAACACGGTGCCGTACGCCACAGTCGGGGACGCCGCCACAGTTGCATCGAGGTCGTGACGCCACAGTCCCTGGCCGTCCTGGACAGAGACCGCGTAGAGCTGCTGCTCGTCTCCGGGGAAATAGACAGCGTCGTTCACCACTGTCGGGGCAGCCGAGATACGACCGTCTGCCCACTTTCGCCATGCAACATCGCCGGTCTCGGCGTCCAGCGCGTACAGGGTATCGCCTTCGGCGCCCAGAACGAGCGTGTCCGTCCCGCCGCGTGTCGCCACCGTCGGGGCTTCCCACTACAGACCGATGGGTTCGTACCGCCACTGCACGCTGCCGTCCTCGGCATCCAGCGCGTAGAGGAGCCGGTCTGCCGCGAAGACGGTGCCGTCGGCGACCGTCGGCGCAGAAACGGGGCTGGAGTCGGTCTCGAAGCGCCACCGCTGGCTCCCGTCGCTCGTATCGATAGCGTATATCGCCGACTCGCCGCCGACGTAGGCGGTGCCGTCGACGACGGTCGGCGCGCTGAACTGCTCGTCTGCTCGCTCGAACCGCCAGCGTTCCACGGGGTCAGAGCCGGTCTGCTCCGAGAGGTCGTGGTCGGCCGGTCTACAGCCGCGACTCCCGCTGTACTCGGCGACGCCGGTCGCGAGCAGCCCACTGCCCGCGACGGCCTGGAGGAGGGCCCGGCGAGTGGAACGGCTGGAAGACCGCTGGGGACCGTTGCTCATCGTACGACTGTCAGAGATGTGCCACAGTGTGACAGCAAATGTCTTTTGATGTCGGCCAGCCGTAACGACTCGGTGCCCGAGTCCAGTCGGCCTGCCGGCCGGACGCTCCCGGGAGATTCAAGCGCCTGTCCACACAACGACTGGCAATGGGAAACGCTGACCTCCGTTCGCTTGCGGCCATCGAGGACGTGGCCTTCGAGGACTTAGACGGCAACGTCGTCGCCGTCGACGCGCACAACTGGCTCTACCGGTATCTCACGACGACGGTCAAGTTCACGAGTGACCACAAGTACACCACCGACGACGGCGAAGAGGTGGCGAACCTCATCGGCGTCGTCCAGGGGCTCCCGAAGTTCTTCGAGCACGACCTCACTCCCGTCTTCGTCTTCGACGGTGCCGTGACCGAACTCAAGGACGACGAGGTCGAGAAACGTCGCGAACAGCGCGAGAAGTACGAGGAGGAGCTGGAAGACGCACGGGAGGCCGGTGACTCGGTCCGGGTGGCCAAGCTCGACTCGCGCACGCAGCGACTCACCGACACCATCGTCCAGACGACCAGGGACCTGCTCGAACTGCTCGACGTCCCAGTGGTGGACGCCCCCGCCGAGGGCGAGGGGCAGGCCGCCTACATGGCCCGGCAGGGCGACGTGGACTACGTCGGCACCGAGGACTACGACGCCCTGCTCTTTGGCGCGCCATACACCCTGCGACAGCTCACCTCCAGTGGCGACCCGGAGCTGATGGACTTCGAGGCGACCCTGGAATCGACGGGACTGACCTGGGAGCAGCTGGTCGACGCGGCCATCCTGATGGGGACGGACTTCAACGAGGGTATCTCTGGCATCGGCCCGAAGACCGCCGTCAAGCTGCTCGACGAGCACGGCGACCTCTTCGCCGTGCTGGAGGCACGCGGCGACCATATCGACCACGCCGACCGCATCCGGTCGCTGTTTCTCGACCCCACCGTGAGCGACGACTACGAGATTCCGACGGAGCTGGACCCGGACCTGGAGGCCGCCCGCGCGTTCGTCACGGAGGAGTGGGAGGTCGACGCCGAGGAAGTCCGCCGCGGGTTCGAGCGAATCGACGAGTCGGTCGTCCAGACCGGGCTGGACCGCTGGACCTAGTTGGCGTAGAACTCGTCGGTCGGTAGTTCGGCGGTGATGGTAACCAGTCGTCCCTCCTGCTTCGAGGAAACGTCGGTGGACGTAGCGAACCAGTCGCTCCCGGTGAACTGGGCGATTGCGTCCATGTCGACGTCGTCGGCCGTCTCGAACAGCACGACGATCTCCCTGGTCGTCCTGTCACCGTCTACTGTCTCCCCGAACGAGTACCCGACCTGACCGGCGAACTGGAAACTCTCCGGCTCCGCTTGCTCATCAGTGTATGGGTCGCTCGTGTCCCCACCGACGAACGTCTCGGGACCGACGGGCTGCAACAGCGTCGCCATGGCCTCGCTCGCCTCGGTGTAGCGTGACACCTCGCCGTTTTTCGTCTCGATGAGTGTTCGGACGTGGTCCGAATCGGGGTTACCCGTGAGGACTATCGTCCCGTCCTTGACGCCGAATTCGCCCCGACCGGGGTTCCGATAGACTGTGTACTCGTCGATATCGCGGTCTTCCTCGAACTCCCTCTCGGTGAGCGAATCCGCGACAGCGGTCGCCGAGAAACTCCCGGTGACGACGGCATACGTGTTACCGTCGTTGACCGGGGTGAGCGAGACAGCCCCGTCGACGTCCGCTGCAGAGAAGTCGGACCTCGCAAACAGCGCTTCGTCTTCCGTGTACACGTCGTACACCTCCGGGTCGAAGTGGGACTCGTTCGCCCGGAGCTGAGCGTAATCGATATACCAGAAATAGTAGTGGTCCTCGCCGAAGGCGTCCGGTTCCGGGAGCCACGCCCGATACGGCCCGGTGGGCTCGTCGGCTTCCGCTTCCGTTTCGGTCGCTTCGCCGTTCGAGCCGTCCCCGCCGCTCGCGGACTGGTCGAACTGTGCACAGCCGGCAAAGCTCCCCAGAACAGCGGTTCCCACAGCGGTGCTCCCGGCACGCAACACGTTCCGTCGTGAAAAATCCCGACCCATTATGGGTAAATTCAGCCTATATTTCAATAAAACCGACGGAACAGACGACAGTGCGGCCGGCCGCAGTTGTCGTCCGGTCGGTCGTCCAGACCTGGCTGGGCCGCTGGACGTAGCGGGTCGCCCGGTGGCCGGCAAAATTGGCGACGGCGGCGCGGACCGGTGGCTTTTACGACTGTGCGACCGACCCCCGAGACATGAGCGACGAGTTCAGAACCGAACGGGATAGCCTCGGGGAGATGCAGGTACCGGCCGACGCCTACTGGGGGGCCCAGACACAGCGGGCCATCGAGAACTTTCCTATCAGCGACGTGACCTTCGGGCGGCGGTTCGTCCGCGCGCTCGGTATCGTCAAGAAGGCCGCCGCCCAGGCCAACCGGGACCTCGGGCTCGTCGACGAAGAGAAGGCCGACTGTATCGTCGCGGCCGCAGACGAGGTCATCGCGGGCGACCACGACGACCAGTTCCCGGTCGACGTGTTCCAGACCGGGTCGGGCACGTCCTCGAACATGAACGCCAACGAGGTCATCTCGAATCGTGCGACCGAAATCTACGGCGGCGAGGTCGGCACCCGCGAGATTCACCCCAACGACCACGTCAACTTCGGGCAGTCCAGCAACGACGTCATTCCGACCGCGATGCACGTCGCCAGCCTGGAGGCCGTCGAGAAGGACGTGGTTCCGGCGCTGAAGACGCTGCGTGACGCGCTCGCGGAGAAAGAAGACGAGTTCGACACCGTCGTCAAGACCGGCCGGACCCACCTCCAGGACGCGACGCCCATCACGCTCGGCCAGGAGTTCTCGGGCTACCGCACGCAGGTCGAGAAGGGCATCTCTCGCGTCGAGGACACCCACAGCCGGCTCGCGGAGCTCGCACTCGGTGGGACCGCCGTCGGGACGGGGCTGAACACCCACCCCGACTTCCCCGCGAAAGCGGCCGAGTACATCAGCGAAGAGACCGACCTCAACTTCCGCGAGGCCGACAACCACTTCGAGGCCCAGGCGGCTCACGACGCGATGAGCGAGGCCCACGGGGCGCTCCGCACCGTGGCGGGCTCGCTGAACAAGATCGCCAACGACCTGCGCCTGCTGGCCTCCGGCCCGCGCAACGGACTGGGCGAGGTAGACCAGCCCGAGAACCAGCCCGGCTCCTCCATCATGCCCGGGAAGATAAACCCCGTCGTCGCCGAGTCGGTGAACCAACTCCACAAGCAGGTCGTCGGCAACGACGCCGCCGTCGCGGCCGGGGCGAGCGAGGGCCAGATAGACCTCAACCTCTACAAACCCGTGCTGGCCTCGAACTTCCTCCAGTCCGCGCGGCTCATCGCGAACGGCAGCGAGGTGTTCGCAGAGAAGTTCGTCGCCAAGCTGGAAGCCGACGCCGACCACTGCGCCGAGCGCGTCGAGCAGTCGATGGCGCTGGCGACCGCGCTCAATCCCGCCATCGGCTACGACAAGGCCAGCAAGGTCGCGAAAAAGGCCCTCGCCGAGGGCAAGACGATTCGGGAGGTCGTGCTCGACGAGGGGTACCTCGACGAGGACGAGGTCGACGAGGTGCTGGACCCGGAGAAGATGACCCATCGGGGGATTCTGGGCGATGAGTAACCGGGGAGGCGTCTCGTCGCCGACCCGCAGTCATCGTCCAGCAGGAGACGAGTAGCGAGACTGCGTTCAGCCCCGCTAGTACGTCTCGTACTCGACGCCCAGCCGGTCAAAGTCGTCTACGTTGTCGGTCAGAACCGGCTCGTCGTATCGCTCCGCGACGGCCCCTATCAATCCGTCCTCAGTATCGACCGCGCTCGCGCCATCAGCTTCACGGTCCGCTTTCGCCAGCAGTTCGGCCCCACTGCGTGCCATCTCCTGGTCGATATCGGCCTGGGGATACATCAACAGGAGATTCCGTATACGACGACGTTCGTCGGCCGAATCGATGTACGCCGCACCGTAGTGGAGTTCCCACACCGATGGCATCGCGACCCGCTGGACGATACCCTTGTCGTACAGAGCGGTCGCTCGCTCGAACGCGGCGTCGTCGCCATCCTTGAGGTCGAGCAAGAACGAGGTGTCCAGTATCATTCGAACCGCTCGCGAATCCCGTCACGTCGCTCCCGGCCGCGATCGCGTCTCCGTTCGATAGCGTCCCGCAGTGTGGCTGCCTCCCGTTCGTCACCGCCGCTGATGACCTCGGCCAGCACATCGGGGTCCGGCCCGCGCGTGAGCCGCCGGAGCGTCTCCTCCATCGTCTCGCCCTCCTGGTTGTGCGCCCGGACGAGTTCGTGAAACTCCTCGGAGACACGAATCGTTTTACTCATCGTATAACTGATTATACGAGCGCCGATTTACAGTTTTCGCCGCCGCATGAGCCTTCGGTGTCCCCGGAGTGGAAGCCGAAGGGAGCGTTTTTTGGCCCCCGGTCCCGCAGACGACGATAATGACTGACGCCGATTTCGACTACGAGGACCTCGGACTCGTAGCCGGCCTGGAGATCCACCAGCAGCTCGACACGGCCACGAAGCTGTTCTGTGCCTGTCCGACCGAGCTGCGCGAGCCCGAGGCCGCCGACCACACCTTCACCAGGTACCTCCACCCGACCAAGAGCGAGCTCGGTGAGATAGACGACGCCGCCCTGGAGGAGAGTATGGTCGACCGCGAGTTCGAGTATCTCGCCTACGACACCACCTGTCTCGTCGAGGAGGACGACGAGCCACCCCACCGGGTCGACCGGGAAGCCATGGAGACGGCCATGGAGATCGGCCAGCTGATGGAGATGAACGTCGTCGACCAGGTGAACGTGATGCGCAAAATCGTCGTCGACGGCTCGAACACGACCGGGTTCCAGCGCTCGATGCTCGTCGCCAACGACGGCGAGATAGAGACCAGTGGCGGGCCGGTCGGTATCGAGGACATGCTGCTGGAGGAGGAGTCCTGCCAGCGCGTCGCGGAGACCGACGACGGGGTGCGGTTCTCCCTGGACCGGCTGGGTATCCCGCTGGTCGAAATCGGGACCAAACCCGACATCAGCAGCCCCGAACAGGCCCGTGAGGCCGCCCAGCGTATCGGCATGCTCCTGCGTTCGACCGGGAAGGTCAAACGCGGCCTTGGCACCATCCGCCAGGACGTCAACGTCTCCATCGCCGAGGGCGCCCGCATCGAACTGAAGGGCGTCCAGAGCCTCGACGACATCGACGACCTCGTTCGGAACGAAGTCCGCCGGCAGGTCGAACTCGTCGACATCGCCGACGAACTGGGCGAGCGCGACGCCGCAGTCGCCGAACCACAGGACGTGACGGGTGTCTTCGAGGGAACTGACTCGGGCGTCATCGGCGGCGCACTCGACAGTGGCGGTGCGGTCCAGGCGGTTCGCCTGGCGGGATTCGACGGCCTCGTCGGCCGGGAGATACAGCCCGACCGTCGCCTGGGGACCGAGTTCTCCGACCACGCCAAGCGTCACGGCGCCGGCGGTATCTTCCATACGGACGAGCTGCCGGCCTACGGCGTCACCGAGAGCGAGGTCACGGACCTCCGGGCGGCAGTCGACGCCGGGCCCGAAGACGCCGTCGCGCTCGTGGCCGACGACCCACAGACGGCCGAGCAGGCTATCGAGGCGGTCGTCGAGCGGGCCGAGACCGCCCTCGAGGGCGTGCCCGAGGAGACCCGCGACGCCCTGCAGGACGGGACCTCCCGGTATCTCCGCCCGCTGCCCGGCGCGGCGCGGATGTACCCCGAGACGGACGTCCCGCCCGTCGAACCCGACCCGAGCGAGGTCGAGACCCCGGAACTGCTGACTGAGAAGGTCGCTCGCTACGAGGCCGACCACGGTCTCGACTCGGGGCTGGCCGAGCAGGTGGCCTACGGCCAGCGGTGGCCGCTGTTCGAGTCAGTCGTCGCCGAGGGCGTCGACGCGACGCTCGCGGCGGGGGTCCTCGAATCGACGCTGACCGAACTCCGGCGGGACGACGTGCCGGTCGAGCAGCTGTCCGACACGCACCTCCGGGAGACGCTCGCACTCGTCGACGGCGGCGACGTGCCCCGCGAGGGGGTCGAGGACCTGCTCACGGCCCTGGCCGAAGAGCCCGACCTCACCGCCGAGGAAGCCGTCGACCGCGAGGGGCTGGGCGGCGTCAGCGACGACGAGGTGCGCGAGGCAGTCACGGAGGTCGTCGAGCGCAACGCCGACCAGGTGGCCCAGCAAGGGATGGGTGCGTTCTCCGGGCTGATGGGCGAGTGTATGGGCGCACTGCGCGGGAAGGCCGACGGCGATACCGTCAGTTCCGTGCTGCGAGAAGAGATACAGAAACGGGCGTGAGTAGTTCGTTCGTCAACAATTTCGAGCGATAGACTTCTAATCCACCCGGGCGTAGCCCCGATATGTTTAGAGTTGGGTCGCTGCTACCGGTCGAGGGGGTTCCCCCCGGGTCGACATTACTCATTGTCGGCCCCCCGATGACCGGCAAGCGGACACTCGCGATGGAGCTGCTGGCCGCGGGGTTCGACGACGAAGCGGCCGCCGTCGTCTCGACGGACAGCAGCGCCGCGGACGTGCGCGAGGCCGTGACCCAGTACACCGATATCCCGGCCGACCAGCTGCCGCTGGGTGTCGTCGACTGCGTGGGTGATTCCCACGGCTCGGAGTCGCTGGGTCCTCTCGACAGCCGCGTCAGCTCGCCGGCCGACCTCACCGGTATCGGCATGGAGCTGACGACGCTGATGGAACGGCTCTACGGCGAGTACTCCTCGCGCCTCCGCGTCGGGCTGCTCTCGCTGACGACGATGTCGATGTACGCCGCGCCCGAACAGGTCGTCCGCTTTCTCCACGTCGTCACCAACCGTATCAGGGAGGCCGACGGCATCGGGTTCGTCGTCGCCCACGCCGACACGATGGAGGAAGCGCACCTCCAGCGCCTGCGCTCGTTCGTCGACGGCGTCGTCGAAGTCCGCGAACACGACGACGAGATGCAACTCCGGGTGCTGGGCCTGCCCGAGGGCAACACCGAGTGGACGAGTCGCAAGACGGACCAGCGGTCGAGGGCCGAACCGCCTTCGGCGGCCGTCGGCAGGGAGGCCACGACCGACAGCGAGCCAGCGGCGGCGGACGCGGGCGGTTCGACGACCACGGCGACGCCCGTCGACGGCTCGCTCCGCGAGATATTCGACGCGGTACGGGCCGACGCGCCGACGCTGACCGTGACCAACTACAGTGGCCCGCCCGAAGAGCTCGCGGTCGTCGAACGGTACTTCGACCGCCACGGCGTCGAGGTCAGGGAGGCCTCGATGGACGTCGCAGAACCGAAATCCGTGGCGCTGTTACACCGCGGTGACGACCTGCTGGCAAGCGAGTCCGTGCCCGCGCTCCGGGGAGCCATCGACATCGATGCGGGGACCACGGACACCTTCGAAAAGCGCCACACGAGCGACCTCCTGACGAACCTGGAGCGGTCGGTGTACGGTGCCTCCGCGGCCGACAAGGGGCTCCTCATCGACGTGAGCCACAACGTCGAGTTGCTGGCGAACCGGACTGGCTCGGGACGGCTCCACGCCGGCTTCCAGCGGCTGTCGAACCTCGTCGACGACGCCCAGGCCGCTCGCATCTACGAGCGACTCGCCAGCAGCGGTGTCGAGGTCCACGTCTACGGCACGCCGGACACGGAGGCGACAGTGCCGGGCGTGACCGTCCACGAGGAAGACACCGAAGAGATGGCCGAGTCGTGGTTCGTCGTCTACGACGGCGACGGCGACCCGGAGCGACAGTCGGCGCTGCTGGCCCACGAACTCGATACCGACAACGTCTACGACGGGTTCTGGACGTACAAGAGCGACATCGTCACCAGAATCGACGACTACCTGACCGCGACGTATCTCGACGGCGCCACCGTTGGCGGGCGCTCCGACTGAGCGGTTATACCGTCAGTCGTCGTTTTCAGCCCGCTGGACTCGCCCGCTGGCCCGACGGAACACACCTCTGAGCGTCTTCGCCTCGCGGCCGGTCGGATGGGCACGGCCCACGAGCCGGCGGAAGAGCCGCCGGACGCGGTGGCGTTTCTCCTCGGGGTGGTCGATGCTGTCCAGGAACGTCGCGAACTCCTCGTGGAGCCCCTCGACGGCGGCTTCGTCGGCTCTGACGTGGATGTCCTCGGGATGCTGGTCGCGCTCGACGGTCAGTTCGCGCAGTTCGTAGAGGACGATGGTCGCGGCCTGGCCGAGGTTCAACACGGGGTAGTCGGCACTGGCCGGAATCGAGCAGATCTCGTCCAGTCGTTCGAGTTCGTCGTTGGTCAGGCCGACCCGCTCGCGGCCGAAGACGATGGCAGTGTCGGCCTCGACGTCGGCCAGCGAGTCGGCCAGTTCTCGGGGCGTCTTCGCGGGGTAGCGGACGTGACTTGAGTCGTCCTCGTTCGTCGTCGCGGTGCAGGCGACGGTGTGGTAGTTCTCGACGAGATAGTCGAAGCTTACCTCGCGAGCGTTCGGGAGGATGTCCTCGCGAGCCTGCCCGGCGAAGCCGTAGGCCTCGCCGTCGGGGTCGAGTTCCGGCGGGTCCACGAGCAGCAGTTCCGAGAGGCCGAAGTTCTTCATCGACCGGGCGATGGTCCCGACGTTGCCCGGCGTCTCGGCGTCGACGACGGCGACCGATATCATACGTCCAGGTCGTCGAGGTCGATGTCCATCGCGTCGAGGTCCTCCTCGTCGAGCCCCGCTATCTCCTCCTCGAAGCCGGGGATGGCCTCGTTTCGCCCCGGGGCCTCCGGCAGCGATGTCGGGTCCTCGTCGACGTGTTCGAGCCCCTCGTACTCTTCGGGGGCACGATGCCCGTCGAGAATCCACTGGTGGAAGGCGTCACGGAGTTCGAGTTCACCGGCGAACTCTTTGCCACCTGCCTCGCGGAACCAGTAGAGAAAGTCCGGCTCGTGGGCCGAACACAGCACTACCTCGCCGCGGGGTTCGCCGTAGATGACCTCGGCGACGTTGCACTCCTCGATTTGGTCCTCGCCGTACTCCAGCCAGCAGGCGTCACAGGGGTCGACGACGCGGTCGGCGAGCACGAGGATGCGCTGGCGGTCCTCCGGTTCCATCGTCGCCAGCGGGCGCACCCGGCCGTCCTCGCCCAGCACGTCCTCGTCGAACCGCCAGCCGCGCAACCCGATGTTGACCTTGCCCATAGCCAAAGGTGGGCGGTTGCGAGATTAAAATGGCCCGATGTTCGGGTCTGGGTGGGCACGTCGCAGGTGGTGATATCGAGTTGTGGACCATGTGGACCGCAGGTGTGAGTAAGAGAAAGCTTATACCGGAGGCGTCAGTAGTCTGGCGTGAAAGCCGAAAGGGCACCCGGGTAGGGGTACACGGACGTGCCATTTCGGCTCAATCCGCTTTATCTGGTACCAGCACTTCAGCGACAGCTATGGACTTTCAGACCTGGGAACCGGTGTACGAGGGGCTGCTCGCGGCGTTTGGCTACCCCCGCGACGGAGACGAACGGGCCCGAGACCGACTCGGTGAGCTGCTTGGCGACACGGAGACCTACGACCCGGCGACGCTGAATCTCCGCGGGAAGACGGTCGCTATCGCCGGCGCCGGCCCGTCCCTGGAGCGCGAGGCCGACAGGGCGGCCGGGGCGGACGCGGTGCTGGCCGCCTCGACGGCCGTCGACCGCCTGCACGAACTGGGTGTCGTCGTCGACGCGATGGTCACCGACCTCGACAAGAACCCCGAGACAGGCCGGGAACTCACGGAATCGGGGACGCCGGTGTTCGCCCACGCCCACGGCGACAACGTCCCCGCCGTCGAGGAACACGTCCCGACCTACGACCCCGCCTTCGTCGTGCCGACCACACAGGCCGGCCCGACCGAGCGAGTCCACAACTTCGGCGGCTTCACCGACGGCGACCGGGCGGCCTTCACCGCCGACCACTTCGGCGCCGCCGAAATCCGGTTCGTCGGCTGGGACTTCGACGACCCGGACGTGACTGCCGAGAAACGCGAGAAACTCCGGTGGGCCGAACGGCTGCTGTACTGGCTGGAACGGCGCCGCGACGACCGCTTTGCCGTCCTGGACGGCCGTCGGGACGACATCATCCCGGTAGCCGAGACGGGGTAGCGCCCGGCACCCACATCTAGGGCGCCAGCGCGGCCATCGTCGCCTCGATATCGGCCCGCTCGGCCGCTCTGGGGAACGAGACGTTGATAGCGTCGACGCCGTCGATACGCTCGAAGCGCTCGATGTGGTCCCGACACTCCTCGGGGGTCCCGGCCACGGCGAGGGCGTCGAGCAACTCGTCGTCGATAGCGGCTTTCGCTGCCTCGCGGTCGCCGTCGTTCCACTGCTCGAAGACCGTCGTCGCGGTGTCCTCGTACCCCTGCCGTGCGAGCGCATCGCGGTAGTAGGTGCCCATGCCGCCCACGTAGAAGGCGACGTGCTGGCGAGTCATGGCACGGGCCCGCTCGCGGTCCGCCAGGGCACAGCAGGGCACCGAGAAGGTGACCCGCTGGCTCGCCCGGTCGCGGTCGCCGAGTTCGGCCCCGCGGTCGAAGTCGTCGAGGCGGTCGGCCATGCCCTCGACGGTCAACAGCAGGGCGTGCCAGCCGTCGGCAAAGCGCCCTGCGAGTTCGACGGCCTTTGGCCCCAGCCCACCGGCGTCTATCGGCGGAACTGGGTCGGGCGGGTCCGAGCGCAGCCGCAACCCCGAGAGCTCGAAGATGTCGCCGTCGTACTCGACGGCTTCGCCCGACAGCACCTGCTTGACGATGTCGATAGTCTCCCGGGTCCGGCGCAGCGGTCGCTCGAACGACTCCCCGTGCCACCCCTCGATGACGCGCGGCCCCGACGGCCCGAGCCCGACGCGCAGGCGCCCGTCCGAGGCCTCCTGGAGCGTGGCGGCGGTCTGGCCGATGAGCGCCGGCGAACGCGAGTAGACGTTCAACAGCGAAGTGCCGATACCGACATCGTCGGTTCCGTGCGCGATGCTTGTCAGTGTGGTCACGGCGTCCCGGCCCCAGGTCTCGGGCAGCCAGACCCGTTCGTACCCTTCGACGTCGGCGAGCTGGCTCAACCCGACCAGCGTCGACACCGACGGCTGGGCGGCGACGGGGAGATAGATATCTCTGGCCGTCATCGGTGTGGCCGCCGTCGTGGTGGTCGAACGGTAGGCGCGGCTCGTGACGGTGCTGTGAGACGTTTCGCCGACATACCCGTATCTCCGGACCGGCATGGTATAAAATGACAGGCACACCAACCCAGCGCCGTTGAAACAGGTTCCAACCGGCGCCCCGTTGACGGCGCTACCCAACTCGGGTGCCGGTCGCCCGTTTCAATCCACCCGAGAGCTGCTTGGGCGCCCGAGTGCCTCCCGCGAGGCCGCCAGCACGCTCGACGGCGACAGCGTCGTCTCCGTCCACGCGGGGAGTCTGTCGTCCGGCCCCGGGGCCCGGATGCTCTCCGCGTAGGACTGTACCTGTGAGCGCTCTGCATCGTGGTCGTAGGTGAGCCCGTTGACCGCGGCATCGGCGCCATACTGCCGGATGAGCGTATCGGCCGCGTCCCGGTAGGCGTCGGGCAGGCGCTCGTAGTCCGGCTGCAGGCCGTGGTCCTGGAGGACGCGAAAGAGCGCCTCGCCGACCTCCGCGGCCATCGTCGAGAGCCCGCCGCGGCCGCCGACGGGTCGGTGGTCGTGGCGGTGCATCCCGAGGTCGACCTGTGCGGTGGCGGTCTCGCCGACCACGTCGTAGGCCTCGCCGAGCATCCCTATCTCCAGCCCCCAGGCCCGCTGGGCCCGAATCGAGCGGGCCGCGTCGGCGGTAACGGCGAACTCACCGGCCAGCGGATAGCGAAACGCCGAGAGATAGTCGAGTAGCGGGTCGTCGTGGGCACTCGACAGCGCACCCAGTAGCGGCGCGACGAACAGCCGCGCGAGTCGGCCGTAGAGCTGGCCGTCCTCGACGCGGGCGTAGTACCCCTTCACGAACTCGTAGCCCATCTCCAGCCCGGCGAGCAAGCGCGGCACGTGTTTCGGGGAGTACGTCGAGGCGTCGGCGTCGTGGACGGCCACGTAGTCGGCCCGACTCGCGGCCAGCCCGAGTCCGAGCCAGACGTCCCTACCCTTCCCCATCGCGCCGTCGAGCCCGTGGTCCTCGAGCAGCGTCGGGAGAGTGGGGGCGTTACACCACAGCGTCGTCACGTCGAGGTCGAACTCGGCGGCCCAGTGGTCGAAGGCGGCGGCTGTCTCGGCGTCGCTCCGCAGTGGGACCACGACTGCGTCGGGGCCGACGGTTTCGAGCGCCTCGAAGACGTGCGTGGGCGTGACGGCCGCCTCACTCTCCCCGGCGATGGGAACGACGACCGAACTCTCGCCCTCGGGCATCGCCGGCACCGCGTCGGTCAGGTCGTGCAGCGTCGTGATGCGTTCCTGTAGGTAGTCCATATCAGTCGGTGCGGATAGCCTCGACGACCGGTGCGAATGCGGGCTTGCTGGCGAGTTCGCTGGCCGCCGCTCGGAGCGCGTCGGGTCGGCCGCCCAGCAGGACCCCACCGTCGCCGGTGGTAGCGACGAGGCCTGCCGACTCGGCGACGTCGGCCAGTTCCGCGGCGGCGTCCGGGTCGAGCCCGGACACCTCGAAGACGCGGCTGACGTAGGCCTCGCTGTCGTCGGTCGACGCACCGATGGTCTCGAGGTGGCGCGCGACCTCGGTCCCACGGCGGGCGTCCAGTTCGGTCACCGTGGCCCCGTCGCCGACGACGGCGGCCCGCTCGGTAAAGGCCGAGCCGATTTTCGCGGCGTCGACGGTCTCTTCGACGTCGTGGGTGCGGACGATGTGTGCACCGCGCTCGACGGCCAGCGCAGTCGCGGCGAGGCTGACGGGCAGGGCTTCTTCGGTCGAGCGGTCGGCGATAGTTCGCAGGAAGTTCTTCCGGTTAATGGAGACGAGGATTGGACGGCCGAAGCCGCGGAACTCACGCAGGCGCTCGAAGGTCGCGTGGTCCTCGGCGATGGTCTTTGCCTCGCTCCAGCCGCCAAAGGCCGGGTCGACGATGGTCTTCTCGGTGAGGCCGTTCTGTTTGAGCGCCTCGTAGACCTGGTCGACGTAATCGGCCGAGTTGGCCCAGTCGGGTGACTTGCGGGCGGCCCAGTCGGTCTCCTCGACGGCCCCGGGCCGTTCGAGGTCCGGCGGGCTCGCCATCTTCGCGACGGCCACGTCGTACTCCCGGCAGATTTCGGGCATCTCCGGGTCCGCGAAGCCACAGATGTCGTTGACCATGTCGAAGCCGCCCTCGATGGCGGCCTCGGCGACCTCGGCGTAACGGGTCTCGATGGAGAAGATAGCGTCGTCGCTGACCGACTCGATGGTCTCGATAGCGGTGTCGAGCCGGTCGAGTTCGTCCTCGGCCGACAGGACATCGAGGCGCTTGTTGGCCGACTCCAGGCCCACGTCGACGATGTCGGCGCCCTCGCCGATGAGCTCCTCGTCGACGTACTGGGCGGCCTCGGCCGGGTCGTCGTACACCGAGGGCGAGTACGGCGACTCCTTGCTGACGTTCAGCACGCCCATGATGCGTGGGGGGTGGTCGTCACCGATCTGCAGCCCTGCTGCGTCGACCGTTTGCATAGCCGTCACCAGGGACTGGGGACGGTAAGCGTTGGTGTTTCCGGCACTGCCGTCGGGGTGGACAGGGCGGGTCGAAGCGGTCCGTCTCGTCCCCTCAGACAGGCGCTTCCGCCGGGTCCAGCGGCTCCTCGTTGACGTACTCGACGACGTCGAACTCGTCGTACTCGTGGCGCTCGGTCACCGCCCAGTTCGTCCCCAGATAGGGGAACACCCGACTCGGGACCTTGCGCTCGGGCAGTTCCGAGACGAAGGCCCGGTCGGCATACGGGAGAAACATCGCGTAGATGGACTGGCCGCCGATGACGTAGCCGACGTCGCCCTCGGCGGCGACGGCCTCGACGGCCCCAGGGACGGTCGAGACGAAAGTGGCGTCGTCTTCCTCGTACTCGTCGGGACTCCCGGTGACGACGACCGGGTGGGTCCCACGGACCCGCGTCATCCCCATGTGGGTCTTGCGACCGACGATTACGGGGTGGTCGGCGACGCGGTTCTTGTACTGCTGTTCGTCCTCGTCGTAGTGCCAGGGAATCGTCTCGCCGTCGCCGATTGCTCCAGTACGGGCCACGCCGGCGATAAGTCTGAGTTCGACCATGGGCAGTGTTGGGGTGGGCCTCCTAAGCGAGTGTCGCTGCTGCAGGAGCCGTTGCGCAGCAACACACCCGATGGGACCACTGCCTACGGTCGGGCGTGTATCACGTTTCGAGCAGTATCGCACAGTCAATCAGAAAATCCATCATTCTGACATGTGTCGACAACGATTTTACGTTCCCAGAGCCTATTCCCGTTCATCATTTTACTATCCGACTCCCTACCTGCTACCAACCCGTATTTCCTGGGTTACGTTCTCCTCTTTGCCGCCGCAGCGGCCGCCTGTTTCGTGAGTATCCCCCGGGCTCGTGCTATCGACCACGAGGGCACCCGACAGGGACTCGTCGGCCTCCTGCTGACGAGCGGGTTCTGGTCGGTCGCTCACCTCGGATTCCTCCTCGCACCGACGGTAGAGCTCAAACTGGTCTTCTATCACGTCGGGCTCTTTGTCGGGCTCAGTACCGTCGGCCCGTGGCTGTACTTCTGTTCGGCCTACACGGGCCGGAACCTGCATAAATCCGTCCCGATACGGCGGGCGGCCATCGGTGTGTTCGTCCTCGTCTCGCTCGTCAAGGTCACGAATCCGCTCCACCACCGATACTTCCAGTCGGAGGTCTTGCTCACCCCGTTCCCCCACATCTCAATCGTCTCTCAGGAGCTGCACTGGCTCGCCATGGGCTTTGCGTACGCGCTCTCTATCGTCGGCTATTTCATGCTCTACGAGCTGTTCCGGCAGGTGGGTCACGACACCACGCCGCTGCTGGGACTGGTCGGGCTCACCGGGCTCCCTATCGTCCTCGACGCGCTCGCGACCGTGAGTCCGACGATACTCAACATCACCTACACGCCGCTGGGCGTGGCCGCCTTCGCCGTCGGCGTCCTCTTCGTCTTCGTCGACGATTTCCAGACCGTCCAGCTGACCGGCGAGCAGGACGACCCGGTCATCGTGCTGGACGACGACGGACTGGTTCGCGATTTCAATTTACAGGCCAGAGAGCTGTTTCCGGCCCTCGAGGTGGGCGAACCCATCGAATCGGTCGACCCCAGACTCGGTAAGTCCCTCGAGGAGACCGAGGAGGACATCATCTTCGAACACGAGGCCACCGGCGGGTTCCGCTACTATCACCTCGGTATCAGACCGTTCACGACCGACAGGAGCCGCCTCGGGCGGTCGGTGACGCTCACCGACGTGACCGAGCGCGAGGAGTACCGGCAGGAGCTAGAGCAACAGAACGACAGGCTGGAGCAGTTCGCGAGCATGGTTTCACACGACCTCCGAAACCCGTTGACGGTCGCACAGGGGCGGGTGGCGTTCCTCCGCGAGGAGGAGGGCGACAACGAACACCTCGAAGCGACGGCCCGCGCCCTCGACCGGATGGAAGTGCTCATCGGTGACGTGCTCGCGCTCGCCCGGCAAGGGCAACCGATAGCCGAGCGCGAGCGGGTCACGCTCTCGGCCGTAGCGCGGGACGCCTGGGAGGTCATCGAGTCGGACGCGGCGACGCTCACCGTCGAGAGCGACGGTCGGTTCATGGCTGATGCCACGCGACTCCAACAGCTACTGGAGAACCTCTTCCGGAACTCTGTAGAACACGGCGGGGACCATATAGAGATCACTCTCGGTGTCCTCGACGACGGGTTCTTCGTCGCCGACGATGGGACCGGTATCCCTGTCGAAGACCGCGAATCGGTCCTGGAATCTGGCTTCTCGACGTCGAGCGACGGAACGGGCCTGGGACTGGCGATCGTGACCGAGATTGTCTCGGCCCACGGCTGGGAGATACGCGTGACAGGTAGCGACGAGGGCGGGGCACGCTTCGAGATTATCGGCATCAGTTTCGAGGAGTGACGTGGGTGAAGTATTCCGACGGTAGGTGGAGAGAGATACGCCTCTAGCGGCCACTCTCGGTATGGCTCGCTACTCGTTATATTCCTTTTACCGTACTGTTATGTGTACCAAACCCGTGGTAATCTTTGAAATCATGTGTTCAGACGTCACGCCGTCGTTGGCTACCCGGCGTGGAGCGGTCTGTCCACTGCAGGGCAGGGCCCGTCCGAGGTGGGTTCCCTGTGACTGACGCTCCGGTAACGTCCCAGGAGGCACGGAAGAAGCTCTACGAGGCCATTCGGAGGGACATCCCGTTCGAAGAGAAAGCACGTGCCGCGCTCGAACTCGGCGTCGCGTACCTCGAAGCCGACAACGGGCATCTCGCACGGATAGATACTGAAACAGGTCACTGGGAGGCGCTTGTCAGTACCGAGTCGGGGAAGGACCTGATTCCCCCCGGGCTGGAACTCGACACCGCGACGACGTACTGCCGTCGAACACTCGAATCGGACTCCCAGATTGCGGTCTACGATGCCCCGGACCAGGGGTGGGAAGCGGACCCGGCGTACACGACACACGGGTTCAACTGTTATCTCGGAACGACCCTGGTCGTCGAAGGGGAATCCTTTGGGACCATCTGTTTTGTCGCCGAAGATCCACGAGAGGAACCCTTCAGCGACAGCGAGAAGATGTTCGCCGAACTCATCGCCCGGCTCCTCGAACGGGAGATAGAACACGACCGGACCGAAGCCGCGCTCACGAGGCAAGCGAACCTCTCGACTGTCCTCAGCCGCGTCCTTCGCCACAACCTCCGGAACGACATGTCCGTCATCCGCGGCCTCACCCAGCACATGGCGGACCAGCTGGACAACGATAGATACGCCGAGATAGCGCTCGACAACATCGACGGTCTCATCGAGTTGAGCGAGAAGGCACGAACGCTAGACAGGATTGTTGCGACGCCGTTCGAACGAGAGCCGGCGGACGTCGTTGCGGTCGTCACGGAGGTGGCCGAGCGGGTCAGTGGCCGGTACCGTAACGGGACGGTCTCGGTCGAATCCGACAAAGAGATAACTGCATCCGTTTTCCCGAGCTTCGAACGGGCCGTCGAAGAGCTGATCGACAACGCGCTCAAACACAGCGGTTCGGACCCGACGGTCGTCGTCTCGGTGGATATCGTGCCGAACGCGTTCACGCTCCAGATCGCGGATGATGGGCCCGGTCTATCCAACACAGAGGCCAAGGTGCTCGAATCGGGCGCCGAGACGCCGCTGGCTCACGGGACCGGACTGGGACTGTGGTTGGCCCACTGGATAGTGTCGAGCCACGACGGCTCCATCGAGGCAACGGTGTCGGAAGACGGAACGACGATGACCGTCTCCATTCCACGAAAATCGACCGGAAATCTCGAGCAGCGGCTGTCGAAGCTCACCCAGGCACGCGACCAGTACAAGGCGGCCTTCGAGGACGCCAACGATGCCATCGTCATGCTCAACGACGACGCACGGATAGTGGACGGGAATCCGGAAGCGGCCAGGATGTCCGGCCTGTGTCGAGAGCGATTGCTCGGGCAGCCAATCAGGGACTTTCTCCCGGAGGAGTTCGATTTCGAAGCCACGTGGACGCAGTTCAGGGACACTGGGACCGAACGTGGCACCGTCACCGTGACCGACGCGACCGGTGCGGAACACACTATCGAGTACTCCGCGAAGGCCGATATCGTCCCCGGCCAACATCTCGTCATCTGCCGGGACGTGACCGAGCGCATCGAGCGTGAAGCGGAACTCAGCGTGAAGACCGAGGCGATGGAGCAGGCACCTGTCGGAATAACGCTCGCCGACCCGAACCAGGAGGACAATCCGATGGTGTACACGAACCAGAAGTTCTGCGAACTGAGCGGGTACGACGAAGCGGAGATACTCGGTCGAAACTGTCGGTTCATGCAGGGTCCGGAGACGGATGCTGCGAGTGTCGCGAAGATACGGGCGGCGATTGATGCAGCGGAGCCGGTGACGGAGACGCTTCGGAACTACCGGAAAGACGGAACGCAGTTCTGGAACCGATTGACCATCGCTCCCGTCGAGGACAGCGACGGCCAAGTCACGAACTGGGTCGGATTCCAGGAGGACGTCACCGAGCGAATCGAGCGTGAGGCGGAACTCAGCGACGCGACCGACCGACTCGAGGCTATCATCGAAGTCTCTCCGGACCCTATCGTGGCAGTCGATGCGGACGGGCGCATCGAGCTGTGGAACGAGGCAGCCGAGGAGGTCTTCGGATACGCTGCGGAGGCGGTGCTCGGTGAGGAGATTCAGTCCGTCGGTATCCACAGGGACGGCCAGCAGTCAGCGTTCGAAGCACAGGTAGCGCGTGCACTCGCCGGCGAGAAAATCAGTGGCTACGAGATACAGCGCCGGAAGAGCGACGGAGACCCCATCCAGTTGCGTCTGTACACGGCACCGCTCCGTGGCGAATCCGGAACAGTCACCGGCGTGATGGCCGTCGCCAGGGAGAGCACCGACTACACAGACAGCGAACAGACTGGGTGAGTCGCCCGTGCGTTCGGCGACGCGATACTGTTGGTCCGTCTCCAGTGCAACGCTGACAGTGGGCTCTCTCTCCAGCGTGGTTTCCGGAACGCACACCTGAATTTGCTGTTCGACGGGGCCAACGAGAGACGTTCCCCGGGTCGACCTACATTTATGGCGCAGGCGTGCGTATTGTTACCATGGTAGGTATCACCTACGAGGACTTCCTCGACCTGGACCACGACCCCGACGACACCGAACTCGTCTGTGCGTTCTACGTCGAACCGGCCGCCGACCAGAGCCCGGAGTCGGCGGCCAGCCGCGTCGCGAGTGAGTCCTCGAACGGCACCTGGGCCGAGCTGCAGGTCGAGGGGTCGGTGACTGACCTCTCGGCGACGGCCTGCGGTATCGAGGAGGCGACGGTGGCCGGGCGGGCGGACCGCGACGGCTACCGCGTCACCGTCGCGTACCCCGACGCGCTCTTCGAGCCGGGCAATATGCCCCAGGTGCTCTCCTGCATCGCGGGCAACATCCTCGGGATGAAAGCCGTCGACCGCATCCGGCTGCAGGACTGCGAGTGGCCCGAGCCGCTGGCCACGTCCTTCCCGGGGCCACAGTTTGGCACCGGCGTCAGAACGGAAATCTTCGACGCCGGGGACCGGCCCATCACGGCGACGGTCCCCAAACCGAAGGTCGGTCTCTCGACGGCCCAACACGCCCAGATCGGCTACGAGGCCTGGACCGGTGGGCTCGACCTGCTCAAGGACGACGAGAACCTCACCGACCAGGATTTCAACCCCTTCGAGGACCGCCTGACCGAGTCGCTGGCGATGCGCGACAGGGCCGAAGACGAGACCGGCGAGAAAAAGTCCTACCTGCTGAACGTCACCGGAACCGGGTCGGATATGCTGGAACGAGTGGACATGGCCGCCGAGCACGGCTGTGAGTACGTCATGGTCGACGTCGTGACCTGTGGGTGGGCCGCCGTCCAGCAGGTCCGGGAGCGTTGCGAGCACCACGGACTGGCCATCCACGCCCACCGCGCGATGCACGCCGCCTTCGACCGCCTGCCGGACCACGGCGTCTCGATGCGGGTCGTCGCCCAGATAGCCCGGCTCTGTGGCGTCGACCAGATTCACACCGGGACCGCCGACCTCGGGAAGCTGGCCAACGAGGACACGGTGGGCATCAACGAGTGGCTCTACGCGGACCTGCACGGACTCGCTGACGTGTTGCCGATGGCGTCGGGCGGTCTGCATCCGGGGCTGGTCCCGGAGCTGGTCGACCGCTGCGGGACGACGATTGGCGTCCAGGCCGGCGGCGGCGTCCACGGCCACCCGGACGGCACCCACGCCGGCGCGAAAGCACTGCGTGCGGCCGTCGACGCCGTGGCCGCCGGTCGCGACATCGAGACGGCCGCCGAGGAGACGCCCGAACTGGCGACGGCCCTGGAGACGTGGGGGACAGAGACGCCACGGTAGCTCCGGTGACAGCACCGCACCGGATTCGACGCTCGACGGTCACTCCGGGCCGTATCGCTCTGTACCACAGACGCGACAGGCCCAGAGTCGTCCTGGCTGGTCGGGCGCGTCCGCCCGCTGGTCCGACACATCGTGTTCGGTCACGGCGTCACAGCGGGCACAGTACAGCGGGTCGCCGAACGCGTCGGGTTCCTCGGGCATCGCGTATCGCTTGACGACTCCGGGGACCACCCAGTACGAGACCTCCGCATCCTCGATGACCGCCGAAAGCGTCGCTACATCGTCGCCGTCGGCCACGGCCGTGCCGTCCTCACAGTAAATCGTCGGGTCCGTCGGCTCGGTCGCCTCGCACCGAGTCGCTGCCGTCTCGAAGAGCGAGCGCCCAGCTGTAGACGCCAGTGGGACTGCACCGGGAAGCGTCGGCCATCCCTCGGTGAGCGTAGTCGGCGGCGACGTCTCGAACTCGCCCCACAGGGTCACCTCGCCGTGGGAGAACTCCGGCCCGCTCACGAGTGTCCGGGCTCGGCTGAAGGCGGTGACAGCCGATGCCCTGGCCGAACGGGCCCCGTCGGCGGGGACGACCGCGAGTACGACGCGGTCGTACGACCACTGTGCCGCGTCGTCCCGGCAGTCCCCGTCCGGCGTGACACAGTGTGGGCACCGGACACTGTCCGGCGGAATCTCCTGCCAGCAGGTCGCACAGGTGCTGGTCTTTGACTGGTCGGCCGCTGTCGGCACGTCCGCCGGCGCTGCTGATTGCTCTGTGTCCGCTATTTCCTCACCGCTACCGTTGCCGGTCCCTCCCACGGGACCTGGCCCACCCTCGTTCCCCATTCACTCGAGTGAAAGGTTACACGGCTGATAAATGTTCCTCTCGTTTCAGTCGAGAAAACGCGGCAACTCCGGGCGTGTTGGGACAGCGGTGCCGTTGCCCGACGCGCTCGTATCGGTCCCCCACGGCGGGCTGACACTGACAGTTTTATTTAGCCAACCCTCTTAGCCGGTCGCAGTGTCGACGCCGGAAGACGATATCCGTGCTGTCCTCGACGAGTCGGGACCGGACTACAACGGATTCACGTTCGAGACCCCGGGCGGCGGTCACCAGAGTGACGTCTATATGGTGACGCTGGACCACGGCGGCGAGGAGTACGAGGTCGTGGTGAAGTTCAAGCCGGACGGTGACATCCCGTTCGACATCGAGCCGAAACTCCACGAGTACGTCGCCAACCGGACCGACGTGCCCGTCCCGCGCATTCTGGTGTTCAAACAGCAGCCGGCAGTCGACGTGCGACCGTACTTCGTCACCGAGCGGGTCCACGGGGAGAACCTCTCACAGGAGTTCGCGACGCTCTCAGCCGAGGACCGGCGCCGCGTTATGCAACAGGCCGGCCACATCCTCGGCGACCTCCACTCCGAGATCGGCTTCGAGGCTTTCGGCCGGCTGGACCTCCACAACGGCCGGCTCATCGTCCGGGACTGGATGGGAAGCTGGCGGGAGTACTTCGAGCAACTCACGCGGGCGCACCTCTCCCGACTCGACGATACGCCGTTCGCGGACGTGAAAGGCCGCGCGCTGGAGACGATAGAGCCGGCCCTCGAATTCGTCCCCGAGGACGGCGTCCCCAGGCTAGTCCACGACGACTTCCGGCCGGCGAACCTCCTCTTCGAGGCCGGCACCGAGCGACCGATTACGGCCGTGCTCGACTGGCAGGACGTGCTCGCGGCCCTGCCCGAGTACAACCTCGCACAGACCGAGTTCCTCTTTATCGATTCGTCCTTTACCGACCCCGACGTACGTGAAGGTCTGCGTACGGAGTTCCACGAGGGGTACACCGAACACCGGCCGATGGACTTCGAGGACGGCTACGCCGACCGCCGGCCGCTCTACCAGCTCTCGACGCTGCTGTGGCGGATGGCCGGCTTCGACGCCGTCTTCGACGACGACTCCGGGCTCGTCCGGGCCCGCGCCGAGGCCCAGTACCGCCAGCAGTTCGAGCGGCTAGTGGACGCGGTTCCGGAGTAGCGCCGTCTCACCCACCACTCGGCCCGATATCCAGCAGCGCATCGACGTCGCGCCAGCCCACCTGCACCCTGGCGCCGGGTGTCCGGGCGGCCAGCGCCCCGCACGCGTTGCCGACCGCGAGCGCGCGCTCCAGTCCCTCGTCTCGGGCCACGAGAAAGCCCGCGGCGAAGGCGTCGCCCGCGCCCGTCGTGTCGACCGGGTCGACGGCGAACCCAGGATGGTACACCTCCCGACTACCGTCGAAAACCGTCGCACCGCCCGACCCCTGCTTTATGACCAGTGTCGAAACCGCGTCGGCGAGTCCCTCCTCGCGGAGGACGGTCGCTTCGCGCTCGTTACAGAACAGCAGGTCGGTCCGGCGGAGCGTCTCGGTGTAGTCCCGGTCGGCCAGCCGCCGGCCGGGGTCGAAGCTCACAGAGAGACCCTCGCGTGTCGCCGCCCGCGCCAGTTCGGCGGCCGTCTCGGGCCGCTGGCTGGTCAGATGAAGATGGTCGGCAGTGGTGAGCTGGCGCTCCGAGAGGTCGTCGGCGGCGTAGGCTTCGTTGGCCCCGTCGTTGCCAAACATCAGCAGTTCGCCAGTGTCGTCGACCACGAGATACTTCACGGCCGTCTCGCCGTCGGTCTCGACGAGCTTCGTCTCGACGCCGACATCCTCGAGTTCGCGGCGGACCAGCCAGCCGTTCTCGTCCCGACCGACACTGCCAAGCAACAGCGGGCTGGCGTCGAGTCCCGCCAGCGCGACGGCCACGTTCGAGGCGCTGCCGCCGCCGGACTGGTACTGGTCGGCGATGCAGGCCTCGCCGTCGGGGTCGGGGAGCCGGTCGACCCGCAGCGTCACGTCCCAGTTGACGTGGCCGGCACAGACGACCCGCAGGGACTCGGCGCTCATGGCTCTTGCCACGGTTCAGTCGGGCCCTCGCCGAAGAGCTCGCGCATCAGCGTGACGACGCTCTCGGGCGGGAACTGGCCGCGTTCGGTGACGATAGCGTCGATGTACCGGGGCGGTGTCACGTCGAAGGCCGGGTTCTCGACGGTGACGTCACCGATGGTCTCCCGGTCGGTCTCCTCGAGGACTTCCGACTCCTCACGCATCTCTATCTCGACGGCGTTGCCAGTCATCGTCGCGGGGTCGAGCTTCAGCGTCCCGGCGGCGACGACGATTGGCGTCCCGCGTTCCCGGGCGACGACCGCCAACCCCGAGGTGCCGACCTTGTTCACCACGCTCCCGTCGGCGGCGATAGCGTCCGCCCCGACGAGGACGTGGTCCACGTCGTCCAGATACCGTCGCGCGGCGCTGTCGACCACCAGGGTCACGTCGACGCCGAGCTCGCGCAGTTCGCGGGCGGTGATGTGGCCCTGCTGGCGCGGACGGGTCTCCTTGACGATGGCCGAGAGCTGCTTGCCATCCTCGACGGCCGCCTCGACGCAGGCCAGCACGTCGGTCGAGTGACAATGAGTCATGATAGTGTCGCCGTCGCGCAGTCGGTTGGCGCCGACCCGTCCGAGGTCGTCCTGTGCGGTCTCCAGCCTGGCCCGGAACTCCGCGGCGCTCTCGACGGCGTTCGTGCGAACCGCCTCGACGGTGTCACCCGTCGCTCGGCGCAGGACGTATCGGCAGGCGTTTGGGAGGCTGACCGCTGTCGGGCGGGTCGAAAGCAGGAAGCGAGCGGCAGTCCGAAGCTCCGCCAGCAGTTCCGGGGCCGTCTCCGCGTCGCTCTCGACAGCCTGCGTCTCGAGCGCATCGGCGGTCGCAGTGGCGATGTTCGCCGCCCCTCGCGTCTCCATCGTCTCGATGGCCCCGGCCACGTCGTGCACACGCGGCTGGAGCGCTCCCCGGTCCATGGTGATAGGTACCTTGCCACGCGACTAAAATACCGCGGCCGACCCATCTAATAATTCGTCGGGTTTATTACATCACCTCTCCGAGGGATAATATGGGAGAGTCCCCCGTAGAGACGCCCTCCAGTCGTCTCGTCCGAAATCGAACGAGTCGAACCGATGGTGAAAGACAATGCGACGACTGATCGTCGCTGCGCTGGTCGTACTGGCAGCCGTCCCGCCGGTCGTCGCCGGCACACAGGCCAACGGTTCGATTACCGGCGTCACGGTCTCGCCACAGAGCCCGGCCCCCAACGAGACGGTCACGTTCACGCCGACGATTCGGAACCTCCAGGGCAGCGGCGACGCCCTGATAATCGACAGCGTCGAGCTCCGCCCCGGCAGTTCGAGCGGATTGCCGGTGTACACCCGCGTCCGGAACGTGGGGACGCTCTCGCCCGGTGCCGAAGTGACTGTCCCGCTGACGTACACGTTCGAAGAGCCGGGCACACGCGACCTTCGTGTTTACGTCGACGCCCGGAACGCCAACACCAGCGAGCCAGTCGAGCTCCGGTATCCGGTCTCGCTCTCGGTCAGGGAGCGACAGCCACAGCTAGACATCCAGACAGACGACTCGGTTGCCGGCGTGGCGTCGAACGGGTCAGTCGAGATAGCGAACGGGCTCGATACGAGCATCTCGAACGTCGAGGTCACCGTCTCGGGCGACGGCGTCACGGTGCTCGAAGACCGGTCGGTGTTCGCGTCGGTGCCCCAGGGGGCGACCGAGACCGCCGAGTTCCGGTTCCGGCCCCAGCGAGCCGGGACCGACGAGCTCCGAGCGACCATCAACTACACGCTCCCGAGTGGCACCGAGCGGACGGTGACCCAGACCCGGACCATCGAGACCGAGGCCGCTCGCAGTAGCGTCGTCCTCGAAACGTCACAGTCCGGCAGCGGCAGCGACCAGACCCTCGCCGTCGATATCATCAATCAGGGGAACACGCGAGCGGAGGACATCGTCGTCACCGGTCGCTCCGAGAACGCGACTGTCAGCAGGACAATCGTCGACGCTGTCCCTCCGAGTTCGACGGAGCAGGTCCGGCTGAACGCGTCGCTGTTGGCCGCGAGTGCGGACGTGGTCGTCACGGCGGACTACGAGAGCGCGTCGGTCCAGCGCTCGGTCGAAACGACCAGGACCCTCCGCGCGACGCCCGCCGCCATCGAACTGACCGGGCTCGATATCTCGCGGGAAGACGGCGTGTTACAGATAACCGGTAGCACGAGCAACGTCGGGACGACGATGGCACGGAGCGTTACAGTCCGAGTCCTCCCGGGCGAGAACGTCGAGCCCGCGGCCCCGAACAGGGACTTCTTCGTCGGCGAAGTGCCGGGTAGCGACTTCAGCTCGTTCGACCTGACTGCCAGGACCACCGGGAACGTCTCCGAGATACCGCTGGAGGTGAGCTACCTCGTCGAGGGCGAGCGGACGAAAGAGACCTTCTCAGTACCCGTCGATTCGGGGCTATCGGGGGAACCGGAGCGACAGGCAAGCGGCGGTCCGGGTGCCGTCCTGCTAGCGGTTCTCGGACTCGGTGCCGTCACAGTGCTGGTGGTGGCCGGATTCCTCGTCCGTCGCTACCGGCGGGGTGACGACGACGTGGACCTATGACCGTCATCGACGCCCAGCAGCTGGTCAAACGCTACCGGACCGGCGGACAGACCCTCGAAGCGCTGAAGGGCATCGACTTCGCGCTGGAGCCCGGCGAGTTCGTCTCCATCATGGGCCCGAGCGGGAGTGGAAAGACGACACTGCTGAACATCCTCGGTCTGCTCTCGACGCCCACCGAGGGACGACTCGTGCTCGAAGACCGTGACGTAACCGACCTGGGGGACCGGAAACGGACACTGCTACGGAAGCGTAGCATCGGGTTCGTCTTCCAGCATTTCTACCTGTTACCGACGCTGTCGGCCGTCGAGAACGTCGAAGTCCCGCGGCTGTTCGACCGCGACCGTAATCGCCGGGCCCGGGCCCGTGACCTGCTGACCAGGGTCGGGCTCGGCGACCGGCTCGACCACCGCCCCGACCAGCTCTCGGGCGGGCAGAAACAGCGCGTCGCCATCGCCCGGTCGCTCATCAACGACCCTATGATCGTCCTCGCCGACGAGCCGACGGGGAGCCTCGACCGGGAGACGGGCCGCCAGATCCTCGACGAGTTCCGGCGCATCGCCGACGAGCAGGACGTCGGTATCGTCGCCGTCACCCACGACGAACTGGTCAACGAGTACGTCGACCGGACGGTCCACCTGGTCGACGGGTCACTCGGACGGGAGCAAGTCGATGCTTGACCCGCTCTATCGCCGGTTCCCGGCGGCTCTGATGGCCCGCCGGAACCTGACGCGGACGAAAGTACGCTCGGCGCTGGCGTCGCTCGGTATCGTCATCGGCGTCATCGCCATCGCCTCGCTCGGGATGTTCGGTGTCGCCCTGCAGTACTCCTTCTCCGAGAACCTGGGCGGTCTGGGCAACCAGGTGACGGTCTCGCCAAACTCCGAGGCCGGTGTGCAGAACCTCACCGAACGGGACGTTCGGGAGATCCGACGGGTCGTCGGTCCGGACGTCTCGGTCTCGTCGGAGAAACGGACGTCCGAGCCCGTCTCCTACGACCGCGGCCCCAATCAGACGGAAGTCGTCTACGGTATCGAAGACCCGGCGTCGGTGTACAACGCCTCCGAGGGTCGGATTCCCGACCCGTTCCAGAGCGGGGTCCTGGTCGGCGAAACCGTCGCCGAGAACGAGGGGCTGCAGCCGGGCAACACGATCACCGTCAACGGCTCGTCTATGCGTGTGCGCGCGGTGCTGGAATCGACGGGGTCGTTCTCACAGCTGAACCCTGAGAACCGCATCTACCTCCCGGTTACCTCGTTCGAAGAGCGCGGCTATCAGCAGGTGTACGTCACCGCCGAGTCCGGGACGGACGCCAACGAGTCGGCGGTGGCGATTCGGGACGCGCTCAACGACCGTGAACAGCGGGTCAACGTCCAGGAACTGGGCTCGATCGTGGACCAGATCAACGAACAATTCCAGGTCATCAACACCGTGCTCGTCGGTATCGCCGCCATCTCCCTGTTCGTGGCCGGCATCTCCATCCTCAACGTCATGCTGATGTCGACCGTCGAACGCCGCGAGGAGATCGGCGTTCTCAGGGCCGTTGGCTACCAGAAACGGGACGTGATGAAGGTGATGCTCATGGAAGCGACGCTGCTCGGCGTCTTCGGCGGCCTCGTCGGCGTCAGCGTCAGCACCCTCGTCGGTCTCGCTATCAACCACTATACGCTCGACGACGCGACGGCGCTGTTCCGGCTGGCGAATCTCTGGTATCTCCTGTCCGCCTTCGCCTTTGCCGTCGTGGTCAGCGTACTCAGCGGCCTCTATCCGGCGTGGAAAGCGGCGAGCGAAGAACCGGTAGAGGCGCTCAGAGGCTAGGGCAGCGCTTCGACGCCCGCCTCGAGCCACGGCTCGGTGCGGTCGACGGTGACGGTGTCGAACTGGGCGAGCCACCCCTCGTCGCCGCGCTCGAAGGCCTCCAGCGCGTCACCGACCGTGTAGACGTGTTCGCCGTCCGCACAGGGGAAGACGGACTGCAGGCGCTTCTCGTCGTAGATAGCCAGCGAGACCACGGGGAAGACGACGACCTCGTCGACGCGGTCCATGCCCACGTAGGTGCGCGTGCGCTGCTCGAAGGCCGGCTCCAGGGACGACCCGTTGCGGTCAGCCCAGTCGGCGAACTCCTCGTAGGTCGCCAGCGCCCCCGAACGGGTGTCCTCGGCCATCGTCCGGATGCGCTGCCACTCGCCCGCCACCATCGACTCGGTGAAGACGCCGTTGGCCTCCAGTCGGTTGACCCGGTTCAACACCTGCTGCTGGGCGTCGAATGTCCCATAGGTGTCACCGCGAAGATACAGTTCCGCTCGGAGGTGTGTTTCGTCGGTCATCGGTTATCTCGTCTGGGATATCTGTCGAGTATAACTAAACTCTTTCCCAGCGACAGTAGTTAGCATACGTATATTTGCTCACAAAGGTAATTCGACTCAGATGGCGCTTTAGATCCTCTAAATTAATTCTGTCCTAAGAACTATTGCCACAATTTGATTTCTAAGTGATAGTTTAATTTTTGCGCTGGTCGATTCAATATTCGTCTATCGTCGAACTTTCCCGACACATATGTCAACCAAATATTCATCGCGTTTGCGAAATTATACCTCACACGTAGGAAATAGACACTATGCTGAGGACAGCCAGTCATCCCACAGAAACAATCGCTCACAGCAATCCACAACCACCGTTTCGAGGCTCGACTGTGGAAGTCTCGTGGCTGACTGGGCCCCTCGCTCCCGTTCGAAAGATACGGGCGCTGCGTGACTGCGTTGCTCACGGCTCGCTACGTTCGCCGTTCGCTATAAGGAGACGCTCCCTGCGGTCGCGTCTCGCTAGTCGTCCGCTGTACAGACTACTGACTGTTCGCGTCTGAACCCGCTCACCGGTTCAATCGTCTCGCGGGTCAGTTCGTTCCCCGCTCGACATTTTCGAGATTTTCGCTTCGCTCAAATCTCGCTGCTCACGGGTCGCTTCGCTCCCCGTTCGCTATAACGTGGTTCTCACTCCGTTCGAACCACGCTAGTCGTCTGCACTCGCTTCCGCACCACTGCCGGCGAGGACCTCGATTTCCCCGGTGTCGAGCTCCTGTTCGACCTCGCGGGCGGCCGTGACCATGTTCTCCATCTTGCCGCGAGCGATCTCGCGGGGCAGGAGCTTCACGCCGCAGTCGGGCGAGACAGTCAGGCGCTCCGGGGGCACGACCTCCAGACCCTTCTTGATGTTCTCCTTGATCTCCTCGACGGACTCGACTTCGGCGGTGTGGGCGTCCAGTACGCCCATAGCGAAGTCCTTGGTGAACTCGTGCTCCTTGAAAACGTCGAGCTGTTCGTAGTTGCCGTTGGCGAGCTCCAGGTCGTACTCGTGGACCGGGTAGTCCAGAATCTCGGGGTAGATGCGGGAGTAGTCGCCGTAGCAGACGTGCAGACCCAGGCGCACGTCGTCGGGAATCTCGTCGACGATGCGTTCGAGACACTCGCCCACGATGGCGTGGTCGTCCGGCGTCGTCGCGAGGGCGGGCTCGTCTATCTGGATGTAGCGCGCGCCGGCCTCGACCAGTGCCTCTATCTCCTCGTTGACGAGGTCGGCCAGTTCGTAGGCCAGCTGCTCCTCGCTGTCGTAGACCTCGTTGAACGACCAGTTCGCCAGCGTGTACGGGCCCGTGATGGGGACCTTGACGGGTCGTTCGGCGACCTCGTCGGTGAACTCGAACTCCTCGACGAGCCACTGCTCGCCGTACTCGACCTCGTCGGCGACGGAGGGCTTGTCGAAGTAGTTGTGACCCCACACCTTCACGCGGCCGTTGAACTCGTAGCCGTCGATGCGGTGGGCGAAGTACTCGACCATCTCGTTGCGGCGCATCTCGCCGTCACAGACGACGTCGATGCCACAGCGTTCGTGCTCGTGGGTGATGAGCCGCGAGGCGTCGTCTTTCGATTCTTCCCACTCCTCCTCGCCGAAGTCTGCGTCCTCGTCCTCGAACAGCTCGCGGGCGCGGTCGTGCCACTTTGGCTTGGGGTAGGAGCCGACGACGGTCGTCAGCAGGAAGTGCTCGTTCTCGTGGTCCTCCGGTCGGAACTGCTCTCGTGGTCCTGTCATTGGTCTGCCTCCGGGGCTTCCAGGGTCGCGGCGTTGGCCAGCGACCGGATCTTGTCCTCGAACTTGTTGACGGGCAGGTAGAAGGTCTCGGTGTTCGTGGTCGCGTAGACGGTGTCGTAGGCGGTGTTGGTCTGGGCCTCGAACCAGTCGACGCGGTCCCGAATCGTCTCGGGCGACTCGACGCGGGTGTTCTGCCCGTCGACGACGCCCAGCGCGACGGCGTCCTTGGTGCCGTACTCCTGGACGTTGTAGACGTTCTTGTCGTGGTCGGCGACGAGGTCGAAGCCGATGGCGTCGACGTCGGCGTCCATCAGATGCGCGTAGGTCTTCTCCTCGATTGGGCCCCAGTAGGTGTGGGTGACGACCTCGGCGTCGACGGCGTTCGCGACGGCGTCGATGGCCTCGCTGGCGCGCTCGTCTGTGCCGTCCTCGGGCGGGCTCTCGACGAGCGATGGCTCCAGCAGGAACAGCGTCTCGACGTCGGGGAACTGCTCGACCTCGCCGACGAGGAAGTCGGCGACGGCGTCGAGGAACGCGGCCTCGTCCCCGTAGTGTTCGTCGGTCGCAAGGTCCGCGAGCGAGTACGGACCGGGCAGGACCGCTTGCAGCCCCGAATCGACCAGCTCGGCAGCGGCGTCGAGCTCTGTGGCGACGTCGCCGTCGGCGGTCAGGTCGTCCGTGACCACGGGCTCTCGGTAGAAGTTGTTGTTGTCGTAGTAGCGGACGATGCCGCGGGTCTCGACGCTGTCGTGGACCGCCAGCGGGTGCGCGAGCATGTCGTCCCAGCGCAGCTGGCCCTCGCTGATGCGGTCGAGGCCGGCATCGGTCTGGAGGGAGACGACCTCTTCGCGGGCGCGCTCGTAGGCGTCCGTGATGGCCTCGCCCTCGTCACCGCTGATGAGGTCTGTCTTCTGGTGTCCTTTCAGGTCGGACAGCTCGTCCTTGGCCCAGTCCGGTAACGGAAACAGGCCCGGTGTCGTCGCAACAATCTCTGGCATTAGACGAAGCTATGAAATGACGAGCTTTAATATTTCCTATTCAAGAAAATGTCCTCTGGTAATTATATTTCGGAGAAACGCAGGACGACGAGCTCCTCGTAGGGGTGTTTCTCGGTAGCAAGCACCTCGCTTCCGAGCCCGTTCTCGCGAGCGTATGCCCGGACAGCGTCGGGGTCGGTGAGACTACTGACGAGCAGCAGGGCCTCGCCGCCGGGTGCGAGCACCCGACTCACAGCTGCCAGAAACGGGTCGACGAGCCGGCGGCCGTCCTCGCCGCCCGACAGCGCGTGTTCCATCCAGTCGTCCCACTCGGCCTCGGCGGGCGTCGGGAGGTAGGGCGGGTTGAACGCGACGAGGTCGAAGCTGTTCTCGTGAAACGGCGAGACGAGGTCGCCACGGACGACGGGGAGTCCGTTCTCGGCCGCCTCGCGGCAGGCCAGGGGACTGAGGTCGACGCCGACTGCCTCGGCACCTGCCTCGGCCAGCGTCGCGGCGACGTAGCCCGACCCGGTTCCCACGTCTAGCACCCGGTCGCCCGACGTTACCCGCTCGGCGGCCGTCCGGGCGAGCAGGTCCGAGTCCTCGGCGGGCTGGTACACCGTCTCGACGCCGCGCTGGTCGGCCAGGGCGGGGCGACCGCTGTCAGTGCCCTCGTCGGCTCCCTCCTCAGTCATCGTCGTCGGGCTCGCCGACCTCGTAGGCCAGCGTCGCCAGGCCAGCGAAGTCGGCCGGTGTGAGTTTGCCGGCGCGGGCGCTCATGAGCCCCTCTTCGGCGGCGTCCACGACGGCGTCGGGGTCGGAGAGTCCGGAGATGTGTGCCGTGTTCCGGACCGCGTTGCGCATCGTCTTCCGGCGCTGGGTGAACACCGCCTTCAGGAACGTCAGGAAGAACTCGTCGCTCGGAACGGAGTAGTCCGGCTCGCGTGGCGTCGTCCGAACGAGCGCACTCGTGACGCGGGGCTGTGGGTCGAACGCTTGCTTCGGGACTGTCTCGACGATTTCGGCCTCGGCGTAGTGTCCCGCCGTCACCGACAGCCGACCGTAGTCGTCAGTCGCAGGCTCGGCGACCATCCGCTCGGCGAACTCCTGCTGGAACATCAAGACCAAAGGCTTCCCCTCGGGCAGCAGGCGGAACGCGATTTCGGAGGACGCACCGTAGGGCAGGTTCGAAATGCTCGCGGTGAATTCGGGGAGTTCGACGTCCAGCGCGTCGCCTTCGACGACAGTCAGCCGGTCCGTCGCGATGGCGTCGGCGAACTCCTGGCGCAAGTGCGCCGCGAAGTCGGGGTCCCGCTCGACGACGGTCACCCGGTCGGCCACCGCGAGCAGTCGGTCCGTCAGTGCCCCCGGCCCGCCGCCGATTTCGAGGACGTGCGATAGGTCCATCTCCTCGGCGTAGGTCGGAATCCGGTCCAGCACGCGGTCGTCGACCAGGAAGTGCTGGTCCTGTCGCGTGTCGGCCCGCTTGCCCGCCCGCCGGACCAGCGCGTCTGGGTCGCGGCTTCCGTACTCGGTCATTACCCTCCGTAGACGGTCGGCGAGTGAAAAAGGCCGCTACTCGCGGCGGGGCGATTACTCGCTCTGTTCTGCGGTTCGCTCCGCTCACCGCTTCACTTCGAGAGTTCGTTCGCTCCGCTCACTCACCCTCGCCTTGTTCGCTGCGCCGCACGAAAATCCGATACTTCAGGTCGTCGTCGCGCAGTTCCTCCTGAATCCGGTCGACGAGGACCTCCCGTGGGTTGTGGAGACCGCTGACGCGCTCTTCGAGGTCTTCGAAGCTCTCGAAGGGCTTGCGCTTGCGCTCGTCGAGGATAGTGTTGCGGAGTTTCTTCCCGATACCCGGCAGCAGGTTCAGCTGGTGGAGTCGCAGCGTGATTGGCTGGGCGTCGTTGTAGAAGTCGACGAACCGCTGTTCGTCGGCGTCGACGATCTCCTCGACGGCGTATTCCAGTTCCTGCCGGGCACCGCTGGGCAGGTCCTCGAAGTCGACTTCGGTCAACCGACCGAACGCTGTCAGATCGATACGGTCGCCGAAGGCGATATCGTCGTCCTCGTCGAGCGAGAGCTCGTAGATGTGGAACTCGTCGATCCCGAGGGCGTACGCGAGCGGCTCTTTCTGGTGCTGGGGGCGGTCGTCGTCGCTCCGGCCGTGCGGGAGCACGTCGAGCACTGCCGCCACCAGATCCTCACCACCGCTCTCGGTGCTGCTCATGCGGAACTGTATGACGAGAGTACACTTAATGCATTGGATGATGGCAGGAAGACAGAACCGTCCCGGCGTTCCCGCCACGTAGCCAGCGCCACCGGGCCGTCTCACCGTCAGCGGCATTTATGTATCGAGCGCTTTCGATTCCGTCCGCCAGACTGGTCGCGTCTTTGCGACGGAAACTGTGAGCCACACCGCGTGGCCACAGTATCGCGAAACGAGCCATTGAGAACCCAGAAGCCGGCTATATCGGGTTTCCGTTGACAGGAGAAAACGTGGAAAAGAATGCACCCGTCACTACGATTGCGATGAGCGTGACCGACTCACCCGGCCACCGTACCAGCATCGGTCTCTCGAACCGCCTGTCGAATGTTGCGTCGGTTGGGGCCCGGCTCTCCGGCGTCGCCGTCGCCCTGATTGTCATCGCCTTCCTGACCGACCCGACCCCGACCAAAGACCTGCCGGGCGTCGGACTCCCGGTGACACTGCCCGTCTCCCAGCCCGACCTTGGCCACTCCGTCGCGAGTTACTTCGTCGGTATGTGGCTGTTCGAGTTCACCTTCCCCCTGTTGCTACTCGCGGCGTACGACCGTTTCGAACTCGCCGAACCGTGGCAGCGACGCCTGCTGGTCGGTCTCCCCGTGGCGTACATGACCACGTTGCTGGCGTACTGCTCGCTGGTGTACGTCCCTCTCGTCTCGCCAGCGCCGCTCGGACCGGCCGCGACGGCAGTCTGCTACGCGTTCTGTGCCACCGGCGCCCCGATCTGGGGGACGGTCACCGCTGCCGTCGCTGGCCTGGGCGCACTCGCCTGGGTCAGCGCGGAGCGCGACTGGGCCCGACAGGGCTGGCTCGCCGTGCTGTTTGGCGTGCTGTCGCTTCCGCTGGGCGTGCCGGCGGTCTACTGGGGATACAGACGAGTTCGGAGAAAGACGGTCTGAGCGGCGTCCGGCTCAGGCGTACTGCTTGACGATGGCGAGGATATCGTCGAGTTCCTCGCCAGACAGCGAGTACCGCTCCTGAGCGTAGATGGCGCGCAGCTCGTCGCGGTCTAGCGGGCGCAGGTTCGCGATCTTGTAGGCGGTCGCCTCGTCGACCTTCTCCAGTTCCTGAAGCTGGTCGACGAACTCCAGAGACTCCTCGACGTCCAGCATCGCGAAGTGGTTGACGTGTTCGATGGAACGTTTGAGCTCGTAGCGCATCTCGCGGTCCTCGTCGGCCGCTCGCTCCATCTCCAGGTCAGCCAGTATCTCCTTGGTCTCGGCGGTCGTGAGATACTCCTCGGAGACTTTCTCCTTGAATATCGTCATCGCTCAGTTCTCTTGGCGGCGCATGTGAGCCGGCTTCACGATGACCGTCTTGGTCTTGCCGCCGTCGACGATCTCGACTTTGTAGGCCGTCCCCTGCTCGCCGATGACGGTGCCGGTCTGGCCGTCGAAGCGCGGGTGGAATCGGCCTTCGGGCACCGAGGGGTCGATCTTCAGGTGGACCTTCTCGTCGGCCTCGTACTGCTCGACGGCGCGCTGGGGCGGCGAGGTACCGCGGTCGCGGGGCTTGTTCTTCAGTTTGTTTCGTGTTCCTTCGAGGGGGCCGTTTGAACTAGGCATTCTTGGTCATCGGTTGTCTACTCGCCCATATAAAACGTGCGTTCCGCGGTCGGCGACTGGGGGGTAACCACCGGCGCTATCGCTTATCGGGTGGCGAGACGGAAAACGCGAGCCGCGTTACAGACGACCGACGGTGTCGACGTCGACCGATTCGACGCCGTCCACGTCGGCGAAGGCGTCCTCGACGGCGTCCGTGCCGCCGGCTTCGTCGGGGATGATGACCGTCGGGAACAGCGCGACCAGACCGAAGGCCACGTCGTCACGCTCGAATCCCTTGATCTTCGCTCCTTCGGGAAGTGCACCTTCGAGACGCTCCTGGAGCGCGTCGAGGTCGACTTCCGGGCTCTGCGGCATGATCTTGATCTTGGCTGCTACTTTTCCCATTGTTATGGTCCCGTGAATCCGCAGTCGGGGCACTTGTAGAGGTTGCTCTGCTTGCGGCACTTCGAACAGCGGTAAATCTGCTGTCCGCAGTCCGGGCACTTGAACGCGGCCGCGTTCGTCGTGGCGATGTTGATGCCACACGAGACGCATTTCTGCGCTCGCTTCTGCTGGCTCTCGCTCATACCACCCCGTACCCGACCGCCGCTTTTAACGGTTGTCAAACGCCGTGAGCGCCACGACACACGGTGGCACGACGCACTACCGCGGCTCGAGGAAGCTCCCGGTAATCGCTTCCTCGCTACTCCACAGGTCACTACGCTCACGGTCCCACCGTTTGCTGCCGAGGCGCTCGCCCAGCTCGCGCCTCGCTATCGCTCCCCGTTCCGTTCCGAGGTCGTCGCTTCGCTCCGACCTCGCTACTGCTCGCGGGTCACTCCGTTCCCAGCTCGCCTGGTCCGAGACATCTCCTTGCAGTCGATGTCTCGCTAGCTCCCAGGCAGGATATCGCCCAGCGCCGCACCGATGGCCATCGGGACAAAGGCGACGGCACAGATACACAGCGATTCCCAGACGAGCACCGGGTCGCTGGACCAGTCCACCAACCCCCAGCCGGTCAGCAGGGCGACCGAGGTGCCAAGGGCCGTCAGGGTCACACCCGCCAGCCGCCGGGGGACGACACCGAAGATGCGATGGGCGACGCGCACGTCCTGAAAGTCGGCGACGTAGAGGATGCCGACGACCATCGCGACCGCCGTCACGACGGTCCCGAGGAAGTAGAGCGGATGCCGTGCGATGTGGAGTCCGGCGTCGACGGTCCCGCCCTCGACGGCCATCGGAATGCCAAAGAGCAGCGACCCGAGCACCGCCTCGGCGAAGTCCTCGCGGTCGAACCCCCAGATGACGCGGCCGAACACGGCCGGGTCGTCGTCCTGTGCGTCGGCGGCGGCCCGCATCGCCTCGCGAACCTGTTTGCGTTCGGCCTCGCTGTCGACGATGTCCTCCAGTTCCTCCAGTTCGTCGAACAGCTCGCCGATACCCTCCTTCTCGGGTGACCGCTCGCTCATCGGTCGCCCGACCCGTACTGTGCCGGTTTCACGGGAGTAGCCATCGCCTTCGACTCCCCGAAGGGACCCCAGTCGTGGTTCGAGATAGTGTCGCGCGCGCTGTCACGTGGTCGGTCGACAGCGTCAGTTGGCCACCTGAGCGACCTCATGTATTCAGATAACTGCACACGCCCGGGGGTTAAGGCTTTGTTCGCCCCCCTGTGACCGCGATGTAGGCGGGACGTACGCTCGGTACCCACCCATTTCTCCCAAACATTTATACGTAATTAGCTGTTCTCCGTAAAAGAACACATGGAACGGCCGACGCGCCAGCGGGACACGGAACAGGAGGAGGCTGAGCAGTCGTCCGAGAGCACGGGCCAGCAGACCTGCCCCGAGTGTGAGTCGGAGTCCATTACCAGCGATGGTGGTGGCGAACTCGTCTGTGAGGACTGCGGACTGGTCATCGAAGACGAGAACATCGACCGCGGGCCGGAGTGGCGCGCGTTCAACCACTCCGAACGACAGTCGAAATCCCGTGTCGGGGCCCCCACGACACAGACGATGCACGACAAGGGGCTGACGACACAGATCGACTGGAAGGACAAGGACGCCTACGGCCGCTCACTCTCCTCGGAGAAACGCTCACAGATGCACCGACTGCGCAAGTGGCAGGAACGCATTCGCACGAAGGACGCCGGCGAACGCAACCTGCAGTTCGCGCTGTCGGAGATCGACCGCATGGCCTCCGCACTGGGTGTCCCGCGCTCGGTGCGGGAGGTCGCCTCGGTCATCTATCGGCGCGCCCTCAACGAGGACCTCATCCGCGGGCGTTCCATCGAGGGTGTCGCCACCGCCTGCCTGTACGCCGCCTGTCGGCAGGAAGGCATCCCCCGCAGCCTGGAGGAGGTGTCGGACGTCTCCCGCGTCGAACAGAAGGAGATCGGCCGCACCTACCGCTACGTCGCCCAGGAACTAGAACTGAAGATGGAGCCGGTCGACCCCAAGCAGTACGTTCCGCGCTTCGCCTCGGAACTGGACCTCTCGGAGGAGGTCCAGTCGAAGGCCAACGAGATAATCGACACCACCGCCGAGCAGGGCCTGCTCTCGGGCAAGTCCCCCACTGGCTATGCCGCCGCCGCCATCTACGCCGCCTCGCTGTTGTGTAACGAGAAAAAGACCCAGCGCGAGGTCGCCGACGTGGCCCAGGTGACGGAAGTCACCATCCGGAACCGGTACCAGGAACAGATCGAAGCGATGGGCATCCACTGACGCCCCCACGCTGACGATCGTCCGTCCCCGTACTTCCGCACTTCCCGGTAGCCGTCCGGTTGTCCGTCGCTCCCGCGCCCCCCGACCGTCGCCCGCGCACCGACCGCGGAGCCACAACCGGACCGGCACATTTTTCTTCGCGTTGTTTCTCCTGAAACCATGTTCGCGCGACGCGACTTCCTCAGAGCGGCTGGCGCTGGTGTGGCTATCGGGTCCGGGCTGGGCGTCGGTGCCGGTCTCTCGACCGCGTCGGTCGGGTTCGGCGACGGCGTCAACCTCCAGCCGTCG
This sequence comes from Haloarcula salinisoli, assembly GCF_019599405.1. Classification (NCBI taxonomy): domain Archaea; kingdom Methanobacteriati; phylum Methanobacteriota; class Halobacteria; order Halobacteriales; family Haloarculaceae; genus Haloarcula; species Haloarcula salinisoli. Next base: position 701,478 of record NZ_RKLQ01000001.1, on the reverse strand, counting down.
TACTTCTGTGACGGGACTCAGGACCTCGGCTGGGGCCTGTTGGCCGACCACCCCGAGATAGAGACGGTCCGGATAGAAATAGAACCGCCGTCGTGGGGGGAGACGTCGGCCGACCTCGCCGACGCCAGACGGTGGCTAGACGAGGCCGCCGACAACGGGCTCCAGGTCGTCGCGACCTGCCACCACTACCCGAACAACGGGTCCAACAGCAAGGAGGACCTGCTGGACGCCGCCCAGTGGTGGGTCGACAACTACGACTATCTCGCTGCGAACTCCTCGTTCGTCGTCAACCTCCACAACGAGTGGGGCAACCACGAGACGACCCGCGAGGAGTTTTCCGGGGCGTACAACGAGGCCGTCTCGACGGTCCGGTCCGGCACCGACTACACCGGGCCAATCGTGATCGACATCCCCGGCTGGGGACAGGCGTACCAGGTCGGCGCGGACGCGTCCGCGTCGCTCGACGACGACAACCTCATCCTCTCGGCCCACATCTACCCCAGCGCCTGGAACGACGACCAGGGACGCTGGGTGAAAACGAGCGACGTCGAGTACATGGACGAGAACAGCGACTACCCCTGTATCGTCGGCGAGTTCGGCAGCCGCCGGGACGGTGAGGCAGACTGGTCGGCGCTGGTCGATCGAGCTGCGTCGCTGGGCTGGCCGGTACTTGGCTGGGCGTGGAACGGCGATGGCGAGGATATGAACATGACCTCGCCGTACTGGGGGGACGACTGCGGGAGCGAGAGCTACGAGAAGACCGACTACTTCGACGTCGTCTACGACAAACTCGGCCAGGGCGACCCCGAACAGCGGCCTTACGAGGGGCCACACGCTGTCCCCGGCCGCGTCGCGGCCGAGGACTTCGACATCGGGGGCGCGGGTGTCGCCTACAGCGACGGCACCGAGGGGACCACCGGCGAGCCCTACCGGCCCGAAGAGAGCGTCGACCTCGAGGCGGCCAGCGAAAACGGCTACAACATCTGTGACGTCGAAAGCGGCGAGTGGTGGGAGTACACGGTGGAGGTGGCCGAGACGGGCGCGTACGAACTCAGGGCGCGTGTGGCATCGGAAGACGAGTACGACGTCGTCGGCTTCTCGGTAGCGGTCGACGGCGACCGCGTAGCGTCGACCTCCTTCGACGGGACCGGCGGCTGGCAGCGCTACACCACCGTCTCCGCCGGCGAAATCCAGCTCGGGGCCGGAGAGTGCGTCCTCCGTATCCGTGCAGAGGAACCGTACTGGAATCTCAACTGGTTCGAACTCGAAGAGGCGGAGCCACATCCCGACGCCGACGAGACGGTGACGGTCGCACCCGACGGCGCCCGCGAGTTCTCGCCGGCGACCCTGCAAATCGAGCCTGGCACCGTGGTCGCCTTCGAGTGGGACGCCGACGGCCACACGCTTTCCGTCGATGCACAGCCCGACGGCGCAGAGTGGGCTGGCGTCGACGGCACCCAGAGCGCCGGCCATAGCCACACGCACACGTTCGACGTCGCGGGAACATACGAGTACTCCTGTCGGCCCCACCGAAGCGAGATGCAGGGGACCGTAACCGTGGCCCCTGGCGACGACGATGAGGCGGTGTCGATGGCGACAGCTCTCGACGAAGACGACGACGGTGAGATAGACGACGCTGAGATTCTAGACGCGGTCGACTACTGGCACGACGAGGCGCCTGTCCCCGGCACCGACGGCCGGACAATCGACGACCAGACGCTGCTCGAACTGGTCGAGCGCTGGCAAAACGGCGGTGGCACGTGACCCGGTCCCCGGGTACTGACCCCCGGAGTGTCGCTCGGAGCACAGACGATAGCGAGTGATGGACCGGTCCGGTGACGATCGAACGGAGGACGCTGGTGGTAGTGAAGGCGACGACGGCAGCAACGACCACCCCCCATCGTGAGGGAGTCGACACCGGGACGCGGGCGAGTTCGCACCCGAGACCGCTCAGTCTGCCGCGACGCTACTGCCGTCGGCAGTCGTGACGCTGTCTATCGTCAGCCACGCGTTGAGTGCGATGATTCCGAACCCGACCTTCGTCACCACGTCCAGGTAGACGATGACGAGCGAGGCCGTCTCGACGTCCATCAGGCCGACACCCGCGGCGCCGAGCAGCCAGACGACGGGGTAGACCGACCAGAGGACGACGACGAAGTTCCTGAGTGTGCGGTAGAGGCTGGCCTCCACGTCCGAGAGCGAGGCGACGGCCGCATCGGCCACATCGTAGTACAGCAGGTAGACGACACCGGCGAAGGCCGCGGCCCCGAGCGCGAACAGGGCGTATGCGAGCGCCCCACTGGCGACCGCGCCGGCGAAGCCAAAGACGATGGTGAGCGCCTGGAGGCCGACCAGTTTGCCGATGGCCTCGCGGTTCGCGTTGGCGAGCAGCCCCAGATAGAGGACGTTTATCGGCGTCGTCAGTAGCCAGTCGACGTACCGGACCACGTAGACAGTGTGGCCGCCGCCGTCGATGGCGCCGATACCGAGAACCAAGAGGAGATACGCGAAAATGGCGATGCCGGGAATCGCGACCAGCAGGAGATACCGTTTCCGCGTCGCTTCGGGGACCAGCCGGTACCCATAGGCCAGCAGCGCGGTCCCGAGCAGTTCACCGAGCAGTCCCAGCGTGAACCAGGTCGTTATCGTAGCCATTGTCAGTCGTCCCCCGCAGCGGCCGCCTCGCTCGTGTCGTCCAGCCCGGCCTCGTCGACCTCGAACTGTTCGAGGACGGATTCGAGGTCCTCTGCGCGGGCGCGCAAGTCCTGGGCCGAGTCGGTCACCGTCTCGATGGAGGCCGCCTGGTCGTCGGCCGCGCCGGCGACCGTGTCGGCCTCTGCCGCCGTCTGCTGGGAGATGGTGCTCAGCTCGTCGATTGTCGCCTGCACGTCCTGTGCGGTTCGGGCCTGTTCCTCAGTTGCGCGGTCTATCTCCTGAATGCCGGTATCGACCTCCTCGGTGTACTCGACGATGGTCTCCAGGGCGTCGACGGTCTCCTCGACGGTCTCGACCCCCTCGGAGATGCGTTCGCTCGTCGACTCGATGGTGTCGACGGTGTCGCCGGCCTGGGACTGGATGCGCTCGATGCGGTCCTCGATGTCCGCGGCGGCGGCTTTCGTCTCCTCGGCGAGTCCCTTTATCTCGTCGGCGACGACCGCGAACCCGTCGCCGTCCTTGTCGGCGTGTGCGGCCTCGATAGAGGCGTTCAGCGCCAGCATGTTCGTCTGCTCGACGATGTTCGTGATGACGCTCACGATGTCACCGATCTCCTCTAAGTCGTCCTCCAGAGCGTTGATTTCGCTCACCGTCTCGGCGGTCTCCTCGTCGATGGCGCTCATCTCACTGATGGCGTCCTGAGCGGCTTCGCGGCCGTCCTCGCCGACTTCGGCGGCCGACTGGGACGTGTTCGCGACCTCCTGGGCCGAGGCAGCTACCTCCTCGGCGGTCGCCGAGAGGTTGTCCATCTCGGCCGACCCCTCCTGGAGGCGCTCGCTCTGCTCGGTCGCACCCTCGAATATCTCCTCGATGGACTGTGAGACCTGCTGGCTCGCCATTCCGACGCGCTCGGCGTTGGTCTCGACCCGGTCGCTGGCCCCCATCACGTTGTCGGCGAAGTCCTGCATATCGGCGATAGTGCCAGCGAGCGCGTCGAGGGTCGCGTTGATCTCCCGGCCGACGTCGGCCATCGCATCGCTCATGCTATCGGTGTCGACGCGAGCGGTGAGGTCACCGTCAGCGGCCGATTCCAGCGTGGTGGAGTACTCCGCTGCTTTCAGTTCGAGGTGACTCGAGAGGGCCTCCATCTCGTTGCGCTCGGCCTCGACCTCCGTCCGTGCCTGCTCGGCCTCCTCCCTGGCGGCTTCGGCCGATTGTTTCGCCGACTCCGCCTCCTCACGGGCGGCTTCCGCGTCGGATATCTTCGACCGGAGGTTCGTCCGCATATTGTCGAAGGCGCCGTACAGCGTGCCGAACTCGTCCGACCGAGCGGTTTCGAGGTCGACCTCGAGGTCACCGCCGGCCATCGCCTCTGCCTTCGAGGAGAGTCGGCGCAGCGAGGCGATTGTGCTGCCGCCGATGGTCACCCCGACCAGCCCGAGGTTGATGACCGCAAGCAGGATGAGCCCCACGAGGTCGGAGTTAATCTGGTCCGAGAGGGCGTAGGCCTGGGCCCGGTCGGCGTGGACCATCACCGACCAGTCGTGGCTCTCGAGCCGGGAGATTCCCAGCAGCGTCTCGTCGGTCTCGACGAACGTACTCTGGCCGCTGTCGAGTGAGCTCACCGGGTCGTCCGCGCCCGACGCGACCGGTGCGCTAGAGCCGATACGCGAGGTGTTCGGGTGGGCGATGAACTCGCCGTCCCCGTTGACGACTGTCGTGTAGGACCCCTCGCGCTGGTTAGATATCGACTCGGCCCGCGCTTCGAGGTCGGTCATGTAGACGATGGCGCGGTTCTCGGCCCCGGCCACCGGCGAGACGACGGCGATTATCGGGTGGTCGACGACGGACACCGAGAACGGGTCGGTGACGTGGGTGTCGTCGGGCCCGCTGAACTCGGGCGGGTCAGTCGCGAAGGCTGCGCCCTGTTCCGTGGCGTTGACGCCGACGAACTGCTCGTTCGAGCTGGCAGTGATGGTTCCGCTCGAAGTGTTGACGTAGTGGACCGCCACGACGTCCGGCGGCACCTCCTCGTTCGCCACGAGGCCCGTCAGTCTGTCCTGAACGGCCGACTGCGAGCCGTCAGCGAAGACGGGGAGACGCGAGGTCGTTCGGACGTCCCGGCGGGCCGTCGTCAGCCATCCGTCTAGTTGTGCCGCCTGTGTGTCTGAGAGCGCCGTCGTGTCGCGCTCGACGTCCTCCGCGAGTGTCGCGGACGCCTGGGCACTGATGAGGGCACCGAAGGCGACGACGACGACGATGGCGAACGCGAGGGCGACGCCGAGCCGTGCGGCGTAACTGTCGCCGACGACGCTCGGCAGCGGCGAATCTCGGTCTTTTGACATCCTGTGAGTATCGGGGAGTTTCCGTGTAAAGCGTTCCTCCGCTATTCTCAGGCGTGAAAACTGCTGCCCGCCGGAACGGAGCTCACCAAAACAGTGATGAGTTCGGACGGTAGATGGTAGGATTATCTACTGATGACCTCGGAGAGAGACCCCCGTGCGCTCGTCGCCGAGGTCCTCACCGCGACCGACGTGGACCGCGACCACGTCCCGCGGCTGCTCGACCTCCTCGACGCCGGTGACCGACAGGTCCGCCTGGGTGCGGCGACGGCACTGTGTGTCGTCGCGGACGAACATCCCGGTGACGTGGCCTCGCTGGTCGGGCAACTCGCGGCCCGCGCCGACGAGAGTCTGGCCGCCACGCTCGCACTCGAGTACGTCGCCGACCGCTATCCCCAGGTCGTCGAGGACCGGTTGGACCAGTGGGCGTCGACCGTCGAACCCACCCACCGTGTCGACCGGTCGACGCCTACCCGGGGCGGGTCCGACGGACGGGACGTCGGGCGGACCAGGATTGCCGGCGAAGGGGCCGACGACGACGGCCGGCAGGTGTACACCGACGACGGGGACGACGAGAAGCAGCCCCAGGCGGACGACGAGGACGGCAACACCATCGGGCAGCGGCCCCAGGCGGCCGACGCCGAGTGGCGCTCGCTCGTGGAGTACGAGAGCCGGTTCGACCGCCTCTCGATACTGGCCCCGCGCGAGCGCCGCCGCTACGGCGACACCTACCGGACGCTGGGCGTAGTCGACGAGACCGAGTACGCCGTCGGCCTGCGGCTACTCGACAGCCCGGCGGAGGGCGACGGGGCCTTCGCCGCCCAGCTGGCGACCCGGCTGGAAGAGTGGGCGGCCGTCGCCGACGTGGACAACGTCGTGACGCTGTACGACTGGAAAGCCGACCCGCGGCTGTGGCTGGCGACCGAGTACACGGCGGAGACGCTGGCCGACCAGGGTCGGTTCCCGCCGGCCGAGGCTGCCTGGCACGCCGAGCGGCTCGCGGCGGCGGTCTCGACACTCCACGAGCGCGGGGTTGTCCACGCCGGCATCGACGCCGACGCGGTCGCCTACTACGGGAACGTCATCGAGGAGGGCGACAGGCAGCCGCCGCTGCTCGACAACCTCGGGCTACTGTCGGTGTACCGCCACCAGTTCGACCCGGCACAGTTTCTCGACCCCCGGTACGCCGCCCCGGAGTACTACCAGCGGCGCTTCGGTCGCATCGACCACGCCACCGACATCTACGGGCTCGGTGCGGTGTGTTACCGACTGTTCACCGGGAAGGCCCCGTACACCGGCGCGTTCGACGCGGTCCGCGACGAGGTCCTCTCGTCGGGCCCACCGGACCCCTCCGCCGTCGCGGACGTCCCGCCCGCCGTCGACGATATCGTCGGCAAGGCGATGGCCCGGCGGAAACTCGCCCGCTACGAGACGGCTGCCCACCTCCGGCAGGAGCTCCGGAGCCTGCGAGGTGACGATGCGTAGCATCGCCGTCGGCCTGCCGTACGCGCCGAACAACCCCAACCTGACGTTCATCTTCTTCATCGCGCTGACGCTGCTTTCGGTCCTGGGCGTCCGGTTCAGTTACTACGCCTACCGGAACCGCCAGACGAGCGAGGTCGGAACGGGCGACGGGCTCTGGGAGTCGCTCGTCCTCGCCGGGCTGTGTTCGGTCGGCTTTGCCCTGCTGGGGCTGGTCGAACTGCTGACAGTGTACGTGTTGCCGTTCAAGATGGGGCTGCTCCTGGCGGCGGTGTTCGTCCTCGCCGTCGCGCTTCGGGTGCTGTATCGCAGCGTCGTCCCGGCGACGGCCGGGAGCGAGGCCGACTCGGAGCGGGGATTGACCCGGGCGGCCGTCGTCGGTGTCAGCGTCGTCTTCGCGGGGTTGGCACTGGTCGGTCGGCACCCGCTCTTGCTCGCGGTCATGGGCGTGAGTGCCCTCGGGTTTGCGCTTGCGGGCGGGCTCTACGGCCGGCGGGGGGCGGCGGAGGCCCGCGTCCAGGGCACCGTCGTCGATACGCTGTTGCGCCATCTGCTTCCCGTGTTGCTGTTTGCGGCGCTGGTGCCGGCGCTCGACCTGGCCGTCCTCGTCGGCCTCGACCGCATCGTCGTCCTGCATATCCAGGTCGTCTTCGTCATCATGACCGCGACGACCCTGATGACGGCGACTATCAAACTCCGACAGAACCTGGCGAGCCTCTGAGCGGGCCCGAATCGCCGCCACCGTTTATACGGCGCCGGGCCACAGCCACGACCAATGGCCCCATCCGACCGGCCGGACAGCAAGGTCGCCAACTGCATCGACCGCTACGGGCTCGACGGACTCGGCGACGAACTCGAACGACGGTGGACCGCCGACGGACCGGAGCGGCTGAGTCTCCGGGACTGTGCCGCGCTGTTCAACAGACGGCTGCTGGAAGCAACGTTGCGCGCTGCCGGGTCGAACGCGCTCCGGCGCGACGTGGAGAGGACCTACGAGCAGTTGACCGACGAGGACGTGACAGCCGGGGTCAGGACCGAGACACGGACCCGGCTGTCTCGCGAGGGTGTGGATGTCGACGCGCTGGAGCGGGATTTCGTCACCTACCAGGCGATTCGGAGCTACCTCACCGAGTATCGCGACGCCACCTACGAGGGGCCCTCCGACGCGGAGAAGGTCCAGTCGGACATCGAGAGCATCCAGCGGCTCCTGTCCCGGACGCTGTCGGTCACCGAGGACCGCATCGAGAGCCTGCAAGCGACGGGCCGGCTCGACATCGACAGCTTCGACGTGTTGCTCGAAGCGCAGGTGCTCTGTCAGGACTGCGGGAGCCAGTACTCCGTCACCGAGCTGCTCGAAGCGCGGGGCTGTGACTGTCAGCGAGCGTAGTCTAGGGTTCGAAGCGGGCGAACGCGCTGACCTCGTTGGTCGGCGTCGTGACGGTGACACTCTCGCCGGTGTTGTCGATGACCGGCTGTGAGTAGCCCAGCGTGAGGACACGGTAGTCCTCGCTCTCCAGGTCGTCGCTGCCGGTGTAGACGACGAGCGACTCGCCCGGCGACAGCGTGATGTCCCCGAACTCGTTCGTCTGGTCGTCCTCGAAATCGATGGCGTGGTGGGCGAGCGACAGCGGGCCGGCACCCGTATGTTCCAGCACGACAGCCTCGCCGCCCGTAGCCTCGTCGACAGTGTCGGGGGCCGGCGCCCCACCGGAGCCGTCGGCGTCGACAGCGGCGATTTCGAGCCCGTCGGGGACCGGACCGGTCGCGAACTGCAGGAAGTCACCGAACCCGTATGGCGCGGTCGACGTGTGCGGGTCGTCCAGTTCGGGACTCGATACTGGTCGCGGGAGCGCGGGCCGCCATCCGGGGTCGACGTTGCGATAGGCGTCGGGGTCGGCATCGATCATCCCGAGGAGGACCTCCGCGACGATGCGGCTCCCGACCGCCCCGAGACTGTGACCGTCCTGCTGGGCCTCGGCTTCGGCGAGGACGTACAGCCAGAGCGGGGCGTCCTCGTCGGCACCGCGACACTGGCTCCGGAGATACGACTGGAAGCTCCGGTCGTCGGTCAGCGGGAGTTCGGCGTTCGAGAGCGGCGTGATATCCATCGCTTCGGCGACGGCTTGCCCCCCCGGCAAGCCGAGTGCGACGCCTCGAAGCAGGTTCCGGGCGGCCAGCGACTGCTCCTCACCCTCCGGAACGAACGGCAGGAGGAACAGGGCCGGCGGGAGCTGCGGGTCGATCTTGCGTGCTGGCTGTGGCGTCGTCCCGTCCCCGCAGTCGAAGAAATGGCCCCAGTCGACGAGCAGCTCGTTCGGGACTGGTCCCCCACCAGCGAGGCTCTGCCCCCCCATCTCCGCCCCGCTCTCTGCGTCAGCCATCGCCGACACGTCCGGCGGATTATCGGGGTCGGCATCCGCAAAGAGGTCAACGAGTGTCTCGACGGAGGGACCGGGGAAGAACTCCACGTCCGTTGTCTCGCTGTTGACGGTGTACGTGTCTCGAATCTGGCTGTGGCCGTACCGGTAGGCGGCGCCGGCAAACTCCACGGGTATCGCGATTCGGTCGCCCAGCAGGAAGTACTGCCGACCGGTTGCCTCGATGTCGTCCAGTACAGAGCCGTCACAGATCGCCGGAAGGAACAGTTCGGTGACGAGCCACTGGTAGTGCCAGCGGGTGAGTCGTTCCGCGGCATCGAAGTAGTCCTCGCCAGCCCTGACGAGCCCGTGACCGGGGCCGGACCGGACGTAGTCGACAACCCGGTTGTGGAACTTGACGAACGCCAGCTGTAACTGCGAGATGACAACGTTCTCGTCGTTCCGCGGGTCGGGGAGTATCGCGACGCCCTGCTCGTTGCGCTGGAGGTCAGTCGCACCGTAGCGGGCGACCCGCGGGGCGTCCTCGTCGCCGGGCACAGGGTCGCCGTCGGTCCCGGTAAGGAGCTTCGCCCCGTCGGGGTCTCGGCCGTCGTACAGCTCTGGACTGACCTCCGGGCCAGTGCCGTAGACTGAGTCCAGGTCCAGCGCTGGTGTCCTGAAGTTCCGTAGCGCAGCCGGGTCGTTACGCCGGTCGATGGCGGAGGTCGGGTCGAACGTGACGTCGTGGTCGACGAACTGCCCGAAGAAGGCGATACCGGCGGGCAGCTCCGCGTCGTCGTCGGGGTCCGAGCCGCCAAACAGCGGCCCGCCCGCACTCCCCAGCCGACGGAGAAACGCCGGCGACCGGTCGTACACGTCGAGCTCGGCAAAACGGTTCCCGAAGCGGTGGCTCCGGACCGGGCCGGCGTTCGTCATCGCGGCCTCGTTTATGCCTCTGTTCTCCGTCAGCCCGTGTTGTCTGTGCATACGAGTATGTGATACCGAAATATCATAAATCCAACCTACGGCAGCACGCGGAGAGTTCTGGGAGAGGCTCTCAATCTGGTCTGGCGTCCCGAGACAGCGGCACAGACGCCGATTGTCACACCGGGACGCAGCCCATCCCCCGATTTTTTGCGGTCCCGACCCGTCAATCCACATATGTCCGTCAGCTTCAACTTCGACGGTGAGGTCGCACTGGTCACCGGCGTCGGCGGGGCGCTGGGCAGTTCCGTCGCCAACGCCTTCCTGGAAGCGGGCGCCACGGTCTGTGGCGCCGACGTCGTCGCTCCCGACAGCGACGACTTCCAGCTCGACGACCCCGGCCGCATCCACTTCCACCAGGGCGACTTCACCGACGAGGGAGAGGTCGCCGACACAATCGAGGCCATCGTCGAGGAACACGGCCGGCTGGACTACCTCCTGAACATCGCCGGGACGTGGCGCGGCGGCGACCCCATCCACGAGACCGACGCTGACACCTTCGATTTCCTCTTCGGCGTCAACCTCAAGACGATGTTCCTGGCTTCGAAACACGCGCTCCCGCACGTCCAAGAGACCGGGGGTGCCATCGTCTCCGTCTCCGCTCGCTCCTCGCTGGAGGGCGGCGAAGGAGACGGTCTCTACCGGGCGACCAAAGCCGGCGTTCGCATCCTGACCGAGACCATCGCCGAGGAGAACCTCGGCACGGTGCGAGCAAACAGCGTCATGCCGAGCGTCATCGATACGCCGATGAACCGCGACATGATGCCCGACGCCGACTTCGACGCGTGGGTCGACCCCGAGGAAATCGCCGCCGTCATGCTGTTTCTGTGCTCCGACGCGGCGGGGGTAACTAGTGGCGCCGCCGTGCCGGTCTACGGTGAAGCCTAGCGAGGTGCTGACCGCAGGGAAGCACCTCGAAGCGAACCGGAGAGGGACCGGAGGTCCCTCAAGCAGTCGGGCGGCAAAGCCGCCCGACAACGGCTAACGGGGCGAAGAAGCGACCGCAAGGAGCTTCCTCGAATTGCGAGCGGAGCGGGACCGAAGGTCCCGCAGGCAGTCGGGCGGCATAGCCGCCCGACGACGGGGAGGAACGACCTGCGAGCAGTGAGCCGGACAGCAATAGCGCACGACGCGCCCCGGCGTCCCGGTCGCCGCCTGGTCGGTGACTGAGCAGTCGCTATCTGTTGGACGCCGTGGCACTACAGTCAGCCAAAAATAAAACAATCGCAGTTGTTAACAGCAGCGCGGGAGTAGCTCGGCACGGAAAATGGCAGACCGTGAAACGTGGGCGACCCGTCCCGGCTTTGTACTGGCAGCCATCGGGAGCGCAGTCGGTCTCGGGAACCTCTGGCAGTTCCCGTTCAAGACCGCGACCAACGGCGGAGCGGCGTTCGTCGTCTTCTACCTCCTCGCCGTCGCGCTCATCGGCTTCCCGGCGATGCTCGCGGAGTTCGTGCTGGGGCGACGGACCCACGTCAACGCTGTCGACGCCTTCGAGCGGCTGGGCCACCGGCAGTGGCGGGCCGTGGGCGCGCTGGCCGTGCTCACGGGCTTTTGGATCCTCTCGTACTACAACGTCGTCGGCGGGTGGGTGCTGCGCTACGTTCTGGGGAGCGCCCGGGGCGCGTACTTCGGGGACCCGGCGGGCTACTTCGGCGCGGTGTCGGCGGGGCCGGAGGCGGTGCTCGCCCAGGCGCTCTTCCTGGCACTGGTGGTCGGCATCGTCTCGCTCGGCGTCGAGGACGGCATCGAGACCGCGACGAAGCTGATGGTACCGAGCATCCTCCTCCTGATGGTCGCCCTGGCCGTCTGGGTGACGACCCTGCCCGGCGCCGGTGCGGGCTACGACTTCTTCCTCTCACCGGACCTGGGTGAGATGGTCGCAAACGCCGGGAGCATCATCCCCTTCGCGGTCGGGCAGGCCTTCTTCACGCTCTCGCTGGGGATGGCCATCATGGTGACGTACTCCTCATACGTCGGTGGCGACGACAACCTCGTCGTCGACGGCGGGGCCATCGTCGTGACGAACACGCTCGTCGGCGTGCTGGCCGGACTCGTCGTCTTCCCCATCCTGCTGACCATCGGTGCCGAGATCACGACCGAGAGCGGCGGCGCGGGCGCGCTGTTCGTCGCCACCGCCGCGGGCTTTGGCTCTGTTCCGTTCGGTCGGCTGTTCGGTGTCGTCTTCTTCGGCGTCGTCCTCATCGCGGCGCTGTCCTCGGCCATCAGCCTGCTCGAGGTGACCGTCGCCTACGCCAACGACAACTACGACGTGCCCCGGACGGTGCTCGCGCCGGTCATCGGTGTCGGGCTCTTCGTGCTGGGGCTGCCCTCGGCGTGGGATACGGGATGGCTGACCTGGTTCGACAGCGTGGCCTACCAGCTCTTTCTCCCGCTGTCGGTGCTCGCCACGACGATTTTCGTCGGGTGGGTACTCGGGGCCGACGCCGTCGCCGAGCTGCGCGAGGGGACCGGTGGGCTGGGCGCCGGCGGGTCGGCGTGGCTCTGGACGCTCCGCGTGGTCGTCGTGGTCGCTGTGCTGGCCACGCTGGCACTCGGGATCAACGAACTGTTCCTCGTCGAGGACGGCGCCTTCTTCGCGCCGTTCTGACGTGTTTCGGCCACACTCGACAGGCTTTTGCGTGAGTGGGAGGAGCCCGAGACGATGACACGAGCCACGTGGCGGACCCGGCTCGGGTTCGTCCTCGCTGCCGTCGGCAGTGCCGTCGGTCTCGGCAATATATGGCGGTTTCCCTGGCTGACTGCGACCAACGGGGGCGCCGCGTTCCTGTTGCTGTACGTCCTCGTCATCGTCCTGGTCGGCGTGCCGGGACTGCTCGGCGAGATGGTCATCGGCCGGCGAAGCCGCCGTAACCCGGTCGGTGCCTTCGGGGAGCTGGGTGGCCGCCCCTGGCGCGTCCTCGGCGGCGTTGCGCTGTTTGCGTCCGTGGTCGTCCTCTCGTTTTACTCGGTAGTCGGCGGCTGGATTCTCCGCTACACCGCCGCCAGCGCGACCGGGGCGTACTTCGGAGCGCCCCAGCAGTACTTCGCCGCCATCGATTTCGGTGTCGGCGCCGCCGCCTTTCACGCTCTGTTCCTGCTCGCGACGGTGGCCGTCGTCTACGCTGGCGTCGACCGAGGTATCGAGCTGGCGACGACAGTGATGGTGCCGGGCATCGTCGTCCTGTTTGGCGGCCTCGCCGTCTGGGCCTGGACCCTCCCCGGCAGCGCCGGCGGCTACGAGTTCTACCTCTCGCTCGACGTGGCGTACCTCCGGGCGAACTTCTTCGACGTGCTCGTCGCCGCGGCCGGGCAGGCGCTCTTTACCCTCTCGGTCGGGGCCGGCGCGATGCTTACCTACGCCTCCTACATCGACGAGGACCGCTCGCTGGCCGCCGACGGAACCATCATCGCCGTGTTGAACACGGGCATCGGCGTCCTCGCCGGGCTGGTCATCTTCCCCCTGCTGTTCTCGCTGGGCGTCTCGCCGGGCGAGGGTGGCCCCGGCGCGCTGTTTGTCGGTCTCGCCGGCGCGTTCGCCGACCTGCCGTACAGTCGCGTCGTCGGCGTGGTCTTTTTCGGCGTCGTCCTGCTTGCGGCACTCTCCTCGGCCATCAGCATCTTCGAAGTGCTCGTGGCCTATCTGGTGGACGAACACGACATCACGCGCGCTCGGGCGACGGCCGGCGTCGGGGGGCTCTTTCTCCTCACGGGCAGTCTCGCCGCGCTGTCGCCGGGACTGTTCGCGCTGCTCGCTGACACCATCGCCAACCTCGCGCTGACCGCCGGGTTGCTCGGGTTCCTGCTGTTCGTGGGGTGGGTCCTCGGTCCAGCGGCCATAGACGAGTACCGGACCGGTGCCGGCACCGTCGCACGGATGACGGGGCGACCGTGGTACTACACCGTCGCCGTCGTCCTCCCGCTGTTTCTCGCGTTCACGCTCGTCTCCGGCCTCGGTGGTGTCCTCGGCGTCCCGGTGACGGCACCACAGGCGGCCGCTATCGCGGCCCTCGGCGTGGTCGTGGCCATCGCGCTCGTGCGCCACCGGGTCGACACGGCGGTCTGACACCGCGACGCCCTCGGCGGTAGCGGATAGAAACCCCGAAGCGTCTCCACGCTAACCACCCGCCAATGGAACGGGGAGCCATCGACGTGGCGTCGCTGCCGGGCGGTATCGACCTGCAGGCGACCGTCGAGAGCGGCCAGTCGTATCTCTGGGACCGCGAGGACGGGCAGATGTACGAGCGGACCGCCGCCAGCGGCGGCGACGCCGGGTACTGGACGACGCTGCGGGTCGACGGCGAGCCCGAGGTCGTCCGGGTGCGCCAGACCGACGGCGCCCTGGAGTGGGCGGCGACGTTCGACGCCGCCGACGCGCTCCACACGCTGCTCGGCCTCGACGACGACCTGCCGGCGATTCGCGAGACGGCCCCGTCTGACGCCGTCGTCGAGGAGGCCTTCGACGCCTACTGGGGGATGCGCATCGTCCGCGACCCGCCCTTCCCGACGCTCATCTCGTTTATCTGCTCGGCCCAGATGCGCGTCGGTCGCATCCACGGGATGCAGCAGGCGCTGCGCCGGGAGTTCGGGGAGCCGGTCGCGTTCGACGGCGGGACGTATCGTGCGTTCCCCACGCCCGAGGCCCTCGCGAACGCCAGCGAGGCCGACCTCCGGGAGTTGAGTCTGGGCTACCGCGCTCCCTACGTCAAGCGCTCGGCGGAGCTGGTCGCCAGCGGCGAGGCCGACCCCGAGGACGCGCGGGGCATGGCCTTCGAGGACGCCCGCGACCACCTCACGCAGTTCGTCGGCGTCGGCGACAAGGTGGCCGACTGCATCCTGCTGTTCTCGCTGGGCTACCTCGAAGCCGTCCCGCTGGATACGTGGATTCAGACGACCATCGCCGAGTTCTACCCAGAGTGTGACCGTGGTAACTACACCGACACTTCACGGGCGATTCGGGAGACGCTGGGCGGCGAGTACGCCGGCTACACGCAGACGTATCTGTTCCACTATCTCCGTTCCGGCGGTCGGGACCTGTAGCGCCGTTGCGGCGCTGCGCGCCGATTGGACGACGGACCGGCGAAACACCACAAACAGTGTCTCGACCACCGAACATAACTGCCACCCGCAAGAATCCCGACCCATGGCACGCAAGCGAGCACACGTGTACGTCTCGGGTCGAGTCCAGGGCGTCTTCTTCCGGGCGACGACGCGGGACAACGCACAGGAGCAGGGCGTCGACGGCTGGGTGAAGAATCTGGACGACGGGCGCGTCGAAGCGGTGTTCGAGGGCGACCCGGCGGCCGTCGACGCGATGGTCGACTTCTGTTACGAGGGCAGCGACATGGCCAGCGTCAGCACAGTCGAGGTCGAGGAGGAGGAGCCCGAGGGGATAGACGGGTTCGAGATAGCGTACTGAGCCCCCATCGTTAGGGCGGTGGCGGGCCAAGCGCCGGTATGCTCACTGGCTCCGAGATGGCCGTCGTCGACGAAAACGCCGCGGCCCTGGGCGTCCCGCGCAGGCAGTTGATGGAATCGTCCGGGAACGCCGTCGCGCGGGCGGTCCGAGCGCACGCGGACCCCGGCAGCTCGGTCACCGTCGTCGCCGGCCGCGGGAACAACGGCGGCGACGCGCTCGTGGCCGCGCGATTTCTGGACGACCACGACCTGAGAATCTGTCTCCTGGGCCGACCCGAGACCATCACTACCGACATCTCGCGGGCGAACTGGGACGCCCTCCAGTCGGCCGACTACCCGACCGAACAGGTCCGCGACAGCGCCGGCTTCGAGCTCGGCGACCCCGACCTCGCTGTCGACGCGATGCTCGGGACCGGTATCAGCGGCGCGCTGCGCGAACCGGCCGCCACCGCCGCCGCGGCGATGAACGACGCCGAGGCCACGGTTCTCTCGGTAGACGTCCCCTCCGGTCTCAACTGCGAGACGGGCGCGCTCGTCGACAACGCCGTCGAAGCCGACCACGTCGTCACGTTCCACGATACGAAGCCGGGGCTGGACGAGCTCGCGGCGTCGGTCACCGTCGCCGACATCGGCATCCCAGAGGCCGCCCAGCGGTTCGTCGAACGGGGCGACCTCCAGCGGCTCTCGCGGGACCCAGCGAGCCACAAGGGCGACAACGGCGAGGTGCTGGTCGTCGGTGGCGGTCCATACACCGGCGCACCGGCACTGGCTGGCCAGGCGGCGCTCCGGGCGGGTGCGGACCTGGTCCGCGTCGCCGCGCCCGACGCCGTCGCCCGCGAGATACAGGGGTACAGCGAGAACCTCATCGTCCGGGCCTACGACGGCGACAGACTCGCGCCGACCCACGTCGACTGGCTGGCCGACCTCGCGGCCGACCACGACACGCTCGTCCTCGGACCGGGACTGGGCGGTGCCGAGACCACCGTCGACGCAGTCGGCGCCCTCCTGGAGCGGTTCGCCGGTACCGCCGTCGTCGACGCCGACGGCCTGCAGGTCGTTCCCGAGGTCGAGACCGACGCCGAGCTGGTCTGTACGCCCCACCAGGGCGAACTCGTGAAGATGGGCGGGGAGACCAGTGACGACTGGCGCGAGCGGGCCGACCTCGTGGAAGCGTTCGCCGCCGATGTCGGCCACACGCTGCTCGTGAAGGGCGCCTACGACATCGTCTCCGACGGCGAGCGGACACGGGTCAGCCGCACCGGCAACGCGGGGATGACCGTCGGCGGGACCGGCGACGTGCTGGCCGGGGTGACTGGTGCGCTTTCCTGCGTGCTCGAACCGCACCACGCCGCGGCTGTCGGGGCGTACGCCAACGGTGCCGCCGGGGACACAGTCGTCGAGGAGTACGGCTCGGGGCTGGTCGCGACGGACCTGCCAGAAGCGATTCCGAGTGTGCTGTGGGGCTGAGCCGGGTCGGGAATCAGGCCGACGCGCCGACGAGGTCGCCCGCCTTCGACCGGGACTGCTCGACGATGGCGGGCCGTGCCTCGAACTCGATGACCACCTCGTCGCCGTAGTCGACGGTCTCGACGTGGGCGTGGTCGTGAATCCAGGAGACGACGCTCATCGTCTCGTCGGTCATCGGCAGCACCAGCCGCTCGCGTTCGTAATCGGGTAGCTCGAGGTCGATTCGCTCGGCCAGCGCCTCGATGTTCAGCCCCTCGGCGGCGCTGACTGCGACCGGGTTCGGGGCCAGTGCGGAGAGAGCCTCGCGTTTCCGCTCGATTTCCTCGTCGTCGACCGTGTCGGTCTTGTTCAGCACCGTCACGATAGGGGCCTCGTTGCGCTCGTAGAGGGTATCGTGACTCGTCACCAGCTTCTCGCGTATCTCCTGGACGGACTCGGAGATGTCGACGACGAGCAAGACGAGGTCGGCCCGGTACACCGAGTCGAGCGTGGACTTGAACGACTCGACGAGCCAGTGGGGGAGGTCCCCGATGAACCCCACCGTATCGGTGACGAGCACGTCCCGCTTGCCGACCGCGGCACGACGAGTGGTGGTTCCGAGCGTCGTGAACAGGCGGTCCTCGCTCTCGGCGGTCGTGTCGAGGTCCGGATGCAGGTCCTCGTTCTGGTCGACCTCCAGGTCCTCGGCGAGGCGTCGCAGCAGCGTCGATTTCCCGGCGTTGGTGTAGCCAGCAAGCGCCACGAGGTCGAAGCCCGACTCCCGGCGTTGTTTGCGCCGGTGTCGCTCGGTCTCCTCGATGGATTCGAGCTCGTCCCGGATGTTGGCTATCTGCTTTTTGATGTCCTCCTCGCGGGACTCGTCGTACTCGCCCAGCCCCATGAAGCCGGGGCGCTCGTCGCGTTTCGCGAGGCTGGCCTTGGCTTCCGCGCGTGGCAGCTCGTAGCGCAGCTCGGCGAGTTCGACCTGAAGCTGTGCCTTCCGGGTCTGGGCGCGCTGGCCGAATATCTCGAGGATGAGCCGGAACCGGTCCATCACGGTCACGCCCGTCGGGAGCTCGTTCCCGATGTTGTAGGTCTGATAGGGGCCCAGCTGGTTGTCGAAGATGACCGTCCGTGCCCCCTCGCGGGCGACGGTGTTTGCCAGCCGCGTCACCTTCCCCTCCCCGAGGTGGTAGGCCGGGTCCTCGGTGCGAGTCTGTGTTATCTCCCCGACCACGTCGTAGCCAGCCGCTCGGGCGAGGTCGTGAATCTCCGTCGTGTCGGCCTCGCCGCTGTCGACGCGTTTGGCCACGACTGCGCTGTCTGTGGTGTGTGTCGCCGTCACTCACCCGAACGTAGGCCGTCCGATTATTTAATCTCAGGGGTCGGGTCGAAAACCACCGGACATCGGCCGAAGTCCCACAAAGGCTATACAGCGTGACGGGTAGGTATCCACTATGGCAGGGTTAGCGTTACAGCTGGATTTCAGTCTCCAGCAAATCGGACTGGAACTGGGTACCGGTGCCGTCATCGGTGGTATCATCGGCTTCGCGGCAAAGAAGGTCGCGAAGCTCATCGCGGTCATCGTCGGCCTCGAGCTGGCGCTGTTCAAGTTCCTGGAGACTCGTGGCATCCTCGAAGTGAACTGGCAGGCCATCGGCGGCGCCGCGAAGAACACGACCTCCAGTGCTGGCGCGGCCGCCAGTCAACCGCCGGGCTGGATTACGTCGCTGCTGTCGGCCCTGCCCGTCTCGGCCGGCTTCTCGGGTGGCTTCCTCGTCGGCTTCAAGCAAGGATAACAGAACTTACCGCGTTCCGATTTCGTCTTCGTCTTTGATGATTCGCGTCTCGGCCTCGCCGCTCGTGTGCTCGTTGACCACGTCGTAGAAGTCGTTTTGCATCCCCGCAGGGAAGGTTAGCACGCCGACCCAGGAGCCGTCGGCCTGCCACTCCTCGCGTTCCAGTTCGCCGAAGGTCCGAATTTTGGCCTGCGCGCTGCCGGCGTAGTCGGCGGGCACCTGCACGGCGACGGTTATCTCGTCGAAGCGAATCGGAATTACGGGCCGCAAGGCGTCCAGGGCGTCGTCGACCTGCGTCTCGACGGGCTCCATCGGGTCGATTCGGAAGTCAGTCTCCTCCAGGGCCGACTCGATGCGCTCGGGCGGGTGGGGCGCGTCGTCCATCTGGGGGTTGACCGCGTTGCGCGTGATACGCTGGACGAGCTGTTTGTGCTTCTGTTCCATCATCTCGCGGCGCTGGTCGGCCGTTATCTGTATCTCGCCGCGCTTGATGACTTCGGGGATGATATCCATCGGCTCGGTGGTCTCGAACACCTCTTCGAGCATGTTCTCCGGCGGGCGGTCGCCGCGGTCGGCGTCCTCGAAGACGTCCTCGGCGGCGATGACGTCCTCCAGGTCGCCGTCGAACTCCTCGCGTTTGATGGCCAGTGCCGCGTCGGGGTCGACCAGTACCTCGAACCGCTGTCCGTGGGATTCGAGGCGCGCCGTAACCGCCTCGTCCAGTGATATCATACCAGCGCGTAGCGGTGGGGCAGGTAAAGTCCTTACTGCGACGCGGGAAAGACTGATTACACAGCGTTCGGAAAAGGATTCTATCAACGGGGTCCCTATAAGGAACTACTATGACAGACGGCACCGATGACGGACGACTCTTCGAGTGGTATCGAACGTATATTGGCGAGCCGGACCGCGAGGTCGACGTCTATCTCGGGTTCGCGCTGTTCTTCGCGGGAATCGGGTTCGGTATCGCCGCGTTCGTCATCGGCGCCATCGGCCAGTTGACGGGAGCAGGCGGCGAGTCGGCGGACTTCATCTATCGGGAGGCGGCCATCGCGACGGGGATGCTCGCCCTGCCCGCGACGCTGTCGAGCGTCGTCGTACTCCTGCCCGTCAGCAAGCGCGCGCTCTACGGTGCGGCCACCGGCTCAGCTATCTCGCTTGTCGGCCTGGGCGGGTTCGTCTGGGCGTACCCGTACAGCTGGGCGGTCGGACCAGGCCCGACCTACAGCGTCCAGGTCCTGTTCGTCTACGGCGTCGGTCTGGCCGCCCTGCTGGCGGCCACCGGCGGCGCGCTGGTCGCCTACCACATCGACCGGGCGAAACCCCGACCCGGTGACTTCACCGCCGAGGACGACGACGCGGGCGAGGAGATCACGGACGAGCAAATCGAGCAGGACATCGAGTCCGCGATGGAAGACGTCGACCTCACGTGGGGCGGCGTCGAGAAGACTGAAGGAAGCGAGCTGAAGATTCGGACCAGCGAGACCGAGGCGGAGATGGACGCGACTGGGCTGGACGTCGAGGCCGAACGCGTCCACCGCAGCAGCGTCGACGACCAGGTTCAGGGCCTGGCGATGGTCAAGGGCGGCCAGAAGCAGACCGACCGCTCGACGTCGACGGTCGACGACCAGACTAACAAGCTGGCCGAACTCCGCGAGCAGAAACGGAAAGAAGCCGAGCAGGAGGAGGACGAAACCGTTCTGGGCAACCTGCTGGACCGCGTTGCGGCGCTTCTCGGTCGGAACTGAACCTACACCACGTCTCCTCTCGTCGGGCTCTGGAGACTGTTGCATTATCTTTCATGGTTCTCTTCGCGCCGCTCTAGTCAGCTAAAAACAATAACAAATCAGGTAGATACGTACATTTATGTGGGGTATAGGGGAAATATTAGTGAACTACTCATGGCAAAAGGACTCGACGTTGGGACGATGAACCTTATCTCGGCACAGCAGGACGGCAACGACACGGTGTTCGTCCAGCAGCGAAACTCGTTCGTGGAGATAGAGTACAGCGACATGGCCGAGCGGATGCTCTCGCGCTCGGACGTACTCCACATCCGGAAAGACGAAGACGTGTACGTGCTGGGCGACGACGCGCTGAACTTTGCGAACATCTTCAATCAAGAGACACGGCGGCCGATGTCCCAGGGGATTCTCTCCTCTGACGAGCAGTCGGCCATCCCGATGATGAAGCTCATCATCGAGCAGGTCGTCGGCTCGCCGGACCACCCGAACGAGAAGCTGTACTTCTCCTCGCCGGCCGACCCAATCGACTCGGACCTGAGCACGCTGTATCACCAGAAGACCATCCAGTCGTTCCTCAACGACATGGGGTACGACGCAGAGCCCATCAACGAGGGGATGGCAGTCATCTACTCGGACCTGGCAGACAACAACTTCACCGGGCTGGGTATCAGCTTCGGCGCCGGGATGACGAACGTCTGTCTGTCCTACTACGCCGTGCCGGTGATGAAGTTCTCCGTCGCCCGCGGTGGCGACTGGATCGACGAGCAGGCCTCGACGGCGACGGGCAAGCCCGTCGACAAGGTCACCTCCATCAAGGAGGGCGACTTCGAGCTGGACTTCGAGACCGACGTCGGCGGCGTCGAAGGCGCGCTCTCGATTTACTACGAGAATCTGCTTGACTACGTCATCGGAAAGATTCAGGAAGAGGTCGACGAGGAAGACATCGAGGAGGGGCTCGACGTCCCGGTCGTCGTCACCGGCGGGACCTCCTCGCCGAAAGGCTTCAAGAAGCTGTTCGAGCAGCACCTCGAAGACGCGTCGATTCCGTTCTCCATCAGCGAGGTTCAGCACGCCGACGAGCCGATGTACAGCGTCGCACGCGGGTCGCTCGTCGCCGCCCGCTCCGAGGAGGAAGAGACGGGTCACAGCGGTTCTGAGGAAGCCGAAGAGGAAGAAGAAGTCGAAGCCGACGATTGAACCGGCTACCGACGTACCGTTTTTTGACGCCCGAAGCAGCCGTCCAGGGCTGTGTTCAGCGACCGACACGCTGAGTGTGATCTGGCTCGGGGTGCCTGGCCCGCGCCAGTCACTCGCAGGGGCCGACTCAGTGGGTCGCGTCGGCCGATTCGCCGTTCTCGCGAGCGGCCGTCTCGTCGTCCGAGACGGCCTCGTCGAAGACGGGGAAGACTAGGTCGCCGTCTTCGACCAGTTCGTCGCCCATCCCGTTGATCAGTTGCTCGCCCGTCGATTCGGCGGCGGCGGGCACGTCGACCGGCAGGTCCTCCCGCCTGATTTTCGCGACTGACTGTCCCTGTTCCTCGAAGCGGTCGATGGCGTCGTCCCAGGATTCTGGCGGTCCGTGTTCGGCCGTGTGGTCGACCGTCACCCCAACGTACTCACACTCCTGACAGCCGACGGTCTCCCGCTCGCCCAGCCGATAGCGCGTCAGCGTTCCCCCACACCGTGGACAGTTCATACAGCACGCTTTGCCACTCTGGGGCTTAATTCTATGGTCGGCTGGGAAAAGGAAACCGCCTACTCCTCGTCGACGTCCTCGGCGTCCTCGCTGTCCTCGGCCTCGGGGTCGGCCAGCAGGTCGGCCGCCTCCAGATGCTCGCGCTTCTCGTCGTCGGAGAGCTCGCCGAACGTCTCGGTCTCGACGTCGATGGTCGCGATGCCGATCCCTTCGGGAGCGAGTCCGTCCTCGGCGACCGACGCGAGCGCTTCGAGCGCGAGGTCGACGCCCTCCGAGAGCACCATCGACTCGTCGTAGTGTGCTTCGAGGTAGTCGCGGATGTCACCCCGGTCGGCACCCACGGCCAGTGCCTTCCACTCGTAGGGGGTCCCCGAGGGGTCCGTCTCGTAGAGACGGGGCTCGCCGTTGGCGATGCCGGCGATGATGAGCGCGACGCCGAACGGTCGCGCGCCGCCGACCTGCGTGTACTGCTGGATGTAGTCCGTAATCTCCTTCGTCAGCGTCTCGACGCCGACCGGCTCGCCGTAGCGCAGGTGGTTGACCTGGGCCTGCCGGCGAGCGAAGTCGATGAGCTGGCGGGCGTCGGCGACGTGGCCGGCACTCGCGATACCGATGTGGTCGTCGGCCTTGTGTATCTTCTCGACGGAGGAGCGTTCCATCAGCGGCGAGCGGATGCGCTTGTCGACAGCCAGGACGACACCGTCGCTCGTCCGGATGCCGATACTCGCCGTGCCGCGTTTGACCGCCTCGCGGGCGTACTCGACCTGATAGAGACGCCCGTCCGGAGAGAAGATAGTGATTCCGCGGTCGTACGCCTGCTGTTGGTTTTGTCCCTGCATAGTGTTAGATGTCGAGGTCTGTCGCGCCGACGAACCCGTCGTCGGTCGCTACGTCCACCCGCCCGTCGCGGGCGACCGCACGCCGGTCCCGGGTCTCGAACACGACCTGTCTCTGTTCCGGGCCTTTTGCCGGGCCGCGTATATATTTTTCCTCACAGGCACGAACGGTGCCGCTGGTGCCGGTGACACGAAGGCCCACGGGCGCGCCGTCGACGCTGTTCAGACAGGCAAGCGCCGCGCGGGCGTCCTCGGTGTGGCCCCGTCGGACCCGGACGATAGCGTGGCCGACGCCGTCCTCGTGGGTAAAGCGCAGGACGGTCATGTCCGCGTCGGCGCTGCCGGTGTCGCCCAGCAGGTTCTGGGTCGCGTACCACACCTCACGCTGGAAGGCTCGCCGGTCCAGATCGGCGTCTGGCCACGTCTCGATGGCCACCGCGAGATAGCGCCAGCGGGGCTGGAGATGTTTCGGCAGGTGTTTCACGAGCCAGTACCCCCGAATTCAGCGTCCATACCTCGCGTTAGCGGGCCGGAGTGAAAACGGATGTCATCGACGTCTCGCGGCGGTCACCGGAGCGTCGAGCCGTGCCGACTGGCGCTGTCGGAGTCGTCGACGTTGGCCGGCTCTATCCGCTCTATTGGACTCCGGACGAGCAGATACAGGATCGACAGCATCATCCCGATGGTCTCGACGATAATGACGGGGTCAGCGGCCCGGAGCGCGGGGACGCTGAGTGCGATGACGCCGAGGAAGACGGCGACAGCCATATGTCGAGACAGGATGAACCCACTGACCAGCGACCCGGTGACGAGTCCCAGGATTGTCCCGACCGCGAACGTCGCCGGGATGCTATCCAGGACCAGAACCGAACTGAGTGACGTCGCTTCGACCGCTGCCAGTGCTCCCCCCAGGAGATACTTTGTGCCCACCACGCCCGCGAGCGAGGCGACCACGAGACCGCCGAACTTCGGGCTCGTGTTTGCCATATAATAGCGTTGTGGCCCTCATGGTAAATAAAGGTATCAGGTTTCAGGAAACCATCACGAATCGTCCAGTCGGACCCCGGGCTCGACGTACGAATCGCCCATCCGGTCGCGGTTGCGGGCGGCCAGCCGGCCCCACTCGGCCAGCCCGGACCGGATATCGTCGGCGTCGAACCCGATAGCCTCGCCCAGTGCGGCCAGCTCCCGCGGCGCGCGCAACTCCAGGTGACTTCGCGGGTCGGCGCTGACGACGAAGGGTGCGTCGGCGTCGGCGACGAGTTCACGGAGTTTCCGGAGGCCACGCAGCCGGCGGACACGGCTGCCGCCCTCGCCCTGGATGACCGGGCGGAGATTGAACTCGACGCGGACATCGTTGTCGGCAGCGGCCGTGGCCAGCACGTGGTTGAAATCGCCGTCGCCCGCCATCGGGTGAGCGAGCACGTCGACAGCGGGGGTCTCGACGGCGAAGCGGTTGACCGCGCTGTCGCCGCCGTGGACGACGACGACCGTCTGTTTCGAGCGGTAGTTGCCCACGAGGCCGCTGGCCTGGGACGGGTCGTCGGCTCGAATCTCGACGCCGTCGACCACGTCCACGTCGACCGCTTCCCGGACTGCTGTGATATCGTCGGGCTCGCCCTCGTCGCCGTGGTTCCGGACGACGACGCCCTCGAAGCCGTAGTCAGCGGCGGTCTCGGCCTGTCGAGCGAGGGTGCTCGGCCCGTCGGGCCGGGCGTGAACCGCCTCGTACATCACAGTTCGGCCAGCAGGTCCCGGGCGTTCTCGACGGCGTTCTCGCGTTTCGCGGGATAGGCCTCGACCTTCGCGCGGAGCGTGATACCGTCGCCCCGGCGGACCTCGTCGCCGAAAGCGGCCTGTTTATCCAGCGTGAGGAAAAACGAGCAGTTCTCGTCGACACGGTCGTCCAGTTCCGCCCGCACGTCGTCGATGTCATCGAGTGTCGCCACCTGCGAGAGGACCTGTCGCACCTCGTCTGCGTTCTCGACACGGGCCGAGAGGACCACGATACGATCGCCGTAGTGGCCCTCGCTCTCGGCCCGCTCGATGGGGTACTCCTCGGGGAGGTAGGTCCTGAGCGCGCTCTCGACGCGTTTCTCGTCCTCGGTGGCGTAGCAGAACGCCCGCAGGTCGACGTAGTGGAACGGAACCGACGACACGGCTTACTCGCTGGCTTCGAGGTTGTCCTCGGGGACGCCCTGCTCCTGGCCGTCCTCGAAGGAGACCGTGTAGTTGGCGTCGCCGAACATCGTGTCGACGACCTGCGTGATGGTCCCGGTCTCGCCGTCGTAATCGCTGTGCTCGTCGTGGAGAATGACCTCGTCGTCTTCTTCGAATGCCATACGCGCCGATACTCGATGGCTGCTCAAAAAGGGACTGATTCATCGGGAAGCCGGTGTGTCGAAGGGTTATAGTAATTCTCTCGCGTACTGGCCTGCATGATTGGTCCGTCCTGCCCTCCGCTGTCCGCGCGCGATAGCTACGTCACAGCTCGCGGAGACAGATGACTACCGTCGACGACCTGTGGTATCTCGCCGACGTGGCCAGTCAGCAGGCCGAACAGACCTACCACGAGCTGGGAGAGCAGTACGACGAGTTCGTGGAGTTTACGCGCCACCGGCGGGTCAAGCGGCCCCGCTTTCGCACCGTCGCCGAGGACGCCCGGGACCACGGCGCCCCCTTCGGCGCGCACACGCTCCCCTACCGGCCTACTGGCGAGCTCCTGCTGGTGCGCCACGACGGCGTCGGTCGGTGGGTGTTACCCGGCGGCGAACTCGACCCCGGGGAATCGTTCAGGGAGGCCGCCCTCCGAGAGCTGGCCGAGGAGAGCGGTATCGAGGCCCGTATCGAGGGGCTGGGGATGCTCGGGCGCGTGGAGTTTTACTGTGAGAACAACAACACCTGGGGGCTGCTCCCGGTCTTCGAGGCCCGCGCCGAGACCACCGAGATAGACGTCCAGGACCCGGACGGCGAAATCAGCGAGGCTCGCTGGTTCGACGAACTGCCCGAGGATACGCGGGACCGCGAGGAGATACTGCGCTGGCGCGAGCACCGTTTCGGCCGGACGTGAGACGGGACGCCCCGGCGAGAGTGAGTGGCCTCCGCCGCCGTGGTCACTCCGCCGCGCCCAGTTTGTCGCCGGCTTTCGCCTTCGCGGACTCCTTGGCTCGCTCGACCACCGGCTCGGCGTCGGCCCACTTCTCGCCGACCATCGCACCGACCAGCGCCCCGATGCCGGCGCCCGTGCTCGCGAGCTTCGAACTGAACAGTCCGCCGATAGCGCCGCCGATGGCCCCGCCGGTGGCTGCGTACTTGGCACGGCTGAACGCGCGGTTAATTCGTTGTCGCATAGCTGAAAGTTCGGCACACGGACGTAAAAAGCCACGTGGCGGCTGCCGGGCCTTTACTCGGGCCCGAAGGACTGGCCATCGCGGGCGTCCGCGCCGAGCCGGCGAACCGTCGCACGTGCGTTGCTGGCGTCGTAGCCAAAGAGCACCGAGTGGCCGTACTCCGCGGCCACCTCCGTCGCCTTCGCGAGGTCGTCGATATCGACGTCGACGGCGTACAGCTCGATACTGAAGGGCGTCGAGAGGCGGTCGAGAAAGCCCTTCGCGAGTATCTCCAGCCAGTAGGTCGTCGAGTAGGCCATATCGTAGATGGGGACGACAAACTCGTCGACGTAGGGCTCGATGTCGTCGACGGCGACGCCGGTGCGGGCCTCGAGATGGCCGGGATAGGGGTCGGGGTAGAGTGTCAGATAGAGGTCGCCGGGGACCCGCTCGCGGGCCGCCGCGACGAAGTCGGTCATGACCTGGGTCCGCCAGGCCTCCCAGTCGTCGAACTCACTGTCGGCGAAGCGTCGCTCACATCGGTCACAGTGGCAGTACTCCTCGCGCGGGAAGCCGACGTCGTCCAGTCGCACGTCCTCGTTCACGCCGGCGGCCTCCTCGATAATGTCGAGCAGCCCCTCCCGGTAGCGGTCGTGGGTCGGACAGACGTAGGTCCAGTCGAAGTACGGTTCGTTCCGTGTCGCAGCGGTTCCCTCGTCGTCGAACGCGAGCAGTTCTTCCTCGCCCTCGACGGCGTTGTCCCCGAAACACGACACCATGTTCACCGCCCCCTCGACGGGGTCGGTCGCCCGTCCGGTGACGTCTTTGACCTCGTAGAACGCCCGGTCGAACTCGGACCACTCCGTCTCCTCCTCGTTTCGCGTGACGACACCGTACATAGGCACGACTAGACCGGTCGGTCGGGTAAGCGTTCTGAAAAGGGTGGTCGGATACGATACGACGGCGGAGACCGCGTTACTTCTTGACGACGTACGCCGCACCGACGGCGGCGACGACCGTAAGCAGGAGGAGTATCTTCTTTGACATCGTTTCATCGTAGACAACCGTCTCATAAAGAACTATCGGAGCGTTGAGTTTACTCGTCGTCTCCGAGGGCCCCAGATGGTACCGACGCGCCGCCGTGCGTGCCGACCGGCGGACGGTTCACCTCGGCGGCGGCCGAGTCGCCAGCGTCGGTCCGCTCGTCGCTCCCCGTCTCGATGTCGGTCATCTCGCCGTCCTCGCGTGCGTCCTGGTCGATGCGCATCGAACAGAAGTCGACGCCACACATCGAGCAAAAGCGGGCCTCCTTGTAGTTATCACCGGGGAGGGTCTGGTCGTGGTACGATTTAGCGCGCTCGGGGTCGAGCGCCAGGTCGAACTGCTCGCGCCAGTCGAAGGCGTAGCGGGCCTCCGAGAGCGCGTCGTCCCAGGCACGGGCCCCATCGCGACCGTTAGCAACGTCCGCCGAGTGCGCGGCGATACGGTAGGCCGCCAGCCCGTCCCGTACGTCTTCCTGCTCGGGCAGTCCGAGGTGCTCTTTGGGGGTGACATAACAGAGCATAGCAGCACCGGCCCGGGCGGCTTCAGTCGCCCCGATAGCGCTGGTGATGTGGTCGTAGCCCGGCGCGATGTCGGTCACCAGCGGGCCAAGCACGTAGAACGGCGCGCCGTCACAGACGCGCTGCTGGCGTTCGACCTGCTCGGCGACCTCGTCCATCGGGACGTGGCCCGGCCCCTCGACCATCACCTGCACGCCGTTGTCCCACGCGGTCCGGGTCAGTTCCCCGAGCGTGTCGAGTTCGGCGTACTGGGCCTCGTCACCGGCGTCGGCCAGCGAGCCGGGTCGCAGGCCGTCGCCGAGGCTGAAGGTAACGTCGTAGTCGACGAAGATATCGCATATCGCCTCGAACTTCGTGTACAGCGGGTTCTCCATCCCGTTTTCCTCCATCCACTGCGCGAGAATCGACCCGCCCCGTGAGACGATACCCGTCTTTCGTCCGTCCGTAAGCGGGAGGTGTTCCATCCGAACGCCGGCGTGGATGGTCATGTAGTCGACCCCCTGTCTGGCCTGCTTCGCGATGACATCCAGCAGGAGCTCGTGTGTGATGTCGGCCGGCTCATCGACACGCTTGACGGCCTCGTAGATGGGGACCGTCCCGATAGGAACCGGCGAGTGTTCGACGTTGGCCTCGCGGATAGCGTCGAGGTCGCTCCCGGTCGAGAGGTCCATCACGGTGTCGGCACCGTAGTGAACCGCGGTGTGGAGTTTTTCCAGTTCGCCCTCGAGGTCGCTGGTCTCCTCGCTGTTCCCGATGTTGGCGTTGACCTTCGTCCCGAACTCCCGGCCGATAATCATCGGGTCGAGTGAGTCGTGGTCGACGTTCGCCGGGATGACCGCCTGCCCGTCGGCGACCTGCTCGCGAACGAACTCCGCCGACGTCCGTTCCCGTTCAGCCACCCGTTCCATCGCCTCGGTCACTGTACCGTTGCGAGCCGCCTGGAGCTGCGTCATCGATAATCTAGTTATACTACTTGGTTATAAATTTCGGGGAGGACGCATATACGTCGCTACCGAACGGGACAGACGTCAGGCTCGAACGGGCGGTTGCAGTCTCCTACCTTCCCGGGAGAGCGGTTACCGGGACACAGCCACAGATGTCCGTCTCAGGAAGAAGCGTTGCTGTAAACCGAATCGAGTATGGAGACGCTAACACTCCCGCTCGTGGGCCCAGAACTCCTCGTCGACGGTGACTTCCTTCTTGAACAGTGGGACCTCCGCTTTCAGTCGGTTGATGCCGTCCTGGACGGCGGCGAAGGCCTCCCCGCGGTGGCCGGCCAGGATGACCACGAAAACGATGTCCTCCCCGGCCTCGACGACGCCGGTCTTGTGGTGGAGCCGGACGGCGTGGACGCCGTCGCGAGCTTCCAGTTCCCGCCGCAGGGTGGCCATCCGCTCCCGGGCGACCCCGTCGTAGCGCTCGAACTCCAGGAACTCCGTCGGCGGGTCCTCGGGTCCGTCTCTCGCCCGCACGCGGCCGGTGAAGGTGGCGATAGCCCCCGAACGGTCTTCGTCGGGCGAGCGCTTGACCGACTCGACGAGCGTCTCCAGCGTGATATAGGGGTCCCGTTCATCGAGCGCGTCGAGGATTTCGTCGAGGTCGGCACCCTGGCCGCTGTCGAACCGGGAGAGCACCGGGTCGGCGGCCTCGCGCTCACCCAGGACGACCTTCGGGAGCGAGGCGTCGCTGCACCCCTCGACGAACGTGTAGTCGTAGTCGGGCGCCAGCGCGTCGAGCGTGTCGGTCAGCGAGCGTGACTCGCCGGTGGCGAACCACTCGCCATCGTCGGTCAGCGCAACGGTCTGTGCGGCGCCGGCTGCCCGGTGTCGGGCGGTGTCTTTCCCCTCGGTGTCGATATCCGGCGAGTCTGTACAGTGCTTCACGGTGGCGACGCTGCCGTCACAGCGCTCGACGAGCCGTTCGACCAGCGTCGTCTTCCCGCTGTCGGAGTCGCCCACGATCCCCAGGACCTGCATACGACTGTTTTGCTGGCCGTCCCACGTAGGTGTTTCCGCTCGGGAAACAACCACCACGTCGGCCACCAAGCACTTCACAGGCTGGCCGATGTATCAGGCGTGAACCGACGACAGTATCTACAGACAGCAGGGGTCGCCGCGACAGCTGGCCTCATCGCCGGCTGTAGCGGCTCGACAGGCGGAGACGGTACAAAGACCTACGGCACGCTCGCGACGAGTGTCACCGATATGCCGGGCGACATCGCCGACTTCGAGTCCTGTGTCGTGACGATTGCGGGTATCTGGGTCAAGCCCGCCGAATCTGGCACCGAGTCGGCCGAAGAGACGCCGGAGACGGCCACCGAGGACGGCACCGACGCCGACGGCCGCCGTTACATCGAGTTCGAGGAGCCACAGGAGGCCGACCTCGTCCAGTTGCAGGGCGCCAACACCCAGCTGCTGGACGAGACCGAGGTCGAGACGGGCGACTACCGGTATCTCCAGCTCGACGTCACGGGCGTCGAGGGGACCCTCGACGACGGGAGCGAGACGACGGTCGACACCCCCGGCAACGCGCCGCTGAAGTTCAACGCGGCGTTCGAGATTCGGGAGGAAGAGACGACCAGGTTCATCGCCGACTTCACGCCGGTCAAGCGTGGCCCCAACGGCTACATCATCCAGCCGGTCGCCACGGGGACGAAAGTGCTGTACGGCGAGGAAGAGTACACCGCCGAGGACGCGACTATGACCGAGACGGCGACCGAAGACGCGAGCGCGACCACGGCGACCGAGGACGGCGAGACGAGTACCGGCACCGCCGACGCGACGACACCGTCTCGCTGAGGCCCTTACTCGCCCAGCGCCGACTTCGTCTTCTCGACGACGCGGACGTCTTCGATAGCCGCCGTGGGGTACTGCCCGTCGTCGTCTTTCTCGCTTGCTTTCACCATGTCCCAGACGACGTTCAGTCCCGTCGTCACGCCCTCCAGGGCCTCCATCTCGCAGCCAGTCTTGCCGACCGTCTCGACGGCGACGGTGCATTCGACGGCGCCGTCCCCGACCGAAAAGTCCGTCTCGACGTTCGTGATGGGAATCTGGTGGCACATCGGAATCGTCTCCCAGGTGTGCTTGACCGCCTGGATGGCGCCGATTCGGGCCGTCGTCAGCACGTCGCCTTTGCCGATGTCGTCGGCGGAAATTGCATCGAGTGTGGCCGTCGAGAGGCGAATCTCCCCCCGCGCGACCGCGCGGCGCTGTGTGTCGGCCTTCTCGCCGACGTCGACCATCTGCGCGTCGCCGTCCGCGTCGACGTGCGTGAACTCCTCTGTCATGGGTCGCCCTTCCGCGACCGAACGGAAAACGATAGGGATATCCGTTACCGGCCGCCGGCCTCGACGGCGTAGATGAGCCGCATGATAGCGACACGCTCGTCGGCAAAGGCCGTCGGGTGCCCGCCGATTGCGACGACGATATCGCCGCCCGCGCGCGCTGTCGTAACGTAAATAGCGAACTCGCGTCGCTCCCCGTCGACCGAGAGGTTCGTCTCGAACTGCGTCACGGTCGTCTGACTGCCTAGCATGACGGCCTCGTGGGTCGTGACGTTCTCGACCGTCGCGGTATCGGCGACGCCGAGATTCGACTGGAACCGGCCGAGCAGTTCCCTGTGGCTCTCTTCGGCGATCGGATTCCGGGGAGAGCCCGCGACGTTTATCGCCGGTGTCGAGGCAGTGGCGAACACCCCGCCTGTCACCGTCCGGTTGCCCACCGCGACCGGCTTGTGGTAGACGCGCTGGGGGTTGTTCACCACGACGGTCCGGTCTCGCCCGGCGACAGTGAATTGCCGTTCGACGGTGACGGTGTCGGTGTCGTTGAGTTCGTACCCGGTGTCGGTCAGCGTCTCGTTGTCGGGCGTCGCCGGCGTGGCGCTGAGGGAGGCGCTATCGCTGACGACCAGTCCGAGACTCCTGTCGGAACGAGAGCGAGTAGCAGGGCGACGACGACGAGTGTGGTAAGAACACCGCTCCCAACTACCAGTTTTCGTCGCGATAGCCCCCGTATCCGGCCGAGAACGGCCACGATAAAGACGGGAGGTCCGCGTTCGTCACCGTCCATAGGACATAGATAGTGTGGGAGAGAATAAGCGTGCTGGCAAGGGCGATGCCACCGCGCCCGAATCGAACGCGACCGCCAGAACAGTTACGTGGTCCGAATCGCATGAGAACGCATGGGACGGCGCGAATTTCTACTGGGCACGCTGGCACGGCCGGTATCGCCGGCTGTAGTGCGCTCGGCGACTCCGAGAACGCACAGGGGACCTACGAGCCCAGCGCCGCGGACAATCTCGCGGTGGCCGTCGGGCAACTCAACAAGGCCGCGCTCTCGGTCGACGAGTTCCAGAACGGAGACGGGACCGATGGTCCTGACAACGGCTCCGATGGTGAGGGAACGCCTTCTGAGAGCGACACCCAACGACGGACGTTCGACGCCAGCAAGCCACGAGAGCGAGTGACGGCCGCTCGCGAAGCGATAGCACGTGCCGAGGACAACGGCGCCGAGCAGGCCGACGTTCGAGCGGTCAGGCGGTACGCCGACGGCGTCGGTGGGACAGTCGACGCGGTTGCGAACGTCACCACAGCAAGCAATCGCCTGGCGGAAGTAGACGACAGTTTCGACGGCGACGACATCGATACCGACGCCGCGAGCGCGACGCTAGCGGAGGCGACGACTGCCAGCGCGGCCGCACGTACCGACCAGGAGGACGCCGAGACGGCACTCGCATCGGCGGACCGCGAGCGCCTCCGTGCGGTCGAAGCCAGGTACGATGCGCTGAGCTCTGGCGTCGACACACTGCTCGGGTATATCGTCGGTGTCGAGGGTCTCGCAGTCGGGTACGACACGTACGTCGCGGGAATCGACGGGGTACAGACGGCCCAAGACGAGGTCGACGCGGAGAAGTTCGACGCGGCCAGGGAGTCGTTCTCGGGGGCACAATCGAGCTTCAGCGACGCCGAATCGGAGTTTACGGACGCTATGGAGGGGGTGGCCGACGACCTCCAGAGCGAGCTCACGACGGGTGAGGAACGGAGTCGCGCACTCGACCGACTGTCCGCGGGGTACATCTCGTTGCTCGATAGCCGCGACCACGTCAGCGCCGCGGAATCGGCCATCGAAAGGCGGGCGACGGCGACCCGCGGACAGCTCTCAGGGACGGGAGCGAGGACGCGACGACAGCGTCGGACCGATTCGAGGAGGGGGCGACCGTCCGGGACGACGAGTGCGTCGAGGAGTTCCAGACAGCCCAGGAGCGGGCGACGGCGATGCAGTCGCTCTCGGACGGGTACGTAGACGTTCTCGACGCGCGCGACCACCTCGAAGACGGCGAGGCCGCGTTCCGCGACGAGAACTACGACCAGGCAGACACCGCGTTCAGTGATGCCGGCGCCACCGCCGACCGTGCGGAGACGACGTTCTCGGACGGGGAACCCGGCGACGAGGCCAGCTTCTTCGACGACGCGTTCGACCGGGCGTTCCAGCGGACCTCGGTCCTGCAGTCCCTGAGTGAGGGCTACGGCCTGGTCGTACAGAGTCGAGCGACAGCCGAGGCAGGGCGACAAGAACTGCGGGGCAGGAACTTCGAGGCGGCCAAGTCGAAGTTTCAGACGGCCGACAGCACACTCGGAGAGGCCGAACGCGTCTTCACAGGGGCTCAGTCGGACGCCGGCGAGGCGTACGGCCCGGAAATTGACCGGGCGCTGTGTCGTGTCGGCCACCTCCGGAACGCGATGGACCACTTCGTGGCTGCGTCCCAGGCCGGCAGTGACGGGGACCGGGACACGCTCGAAAGCGAACTGACCGCAGGCGAGACCGATATCGACCGGGCCGGTGAGTGCTGACACCGTCAGACCGCTTTCTGACATGCCTCGCGGGCTAACGCCCGCTCACCGCCTGACGAGTCCAAGCAGGTGACCCACAGCGGGGGCGACCAGCTGCTCGCTCCCGGTGCGGGCCGCGTTCTCGCTGCCGGGCAGACAGAAGACCAGCCGGTCGGCGACGACGCCGGCAGTGGCCCGCGAAGCCATCGCCATCGGGCCGACTTCCTCGAAGGAGACGTAGCGGAACAGCTCCCCGAAGCCGGGAATCTCGCGGTCGAACAGCGGACGGGTGGCGTCGACGGTCACGTCGTCGGCCGTCAGCCCGGTGCCGCCGGTCGTCACCACCACGTCGGCGCCTGCCTCGAGGGCGCCCGTCACCGCGTGGGCGATGGCGACCCGGTCGTCGGTGGCGAGCAATCGGTCGGTTACGTCGTGACCGGCATCGGTCAGTGCCGCCTCGATGACGTCACCGCCGGGGTCCTCCTCCAGTGTGCGCGAGGAGGAGACGGTGACGACGGCAATCGAGACCGCGTCTTCGTCGTGTGCGTGGTGGTCGTCGTGGTTGTCGTCCCCGTGCGAGCCGTCTCCGTGGTCGTGATCCTCGTGGTCGCTCATACCCCCGACAGCGGCCCCGTGGGGCAAAACTGTCGGGGATACCTACAGGTAACTGCAGCGCGTGCGTTCGCCCGTCTATGAACACCACCGGCGTCGTCGTGGCGGGCGGCCGCTCGACCCGCTTCGGGGACCGGGAGAAGGCCCTGGCCGAACTCGACGGCCGACCGATGCTCGCCCACGTCGTCGCGACCCTCGGTGCGGTGAGCGACGGCGTCGTCGTGAACTGCCGGCCGGACCAGCGGACCGCCTTCGCCGACGCGCTGGCGGGACTCGACGTGGACCTCGCGTGGGCGCTCGACGAGCAGCCAGACGAGGGACCGCTGTCCGGGCTGGCGACCGCGCTCGCCGCCGTGGACACCGACCGTGCGGTCGTGCTGGGCTGTGATATGCCGCTGGCCGAGGCCGAGGCACTGTCGGGGCTACGGAGCCGACTGGAAAGCAGCGACGCAGTCGTTCCCCGAACGGAGGGCGGCCCGGAACCCCTGCACGCAGTGTACCGGGTCGAACCGACACTGCGGGCGGCGCGGGCGACACTGGCCGACGGCGAGCGGAGCCTCCGGTCGCTGCTCGACCGCCTCGACGTGACCGACGTCGAGGGCGCTGTTCCGGCGCGCTCGCTCACAAGCGTCGATACCGAGGCGCGCCTGTGGGAGCTAGAGCCCGTTGAGTAGCGCTCACTCCGCGAGGATGTGGGCCGGCAGGTTGTCCCGGATAATCGTCTCGCAGTACTCACAGCGGACGCCGTCGTCGACGACGGCAAAACGGGACTTGACCGGTTCGTCCTCCGTCGAGATGCAGTTGTGGTTGGGACATTCCAGGACGCCCTCGACCATCGAAGGGCGCTCGACACGGGCCTTCTCGACGACCTCGAAGTCCCGGACGATGTTGATGGAAGCTGCGGGCGCGATAAGCGAGAGGACGTCGACCTCGTTCTGGGAGAGCTCCTTGCCCTCGACTTTCACGATGTCTTTCTTCCCCAGCCGGTCGGAGGGCATGTTCATCGCGACGGAGACGGAGTCGCCGCTGGTGCCGTCGATGCCCAGAATGGCCAGCACGTTCAGCGCCTGGCCGCCCGTGATATGGTCGATGACGGTGCCGTTGCGTATCTTCGAGACGCGGAGTTGCTGGTCGTCGTCGGTCATTCGTTTGCCTCCAGAAGCATATCGAGCAGCGCCATCCTGACGGGGACGCCGTTGTGGGCCTGTTCGAAATAGGTCGCATAGTCGGTGTCGTCGATGTCGTGGGCGATCTCGTCGACGCGGGGCAGCGGATGCATCACGGTCAGGTCGTCCTTGGCGGCCTCGAGAGTCTCGCTGTCTATCTGGTACTGCCCGGCGACAGCCCGGTACTCGCTCTCGTCGGGGAACCGCTCGCGCTGGATTCGGGTGACATAGAGCACGTCGAGTTCCGGGAGGACTTCGTCCAGCTCGGTGTGTTCGCGCACTTCGGCACCCTCCTGGTGGAGGTCGTACCGAACGGAGCGGGGCAGCTGCAGGGACTCGGGGCTGATGAAGTGCTGGTGGGCGTCGACGTTCGTCAGCGCGTGGGCCAGCGAGTGGACCGTGCGACCGTACTTCAGGTCGCCCATGATACCGATAGTCAGGTCGTCGAAGCCGGCGTTCTCCCGTATCGTGTAGAGGTCAAGCAGCGTCTGGGTCGGGTGCTGCCCGGCGCCGTCGCCGGCGTTGACCAGCGGGACGTCGACGAACTCGCTGGCCATCTTCGACGACCCCTCCATCGGGTGGCGCAGGACCAGCGCGTCGGCATAGCCCTCGACGACGCGTACCGTATCGGCCAGGGACTCACCCTTCTTCACGCTGGAGGACTCCACCGACCCCATGTCGACGATGTCCCCGCCCAGGCGCTTCATCGCCGTCGTGAAGCTCATCTTCGTGCGCGTGCTGGGTTCGAAAAAGAGCAGCCCCAGCAGCGTGTCGGCGTGCCGGTCGGCGTAGGCTCCCGGGTCCGCCGCGATGTCGGCCGCGTGGTCGAGCACCGCCTCGATGTCGGCCCGCGACAGCTGTTTGGCGCTGATGATGTGGTCGTGCCGCATCTTACTCCCACACCCGCCCCCGACGCTCTTGAATCTCTCGACACGACGAGCGCCCGGTCATGTTCGGTTTTCCTGCTGCCTGCGTGACTCGCTCATCGAGACGAGAGACCGACGGCCTCTCGACCCAGCCACGCATTCGACGCCCACACTTCCTGGCACGACCGGAGCGTTAAAGTCCGGTTGCAGTAGTCCAAACTAGTATGACACGGTCCCCGGAGGCGACACGGTTCGTCCTGGTCGCCGGGACGACGGAGACGGCGCGACGAGAGGGTATCAGCGCCGCTGGCGCGGACGCTGACCTGCTGTCGACGACGCCCGCGGCGGACGCGGAACTGCTCACGTACGGACGGCCGGTCCGGACCGAGACGGTCCCAGTGAGTCCGAGCGGCTGTCCGACGCCGGCGCTGGTGACGCGGGCAGTGCGAGAGCTCCTGGACGTCGAGTTGACAGTCGTCGACGGCGGGCTTGCCGAACCCACGGCCGCACCCACGGTCTCGGTCGGTGCCGGCGTCGGCCGGGACATCGGTGAGCAGGACCCGGTACCGACGGCGTACGGGGCGTTCGAGGCGGCCCGGCAGTTCGGCCGCAAGCTCCCGACGAACGAACTGTGGCTGGCCGAGACGATTCCGGGCGGGACGACGACCGCCCTCGGCGTTTTGCGGGCGCTTGGCGAGGAGGCGATGGTCTCCTCGTCGTTGCCCGAGAACCCAATCGAACGAAAGGAGCAGGCCGTCCGCGAGGGGCTCGAAGCGAGTTCGATGGAGCCGGGCGACGCCGCGGGTGAACCCAAGCGAGCAGTGCGGCGGATGGGTGACCCGGTGCTCGCGACGCTCGCCGGACTCACCACCGGGGCCGTCGAGACCGACACCGCAGTGACACTGGCCGGCGGCACACAGCAACTCGCCGTTGGGGCCCTGGTCCGCCACACCGGCTACGAGGGGCGGCTCGGACTGGCGACGACGAGCTACGTCGCCGACGACCGGACGGTGGACCTCCGATCCAGTGCCACAGACCTCGACCTCGACCTGACCGTCACCGACCCCGGCTTCGACGCGAGCGACCACGTCGCCATGGAGCGGTTCGTCGCCGGCGAAGCCAAGGAGGGCGTCGGCATGGGCGGGGCGCTGACGATGGCCGACCGGGCCGGGATACCGATGGCCGACGTCCGCGAGCGCTTCGCGGCGGTGTACGACGACCTGCTGGGTGAGCACGCGGCCGACACGACGCCGAACGCCGGCGGTGCGTCCCGATGAAGGGGGTCGTGCTGGGCGGGACCGCCTCGGGCGTCGGCAAGACCGTGGCAGCGATGGCGACCATGCGGGCCCTGGAGGCAGCGGGCTACGACCCCCAGCCAGCGAAGGCGGGGCCGGACTTCATCGACCCGAGCCACCACACCGCCGTCGCGGGCAAACCATCGCGGTCGCTGGACCCCTGGCTGGCCGGCGAAGAGGGCACCCGGCGGACCTACTGGCGGGGCGAGGGCGACGTCTGCGTCGTCGAGGGGATGATGGGCCTGTACGACGGGACGAAGGTGTCGACGGCCCGCGTCGCCGAGGTGCTCGACCTCCCGGTCGTCCTGGTGGTCGACGCCAAAGCGGGGATGCAAAGCGTCGGCGCGACGGCGCTCGGGTTCAGGGAGTACGCCGCCCATTCCGGCGTCGATATCGACGTCGCCGGCGTCGTCGCACAGCGCGCTCACGGGGGGCGCCACGCCGACGGTATCCGCGAGGCGCTACCCGACGATATCGCGTATCTCGGACGCGTCCCGCCCACGTCGGACCTGGAGATTCCCGACCGGCATCTCGGCCTGGAGATGGGCACCGAGTCGCCGGTCGACGAAGGTGCGCTCGACGAAGCGGCCGAGACCATCGACGCCGATGCCATCGCCGCCCTCGCCCGCGAGCCGCCAGCGGCGGACCCCGAACGCCCGCTCGAAACCGGTCGCTGGGCCGACGCCGAACGGACGCTCGCCGTCGCCAGTGACGCCGCGTTCTGTTTCCGGTATCCGAGCCTGCGGGAGCGCTTCGACGGCGCCGTTGCCCCGTTCTCACCACTGGCCGGCGACCCGGTGCCCGACGCCGACGCCGTCTACCTCCCCGGCGGCTACCCGGAACTGCACGCCGAGACGCTTTCGGACTCCGCGACGCTCGACGACCTCGCGGCCAGGGCGGCAGATGGACTACCTGTCTACGGGGAGTGTGGCGGGCTGATGGCCCTGTCGGAGTCACTGACAACCGTCGAGGGCCGTAGTTATGAAATGGCCGGCGTCCTCCCGGCGACCGTCGAGATGCGCGAGCGCTACCAGGCGCTGGACCACGTGGAACTGCGCGCTCGCCGCGACTCGCCGGTCGCACCCGCGGGGAGCCGTCGGCGGGGCCACGAGTTCCACTACTCCGCCGCGACCGTCGATGGTGACGCCACCTTCGCGTTCGACGTCGAGCGCGGCGACGGCATCGACGGCGACCACGACGGGCTGACCGAATACGCCACGGTCGGGACCTACTGTCACGCCCACCCGGCCAGTGGCGCCTTCGACGACCTGCTGGCCGACTGACTGTCCGGTTTGGGGAACAATCTGTCAGACGGAACGCTGACGGACGGCTGATCGCCCATAAGGTTTTTTCTTGTTAGCCGTCGTGGTAGGAACAATGACCGAGTTGCGCGACCTGGTCGATAGACTGGTCGCAGATATCGACGCCGTCTTTCTTTTCTCGCCGAGTTCGAGTGACTACGAGACGCTCAGAGAGGTAGACGGCACCGTAGTCGTGGTCGGGCCGGAGAACACCGTCGACGCCGACGAGTTCGTGCAACTCCCCATCGATTTTACTGACCTCGAGGGACGCATCCGCTTTGGCATCGAGGGCGCGATGGAGCAGGAACTCATCGAAGAGGGCGACGAAGTGGCCTGCGTGAGCGACTTCATGAACGGGACGGCAAACGCCGTCGCCCGCATCCAGACCAACGAGTTCTCGCCGTCGGGCGTCTATGACCTCTTTGTCAACTCGCGGGCCGAACCCGGCGTCGTCAGAGACGTCTTCGAGGTGGCCGTCGAACTCGGGAAGAAAGGCCAGAAGGGCAAGCCAGTCGGCGCCCTCTTCGTCGTCGGCGACGCCGGCAAGGTGATGAACAAGTCACGGCCGCTCTCGTACAACCCCTTCGAGAAGTCCCACGTCCACGTCGGCGACCCCATCGTCAACGTGATGCTCAAGGAGTTCTCCCGGCTCGACGGCGCCTTCGTCATCTCCGACGCCGGGAAGATAGTGTCGGCCTACCGCTATCTCGAACCCTCCGCCGAGGGCGTGGACATCCCGAAGGGCCTTGGCGCCCGCCACATGGCCGGCGGGGCCATCACTCGCGACACGAACGCGACGGCAATCGTCCTCTCGGAGAGCGACGGGCTGGTCCGGGCGTTCAAAGGTGGGGAGCTCGTTCTGGAGATCGACCCAGAGGAGTACTAACGATGCAGTCGATTCAGGACTGGCCCGACCTCATCCGGACGCTGTTCTCACCGCAGGGGACCTTCGTCGTCTCGCTCGTCGTCCTGGGTATCGGCCTGCTGGCCGGCTTTCTCGTCTGGCGGGCCTCCCGTCAGTTCATGGAGGAACTCGGCGTCCCGGAGACCGTCGAGGGGACCCCCTTCGAGCGGACCGCCCGCAGCCTGGGCACCTCGACGGTCGGCATCGTCTCGAATCTGGCCGCGCTGTTCGTCTACATCATCTCCATCACCGTCGCCCTGAACATCGCCCAGCTCGTCCAGCCAGAGGCCTACTGGACCCGCTTTACCGCCTTCCTCCCGAACCTCTTTATCGCCGTCTTCGCCATCATCATCGGCCTCATCGCCGGTGACAAAGCGAAGCTGGTCGTCTCCGAGCGCCTCCGCAGCGTCAAGCTCCCTGAGGCGGGCATCGTCCCCGAAATCGTCAAGTACAGCATCTTCTATCTCGCTATCCTCATCGCACTCGGCCAGCTGGGCGTCGCGACGCTGGCGCTGCTCATCCTGCTTGCCGCCTACGCCTTCGGGCTGGTCTTTCTCACCGGGCTGGCGCTGAAGGACCTGCTGGCGGCTGCCGCCGCCGGGCTCTATCTGTTACTCACCGAACCTTACAGCATCGGCGACGAGGTCGTCATCGGCGACCAGCGCGGCGTCGTCCAGGAAGTGGATATGTTCGTCACCCGCGTCGAGGCCGACGGGAAAGAGCACATTATCCCGAACCAGCAGGTGATGAAAGAGGGTATCGTCCGCGTGCGAGAGTAGTCGGTCGGCCCGCTCGGACCGTTTTTCAGTCGACTCGCTCCCCGCTCTCGCCACTGTCACCGCCGCCCAGCGGCTCGGCCGGAACGCCGGCGACTGTCTCGCCGGCCGGCACGTCTGCGACGACCAGCGAGTTCGCCGCGACCTGGGCGTCGGGACCAATCTCGACCCCCGGCAGGACGATAGCGCCCGCGCCTATCATCGCCCGCTCGCCGACGACGACCTCGCCGGTCCGGTACTCCTCTTGCAGGAACTCGTGACAGAGCAGGGTCGCGTCGTAGCCGACGATAGCGTCGTCTTTCACGGTGATGAGTTCCGGCCAGAACACGTCCGGCGTGGATTCGAGCCCCCAGGCGACCCCCTCGCCGACGGTGACACCGAGACGACGCAGGAGCCAGTTCTTGAGCGGTAAACTCGGCGAGACCCGACAGACCAGGATGACGACGTAGTTGATCATTATTCGCAGCCGGCCTTTCCCGTCCGGCCACGGGAACAACGAGTTGCGCGGGCCAGGGGTCGCGACGCGATGGAGTCGGTCGTGTCTCTGCTCCGGCTCGGCGTCTGGCTCTGTCGCGTCGCTCACGCCTGTCGCTTGTACGGCTCCCCTCTTGAACGCCCCGCTAGCAGTGTGAGGAAGTGTTGTTACCGGCGCCGAAACTCTTGTTCCAAACAGCCAGAAAGCCCCCGGACGCTCAGGGGCTGCGACTCGCTGCGCGCGCTCGCTTCGCTCGCGTGCTTACGTCGTGGTTCGAGAGAGCTTCGCTCTCTCGTCATCACGAAAGGCGCGAAGCGCCTTTCGAACGATCTCGCTCCCTGAGCGTCCGGCCCCTTTCAGTCCCGCCCGGTCGGCTGGTCCACGGGGCGGGACTGAAAGGGGCGGCGGGCTCCGGGAAGGCGGACGAAGTAAGCACTGGAACGAACGAAGTGAGTGAAGGGCGCAACGAGACCCCCGACCGGAGCCCGCCGGGGCTTTCTGGCTGTAAACAATCGTGATCTCGCAAGTCGTGAAAACAGATACCGCTCCTAGTCCCGGATCTCGTCCATGTGGTCGATGCGCTGCTGGACGAGGTCGGGTTTGCCGATGTCGTGGCGCACACGCAGGCCCTCGGTTCCCGCTCGCTGGAGGGCGCCCTCGGCGATTTCCTCGGCCTCCGTAATCGAGTCGGCGATGCCCACGACGGCGTAGGACCGTGAGGTCGTCGTGTAGATGCCGTCCTCGCGGTCGTCGACGGAGGCGTAGAACAGCAGGGCGTCGCCGGCGTTCTCGGCGTCGATGGTGACCTTCGCGCCAGCCTCGGGGTCGGTCGGGTAGCCGTCGGGGACGGCGTACTTACAGACCGTGGCTTTGGGCTGGAAGGACAACTGTGGAATCGAGCGCTCCTCGCGGGCGGCGACGAGCACGTCGAGGAAGTCCGTGTTGAGCACGGGGAGGGTGTTCATCGCCTCGGGGTCACCGAAGCGGGCGTTGAACTCCACGACGCGGGGGCCGGTCTCGGTCAGCATGAACTGGCCGTACAGCACGCCCTTGTAGCCGTCCAGGGCATCGACGGTGGCTCGCAGCACGTCGACGGCAGCGTCGTAGTCGTCTTCGGTCATAAAGGGCAGCTCCAGGCTGGCGTCGGAGTAGCTCCCCATCCCGCCGGTGTTTGGCCCTTCGTCGCCCTCGTAGGCGCGCTTGTGGTCCTGGACGGCCGGCGTCACGCGAAGCTGGCCGTTCGCGACGAAGGCCTGAACCGTGAACTCCTCGCCGACCAGTCGCTCTTCGAGGACGACGCGGTCGTAGTCCGAGTCACGGAGGTACTCCTTGGCCTCCGCGGCGGTGCACTGGTCGCCGATGACACGGACCCCTTTGCCGCCGGTCAGGCCGGCGGGTTTGACGGCGAGGTCGCCGTCGTACTCGTCGATGTAGTCACAGGCGGCCTCCATATCGTCGAACGTCTCGAAGTCCGGACAGCCGGGGATGTCGTGTTCGGCCATGAACCGACGCTGGAAGGCCTTGTCCGTCTCGATGCGGGCCTCCTCGGCCTGCGGACCGAAGGCGTAGACGCCGGCCTCGTCGAGCGCGTCGGCGACGCCGGCGGCGAGGGGTGCCTCCGGACCGACGACGGCGAGCGTGGCGTCGACCGATTCGGCGTACTCGGTAACCGCCTGGGGGTTGGTCGTCTCCAGGGTCTCGAACCCTTCGGCCAGTTCGACGATACCCGGGTTTCGGTTGCCCGCACAGGCGTAGAGGTCGGCGTCGGAGTCTGCGAGTGCACGTGCGACGGCGTGTTCGCGGCCGCCGCCACCCACGAGCAGCACTGTCTCTGTCATACCTCAAGGCCTGACTGGCTTCGACGTAAGTATTGTCTTTCAGTGGCTCAGGCTGTCCCCTCCCAGTGTCGACCCGACCGCTCACTCCTCGTCGTTGAGTTCGTCGAGTGCCGCTTCCTGCTCGCTCCGGGTCAGTCCGCCCGCCTCGGCGAACCGGCCGTTGTACTGCCACTCCGGAATGGCGTCCCACGTCGTGGCGTCGTCGTCGCCGCCGAGCCGGCGGACCCACAGTACCGTCACCACGAGCCACGCAACGACCGTGGCCACGAGGGCCGTTCGGATAGCCACGTCGGTGAACGTGGTCAGCAAGCCGAACGCTGCCAGCGCGAAGAACCAGGTAACGCCAGCCGCGACGAAATACTGCACCGTCCGCTGGGACAGCGAGAGGTCCACTGTCTTGTCCATGTTGGTTGGTCATCATATCGGTGCATATGTCTTGTGTGGGCTGGAAAAGTCCGACAGGGCCTCCCATCGGCCGCCGAGAACACAGGACACACCGCTTTTGCGTGTGGCTCTCCGAGTGACAGCCATGAGCGACAGCACGCCCCCCACCGAGCGGAACCGACTCGACGAGGCCGAGAGCCCCTATCTGCGCCAGCACGCGGACAACCCCGTCAACTGGCAGCCCTGGGACGAGCAGGCCCTAGCGGCCGCGAAAGAACGTGACGTCCCCATCTTCCTCTCTATCGGCTACGCCGCCTGTCACTGGTGTCACGTCATGGAGGAGGAGAGCTTCGAGGACGAGGCCGTCGCGGAGATGCTGAACGAGCACTTCGTCCCCGTCAAGGTCGACCGGGAGGAGCGGCCAGACCTCGATTCGGTCTACATGAGCATCTGTCAGCAGGTGACCGGCGGCGGCGGGTGGCCCCTCTCCGCGTGGCTCACGCCCGACGGGAAACCGTTCTACGTGGGGACGTACTTCCCACCCGAAGAGAAACACGGTCGCCCCGGCTTTTCACAGCTTCTGGACCGGCTCGCAAACTCCTGGTCTGACCCTGAACAACGCAGCGAGATGGAGAACCGCGCCCAGCAGTGGACCGACGCCATCGAGAGCGACCTCGAAGACGTCGGCGAGCCCGGCGACCCCGACGAGAACATCATCGGGACGGCGGCGACCATCGCCCACCGCGGTGCGGACCGCGACCACGGCGGCTGGGGGTCGGGCGGCCCGAAGTTCCCCCAGACCGGCCGTATCCACGCCTTGCTTCGTGCTCACGCGGACGGCGAGGCGCCGAGCGGCGGCGGGCTCTCCGGACCACAGGGTGGCGGTGGGGAGCCCAGCGACGACTACCTGACCGTCGTCGAACAGACGCTCAACGCGATGGCCGACCGTGGCCTGTACGACCACGTCGGCGGCGGCTTCCACCGCTACTCGACGGATATGCAGTGGGCGGTGCCCCACTTCGAGAAGATGCTGTACGACAACGCCGAGATTCCGCGGGCCTTCCTCGCGGGGTATCAGGCCATCGGCAACGAGCGGTACGCCTCCGTGGTCCGGGAGACGTTCGAGTTCGTCCAGCGGGAACTCCAGCACGAGGAGGGTGGCTTCTTCAGCACGCTCGATGCAGTGAGTCGACCGCCAGGAAGTGAGCCCAAGGCCGACACTGAAGAGGGTGCCTTCTACGTCTGGACGCCCGAACAGGTCCACGAAGCCGTCGCGGACGAGCAGGCGGCGGATATCTTCTGTGAGTACTTCGGTGTCAGCGAGAAGGGGAACTTCGAGGGTGCGACGGTCCTGGGTGTTCGCAAGCCCGTGGACGTGCTGGCCGAAGAGTACGAACTGAGCGAGGCCGAGTTGACCGAGAAACTGCAGGGGGCGCTCAACGAGGCCTTCGAGGCCCGCGAGGAGCGCCCCCGGCCC
Source organism: Haloarcula salinisoli (assembly GCF_019599405.1). Classification (NCBI taxonomy): domain Archaea; kingdom Methanobacteriati; phylum Methanobacteriota; class Halobacteria; order Halobacteriales; family Haloarculaceae; genus Haloarcula; species Haloarcula salinisoli. The sequence continues at coordinate 656,906 of NZ_RKLQ01000001.1, read as the reverse complement.
GCCCGCGACGAGAAGATACTGGCCGGCTGGAACGGGTTGATGATATCCACCCTCGCCGAGGGCGCCGTGGTGCTCGACGACGCCTACGCCGACGTGGCCGCCGACGCCCTGGGCTTCGTCCGCGAGCACCTCTGGGACGAGTCCGAGAAACGGCTCTCACGTCGCTACAAGGACGGCGACGTTGCCATCGACGGCTATCTCGAGGACTACGCGTTCCTCGGCCGTGGCGCCTTCGACCTGTATCAGGCCACCGGCGAGGTCGAGTATCTGGCGTTCGCGCTGGAGCTGGCCGACGCTATCGTCGAGGCGTTCTGGGACAGCGAGGAGGGGACGCTGTATTTCACCCCGACCGGCGGCGAGTCGCTCGTCGCCCGCCCGCAGGAACTGACCGACCAGTCCACGCCCTCCAGTACGGGTGTGGCCGCCTCGCTCCTGCTGGAACTCGACCACTTCCGAGAGGGTGACCGCCTGGGTGAAGTCGCCGAACGGGTCCTCCGGAGCCACGCCGACCGCACCTCGGCGAACCCGCTCCAGCACGCCTCGCTCACCCTCGCGACGGACACCTACGAGCAGGGGTCGCTCGAACTGACGCTCGTCTGTGACCCGGCCGACCCGCCCAGCGAGTGGACCGAGACGCTCGCCGAGCGGTACGTCCCGCGCCGGCTGCTGGCCTGGCGGCCCGACGACGACGGCGCGTTCCAGTCCTGGCTCGAAACCATAGACCTTGACGAGGCACCGCCAATCTGGGCCGGCCGTGACGCCGCCGACGGCGAACCGACGGTGTACGCCTGCCGGGACTTCGCCTGTTCGCCGCCCCAGCACGACCTCGGGGCGGCGCTGGACTGGGGCGAGAACTAGCGGCCGCCCGAACCGGTCGCCCCCGGCTCAGTAGTGTTTGAACAGCAATCCTCTCACGTCGTCTTTCGTTCGAACCGTCTCAGTCGTCCCGTCCGGCAGGTCGACCTCGTACGGCGAGTCGCTCCCGCCCTCGCGCCACTTGTCCTCGTGGTCGGTCAGTAGCTGGTTGGCCGCCGAGAGGACCGCACCCGGCCCGTCGTTGGCTGCTGCCGAGGTCGACGTGCTCCCGCCACTATCGTCGCTCTCCGTCTCCGCGCCCGCGTCAGTCTCGTCTCCCACCTCCTCACCCGCGTCAGTCTCGTCCCCCGTCTCCTCACCCACATCAGTCTCGTCCGCTGCCTCGTCGTCCGCATCAGTCTCGGGCTCCGAATCGTCATCGGCGTCCGTTTCCGCAGTCGACGGTGTCTCCGACGACGACTCGTCGGCCTCACTGGTCTCCGCCGCGTCGTCCTCGACCCCGCTTTCTGCGTCGCCGCCCTCGACGTCGGCGAGTCGCGCCGCGAACTCCCCGACCCCCAGCGTCGAGAGCAGTTCCCCTCGCATGGTCTCGGCGTCGATGCCGCTGCCGGGGACTCCTTCGACGTCGGTCGCGACCGCCTGGAGCGCCCCGAACTCGGCTGTGGCGATTCGTTCGTGGGCGACGTCGCCCTGCTGCTCGGGGGGCGTGTACGTGTCGAGGAGATACTGGACGACATCCGTCGTCCGGATGTGGCCGTACGTGTCGATGTAGGCCGACTCGATCTCTTCCTGAATCGCCTCTAGACGCTCACGCTGTGACTCGGTGACCGTTATCTCGGGCATTAGTACCCAAGTTTCTATCGCCCAGCTTCGTGTAGTTTACCCCCGAATCCAGGGGCTGAACGCGAGGCGTCCCAACGCCGAGGCCATCGCGATTCGACGGCGGTTCCCGGACAACTCGTTCGCACAGTCCAAGCGGTTATCACTCCCGCCCGGAGTAGGCTACGGTCATGTCCCGGGCTGAGAGGGTACGGCGCGTAGAGCGGGTGTTCGAGGCGTTCAACGACCACGATACGGACGGCATCGTCGCCGAGATGGCCCCCGAAGGGACCTTTACCGACCCGTTCCAGGACGAACCGCTCGCGAAAGCCGAGTTCCACGAGATGTGTGTCGGCTTCTTCGACGTGTTCCCCGACGCCAGGTGGGAGCGCGAGCGGGTTATCGGGGGCGAGGACAGCACGGTCGCCGTGCAAGCGACGCTTTACGGGACGTTCGAGGAGTCACTGGAACACGTTCCCCCGACTGGCGAGTCGCTCGCACTGCCCACCGTCTCGCTGTTTACGATGTCAGATGCGGGCATTACGACCTGGCGGGATTACTGGGACCTGGCGACGTTCAAGCGACAGCTCGGCATCTCGTTCCCGGCGGTGCTTGGACACCTGCCCCGGATGCTCCGGTGGAAACTCCGAACGCTGTAGGCCGCGCCAGTCAGTCCGCCGTGAACTCGACGCCGGTAATCTCGAAGCGGGCGCCCCCCTCAGCACTCGCCGTCGCCCGAATCGACCAGCCGTGTGCCTCGGCCACCTGCTTGACGATGTTCAGTCCGAAGCCGGTTCCTTCGCCACTCGTCGAGTAGCCGACTCTGAAGACGCGGTCGCGTTCGGCCACGGGAATGCCCGACCCGTCGTCGGCCACGTAGAAGCCGTCGTCGAGGCGGCCGACGGTAATCGAGACGTCCTGACCGCCGTGGCTGATTGCGTTGGCAAAGAGGTTCTCGAACAGGTGTCTGAGACGGGATTCCTCGGCGACGATGGTCGCGTCCGTCGTCACTGAGAGTGCGTCCGCAGACACCCCGGTCGTCCGGGCAGACGCCCTGGCAAGGTCCGGAAGCCGGACCGGCGCTGGCTCGGAGTCCGTCTCACCGTGTCGCGCGAGGTTCACCAGATTATCGATGAGCCGCTCCATCCGAGCCACGGTGTCGTGACAGCGTTCGAGTGACTCTTCGTCGTCGGTCTCGATGAGGTCCAGTGACGCCGAAAGCGTCCGGAGCGGGTTCCGGAGGTCGTGGCTCACCACCGTCACGAACTCGTCGAGACGGTCGTTCTGCCGCCTGAGTTCGCGTTCGCGCTCCTTCCGGGCCGAGATATCGCGGAAGTACCCCTGATTGTACTCCTCCCCGTCGATTTCGACGGTCTGGGCGTTGATCTCTACAGGTATCTGCTCGCCGTCCGTGTCGACGACGGCGAGTTCGACCTGCTCCCCGAGCGTCTCGTCACGGCCACCGTCAGCACCGACGTGTTCACTGAACACGTCGGCGTACTCCCCGGCCTTCTCTGGAGGATGGAGCGCCGTCTGGTCGAGCCCGACAATCTCCTCGCGAGACCGGCCGAGCAGCCGTGTCGCCGCCTGGTTGGTCTCGCGGATTTCGCCGGAGTCGGCGTCAGCGACGAAGACCGCGTCCGGGGCGCCGTCCAGCAGCGTCTGATACCACTCTTTGGTCTGTGCGATGTTCTGTTCCCGTTCCTTGCGTTCGGTGATGTCCCGTATCGTCCCCCGGACACGTTTGCAGGTGCCGTTCTCGAACTGCGGGTCGGCCCGCGTACGCACCCACTTTTCGGTGCCGTCCGCCGCGATGATGCGGACCTCGATATCGTACGGCTCGCCGTCCTCTAAGGCCCCTGCCACGGCGTCGCGAACGGTTTCACGGTCGTCCGGGTGGTAGAACCGTTCGATGTCCTGTTCGGGGTCGGGCTTGTAATCTGTATCGACGCCGTAGATCTCGTACACCTGGTCGGTGAAGTACGCCGCGTCCGCCCGGGGGTCGTACTCCCAGGCCCCCACGTCGGCGAGGTCCTGGGTCTTCTCCAGCAGTACGTTCTTCCGTTCCAGCTCCCGCTCCGCGCGAAACTGCGCCACTGCCCGACTGACCCGGTTCGCGAGGAGTTCGTACTGGTCCGTCCCGGTCGCTTTCTGGAGATAATCCGTCGCCCCGAGGGTGAGCGCCTCGCTCGCGACTTCCTCGCTCCCCTTGCCGGTAAAGAGGATAAACGGGAGGTCGGGGTGGTCCTCACGGACGGCTTCGAGGAACTCGAGGCCGTCCATCCCGGGCATCTCGTAATCGGAGATGATACAGTCGACCGCCGGCGTGAGTCGGGCCAGTCCATCGGCCCCGCCCAGGGCGGTCTCGATAGTGAAGCGGTCGTCCCCGCGCTGGAGAAATTCGGCTGTCACGTCGGCGAAATCGGGGTCGTCGTCGACGTGGAGAATACGAATCGCATCACCCATACTCTCCATATACACTCACGTTGTGTGTGATAGTTCCTCGGGTTCCTGGAGTTCGCTGGCGACCCCCTGTCCGCTGGCTCGGGTCCGATACCGTCACGAGTCAGACAACCCTAGCCTGATTCCCCAGCCCCCCGTTGCCGTCAGTATGCCGACTGTCTACATTACGGCACCACGGGACGTGGCCCCGGAGATTGCCCGCACACTCGTCGAGGAGCGACTGGCGGCGTGTGTAAACCGCCTCGCCTGTGACTCCGTCTATCGCTGGGACGGCGAGGTACTCACCGACGAAGAGGCGGTCCTCCTGGCGAAGACGACCGACGAGCGATACGCCGCCCTCCGCGACCGTGTCGTCGACCTCCACCCCTCCGAGGTCCCGTGTATCGAACGGTTCGACGAGAGCGATATCCTCGACGCGTTCGGGAACTGGCGCGCCGAGAGTGTCGGGGAGGGGTGAGACATCGCGCCGGGGGCCGAGCAAGCGGCGGCGCTGGTGGTTACTCCGTGACCTCGTCCGCGAGGGCGTCTCGGTTCACCGTCGACGGGGGCACGCCGCCGTCGTGGACGGTCCGGACGTTTGCGGCGGCCCGCTGGCTCATTCGGGCCAGCGCTTCCTCGGTGACCCCGCCGACGTGGGGGGTCAGGAGGACGTCGTCCCGGTCGAACAGCGGGTGGTCGTCCGCCGGTGGCTCCTCGGCGAACGTATCCAGCCCCGCAGCGCCCAGGGTGTCGGTCTCGAGCGCCTCCAGGAGCGCATCTTCGTCGACAATCGGCCCCCGGGCGGTGTTGATGAGGATGCCGTGCTCGCCCAGCGCCGCCAGTTCATCGGTCGAGATAGCGTGTCGGGTCTCCTGGGTCAGCGGTGCGTGGACGCTCACCGCGTCCGACCGGGCGAACAACTCACCGAAATCGGTGACCCGCTCGACCCGCGCCGGGACGTCGTCGTCGGGGACGTACGGGTCGAACATGAGCACCTCCTGACCGATGCCGTGAGCCAGGTCCGAGGTCTCTCTGGCGATGGCACCGAAGCCGAACAGACCCAGCGTGTTCCCGGTCAGCTCCCGGCCGGTGTAGGCCCCGCGGTCCCAGCCGCCGCCCCGGACGTGCCGGTCAGCGCCCCGGTGGTTGCGCCGCAGTGCGAACAGGAGCGACATCGCGTGTTCCGCGACCGAGCGTGAGTTCGCGCCGGGTGTGTTACAGACCACGATACCCCGCTCGGAGGCCGCCTCGATGTCGACGTTGTCCAGCCCGGCCCCGTGTTTGGCGATAATCTGTAACCGGTCGGCCCGGTCGATGACGTCGGCGTCGAGTTCGGCGACTCTGACGATGACGGCGTCGTAGCTGGCGATATCGTCCAGTGCAGCGTCGACGCTGTCGTACTCGTCCATACCGGTACAGTCGGCGAAGTCGGCTATCGACTCCGGTCCGGACGGGTCTATCTGCTCCGGAACCAGTACGGCCCAAGTTTCAGCCATATAACATCTCCGCGCGGGGGAGAAGTAAAAGTACGTGTGGCGCTGCGCCACAGACGGAGCATCCTGCCGGCTCAGAGTGCCGACTCGATTTCGTCGGCGAGATAGACGGCGATAGGTACCCGCTCCTCCTCGACGAAGCGTGCGATCTCCTCGCCGTCGTGCTCGACGACGACGGTCGGGATGTACTCGATACCGTACTCCTCCACGCCGGGACCGGTCTTCGAACCGTCCTCTTCCTTTTCGGTCGGGTAGTGGTGGATACGGTTGTCGGGAATTTCCGCCGCGTCCAGCGCCGCGCCGAAGTCGGGCAGCTGGGCCCGACAGTCCTTGCACCAGTCGCCGCCCCAGATGTGGTAGTCCAGCTCGGTCCGGTATCGGGAGAGGAGGTCGACCGTGTCGGCGTAGGCGTCCTGTACCCAGACCGGGTTCGGTTCCATCGTTTCGAGGTGGCCGGTTTCGCTCATGGCCGCCAGTAACGGTGCAACTGGCTTGAACCTCCCGACTGCTAAGCCGTCTCGAGTCGGTCCAGGAGTCGGCCCCGAAGGAGTGTCCGGTGACAGCGCTTGCGGTCGCCCTCGAAGCAGACGAGAGCGACGTCTTCACCATCGGCGACGCGGGCCGCCAGCTCTTCGAGTGCCCGCTGGGCGTCCTCGTCGTCGTCAAGATGGGCCAGATACCGGGACTCGAAATCCGTCTCGTCCCAGGCGGCGTTGTGGGCACCTTCCTCACAGAGGCCCTGCATCTGTAGGTCCTCGGCGCGCTGTTTCGTCTCCGCGAGCAGGTCCGTCGGCGGACCCAGTTCGGGCTGGTTCTCGTCGACCGTCGCGTGGAACCAACCAGCGGGCTCCCGGACCACGCCGACGAGCGTCTCCGCCCCGTCGAGGTCTGCCAGGTCGTGCTGTATCGCCGCGACGTACGCCTCGGAGACGGCACCGCTCATAGGTGGCAGTTCGCCTCGCTGTCGGAAAGAACTGCCGCCACTCGCGACTCCCCCACGGGTTTGGCGGTTCCACGGGGGGTTTTAACCGGCGACGGCGTAGCCGCGGGCAATGCACGAGTCACTCAGCGACTCTATCGTCGAGACCATCGGCTCGCCGCTGGTGTCGGTCGCCGCGCCCGAGGGGGCGACCGTGGCCGCGAAGGTCGAGTCGTTCAACCCGGGCGGCTCCGCGAAGGACCGGCCGGCGCGGTTCATGATAGAACGAGCCGAGCGCGAGGGAGTCATCAGCCCGGGCGACACGCTCGTGGAACCGACCAGCGGCAACACCGGCATCGGGATGGCGATGGTCGGCGCGGCGAAAGGGTACGACGTGGTGCTGGTGATGCCGTCCTCGAAGTCGCCCGAACGCCGTCAGATAATGAAAGCCTACGGCGCCGATATCGAACTGGTCGAGGGCGACATCACAGCCGCGAAAGAGCGTGCCGACGAACTGACCGACCGCGACGGCCACGTCCAGTTGCGCCAGTTCGAGAACCCGGCGAACCCGCGGGCCCACTACGAAACCACGGGCGAGGAGGTCATCGAGCAGGTGGGGGACCGGACCGTCGACGCGCTCGTCGCCGGTGTCGGCACCGGCGGCACGATTACGGGGACCGGGCGCCGACTCCGCGAGGAATTTCCAGAGATAGACATCGTCGCCGTCGAACCGGCGGGCAACGCCGTCCTCTCGGGGATGGAGCCGGGCACCGGCGAGGACAGCTTCCAGGGGATGGGGCCGGGCTTTATCAGCGACAACCTCGACGTGGACCTGCTCGACGACGTCAGGACCGTGGAACTGGACGACGCCGAGGCCGAGTGTCGCCGCCTCGCCCGCGAGGAGGGTATCCTCGTGGGCCAGTCCTCCGGTGCGTCGAACCTCGCCGCCCGCGAGGTGGCCGGAGAACTACTGGACGACGGCGTCGCGGACCCGCTCGTCGTCACCGTCTACTGGGACAGCGGCGAGCGGTACATGTCGACCGGGATGTTCGACTAGAACACCTGTTCGGCGTCGGCCTTGTACCGCTCGTAGACGGATTGGGCCCACTCGTTCATCGCCTGGGTGTCGTTGTTGATGACGCCGGCCACGCCGGTGTCGTCGTAGACGACGATGCCACTGCCGGTCCGGTCGGGCGACTCCGCCGTCCAGACGGCGAAGGACATCGCCTCGTCTGTCACGTAAAGCGACAGCTCCTCGGTGACGGACAGCGCTTCGAAGTCGTCGGCGTATGTATCGGTCAGCGCCCCGAGGACCGACTCGGTCAGCACGAGTTCGGTCTCGGTCCCCTGTTCGACCAGGTCCCGCATCAACTCGAAGTGTCGCGGGAGCACGGTCGGGCCGGTTCCCTGGAAGCGCGTCGCTCCCGTGACGTACTCCATGTTGGCCTCCATCGGTGCTTCTGGTGCCTCTGGCGTCGACTCGACGACCTGGGCACCCTCCAGGACGGCCGGGTCGATGTCGAGGTCAGGCGGCAACGCCGACAGCACCGGCTGGGCCTCAGCCAGCGCGTCGAGTCGGTCGAGATACCCCTCGTAGGCCGCGAGCGACTCCCGCCCGGCGTACGTGGTCACGTAGTGGCTCCCGTCGCGTTCGACGAGGCTGGCCTGCTGGAGTTCGTCGATAGCTCTGTCGACCGTCGACCGGGACAGCGAGAGCTGGTCGACGAGCTCCGGTTTCCGCATCCCGGTCTCGAGGACCGCGAGGACATCCTGTCGTTTCGCGACGACGCCCGCGTGGTTCTTCGCCGGCGGCATATATAACGAATAATTACCAGTGTGGAATGGATGTTCCGGTTCGGTCGCCAGGTTGTGGCCGGATGTTCAGCAGGTGGGAATTCTCCCGACAGGTCGGTATTTCAGTCCAGCAGTCCACGTCTCAAGCGGGTGGGCCGCCGCAGCGCTCGCACACACCTGTCCAGTCGTCACGGCAATGCCTCTGACACACTCGTCGTGGCGAAGGGGAGGGGCAGCGTGGCACCCGTCTTTCAGGCACCGAACTCCGACTCAGTGACGCGTACGACGAGCGTGTCCGCCACCTCACGGAGGTCGTACTCCGGAATTGTCTCGCCGGTGCGGGTCAACAGCATGGGTTCGACGAGTTTCTGTGACGCCGGCTCCTCGTCCTCCTCCGAGGCGACCTCGGACTCCTCGATGCCGTAGACCATCAGGAACCGCCCCGTCTCGTCGGGCGCGACCTCGTCGTCGCGTATCGCCGTCGCGAGCTCCCGCGAGAGCCACTCGCTCTCGCTGATGGAAGGAACCTTCACGAAGGCGGCGTCGGTAAACCGGACGAGATACCAGTTCAGGTCGTTGAGTAGCGCGACCGCCGCGCCCAGACTCACCGTCTCCAGCTGGAGCGTGTTCTCGAAGGGCTCGCGCAGGTCGTAGGTGACCAGTGCGTTCCGCGCGGTCTCCCGGGAGAGCAACTCGTACCGGAGGTTCACGTCGTCGCTCCCGACGAGACACACCTGGGCCATACCCCGACTCACTAGCGCCCCGGAGATTTACCTTTCGATGAGGACGACCTCGCGGGCCTCGGCACAGGCCCGCGCCCGCTCGAAGAGGTCGCTCGGCTCGGCGGCTCGGAGCGCATAGAGGTCGGCGTTCGTCTCGGGGAGCTCCGGGGCGACCCGGTTGCAGCCAGTGTCGACCGTGGCGTCCTCGAAGGTGCCGATACGTCGGGCGAGGTTCGTGATGTCGGCCTTGTCCATCGCCAGCAGCGGCCGGTGGACCGGCAGCGAGGCCGCGGCGTCGGTCACCGCGATATTCGCGCTCGTCTGGCTCGACTTCTGGCCGATTGCCTCGCCGGTCACAACGCCGACGGCCTGCTCCGACTCGGCGACGGCTTCGGCCGCCACGAGCATATATCGTCGCAGCGCGAGCATCCGCAGGTCGCCCATCTCTGCTTCGAGGTCGGCCACTACGGCACCCGCATCGACGACGTGCATAGCCATCTCCTCGCCCGGTGCGTAGCTCGCCAGGGTCTCGACGGTCGCTCGCGCTCGCGCCCGGTGGTCCGGCCCGCCGTAGTCGCCCAGGTCGACGTACACCGGGACGACGGGACAGCCACGCGCCATCAGTTTCCAGGCGGCCACGGGCGAGTCGATACCGCCGCTGACCAGCGCGACCACCGGCCGCTGGGTGCCCAGCGGGAGCCCGCCAGGTCCCGCGCGCTTCTCCAGGAAGACGTACGCCGCGTCCTGGCGACACTCGACGAACAGCCGAAAGTCGGGGTCGTCGAGGTCGACCGCTGGGTCCTGGCTAAGTGATTCGATCGTGTCCCAGACGGCCGCGCCACCCTCGGACTCGATGTCGGTGCTGGCGAAGGGGTGGGCGTCGCTGGGGCCGGCACGGGCGGCGTCGACGGCGAACGTGCCGCCGTCGTAGTGCGCTTCGGTCGCAGCCACCAGGGCGGCCTCGATGGACTCGAGTGTCGGCTCGACGGTGCGGGCCGGCGAGGCCGAGACGACGCCGAACGTGTCGGCGGCCGCGTCCGCGACAGCGTCCGGCTCGGCGGTGTGAACGAACAGGCGATTGCGCCGGCGTTCGATATCGCCAGAGAGCCCGCGAGCGTCGAACATCGCCCGCAGGTTCTGTGCGAGGCGGTCCTCCATCTTCCGGCGGACCTGCTCGCTCTTGACGCCCAGCTCGCCGTGGCGCACGAGCACGACGTCGGCCTCGGGCGGGTGCATACCCGGAGTTGCCCGAAGGAAGGTAAAGGGGTGTCGCTCGCCGAGCGACCTATTCCTCGCCCGCCGCGGACTGGAGGTGGTCGGAAATCTGTGCTATCTCGACTTTGAACTGGTCGAGGTCGTACTCCTGTGCGTGGAGCATCGCGCTGTAGCGCGAGGTGAGACTCGACAGCGCGTACGTCTCCTCGAGTTCGGCGTCGGTCGCGCCGTGCATCTGTGCGGCGTGGCGGTGGAAGTGCGCGCAGTAGGGACACTTGATGTTGGCCGCGACTGCCAGTCCCATCAGCTCGCGATACTTCGCCGGAATCTCTGACTCGCCGACGGTGTACTTCTCGAAGAACGGCCACTCGCTCGCCGCATCGTCCTCGGGAATGGTCCCCAGTGGCGGCGGGACCTGCCCGAAGGTGTCGGTCATCTGCTGTTCGACGTCTGTCTGAGGTTGCTCTGTCGCCATGGCTGTCAGGCGGCGAACGTGACGGCTCACCACCGGTGTCGTCTAACAGTTCGCCGAAGTCTTTGTTATGTGTTGACACACGTCAGCTTTGCCGACCATACCGACCGAAAACGCGCCCCTGGCGCCGCTTCGCGGTCGGTGGCATCCATGGAATGTCGTGGGCGAGCAGCGGTAGGGTCAGCGCACGACCACTTCAGAACGTCGAGAGTTCGCCCTCGATGACCTTGCGCGTGACGGCGGTCACGTCGGCCAGTTCCGCGTCCATGGCGGCTCGGACTTCCGCCTCGATGTCCCCGACGGCGACGCCCTCGTCGGTGACGACCATCGCGTCGGCGACGTGGGGCTGGTCGATGGGCGAGCCGATCTGTGAGAGCAGGCGAATCTGAATCTGGCGGATGCCGTCGACCTCCGCGACGACCGACTGGGCGATCTCCGTCGAGAGGAGGTTGTATATCTTCCCGATGTGGTTGACGGGGTTCTTCCCCGACGTGGCTTCCATGCTCATCGGCCGGTTGGGCGTGATGAGCCCGTTGGCGCGGTTGCCCCGACCGACGGAGCCGTCGTCGCCCTGTTCGGCGCTGGTCCCGGTCACCGTGAGATAGATGGACTCCTCCTCGTAGTCGTCGGCGGTGTTGACGTGGACGCTCACGTCGCGGTCGGTGTACTCCGTCGCCAGGTCGGCGACGTAGTGCCGGACGTCTTCGACGGCCTGTTTGTACTCGTCTAAGTCGCCGACGTACTCGTCGACCATCGCGACGGCGACGGTCACGTCGATGTGGTCACCCTCGCGCTTGCCCATCACCTTCACGTCCTGGCCGACGACGGGGTTGTCGGCGGCGTACTCACCGGTGAGCGACCGTTCGGTGTTGGCGACGATCTGCTCGGTCTCCGAGAAGGGCGCGTGGCCGACGCCGTAGCTGGTGTCGTTGGCGTTCGGGACGACCTCTTCCTCGCCGAAGACGGTCTGGAGGTCGCCAGAGCCCTCGCCGAACTCCACGTCGACGACGATGTCGGTTCCCAGATCGAGATGCGGGAAGTTCTCGCCCAGATACTCGCGGGCGGCGCGCAGGGCGATGGTCTCGGCGGGGATGCGCTCGCCGTCGTAGGTCTTGGTCGCGCGACCGACCACGAGCAGGTAGATGGGTTCGAGCACCTCGCCGCCGCCGTAGGCCGGCGCGGCGGTGCCGGCGACGAGCTGTGTTTCGTCCGTATTGTAGTGCAGGACTTTCCCGAAGCGGTCGATGTAGGTCTGTGCGAGCGCGCGGGAGACGCTCTCTGCGACCCCGTCACAGATGGAGTCTGGGTGGCCGATACCCTTCCGCTCGACGATTTCGACGTTCTGCTCCTCGACTGCGAGTCCGCTCTCGGGGGCGACGTGGATATTCCGCTCGGTCATTGCCCGCCCCTAAACTGCGGCCGCTCCTATAACTTACGGGAACCGCTCGGCACGCAAAGATTACTACGAGGAATCTTCGAGCAACAGACCGAGATACGACGTCCGGGTCTGGTCGCCGGGGTCCAGTCCCAGTTCGCGAAGGACCTCGTAGGCCCCTTCGCGGGCGGCTTCGACGCCGTCCTCGTCGGTCTCGGTCTCCACCTCGACGAACTCGCCGACCCCCTCGACGTCGTCCAGCGTCACCGTGTAGCCGTCGTAGCGGTAGAACCGTCGGTCCTTCTCGACAGTGGCGGCCGGGGAAAAGCCCAGGTTCTCGAAGATAGCGTCGGCCGTCTCGCCGTCGTCGACACGCGTCTCCTCTTCCTCGCGGGTCTTCGACTCGGCCTCGACCAGCGGCCCCTTGTAGGTGATGCGGGCCTCGGTGTCGCCGGCTTCGGTCTCGCGGCGCACCCGCAACGCCTCGTCGGTCTCGGCAAAGTCCCGGTGGGGCGCGTCGTAGTACGTATCCACCTGCACGACGTCACCCGTCTGTGTGGCGCCCAGGTCGTCGAGGCGCTCGGCGACGGCGGCCAGGTCGGCGGCGACTTTCACTTCGACTTCGTACATACTGCTCCTCTCGGCGTGGGCGGTGAAAAAACGGTGTTATCGCGGTGCGGGAGGTCCGCAGGCGTGTCCAGTGACGTGACCCTGCGCGGATTGTCTCCGTCGACCGATGGAATGGCTAGCCGGGCCCGGCCAGGGCGAGACTCGCGAGTACCCACTCGCTATCGTCGCTCGCGAGCCCGAGTAGTTCGTCAGCGACATCGTACCTGAATCCCGCGTACGGGCGCGAACCGATGCCGAGATGCATCGCCGCGAGCTGTATCGCGTGTATCACTTCGCCGGCCTCGACGAGCGTGAACAGATAGCCTCGCTCGCCGTATTTCGCCGTCGAACGCGATGGAATGCCCGTCAGGAAGAACATGACGCTGACCTCGTGGTCGGGGCCCAGATGCGTCCAGTTCTCCGCGAGAAACTCGTCGAAAGGACCGAATCGGTCGTCGATGTACGACGGGTCGGCCGGCCGCTCCAGTGTGTTCCGTGCCGGGTTGTAGTGGTAGAGCCCGGTGTCGAGGTCCGGCGAGTCCAGTACCAGCGGATAGATTTCCAGTGGATACAGCCGGCCGGGAGACGCGACCGGGCGGGTCGCTGTCTCGTGGTCGATGCGGTAGGCACAGCTGAGCACGGTGAACAGCTCCGTCCGGGTCACCGGGCGGGCTCCCGTCGCGTCCGAGAAGGATTCCCTGGACCGGAGCGCGCGAAGGAACTCGCTCTCGTCGGGGTCGAACGACGCTGGCGGGCTCACAGACTCCAGTCGAGTGTACTCCTTGTACCCGCCAGTCTCCCACTCTTCGCGCTTGGCCGACTGGTCGACCGCGTCGGCGTCGACGAGCCCACGCTGATTCTTGTGGTACAGACGGTACAGCGGAAACAGAGTGTCGGTCAGCTTGCTCATGGGAACGGATGTGGCTGTCCAGTCAGGTCAGACTGTGTCGGCGGCTCCTCGCGGTAGCCACACGCTACCGGTACGGTGGCGAGACGGCTCATCTCCCAGTACCTGCGCGTCTCCCTGAGATAGAGGGGGTGGGCGGCCGGTGCGACGACCCTGACGACCTCGAAGCCGGTCTCGGCCACGTCCCGCGTCGTCACGTCGACGACGGACACATCCCACTTCTGCCCGACGGTCGCCCGCACCCCGTCGGCATCGAGAGCTGCCGTCTCGGCGTCCAGTTCGGCGAGCGTCATCGTCGCATCCGTCTCTGTCCAGAAGTCGAGGTCCGCTGCCGACCCCGGCTCGCTCCAGGCACGCAGCCGGCTCTCGCGGTCGATATCTGCTCCCTCGGGAGCGCCCTCTGGCGCGCTCGTCGCACCGAGATGTTGCTGATAGAGTCGCGTCTGTATCGCCTCTTCGAGGGCAGCCTGCACCGCAGCCCGCGCGTCGGGTCGTGCCGATGCGGCGACGGTGACAGCTGGTGTCCCGTGTGGGTCGACCAGTACTGCTATTACGACCGGAATTCCGATGTCCGTCCGCGCATCGAGTAGATGCCACGTGAGCCCCGCCCGCCCAATCCGGTCGAGGAGCCGCCCGACCGGGCCGTCCCTGTTCTCGACTCGGAGCGTCGGCAACGGGCTCCTGGTGAGATAGTGAATCATGAACGCGTCCCGCTCGACTATCTCCAGCAGTCCGCGCCGAACAGCGGCTTCGCGGTCCAGACCCGCGGCCAGACCGGTACTTATCGGTGCTCGGATAAACGGCACGTCGCGCATATCATACGAGAGGTAGACCAGCTGTGCCGGCACGTAGACCGCGGTGCCATCGGACAGGCGTTCGCCCTCGACCCACCGTATCTCGTCCCCGTCCCGATAGAGTGGCGACGGAACCGTCCCGGCGTCGCGCTGTGCCGGTGCGAAATTGACCACGGACGATGGGTCGATGGCACTATTGAGGGCGCCGTAGGTCGATTCGCGGAGGTCGCTGTTCCGGTAGATAGCGGCACAGTATCGCTCGACGCCCTCACCGATGGCCGAGGCGAGTGCGGCGTCCGGGTCCAGCGCACACCCGCCTTCACTCGGTGGCACCGTGACGCCGTCGGTCAGCGATGTCGGGTGTGCCCGGTTCACTGCGGCAGTGTGAACCCGTGGTTCGTCGGGCGGCGACGAACCGGTACGGATGCCGCTGAAAACGCCTATCGCCTCGTCAGTGAGGGCCTGCCCCGCCTGCAGGGTCTGGTCAGTCGTTGGCATCACACGCCTCACACCCTGGGACCCCGAGCAGGCGAGCACTGGTGTGCTCGAACGTCCGGCAATCGAACCGACGTATCTCGCCGACCAGTTCCGGCGGGATGCGGTCGAGCCCCGCCTGCAGTGCCAGCCTCGTCAGCACGTGCCCACAGAACGCAGTCTCGTACGTCGACGCCGAGACGATACTTCGGTAGTCGAGCCGCTGGTGGGCGTCGTTCAGTTCCGCCCGGGTCGTCAGACACTCTAAGCAGGCGTCACTCGACGGCGTCAGGAGGGGGCCGATTTCGACGGTCGAGCCGCGCAGGCGGGCGCGAACGAGGGTCGCCTCTGAGTCCAGCCAGTCTCGATTCACCTCGCGACGGTCCCGGGTCGATTCAGTCTCGACGAACACCATCACGTCCGGGTCAGGGTCGTCGAGGGAACAGCCGATAGCCTCGAGCGGTTCGCGGAGCGCCTCGGCAACCGTCGGGTCACCATACAGCCCGATGGTGGTCTCCTGGACCCGGCTGGCGAACGCCGGGCGCTGTGTCACATCGAGTCCGAGGAGGAGCGATTCCAGCAGACTCCGGTGGCCCTCGTCGACGTCGAACGGGTCGAGCAGTTCGACCGGATAGAGGATGCCATCCTCGTACAGGGCCTCTGCGATGGCAACTGCCGTCGCCGCGTCACCGATTGCCGGGACGACCTCTCGGAGCGGCGTTTCCCCGTCACTCGCATCTAGTATCTCACTGCTCAACCGTGCCGCGCCACCGGAGAGTGTTTTGGTTCCGGTGATGCCCGAGACGACGATGTCGTCCTCGTACTCGGCCATCGCTGTGAGATTCGGCACTTTCAGCTTCGACTCGGTGGTTATCTCGGTCGCGTTCATTGGTTCACTCGTCGGTCCCGTGTCCGGGCGCAGCGGCGCTGCAGCCACCGCTCCCGCCCCCACCACAGGACCCACCGCCCCCGCCCCCGTAGGACCCGCCGCCCACGTTGGTCGGGGTGTCGTTCTCGGCATCGGACGCCGCCGAATCCTCGGACTCCTCCCCGTCCGACTGGAGCTCGTCCGGGAGGCCGTCGGTGATTTCGAGGTCGATGTCAGTGTGTTCTCCCATCACACCCTGATTTGCGCCGTCGGTAGCATATAAAACTGGACTTGGTAGCGACCAACAGCCTCCCCGTGCCGTCGATTGCGAGAGGATACGCGAGGTTCCCGCTGGCCTGTTTCCGCGTCGGCCGGCGGTGGTGGCTCCCGAACACCAGAAGGGTCATCGGCGGGCGGTCGTGAGGGACCGTCGCCACCGAACAATAACGATGCGCTCTCTACCGCGAATGCGGTTAGACTTCCTCGATGTTGTCTTTGAGCATCTCGACGGTCGCTTCATCCAGTTCGAGGTCGGGATGTTCCTCGGCGGCGTGTGCCTCGGCTACTTCGAGTATCTCTTCCGCTGTTTCCTCGGTAATCGTTGCCTCACAGCCATCGACGACACAGCTGAGTTCTTGTGCCATTGCGACTGTTCGTCTCGGGCGGGCCCCATTGGTAGTTCGTCTGGTTAGAACCAACTCGCCACCGTCGGCGCTGAACTGCGTCGCTGTCCTGCCCGCAATCACTAGAAACGGGGCTGTTACCCACCGGTGTCGTCAACCTGGCCCCAGGACACTTCCGAGGCGAACTCCGTCGCCAGCCACGCTTCGGCACGGGAGAGCCGGTACTGGACCGTCGACTGTGGGATGTCCAGTTCGTCGGCGAGTTCCTGTGTGGTTATCTCCCGCGGCGTCTCGTAGTAGCCCTCTTCGACGGCCGCCCTGAGCGTCGTCCGCTGCTCGTAGGGAACGTCGGCCAGCGAGACGACGGTGTCCCCCCACCGGGTCGGCTCTTTCAGGTGGTCGAGGCGAAGACTGAGCCCGTCTCGGAGGCCGCTACGTATCGTCTCGTACAGGTCGCCCAGTTCCGCGTTGTCCGGAACGAGAATGCGCCACCGGTACTGGTCGCCGCGGCGCTCGGCGTCGTGGATGAGGCCGTCGCCGAGGTGGGCCCCGCCGATGGCGGGTATCGAGTGACAGTCATCGCCCTCGGTCCCGTAGGAGTAGACGGTCCGGCTGTTCTCGCCGCACGATAGCAGTTCGTAGGTCCACTCTGTATCGCACAGTTCCGTGCTGAGACACTCGTTGCAGTGTGTCGAATCGAGGAAGATATCGTCCAGCCGGTCCAGCGCCGCCGCCGGACCGGTGATACGGTTGAGAAACCAGACGCTGTCCTCGGTCACGCTACAGTCCAGCAACGTCATCACGACGTCGGGATACTCTATCAACACGTCGGCTATCGGGTCGCTCCCCCGGTCGTACGTGACGGTGAACACGAACTCTTGCATCTTTCCTACCAGATGTGTCAAAATCCCTTAATCGTAAGGGCTGTTTCGGTCATTACCAATACAGCGACCGTTCCTCTCGCGCGAGGTCTCTCTCAGACCATGTGCAGTTCGAAGCCGTCCTCGACGAGGGCGGCGGTATCGGGCGAGTGCTCGCTCCCGTCTATCTCGAACCCTTCGGCCTCGACGGCGTCGGCGACGCCTTTCGCGTTCGCACAGTGGTCACAGACGCCGGCGACGAGCCCGCGCTCTCTGGCTCCCTCGTAGGCCTCGACCGCTGGCGGCGCGTGGTCTTCGACCCCATCGAAGAAGGTGGTCGCGTCGCCGTCGAAGTAGACCGCCACCTCGTGGCCCGCGTCGTGTAACTGCGCGGCGTAGGTGAGCGGGTTCGCCAGCTTTCCGGGGCTCTCCGGCGACGACAGCAGCAGGAATGCGTGTTTCGCCATGGGCTGGCTATCGGGAGCATCCCCAATAGGGTTGCTGGGGCGTGGCGTGTCGGTCGCAGGGCCGCTACCGTGAGCCGGCGGGAGACCACGAGTTTTACTGTCTGTGCTCCCGGGGTAAGGGTATGGACGGTCGCTACGAGCCGGTCGAGTCACCCGACGACACGACCGTCTTCCCGTATCACGACCTGACGCCGCCGACGACGGCCGACGTGGCCCGGGCGCGGAAGGTCGTCTCGCGGTATCTCCCCGAGACGCCGCTGGTCCGCAGCGAGCACCTCTCGGCCGAACTCGACGCCGACGTCTACCTCAAGCGCGAGGACACGCTGCCCACCGGTGCGTTCAAAGTTCGTGGCGGCGTCAATCTGCTCGCCACGCTCGAGGAGGAGTTCCGAGAGCGGGGCGTCATCGCGGCCAGCTCCGGGAACCACGGCCTCTCTATCGCCTGGGCGGGCCGCGAGTTCGACGTGCCCGTCACCATCGGCGTGCCCGAAGACGCGAACGGGGGGAAGGTCGCGGCCATGGAGCAACTGGGCGCCGAGGTCATCCGGCACGGGCCGGACTACGACGCGGCCCGCGAGCACGTGGAGGAACTGGCCGTCGAGACCGGCAAACGCTACGTCCACTCGGGCAACGAGCCGAAGCTCCTCGCCGGGGTCGGCACCGCCGGGCTCGAGGTCGTCGAAGAACTCCCCGATGTCGACCGTCTTTACACCCCTATCGGCGGTGGCACGTCCGCCGTCGGCTACTCGCTCACCGTCGGCGCACTGACCGACGCCGACGTCGTGGGCGTCCAGTCCGCCGCGGCCCCGGCGATGCATCGGGCCTACCACGAGGACACGCTGGAGCCACACGACAGGATGGAGACCAGCGCCGAGGGCGTCGCCACCCGCGTCCCCTTCGCGCTCACGATGGCTATCCTCCGTGACGGGCTCGCGGATTTCACGCTCGTCTCGGAGGCGGCCATCCACGACGCCGTCGCTCGGCTGTTCACCGAGGAGCGCATCGTCATGGAGGGCGCCTGCGGGACGGCCGTCGCCGCCGCGCTCGGCGCGGACGATATCGCGGGCGAGACTGTCGTCGTCCCGGTTTCGGGCCGGAACATCGACTACGGGAAGCTCGACGCCATCCTCGCCGAGTATGGCGACCCGATGTGAGTCCCAGGCCGAAACGTTGTTCTTAAGAGTGCCACGGCAGTCCTTCGGGGTATGAGCAACGACTCCGAGGCCGAGGAGACAGAGCCAGAAGCGGAAGACGCGGCCGACGAAGAGCCCGAGAGCGGATTCCAGTCCGGCGACGTCGTCAAACTCGCCTACACCGCCCGAACCGTCGACGAAGGCCAGCTCGTCGACACGACCGACGAGGAGGTCGCCGCGGACGAGGGTATCGACACCGACCAGCAAGATTGGGGCCCGCGCACCATCGTGCTGGGGGAAGGCCACATCTTCCCGGACGTCGAGGAGGACATCTACGGCAAGGAGGTCGGCGACGAGGGGACCGTCACCGTCTCCGCCGAAGACGCCTTCGGCGAGTACGACGAAGAACAGGTCCGCACCGTCACGAAAGACAAGATCGACGAGGACGACCGCTACCCCGGGGCCCAGGTCCAGATCGACGGCGAGCAGGGCCGTCTCGAGACCATCATCGGCGGCCGCGCGCGCGTCGACTTCAACCACCCGCTCGCCGGTGAGGCCGTCGAGTACGAATACGAGGTCGTCGCCGAGGTCACCGACCGCGAGGAGAAGGCCCAGGGCATCCTCTCGCTGATGCTCGACGTCGAGCTCGACGTCTGGTTCGAACAGGAGACCGTCGAGGAAGAGCAGCTCGTCGAGAGCGACGAAGACGAGGAGAGCGAGGCGTCGGATGACGCCGAAGCGAGCGAGCCCGAGTACGAGACCGTCGAGGTCGAGAAGGACACGCTCTACATCGAGGCGACGCCGCAGCTGACGATGAACCAGCAGTGGATGATGGGCAAACAGCAGATCGCCCAGCAGCTGACCCAGCTGCTCGGCGTCGACCGCATCATAGTCCAGGAGGAGATCGGCGGTGGCGGCATGGGTATGCCCGGCATGATGGGCGGCGGCATGGGTGGCCTCGAAGAGCAGCTAGAGGACGCCGACGTCGACGCAGAGGAGATCGCAGAAGAGCTCGAGAACGCCGGCGAATAACGCCCGACACCCTTTTGGGCTGTTCAGAACTCGTCGACGAGTATCTCGTCGACACGCCGAACCTTCTGTGCGTCGTAGGTCCAGGTTCCGACCCACTCGTTTGGTCCGGTCTCCAGCGCGAGGAGGGCCGCGTGGCGGTCACGGTCGTCTGGCGGGCGGAACACGACACACCACGAGTCCCGGTAGCCACGGTGGGAGCCGGTGTGGGCGACGATATCGAGGTCAGGGGACAGCTCCCAGTCGTTGACGCCGTAGACGTGGACTGACAGGTCGGTCTCGGACAGTCGTCGGTATACCTCTCGGGTCCCGTTCTCGGTCCCGAGCCGCGAGAGTTCCTGGAACGTCGCGCGGAGGACGCCCGCTCCATGGTCGAGCGCGAGTGTCTCTATGTACCGCGAGATGAGTATCAGGATGAGCTTCTCCTTCACTGACGCAGGGAACCCCCGCAGCTTGAAGACGGTCTCGTCGAGTTCCGTAATCACCGACGGGGCGCGTGACTTCTCGATACCGCCCGGTCCCGTCCGGTAGAGGTCGCTGTTGACCAGCAAGCAGGCGTCCATCACTGACTGTAGTGACGACGTGGCGACGACCGCACCGTCCCGGACGAGCACAACCGTATCGTCCTCCGCGTCGGGGACGTCCGACTCCCTGATGTCGACCGACTGCCCGTCGAACGTCGTCGCGAGCAACCGCTGAATCGGGTCCCCCTCCGTTCGATTGACCACGACGAGGGACTGCTCCGGGGCAGCTGTCTCCCCGACGAGTGCCCGCAACTGCTCTACCGCCGAAGACATATGTGGGATGTGTCACCATGACCAATTAAGCCTGCTGGGGGCCTGCCGGCTTGTTCCGACCGGAACGACGCTGAACCGCAGTGAGGGTGGTGTCGATGGGAGCGACGCGGCCAATTAAATTACGTTAGAAAAATTTAACTGCAAATTGGTAGTGACTGGACGATTGTTGGATAAATGTACGACATCGAGAACCGCTACGACAGGGAGGGGCTACTCGAAGAGGCAGAGTCGTTCGTCAGGGAGTGTTACACGGAATTAGACAAGGAAGCGGAAATCGAAGACAGGATAGCCGAAATCAGGGCCGAAATCCGGGAGCGGGGCCACTACGACCACACCTACGAAGAGCTCGAACACGGCGCCAAGATGGCCTGGCGCAACAGCAATCGGTGTGTGGGCCGGTTGTTCTGGGACACGCTGGAGGTCATAGACGAGCGGGACCTCGAGACGCCCGCCGAGATCCACGAGGCCTGCTGTCGACACATCGAGCACGGCCGCAACGGCGGGGACATCGTCCCGACGATTACGGTTTTTAAACCCATAGTCCCGGGGGAACAGCAGGTCCGAATCTGGAACTACGAGCTGCTCCGGTACGCGGGATACGAAACCGAGGACGGAATCGTCGGCGACCCCGCAGAGACCGAGTTCACGGAGTACTGTCTCTCCCGAGGGTGGGAGCCAGAGCGGACCGACTTCGATATCCTGCCTCACGTCATCCAGGTCGGCGAGGAGGACCCCTCGATGTTCGAGGTCCCAGACTCCGTCGTCGAGGAAGTCGAACTGACACACCCCGACTACGAGTGGTTCGCCGACCTCGGGCTGAAGTGGATCGACGTGCCGATAGTGTCCAATATGTGTCTGGAAATCGGGGGGATACGGTACACGGCGGCGCCGTTCAACGGCTGGTATCTCTCTACGGAGATCGGCGCACGCAACCTCACCGACGAGGACCGCTACGATATGCTCCCCGAGGTCGCACAGCGGCTGGGACTGGACACCAGCGAGGACCGGTCGCTGTGGAAGGACGAAGCGACCCTGGCGATACACCGCGCGGTCATCCACTCGTTCGACGAGGCGGGCGTCCGGATCACTGACCCCCACGAGGTGACCGACCAGTTCGAGCAGTTCGAACACAACGAAAACGCCGAAGGCCGCGACATCACCGGCGACTGGTCGTGGCTGATTCCGCCGACCAACCCAGCGACGACACAGGTGTTCCACTCCAGTTACGACGAAGAGGTCAAGACGCCGAACTTCTTCTACCAGGAGGACCCGGACCTGATATCCGAGTAGGCTCTCCCGTGGTCTGTCGTCCCGGTCCTCACCGTGGGATGGCCGTATTTTTCATCACACCACCACAGCGCCTGCACTTTAGCGTCCGACTCGGGGCTGTCGTCCGGTACGCGCAGTCCGAACATCTGAATTGTTTCTGTTCTTTGGCCAGCGGGTCTCGGCCGTTCATGTGGTATGGATAACACTTCCGGCCGCATAAATCTTTCAAGTCACCGAACATTTTCCACAGAACCAGCCGAGATTTACAGTATCCGGACACTTTTCGGGCGACTAGTCCGGAAACAGTTGCACGGGCGGCGACAATCAGTGTGCGGACGTTGGCCGTGACGTTACGCGATGTCCCGGCTCGTGTCGATGCTGACCTGTTCGACCAGATCGAGTTTGATGATGTCGTTGGGCGCGCGGCCGCCGCGGAACTTGGGAATGGCGAGCTTGTTCTCCACTTCGTCGCCCATCGTGCGCGTCTTCAGTTGGAAGACGACGTCGGCGAAGTGCTCCGTCGTGTCTCTAAGGGGCGGGACGTCGCGGCCGTCGAGACAGTGCAAAATCGCGAGACTCCCCGTGTTGACGATGTGGTTCTGGAGGTCGTTCATGAACGCCCGGAACCGGGAGTGGGGTTCCTGGGCTTCGAGGACGTCGAGCGGGTCGACGATGAGGTTCGAAGTCTCGGGCAGCGCCGAGACGAGTTTGCCCGCGTTGTCCAGCGGCGCCTCCCCGGAGATGTGGCGGACCGTCGGGTCGCCGGTGTTGGCTGGTGTCTGTTCGATACTGGCGACGACCGACTCGGCGGTGCGGTCCAGCGAGAGCCACAGCGTCCCGCGTGTGGCGGTTAGTTCGTAGAGGAACAGCTCCGCCTGGCTCGCCGGCTGTGCCGTCAGCGCGACGATGCTCCCCGCTGGGATACCACCGTCGAGCTTCCGGTCGAGGACATCGATGCCCGTGCGTAGCCGGTTGACCATACTCTGATGAAACTTACCATCCCACCCGATTAAATATTCCGCTTGGTTACCGATTTCGCACACTGCAGGTGTCTCGCGGCGGATTCCTGCGTTTCGAGTGGAGGTTCCGATAGCTCCGGGACGTGGACCACGGCGGAACAGCCCAGTAACTCACCCGGGTCGAGATGCCCGTCGCTGCGGACAAGCACCACGGCGACGGGTGGCGCCTCGAGCTCACGGGCCATCGCCGCCGTCTTGGCCGCGTCACGCAGGCTCCGCTCCCGGGGCGTCGAGACGAGGACGGTCCGGTCGGCCGCCCGCAGCGGGACCGCCGCGTCGGGACTCGCACCCGCCGGACAGTCCAGCAAGACCGGGTCGCCGGGGCGCCCCTCGTCCGCGAGCCGCTCGAACAGCGCTGCGGCGGTCGCCGTGTCGGCCCCGGCACACGGAAGCACGTCTATCTCCGGGAAGCGGCCGCCCGGCTGTGCAACCGCACGCGGGTCCTCGCTGTCGAGGGCCGCGGCGATACCCGGCTGTCGGTCGACGCCGGTGCGGTGGTGCAGGTCAGGCATATCGAGGTCCGCGTCGACCACCAGCGGGCGCGTCCCCAGCGAGGCCAGCCCGCGCGCGAGCCCGACGGCTGTCGTCGTCTTCCCACACCCTCCCTTCCCCCCGGCGATTGCGAGCATGGCGGGGGGTGTGTTCGGCATCTGTTTTGAATGCTTGGCCAGAGCGGTGTTACTCGTGAGCCCAAGGACGCGCACGGCGGTATCGAACACCGATACGGCGAGGACCCAGAATTTATGCGACATCGTCTATCATAGCCGGGTATGGAAGATTTCGACGAGATTGTCTCCTCGCTGACCCCGCGCGAGGACAACGAGGCCATCAAATCCTACCAGAACACGACGGCCGTCGCCTGCCCGGCCTGTGAGACGCCGTTCGACGACATGGTCGTCTGCAAGGACCCGCCGACGTCGCTGAACCTGGACTTCGAGATGGACCTCTGTACGGCCATCCACGACGACCGCGTGGTCATCTTCACCCACCGGTAGCGTCGCGGAACGGTTGTTTCAGTTCTCGGACGCTCAGCTTGCGGTCTGTGCACGGAGACTCACGGTTCGCTCCGCTCGCCGTTCGTCTTTTCGAGGCGCTCACTTCGCTCGCGCC
Source organism: Haloarcula salinisoli (assembly GCF_019599405.1). Lineage (NCBI taxonomy): Archaea > Methanobacteriati > Methanobacteriota > Halobacteria > Halobacteriales > Haloarculaceae > Haloarcula > Haloarcula salinisoli. The sequence goes on along the minus strand of NZ_RKLQ01000001.1, from coordinate 632,880 downwards.
ACGCCATGCGCAGGACCGGATTTGCGACTCACGAATTGTTCGTCGCAAAATGCGCGGGACCGGATTTGAACCGCCTGAACTTCGCTCACTCCGTTCGCTCGTTCCGTGCTTCAAATCCGCTCGTCCGATTGCTGCTGCTCGCGGATTTGCTCGCAGCAGCAATGCGCGGGACCGGATTTGAACCGGCGGACCCCTACGGGATAGCGTCCTAAGCGCTACGCCTTTTCCTGGCTTGGCTACCCGCGCGCACTCCCTCGTATCCGGGAGTGGTCTAAAAACCCGTCGCTTGCGGGCGAGTGTTTACGGTCTTCGGGACCCATCTGCGTGTATGTATCGCGCGAGCGACCGAATCGAACAGGACGAGTGGCTGGGCGAGATCGAGGCCACGGCGGAGACACTGGACCTGGGAACGCAGGCGCGTTCGCACGCGGTGGACCTGTTTCTCTCGACGCTGCCCGACGAGGACCGCTCCAAGCGGGCGTCGATGGCGGCGAGCATCTACGTCGGCGCGCTGGTCGCGGGCGAAGAACGGTCACAGACGGCCGTCGCCGACGCCGCCGGCGTCTCGCGGCTGAGCATTCAAAAGCGCTGGAAGGACCTCATCGAGCGCGTCGGGCTGGACGCGCCGGAGTGGTAGCCAGTACAACTACGTTGGCTTCTCGCGACCGTCGCGCTCGGGGGTGAGATTACCGTGTTCGTCGATCTCGCCGTTGACGATACGCGTCGAGGAGATGATGCCGCCGTCGTCGGCCCGCACGTGGGGGACGACTTCAAGCTCCAGCGGGTCGAGGCCGCGGTCGCGGCGGATTTCGTTGATACGCTTGCCGCCAGTCTCGGTCTCGGGGGAGACGACGAGCACGTCGAACTGCGGTTCGGTCGCGATGCCGGTCGGTTCGGCCAGTTCGCGAATGTCCCACGAGCGGCCCTGACTCTCTGCCAGCCGCTCCAGTTCGGCCGAGAGGTCGGCACGGCGCTTTGCGAACGAGCGGACGTGGCGCTCGTCGTGTCGGGTGTTCGGCGCGAGTTCGTCGCTGGTGAGTCCCACAGTCACGTCGCCGAGTTCGAACGCGCGCTCGAACAGCGCCCGGTGCCCGTCGTGGACGGGGTCGAATGTCCCCCCCAGCGCCACATTCATACCCGCGCTAAAGGCGGCGCCTGATTTAGTGGTGTCGTCTCACGCAACCCGCGGTAGCGTGTCACACAACGCCGTCGGTGGCCGGTAATCGGCTACCCGTCGTCGTCCGTAGCGTCTTCGACCGAGATGGTGACCGGCTCGTCCGCGTCCTCGTCCGGTCCCACGTCCCCGAGGTGTGCGTCCAGGTTGAACACCGTGTTCAGCTCGGCCTGGACGTCGCCCACGATGGTCTCGACGAGTTCGCTGGGCGCGATGGCGCTGTACTCGTAGGGGTTGTTACCGGCACCATCGCTCTCGCGTTTCTCCCGGGTCACCTTCTCTTCCTCGTGGAGCGCGGCCAGGGCCTCCCGGACTGTGCTGGGGTACAGCCCCGTCGCATCGGCGATCTCGTCGCTCGTACTGCCCGGATGCTGGCGGAGGCTCACGTAGATACGCGCTCGGGTCTCCGTGTCGAGCACCCACGCGAGCATCTCCACGATGCCCTCGTCGAACTGTTCGACCGCGCGGTCGGCCTCCTGTTCCAGGCGATTCCGTACGTCCTCCGCGTCCTCGAGTGGGTCATCGTCGTCCTCCGGGTCGTCTGTGGACATATGTTGTCTCTGTGGGGACGAAAGTGATTGGCGGATAAAAACCTTGGCTCGGACCGACCGCAGGACGCCGCGTCCCCAAGCGGCGCCATCGTTCTTTACAGAGAGATATAAATTAACGACTGTTGTGAAGATTTAAAAATGTGGTATATAAATGGCGGGCAAAAACCGGCTCCACTATCGCCCGTGAGAGCGACCCTCTGGTATTTTACTGTAGTATCCTCTACGAATGAGTGTCGCTTGGCGTGCTGTGAGGGCGCCTACACACGATATCCGAAGCTGGATGCGGTCGCCGTCTGGGGGCGGCGCCGCAGTCGGTCCGAGACGATTCCCGAAGGGGACACAGAAGGGGACCACCGATTAGCGGGAGGGGAGGTAGTGGCAGCCAGAGCTTTCGTCGCCGCCATCGGGGCGGATCCGTTTCAGTACTGCAATTCGAGCGCCGCGGCGAGTGATTGCACGCCCTCGCCGCGGAGCCGCCGTTGCCGTTCTGCGCCGCTCTCGGCCGCAAGTAGCGTCCGAATCCCGTCGATATCCAGGCGGTCACAGTCGGCTTCGACGATATCCTCGAGCGACAGGGTCGCCTCGCCGTCGCGCGACAGGAACGAGGCCGACTGGCCGTTCCGAATCGCGCGCCACTTGTTCTCGTCGAGCAGTTCCCGCCGGAGGTCGGTCCCCGACTCACCGTCCTCGTAGCGGGCCGCGAGGTCCTCTACGAGCGCGTGGACGTATTCGACGAAGGCGAGCACGCGGTCGGGGTCGGCCTGGCCGTCCGGCGCCCGCACCTCGACGGTTCCGTGGCCCGAGTGCGGGCGCACGTCGAACCACAGCTCTCCGCGGTCGTCGATGCTTCCGTTTTCGACCATCCGGCGCTCGAACCGTTCGAAGGCCGCGTAGTCCTCGAACGCCGTCGGGATGCCGGTGTTGGGTAACGCTTCGAAAATCTTCGCCCGGGCGGACTGCAGCCCGGTGTCGAAGCCGTTCCAGTACGGCGAGTTCGCCGACAGCGCCAGCATCACCGGGACGTGCCAGCGTAGCTCGTTGGCCACCCACACCGCCTTGTCCGGGTCGTCCACACCGACGTGCACGTGCAGCCCCGCGGTGGTGTTGCGGTGCTGTGGGTACTGGATTCGGTCCAGTTGCGCCCGATACCGGGGCTTCTCGGCGTGTTCGAGCTCGCGCCACTTTGCCAGCGGGTGAAGCCCCGCCGCGGCGATGCCAAACCCCTCGCTTGCGGCGTACTCGACGAGTGCCTCGCGCACCGACAGTAGCTGTTCGCGAGCGTCGCCGGGTGCCTCGATAAGCGGCGTCTGCGTCTCGATGACGCTCTTGAACAGCTCGTGGTCCAGCCGGCCGTCGAGTATCTCCGGCGGCTCGCCCTCGTAGACGAGTTCGTCCGTGCCCGAGGTGGGCCGGCCGTGCTCGTCGACGACGTAACACTCCTCCTCGATACCGAGCGTGCCCATCCGGGTGAAGTTCTCGGGAGACCCCGTCTCGTCCATCGACCGGTACGTCGCAATCGACCCGCTAAAGCCTTCCGTCCGCGGGCTAGCAGAGAGCACTATCTCTGTATATGGGGCGATATTTCGAGTCTCAGTCTGTAGCGAAGACCACAACAGCCCGAAAGCCCCGGCACGCTGCACTCCCGCGGCTCGCTGTGCTCCTCACTCCCGCTGGTCGTTCCGGTGCTTGCATCGCCGGGGTTCGTGCAGCGTGCCGCCCCTTTCAGTCCCGCCCTGTCGATTGGACAATCGGCAACAAGCCACGTAGAAAGTCGAGTCGCCTACTCCAGCGGTCGCGCCACGACGCCGAGGTGGTCCTCGTGGTAGGGGGCCAGTTGCTCGGTTTCGAGCACCTCGTAGGATTCTTGCAGTTCGGCCACCACCTCGTCGAACACGTCTTCGGGGTCGGCAGTCACGTCCTCGCTGCGGGCCTTGACCGCGGCGAGCAGGCGGCCGCCGTCGTCGAGGAACTGGCGGTTCAGCGCCGCGACGCGGGCCTGCCCGCGGGTGGCGACGTCCTGGACGATGACGTCGACGGGTTCGACGACGTGGGCGTATGTCTCGGGCTTGCGGGCGTCCTTGAGCAGCGGAAAGAGGTTCTCGCGGTGGTCGGCCACGTCGAGTAAGTCCCGAGTGGGTCGGGGTGCGAACTCGACGGCGTAGGTCGGCCCGCCGAAATCCGCGACGTGGCTCACCGTCGTGCCGGCGGCGGCACCGAGGTAGAGAGTTTTCTGCCCGCCTTCCAGACCAGTGTCCATGCCCAGGGCGAGCATCGCGCCGAGCTTCGAGCGGTGCGGGTCCCACCGGCGCCACTCGCCGTCGGTGGCCTCGCCGTATTCTGGGTGGCCCTTCGTGGCGATGCTCGTCGTGCCGTCGAAGTCGTGGCGAGGGACGCCGTCAGGGAGCGTCATTGGTCACCTCCCCGGGTTCGGATGCGTTCGATGCGCTCGTCGAGGTCCCGCTCCAGGTCTGGTCGGCGATCGCCGCTGTAGTGGTCGATTCGGGCGGCGATGGAGAGTTTGCCGGCCAGCGCGCGAGCCGCGGAGCCCCGCTCCTCGCGGCGGGTGCCGCTGACGTACTCGTGGGTGAAGATGATGCCGTGCTTGGGCGAGGGCGCGCCCCCGCGGAGGTGCGCGAACAGGGCGTCCTCGGCACCCAGCACCTGGACGGTGCCGCTTGGCTTCTTCGCGAGCGATTCCAGCCCGCCGGCCAGCGAGACGAGGCGTGCGGCCAGGACCGGTCCGGCCAGCGCTGAGAGGTTCGGCGCGACGGCGGGCGCGGTGCGCTCTATGTACGCCCGGAGCTCGTCGGCCTCCTCGGCGACCGCCACGACGCGCTCGGCCAGCGAGCGAAGGGCCCGGTCGCCGCCCTCGTCTCCCTCTCCCACGTCGCCCTCGGCGATGCGCCGGGCGTACCCCACGCCGCTTCCAGCCTCGCCGTAGCGACTGCCGCCCCACTCAGCGACCCGTTCGGCCAGCTCGTTTGCGGTGCGCTCGCAGTCGGCCATGGCCCGCACCGCGTGGACGAGCTGTTGGTCGTCGGCCCGTTCGCGCTCAGTGACGGCCGTCTCGGTGGCCGCCGTCGTCGCCGCGTGGAGCCGCTCGTAGTACGCCTCGGTGTCGGCGGCGTAGCCTGCGTCGACGGCCTGGGCGGGCCAGTCGTCGGGGGACTCGGCCCGCCCGCTCGCGATGCGTTCGGCCGCCGCGGTCGTGTCGTCGGGGTCCAGCCCGACGAACCAGCCGTCTGTCATACTCGCGGGTGCGCACCCGACGCGAAAAAGCCCCGTGGTTGGCCGGGCGAGCGGGCGGTGACGGTAGTCGGCGCCCTGCTATCACACGTCCATATCTGTTTATATCCGCTCGGGACCAATATAAGGCTGTTATGAGAGACCAGCGATACCCCTTCGACGGCATGGACCGGTTCTTCGACCAGATGCGCCGGGAGATGTTCGGCGGCATCGGGCCCCAGAGCCGACAGTTCGGTGACAGCCGGCGAGAAGCACCGGCCATCGAGAGCGCCGACCAGCGGAGCTGGGACGCTGGGGTCACCGTCGAGGAGACAGACGACGGCTTCGTGGTCCTCGCTGACCTCCCGGGTTTCGACCGGGACGAGCTCTCCATTCGCCTCCACGACGACGTGCTCCACCTCAGCGGCGAACACGAGGTCGGGGACGGGATGAGCTACCGGAGCCGACAGGTCAGCGAGCGGATTACGCTCCCAGCCCACGTCGACCCCGACCACGTGACGGCCAGCTACCACAACGGCGTCCTCGAAATCCAGTTCGAAGTGGTGTCCGAGGACGACGCCGGCACGGACATCCACATCGAGTAAGCTGGGGTCTGCGGTTGCTATCGGCGCCGGACTTGTCATCCTCCCGATATTCGCTATCGGAGGCGGGCCCGTCGTCCGCGCCAGACGGTTGCTATCCGGTTTTCAAACGATTTTCAACGTGTACAGTGTTAACATCCATTACATACTTGTCCGTCCTCGGTGAACGACCATGCAATGGGTGCCCCACCGAGCTGGTTCGAGGCGGAGGCCGCCTACAGCGACGACGTCACGGAGTTGGACACACTCGGTGAACTGTTCGCGGCGACCGCGACCCGCAACGCCGAGCGGGACGCCCAGCAGTACAAGGGCGGCGTCTACGACCGCTCGCTGACGGGCGAGATACTCCCGAGACCGCCCGACGGTGCCTACGGACGGCTCAGCTACGAGCGGATGGGCGAGCTCGTTCGATATCTCGCCGCCGGCTTCCGCGAACTCGGCGTGAGTAGCGACACCCGCGTGGGCATCTTCGCGTCGACGCGGATGGAATGGGCGCTAACCGATTTCGCCGTGCTGTCGGCCGGCGGGGTCGTGACCACGGTGTACACCGACTCCTCGGAGAAACAGGTCCGCTATCTCCTCGACGACCCGGACGCCGAGCTGGCGGTCGTGGGCACCGACGAGCAGTTAGAGCGGGTGCTAGCGGTGGAGGACGACCTCGACCTCGAGGCCGTCGTCACGATGGACGACTGCGCGCCCGACCGGGCGGACGTGCTGACGCTTTCCGACGTCTACGACCGGGGCGAAGCCGCCTTCGAGTCCAGCGAGTACGAGACCTGGCTCGCCGACCGGTCACTGGACGACCTCGCGAGCATCATCTATACCTCCGGGACCACCGGGCAACCGAAGGGGGTAGAGCTCACGCACAGGAACTTCCGGACGAACGTCAACCAGACGCGGCGGCGGCTTGGGCCCCGTCCGGACAAGGCCCCTGGGCTCCCGACGGTCGCGGCCGGGAAGCGCTCTATCGCCTTCCTCCCGCTGGCCCACGTCTTCGAACGGCTGGCGGGCCACTTCTTCATGTATGCCTCCGGTGTGACCGTCTGCTACGCCGAGAGCCCGGACACGCTGGCCGACGACCTGGAACAGGTTCGCCCGCACTTCGGTGCGAGCGTCCCTCGCGTCTACGAGCGCATCTTCCGGCGGATGCGCGAGCAGGCCAGCGCCTCGCCGGTCAAAGAGCGCATCTTCGACTGGGCGCTGGGCGTCGCCAGAGAGCACGCCCGCACGGAGGACCCGGGGTCACTGTTGACGCTCCAGCACCGACTCGCGGACCGTCTCGTCTACAGCACAGTCCGCGAGGGAGTCGGCGGTGAAGTAGAGTTCATGGTCAGCGGCGGCGGGAGCCTCTCTAAAGAGCTCTGTGAGACGTTCATCGGGATGGGTATCGACATCGTCGAGGGGTACGGGCTCACCGAGACGGCACCGGTCATATCCATCAATCCGCCGGAGGACCTCCGGCCGGGGACGCTCGGCTACCCGGTAACCGAAATCGACATCCACATCGACGAACACGTCGTCGACGAGAGGGAGTTCGACGACGCCAGCGGTCGGCTAGGCGAGCTGCTCGTCGCCGGCCCCAACGTCACCGCGGGATACTGGGCGAACCCGGGCGAGACGACCCGTGGATTCACCGAACTTGAGGGGCAGCGCTGGTTCCGGACCGGCGACGTGGTCGAGCAGACCGACGACGGCTTTCTGGTGTATCACGACCGAATCAAACAGCTCCTGGTGCTCTCGACGGGGAAGAACGTCGCCCCACAGCCCATCGAGGACCTGTTCGCGACGGTCGACCGAGTCGACCAGATAATGGTCGTCGGCGACGACGAGAAGTTCGTCGGGGCGCTCATCGTTCCCGACTTCGAGGAGATGGAACGGCTCGCGGCCAGGGAGGGTATCGACCTGCCCGACGACCCGGCCGCCCAGTGTGACCACGAGGCCGTTCGCGGCTGGGTTCAGGCCGCCGTCGACGAGGCCAACGCAGAACTGGAGCGCACCGAGCGCATCAAGGCCTTCGAGCTGGTCCCCGAGGAGTGGACAGCGCGCAACGACCTCCTCACGCCGTCGATGAAGAAGAAGCGCCGCAACATCCACCAGGAGTTCCAGGACGCCGTCGACGCTATCTACGCCGAGGAGTAGTATGGTTGCTGATAACTGGCCCGCGGTGTTGAAGTAGCTACTCCCCCTCCAGTACACAATGACAGACGGGACTCACTGGGTCGCGACCGACGGTGGCCGGTCGCGTGACACCGGTCGGCTGGACCCGCTGTTCGATGTCCTCCCCGACCCAGCGGTGCTCGTGGATTTCGGTACGGACGAGCCGCGCGTCCGTCGCATCAACGACGCGTTCGCGCGGGCGTTCGGTCACGACACCGAATCGGTCGTCGAAGAACCGCTTGACGAGCTGCTCGGGTCACCGTCGTCCGAGGCCGTACGTGGGGCACTCGCCGGCCCGGCGGATGGCGTCTGCGAGGTGCGTCGCGAGACGGTCGAGGGCCGGGAGCGCGAGTACCTGTTCCGGCGCGTCCGCGCCGACGGTTCGGACCAGGTGTACGGGCTCTACACTGACATCACCGAACGGACGGCTCACGAGGCGAATCTGACGGCCCTGCACGAGACGGCCCGGGAGCTGATGGCGGCCGAGACGACCGACGAGGTGGTCGACATCGGCGTCAACGCCGCCAGGGACGTCCTGGGCTTCGAGATAAACGCGATTTACCGGTACGACGAGGAGACAGACACGCTCGACCCGGCAGCGACGACCGCACGCAGCAGGGAACTGCTCGGTGAGCCCCCGAGCTTCCCCAGCGGGAGCAGTATCGCGTGGCGGGCCTTCGAGACTGGGGACGCCGTCATCTGTGACGACGTGCGCGAGGACCCGGACGTGTTCAACCCGTCCACGCCGTTCCGCTCGGAGCTGCTACTTCCACTGGGCGACTACGGCGTGTTAGTGGCCGGTTCGACCGAACCGGCGACGTTCAAGCCGACCGACCGCTCGCTGGGGCAGGTGCTGGCCGCGAACATCCAGTCGGGGCTCCAGCAGGCCAGTCGCGAGGAGACGCTCCGTGAGCGCGAACAGGCACTGGCCCGCCAGAACGAGCGCCTGGAGGAGTTCGCCTCTATCGTCTCGCACGACCTGCGGACGCCGCTCGACCTCGCGGGCGCCCACCTCGAACTGGCCGCCGAGGACAGCCAGGCCAGCGACCACCTCGACGACGTCGCCGCGGCCCACCGCCGGATGTCCGAGCTCATCGACGACGTGCTCACGTGGGCCCGCGAGGGCGACGCCGTCGAGTCGACCGAGCCCGTCTCGCTGCCCGCGCTGCTCTCGGCGTGCTGGGCCGACCGCCAGCCCGACGGGGCGACCCTCGAGATCACGACCGAGCGCACGGTCCCGGCCGACCGCAGCCGGCTCAGACAGCTGTTCGACAACCTGCTGGACAACGCCGTCACCCACGCCGGGCCGGCGGCGACGATACGCGTCGGTGACATCGACGGCGGCGTCTACGTCGCCGACGACGGCCCCGGCATCCCACCGGACGAGCGCGACGCCATCTTCGACTTTGGCCACGCGCTCGCCGCCGAAAGCACCGGCTTCGGACTGGCTATCGTCGGCGAAATCGTCGAGGCCCACGGCTGGTCGATTTCCGTCACGGAGAGCGAGCGCGGCGGCGCGCGCTTCGAGATACAGTTCTGAGACCGACCCGGCCACGCGACCGCCGCACTGAAACCGCTCGCGCGGGTAGGGCGCCCATGACCGACGACTACGCCGAGGAACTTCGCCGGAATCGCGCCGAGAAAGACGACTTCTTCGCCGAGCACCCGCAGTCGCCCATCCCGCCGGAGGAACGGGATGGCTTCGACGGGCTGTCGTATTTCGACCCCGACCCGACCTACCGCGTCGAGGCGTCGGTGACCCGCCACGACGACCCCGAGCCCGTCGAGATGGAGACGACCGACGGGCGCGTGGTCCGGTATCTGCACGTCGTCACCTTCGAGTTCGACATCGACGGCGAGGCCGCCACCCTCCAGGGCTACCGGCAGGCCGGCGACGACCCGGGCCAGCTCTTTGTCCCGTTCCGGGACAAGACGACAGGCCAGCAGACGTACAAACGGGGCCGCTACATGGAGCTGGAACACGACGGCGAACTGGCCGACGGCGACACCGTAACGCTGGATTTCAACCTCGCGTACGCGCCCTTCTGTGCCTACAGCGACACCTTCTCGTGTCCGCTCCCGCCCGAGGCGAACTGGCTCGACGGTGCCGTCGAGGCCGGCGAACGGACAAACTGACCGTCCGAGAGGGAACGGCTTTTCAGGCCGTCGTTGCTACTGCGTGGTATGTCAACCGTGTCACGCGAGCGTCCGCGCCTCCAGTCGGCCATCGCGCTGGTCTCCGCGCTGGGTCTCGGGGCCGGCGGGCTTGCACTCGGGTTCGCGCTGCTCGTCCTGACGGTCCTGGGTATCGGGCTGCTCACCGGGTCGGGACTGTCGACCTTCGGCTTCCTGGTCCTCAGTCTCGTCCTCGTCCAGGGTATCGGCTGTGGCGGCGTCGCGCTGAGCTACTACAAGCTCAGGCCGGTCATCGCGCCGCGTGTGCGGTCCGCGCTGGACATCGGCGGCGAGGGGCCGGCGTTCGGGATTCCCGTCTCGGTCCCGAGCCTGCGTGAGGTGGGTATCGTCCTCGCGGGCTACGCCGCGGCCATCGTCTGGGTGATGATATCCGGCATCCTGCTGACCGTCCTCCAGGAGCTCCGGGGCCAGTCACTCAACACGGGAGAAAACGCCGCCGCGGAGCTCGGGCGGTCGAACCCGGAACTACTCCTGCTGTTGATTCCAGCGTCGATACTCGTCATCGGTCCGGGCGAGGAACTGCTCTTCCGCGGCGTCGTCCAGGCGCGCATCCGGGAGCGGTTCAGCCGCGTGCCGGGTATCGCCATCGCCTCCCTCTTTTTCGCGGCGCTGCACATCGTCGCGCTCGTGGGCGGCTCGCTGGTGGGCAACCTCGTCGTCGTGAGCATCCTCTTTGGCACCGCGACGGTCTTTGGCGTCGCCTACGAGTACGCCGAGAACATCGTCGTCCCGTCGCTGATACACGGCCTGTACAACGCGACGTTGTTTACCCTCCTCTATGTCAGCCTGACGCTGGGCGACGAACTGCCACAGCAGGGACAGGCGCTGCTGGGACTGGCCCTCCCGTAACTACTCGCGGGCCGCTTCGACGTGGGCGGTCGCCTCGTCGGGTGTCATTCCCCGGACGCCACACGCACAGGCGAGCAGCTCCGGGTCCGCGAGGTCGTCGACCTGCTCCCGACTGGCCCGCTCCAGTGACCCGCTGTCGGGGTCGTAGTCGAAGTAGACGCGGTAGCTGACCTGCGAGACCCCCTCGATGCGGTGGGTCTCGTCGGGGTCCGGGTCGTGGATGGCCGCCTCGTGTTCGGCCTGCATCGTCTCCTTCCACTGTTGCAGGTTCGACTCCGGGTCGGTGTCGTCGGTCATGCACGGACGCTGGCGGCAGACGGACAAAAAGGCCGGTGTCGAACGGGCGGCGCTACAGCACGTCGGCGTGGTGCTCGACCATGTACGGCTCCATCGGGTCCGAGCGTTCCCAGAGGTACTCGAACAACTCTTTGCCCCACTCGACCGCCGCCTCGGTCTCGGAGACCAGCGTCGCCGAGGTGTCCGAGAGCGTCGGCTCCGCTGCATCTACCGTCGGGAGCCCGAACAGGACGAACTCGTCGCCGACGACCGTGGCGAACTGACACCTCGTGAGCCGCATCTGGACCGCGGGCAAGTCCTCCACCTCCTCGCGGTGCCCGTCGCGATAGCGCTGGACACTGATGTCCGTCGCCTCGCGGGTGACGAGCATCCGCGTCTCCGGGGTGTCCGGGACGTTTCGCTGATGGTTCAGCGAGTAAAACGGGGTCGTGATGTCTGGGGCGTCCGCAGCGGCCATCCGGCTCACGGCGATCTGCTCGGCCCGATTGGGTTCGCCCGGGCCGTCCCGGTAGACCTCGTAATCGCCCAGCTCGGGGAGCCGACGCCGGAAGGGGTCGGGAATCACGTCGACGCGGTGGGTCTGCCAGTACTCCGGGTCGGTCGCGAGAAACGACTCGGTACCCTGCCAGACCTCGATGCTGTCGGCTGCAATCTGTCCCTGCGCGGTCAGTGCCCATCTGTCCCCGACATCGCGGGCGATACCCCGCTCCTCGAGCGCCGAGAGCGCGTCGTACACCGCCGTGCTACTCGCAGAAATCCCTGAGAGCAGTTCGTCGGTCGTGGTCGGACTGTCGGCGAGGTCCTGGACGATGGCCGTCCGGACCGTGGACGCGATGACGAACTCGTTCGGCGAGTCGGTCGGCATCGTTCTGACCGACTCGCCACAGTGTAATAAAAACACTCCGCGGACCGGTCCGTTCCACCGGCGGTGGACCGAAAAACGGGCGCCTGCGCGTTCCTGTTGGCGCTTCGACAGTACTTATTGTGGATTCGGTCCTGCCTGTCACTGTGTCCCGCATGATAGTTCGTTACACGCCGCAGTTCCGAACGGAGCCAGCACGATGAGTAAGCTACTCGACGGCCAGACTGCAGTCGTCACGGGAGCCGCGAGCGGCCTCGGCCGGGCTATCTCGCTGACGTTTGCCGACCACGGCGCGGACGTGGTCGTCGCCGATATCCGCGAGGACCCGAAGGAAGGCGGCGACCCGACTCACGAACGTATCGAGGCCGAGACGGACCAGCGAGCCGAGTACGTCGAGTGTTCGGTGACCGATTACAGTGACCTCGAGGTGGCCGCCGAAGTCGCCGGGGAGCTCGGCGGCCTGGATATCTGGGTGAACAACGCCGGCGTCATCTCCCACATCGACTTCCTGGAGGTCACGCCAGAGGACTTCGACCACGTGATGGATATCGACCTGAAAGGCGTCTTCTTCGGCGCGCAGGCCGCCGCGAAACAGTTCCTCGACGAGGAGACGCCGGGGACCATCATCAACATGGCCAGTCTGGCGGCGGTGCGTACCGGCGCCGATATGCCGGTGTACGGGCCGGCGAAGGCCGGCGTCCAGCAGCTCACGTACTCGCTGGCCGACCGCTTTGGCGACGATGGCATCCGCGTCAACTGTATCAACCCCGGCTGGACCGAGACCCAGATGCTGGCTGAGTCGCCGATGGCGGAGGGCGAGGAGGGCCAGCGGTTCCAGGAGATGTTGCTGGGGGCGATACCGCAGGGTCGCTTTGGCAAACCCCAGGAGGTCGCAAACGTCGCCCTGTTCCTGGCCAGCGACCTGGCCTCCTACGTCAACGGCGAGCGCATCGTCGTCGACGGCGGGTTCGCACACACCTGATGCCAGTGGGGATGACCCACCGCCAGCCGGCGGTTACCGCTGTGAGTCCCGCAGAATCAACGGCTCGATAGCCAGCGTTCGTTTCGCGATGGTGACGATGCGCAGCACGTACGCAGTAAACAGCAGGTACGGGGTGAGTGTTATCGTGAACGCGATACCGACGAGCACCGTGATGTGTGCCACACCGAGCGTGCTCCCGGGGAGTGTCGCGGCTTCGACGACGGTGAGCATCACGCCGGCGACGACCAGCGCCGGAATCGCCGCGTACAGAATCAGCTGCGAGAGGGTGACCAGCTCCCACTCGAAGTACAGCGTCTTGACGTGCTCTCTGGCCGGACCGAACATCGAGAGTGCCGTCTTCAGCTCGGTGAGGAGCTGTTGTTCCGGTTCTCCCAGGTCAGCCGCGTGGTCGCTTGCGATGCGTTCTACCTGGAATATCTTCCAGCCGTAGTTGAAGTTCAGCGCCGCGAACAACACGTCGAAACTGCCGAATTTCGCACCGTCGAGTTGCTCCTGGACCAGCTCGGCGTTGCCGACGAGACTCTCGGTGAACTCCTGGATTTCCCACTGGAGCTGGTCGTTTTCGACGTCGCTCAGGCCGTCCCGAACTGCCTCCACACGCTGTTGGGCCAGGGCGACGAGACTCTGGAGAAACGCCGACGGGTCGGCCGGACTGGGCGCGCCGACGAGTTCCTCGGTGTAATCGCGAAAGTCCATCGCGTTCTCCATGCGCTCGCGCTGGTCGCCCAGCGGGCCGTTCTCCTGGGAGAGCACCAGCTGGCCGATGGTCACGACCAGTGTGACACCGGTGATTATCCCGCCGATCATGGTCGAGAACATCGTCTCGATAGTGTCACCGGACCTGAGCTGTGGCACTACTGGTGGCGGGAGCACCGTCACGAGTGCAACAAAGAGGACGAACACGCACAGTGCCAGCACGCCAGTGACGTGCCAGCGGTTCGCGGCGAGTAACAGCCAGATTTTGAGCCGACTCTCCCCGGCCCGCTCGCGCATGGTGTTTTCGGTGCTGACGTCGATATCGGTGTCGACGTTCGGGTTCGTATCGCCGTCGATGCCGTCGGCGCTCACGGGGAGTCGTCCCCGCCGTCGTCTGACGACCGCGCCGGACGCTCGAACACGAGGAACTTCGTCCCACCACCGGTGTATTCGATGGTGTCGACGAACCGCCACCCCTCGGCGGCGAGTTCGTTCAGTTCCGCTTTGGGGTCGACCGATTCCTTCTGGGTCTCGCCGCGGGGGGGTCTGCGCGTCTCGTACTCCCAGCGGTCGGTCTCGGATACCTCCATCACTGACATGTCTTCGCGGAGACGTATAACGGTGACCGCTCCGGGAGCTGGCCATCCACCGACCGTGTACGTACCACCCCGGTGAACGGGCCCGTAATCGACTTGAGCGAGCCTGGGGCGAGCGATAGTCCCGCCAGTAGGGTACGTGAAATGTCGCCCGGAACACTAACGTCCGGCATCATCCTCGGCGGAGAGTCACGCCACCCGCAGGGTCACTAGCGTTGGGTGCTGCGCATCGCATCCCGGACGAGTTTCTCCTCCGCCTTCTGGAGATGCGTCGTCACCGTGCTCGGTGCACAGTCCAGCGCCGCGGCGATATCCTCGTGTGTCGACCCGCGCGGCTGGTCGTAGTATCCCAGTTCGAGCGCCGCTTCGACGGTCTCGCGTTGGCGGTCGCTCAGCCGGCGTGTCGGCTCGTCGAACACCGACGGGAACTGGCTAATCCGTTCTATCTGCAGGTCCACGCCGGGGGGTGTCCCGTCGATGGCCGCCTGAAGCGACGCCGGGTCGCCCAGCGCGTAGCTGTACGACCGGTTGTCGCGATAGACGAGCGGTTTCCGGACGACGAGTCCGGCACGGGCTGTCGCCCGCATGAACTCGTTGAAAAAGGGGACGGCGGCGAGCCGAGCGTCCACCAGGGCGTACGAGACGGGGCCGTCCACGCGGGAGCAGGCGACGCCGTCGACGCCGTCGGTCTCGGCGGCGGCGTCCCGGAACAGCTCTAGGTCCCCATCGACGGCGTACACCAACGTTCCCACGTCGTCCGCAGCCAGATTCCAGTCGAGCACGCGTAGCTCTTCGATAGCCGGCGATTCCGAGACGACCTGATAGAAGTGCGGCAGCAGGTCCGTATCGATAGTCGTCGTGATTTCGAGCTGTTTCATCCGACAGCGTCTCCGTGCCGGAGCCGACTCGCCCGCGACTCTTATAAACCCATTGAGCATACCCCACAGAACCCTTTCCGCCGACAGCGACGGAGTGGCCCACATGGCAGGCCACACACCGGATGTCGTCATCTACGACGCGCTGGTACTGACAGTCGACAGCGACAATCGGTTGCTCGACGGCGGCACCGTCGTCGTGACCGACGGCCGGATTACCGAGGTTCGCCCCAGCCGGGCGGACGACGACCGACTCGACGCGGACCACAGCATCGACGGCGACGGCAAACTCGTGCTGCCGGGGCTGGTCAACACGCACACGCATCTGGAGATGACACCGCTGGTCGGCGCGGTCAGCGACTGGGACCTGCGAGAACTGCTCCTCCAGATGACGGTGTTTTTCGACCGGCTGGACGACGAGGCCCTCGCGTACTTTCGGCAGGCGGGGTACGAACTCGCGGCGCTGAACTTCCTCCGTGGCGGGGTCACGACCGTCAACGCGATGGATATTCGACCCGGACAGGGCGCCGAGGTGTTCGGGTCGGCGGGGCTCCGTGGGTTTTTCGGCCCGGCGATGACCGACCTCTTCTGGGACGTGCCCGTCGCGGAGCAGTTCGACCGGTTCCGGAGCTTCGTCGAGGCCCACCACGACACCTACGACGGCCGAATCAGGGCGACCATCTGTCCCCACGACGACTGGTCGTGTTCGCGCGAGTTCTGGGAGCAAACCGCCGACCTCGCCGCCGACTATCCCGACCTGCTCGTCCACACCCACCTGCTCGAACTGGCCGAGAGCAACACGATGGGCCGTGCGAACGGCGGCGACGACTCGCTCGACATGCTCGAATCGGTCGGTCTCCTTGACGACCGACTCGTCGCCGCCCACTGTCGGGTGGCCGACGACGACGATATCCGACGGTTTGCAGCGGCCGACGCCGCCGTCGCGCACTGCCCCTCGGTGGTGGCCTACTGGAACCCGGATCCGGAGATGCAGTGGACGCCGGTCCCGGAGATGCGGGCCGCCGGCATCGACGTGGGGCTGGGTATCGACGACCACTACTGGCACGACTCCTACAACATGTTCGGCGAGGCGCGACAGGCCCGAATGGCTGCCAATCTGAAGCGGACGGCCGGCCAGTACGAGTCGATGGAACTCCTGCGGATGCTTACCATCGAGGGGGCGCGAGCGCTCGGCGTGGGCGACCAGATTGGAAGCATCGAACCTGGCAAACAGGCGGACCTCATTGTACTGGACGTAGACAAGCCGAAGTTCACGCCGCTGACGAACGTCCCGGCACAGGTCGTCAACGGCGCGACGCCCGCCGACGTGGTGACGGTGCTCGTCGACGGCACCGTGCTCCTCCGGGACGGTACGGTCGAGACGATGGAGCCCGACGCCGTCCGGGACCGCGTCGAGACTGCCGTCGAGCGGTTCCAGGACGAAACCGACTGGGACCTCTCGCTTGCCGGGGGCGAGCCACCGGGCACCGCGTCGACACTGCGTGACATCCCGAAACGGGGACCGGCGAGGTTACTCGGGCGGCTGGCGGTGCAACACGTGAAAGACACAGTCTCTTGGTGAGCGGTGCTTGCAGGTCTGCCAGCGTCGACCGCAAAATGTCGCCCGGAACACTAACGTCCGGCATCATCCTCGGCGGTGTGCCACGTCAGCCGGCAAACCCTCGTGCCGGGCGAGCGACGACGCAGTCGTCGCTAGCTGCCGAGCCGGCGTCAGCCGGCTCGGAGGTCGCCCGATAGGGCGACGGTTGCTGAGACGGCGCAAGCCGTCGAAGCGCGCGGTTTACGGCCGCAATCGGGCAGTTTCCGACTGCCAATCGAGCGGGTGACGACCGCCAGTCGGGCAGGTCACGCCTGCCAGTCGTGGTGGCAGAGCCACCGGATGTACCGCGCCCGGGTTCTCCGGTCTCTCATCGTCCCCCAAGGGGGGCCTCGGCCGGGGATTAAAGGCACGCAGCGGTAGTACGCGAGTGTCGTACCTAAGGCTGGCGTTCAGATGGCGTACTCGGCTTCCCGGAGCTGGACGTAGCGGCCGTCTCTATAGCCGAACTTCCCCCACTTGTACTGTGCGACGAGCTGGATTCCGTGGACCCCACCGCGGAGCGCGGCGTCGGCCTTGATACCCCGTCTGTCCATCAGGCTGTTTGCCGTCTCGAACGCGCGGTCCCAGTCGCGAGGACCCCAGTCCCGGACCAGGTCCGCGAACGTGACGTTCCGCAGAATCTCGTCGCCGATGGCGGCGTGCCACTCGCGATTGTAGTTCTCCAGCGACTCCTCGGCGGCGAGTCGGCCCGCAATCTTCCCGGTGCGGACGGCGACGTGGTCGCCGCCCTCGTGGAACGCCGAGGTGGCACCCATCGCACCGCCGACGACGGCGATACCGGCTCCGGCGGGCGACTCGATGGGGCGGGTCGAGGAGATGGGATAGGTCTCGGTCCCCTTCGCCTTGCCGCGGTCTTCGACGACGGGGAAATCGTCGAGGTCGTAGCCGGGGAACTGGCGTTCGAGCAGGCGCTCGATGTACTGGGTCCCGCGGGGGATGCCCTCGTCGTCGGGCCGCAACAGCGCCCACTCGCTTGTCTCGAAGTCGTCGATATCGAGCCCGATAGGCATCGTCAGCCCGATGCGGGCCACGTGGTCGTCGTTCGGGAATATCCACGGGTACGCCGTGTGGCCGGGCATCATCCCCCACCAGAACTCGATGAAGTCGGGGTCGAACAGCTCCTCGGGCATCCGGCGGTGTTCCTGGTAGGCGATGTGGTTGGCCTCGTTCGAAGGCATAATCTCGCCCATGGTCCGGTCGAGCAGGAACTGGTCCAGCGTCGGGCCGGTGATAGTCCGCTGTGGGCCGTCCGCGAGCACGACGTAGTCGGTCTGGATATCCTCGCCGTCGGCCAGTTCGACGGTGTGGCGGGGCGACGCCGAGAGCGTGGTGTCGACGCCCGTCACGGAGACGCCGACGCGGTAGTCGGCGCCGGCCGCTTCGGCCCGGCCGCGGAGCCAGTCGTCGAACTTCGCACGGTGGAACGTGAAGCCGAAGCCGTCGTAGCTGGCGTCGATACCGGTCTCGGTCATCGCCAGCTCCGAGCTGGGACCGTAGAACTTCGCGCCGTCGAGTTCGCTGAGGACGATGTCCTCGGGAATCTCGTCGGGCGCGTAGTCCATGATGTCGAGCCAGTAGTCGAGCAACCCGGCGGCGTCAGTCGAGTCCGGCCCCGGACCGGCACGGTCGGCACGGGGAACCCCCTTCTCTAGAACGACCGTGTCAGCGCCGCGGGCGGCGGCCGCCTCGGCGGCCGACGACCCCGCCGGACCACCGCCGACGATGGCCACGTCTACGTCTTCCATACCCGCTACGGTGCCCCCCGGCGGCTAAAACCTATTGTCTCGGTCGCGTTACGGTGAGTTCCGAATCGAGGACTCGGGCGTTGGCTCCGAGTGGTTGCGACCGTTACGCTGGACCGGGACGGGAACCGCGCGCCAGGCCGCATCCAGGGTGTCGCTGTGGCTGTCGAGCGTGTCGACGGTCTGCTGGTACGCCGTCTCCCCGTTCAGAGTCTCCGGTGAGGCTGTGGCTTCGACGATTTGCCGTCGCCTATCCAGCGAGACGAGGTGGCGTCGCGGGCGGGGCTGCTCGGCGACGGCGAGCGCTCGCTTGACGCTGTCGAGAACAGCAGTGCGCTCCACGGGCTTCTGGAGGTAGTCATCGACCGAGATATCCAGAAGATCGACATCCGGTTCGACGCTGCTTATCATCACGACCGCGGGGTCGAGTTCGCGGCGGTCGAGGTCCTCCGCGACCGACACGCCGTCTTTCCTGGGCATCTGCCTGTCGATGAGGACCACGTCGATATCCTCGTCGAGCCGCCCGAGCCCAGCCACCCCGTCGGCCGCCGTCCGCACCTCGAAGGACTCCGCCAGCCAGCAACGGTATAGCGACCGGAGGTCGCTGTCGTCGTCAATGACCAGCACGGTCCCAGCGGTCCCTGTCATGGCTCGACAGTGTCGCCTCGCTACTATATACATCCCCTACTGTTTGAACCGTTCAGGACCGTTCAAACGCCTGTTTTCGGCAGGCTTGATACTCAATGCCGGTACTGCGGGCAGCGCTGTTCGTCACCGTTTTTGCGCCGCCGGGCGACCGCTCAACCGATGCCTGACATCGTCGTCCGCCGTCACAGCGTCCACGGAATGGCCGTCGACCAGTACGCGTCGGCCCTGCGCGAGCGCCTCCCCGACCGCGAAGTCGCGGTCGGGCACACACCGGCCGCCGAGCGCGACCTGGTGACCGACGCGACGGTCGTCACGGGCACTTCCATCGACGAGGCGCTACTCGGTCAGGCCGAGTCGCTTCGCCTCTTTGCCAGCACCTACGCCGGCTACGACCACCTGCCCCTCGGCGCGCTGGCCGACCGCGGCGTCGCGCTGACGACCGCCTCCGGCGTCCACGGCCCGAACGTCGCCGAGTACGTCGTCGGCGCGTGGCTCTCGCTGGCCCGGGGGTTCTTGCAGGCCCGTCGCCAGCAGCGCGAGGGTGTCTGGCAGGCTTTCCAGGCCAGTGATTTCGCCGGGAGTCGCGTCTGTGTCGTCGGTATGGGTGCCATCGGCGAGGCCATCGTTGCTCGCCTCGACGGTTTCGACGTTGAGACCGTGACCGTGCGCCACTCCCCAGGGAAGGACGCTGCCACGGACGAGGTCTACGGCTACGAGGAGATACACGAGGCCGTCGCCGGTGCCAGCTACGTCGCACTCGCCTGCCCGCTGACCGACGAGACGCGGGGGCTCGTCGACGAGTCGGTGCTGCGGTCGATGCATCCGGACTGCGTGCTGGTCAACGTCGCCCGCGGACCCGTCGTCGACACCGACGCGCTGGTCGACGCCTGCCAGCACAACTACGTCGGCGGCGCGGTGCTGGACGTGACCGACCCGGAGCCACTGCCCGGTGACCACCCGCTGTGGGACTTCGAGAACGTCCTGCTCACGCCACACAACGCCGGTCACACGCCCGAGTACTACGAGCGACTCGCGGACATCGTCGCCGAGAACGTCCGGCGGGCCGAGGAGACGGGGTCCTGGGACGGGCTGGAGAACCAGGTCGACCTGGATAGTAACGATTGAAACGATTTACACACCGACCGCACCGTCCTCAGAAATAGAAGATTTCTGCTGGGCTCACGAGCGCTTTGCTCTCGTGAACGGTGTCGTGCGGTCGGGTGTGCATTGAATTTCGATGGCTACTATAGCTACGCCCCGCGCCGGCTCGCCTGGTAGCCGTCCCACGCTTCGTACAGCCAGTAGCCCGCGAACAGCGCCGCGACGCCGAGACCGAGGACGGTTCCGAGGCCAGTTCCGGCGACGCTAACATTGCGGTACGTGACCCCGACGACCATCGCCCCGACCGCGGTCACGACCAGCGCGGCGAACCGCCAGCGGGCCGCCACCGGGACGCTCTCGCTGTCACCGCGCAGCGCGAGGTAGATGTGCGAGCCGGCGAAGACGACGATGTACGAGGCCGCGCCGAGCAGGAGCGGCGTGCCGGCGGTAGGGCTACCGAACTGTGCCGAGAGGACGGCGAGCGTCGTCGCGACGACGACAGCCGCAACCTGGACTGACGTATCGCGGGAGACCATACTAGCACTCCTCGCGAGGCCGAAAAAAGGGCTGCGGTGTCTACAGGTAGCCGCGCTTGTTCAGCAACTCGCCGTTCAGAATGGATGCACCGGCGGCGCCCCGCATCGTGTTGTGGGCCAGGCAGTTGAACTGCACGCCGTCGGTGGTCTCGCGGAACCCGCCGACGGCGACGCCCATGCCGCCCTCGGTGTTCCGGTCGAGGCGGGGCTGGGGCCGGTCGGGCTCCTCGAACACCTTGATGAGCTGGTCCGGCGAGGAGTGGAGGTCGACGCCGGTGACCGCTTCCATCGCCTCGGCGGCGTCTTCGGCGCTCACGTCCTCGGCCGTGTCGGCCCAGACGTTCTCCAGGTGGCCGTCCAGCGTCGGGATGCGGTTACAGGAGGCGGCAACGTCCATGTCGTGGAGCTGGACCTCGGCGCCGTCGAAGCTCCCGAGCAGCTTGCGCGATTCGGTCTCCATCTTCTGCTCCTCGCCGCCGATGTGCGGGATGGCGTTGTCGATGATCTCCATCGAGGAGACGCCCGAATAGCCCGCGCCCGAGACGGCCTGGAGCGTCGAGACGCGCACGTCGGTCAGGTCGAACGCGCGGTCCAGCGCCTCCAGCGCCGGGACCATCGTGATGGTCGAGCAGTTGGGGTTCTTCAGCAGGGCGCCGTCCCAGCCCCGCTCGTCACGCTGGACCTCGATGAGGTCGACGTGGTCGGCGTTGACCTCCGGAATCGTGAGTGGCACGTCCTCGTCCATGCGGCCGTTCGAGGAGTTCGAAGAGACGACGTAGCCGGCCTCGCAGAACTCGGGTTCGACCTGCTGGCCGACGCTGGAGGGAAGCGAGGAGAAGATGAGGTCCACGTCGTCGGGGACGGCCTCTGGCTTGGTCGCGCCGACTTCGATTTCGGCCACGTCGGTCGGGATGGGCGCGTCGACGCGCCACTTCGCGGCCTCCCGATACGTCTTCCCGGCGCTCGATTCGCTCGCGGTGAGTGCGGCGATCTCGAACTCCGGGTGCGGGTCGAGTAGCTGGATGAGTCGCTGTCCGACTGCCCCTGTGGCGCCGAGGACGCCAACGCGTACAGACATAGCTTGCCGTCTGATTCCGGTATTCAAAACGGTTTGGGTATTGTCCCGCGTTGGCACGGTCCTCGTATATCTCGGTCTCTTGTCCTCTCATACGCCCCAAACTCGCCGGAAAGCCGTTCACCCCATTATTTGAAGTCTCATCGAACGGTAGTATCGGTCATGCGTATCGTCGAAGGAGACGAACACAGTGACGGTGCACCGACAATCGAGGGCACCGGTATTCGCGTCGAGGATATCGCCGTCGCGCACGAACAAAGTGGCTACGAACCTGACGAGATTACACAGCTCTATCCCGACCTCTCGCTCGCTGACGTCCACCGGGCGCTCGCGTACTACTTCGACCATATCGACGATTTCCGAACCGATACGTCAGAGACAGCGTCAGCATGACGAGACCGCTGTACTGTGACGAGAGTATCTGGATACCAGTCGCCGATGGGCTCCGTCGCCGAGGCTGGCCTGTCAAGACGGCCAGAGGACAGGATACACTCGGCGACCCTGACCGCCAGCAACTCCAGTACGCGACCGAAAACGAGTGGGTTTTCCTGACCTTCGACGACGATTTCCTGTCACTTGTCGCCAGCCAGGGGCTGGAGCATACGGGCCTCATCTATATCGACCAGCGTGGACGACAGATTGGCGACGTTGTCAAAACGGCCGATACGCATCTCGACACCCGTGCCGACGATGATTACGCCATCACGTATCTGTAACCGTCGTCGAGCTACCCACCACGAAAGCCGTGGGCTTTACTCGAACGTTGCATGAACCGTCTCAGACCGCCGCTTCGGTGTCCTCGAACACCCACTGCACCACGCGCGCTTCGACGATATCGCGCTCGTCGACGTAGGGGTCGTCGCGATTGGCGAGCACGCGCTCGGCCTCTTCGCGCATCTCAGCCTCCAGGTCGGAGTGGTCGGGCTCGTCGCGGATGTCGTTGAGCAACGCCTCGAAGTCCTCCCGCAGGTCGAAGGAGGCACGGGCGACGTTACACCGGGAGAGCGGGCTCATCCCCGTTTCCAGCACGAGGTCACGGACCGTGTCCCAGTCCGACTGACAGAAGTAGATAGACACCTCGCCGACGATGTCCCGCCAGGCGATTGCCTCGGCGTGTTTCAGCAGCGGCACGGCCCGGGGCGGCAGGTCCAGCCGGCTGCTGGTGTCGGGGTTCCCACAGAGGCAACACGCCTTCTCCGTCTTGCCGGTGTACATAATCGAGGGTAGGACTCGACGGACTTGGGTACGTCGCTCGGGACTGACAAGGTTTTAATCGCCGGCCCCGGGAGTCGAGGTATGAACACGGCCGAGCGAGTCGACCTCGTGAGCAGACACACACAGGAGGTCGTCACGGAGGAGGAACTGACGGAACTGTTCGAGGCCGGCGACCCGACGGCGTACATCGGCTACGCGCCCACGGGCGAGATGCACATCGGGCACTTCACCACGATGCGCAAGCTCGCCGACTTCCTGCGGGCCGGCATCGAGGTCACCGTCCTCATCGCCGACCTTCACGCTCACTTAGACGACAACAAGAGCCCGTTCGACCTGCTCGACGCCCGCTCTGCGTACTACGAGACGGCCATCGAAGGGATGATCGAGGCCGCTGGTGCCGACCCCGACGACGTCGAGTTCGTCCGCGGCACCGACTTCCAGTTAGACGAGGAGTACACCCTGGAGATGTACCGGATGGCCGCCGAGACGACCATCGCACGCAGCCAGCGCGCGGCGAGTGAAGTGGTCAGAGAGTCCGAGAGTCCCAACCTCGGCGGGCTCATCTACCCGCTGATGCAGACCCTGGACGTGAAGGCGCTCGACGCCGATATCGCCTACGGCGGCGTCGACCAGCGCGGCATCTACATGCTCTCCCGTGAGGTGCTCCCCGACCACGGCGGCGAGTCGCCGGTCTGCGTGTTCGCGCCCCTGCTCTCGGGCCTGTCGGGCGGGAAGATGAGCGCCTCCGACGCGGCTTCGAAGGTGAACCTGACCGACAGCCCCGAGGACGTCGAGGAGAAGATTGGCCAGGCGTACTGTCCCGCGGGCGAAGTCGAGGACAACGGCGTCCTCGAATATCTGGACCACCTCGTCTTCCCGATTCTGGCCGTCGACGACGAGCCCTTCGTCGTCACCCGCCCCGAGGAGTACGGCGGCGACCTGACTTACGAGAGCTACGACGAGGTCGAGGCGGACTTCCTGAGCGGTGAGCTCCATCCCGCGGACCTCAAGCCCGCGGTCGCCGACGCCATCTCGACGGTCATCGACCCCGTGCGCACCCGGCTGAACGACGAACCCGAGCTGCTGGCCGAGGCCTATCCTGAGAGCTACGGCGAGGAGTAACGGCGCCGTTCCGGGCGGGCTGTCACGTGGGCCCGACTGCCCCTGGCTATCCGGGCCGTCGCCCGTGGCAATTCGTGCTGTGGGCAGCTCGAGCAGGTGGTACTGAAACAGCACAGCAGTGGGGAGCAGAGTTTTACTACTACCGGAGCATATGGTGAGTGCGAGAAATGTTACGAGCAGACGTGTCGCCGGGTCGGCCGTGGGGACGGACCGGGGCCGAGACACCCGCCCAGGTACCGGGGGCGGCTGGCGGGGCCGTCCCGATTGCTGACCGCTGTGAGGCCGGATGAGCCTGGCCGAACTCGGCGTCGGACTGATCGTCGCCTCCGTCGCCGCCGGCGTCGGCGCGCTGTATCTGCTGTGGTATCTCTACCGACATCGCGAGAAGCCGGGCGCAGCGTGGTTCATGGGGAACATCGCGTCCGTCGCGGTGTTCTGTCTGGCCTACGGGCTCTCGCTGCTGGTCTTCGAGCCCGGGCTTCGCGTGGCCTTCGAGACAGTTTCGTTCGTCGCCCTCTGTTTCATGGGGCCCTTTTTCCTGGCCTTCGGCCTCGATTACACGGGCCGTGCCGACCTGCTCCGGAGCCCCCTTTTCGGGATTGTTATGGCCGTGCCGCTGGCGACGGTCGGGCTGGCGGCGACCAACGCGGCCCACGGGCTGGTCTGGACAGGATTCCGGCTCGCGCCGGTGTTCGGGCTGGCGACGGTCGAGTACGCCATCCAGCCGTGGGGCGTGTTCGCCGTGCTGTTCTGTGTCGGCACCGCTGCCGTCGGGTCGCTCCTGCTCGTCGGGGCGATTCTCAGCTACGGACCGCTCTACCGGCGCGAGGCGACAGCCGTCATCCTGAGCACGGCACCGCCCACCGCCGGCGTGTTGGTGTGGCTCTTCGAACTGGGACCGGCCCCGCAGTTACATCTCACGGCGCCGCTGATGGTCGTCCACGTCGCGCTCGACCTGTACGCGTTCGTCGGGACCCATATGTTCGAGACGAACCCGGCGACACAGCGGGTCGCCGAACAGACCGGGCTCGACAACCTCACGGAACCGGTGCTGGTCCTCGACAACCAGGACCAGGTCGTGAAACTGAACCGGAGTGCCGAGGCGGTGTTCGGGGAGACGGACGCCCTGCCGGCCCCCCTGCAACGGTTGACCGGCGTCGAGTTGGGGACGCTCCGGGAGACCGGCGAGGTGGACATCGCCGGGTCCGCCGGCGGGACGTTCGCGGTGTCGTACACCCCGCTTTCGGACCCGAGCGGCGACCCCGTCGGCGGGATGGTCGTCCTCTACGACCTCTCGGAGGAACGGCGGCGCAAACAGCAACTCGCGGTGCTCAACCGCGTGCTGCGGCACAACCTCCGCAACGAGATGACCGTCATCCAGGGGTTCGCCGAGTCGCTTGCGGACAGCGTCGCCGACCCGGAGCTGCAGTCACAGGCCGCGACCATCGTCCGCGCCGGCGACCGCCTGCTCTCTATCGGCGAGAAAGTGCGGGAGTTCGACCGAATCCAGGAACAGGTCGTCCACGCCGAGCCAGTCGGCCTCGAGGGCCTGATTGCGGGCGTCCGCGAGGAGTTCCTGGTCCGGTATCCCGACGCGACGATAACGACCGAGCTGGGCGTGGCCGACCCGACGGTCCACGTCCAGCCACAGGTCCTGGAACTGGCGCTGGTGAACCTGATGGAGAACGCGCTGAAACACGCCGCCGACGGCGACCGTGCGGTCCGGATGACGGTTCGGTCGTCGACGCCGGACGGCGGCGAAACCCACCTGGAGGTCCGCGATACCAACGACCGAATCTCCGAGGACGAAATCACGGTGCTCAACGAGGGGGACGAGACTCCCCTCCAGCACGGCCAGGGGATCGGGCTCTGGGTGGTGAACTGGTGTCTCACAGCGCTGAACGGCGATATCGAGTACCAGTACGACGGTGGGAACGTGTTCACGCTCGTGTTACCGACGGATTGAAGCGGGAACGACAGCACAAAGTCGGGGCGTCCCCGTGCTGTGGGTATGGGAACATCGCTGGCCAGTCCCGAAGCACAGGCCGAGGAAGTCGTCGACCGATTACACGAGGCGTATCCCGACTCGACGATTTCGCTGAACTACGCCAACCGACTGGAACTCCTGATCGCCGTCGTCCTCTCGGCCCAGTGTACCGACGAGCGGGTCAACGACGTAACGCAGGAGCTCTTCGAGAAATACCAGACGCCGGAGGACTACGCCGAAGCGAGCGAGGAACAGCTGGCCGAGGACATCTACGGCATCACCTTCCACAACAACAAGGGCGGCTACCTGAAAGGCATCGGCGAGCAAATCGTAGACGAGCACGACGGCGAGGTGCCCGACACGATGTCGGCGCTGACCGACCTGCCGGGCGTCGGGCGCAAGACCGCCAACGTCGTGCTCCAGCACGGCCACGACATCGTCGAGGGTATCGTCGTCGACACGCACGTCCAGCGAATCTCTCGGCGGCTGGGCCTGACCGAGGAAGAGCGCCCCGAAGCCATCGAGCAGGACCTGCTCGATATCGTCCCGGAGAGCGAGTGGCAGCAGTTCACCCACCTGCTCATCGACCACGGACGGGCCGTCTGTGGCGCACGCTCGGCGGAGTGCGGGGAGTGCGTGCTGGCCGACATCTGTCCCTCCGAGAAGGGCGATAGCGACGTCGACCTGGCGTCGGGCGAACCCTGGTAACGGCGCTACGCCTCGCGCATCCGGACCGTCAACACGGGCTGGTCGGCCGTCCGAACGACTTTCTCGGTGACGCTGCCAAGCAGGTAGCGGTCCACGCCGGTCCGCCCGTGGGTCCCCATCACAACGAGGTCGACGTCGTGGTCCTCGGCGTACTCGCGGATGCGTTTGTACGGGTCCCCGCTCAGGACCGCCGTCTCGACCGGGACGCCCGACACGCTGTCGGCTACGTCCTCGACGAGTGCCAGGCCGTGTTCGCGCACGCTGCCGCCCTTCGCTGGCGGTTTGTTGGTCATCCCGGTCTTGCTGGCGTCCGCTCGCTCCCGCACGATCTCCTCGCCGCCGACCATCTCCGAGCGCTCGACGCCCTCGTGTTCCTTTTCGACCATCCCGGACGGACCGAAGTCGTCTTTGGCCACGAAGAGGACGTGCAAGGTCGCGTCGTACGTGCCAGCGTGTTCGACGGCGTGGTCGAGCGCGGCCTCGGACCCGTCGCTGCCGTCTGTCGGAAAGAGAATGTTCTGGTACATCACAGCCAGAATGTTGAATCTGTGACACTATCAATATGTATGGCTGTTTGACATACCACTCAGGCGACGTACCGGAGAACGAAGCGGGCCGTGCCGACGACGTAGGCGAGCATCCAGAAGATGACGTAGCCGAAGACGCCGATGCGCAGACGGGACCGCCAGTGGGACATCCGGTCGCCCCCGATTTCGTCCATGAGCACGTCCTCGTCGTAGTCGTTGTAGAGGTCGTGCTGTCGTTTCGCCCGGAAGATGCGGACGATACCGGTGCCGCCGAACAGCAACAGAGCGTACGCCTGCAGACCCAGATAGGCGTGGACGGCCGAGAGCCCGCCGAGCTGGTCCGGGAGTCGTGGCACCATCCAGAACAGCATCGGGACTGTCGTCAGGGTCAGCCCCGTACCGACGAACTTCAGGTGGTGGACGAGCACGCCCCACGTGACCGGTTCGGTCTCGATGATGTAGTACGCGCCGTACAGAAAGCAGGGGAAGCTCAGGCTTACCATCACGAACACGACGGCGGCTATCAGCGCGTCCGACACCATGGCCGGCGTTAGGACAGGACCCGCTAAAACGTGCCGGATGCGACTGTGCCGATGTAGCCTCGGTACACTCGCGGTCTGTAGAAATAGACACCACCCATCCGCGTCCAGTTTTACAAACAATATTAAGCATATAATTACTATTATGGCCGAAAAACCGTGCAGATATAGACTTATCACAGTAGAACCGGTACGCTTGCCCAAGAAATGATTGGATCGGTAAACCGTCGGGCTGGCGGGAGAGGTGGGATGAACCCCCCGGCGAAACGAAGCGAATACTACTACGGCGAGCTCGCGACCTGTGATATCTGTGAGGTCGAACAGCAGTGTTTCGACCGCTTCGGGATGGTGACCTGCCAGGCCTGTCAATCCGAGTACCTGCCCTCCGGTGGAGGGGTCCTCTACTTCGGGTGATTACGTCGGCTCGGACTGCACGCCGAGGGAAACTGCAATCGTCACGCTAACAGGTGTTCCCGACGTAGCCGTGACCGATGAGCGATTCCTCGGACGAGCAGGTGCGAGCGGGAGAGGACGCCGAGCGTCCCACGGAACCCGATTCCGAGGACGTCGAGGCGCTCCGAAAACAGGTCGAGGAGAAGTACGACTTCGAGGACTTCGGCCCGGCGGACATGGCCGAGATGACCGCCGAGGAGTGGGACGTCGCCTTCGACGAGGAGACGTGGATAACCGGCGCGGACCTGCTGGACCGGGTCGAACGGGACCTCAGAAGCCGGGTGGCCACCCGCGACGTGTTCGCGCGCATCGAGCGCCACCGGGAACCTCAGCACGTGCTGGCCTACTCCGACGAGGGGTACGCCGTCGTCTACCCGGACGGCTCGGTCGAGGGGGAGGGCACCGTACTGAGAGACGTGAAGCCGACGGTCGCGCTCTGTTCGATGGACAGCTACGAGGTGCCCGACGAGGTGCCCGACAACCCGCTGCCCGAACCCGACGCCGTGCCGGAGGGCGGGGGCGAACTCGGCAACCAGATGCTACAGGCCATCGCCGGGGTGCAGCTGCTCGCTGGCCTGGCGATGCTCGGCGGCGCGCTGTTTGCCCTGCTGGACGTGTTCGGGCTGGGCGGGCCGGGGGCGAATATCGAGTTCCTCGTCGTCGGCGGGCTGGCCTTCATCGGCGTCTCGCTGGTGCTGTTTTTCACCGTCGCGAACGCGCGCCTCTCGGATAAGTTCCGGGCCGAGGAGTACCGCGACCGGCTGCGTGCCGTCGGGCTGGAGGACGGCGAGCGACCGGACTTCGTCCCCGAGCTCACGCCCGAGGACGACCGCGAGAGTGAGGCCGACTAAGAGGAGGCCTCAGAAGACGCGAGCGGCGACGCCGCGAGTGGAGGCGACGGGGACGGCGATGACGCCACCGAAGTCGGTGCGTAACGGTTCCTGCGGGTGGTATCCGGTGGGTTTATACAAACACAGTCCTGAAATCGGGATGAACATGAACAGGCGGGAATTCGTCCGGACAGCGGGGGGTGCCACGGCCGGCGTGGCGGCCCTCAGTGCCGCCGGCCCGGCCGCGGCCCAGGAAGAGGGCACCGAGTCCGGTGGCGGCGACGGCAACACGGCCCCGGACTTCGGCGGCTACCTCGACGACGTCGGAAACTTCTCGGGTCCCGGAAGCACCGTCGACGAGACGGGGTCGGACACAGTGACGGTCGAAGTCGGCGTACAGGCTAACGGCGGCCCCAACGGGTTCGGTCCGCCGGCGGTCCACGTCGACAACGGCGCGACCGTGCAGTTCGAGTGGACCGGTAACGGGAGCCACAACGTCGTCTCGGACGGCGACGGGCCGCTCGATTCGGGTAGCGCGGCCTCCAGCTCCGGCGTCAACTACGAGTACACGTTCGAAGAGGACGGCATCTTCAACTACTACTGTGTGCCACACGAGACCCTACAGATGAAAGGCTCCATCGTCGTCGGCGAGGACTACCCGACACAGACGCTGGAGAGCGGTGGCCCGGTGGAGGTCGACCCCCACTACGCCGGCGTTCCCATCCAGCCACACTACGTCGGCTTCGGGGCGGGTCTCGCGGTGATAATCCCGCTCATCTTCACCTTCTTCCAGCTGAAGTACGGTGAGTCGCCCCACACCAGCGGAGGGAACAACTGATGGCATCCGAAGGCTCCACTTACGGCGATATCCACCGCTACGAGCCGCCACGTGAGAGTACGGCGGCAGCGGTCGGCATCGTTCTCCTGACCATCATCCAGATCGGACTGGTCGGCCTCTTTACCTACGGGATGCTCGCCGGCTGGGCGTCCGGTATCGGCACGATACTGACGGTCAGCCTCATCGAGGCCAATATGTTCCTGGGCGGCGTGCTGACGGCCATCTTCATCGACCTGGCCTTCATCATGCTGCTGTACCGCAAGGAGTTCCTCCCCGACGTGATGATCGTCAAGAAGCGCCGTCGCAAGTGGGAGGACCTCTACATCCGCCAGGACGACGTCGACGGCACGTCGATGGCCGACCAGGGCGAACTCGTTGAGACTGTCAAACGCGCCATCTACCCCTACTACAAGAAATAATGCCGCTAGACGAAGACAAATATCCGGCCGAGACGGGCAGACGACGATTCGTATCGGGTGTCGTAGGTAGCGCAGCGCTCTCCGCAGTCGGTGTGGGCGGCGCTGCAGCAGCGGACTCGCTTACGAGTTCCTCCGGTGAAGGTGGCGGGACGACGACGTTCGTCGCCGTCCAGAACACGGACGGCCCCGCGCCCCGTGGGATGCCCATCATCCCCATCACCATCGACGGTGGGACTATCAAGGGCGTCTGGCCCGAGTACGACGAGGAAGCGGGCGTCGCCATCGCCAGGGACTTCGGCGGGAGCGGCATCGACTACTCCTCGGCGTGGTTCCAGTACTGCGGTGTCCAGACCTCGAGCGGCATCTACCCGCAGGCCGAGGCCGAGAACGCGTTCCTCAACAGCCAGGGCGCTTTCGACTGGCAGAGCGACGTCGGGAAGGGCGAGCCCCTGACCGTCGACATGTTCGACGACTACGAGTCGTGGGGCAACGGTATCGGCTCTTCCGGCCTCGGCAAGCCCGCCAGCGCCACCTGGCGCCAGACCGACAAGGGCGGCGTCACAGCCCAGATTATCCGGTCGAAGAAGGTCGAGGAGATGGCCAACGGGAACACGGACCTCCCGGGCCCCGTCCAGGACTTCATCGCGGAAGCGACGGACCAGGGCTTCATCGCCTGGCTCAACAAGTGTACACACTTCTGCTGTGTCCCCGGTTTCAAGACACAGGAGGGCAGCGCGAACTTCGGCGCGGAAAACGCCATCTACTGCCAGTGCCACCAGTCCGTCTACGACCCGTTCAGTCCCGTCCAGAAACAGTTCGTGGCACTGCCGCGGCCGCCACAGACAGAGGGATAACCAATCATGAGCCTCGAACGCAAAGACGACCACGACCACAAAGGGTGGATGAAATCGCGCGAGCTATCGCCGCTCGAGACCATCTACCTCACGACACTCATCTGGCTCGACAAGCGCCTGCGCGTCGTTGACTACCTGGAGATCCTCGAGGATCTCTACTACAAGGTCAACATGCAGATGCCAAAGAGCCACACGGAGCAGTACAACCTCGACAACAAGTTCTGGTACTGGTACCCGCTGTACGCGCTCGGGTCGTTCTCGACCATCGCGTACATCGTCGCCGCCATTTCGGGCGCCCTGCTGGGCTTTTACTATGCCCCCGCCGCAGCGGCGGCCGACGGCTCGCCGACCGTGGCCTACGACTCTGTGCTGCTCATCATGGGCCAGCTCAACCTGGGCTATTTCCTGCGGTCGGTCCACCGCTGGGCCGCCCAGATTATGGTCGCCGCCGTGTTCCTCCACATGCTCCGTGTCTACTTCACGGGCGCGTACAAGGAACCGCGCGAGCTCAACTGGCTCATCGGCATCATCCTCATCAGCCTGACGCTCGTGTTCGGGTACACCGGCTACCTGCTCCCGTGGAGCCAACTCTCCTACTGGGCGGGCCAGATCGGCGTCGAGATGTCACTCTCCATCCCGCTCATCGGCGAGTGGGTCGCACAGCTGATGTTCGGCGGGTTCACCCTGTCACAGGCCACGTTGCAACGGATGTACATCCTGCACGTGTTCTTCCTGCCGTTCATCACGACAGCCGTCATCGCCTTGCACATCGGCATCGTCTGGATGCAGGGCATCGCGGAACCACACTAAAACAATGAGCGACAACGAATCAGACGACGACGTTCGCACGGACGGCTCGGGCTCGGGTATCGTCGCCCCGGACGACGAGACCCCCTCGTGGTCCGAGCGCAAGCAACGCACACAGGGCCTCTCCCGGCTCACCTACGAGTACTTCGAACGCGGCCGCCGCGAGGACCAGGACCTGCGCCAGCAATCAGACTACGTCGAACGGGACGTGCTGGCGTTCCCGGCCTGGCCCCACGAAATGATGCGTAACCTGGCTCTGACGAGCTTCTTCGTCGGAATGATACTGTTCGTGGCCGCAGCACTCCCACCGGAGATGCCAAACCCCGCGAACTCGGGTGTGACGCCGGCTATCATCCTACCCGACTGGTATCTCTACTGGTCGTTCGGGCTGCTGAAACTCGGTCCGCTGAACCCCGACCTGGCCATCCTTGGCGGGTCGAAGATAATGGCCGACCGGACTTACGGTGTGCTCGCAAACGTCGTGGTCGTGGGTTTCGTCGCCATCGTCCCCTTCCTCAACAAGGGGTCGGCACGACGCCCCGTCGAGCAGCCGTTCTGGGCCGCCGTCGGGATGTCCGGCGTCATCTTCAGCCTGACCATCGCCGCGCTCTCGATCAAGAACCTCATCCCGATGGACTCGAACCTCCTCTTTGACCTGACGTTCCTGGTGCCCATCGTCAGCGCGACCATCACCTACGCGGTGCTGAAGACCATGCGTGAAGGCTACATGTTCACGCTGAACCGGCGCTACTACCGCCTCCGACCGCCTAAATAGCGAACCCGTTTTTGCTGTTTTCGTGGCTCGTCCTGACTCGATAGTATCGACGCTGTACAGCCAGAAAGCTAGCAGTAGGCGTCACCACAGCTGATAACAGCCAGAAAGGGGCGGCTGCGTGGCGGCGTAGCCGCCACGTTTAACGAGGTCGGCGGAGCCGACCTCGCTTGCTACACGAACCCCGGCGAAGTAAGCACTGGACAGAGCGAACGGAGTGAGCGAAGGAAGCGCGCAACGAGCCGCGGGAGTGTAGCGGGCCGGGGCTTTCTGACTGTTCCAATGGGTTGTCACTGACCCTAATTCAGCCGTTGTTGCTAGCCCATCTCGCCGCAGTAAAGTAGCTGAGACACTAACCACCGTCAATGAGCGAGGCCGACCAGGAGACCGAGGACCCGCCCCAGATTACCAGTTCGGGCGAGGGCAAACAGCGAGAGGTCGTCGTGCCACTTCGCCTCTACAAGACCGTCACGGTGTTCTCCACGCTGTTTGCGATACTGAGCGTGGTCGGTGGGTTCATCCTCGTCGACGTGGCGACCGAGCGGGCGTCGGCCCCGGCCTCCGAAATCGACATCCCGATAGCGATTCTGGGCATCGGATTGATTCTCGCCGGCACCGTGGTGTACGCCTTTTCCACGCGCTTTCGCACCGCGGAGATGGGAAAGTCTAAAGACGACGGTGACGAACCATCTGATAATGGCTGACGAGTTCATCAAAGGGTTCGCCGCGCTGATGGTCGGCGGGCTGGGCTGGATGACCATCGCGGGCTGGTACCGAACGCCGAGCTTCGAAGGGGCACAGCTCATCGGCGAGCTACCGCCACAGGAGTCCCTGACTGTATTCGACACGGCGGCACTGCTGCTTATGGACGCGTTCTTCTGGTTCGCCATCTTCGGCTGTCTGACCTTCTGGGTCGCCATCCCGCTGTTCAGCGAACTGCGCGAGTATCTCGACGAGCGGTCGGCCTGAGCGGAAACCAGCGGTTCCCGACGTGTAAACCGTCTATACGGACGTTCTGCCAAAGATTATAACTAGCTACTGAGCCTCATCAGTACTGTGTGGGGTCAACTCTCGGCGTTTGCGCTGTTCTATCTCGTCGCGACGACTGTCGGTGCGGTCGTGGCATCGGGACTGGCCGTCGTCGCCTACCGGCGCCGTGACCAGCCCGCAGCCGCCGAGTTCGCACTGCTGAACGTCACCGTCGCCGGCTGGTGTGGGACGGCCGTCCTCGCCAGACTGGGGGTCCCCGGTGCCGACTACATCTGGCACGTCAACAACATTTTCGTCTTCTCGCTCATCTTCGTCTGGTTCGCCTTCGTTCTCGCGTACACCGGCCGCTCGGAATGGATACGCCATCCGGCGATGCTCGCGCTGTGGTCCCTGCCCGGCGCAGTGGTCTTCACGGTGTTGTATCCCCCGGCACAGTCCATCCTCGTCACCGACGGCCCCGCGAAGACGGTGGAGGGACTGAGCGTGGTGCCGTGGAGCTTCACCGACATCGGCGCGCTCTTGCTCGTCCTGGTCTTCCTGCTCGATATCGTCGCCTTCGGGCTGCTCGCTCAGTTCGTGTATCGGTCGCGAGCGCCCTACAGCAGGCAGGTCGGCGCGATAATCGGGGCACGCCTGCTGGGGCTGGCGACCGGTGTCGCCTTCTACGCGGGCTTCTTTCCCTACAGCGACCTCAGTCTGGTGCCGGCGGCCTTCGCGGGCCAGAGCCTCGTCATCGCGTGGGCGCTGTTCCGGTACGACTTCCTCGACGTGGTCCCGCTGACGGCCGGCACTATCGTCGACCAGATGGCCGACGCCGTCGTGGTACTGGACGCCGACGACCGGGTCGTCGACTACAACCCGGCGCTTGCGAGTCTCATCGGCTGTGACGAGTCGGCGATGGGGCGTCACGTCGATACCGTCCTGCCGGGGCTACCCGGTGCGCTGGAGCGGGACGGAACGGTCGGCCTGGTTCCGGCGGGGGCAGATACGCCACAGCGGAGCTATCAGCCCCAGAGCACGCCGCTGTACGACCACCACGACGTCTACCGCGGGCGGCTCGTGGTCCTCCGTGACGTGACGCTGCAACAGACCCGCGAGCGGACCCTGGAGGCGCTCAGGTCCGCGACCGAGCGGTTCCTCGACGCGACCGACCCGGAGACCGTCGCCGAGATCGCGACAGAGACGGCCCAGCGCGCGCTGGACTGCCCGTACTCGGGCGTCGTCCGCTACGACGGGGAGGCAGACCGGCTCCGGCTGGTGACGCTGACCGACGAACTGTCGACGCTGGTCGAGGAGAGCGGACTGGAATCGAACACCGATGGGCATCCTGCGGCGTGGTTCACAGCCGAGAACGAGCTGTGGCAGGTGTTCGAGCGCGGCGAGCCGAGATACGAGGTCCCGGTCTGGGTCGAGCCCGGCGGCGACGACCCGGCGGTGACGGCCGCGCTGTTCCCGCTCGGCGAACACGGCGTCTTCGGTATCGGTCGCCGGGCCGACGAGGGTACCTTCAGCGACGAGGACCGCCGGTTCGCCCGCACGCTCGCGGACTCCACCGAGACGGCACTGGACCGACACAAACGCGAGCAGGAACTCGAGGCAAGCCGGCAGGCAGTCGAACAGCGCACCGAGCAGCTCCAGTTTTTCAACAGCGCCCTTCGCCACGACCTGCGGAACGCGGTGATGGTCATCGACGCCAACCTGGAGTTTCTCTCCGAGCACGTGACCGACGCGGGCCGCTCGCACCTGGAGACGGTCTCGGCGTGGGTCAGCGATATGACGAGCCTCATCGAGACGGTCAGTTCGCTCACCGACGCTATCACGAGCCCGGGCCACAGCGAGCGAGCGCGACAGGCGGTAGACCTCTCGGCCGTCCTCGAAGAACGGGTCGACAAGTTCGCCGAGAGCCACGACCAGGCCACCGTCGATACCGATATTCCCGACGGACTCCGCGTGACCGGCGACGAGCTCGTTGGGCAGTCATCGACAACGTCGTGCTGAACGCGCTCGAACACAACGACACCGACCAGCCGTGGGTTCGGGTCACAGCGCGAGCAGAGCCCGATACAGTCGTCGTCCGTGTGGCCGACGACGGTCCGGGCATCCCGGAGAAGTTCCGAGGCGAGGTGTTCTCGCCGGGCGTCACCGCCGACGAGAGCGGCACTATCGGCTTCGGACTCTACTTCGTGAAGGTGATGATGGAGGAGTACGGCGGCCACGTTCGTTTCGAGGCCAACGAGCCGCGAGGGACCGTCGCGGTGCTCACGTTCGAGCAGGCGACGAGCGCGGAGAGCGATACCACGAGAAGCGCCGAGGCGTCAGACCACGGTGGGTAGTCAGACGACGGCGGACCAGGGGTCCTTGATGAGCCAGAACAGCGCCTGGTAGCCCGCGTACATCGCGACGAGCAGGACGGCGACGATGGCGCCCTTTGGCCGTTCGAGCGGGATGTCCCGTCGCGCTTCGACCTTGCGGGACTCGAACTCGAAGAAGTCGGTGACGACCGCACCGAGGACGAGCACCGACATGACCATCCCGCCGTGGTGGGCGATGGTCATGTAGAAGAAGGCGGTGACGACCAGCAGGACGTTCGTTGCGATGTGTGCCGGATGGCGGGTGATAGCCTCCGCACCGCCGTCCTCGTACTGGGCTTCGTGTCGTCGGTGGGCCAACAGGCGCGTCCCGAAGTTCGCCAGGACGAGCACCAGCAGGACGTACTCGATGACGAGCACGCCACCGGGAGCCTCGCTCCCGAAGATGGTGTCCAGCGGCCCAAAGAGGATGACGTCTGGCTGCATACGTGCTTCTCTGTACGACGCCCATTAGTGTCTTTCCAATTTCCGCAGGTCAGACGGTTAGTCCGGACGGCGCCGAGCCTGCGGTCGGCCCGTCACGACGCCAGCTCGTGTCAGTGAAAGCGAGAACAGCTCGCCTCGAGGACGGCGACCCGCAGGGCCCCCGACTGCTGGAGGCGCGCGGTCTCCCCGCAGGCCACCGTCGTCACCTCGTCACCGTCGGCGTACAGCGCGACGGTCGCTTCGTCGCGCTCGACGGAGACCGAGAGCCCGTCGAGGGAGACCACCCAGTGGTCGGGGTTCACCTGGAAGGGGGCGATGGGGGCGACCACGCCGACCGACTCGGCGGGCGCAATCACCGGCCCGCCGATGCGTCGCGCATAGCCCGGCGACCCCGCCGGCGTCGCCAGGGTCACCCCGTCGGCGCGGAACCGCCCGACGCTGTCCGATGTCGTCTCGACGGCGTACTCGGAGATGCGCGCCGCTTCGGCGGTGACCGCCGTCACGTCGAAGACGACCGTCCCCACGTCCTCACCGGCCACGGACACCTCAAAGAGCGGATGGTGTTCCGTGACGGCCTCGTCCAGCCCCGCGACGGCGGTGGCGACGTCGTCGCGGGAGACGGAGCGGACGCCCCGACCGGCAGCGACCGGGACCACCAGCGGGTCGGTGGCAGCGGCCGCGACGGCCCGAACCGCCGGCTCGCCAACGGTGACGACCCGCTCCGTCGTCGGGACGCTGTCGACGGTCCCAGTCGTCACCGGAACACCGGCCTCGCGGAGCCGGTCGGCCACCGCCGGGTCTCCCACCACGCCCACGGGGCTGTCGCTCATTGGGCGAGAGTCCCCGCCGCCCGGAGAAAAAGTTGCCGCACTCGCGCTAGCAACGGCGGTGGGAGTAATAGGAGTCGCGAACCGCACGGGCCCCGAGTATGTGACCGCAAAGAGGCAGAAAGGGGCGTTCGCGAGCGGCATGGCCGCCCGCGAGCTCGGGAGACCTCCGGTCTCCCGGTGACGGGCTCCGGGAAGGCGGGCGACGTAAGCACTGAACTGAGCGAACGAAGTGAGCGAAGGAAGCGCGCAACGAGCCCCCCGACCGGAGCCAGTCGGGGCTTTCTGGCTGTTTGGAACGCTGTTAGAAGACACTGCTAGCCGGCCGTTCAGGCTATCAGTACTGCCACTTGAGGGCGCGAAAACAACCGTTCCTAGCGATTCAGCCGTCGTTTGGCGTACTGGGCGAGCAAGGAGAGGTCCGAGAAGTGCGTGAGTTCCAGGATAGCGCGCCGGTCGCCTCGATTAATCTGTTCGAGCGTGTTGCTGTCGGTCCGCCGGAGGTCGTCCATCAGCTCGTCGTAGCGGTCGTTGGGGGCGAGATACAGCAGCTCGGTCATCATCAGTCGGGCGTCGTGTTTGGGGGCGACGTCACGGTGCCAGAGCTGGTCGTAGACCGAGAGTGTGTCGGCGTCGGTCTGGGGTTCGTCGGGGGTCAGCGCCGCGTCGACGGTAGCGGCGGCAGCGCGGGCCGACTTCATCCCCTTGTGGATGCCTTCGCCCCACAGCGGGTCGATGGTGGGGACGGTGTCGCCGATGGCCATGAATCGGTCCGTGCTCATCGATTTGGGTTTCTGGATGTGGGCCGACCCGCGGTGGGCCTGGGTGCCGCTGATCTTCTCGGCGTCGTCGAATCGCGGGTCCGAGTCCAGCCAGTATTCGAGGTAGTCGTCGATACCCATGCCCTCTTTGGCGTACTTGTGGTGGGAGCCGTTCTGGATGTAACAGAGGCCGACTTTCGCCGTATCCTCGCCGGTGTGGAAGATCCAGGAGTAGCCGCCGGGAGCGAGGTCGTGGTCCAGGCGAAGCATCATCGCGTCCCGGAGGTCGGCGTAGTCGTCGTGGTTCACGGCGACGTTCTCGAACTCGTACTCGATGCCGATGGCCTGGTGCTCCCGTTCCAGGTTACAGACGTCGAGTTTCTTCGCCAGCGGCGCGGCCGGGCCGGTGGCGTCGATGACGATGTCGGCGTAGACCTCCCTGTCCCCGTCGTATCGCACACCCACAATCTCGCCGTTCTCCATGATGGGGGCCGACACCCGCGAGTCGAAACGGTAGGTCGCGCCCTTCTCACGGCTGTCCTCGACGAGGAAGCGCTTGAAGTCGGCGAATTCGAGGACTGCACCGGTCTGGGTCCGGGTGTAGTGGTCGTTCGGGGACTCCAGGACCACCTTGTCGGTGTACTGCATCACGACTTCGTCGGGGATGGCGAAGGCTGTCATCGCCGACGGGAAGGTTCCGGCCGTCGATTTGTTGCTCGGACGTGGGAACTGCTCTTCGGGCTCGGTCTCGAGCACCAGCACGTCGTAGTTCCGCTCGGCCAGGTCGCGAGCACACTGGCCGCCGGCGGGACCAGCCCCGGCAATCACCACGTCAAAGCGGTCGCGCATGGTTCAACCGAACGCCGTCTATCTAATCAGTCTTGCTTTATTGGCTGCCGGGTCCGTCTCTCGAAAGGGTAAAGAAGCCGCCAGTCACAGCAGTGTCCATACCGGGTCACGACAGATGGTTCTCAAAACAGGGGCAGCCGTTCTCGCCGAGAGACGCGGGCTGCCGACGGCGCTCCGGTCGGTGCTTGGCTACTACGCCGACACGGGCGTGTTCGACTACAGCAGCCTCTCGCTGAAATCCGAGATCGACGAGCGGACCGAGCGGATGCTCGACGACGTCTACGACCGTATCGAGGACGCCCTCGCCGAGGAGTTCGGCCACCCCGTCGACTTCAGCTACGACACGAAGCTCATCCTGCCCGCGCGGCTGACACTGGGCTACGTCTACCGCGCGGCCCGGCAGGAAGCGGACACCGACCCCGTCGGCGACGATATCGCGACCGGTGTCCCACCGGTCGAGGACGCCGCCCTCGACGGCGAGTCGCCCACGCTCACGCCGCGCGAACAGGTCGTCCGCGCCGAACAGATGACCCGTCTCTCCATCGAGGCGCTGGTCGACGGCGACATGCGCGACGCCATCAACGACGCCGAGTTCGAGGATTTCGAGGTGGAGTTTGGCGAGGGCGACCACAGGGAGCCCTCGAAGCGAAACGGTGAGCGAAGCGAGCCGTGGAGCCCGAGCGAATCGGACCGCCGCCGGGTCGCCGAAGTCGCACAGGAGACGCTGCAGTCCCATCTCGACGGCCTGCTCGCCGACCTCCCCGATTCGGTGGCCGAAGCCTACCAGTGGGCCGTCGACTACTCGGAAGCCCACCAGGACCGGGACGACCACTTCCGCGAGCTGATGGAGCGGGCCGAGGCCGGCGACGAGGAGGCGATGGAGGCCATCCGCGCGGAGTACAAGTTCGCCGACTACGAGGAGCCGCCGGCCACCCTGTCGGCCGACGAGCAGGCCTTGCCCTACAGCAAGACCCAGTACGCCCGCGTTGGGGTAATCTACGACGGAATGCTCGACCTCTACCGGCTCGCCGGGCTGGACATCGACGACGACTTCGCGAAGGCCATCGTGCTGGCCATCATCGGCGCGCAAGTGTGGTTAGACGACGTCGACGACTACGCCGACGACCGCGCCGAAGGACAACTGACCCCCGTCACCGCGGAGTACCTGCTCCGCCCGGACGACCGGGCCGCCTACTACCACGTCGTCGATATCACCGAACAGTATCTGGACCTGGCAAAGGAGTACGCCACGGCCGCCGACTCGCCGTTGACCGGAGTGGCGGTAGAGTACATCTATCGCTCCGGCGACCCGAGTGTGTTGCCCGGCCACCGCTGACGGCGGCGAGACCTCACTCGCGGGTCAGCGCAGTTCGAAGAACGTCCGGTCGCCCTCGGCGAGATAGTCGAAGTCCATCACCAGATACAGCGGCGACAGTCCCCGCGGGGCCTCGAACGCGATTTCGCCCCGGCGCTTGCTGTCCGGCTGAATCGGCGTGCCCTGTGAGAACTCACGGTCGAGTACGCTCGAGCCGACGAACGACGTGTCGTACGAGCGGCCCGCTTCGGACTTGAGTGACAGCTGGAGGAGCGTCGAGACGGTCAGCTCCTCCGAGCCCGTGTTCGCGACCGTGATATCGATAACGACGAACTCGTTGCCGGCGTCGGGCGTGAAGTAGTCGGACCCCATCGACGTCCAAACGGAGTTTACCGTGAGTTCGGTGTCCTCGTAGGCGACGGTGTCGCCGAGGTCGTAGACGGGGACCGCGAGGTCCTGCGTGAGGGTGCGCCCGGAGCCCTGTCTATCGAGGTCGACCGTCGCGCTGTCGTAGCTGAACAGCGAGTCGTCGAGGTCGACAGTGAGTGTCAACCCCGACGCTTCCCGGGGCACCTCGAAGGCGACGATACCCCGAGTCACTTCGCCGGGCGCCAGTTCACCGCTGTCGAGTTCCGCATCCGAGAGAATAAACGACTGGTCGTACTCGTAGGACTCACTGTCCCTGACGGTCAGCTGGAGAAACGAGGAGAAGTTGATGTACTCGCTGTCGGCTTTGTTCTTCGCGGCCATGTCGACGACGACGAACTCGTTGCCGTCGTCGGCCTCGCTGTACTCGCCGACGGTCGTCGTCCGCTCGGCGCTGTAGGCCACAAGCGCCAGCCGGTCCCCTTCGATGACGTCGCCCAGGGCGGCGCCGGCAGTCCCGCCCGTCGACTGCTCGGGCGTTCCCCCTCCCGAGGCCGTGTCGGTCGCCGTCGGACTGGCATCCTCGTCGGACTCGTCGTCGACCTGCTCGGGCGGGTCGACGTCGTCCGACGAACAACCGGCGAGTGCACCGGCGCCGGTGAGCCCGGCCAGTGTGTGCAGATACCCTCGGCGGCTCGGTGTCGGGGCGACGGTGCCATCGTCAGCGCCACCATTATCCATAAGGCAGGTTTCGTGGAACACCGGATATAGAGGTATCGGCCCGGGACACCGCTGCGAACTGCGACACCACGCTCGTCCGATGGGACAGGCGCGGCCGTCACCGGAGCTGGTAGAACCGCCGGCCGCCCACCCAGACGTCGTCGAGGTCCATAACCAGATACAGGGGTTCGACACCGGCCTCGACTTCGAATCCGAGTTCCGCTCGTTCCCTGTTGCCCGGGGCGACGGTCATGGACACGGCCCCGTTATCGATGGTCCGCACGGCGGTGGGGGAAAAGTCGTACGTCCGACCCTCGCTGTCCTTCAACGTCGCCTGGAGGACGTGGTTGAGAAAGAGCTCGTCCGAACCGGTGTTCTCGACGATGATATCCACGAAGACGAACTCGTTCCCCGGGGCCGGGCTGGCAGTATCACTGCCGGTCGACGTGCGGACTTCGGTCGCGGTAAAGCGCGTGTCCTCGTACTCGGTGGGTTCGCCCAGCTCGTGGACCGGCACCGCGAAGTCGTGGGTGAGCGTTCGGCCCGTTCCGTCCGATTCGAGGGTGATAGTCGCCGTACCAGCGCCGGAGGGCTCCGTCGTGGGCGTGACTTCGAGGGTCAGCCCCGTCGCGTCCGGTGGTACCCTGTCGAACGTGACAAAGCCACGTGCGACTTCGCCGGGAGCGAGCTCGCCGGCGTGTAACCGGGGGGTGGGACCGACCACCGTCGCGCCGTACTCTCTGGACTCGCCGTCCCGAAGCGTGAATCCCCCGTGATACGAAAGGCCGACGTACTCGCTATCGTGCGTGTTCTTGACGGCCACGTCGACGACGACGTGTCCATCGCCGTTGAGCACCTCCAGGGTCTCGAAATCCGCCGACCGACCGACACTGTAGGCGACCATGGCGAGCCGGTCGCCTTCGACGACGTCGCCCACTGCTGGGCGGTCGGTGCTCCCCGCCGACGGCGTGCCGGTCGGCGTTGACGCAGAGGTAGACGGTGGGTCCGAGTCCGTGGCATCGTCGGCGGCGCAGCCGGCGAGCGACAGCGCGCCGACGGCACCGACGAGCGAGGAGAGGTACCGCCGGCGGCTCCGGTCATCGGTTGAAGAAGGCGGAGTATCCATAAGGCAACTGTCCGTTGCTCCGGGGTACAGAACCCCTCGGTAAAATGATTGCGCCGGGAGCACCCTGGCAACGCCGTTTAGTCGACGATGAACGACCGGGCGATATCCAGAGCCCCGGACCAGTATCCGGGGGGAACCCGGGCGAGAGGGGTGCCGGACGCGGAGACCGTCCCTCTCACTCGGCTTCGACGGTTTCGACCGTCTCCTCGCCGGCCACCACCGCGCGGTCGGGGAGGTCCGTATCGGGTTTCCGGCCCAGCGTGAGCAGGCGTTCGGTGAGCGTGAGCTCCTCCGGGCTCGGGCTGGGTTTCTGGATGGGCTCGTACTCTACGGCGACGCCGTCGGGCGCCTGTGCGATACGGACCGCCGAGAGCTGGTAGGACGGGTAGAACACTGGTGGGAGGATGCCGATGATACCGTCGCGACGGTGGAGTCGCTTGAGCCACGTCCCGGTGTTCACCATGAGACCGCCGTCGACGGCCTGCATCGTCGGGCGGTGCGTGTGGCCGTAGCAGTAGATGGAGGTCTGGGGCTCCTCGGCGAATATCTCCTCGGCGGCCCCCTTGTAGGGCGCCTCGGCATCGACGGTGAGGCCGGTCTCGAAGATGCCAAAGCGGTTTATCGTCTGCCGGACGTCACGTCGGAGGAAGTACAGCGGAATAGCGACGAGCAACAGGATGCCGGTGATGGCGACGTTGGCCGCGAGCAGGAACCAGACGGCTGTCCCAGCCGGGCCGAACTGCGCGAGAAACGTCGTCGCGACGGTGACCGGCGTCGACCAGATGCCGAGGATATCGAGCCCCGCGACCACGGCGAGGACGGCGCTGATGTTGAAAAGCAGGAGGAAGGGTACCAGCGCGTACCGGAGCACGGGGTTCATCTCCCGATAGAAGTACTTCGAGAGCAGCCACACCGGCATCCGCTCGGTGGGTGTCACCGCCTGGACGTCCTTCAGCCAGTTGTACCGGCCGCGGTCGGAGAGCTGGCCGGCCCGGCTCGTGACGAGCGTGTTGTAGTAGTAGCCAAGCGGCGTCGCGTTGGGATCCCCCCAGGCCTCGATTGCGTTGTTGGGGTCGTGCTGGTGGCCGTGTTCGAAGTGGACGACCTGGTCACCCACCACACGCGTGAGCGACTGCCCCTGAACGAGGTCGACGTTGTACTCGGCGAACCGCTCGACGTACTCGTCGTAGGCCGCCAGCTCGTGGTCGTGGTTGCCCGGCAGCAGGGTGATATCGATGTTTGCCCCGGTCCTGTGCAGTTGCTCGAACAGCTCCGGATAGGTGTCGACGAGGACCTCGAACTTCCCCAGCCCGTCGACTTTCGTGAACTCCCAGAGCCCGAAGGCGTCGCCGTTTATCACCAGTTCGGCGTTCTCGTCGGTCTCGGCCAGCCGCGCCAGGAAGTCGAGCAACTCGTCGAGAAACTCGACCTCCTCTAGTTGCTCGTCGCCGCCGATGTGGAGGTCACTGATAACGTAGTAGACACGGTCGCCACTCTCCTCGCCCATTGCACTGGATTGGTCCGTCAACGGTATTGGTCTTTGGGGGTGCCTAACGTCAACTTTCCCATCGGGTCTGTCGGTTTCCGTGTCGGAATGGGCGGTGTACCACCGGCCCGGCTACCGTTTGCCCAGTGCGGTCTCGAAGACCCGCTGGGCCCGCTCGTACGCCTCGTCTCGGTCGACGATAGGGGCGGGATACTCGGGGGCGAGCGCGGCCCGCTCCTCCGCCGAGAGTGTGGGCCAGTCGACGACTTTACCCGATGGAACCCCGCGAAGTTCGGGGACGTACTCGGTGACGTAGTCGGCCCCGTCGTCGTACTTGTGCATCTGGGCGACCGGGTCGAAGATGCGCACGTCGACGGAGTCCGTACCAGTAGAAGCGGTCCACTGCCAGTTGGCGGCGTTGTTCGCGGGGTCGTGGTCCAGCAGTTGCCGTTCGAAATACCGCCGTCCTTCGCGCCAGTCGACCAGCAGGTGCTTGGTGAGAAAGGAGGCGACGTTCTGGCGGGGGCGGTTGTGCAGGTATCCCTCCTCGTTCAGCTGTCGCATCCCCGCATCGACGAGCGGGTAGCCGGTCTGGCCGCGTTTCCACGCGTCGAGCGCTTCGGGGTCGTTCTCCCAGGCGATGGCGTTCGGGATGGCTTTGTAGTTCTCCGAGGGCAGCGTGGAGTGGTGGGCGAGCAAATTGTAGTTCTGCTCGCGCCAGGAGAGCTCGTAGCGGTACT
Organism: Haloarcula salinisoli; assembly: GCF_019599405.1. Lineage (NCBI taxonomy): Archaea > Methanobacteriati > Methanobacteriota > Halobacteria > Halobacteriales > Haloarculaceae > Haloarcula > Haloarcula salinisoli. The sequence goes on along the minus strand of NZ_RKLQ01000001.1, from coordinate 588,028 downwards.
TATCGACGTTGCGCCGGGCGTCGCCGTCGACCGCTCCGGACCGCTCGGTCGCGTCGGCCCAGAGCTCTCGAATCCCTATCATCCCCGCGGCGAGATACGGCGAGATGCGCGAAACCGCCCCGACGGGCCGGGCCACGGCCGCACGCATATCGTCGCGCGTGTCGCTGTAGGATTCGATGCCGTCGGCCAGAAATCGCTCCCAGCGTTGCCGCGCGGCGGGTTCGCCCGCCGCGGGCAGGTCGATGTCGGCCTCGGCGTCGGGGATGGGCCGCGGGTCAGAGATATCGGCCAGCGCGCCGGTGTCGGGCGCCGGGGCCGGGTCGGGCTTCTCGTGGGTCTGCCAGTCGTCGTAGAAGCGGCGGTGGTTCTCGTAGCGCGGTTCCAGCTCGGCCGGGTCGACGAGCACGAGGTCGGTGACGGCGGTGGTCGGGACGGCCTCGTCGACGGCGCGCTGACGGTCCCGGCGAACCGGTCGGTAGTGCTCGTTGTAGAAGACCCGGTCGGCGTCGTACTCGTCGGCGACGGCCGGGAGGACGTCGGCGGGGTCGCCGATGCGGACGAGCAGGTCACTACCGCGCTCGCGGTAGGCGCCCCGCAGTGTCCGGAGGCCGTTCGTCCAGAACGCCCACTGCCGGTCGCCCACGACGTCACGGACGGCGGAGTCGACGACGAACACCGGAACGACGGTGTCGTCGGCCGCAGCGGCCGCGAGCCCGCGGTTGTCCCGGATTCGGAGGTCCCGCTGGTGCCAGAAGACGTGCATGGTCGGAGTACGCGAGCGACGGGTATGACTTGGGCCCCAACTCTGTTGTGTATGCCTGTGTGTTCTGGCCGGTCGTGGGTCCGCTCAGCGGTCGGTGTACATCGTCCACAGCCCGTGACCCGAGAGCGCGACGAGAGTCAGCGATGAGAGCACTGTGAAGTAGAAAATATCGACGTCTACCGGGCCGACTGTGACGCTGTCGGCCCCTGGTTCCGTGAGTCGGAACGTCAGCACGACCACGCCGATACCGACGACGAAGTGCTGCCACTCGGAGAGCCGGTCGACATCCATCGGCGTACAGTTCGCCCGCCGGACTAACCAGCCTTTCCGTCGCCGGGGATAGCTTTAGATACACCTGCGCCGACGGGATGGATATGACACGAGACGACGATACCTCCCGGCGTCGTTTCCTGCTCGGAACTGGTGTCGCAATCGGAACGGTCGGTCTCGCCGGCTGTGGGATTCCCGGTGGTGGCGGCGGTGAAGAAGAGGAAGAGGAGGGCGGCGGCGAAGCGGAGGAAGAAGACGGTGGGGGCGAGGAAGAGGAAGAAGACGGCGGGGGCGAGGAGGAGGAAGAAGAAGAGCAACTTCAGGGGCCGGAAGCAACGTAACGAGCGGCGTGGTGGCCGGGCGCGGCCTCCGTGCCGCGCAGACGGGGAAGGGCAGGCTGTCCTGCGTGAGCATCCGGCGGCCGGAGGCCGCCGGTTCAACGCGAATCGCCACAGGCGATTCGCGCCTTTTTCATGAACGTTTTTGCAAGCGGGGGTTCGCAACGCGAACCCGACGCAGAAAAAGGTTCAGTAGAACTCTCGAACCAGGTCCATCGCGCCCTCGGGGGCGCCGTCGGGTATCTCGGCCATGGAGCCCTCGACGCCCTCGCGCTCCTCGAAGGGCACCGAGTTCTCGTCCTGGTAGAGGACGCCCATGTACTCCTTGTCGCCTTCCAGAATCTTGTCCTTGGCCTGCTCGCGGTCGTGTCGGTCGTGGTCCGTCTCGTCTAAGTCCTCGATGGTGTCCCGGAAGTAGTCGTAGGTGTCGACGTCGTTAAACGTGACACACGGCGAGTAGACGTTGACGAAGCCAAAGCCGTCGTGTTCGATGGCCTCCTGGACGATTTCGGCGTGGCGCTGGGAGTTCGAGGAGAACGTCTGGGCGATGAAGGTCGCACCGGAGGCAAGCGCCAGCGCCTTGGGGTTGACCGGCGGCTGGTTCGGCCCGTCGGGCGTCGTCGCCGTCTCGAAGTCCTCCCGGGAGGTCGGGGAGGCCTGGCCCTTGGTGAGGCCGTAGATGCGGTTGTCCATGACGACGTAGCTCATGTCGACGTTGCGCCGGCAGGCGTGGATGAAGTGGCCGGCACCGATGGAGTAGCCGTCACCGTCGCCACCGGAGACCATCACCTCGAGGTCGGGGTTGGCCATCTTGACGCCGATACCCACCGGGAGGGCGCGGCCGTGGACGCCGTGTAAGGCGTAGCTGTGCATGTACGTCCCGATCTTCCCCGAGCAGCCGATACCGGCGACGATAAACGTGTTGTCGGGGTCGTTGCCGGTCTCGGCGAGCGCTTTCATCATGCCGTTCATCGTCCCGAAGTCACCGCAGCCGGGACACCACGTCGGTTGCTTGTCGGACTTGAAGTCCGTGAATCGAATGTCTGAGCTCATTCTGCTTGCACCTCCTGTGTGCTGGTCGCGTCGGCGATTGTCGCTTTCACTTCCGCGGCCAGCTCGTCGGCGTCGAACCGGACGCCGGTGTACTTGTTGATGCGTTCGACTCGCTGTAGGACGTCGTGCTCGATAACGTCTGCGAACTGGCCGGTGGCGTTACACTCGACGACGATGGTCGTCTCGGCGGCCTGCACTTCCTCGGTCAGGTCCGGGCGCGGGAAGATGTACGGGACCGAGATGAAGCGCACGTCGATACCCTCCTGGTCGAGGAACTCCATGCCCTCGCGCATCGCGCCCTCGTTCGAGCCCCACGAGATGACGAGCGTGTCCGCCTCGGGGTCGCCGAACTCGCGGTAGTCGAACTCCTCCTGTTCTTTCGCAGTCTCGACCTTCCGATTGCGCTTGTCGACCTGCTCGACGCGGACCTCGGTGTCTTCGGTCCGGCGGCCGAGTTCGTCGTGTTCGAGGCCGGTCGTCATGTGGGCGCCGTCGGTCGTGCCGGGGAACGCGCGCGGGGAGACGCCGTCGGCGGCGGGGAAGTGCGCCTGGAACCGACCCTTCTCGTCGAGCCACGCGTCGATGTCGTTCTCGTCGACGACCTTCCCGCGGTCGATCTCGACCTCGTCCATGTCGAACGTGTCGGGCGAGAACGTCTGTTCGGTGACGGCCATCGCCAGGTCCGAGACGAGGAAGACGGGTGTCTGGTACTTCTCGGCGAGGTTGAACGCCTCGATTGTCTTCCAGAAACACTCCGAGATAGTGGTCGGCGCGACGACGAAGCGGGGAATCTCGCCGTGACCACCGTACAGCGTCATGTTGAGGTCGCCCTGTTCCTGTTTGGTGGGCATCCCGGTCGAGGGACCGGAGCGCATCACGTCACAGATGACCAGCGGCGTCTCGCTGGTCGCGACCAGGCCGAACGTCTCGGTCATCAGGTCGATACCCGGCCCGGAGGTGGCGGTCATCGAGCGCGCGCCGGCCCGTGCCGCGCCCAGCGCCATGTTGATAGCCGACAGCTCGTCTTCGGCCTGGACGACCTTCCCGCCGAACTGGTCGATACGTCCGGTCAGGTACTCCATCACGTCCGTCGCCGGTGTGATGGGGTAGCCGGCGTAGAACCGACAGCCGGCGGCGATAGCGCCCATCCCGATGGCCTCGTCGCCGTTGAGCAGGACGTAGTCCTCGTCGGTCGTCTCGACGTCGTAGGGGAACTCGTGGTCGTACTCCTCGCGGACGTACTCCTGGCCCTTCCGAGCGGCTTGCTTGTTGTTCTCGACGATGGCTTCACCCTTGTCGCCGAAGCGTTTCTGGAGACTCTCGTCTAAGTTCTCGATGGGGAAGTTCGTCACCTCACACGCCGCGCCCAGCGCGACGACGTTGAGCATGATGGCGCCGCCGGCGTCCTCGGCGAGCCGTTTCAGGGGCACTTCCAGGGCGGTCGCACCGTGGGGAACCTCGACGTCCTGCATCGTCGAGCGCTCGCCGTCGTAGATGACGACGCTGTCCTCGTGCAGTTCGTCCTCGTTCTCGTGGACGGTGCGCTCGGTCAGCGCGATGAGGATGTCCAGCCGGTCGACCACGCTCTCGACGCGGTCGACCGACGTCCGGATCTTGGAGGCGGTGTAGCCGCCACGTATCCTGGAGGCGAAGTCCTTGGAGGTGAAGACGTGTCGACCCGCCCGGGAGAGAGCCTGCGCGAAGATTTTCCCGGTAGAGTCGATTCCATCGCCGGCTTCGCCGCCGATGGCCCAGTTGAGGTCGTCTGGCATACTACCACACGGATAGCCTGTGGTGGGTGAAAAGGCTTCTGTGTGCGGGCGCGCGCGTGCTACGGTCTCGACCCGGCGACGACCGAAATCCCCTTGTCTCCGTGCTCCAACCGCCCTGACATGGACGAACGTTCACTCACTGTGGCCGCTGTTCGGACAGTCGGCCCCGACGCCATCGCTATCGACGTCGAGACCCCCGGCGACTTTACCGCCCAGCCCGGCCAGTTCGTCAAGCTCACGCTCTCCGTCGACGGCGAGGACGAATCTCGCTTCTACACCATCTCCTCGCCCGACGTCGACGGCGAGTTCGAGATGACAGTGGGCATCGACCCCGACGGCGAGGTCGCACCCCAGCTGGCCGACCTCGAGGCCGGCGACTCGGTCCGTATCTCGGGCCCCTTCGGCTCGGACTACTACGAGGGCGAATCGCACGCGGTGCTGCTGGCCGGCGGCCCCGGCATCGGCCCGGCCATCGGCATCGCCGAGCGCGCCATCGCCGACGGCAACGACGCCGCCGTCGTCTACCGGGACGACGCGCCGATTCACGAGGAGCGTCTCGACGCGCTCCGGGACCAGGGCGTACTCGTCCACGTGCTCGAGGGCGACGCCGACCTGACCGACGCGGTGGCCGAGGCCTCGAGCGCGGGCGGCCAGGTGTTCATCTACGGCTTCGCCGACTTCCTCGACGACGCGACCGCGGCGCTGGAAGCGGCCGGCGTCGACACCGAGGACGCCAAGGTCGAGAACTTCGGCTAGGAACAGTCGCTCCGAATATTGGTTCTGACAGCGTTCGAGACAGCCAGAAAGCCCCGGCGGGCTGAACTTGGGGGACTCGCTGCGCTCCTCGCTCGTTGCACTCGCTGTGGTGCTTGCATCGTCCGCCTTCGTTCAGCCAGCCACCGGGAGACCGGAGGTCTCCCGAGCTCGCGGGCGGCTTTGCCGCCCGCGAACGCCCCTTTCAGTCCCGCCCGTAGCCGGTTGGTCAAACAGCGCTGGGTGGGACTGAAAGGGGCCGCGCTATCGCCGAAGCACGGCGAAGTAAGCACCGTAGCCGACCGCAGGGAGGCGAGGAGCACAGCGAGCCGCGCGAGCCGATAGCGCGGGGGCTTTCTGGCTGTTCGCAACGCTGTTGGCGTCCACTGCTAGCGGGGCTTTCTGGCTGTTCGCAATCGCTGCTAGGCAAAACCTCTCCACAGCAACGGTAGTTTTCACTTATTCCGCCGCCCGGCACCGAACAGCCGCTCTGTGAACGACCGGTCGGTCTCCCGTTCGGTGAGCAAGACGGTGCTGTCAACGTCGTCGACGACGTTCAGATGGAGCGAGTCGGTGACAAGCCGGGCGAGGATACCCTGCTCGGTCGCGCCGAGCATCACCATCGTGTGGTCGGCGGCTTCGCGCTCGATGACCCCCTCGATATCGCCCGAATCGTCGACGATACGGGTCGCGTCGGCGAGGTCGTGGCCCTCGGCCCACTCGCTGAGGAACGCCTCGCCCGCTTCCTGCTGGCCGGGGTCGGCGACGTGCAGGAGTGTTATCTCCCCACCGGTGGCCTCGCGCAGCCCCCGGGCAATCTCGGCGCTCAGGTCCGAGGCCGGCCCGCCCGCGGTCGGAACGAGCATCCGTGAACAGTCGCCGCCGCGGTCCTTGACCACGAGGAAGTCCGCGGGGAGCTGGTTGGTGAGTTCGGCCAGCGGACGCTCCGCGCGGGCACTGGCCCACAGACCGTGTTTCTCCCAGTTCATCAGGACGAGGTCGGGACGGGTGCGGTTCGCCCGGTCGAAGACCTCCTCGAACGAGCGGTGCGAGACGATGGTCGAGGTCTCGAAAGTGACGTCGTAGCGCTCGCCGATGCGCTCGATATCTTCCAGTTGGGTCGAGGACTCCTCGACGATGCGCTCTCGCTGCCGGCGGTCGTCGGCCGCTTTGCTCTGTTTTGGCGCCTGAACGACGTGGGCGACGTGGACCGTCCCTTTCTTTCTGGTGCTTGCGAGGGTACAGGCCAGTTCGACCAGCCCGGACTCGGTGCGGGGGTTCGCGATGGGGACGAGCACGCGGTAGGACTCGGGGTCTCTGACGAAGTCCTCGACGGTGTCGACGAGCGGGACGTACGACCGGCCCGCGAGGTTCCCCAGCAGCCACTCGCGGACGCTGAGTCGCCGGACGTGTTCGAACCGGGCCGTCTCGAGTCGGTCCTCCGTCGTCTGGTAGTAGTTGACGATGGTGACCAGCACGACGCCGCCGACGGTGTTGCCAAGCATGACGGGGATGACGAAGTCGGTCATCGCCAGCAGGAACCCCAGATCACCGACGAGCATCAGATACACCGCTTCGGTGAAGGAGACGACCACGTGGAAGAGGTTCGCGAGCGGGATACAGAGGAAGGCCAGATAGACGACCGCCAGCCGCGTGATGGTGTCGCGGGCCGCGAAGTTCATCCAGACGACGCCGGCGACGATGAGCCCAGCGAACGCCCCCTTGAAGAACAGTTCTAGATTGGACGTCTCGTAGACCCCCTTGGTGGCCAGGTCTGCCGCGACGGTCGCCGCCTCGGGGCTGAACACACCGCCGTAGGCGAGTACGATAGCACCGATGGCACCACCGGCGAAGTTCCCCGCCGCGACGATACCCCAGTGGCGCAACAGCGCCGGAATCGACGCCAGCCGCTCCAGGGTGAGCGCGACCGGCGGAAGCGTGTTCTCGGTGTAGAGCTGGTACCCACCGATGATGATATAGATGAAGCCGATGGGGTAGAGCATCGCCGCGAGGATCTTGCTCTCGGTCTTGGGTACCATCGAGGCGTAGACGAGCAGCGTGATAGTAATCGCGAACCCGCCGGCCAGCGCGCTGAAGAACAGCTCGCGGGCGCCGGAGGTTATCTCGTGGTCGGCGTCGGCGACGATACGCTGGAAGACCTCGTCGGAGGAGAACTTGTCCGGAACGACCTCGCCCGAGACGGGGACCTCCTCGTCCCCAGCACCGTCGCCCGCCGACCCCGACGGACCGTGTGAGTCAGCCATTACCGGCTCATAACCCAGCGGGGGCAAGAAGGTTGGTTTTTCCACCGATACCGCCGAAACCGCGATTACTCAGCAGCCGCGTCGAGGGGCTCGACCGTCACGGTCGAGATGCGGGCGCCGTCGACGGTCGCGACCTCGATGCGGTAGCCGTCGGCCTCGACGCCGTCGCCCGGCGACGGTATCTCGCCCAGCCGCGCGAGCACCAGCCCGCCGATTGTCTCGACGCCGTCGCTCTCGAAGGTCGCGCCCAGCTCCTCGTTGACGAGTGTCAGCGGGACGCTCCCGTCGATGTCGTACCGCCCGCCGCCCAGCTCTCGGACCGAGTGTTCGCGCTCGTCGACGTCGAAGCCGTCCCGCAGGTCGCCGACGACGGCCTCGACGACGTCCTCGATGGTAACGATGCCCTCGAAAGCTCCCCACTCGTCGATGACCGCCGCCATCTGCTGGTGTTCCTCACGGAACTGCAACAGGATGTCGTCGGCGGTCGCCGTCTCCGGGACCATGAGGAGACTGCGCGACAGTTCCGCCGCCGTGGTCTCCCCGTCGTCCTCGATAGCGCGCAACACGTCCTTGACGTCGATGAAGCCGACGACCTCGTCCTGGTCGTCAGTACCGACGACCGGGTAGCGAGTGTGGCCGGCGTCGAGTGCCGTCTTGCGAATCTCAGCAAGCGAGGCGTCGGCCGGGATGGAGACGACGTCGGGTCGCGGAACCATCACGGTCCGGACGGTGGTGTCGTCGAGGTCGAAGACGCGCTCTATCATCTCGACCTCGGCGGTGTCGACGTTGCCCTGCTCGCTGGAGCGGGCAAGCACGCGTCGAATCTCGCGCTCTTCGAGAGTCTCCTCGGTCTCCGAGGCCGGCGGGATACCGATGAGTCGGGTGAAGGCGTTGGCGGTCCCGTTGAACACGACCAGCCCGGGGTAGAACATGTAGTAGAACAGCTTCATCGGCGGCGCGACCAGCAGGGAGAGCCGTTCGGCCTCGGCGATGGCGATGGTCTTGGGCGCGAGTTCCCCGAAGACCACGTGCAGGAACGTGATGAAGCTGAAGCCGATGGCAAAGGCGACCAGATGGAGCAGATTCGCCGGCAGGAGCGGACCCAGCACCGGCTCGATGAGCGAGGCGACGGCGGGCTCGCCGGCCCACCCGAGCCCCAGTGAGGCCAGCGTGATGCCCAGCTGAGTGACCGCCAAATAGTCGTCGAGGTTGGCCATCACGTCCTGCAGCGTCTCGGCGCCGGCTTTCCCCTCCTCGGCCAGCTGCTCGACGGAGGTCGAGCGCACCCGGACGAAGGCGAACTCCGTCGCGACGAAGAAACCGTTCAACACGACCAGAACGAAGGCGATGAGGAGTCGCCCGAGCGCGAACGCGATATCTACCATCGGTACCTCCGAGAGCGCCAGAACCGACCACGGCGTCGAGTCATACCGGGACGTGTCGACGTGGAGACTTAAACGGTGGCGGAAAGGACCGGTCCGGTTGTGTGCCCCTGCTGCGTGGATGTCGGCCGTTTTTATCGGTCGAGCCCCTACGAACCTCCAATGTACACCGACGAGCAGTTCGACTACGACGTCGCAGTCGTCGGCGGGGGCCCCGCCGGATTGACGAGCGCACTGTACACGACCCGACTCGGCATGGATACCGTCGTGGTCAACCGCGGCGGCGGCCGTGCGGCGATGATGACCGACACGCACAACGTCATCGGCGTCACCGAGGACGTGAGCGGCAACGAGTTCCTGCAGACCGCCCGCGAACAGGTCGAGGACTACGGCGGAACCTACCGGCGCGGATTCGTGGAGTCGGTCGAACCGCTAGAGGACGACGACGGCTTCGGCGTGGCGACAGACGACGGCGACCTCACGGTGAAACGCGTCGTGCTGGCGACGGGCTTTGCCGACGAGCGGCCGGACCCGCCACTGCCACGGACCGGGAAGGGGCTCCACTGGTGTCTCCACTGTGACGCGTTCATGTTCGTGGGCGAGCCCGTCTTCGTGATGGGGACCGGCGAGGCCGCGGCCCACGTCGCGATGATAATGCTGAACTACACCGACGACGTGGACATCCTGACCCGTGGCGAGGAGCCCGAGTGGAGCGAGGAGACCCAGACACTGCTCGACAACCACCCGGTCGAGGTCGTCGACACCGAGCTGTCGGGCAAGCGTACCGACGAGAACGGCTGGCTGGAAGCCTACGAGTTCGAGGACGGGTCGGTCCGGGAGTACAAGGGCGGGTTCCCGATGCTGGGCTCGGACTACCACGCCGAAATCGCCGACGACCTCGGCGTCGAACGTAACGACGACGGCACCGTCGACGTCGACGACCACGGCGAAACGTCCGTTCCGGGCGTCTACGCCGTCGGCGACCTGACCCCGGGGCACAACCAGATTCCCGTCGCGATGGGCGAGGGCGCCGACGCCGGCATCGCCATCCACAAAGACCTCCGGAAGTACCCGCGGTCGCTGGAGGATATCGAGGCCGAGGGGGCGGTCGAGGACGTCGACGTACCCGCCGTCTCGCCGGAGCTCTTTGCGACGGCGCTCCAGCACGACGGCCACGCCGCCGGGCCCCGCTCGGTCGACGAGGAGGCAGAAGCCGCCGCGGACGACGACTGACTACACGCGGTGCGGTCCCTAGTCTTGCTTGGGAAGAAAACTCGATAGCAAACTGCCAGAAAGCCCCGGCAGGCTACACTCGGGGAGCTCGCTGCGCTCCTCGTCACTCATATGTTCGTTCCTGCGGTGCTTGTGTCGCCCGCCTTCGTGTAGCCTGCCGCCCCTTTCAGTCCCGCCCAGCGCTGTTTGACCAACTGGCATGGGTGGGACTGAAAGGGGCCGCGTTCTCAGCGAACCCCGACGAAGCAAGCACCGAGCGCGGCGAGGCGCGCAGCGAGTCGCGGGAGCTGAGAACGCGGGGGCTTTCTGGCTGTTTGCGGGCAAAGCTTCTTGAGTAACCACAACCCCCTAGCCGGCGACAAAAGCTATATCCGACCCTTCCCAAGCGTTCGTATGCGCGAGGCAAGTCGCACGACGCGCCAGCGCATCGCCGACCGCTTGCGCGATGAGCCCATGGCCGCGGGCAGTATAGCCAACGACTTCGAGATACCGACCAGCACCGCGCTCACACACGTCGAACACATCGCAAAGTCACTCGACGCGACCGACGAGGAACTGCTCGTCGCGCCGCCCGAATGCAACCAGTGTGGCTTCTCCGACTTCGACGACCTGACGAACCGACCCAGTCGGTGCCCGGAGTGCAAAGCCGAGAGCGTCGCGGAACCGGCCTATCGAATCGGATAAGTGGGCACCGCGTCGCCCGCTCAGAACGCCTCGACGTGGGGGCGCAGGTCCAGTTCGAGCGTCCACGCCGAGCGGTCCTGCTCGACGAGCGTCCAGTAGGCGTCGGCGATGGCGTCGGGGTCAAGGAGGTCTTCGTCGCCCCGACCCTGCGTATCTATCCCGCCATCGATGACGACGTGAGCGACGTGAATACCCTCGGGACCGAGTTCCCGCGCCATGGACTCCGCGAGCCCGCGGGCGGCGAACTTCCCGGCCGAAAAGCCCGGCGCGCCGCCCCGGCCCCGGACCGCCGAGGTCGCGCCGGTGAAGATGATAGTCCCGTCGCCCTCCCCGGCCAGCATATCCTCGATGGCCGCCTGGGAGCAACGGAACGCCCCGACGGCGGAGACATCCAGCGCGTGCTCGAACTGTTCGGAAGAGAGCTCTCGTATCCCATCCCACGAGCCGCCGCTGGCGTGGTTGACGAGTATATCGACCGAACCGAACTGCTCACGGACGGCCTCGAAGCCGGCCGTGACTGCCGCCTGGTCGGTGATATCCGTCGGGACGGCGAGCGCGTCCTCGCCCAGTTCCGCCGCGAGCTCGTCGACGAACTCGGTCGAGCGAGCGAACAGGCCGACCTGACAGCCCTCGGCGACGAATTTGCGGGCGAGCGATGCGCCAAGACCTGGGCCGACACCGGCGATGACTGCTGTGCGTGCCATACCGGAGTGACGGCCGCCGCACCCTAATTCGTGTGGGCGAGCCCGCCGGTGGGACAACGCCTATAGGAGTGCTCGACGCCCTCGGGGACATGGAGAAAGTCCGAATCGAGGACGTCGAGGGCCGACCCGGACCGGCCGCCGTGTCGCGCCCGCTGACGGATGCGGTGGGCGCCACCGAGATGGCCCTGAACTACTACGAACTCGCGCCGGGGGATAGCTTCGCCTACGGCTACCACCGCCACGAGCGCCAGGAGGAACTGTTCGTCGTCCAGACGGGGACCGTGACCTTCGAGACCGAGGCGGGGGACGTGCTGGTCGAGGGGGGCGAGGTGATCCGCTTCGCGCCCGGCGAGTTCCAGCGCGGGGTCAACGAGGGCGAGGAGCGCGTCGTCGCGTTCGCACTCGGCGCCCCGCGGGACCGGGGCGACACGGAGATTCGGCGACAGTGCGACGATTGTGGCGAACGGACCCGGCACACAATCGAACGAACCGACGACGGGACCCTGGCGCGCTGTCTGGACTGTGACGGCGTCACCGGTCGGTTCGAGTAGTCCGCGACTCAGTTGAGTTGTACGAGGTCCGCGCGGGTGAACTCCTCGTTACAGCAGTCACAGAAGTAGCCGCCGTGCTCCATAACCACTGGGTTGTTGTCGCATTCGGGGCAGACCGCTGACCGTGTCCGTTTTTCACGCGTCATGATACCAAGTAGCACGCATACTGTCATAACTGTGCCTGTTACTTACTCGTACCCCGGTTACCAGCAGTCAACTTACCGCGAGCTCACGTGCGCACCGACCACTGCTACTGGCCGGAAAAGCCGATTCGGCTTCCCGAGGAGAGGTCGTGGTCGCCCGAGGAACCCTGGTTCTCGAACTCGTAGCGGTCGTCGGTCAGGTAGACCGCGCCGTCCTCGACGGTGGTCTCGACTTCCTCCAGCACGGCACCCTCACAGGGGCCGAAGGTACACGACCCCGAACCGCGCTCGAACGTCGCCCCGTGTTTCTCACACACCAGTTCGTCCTCGCGCACCGTCGCACCGCTGCCCTTGTCGAGACGCACGTCCGTCCAGTGGGGACAGTAGTTCTCGAAGGCGACGACGCCATCGGCAAGCGCCACGAGAATCGCTTCCGAGGTGTCGAACCCATCCCGGACTGTAAAGAGAAAGCTCCCGTCCTGCGGGACGTCATCGACGGCCGCGATACGGCTGTCCTCGTCCATCTGTGGCGGCGATACGGTCCTGGGCGGTTTCAACGTCCCGGTTGGTGTCAGCTTTTGCGGCCAATCGTTTTGCGGGCGGCCCTCCTAATCCGGCTATGAGTGGCCTCCTCGTCTACGGCTCCTACGGCTACACGGGCAATCTCATCGCCGAAGCCGCCGCCGAGCGCGGGCTGGACCCGGTGCTTGCGGGGCGCGAGCGTCGGACGCTGGAGTCACAGGCCGCGCGACTGAACTGCGAGTTCGAGGTCGCGAGCCTCGACGAACCGACGGTGCTGGATATGGTGCTCGGAGACGCGACCGCCGTCCTCAACTGCGCCGGCCCGTTCTCGCGGACCTGGGAGCCGATGGTCGAGGCGTGCCTGCGCACGGGAACCCACTATCTCGACATCACCGGGGAGCTCACCGTCTTCGAGGCCATCCACGAACAGGACGACCGGGCCGCCGACGCGGGCGTCATGCTGCTACCCGGCGTCGGTTTCGACGTGGTGCCGACGGACTGTCTGGCCGCACACCTCGCCGAACGGCTACCCGACGCCGACCGGCTCGAACTGGCCTTCCGCGCCGAGAACGGCGTCTCCCGGGGGACGGCCAAGACGATGGTCGAGCACCTCGACGGCGGCGGCGCGGTCCGCCGTGGCGGTCGCATCGAGGACGTGCCGGTCGCTCACGAGAGCCGAACCGTAGAGTTTGGCTGGGGACTGGAGAGCCAGCACGTCGCCGCGATTCCGTGGGGCGACGTGTCGACGGCCTACCACACCACCGGTATCCCGAACGTCACGACCTACATGGCGATGCCCAGGCGGGCCGTCCGGATGCAGCGGATGGCCGGGCTCGTCACGCCGCTGCTCTCGCTCCCGCCGGTCCGGACCGGCCTGCAGTGGCTCATCGAGCAGACTACCGAGGGGCCCGACGCCGACGAGCGGGCGAGCGGGGAGAGTTACGTCTGGGGCGAGGCCCGGAACGACGATGGAGACCGGGCGGTCTCGCGGCTGCGGGGCCCCCAGACCTACGCCCTGACCGTCGAGACGGCGCTGGCGACGGCCCGGCGAGCGCTCGACGGCGACGCGCCCGCGGGCTACCAGACGCCCGCTGGCGCCTACGGCCCGGACCTGATTCTGGACGTGGAAGGTGTCGAGCGCGAGGACGTGGTGTGAGAGCCCCAATCAGTAGTGTGCGGTCTCGACCCGCTCGTCGTAGAGCCGCTGGAGGAGCTTCGTCATCGGGCCGGCGCCGATCTCGATGCCGTCGGCCGTCGCGATGGGGCGAATCTCCCACGTAGAATTCGTGAGAAACGCCTCGTTGGCGTTGCGCAACGCGTCCAGCGAGTAGGCGCCGGTCTCGACCGGGAACCCCTCCTCGCGAGCGAGCTCGATGACGACGTCCCGAGTGACGCCGGGTAACAGGTCCAGCTCCGCGCTGGGTGTCCGGAGGCCGTTCTCGGTCACGAAAAAGAGGTTGCTCGTCGCGCCCTCGGCGAGGTTGCCGTCCACGTCGCGAAGCAAACACTCGTCGGCGGGGTCGCCATCGCCCGCCGACCGGCGGAGTTCCAGCCGGCCGAGGATACCGTTCAGGTAGTTGTGGCTCTTGATGTCCCCGGGTATGGCTTCGCCCGGTACCCGCCGGGTTCGGACGGTCTGGACTGTCGCCGGGCCGTCCCAGACGCGCTCGCCGTCGCGACCGCCACGTGGCAGCGGCTTCGTGATGACCACGACCGTCGGGTCGACCTCGGGCTCGGGCGTGAGTTTCCCGGGCTGGACCCCGCGGGAGACCGAGACCTTCAGATACGCGTCGTCGAGGTCGTTGGCGGCGAGCGTCTCCGCGACCCGCTCGCGCAGGTCGTCGGGGACGGCGTCGGCAAAGCCCAGCGCCTCGGCGGTGTGGTGCAACCGGTCGCGGTGGGCCGCCCACTCGAAGGGGTCGCCGCCGTACACCCGCAGCGTCTCGAAGGCTGCGTCACCGTACATGAACCCGCGGTCGAGCACCGACACCGTGGCCTCGTCCTCGGGGACGAGCTCGCCGTCTACGTGGTATTGCATGAGAGACAGAAGTTCTCGACCATGGTCTTCCCGTGGTCGGTGAGGATGCTTTCGGGGTGGAACTGGACGCCGACGTGGGGCGCCTCGCGGTGGCGGACGGCCATCACGATGTCGGCGTCGGCGTCTTCGACCGTGTGTGCGGTTTCTTCCAGTACGTCCGGCAGGGCGTCACGGTCGACCGCCAGCGAGTGGTACCGGCCCACCTCGACCGGGTCCGGGACGCCCTCGAAGACACCCTCACCGTCGTGGGTCACCAGCGAGGACTTGCCGTGGACCACGGCGTCGGCGTGGCCCACCTCGGAGCCGTTGGCCGCACACAGCGCCTGATGCCCCAGACAGACACCCAGCGTCGGATACGACAGTTCGGCGAACGTCGGTATCGAGATGCCCGCCTCCTGGGGTGTGCCCGGGCCCGGCGAGACGACTATGCCGTCGGGGTCGAGGTCGTGGACGTCGTCGACGGTGATGGCGTCGTTGCGCCGGACGACGACGTCGTCCTCGTCGCCGCCCAGACGCAGGACCACCTCGCCGACGTACTGGACGAGATTGTAGGCAAAGGAATCGTAGTTGTCGACGACGAGGACAGTTGGGGCAAGTGAATCAGTCATTTCGCGCCCTCCACGGAGAGGTCCGCACGCTGGCCCAGCGCCTCGTCGACTGCAGTCACCAGGGCCCGCCCCTTGTCCAGCGTCTCCTCGTACTCGCGGTCCGGTTCGGAGTCGTGGACGATACCGGCACCGACCCGAAGGTGGTACTCGTCGCCGTAGCGGACCAGCGTTCTGATGACGATGTTCAGCGTCGCGCGGCCGTCGAAGCCGAAGATACCGATAGAACCGGTGTATGGCCCCCGACGGGTCGATTCGACCTCGTCGATAATCTCCATCGTCCGGGGCTTGGGCGCGCCCGTTATCGTCCCGCCCGGGAACACCGCCGCGATGGCGTCGGCCAGGGTGGCTCGCGAGCGAAGCCGCCCCCGGACCTCACTGACGAGGTGCATCACCTCGGAGTAGCGGTCGACGCGGCGGTAGTCAGTTACCTCGACGCTGCCGAACTGGCTCACCTTCCCGAGGTCGTTGCGCTCCAGGTCGACGAGCATCGCGTGTTCGGCCCGCTCTTTCTCGTCGGCCCGCAGGTCGTCAGCGAGCCGCTCGTCGTCCTCGGGTGTCGACCCCCGCGGCCGGGTCCCGGCGATAGGTTCGGTTACCAGTTCGTCACCGTCCCGATCCAAGAGCAGTTCGGGGCTCGCGCTGACGAGGTCGACACCGGGGAACTCCACCAGCGCCGAGTACGGCGCCGGGTTCACCCGCCGCAGGGCGTCGAAGGCCTCGACCGGGTGGACCGCCGCCGGGGCCGAGAGTCGCTGTGAGATGTTCGCCTGGAAGGTGTCGCCGTCGCGGATGTACTCCTGGACCGTCCGTACGCGCTCGGCGAAGGACTCGCGCGTACAGTCACTCTCGAAGGCGGCGCTGTCGGCCGCGACCGGCGGCTCGCCCACCGCAGGGTCGCCCTCGGTGACTTCGCGGGCCAGTTCCAGCGCGTGCTGGCGGGCGAACTCGTAGGCCACCCCCACGGAATCGTGGTCGTCGAGGCGCGGACAGGCCGTAATCGTGAGTTCGACCGGCCCCTCGCCGCGGGGTTCTTCCCACGCCGCGACGCGGTCGTAGGTCCCAATTTGGAGTCGCGGGAGTGCGCGGTCAGCGACGGCGCTGTCGGGCAGTGACTCCAGGTCCCGAACGACGTCGTAGGAGAGCCAGCCGATGGCACCACACGGGTACGGCACGTCGCAGTCGCCTCGGACGAGGTGGTCGTCAGCCAGGGCGTCTGCGAGGGCGGACAGCGCCGGGCCGTCGTCGGGACCCACCTCGGTGAACGCGGCGGGCGTGGTGGCGAAGTAGCCCCAGCCCGACTGCCCGCCGGTCGTTCCCAGGTAGACGCCGCCGGTCGGGTGGCGGGCCCGTCGGTAGGCGGTGAAGGGGTCGTCGACGGTGACGGTGACGGCGACGGGAATCCGGGCCGTCGGTGAGGCGTCCGCCGCGAGGGCCTCGAAGGTGTCCCGGCTCGTCTCGACCCGTGGCATTACCGATTGAAAGCAGCCCGGCGGATAATTCGCTTGCGGTTCTGGCAGTAGCCAGTCGGCGTATCGACCGGCCGACGACGGCCCGCGAGCGCTGTCACAGAATCAGTACTCGGTCGCCTGCTCGATCCAGCCAGCGACGCGGCTCTCGCCGAGCTCTATCTGGTCGGCCAGCTCGGCGGCATCGGCCGCGGCCAGTTCGCCGACGGTCTCGATGCCCGCGCCGGCCAGGCGGTCGCCGTAGGCCGGCCCGATGCCGTTCAGCTCCGTGACCGGGTCGGTGCTTCCCTCGACGGTCTCCGTATCGGTCGTCTCCTCGGCCTCGTCGACCGCTTCGGCATCCGCGTCGTCCGTCTCCTCGGCATCGGTCTCCTCGGTTTCGTCGACCCCCTCGGTCTCCGCCTCGCCCGTCTCCTCGGCATCGGCTGCCTCGGCGTCCGCCGCCGCTTCCTCGGCCGTCTCGTCCTCGTCGGCCAGCGTCTCGAACTCGTCGGCTGCTGGCGCCTCGTCCTCGGCGTCGTCGCTGTCCGCCGCCGAGTCACCGGGTTCGGCAGCCCCCTCGCTACTCGCCGTCTCTGTGCCTTTGACAGCGTCCTCGTCTTCCGTAGACGGCTCGCGCTCGACGGTGACGTCAACGTCGCCGGAGCGACCCGACTCCGACGACCCGGTCCCGTTGAGCCCGAGTGCAGATTTCAGCTTCTGAAGCAAACCCATACGCTCCTGTTCTGTGCCCCTACACTAATCTTTTGCTGGTAAGGGTTCCGCAGACTTCCGGCTGTGTGTCGATGAAGATACTCGCCACCCCGGGGGCCGAATGCTTCGAAGTGGGACGGCCGTCGTGTCAGAGCCCCGCCCGGAGCGCCTCGTTCATCGCGTCGACCGGCGCCGACTCGCCGGTCCAGCGCTCGAACGCCTCGACGCCCTGGAACAGCAGCATCCAGGCTCCGTCGACGGTGGTGGCCCCGGCCTCGTCCGCGTCCCGGAGCAGCCGCGTCTCGATAGGGGAGTACACCGCGTCCAGCACCGCAAGGTCCTCGTGGAGCGTGACAGCCGGCACCGGCGTCTCGTCCTCGTCCATCCCGACGCTGGTGCAGTTGACCAGCACGTCGGCGCTGGAAAGCAGGTCCGCGAGCGCGTCGAGACCGTGGCCGCTCGCACCCGGCACCGCCGCGGCCAGGTCGTCGGCCTTCGACGCCGTCCGGTTGGCTATCTCGACGGTCATCCCCTCGTCGGCCAGCCCGAAGGCGACGGCGCGACCGGCGCCGCCCGCGCCGACCACGACTGCCGTCCCGTCGAGGGATACGTCGTGGTGGTCCAGCGCGCGGACCGCGCCGACGGCGTCCGTGTTGTATCCCCGTGGCTCGTCACCCGAGAAGTCGACCGTATTGACCGCGCCGATGCGCTCGGCCAGCGGGTCGGTCTCCACAGCGTCGAGGACGTCCTGCTTGAACGGGATGGTGACGTTCAGCCCCGCCACACCGAGTCGCTCCGCCGCCGCGACGGCCGCCGCCCCCTCGTGGGCCGGTGGCTCGAAAGTAACGTACTTCGCGTCGATGTCCAGCGCCTCGTAGCCCGCCTCGTGCATCGGCGGCGAGAGCGAGTGTCCCACCGGATTGCCGATGAGGCCGTAGACTTGCATACTCGCGTGACCGGTGCCGTCCCTCTTGAACGCCACGCTCCCAGTCGAAACAGACAGTATGCTTACCCCGGCAATCTGCAAGATTTAGGACAGCCAGAAAGCCCCGACCTGCTACACTCGGGGGGCTCGTTGCGGTCCTCGCTCGCTTCGCTCCCTGCGGTCCTTACGTCGCCCGCCTTCGTGTAGCAAGCGAGGTCGGCAAAGCCGACCTCGTTAGTCGTGGCGGCGGAGCCGCCACGCAGCCGCCCCTTTCAGTCCCACCCACGTGGTTGGCCAACCGGATACGGACGGGACTGAGCGGAGCCGTAGGCTCCGCGAGGGTCGGGAGGCGCGAAGCGTCTCCAGGGACTGAAAGGGGCCGCGCTCTGGACGAACCCCGACGTAGCAAGCACTGGACTGAGCGAAGTCGTTCGAAAGGCGCAACGCGCCTTTCGTGATGACGAGAGAGCTTTGCTCTCTCGAACCACGAAGGAAACGCGCAGCGAGTCGCGGGAGTCCAGAGCGCGGGGGCTTTCTGGCTGTTCTGCAGACCGGAACCAATGACAGTGTTCGTCACCCTGATTCCTAGCCGTTCGTTTCGCAACCTTTTCCACCGGACCCCTGCTGTGCTCTCCTAGTGAGCCGCCTGAGTCATCCGCTCGTGCAGGTGGGGGGTGCGGCCCTGTTGACCGTCGGCTGGGTCGCCGTGCTACTCCTTGGCCTCGACCTCGGCGTCCTGGCGACCGTCGGCGTCTCGGGGGTTGCGGTCCTGGGCGCGTCGTTCCTGCTGGCCTGGGGCGCCGAGACTGCCGAGAAGGACGTCCCGCGAGCGTTCGCCATCGCCGTGCTGGCGGTGCTTGCGGTCGCGCCCGAGTACGCCGTCGACGCGCTGTACGCCTGGAACGCCGGGGCCGGCGGCGCGACGGCCGAAGCCTGTGCACAGCTGAGTGCCGAGCAGATACAGGCGAGCCAGACGACCCTCGCCCGTGGCTGTCACGACGCGAACCTGGCCATCGCGAACATGACCGGCGCGAACCGCATCCTCATCGGCATCGGCTGGGCCGGCATCGCCGTCTTCACCGTCTGGCGGGCCACCAAGACTCGTGACCAGGCCGTCGAGAAGCGCGGGGGGTTCCTCAAGGACGCAGTGACGCTGGACCGGGATATCGCGACCGAGATAGCGTTCCTCTTCGTGGCGACCGGCTGGGCGTTCCTCGTCCCGCTCGGTGGCGGTATCGGGCTGGTCGACACGCTGTTCCTGGTTGGGCTGTACGTCACCTACATCGGGCTGGTACTGAAATCCGACATCGAAACCTCTGACCACACCGTCGGCGTCCCCAAGTACTTCCAGAAGTGGTCGCTACCGTGGCGGCCCATCGTCGTCCTCACGCTGTTTGCGTACTCCGGCATCCTCATCTTCACCGCCGTCGAGCCCTTTGCCCACGGCCTGGAGGAAATCGGGCTCCAGAACGGCATCCCCGAGTTCTTCATGATTCAGTGGGTCGCACCACTGGCGAGCGAATCGCCCGAACTCATCGTCGTCGCAGTGCTAGTGAACAAGGCCCGCTCGACGGCCGGCTTCAACGCGCTCATCTCCTCGAAGCTGAACCAGTGGACGCTGCTCATCGGGACCATCGCCGTCGTCTACTCCATCGCGCTGGGCGGGCTCGGAACGTTGCCGTTCGACCAGAAGCAGGCCGCCGAAATCTGGATTACCGCCGCCCAGTCCTATTTCGCGCTGGCCATCCTGGTCAACTTCGAGATTACCATCCGCGAGGCCGTCGCCCTCTTTGGCCTCTTTATCTCGCAGGTGGTCGTCGAGTTCATCATCATCCGCGACCTGCTGGTCCTGCCCTTCGACAGCTACGAACTGCTCGTCGGCTACACCGTCCTGTATCTCGTCATCGGGACCGCGCTCTTTGCCGTCCGGCGGCGGGCGCTCGCCCAGCTGTTCGGGCTGGCAGGTGACGCGTTCCGGTCGGCGCTGGGCCGGGAGCCGGTCCACGAGGAACTCGCAGACTGATGCTCGCTATCGTCGTCTCACGGGCAGACGAGGCGAGCGTCCACATCGGCGAGCAGCTGCTGGATATCGCGGACTGGACCGAGACCGTCGACGACAGTCGTCCCGACGCCGACGGCGGCGGGACCGTCTACCGGACCGACGGGGCACAACTCCGAGAGTTCGAGGGACGCCACCTCGAACTCGAAGATGTGGCCGAAGCGTTCGAGGAGCCGTCGCTGTTGGTCTTCGCCTCCAAACACGCCGGCGAGACGGACGAGCTGCTGACCGCACACCACACCGGGAACTTCGGCGAGGCCGAATACGGCGGCGAGAGCGGTCGGTTCGCGCGAGCGGCGCCCAACGCCCATCGCACGGTCGTCCACGCGCTGGCAGCGCACGCCCCCGAGTCGTACGACGTTGGCATGGAGTGTACCCACCACGGACCGACCGAGGTTGGCGTCCCCTCGATGTTCGTCGAGGTCGGCAGCGCCGAGCCACAGTGGCGCGACCCCGCGGCGGCGCGGGCTGTCGCCGAGGCGATTCTCGACTGCCGGGGCGTCCCAGCGGACGCCCCCGCGGAGGACGGCCACCGCCGACAGGTCGTCGGGTTCGGCGGCGGCCACTACGTCCCGCGGTTCGAGCGGGTCGTCAGGGAGACGGACTGGGCCGTCGGCCACATCGGCGCCGACTGGTGTCTGGACGCGCTGGACGACTTCGCGAGCGACCACCAGTACGAAGCGGTCGTCGAGCGCGCCTTCGCGGCAAGCGGCGCCGAGTACGGGCTGGTTACCGGCGACCACCCCGAGCTCGTCGACACCGTCGAGTCGCTGGGCTACCGCGTCGTCGACGAGCGGTTCCTCCGCGAGACGACCGGCGTCCCGCTCGAATTCGTCGACGCAGCGGAGTCGGCGGTGGAACCAGTCAGCGAGGGGCTCCGATTCGGCGAGGCGGCCCGAGACGCCGACGAGTGGCGCGTCGTTTCCCTCCCAGAGGAACTGCTCGCCGAAGCGACCGGCATCGACGGCGACGCCGTGCGGTCGTGGGTCGAGGCCAACACCCTCGCCTTTGGCACCGAACAGCAGGGGACCGTGGTCACTGGACCAGTCGTCCTCGACGCGACCACTGACCGGGCCGCGATGGTCGACGCGCTGGCCGACGTCCTCCGAAAGCGCTACGACAGCGTCGAGCGCGACGGCGACGAACTGCGCGCCCGCGAACAGCGGTTCGACCCGGGCCTCGCTGACACCCTCGGTATCCCGGAAGGACCGAAGTACGGGCAGCTTTCCGCCGGCCAGTCCGTCGAGGTCGATGGGAGAGTAATCGACCCCGAGACGGTCCACAGCGAGCGTATACGTTGCTTTACGTTGTAGGAAACTGCGACGAGAGCCGTCGGCCACCCGTCTGACACAGGGGGAAAACTAATGAGTGTTCGTCTGCAACGGGGATTTAAATATGGACTCGATTATCGACGACGCCATCGACGAGGCCGAAGGGGAGCCCGAGGAGGGCGCCGACCCCGAAGCCAACAGCCAGCACGAACCGACCCCCGACCGGGAGGACGTATCGACGTCGGGGACGATGACAGACGACGAGCTCGCGAGTGTCGTCAAGGACCTCGAAACCAAGATTACGGTGGTCGGCTGTGGCGGCGCCGGCGGCAACACGGTCACCCGGATGATGGAAGAAGGCATCCACGGCGCGAAGCTGGTCGCAGCCAACACTGACGCCCAGCACCTCGCCGACGAGGTCGAGGCCGACACGAAGATTCTGATGGGACGCAAGCGCACCGGTGGTCGCGGTGCGGGCTCGGTCCCGAAAATCGGCGAGGAAGCCGCCCAGGAAGACATCGAGGACATCCAGCAGTCAATCGCGGGGTCGGACATGGTGTTCGTCACCGCCGGGCTGGGCGGTGGCACGGGGACCGGGTCGGCCCCCGTCGTCGCCCAGGCCGCCCAGGAGGAGGGCGCACTGACGATTTCCATCGTCACGATTCCGTTCACCGCGGAGGGTGAACGGCGGCGCGCCAACGCGGACGCGGGGCTCGAACGCCTGCGCTCGGTGTCTGACACCGTCATCGTCGTCCCGAACGACCGCCTGCTGGACTACGCGCCCAGCATGCCCCTGCAGGACGCGTTCAAGATCTGTGACCGCGTGCTGATGCGCTCGGTCAAGGGGATGACCGAGCTGATTACGAAGCCCGGGCTGGTCAACGTGGACTTCGCCGACGTTCGCACCATCATGGAGAACGGCGGCGTCGCGATGATCGGCCTCGGGGAAAGTGACAGCGAGAACAAGGCCCAGGACTCCATTCGCTCGGCGCTGCGCTCGCCGCTGCTGGACGTGGAGTTCGACGGCGCCAACTCCGCGCTGGTCAACGTCGTCGGCGGTCCCGACATGAGCATCGAAGAAGCCGAGGGCGTCGTCGAGGAGATATACGACCGCATCGACCCCGACGCCCGCATCATCTGGGGCGCGTCGGTCAACAACGACTTCGAGGGGAAAATGGAGACGATGATCGTCGTCACCGGCGTCGAGAGCCCACAGATATACGGCCAGAGCGAAGCCAAGCAGGAACGGGCCGCCCAGCAGGCCAACGAAGACATCGACTACGTCGACTGAGCGGCGGCGTATTTTTCGGTTCGTCGAACACACATTTATTAGCTGTCAGCTCAGGGCTGGGACTGTACATGGCCCTCCACACCCCCTCCATGCGGCTTGTGACGGTACTGTGCTGTCTCGTCGCCGTGAGTATGGTCGCCGGCGTCGGGAGCGCGGCTTCCCAGGTCGCTATCGCGGACGGCCCGAGCAACGAGACGCTCGGCGACGTGGTCGAAATGACAGTGTCGATGCCGGAAAACGGAACCGCGACGGTCGTCGTCGAGGGCAGTAACGTGGACTACTACCGGCAGCTCGAAATCACCGATACGTCGGGCGATAGCCAGGTAGCCCTGGCAGTGAACACGTTCACGAGCTCGCGAGGCAACTGGAGCGGGCCCGTCTACACCGTCGATGCGAACGACAGCGTGACTGTCGCGGGGACGACCGGTGAGCAGTGGCGGGCCGGCGAGTACGACATCTCGGTGTACACCGGCCCGACGACCGAGGGCGAGCCGGTGGAGACGACCGCTGTAACGGTCACCGAGCCGTCGTACGGAGACGTCTCCTACAGCGTCGGCCCCGCGAACGCCTCGTCGGAGCTGCGGACCCACGAGGACCTCAGGCAGGCCCGAGCACGTGGGGTACTGGGAGACGGTCCGACGTTCGTCCCCGGCGACACGGTGGTAATGGCGCTCCGCGTCGAGGGCATCGAGGGCGCGCTGGCCGCCCAACCCGGCGCGAACGACACCGAGCGGTTCACGACGATGCTTGAGCGGTCGGATACGTCACTCTTTCTCGAATGGCGGTATACGCCGATGGCTGACGAACCACAGCGCAGTTTGGACCGGACCAACATCGCCGCCGTCGTCACCGACAGCCGAAACGACACGTACCACGTCGTCCTCGACAGTGCCGAGGCGGGACTCGTGCCGACCGCGGACGAGAACGCAGAGGAGGGGAGCGAGTTCCGGCCGCATTTCCGCGTCGCGGGAGCCTACCAGTTGTCCGAGGACCCAGACGACAACCCGGGGTTCGAGCTCGAGGAGGCCGAAGCCGAACTGCTGACGACCGCGGAGCCGGTAGCCGACGGCGAGGCCGTCACCATCAGCGGCGAAACGACGCTCGCACCGACCTCGAAGGTGACCGTTCGTCTCGTCGCTAACGATACTCTCAGCTCGATGGCGGGGCGCGTCGGCCCGGACGGCGGGTTCAACGTGACTCTGCCAGCGGACGCCGAGCGGCGGGCCGACAGCGCGACGCTGACGGTCCTGTACGATGGCGGCGTCATCGAGACGATATCTGACCGGACGGCGCTGTCCGTCCCGTCCAACCAATCCATCGCCGACGGGACACTACAGGTCCCGCTGTTCTGGGTGGCAGAAGCGGGATACTCGGATACGGCGTACGTCCACGTCGTCGGCCCCGACGGGAGCGTCGTCGGCCGGAGCCCGGAACTCCGTGAGGGCAAGAGCTACAACGTCACGATATCGCTGTCCATCTCCGAACTCGGTCCCAGCGAATCCCTCGTCGTCGTGCCGGCAGAGGACGATACCATCGACCCCGACCGTGTCAGCTACGACAACGCCTTCCTGGTCGACGGCCCACCGGCTGGCGTAGCGGTCGACCTTACCACTGAGGATGTGACCGAGGCGTCCACGCCGAACGAGACGGCCACGAAGCCGTCGGACACACCCAGCGATGGCGAGACAGCGGCTGGACTGCCGGGGACGGATACGCGTACTGGGACAGCTGCCGGCACCGCGACCACGGCCGCCGACGGCGCCGGGTTCGGTGTGCCGGCCGCGCTGGTAGCAGGGCTGCTCGCACTGGTGGTCGGGACACGCCGGCGGCGCTGACCACCGCCACATTCATTTCCTTTCCCAGACATGACGGCGATAGCTATGGTCCCGCAGCGACTCGCCCTCCTCACCTGTAGCGTCGTCCTCCTCGCCACAGTCACGGCCGGGCCGGGCATGGCCACCGTCGACTCGGACACCGACGTCGACGACCCGCCGACGAAGAACCTGTGTAGTGTCGCCGGCGACGGTGATACGGAGCGGGGCGTCGGTGTCGAGGACGCCCAGACGAACGAGACTCTCGGCGACGTCGTCGAACTGCCAGTGTCGGTCGCCGAGAACGGCACCGCGACGGTCCACGTCACCGGACCCGGCGACCTGGAGTACCGGCGGCAGGTGACGGTGACAGACACGTCGGGTGATGGAGAGATACGCCTGTCTCTGAACACGTTCGCGGCGTCGCGAGCGAACTGGACCGGCCCCGCCTACACTGTCGGCGCGAACGATACCGTAACCGTCACCCGGAGCGTCGGCGACCAGTTGACGGCCGGTCGGTACGACATCTCGGTGTACGCCAATACGACTGCCAACGGGACGGTGACCGATGGAGAGCCGACGTACGCGACCGAGATGGCGCTCGCAGAGCCAACTGACGGACGCCTCTCCGTCGCCGTCGCTCGCTCGAACGCGTCGGACACCCTCGACACGCGCCAGGACCTCGAACGGGCACGAGCCAGGGGCCAGTTGGGCACCGTAACGGACTCCGTGGCGACCGGCGATACGGTCGTGCTCAGCCTCCGGGTCGACGGGCTCGAAGGTGTCCTGGCGACCGCCCAGGGTGCGAACGACACCGCCCGCTTCAGCGGGATGCTGGCCCGGACGAACACGTCGCTCCGAATCGAGGGAAGAGGCTTCTGTCGGCCGCCACCGAAAATCAGCCTGAACGAGGATACTATCGACGCCGTCATCGCCGACACCAGAAACGACACTTTCCACGTCGTGGTGAACACGGCCGGCGCGGGCGTCACCCCGGCAACCAACGACCGGATAGATGAGGGTGACGAGCTGGGAGTGATGTTTACTATCGACGGCGAGACGCGGGTCGACGTTGAAGAGGCGTTCGAAATCGACGGCCCGGAGGCGGAGTTGCTGACAGACGCACGCGCAACCCACGACAGCGACACCGCCACCGTCCGGGGGGAGACGAATCTCGCGCCAGGGTCGGACGTGGTCGTTCGTCTGGCCGCCGACGGCACCACCCTCAGTTCGGCGTCGGCGACTGTCGGCCCCGAGCGGCAGTTCGACGCGACCCTCGCAGTAGGAGCGGCGCGCCGGACCGACAGCACGACGCTGACGGTACTGCACAACGGGACCGCCATCGAGACGATATCTGACCGGACGGTGCTGTCCGTCCCGTCCAATCAGTCCATCACCGACGGCACGTTAGAGGTCCCGTCCTTCTGGCACCCGGACGACATCTACCCGTTCAACGCGTACATCCACGTCATCGGCCCCGACGGAAGCGTCGTCGGCCGGAGCGGGAGACTCCATGAGGGCGAGTTTCACAACGTCACGATATCGCTCTCTATCTCCGAACTCGGTCCCAGCGAATCCCTCGTCGTCGTGCCGGCAGAGGACGAGAGCATCGACCCAGAGAGCGTCAGTTACGACAACGCGTTCCTGATTGACGGGCCGCCGGCCGGGATGCGTGTCAACATCACCACGGTCAGTGCGGACGAGGCGTCAGCGCCGAACGAGACGACCACAGAGCCGTCGGCCACACCCAGCGAGGAGGAGACGTCGACAGTACCGTCGGGAACGGACACGCGTACCGGGACAGCTACCGGCACCGAGACGACGGCCGCCGACGGCGCCGGATTCGGCGTACTGGCCACGCTCGTGGCGGGCCTGCTCGCGTTGGTGGCCGGGACACGCCGGCGGCGCTGAGGCCAGTGCTTACGCCTGCGCCTGCGCGCTCGTGACCCACTCGTCGGCGTGGTCCTCCGAGACCTCCGCCGCCTCGGCGACCGTCGCCGTGTCGGCTTCGGCCAGGTGGTCGACCGACTGGATGCCCGACCCACGGAGTCGGTCGGCGTAGGCCTCGCCGAGCCCGTCGATACTCTCGAGTCGCTCGCTGTGGGCGTCGCCGTGGTGGCCCCCGTTGGCTGTCGTCCGGACGTCGTTCGAGAGCGCCTCCTGGGTGGTCTCGGCGACGGCTTCTGCCTCGTCGGACGTGTTCTCGGTGACGGTCTCGGCCGCGCGAACGCCCTCGACGGTGTCATCGTGGGGCTCGCGCCGTGCCGTGAGCGCGGTCTCGACCACGAGTTCCTGCTGGCGCTCGCTCAGCTCGTCGAAGGTCTGGCCGAACTCCGACTCGAACTTGTTCCAGGCGCGCTGCTGGGTCCGTTCGAAGTCGTCGAACTGGCTGTCGAGCGCCTCACGGAACGCCTCGTCGTCCAGTGCCGACTCGAGGGCATCGAGCTGGCCGTTGAACAGCTCCTGGGTCAGCTCGGCGCCCTGTTCGAAGCTCGCGTTCATGAGCTCCTGGGTCATCTCGGCGTTCTGCTGGAACTGCCGGTCGAGCGTCGACCGGAACTCGTCGTCGTCCAGCGACGACTCGACGGCGTCGAGCTGGGCGTTGAACAGTCCCTGAAAGAGGTCCACGGCCTGGCGCTGGGCGGACCGCTGGGCGCTGATGCCGTTGTACATGAACGCCTCGAAGGCGTTCTGCTGGAGCTCGAGTCCCTGCTGGAGGAGGCCCTGGGTGTGCTTGATCGATTCGCGTTGCATCTCGACGGCCACGTCGAATGGAGTCGTGATGTCACTCATGGGAATCTCTGGTGTTGGGCGCCGCGGCCCCAGTGAAGATGACGGGGCCAGCGCCTGATTTCGCATCTGAACGGAGGGGACTCAGACGCATAAGCGGCGAGCTTGCAAAACACATCTGGGCATTTATCCCGGCATCGATACCGAGAGATTGCATCATTGGTTGGTATTTTCTAGCATTTCGGAACCAATGGCCGTCGCTGGACCGCCATACGCAGACCTCCCGAAGCGACCACTCTGGTGTCTCCCGAGCGGGCGGCGCCGACCACAATATAGAAAAGCCACCGGGCGGTAAGCCCCGATATGAACGTTCCGTACGACCTCACCTCCTACGTTCGCGTGCTCAAACTGGCGAGTACGCCCGACTGGGAGGAGTTCTCCCAGATTGCAAAGATTGCCGGTGCCGGCATCCTCCTCGTGGGGCTCATCGGCTTCATCATCTTCGCCCTGATGACGTTCGTCCCGGGCAGCAAGCCGGTGTAATCCGATGGGAATCTACGCAGTCAAGACCACGGCGAGCCAGGAGCGGACCGTCGCGGACATGATCATCAACCGCGAGGAGCCCGAAATCCACGCGGCGCTGGCGCCCGACTCGCTGACGAGCTACGTGATGGTCGAGGCCGACGACCACTCCGTCTTCGAGCGCATCCTCGACGAGATCCCCCACGCCAACGGCGTCGTCCAGGGGGAGTCCTCGATGGCGGAAGTCGAGCACTTCCTCTCGCCGAAACCCGACGTGGAGGGCATCGCCGAGGGCGACATCGTCGAGCTCATCGCCGGCCCGTTCAAGGGCGAGAAGGCCCAGGTCCAGCGCATCGACGAGGGCAAGGACCAGGTCACCGTCGAGCTCTACGAGGCGACGGTCCCGATTCCGGTGACGGTGCGTGGTGACCAGATTCGCGTGCTGGATTCCGAAGAGCGGTAAGGAAATGTCCGGCGGCGGAGTCGCCGGTTCACTGAACGCGAACCGAGTGAGCGTTCAGCCTTTTTCGCCACCGAAAGACTCGCTCCGCTCGTCTTTCGAGCCTTCGTTCGCTGCGCTCACGACCACTCCTCGAAAAACGTGAGGCGACGGTCCCGATTCCCGTCACAGTTCGGGGCAAACAGATTCGAATGCTGGACGGTCCTCAGAAGGCGAACATGTGAGTGTCCCGGAAGCTGTAACATACATCAGCGTCCGATACAATCCGGGTGCAGTCGGTCAAATTTTCCTTTGACTATACAGAAAGTTTACCCCAGTAACTCGTGATTGGCCAGTTACACGATGGCTGCTATCCGAACGAAAGGGTTGACGAAGCGCTTCGGCGACGTCGTCGCCGTCGACGACCTCAACCTCACCATCGAGGAGGGCGAGGTGTTCGGGTTCCTGGGTCCCAACGGCGCCGGGAAGTCGACGACCATCAACCTCCTGCTGGATTTCATCCGGCCCACCGAGGGCAGCGTCGAGGTGCTCGGGCGGGACGCACAGACGAACCCGGAAGCGATACGCCAGCGGGTCGGCGTCCTGCCCGAGGGGTACGGCTTCGACGACCCGCTGACGGGCCGGGAGTATCTCTCGTGGGCGATACGGACGAAACGCGCCGACGACGACGCGGACGACCTGCTCGACCTCGTGGGGCTGGCCGACGACGCCGACCGGCTGGCCGGCGACTACTCGAAGGGGATGCAACAGCGCCTGGCCTTCGCCATCGCGCTGGTGGACGACCCCGACCTGCTGATTCTGGACGAACCATCCACGGGGCTGGACCCCAACGGCATCCAGCAGCTCCGTGACGTGGTCCGCGAGCGGGCGGCCGGCGGGACGACCGTCTTCTTCTCCAGCCACATACTCTCGGAGGTCGAGGCGGTCAGCGACCGCGTCGGCGTGATGAACGAGGGTGAACTGGTGGCGGTCGACAGCATCGAGGGGCTGCGCGAGAGCGCGGGCGGGCACGCGACCCTGCACCTCGACTGCGCGTCGTCGCCGACCGGGCTCGGTGTGGACGCGCTCGCCGGTGTCGCAGGGACCAGCGTCGAGGACCGGACACTCGTGGTCGACTGCACCGACCCGACCGCGAAGGTCGACGTCGTCACCCACGTCGCCGAACGTGCGACCGTCGAGGACATCCGTTCCGAGACGGTCTCCCTGGAGACGCTGTTCAACGACCTGACTGCCGGCGGCCGCGACGACGCCCGTCCGGTCGAGGAGGTCCAGCAGTGACGCTGCGCGACATCACCCGCAAGGATTTCACGGCAGCGCGCCGTTCGCGGGGCCTCTGGGCCGTGATGACACTGCTGGGGCTGCTGACGACGCTCATCGCCTTCGGGTTCTCGGGGTATCGGCTCGGCCCGGAAGAGACGGTGGTGCGGCTGTTCCGGACCATGGGCGGGGTCTTCGGTCTCCTGTTGCCCATCGTCGCGCTCGTGGCAAGCTACATGGCTATCGCCGGCGAGCGCGAGAGCGGTGGTGTCAAGTTCCTGCTCGGGCTGCCCAACAGCCGCCGGGACGTGTTCCTCGGGAAGCTTGCGAGCCGCCTGGGCGTCGTCACTATCGGCATCGCGTTCATGTTCGCCACCGCGACTGCGATGGCCGTGGCCCGCAACGGCGCACTCCCCGTCGGCGTCGTCGTGGGGATGTTCGCCGTCTCACTGTTGTATGCTGCCGTCTTCGTGGCCGTCGCCGTCTCGCTGTCGGCCATCGTCGCCGAGCGGAGCCGGGCCATCGCCGCCGCGGTCGGCTCGTACTTCCTGCTGGTGATGTTGTACGTCATCCCCGGCGTCAGCGTCGCACTGCTGGTTCGGTTCGTCCACCAGACGCTGCTGGGGTTCGAGCCGAACGTCGACCTCTACAACGCCGTCCTCTACACCAGCCCGCTCATCGCCTACCGGAAGGCGATGAATCTGGTCGTCCCGACCGACGTGGAACGGCAAGTGCTCCAGCAGCCACCCGACTACACGCTACCGGGATATCTCGGCGACGAACTGTCGCTGGTCGTCTTCGCCGTCTGGCTGGCGGTCCCGCTGGCTCTGGGCTACTGGCGGTTCGAGGGGGCTGACCTGTGATGGACCGCGACCTGACCGACACCGCGGCGACGGTGCTGCTCATCGTCGGTGTCGCCGCCCTGTTGGTGCCGGCCCTGTTCCCGGTCCAGCAGGTGCTGTACCACGAGACGAGGTCCGGAACGACGTCGAACGGCTCGGAGCTACGCGAACAGGGGTACACCGTCATCGGGTACGAGAACCTCTCCGAGCGGGGCCAGGAGATATACGTGGCTGCGCTCGAATCCAGAGGAGAGTACACCGTGCCGGCCGGCCAGGGGGCGCCGGAGTTCCCGTACGACGGTGCCGACGAGCTGGGCGATGTGAACCGTTCCGAGGAACCAGCGGTACGCCAGCGGCTGACCAGCGTCGTCATCGAGCGACCAGACGACGCCGACCTCCCACCGCCCGACGAGCCAGTCGACCGTATCAGAGCCGAGCCGCCACAGCGGGAGGGCGCGGCGGCGGGCGGGCCCGAGACAGCGACTCGGGGCGAGGAGGCGGCACAACAGCTCGAACAGCGGCGACAGGTTGTTGGGAAGTACGACCTCATGACCGTCCGGAAGGGGACGCCCCCGGCGACCGACAGCGGGACGCTCCTGCGGCTGGGGTCGGTGCTGTTGGGGACAGTCAGTGTCGGTCTTGGCGGCTACCTCCGGTCGCGACCCTAGCCTTCCAGCCGCTCGATGACTTCGTTCATGTCCGCCTCGGACTCGATGGACTCCTTGATGTTCTCGCGTCGGCGGACCTCAGCGGCGGAGGCGTCGTAGGCCCGGACGTACTCGGCACGGGAGTGCTCGTCGAACGCGTGCTTGATGGCGAAGTAGCCGTCCGGGACGACCGTCCCACAGACCTTGCAGGTGATGCGGTCGTGGTCGGTCGACTGGTGGACGATGAGCTCCTCGACGCGGTCGAACTGGCTGTCGTCGCCCTCGATGGCACACTCCCAGCGTGGCATTGGAGAGAGGCAGGCACCCCGGTAATAAAAGCGTTCGCCACGGCGGACCGACACTTCCGCGAATAGAAACCCCTAATGGGGCGACAAGGGTAGCCCCTGCCGTGACGAGTGAGGGGTTCACAGTCGACCTGCACGTGAAGGTGCTCGACGAGCAGGTCGTACAGCGAGCGAAGGCACGCGGCCTCGACGCGCTGGTGTACGCGCCCCACTTCACCCGACTGCCGGACATCCGAGCCAGAGCACGGACGTTCTCCGACGAAGAGCTCACGGTCTACCCCGGTCGGGAGCTGTTCACCGGGACCTGGCAGCGTCGGCGCCACGTGCTGGCCATCGGCTTAGAGGAGCAGGTGCCCGACTTTCTCACACTCGACGGGACGATGGCGGAACTGCGGCGACAGGGCGCGGCAGTGCTGGTCCCCCATCCGGGCTTTCTCTCGGTGAGCCTCGGGCTGGAGGAGCTGCGGACCTACCGGGAGACCATCGACGCTATCGAGGTGTACAACCCCAAGTACCTGCCACACCACACCAGCCGAGCGAAGCGGTTCGCGGGGGCGACGGGGCTGTCGACGTTCGCCTCGTCGTACGCCCATTTGCCGGGGACCATCGGTGAAGCGTGGGTGGCCTTCGACGAGCCCGTCGCCGACGAGTCGGCGCTGACGGCGGCGCTACGGGATAGCGCGCCACGACAGGTCAGCCACCGTGACGGTCCCCGTCACACGCTGCGTCGTGGACTGGAGTTCGCCCATCTGGGCTACGAGAACAGCTGGGAGAAGTTCGACCGCGTCATGCTGCAGGGCACCGCGCCGACCCATCCGGACCACGTGGCCTACAGCGGCAAGTTCGACGACGTGAAAGTGTACTAGGCGACCGAGCCGACGGCGTTTGCCAGCAGCTCCGTCGCCGCCGGTGGGAGGTACGTCGGGAGGACGTGGACTAACGCGCCGACGGCGGCGAGTTCGAGTATCGTGATAGCCACGGTGACGACCTCGGCGTGCTCGGAGGAGGTCGTCACCCCGGTCGGCAAGCCGTACTCCGTGTCCAGCACCGGGTAAAACAGCGCGATACCCCGCCTGGACCCCACCATGTCGAGGATGTAGTGAGTGAGGACACCGAGCCAGACCCACTGGAGGTTGCCGCCGTGGTACACCGGATGGGCCAGGAAGATGAGCAACACCGGCAGATTGTGGAGCGTCTTGCGGTGTTTGCCAAAGGCAGTGTCCACGTCCGGGAACAGGGCGCCCAGAACCACCGGGAGAAACACCTCGGCGATTGTCGCGAACGTAGAGACGTCCCCCGACGGGTCGAGGACGTAGCCCAGCCCGATACTCAGCAGGACCGCGTTCAGAACGTGCCCGCGCTTGTTCATCCAGGCGTCTCGACGATTCGCCGACCGAAAGGTCTTGCTACTGGGACTGAATCGTCTCCAGCAGGTCCGCGAGAGCGCGCCGGGCGATTTTGGCCTTCACTTCGGTTCGTGAGCCGTCGAACTCGTAGTGGGCGACGGTACAACCCGATTCACCGGTCTCCCAGGGTGCCGCGCTGGCGACGGCGATATACACCGTCCCGACAGGGGTCTCCGGGCTCCCACCGGTCGGCCCGGCCACGCCCGTCGTCGCCACGCCCCAGTCCGTGCCGGCGGTGTCTCTGACGCCGCGGGCCATCTCGGCCGCGACCGGCTCGGAGACCGCACCGTGGTCGTCGAGTGCCTCCCGAGAGACGGCCAGTAGCTCCTGTTTGGCCCCGTAGGAGTAGGTCACCAGCGAGCGGTCGAAGTAGGCCGAGGAGCCCGACACGTCGGTCAGTAGCGAGCCGACCAGCCCGCCGGTACAGGACTCCGCGACCGCGAGGGTCTCGTCGCGTTCGCGCAACGCCGCGCCGACGCGCTGTTCGATAGGGTCGTCGTCACTCATACGGCCCCGTTCGCTCCATCGACGAATAAGCGTTCAGTCGTGGCGTGTTTCCGTCAAATTATGACTCCATACTGGTAAGTAGCTGGAAGATAATATTTGGTCCGTGACATCGACACTACTGCAACTACAGACACCAGCACTGGATAATCCGGGCCAGTTCATCGTATCGGTTATCATGGACCTGATCGGTGATATCGGGGAGTTCGTTATCACCCTGTTGGTGTTCGGTATAACGTTTGGCGTCATCTACATCGTCGGCAAGCGATTCTTGACGGAGGCGACGCGCAAGACGCTCAACCAGCGGGACCTCTCGCCGGCCATAGTCAGCCTCGGTTCGAGCATCGCCGGCACCATCGCGCTGTTCGTGGCCGTGGCGGTCGCGGCGGTCGTGGCGGGCTACCCGGTGATTCTGGGCGCGTTCGCGACCATCGCTGGGGCCCTCGCCCTCGGTTTTGCCTTCGCCGCAAGCGATATCATCGAGAACTTCGTCGCCGGCATCTTCATCCTGAAGGACAAGCCCTTCGAGATCGGCGATTACATCGAGTGGAACGGTAACGGCGGTATCGTCCGCGAGATAGACCTCCGTGTATCGAAGCTCGACACGTGGGACAACGAGCAGCTGACGGTTCCCAACGGCGAACTGGCGAACGCGGTCGTCAAGAACACGCAGGCCCACGAGACCCGGCGTGTCACGGTCGACATCGGCGTCGACTACGGCTCGGACGTGGACAAGGCACGGGAGATACTCCTCGAAGAGGCCGCCGCCATCGACGGTGTGCTCGAGGACCCGGAACCGGCCGCGCCGCTTACCACCCTCGGCGACTCCGCCATCGTCTTCAACGCCCGTATGTGGATCAACCCACAGGAGACCGGCGCCGGCGGCGTCAAGCACAAGTTCACCGAGACGGTCATGGACCGCTTCGACGAAGCGGACATCGGGTTCCCCTACCCGCACACCGAAGTCGTCGGCTCGCTGGACGTCAATCAGACCGAGTCGAGTGCCGTCGCGGACGACTAACGAGGGCAGGTCCCTCGGCCCACGTGAGCGGGGCGGAAGACCCCGCGGACCGCCTGATTTGCGCCTTTTTTCGCGACGCCACACCGACACACAGTCCGGAGAGCTTTCCGTCTCGCCGACAAACGTGTCATATGGCCTATCAGACGACGGTCGGCTGGTCGCTCGTCTCTTCAGGTATCGTCACACTGCTGCTGGGCTTTCTGCCGGGGACAGACCTGTTCTGGGGGATACTCCTCCTCGTAGTCGGGCTGGTGACACTGTACATCCGACAGTAGCACACCGAAGAGCAAAGGCCGTCGGCCTGCCCAGACCCGGTATGGATTACGAGACCCCGCAGTTCTACCGGGTCATGCAGTACGCCGCCCGCGCCGACCGGGACGTGGTCGACATGGTCTCGGGCAGCCCGGACTGGGACCCCCCGGCAGGGGTCCGTGCGGGCCTGCGCGAGTACGCCGACGGCGATCCGGCGGACTTTCAGTACGCCCCGAGCCGGGGCCTCCGAGGTCTCCGCGAGCGAATCGCCAATCGCCACGGCGTCGATGCGGACCGAATCGTCGTCACGAACGGCGCGGGCGAGGCCAACCACCTCGCGATGACCGGTGGCCTCGACCAGTTCGACGGCGAGGAGATACTGCTTGCCGACCCGGTCTACCCCTACTACGCCGGCCGGGCGAACTTCCTCGACGCCGAGACGACGTTCGTCCCGGTCGCCGACGATGGCCGGTTAGACCCCGACGCGGTGCGGGGGGCGGCGAGTTCGGAGACGGCGGTCGTCGTCGTCAACTCGCCCAACAACCCCACCGGCGCGGTGTACGACGCCGACGCGATGGCGGCCTTTGCCACCGTCGCCGAGGACAACGACGCCCTGCTCGTCTCCGATGAGGTGTACGACCAGTTCGATTACTCGGGGCGGTTCGCCTCGGCGCTCGATATCGGCTCGCCGAACGTCGTCGCCACGAACGCCTTCTCGAAGTCGATGGCCATCACCGGCTTTCGGGTGGGCTACGCCGTCTTCCCGCCGACGGATGGCCCGACAGGGGAGCTCGTCGACCGGGCGACGACGCGGCATATGCTGACGAACGTCAGCGGCTCGCGGCCGGCACAGTACGCCGTCGAGCGGGCGATGGAGACGACCGATTCGGCGTATTACGAGGCCGCCCGCGACCGGCTCCGGGCCCGCATCGAGACGTTCTGTGGAGCCCTCGACGCGACGGGCGCAACCTACACCCGTCCCGACGGTGGTTTCTACGTGCTGGCCCGGTTCCCGGAGTTCCCGGGGACGTTCGAGAACGCCGAGGTGCTCGTAGACGACGCCGGTGTCGCGGGGATGCCGGGCGCGGCCTTCGGGGACGCCCGTGCCGACTGGCTGCGGTTCTCGTTGACGACCCCGCGGGTCGAGACGGCAGCCGAGCGGCTGGTCGAGTACTTCCGATAGTACCGGCGTGGGCGACCGGGTGGCTATCTGCGCCGCGTCACTTCTCTTCGGAATCGTCGTCGGCCCCCACGTCGGGTCCGGCGTCCGATTGTGCTTCCGCAGCGCCCTGCTCGTGTGCCCCGCCGTCGTCGACGGGAATCGTTCGCGCCTCCTCCTGTTGACCTGTCTCGGGCTGCATCGTCTCCCGGCGGCCGCCGTTGCCGACGTCGACCGGAATCCGTTCGCGGAGGTCGCTGGCCAGCGATTCGACCCGCCGGCGGACGGTCCCGGCCTGGTCCTCGAACTTCTCGACGTTCCGGTCGACCCGGTGGACGCGCTCTTTGGGAATCTGTGTCATCAGGTCGTTGCCGTCCTCGTCGGTGCCGGTGTGGACGTGCCAGTGGTCGCGAGCGTACACTATTTCCTCGTTGTCGAGTGTCTCCTCGACGGTCTCGCCGTCGGTACCCTCGTAGACGATTGTCGCCTGACCGAGTTCGATTTCTTCCATACAGTTAGCCATTTGACACTCGCGATACTTACGTACTCGGTCGAAAACGCGCCGAAGTTCTGGTGAGACAACTCGCTCAGTTGAACACCAGCTCGACCGAGAGGGCCCGCTCCAGCAGGTCGGCGTCGTAGAACTCGCCCGTCTGTGCGGGGTGGGTCTCGTCGATGGCCCGCACCTGCAGGACGGTGTTGGCGAAGTTCTTGTAGGTGGCCTCGTCGACCATCTGCCCCTCCACGACGACGGCGCCGGTGCCCTCGCGTTTGGCCTCGTTGAACGCCTCGATCTTCGTGAGGTCCCGGTCCAGCTCGTCGGTACTGGGCATATGGATTCGGTTGGCCTGGGCAGTCTGTTTGGGATGGAGCGACCACGAGCCGTCGATACCGATGGTGGCCTCGTGTTCGACCTGGTCGGCGTACCCTTCGGCGTTGTAGTAGGTGACGCCGGCCCGCTCGTGAAACAGCTGGTCGAAGGGGCCGCCGATGGCGACGACGCCGGCGGCGCTGGTCTCGTTCGATAGCGCTTCGAGCAGGCCGTCCCAGCGCGGACGCTCGCCGTGGAGCGCGCGGCCGCCCAGTTCCGCCGTGTAATCGACCGGCCCGAAGACCAGGCCGGCGAGCCGCGAGTCGGCCGCGAACGCGCAGATTTCCCCCAGGTCCGAGCGGGCGGGCGCGGTTTCGAGGATGATAGCCATATCCAGCGCGCCGTCGTCGAGGCCGGCCTCGCGTTCGGCCTCGGCGAGCATCCCGGCTGCCTCGCGCACGTCCTCGACCCGTCCGACCTTCGGGAAGACGATACCGTCGAGGTGCTCGCCCACCTCGCTCGCGAGCCGGTGGACCTGTTCGGTACCCCGGTCACGGAACTCGGGGTCGTCGTAGGCCCACTCGACGCGGGGGAGTATCTCACCAGCGAAGTCCGGGGCGTGGTCGGGAAGCCGGTCCACGATGTTGTCGACCGCCTCGGCTTTCATCGACGGGGCGGTCCCGTCCTCGATGTCGGGGACGAGCCAGTCGGGGGTGGAAAAGCCCTCGCTCGTCAGACCGGAGTCTAAGAACTTCGCGCTGTTGTCTCGTGGAACGGCGGCTGGTGCTGTCTGGAAGGTTCGGCAGAGTCGTGTCATTGTCGGGTGATGAGTGCGGTTCGCCGGCCGCTGTAGACCGGGGTGCTGTCCTGATTGAACGCGACGTGTTCGAAGGTCACCGCGCCGGTGTGGTCGGGACCGGCCTCGCCGTCGCAGTCGAGCACGCGGCTGAAGCCGTAGATCGTGTCCCCGAGCGTGACGAAGTCGTGGAAGCGCTCGTTCTCGAAGCGCCGTTCCCGGAAGGTCGCCTCGTCAGAGCGGGCGTGTGCCAGCGCGATGGAGCGGGTCACGTCCCCGTAGGCGACGATATCGCCAGACGGCGAG
Source organism: Haloarcula salinisoli (assembly GCF_019599405.1). Lineage (NCBI taxonomy): Archaea > Methanobacteriati > Methanobacteriota > Halobacteria > Halobacteriales > Haloarculaceae > Haloarcula > Haloarcula salinisoli. Next base: position 550,416 of record NZ_RKLQ01000001.1, on the reverse strand, counting down.
TCGGCCATCACGTCTCGGTTGTGGTGCTGGCGAGCGGTGTTGAGCGTCGCGAGCGGGAGGCCGGCGACGAGGCGCTCGTCCATCGTCCGGCCCCGTTCGTGACGGTAGGCGACCGCAGCGCCGTTGTCCCGCGCTCGCTCCAGTGCGACGCGGAAGTCCTCGAAGGTGCCGCCCTCGGGCGCGACAAGCGTCGATGGCAGGTCGGGCGTGGCGGCCTCGGACGGGGAACTTTCGTCGGCGACGGCACCACTTCCATCGGCGCGCGCGGCTGACCGCTGCCGCTCGCCCCCGTCGGATGCGACGGGTTCCCGCCGCGGAATCATGTTCGTCCGCTCGTAGGCGACCAGTTCCTCGCCGGTCTCGCGGTCCCGGCCGACGCTCTCCCACGTGACGATACCGTAGTCGGGTCGCGAGGAGGACGTTCGGGTGTCGACCACCGTCGAAGTCACGTCGAGTTCGGTGCCCGGATAGGCCGTCCGGTGGAAGGTAACGTCGGTGCGACCGAGGAAGTAGCCGCCCTTCTCCGAGAGGTCCTCGACGGTGATACCCATCACGCAGGCCAGCAGGTAGTCAGGATGGGCCGGCGGTTCGTCGAACCCGCGCTCGCGGGCGTCGTCCGGCCGCCAGTAGGCGGGGTCGTGGTTCAGCGTCTGGCCCATCCACTCCTCGTTGCCGTGCTGGCTGAGTCGCAGGCCAGGGTCGTGGTGAATCTCGTCGCCCTCGGCGAAGTACTCGAAGTAGTTACCCTTCTCGCGGGTCTCGACGCGGTCGAGCAGCGTCTGAAACACCTGCTCGTCCGCACAGTCGATGGCGTCGGGCGCCGACCAGTCAGTCATCGCCAGCACCCCCCGTGGACCGGGCCTCGCCATCGCCGTCTTCTCGCGGGCTCTGCCCGCTCGAATGGTCCGCGGAACTTCGTTCCGCGCTACCCGGCCGGTCGGTAGACGGCCGGCCCGGAGCGGCGCCGCTCGACCGAGCGAGTGTCCGCCGCATCTCGTTCGTGACGACCATGAACCCCTCGTCGAAGCCCATCCCGGGCTTTGCGAGCACTTGCGCGGCGTCGGTCGCCAGCGCGACGTGGGCACAGGCCCGCGCGGAGGTGACCGTCTCGTTGCAGGTGCCGCCGAGATACGCGCGTGTGTCGGTGCCGTCGCAGTACAGCACTGCCTCCGCAGAGCGCTGGATACCGCCCAGATCGGGCGTCTTTATCTGGACCACGTCGGCGGCGCCCGCGTCGACGAACGCTCGCACGTCGTCGAACGTGTTGCACCACTCGTCGGCGACGATGTCGACGGCGACGCCAGCACTGGCGAGTCCGTCACGGAGTTCGGCCATACGTGCTATCTGGGCCTCGCGGCTCCCGGCGTCCATCGGGCCCTCGACCTGAAGCGGGTAAGGCGCGGCGGCCTCGCGCAGCGAGTCGAAGTACTCCGTCACCTCGCTGCGGTCGTACGGCGGGCCGAATATCTCACCGAGGATGCCGTAGACGTCGACGTGGAACCGCGGCGCGTAGCTGGCGGGGCCGAGCGCGTCGGCCCGGTCGGCCAGCCACGCGAGATAGTCGCGCAACCCCTCGCCCGTCTCCCCGACCTTCTCGACGCTGTTGAACAGGCCGTGGGGAAGTACGGGAACGCCTTTGATCAGCATCTTCTCGGCGTTGGTCCGTCGCTCGTCGCCCGACTGGCCGAAGACGGGGACCGGCGCAGTCGCGGGGTCGGTGTCGTAGGCCGCCGCGAGCACGTCGGTGGGGGTGCAGCCGCGAGCGCGGGCCGCGGCGTTCAGCAGGGCCTGGGAGACGCCGTAGCGGACCGCCGTGTGCAGGCGGTCGCCGCCGGAGCGCTGGGGGGCGATGGCTTCGAGCGTCTCCGCGTTGTCCCGGAACAGCGTCGCGTCCCGGCCCCGGAGCGCGTCGGCGACGGTCCCCTCGACGACGGGCCGGTACTCGCTGGCCCGAAAGAGGGGGTCCCGACCGCCGGCGCCCGAATACTGCACCGCGGCACAATCACCGGTGACTACGCTCCCGTCGGCGAGTTCGAGTTCGACGATGAGGGACTCACCGGCCTCGCGGACCCTGTCGAACCCCGCGGTCTTGGGCGGGCCGTCGTAGGCGAACCCGCGCTGGGTGGCGCCCGCTTTGATGGCCCGCTGGTCGTCGAAGAAGAAACCCGAGAGTCCGGGAATCGCCCGAATCGATTCAATCCGCATCGCTGGCACCTCCCCGGTGACCGGCGGGTCGTCCAATCAGCTTCCCGTCGCTGATGGCGTCGACGTCGTCGGCGACCATCCGGAACGACTGGTCACGGCCCTCGGTCTGGGCGCGCTCGCCGAGTTTCGCCTTGTGAATCTCCTTGATATCCGCCGGCAGGGCGAGGTCGGCGAAGTTGAAAATTCGCACGCGGCCGTCGTCGTCACGGGCGGGCAGGACCGCGCCCGCCGCCGCGTCGGAGGGAGCGAAGGGGACGTCCATCTCGCCGCTGTCGAAGGCGGCGACGACGCCACGGGCCACGTCGCCGTCACCGGCCTGTTCGATGGCGTCGATGAGAGCCCGCGTGGCCCGCTCGATGAGCCGCTGTTCGTCGTCGATACCGCCGAGGTCGATGTCTTGCTCTATCATCATATCGATAAGCTGTCTCGTGGTGCGCAGGCCGGCGGCGTTGGCCTCCTTCGTGGGGACGCCCTGGAACTCCTGTGCGGACTTCGTGATGACCTTGTCCGGCTTCGCGACCGCGGCCGTCGCCCCGCCGAGGCTGATGACGCCGTTGGCGCGGGCCTCGTCGGGCGGGAAGCCGCCCATCCACTCGTGGAAGACGGTGGTGACGGTGACGGGGTCGGGGAGGTACTCCTCGCCCAGTTTCCGCAGTGCCCGCAGCGCAGCCACGTCCTGGACGAGGTTGCCGACCTGGCCGTAGCCCAGTGTAAGCGAGCGCACGCCCTGTGTGGCCGCGAGCTGCCCCTCGATGAGCATCACCGCGATAGCGATGCAGGGCGGGACGAGGGTGCCAGTGAGGGGGCCAAAGGGCTCGCGGTTGATGGTGACGCCGCGCTCCGTGTAGGCGCCACAGAGCCGGTCGACGAACTGCCAGTGCTCGATGGTCGTCTCGAGGTCGTGGCGTTTGGTGTAGGGGATGTTGTACGAGATGGGGCCGCCCTCGAAGGACTGGAAGCCGCCCGCGAGGGTGACCATCGCCAGCAGCCGCGCGTCGGGGGTGCCGTGGCGCACCTCGATAGGGGCGTCCAGCGCCCTGACGAGCCGCCTGCAGTCCTCGACGCCGTGATTCACGGCGGGGAAGCCGTTGAGCTCGTCGCTGTCGCTGTTTCTGGAGGCCGCGAGCCCCTCCTCCGCTTTCTCGTACTGGTTGTCCCGCGTGTACGAATCGATGGTCGTCGGCAGCAGGTCGGCGCCGCCTTCCTCCTGGAGATACCGCAGGAGGTCTATCTGGGCTTCCAGACAGGGGACGCCGGCGCGGGGCTGGAGCAGTGGCGCGTCGGCCGACTCCAGCACCGGCGCGAACCGCTTCGATTTCGGCAGGGACTCGTGGAAGGCGACGGCCTCCTCGAAGTCGACGGCGCGGCCGGTGTGCCAGTCGTCGCGCAGCTCGTTTGCGGCCCGCTGTAGCTCGTCGGCGGGCAGCTTCGTATCACGGGGCATGGTCAGCCGTCGACCCTGACCTGCTCGCCCTCTGTGGTCGTTATCTTGAGGTCACGGCGCAGGGCGGCGATAGCCTCCTCCGGGTCGGTCTCGGCGTCGAAGACCCGGTCGAAGCCCATCTCGCGGAACTGCTCGCGCGTGCTCTCGAAGTCGTCCTGCCCCACGGCGAGGTTCCCGCCGACGTAGGTGGGCACGTCGACGCCGGCCTCGGCGAGCCGGTCGTGGAACCCCTCGCAGTCCTGTCGGGCGTGCCCGTACAGGGAGGATACCAGTACCGCCTCGGCGTCGTGAGATTTGGCTGCGCCGACGAAGTCGGCCTGTGAGGTCTGGACGCCGAGGTTGACGACCTCGAAGCCAGCGGCCGACAGCGCCTGCTCGAGAATCGTGATACCGACGACGTGTGCGTCGGAGCCGATCACGCCGAGGATGACGGTACGGGGCATGTGCTCTGTCGTGGTTCCGGGGCGAGTATAAACTTAATGGTCTTTCATGATAATACGCCCTAAAGGAATTTATAATGATTTATCACCAAAGTTTATCACCCCGCCGTCACTCGGTTCGCCCATGAGCGCGCTTGCCGACCTGCGGGTGCTCGACCTGACGCAGGTGCTCGCCGGGCCGTACTGTACGATGTTGCTCGCGGACATGGGTGCGGACGTGGTAAAGGTCGAACGCCCCGGCGGCGACCTCATCCGCGCGAACCCGCCGTACGTCGACGACGCCGAGTCGGAGGCCTACGGCGGCTACTTCCAGAGTGTGAACCGCGGCAAGCGCTCGCTGGAGCTGGACCTCCGGACCGACGCCGACCGCGAGGCCTTTCTCTCGCTGGTCGAACGGGCCGACGTGGTCGTCGAGAACTTCAAAGCCGGGACGATGGAGAAATTCGGCTGTGGCTACGAGACGCTGAAAGAGCACAATCCACAGCTCATCTACTCCTCGATTCGTGGCTTCGGCGACCCGCGCACGGGCGAGACGGACCGGCAGGGTCAGCCCTCCTTCGACCTCATCGCGCAGGCGTTGGGCGGCGTGATGGAGATTACCGGCCAGGAAGACGGGCCGCCGACGAAGGTCGGCCCGGGCGTCGGCGATATCTTCACCGCCGCACTCAACGCGGTGGGGATTCTGGCGGCGATTCATCACCGCGAGCGCACCGATGAGGGCCAGTACGTCGACACCGCGATGTACGACTGTATGGTCTCGCTGGCCGAACGCGCCGTCTACCAGTACTCCTGTGACGGCGAGTCACCCACGCGCCAGGGCAACTCTCACCCCACACTCTTCCCCTACGACGCCTTCGAGGCCAGCGACGGCTACGTCGTCATCGCCGCCTTTTCCGACGGCCACTGGGCGACGCTGTGTGAGGCGGTGGACCGGCCCGACCTGGCGGCCGACTATCCGGACGCCGCCAGCCGGCTGGCCAATCGGGACTCACTTCGGGCGGAGATTGCGGACTGGACTCGCGACCACGAGTCGGTTGAGATTCTCGAACGACTCGACGGCCGCGTTCCCGCCGCACCAGTCCAGAACACCGCCGACATCTTCGCGGACCCCCACGTCCACGACCGCGGGATGCTCGCCGATGTCAGCCAGCCCGGCGCCGACGAGCCGATGACCATCGCCGGGAGCCCAATCAAGATGTCCGAGACGATGCCACAACCGCGGGGCCGGGCACCGCTGCTGGACGAACACCGCGAGGAGTTGCTGGGTGAGGAGACTGTAGATAGCGGCCGCGAGGTCGCCGAGAGCGACGACTAGCTGCGCGGAGAGATTCTGTCAGTAGCTCTCGACGTCGAGATTGGGAACTCGGTCGAAGTGCGCGGCGTTCCGAGTGAGCACGGGCTCGTTCTCCTGGATCGCCGTCGCGGCGATGATACAGTCCTCTCTATCGATACGCTCGCCCGCAGTGATGAGGCTCGCACTCAATTCGCCGGCGTGTTTCATGATACCGTGATCGGCGGGGATCACGTGTTTGGACTCGAGAACAGCCAGAACCTGCCGCTGTTCCTCGGCCGGTTTCTCCGAGCGGCCGATTCCCTCGTACAGTTCGAGTGACGTGATGGCGGCGACCTTTTCGGGTCGGTTATCGCGCTCGATGAGTTCCAGAACGTCGGTTGCATCCTCGTCGCCGTTGAGGATATCGATGAGAAAGCTGGTATCCTGAATCATTCCAGTGCGTCGTCGATGCGGGCCCGGCGCTCCCGACTTCGTTCGCGACCGTCATCGACCGCCGCTTCGAGCCCGTCGACCTCGCCAGCCCAGATACCGGTGACCTCCTGCCAGGACCGCTCGCCGGCCAACCGTTTGACGACGGCGCTGAAGCTCTCGCCCTCGCGCTTGTGCGCCCGCAAGCGCTCGTACGCCTCCTCGTCCAGCGAGATTGTTTTCGTCCCCATAGTACACAGTACCCTGTGTACATTTATATAAGTTCGTGCCAGCCTGGCAACTGCTCGACAGGCGTTTCGGCGAGCGAGGGCGGACTGACCGCCGCCAAGTGATTAAAATGACATTTCCGTCTCGTCCCGCCGGTCGGTCAGCTCGTCGATTGGATTCCCACCGCGGTCGTCGTAGAACTTGCGTCCGATGTAGTCGTCGTTGACGTTCCCGAGGACGGTCGCGAACAGTTCATCGGCCGAGTCGTACGACTCCTGCCCGACGTCATCGATGATGGTCGAAATCGTCGCCGTCTCGTCCGCGTCGGGGGCCTCGATTTCGGCCGACCCGACCTGCGAGAGCACGGACGCGTGGGAGACCGAATACGATAGTTCGTCTTCGAGGAATGCCTGTAGCTCGTCTATCTTCATAACGAACGATAGTTCTCTATCTACATAAACATATATCTGAATTGACCCTTTTCTGGCAGAGCCGCCTGAGACGACCCGCCGAGACCCGTGATTTTACCCAGCGTTGTGCCTTTCACCCAGTATGTACTCCTCGCTCTCCTCGTCGCTACCTGTGGGACAGTTCGCCGGATTGGTCGACCCCTCGCAGGGAACGATTACCGTCCTGGGAACCCTGGCAATAGTGGCCCTCATCCTGGTCTCGGGCTTTTTCTCTTCGGCCGAAATCGCTATCTTCTCGCTGGCCGATCACCGTATCGAGTCGCTGGCCGAGGCGGGGACGCCCGGCGCCGAGACGCTCTCGCTGCTGAAAGAGGACCCGCGCCGGCTGCTCGTGACGATCCTCGTCGGGAACAACATCGCCAACATCGGCATGTCGGCCATCACGACCGGGCTCCTTGGCTTCTACTTCACGCCGGGAGAGGCCGTGCTCGTCGCCACCTTCGGGGTCACGTCGCTGGTGTTGCTGTTCGGCGAGACGGCGCCCAAATCCTACGCCGTCGAACACAGCGAACTGTGGGCGCTCCGAATCGCCCGACCGCTCAGCCTCATCCAGCGGGCGCTGTATCCGCTCGTGGCGGTGTTCGACACGCTCACCAGCCTGGTCAACAGACTCACCGGGAGCGAGGGAGACCTGGAAAGCGCGTACGTCACGCGGGCGGAGGTCCGGGAAGTCATCGAGGCCGGCCAGCGTGCGGGCGTGTTCACCGAGTCCGAACACCGGATGCTCCAGCGGCTGCTCCGATTCCGGAACCGCATCGTCAAGGAGACCATGGCCCCCCGACTCGACGTGGTCGGCGTCGAGGCCGACGCGGACCTCGAGACGGCGATAGAGACCTGTCTCGACAGCGGGTTCACCCAGCTCCCGGTGTACGAAGAGGTGCTCGATAACGTCGTCGGCGTGGTCCACATCCGCGACCTGCTGGAAGCACAGCACCGGGGCGACTCCCTCCACTCCGTCACGCGCGAGCCGGTCGTCGTCCCGGAGACGAAGGAGGTCGACGACCTGCTGACGGAGCTGCGCGCACAGCGACGGCGGATGGCTATCGTGGTCGACGAGTTCGGCACGACGTCGGGGGTCGTCACCATCGAGGACATCGTCGAGGAGATAATCGGCGAGGTGCTCACCGCGACGGAGGCCCCGCCGATTCGGTGGCTCGACGACCACACCGCACTCGTTCGCGGGGAGCTCAACGTCCACGAGGCCAACGAGGCGCTTGGCACCGAGTTCCCGGAGGCCGAGGAGTTCGAGTCCGTCGCCGGCTTCCTCATGAGCCGGGCCGGACGCCTCGTCGACGAGGGCGAGACCGTGACCCACGACGGGGTCAGCCTCACCGTCGAGACGGCCGAGAACAACCGCGTCCTGGAGGTCCGGGTGGCGCTACCCGAGACCGTAGAGCCGCCCGAGGAGACCTAGCGCAGCTACGGCGCCGTCCACTCGTACCGATAGACGACGTTCAGCACGCTATCTGGCAACAGCACGGTCACCCCGTCGTCGTGTGCCAGCGCAGAGACCATCGCCGGGAACCAGAGGTCACCACCGGCGGTCTGCCCGCCGAACGTGCCGAAGGCGTCGACCGGCTCGTCCGGAATCCCGCCCCCGGGCAGCGTCTCGAACACCTTGATGGCACGGTTCACGAGGTCCACCACGAACAGATAGCCGTCGGCCAGCGCCAGACTCGTCGGGAGGAGGAATCGGCCGCTGTCGTCGCCGTAGCCCGCGGTCCCCACGACCTGCCAGCCGTCGCCGGCGTCGTACTGGAGGCGGTCGTTGCTTCGGTCGGCGACGTAGGTGGCCTCGGGGCCGATTGCCACGTCGGAGGGGAGCCAGAACTCGCCGGCGTCGTGGCCGAACGTTCCCCGGGTGTCGTGGTCCTCGACGGCCCCGGTCCGGCGGTCGATGACCCACGAGGCGACCCGGCCGTTGAGCGAGTCCGCGACGTGGAGTCGGCAGCGGTCGCTATCGAGCGGTTCGACGGCCATCCCGCGGGGCAGGCGGACGTCACCGCCGAAGTACCCCCAGCCGCCGAAGCTCGTGACGTGTTCGGGGTCGCGGTCGTCCAGCCGGTAGCAGTGGAGCTGGTGGTCGTCAGTGAACGCGTCGGCCTCGGCAGTGTAGTCGGCGGCGAACAGATACGTCTCGTCGCCGGGGTGCCAGGTCGAAAGCGTCGCCGGGAACCGATTCGCCGTGAGGTCGGCCGGCGAGACCGGCGCTTCCAGCCCCGGGCCGGTGTGCTGGGCCCGCTCGTTGCCGCCGTCGCCGACCCACAGCACCGGGTCGCCGGCCCGCTGAACCGCCGACCCCGAAGCGTAGTCGAACTGCCCGGGCTGGCGCCGACAGCCGTCGACGGCCCCAAGCTGTGTCTTTCGCTCGGCGACAAAGCGGAGCCGGTAGGCCGAGACGGCGTGGTCGAGTGCCTCGGTGACCAGTACCCGCCCGCGGATGGCGCCGGTCGGGTCGGCGTCACCGGGGTCGTATCCGGTGACGGCCATCGGAGCGCCAAAGCGGCGGTCCTCGACGTCGGGGGCGATGACCGACGGCATTTCCCCGCGCCGGTCGCCGTCGGGCGAGTAGGCATAGAGGTGCCCCCCGCCGATGTCCGGAACGACGATTCGCTCCTCGTCGGGCAGATAGCTCACGGCCCTGGGGATGGCGAACTGGTCGTCAAGCACTGGGGTCCCAGTGGCCGGGAACGGGACCCCACAGCCCTCGCGGTCACAGCGGACCACGTTCGCATAGTAGGGCGGCCGACCGTGTTCGCTCGCTTGCTGGCCGTAGCCGGTGTTGGCGACGAGAAGGTTCCCGTCGGGGTCCGTATCGAGGCCCTGTGGCCAGTAGAGCCCGATGGGGTCGTCGTACTCCCGGGTGACGGCACGGAAACTGTCGGTCTCGCGTCCGTCGCCGTCGAAGACGACGATGCGGCTCCGGGTGTCTTCGGGGTCCTCGTGATAGAACTCGTCGGCGACGAAGACGGTCAGTCCGTCACCGTCCTCGGCGAGCGCGATGCCGTTGGGGTGAAAGTCGTCTGTCGTGGGCCCGAACGTCTGCTTGACGGTCACTGGAACGCCGTCCTCGCCGGGCTCGCCGTAGGCCAGTTCCTGCACCCTGGCATTGCCGAGGTCAGTGACGAAGACGCGTGACTCGCTCGGGTGGTGGGCCAGCCGGAACGGGAGGTCGAACTCGCCGGGCGCGGTCCCGAAGGACCCGACCTGGCCGAACACCCGCTCCAGATTTCGGTCGAAAACGAGCACGCGGCTGTTGCCGGCGTCGGCGACCCAGACACGCCCGGCGGGGTCCTGCACGACGCCGACCGGCGTGGAGAGCCCGACGCCGTCGGCCGACCTCGGGAACGGCGGCGCGAGGTCCGGAGCGCGCCGTCCGTAGGTTTCCTGATGGATAGATGGCACGTTGTCACAAGATGTTGAACGGTTGTATTAACAGTACTGATTGTGCGAACCGTTCCGGCGCGAACCCGGCGGTTCAAATACGGGGACGCCCAACCCCGTTCCAATGCGGGAATCGGCTCCAGAGAGCGAGGCGTGGCGCACGTACTTCGGGTTCGAGGAGCCATACGGTAACCAGGCCGACGCCATCGAACGGGTCATCGAGACCGGGAAGTCCCGTGGCTTTCTCGCGATGGAAGGCCCCTGTGGCACCGGGAAGACGATGGCCGCCCTGACCGCCGGCGCCCACCTCGTCCGGGACACCGACCTCTACGACCGTATCGTCGTCGTCACCCCGGTCAAACAGCAGCTCCAGCAGTTCGTCGACGACCTGCGGACGCTAAACGCCGGCATCGAAGAGCCCTTCGATGGCATCTCGCTCGTCGGCAAGCGGGACCTCTGTCCCTACGGGCGCGAAGGGAAGTTCCCCGACGACGCGAGCACCCACGACCGCTGTGAGGACCTGCGGGAAGCCACGGCGAGACTCGTCGAGGACGACGGGCGCGGGGACGGGGCGGCCGTCGCGGACACGGCCATCGAGAACGAGGTCGACGAGGACGAGCAGTGGTGGGACCCACAGCTTGGCAGCAAGCTCGCCGCGGCGGCTCGTCCCGATGCCGCCTCCCAGACGACGCTGGGCGAGGACACGCTCGCCACCGCGGGCGCGGCCTCACCGTACCGGCCGAGCCAGCCCACCGCTCCCGAGTCGATGGCCGAGGGCGACGAACCGCTCTATTGCCCGTTCGAGGCCGACTGGTACGCCCGGAACAAGGGGTCGCCCGTGGACTTCTCGGCAGGCCCGAACAACGTCGTCACCATCGACGACTACCTGCCGGCGGCCGTCGAACGGGGGACCTGCCCCCACCGGGTGATGAGCGTCATGCTGGAGGAAGCCGACGTGGTCGTCGGCAACTACAACCACCTCTTCGACCCGAACTCCCGGCCGCTGCTGTCGGCGATTCTCGACGACCAGACGTTCGTCGTCGTCGACGAGGCCCACCGCCTGGAGGAGCGGGTCCGTGACCTGCTGTCGGACCGGCTGGGCAAACAGACGATTACCCAGGCACGCAACGACTGTGACCTGCTGGTCCAGCGCGCCCAGCAGACCGCCGACCACAAGGAACAGGTCCGGGAGGTACTCTCCGCGCGGGAAGTCCCCCTCGAAGCCGTGGACCGCGCCCGGAAGTTCTACGCCGACCTCGAACGCTGGGTCGACGACCGCGTCGAATCGTTCCTGGATAGCGAACACGAGGGGTGGCGCGCGGACCCCTCGATGCTCCCCGAACACGACCGAGAGATACCCCTGCGGGACCCCGACAGCGTCGAACGAGACGAACTCACGGAGTGGGCCGAGCAGAAGGGGTACGACGGCGGGCTGTGGCGCTCGCTCGGACAGATAGGCGCCGCCGTCGAGGACGCCATCGACCAGCTCGGATTGACCCGCCAGCCCGTCTGTGCCGCCGTCGGCGCTATCTGTGGCCACTGGTGGGAACGGGACCACTCGACGTTCCTCCGGGAAATCGAACTGGAACACTCGCCCGACCAGCGTCGGGCCACCGACGCCGACTACGAGGCCGTCTACACGCCCGGACTGCTCTTTTACAACTGCATGCCCGCGCTGGCCTTGCGTGACGTCTTCGACGAACTCGGCGGGGGCTGCGTGATGAGCGCGACGCTCGAACCGCTAGACGTGTTCACGAAGGTCGCCGGGCTCGACGGACTGGCCGAGCAGGCCGTCGACGACGAAGACGACGACTCGCCGACCAGACCTGTGCGCTCGGTGACCTACGACCTCCCGTTCCCGCCGGAGAATCGAGCGTCGTATCTCGTCGACGCGCGCCCTTTCACGGCGCGCAACCGCGGGAACCCCGGCGATATGAAACCGCTGGGCGAGAACTGGAACCCCACGCGTGACGAGTACGCCCAGGCGCTCCGGGCGCTTGCCCGCTCACCCGGGAACGTCATGATAGCCATGCCGAACTACCGGGAGGCTCGCTGGGCCGGCGCCTACCTGCAGGACGCCGTCGAGAAGCCGGTCCTGGTCGACGAGTCCTCCAGCAACGAGGAGACCGACCGGACCAAACAGTCCTTCTTCGCGGGCGAGGGCAAGGTGCTTGTCACGTCGACGCGCGGGACACTCACCGAGGGCGTCGACTACGACGGCGCGAAACTGTCGACCTGCGCCGTCGTCGGCGTCCCGCTCGTCAACATCGGCTCGCCCCGAATTCGGGCGGTCCAGCGGGCCTACGGCGACACGTTCGGCGAGGACAACGCCTTCGAGTACGCCCTGACGGTCCCCGCGGTGCGGCGGGCGCGCCAGGCCATCGGTCGGGTCATCCGCGGGGCCGACGAGGTGGGCGTCCGGGCGTTCGTCGGCCGGCGCTACACCCCCGACGGCCGCCACTCCGTCTACGACTTTCTCCCCGAGGGCGAACGCGAGGAGTTCACGCGAATGACACCCGACTTTCTCGCCCCGCAGCTGGAGTCGTTCTGGCGAAACCACGGTTAACGGGCAGTTGGTCGGCTAAGCGCGGTTTGTAACTCCCCTCGTTGGCCGTAAACAAAAAGCATTTACATCATTATTAGAGTGTTACAAGGGATGCCCGAGTGTCAGAACTGCGGCGAATTCGTAACTGAGCAGTACGTGCGGGTGTTTACACCGGAAGCCTCCGAAGCACACGGACCGAGAGTCTGCCCGAACTGCGAGGACAAACTCCGTGACGGCGCCGAGGTCCGCGAAGCGCGTTCCTCGAGACAGTAGGGTTCGCCTGCGCCACTGGGCGCGTGGAACCTCGCGCGACAGCGATGGGTCACTGTCGCGCCCTTTTCCGGGAACTACTCAAGGCCGGAAGCGTAGCCTGGGGTATGAGCAATCTGGACGTCGAGACAGTCGACGAGATCGACGCACCGACCGGTGTCGACGCACCCGAATACGTGCTGTACGGTGGGAAAGGCGGCGTCGGGAAGACTACGTGTGCCGCAGCCACCGCGCTGGCGTCGGCACGGGACGACACGGCGACGCTGGTCGTCTCGACGGACCCCGCCCACTCGCTTTCTGACACGCTGGAGACCGATATCCCCGCCGAGCCGACACGCATCCGAGAAGATATCCCGCTTTACGCCGCCGAAATCGACCCCGAGGCCGCGATGGGCGAGGGGCCCCTTGGAATGGAAGACAACGCCCTGGGCGGTCTCGGTGGGATGCTCGGCGGTGGGGGTCCCATGGGAGGCGACGCTTCCGGTCCGATGGGCGGCGACGCTTCCGGTCCGATGAACGGAGAGAGCGACAATCCCATCGGCGGCGAAGACGGGCTGCTGGGCGGTTCGATGCCTGGCGCGGACGAAGCGGCAGCGATGCGGCTCCTGCTGGACTACACCGACGACGACCGGTTCGACCGCGTCGTCATCGACACCGCGCCGACCGGTCACACCCTCCGGCTGCTGGAACTACCCGAGACGATGGACTCGATGGTCGGGACGATTCTGAAGCTCCGCGAGCGCTTCTCCGGGATGATGGACTCGATGAAAGGCATGTTCGGCGGCGGCGACGACGTCGATACGGAGTCCGGCATCCAGGACCTGGAGGAACTCTCCGAGCGCATCGAGCGCCTGCGGGCCATCCTGCGGGACCCCACCCGCACCGACTTCCGAATCGTGATGGTGCCCGAGACCCTGTCGGTGATGGAATCGGAGCGCCTGCTCGCCCAGCTCACCGACTTCGAGATTCCCGTCAGCACTATCGTCGTCAACCGGGTGATGCAAGAGCCCAGCGAAGTGCTGGGTCGCGAGGTCGACATCCCCGGACCCAACGTCGACCACTGTGAGTTCTGTGCCCGTCGGTGGGAGGTCCAGCAGGACGCAATAGCGGCGGCCCAGGACCTCTTCCGAGGCCACGAAGTCAAACGGGTGCCCCTCTTCGCCGACGAGGTCCACGGCGAACGCCTGCTCTCGGTGGTCGCGGCCTGTCTGGACTGACAGTCCCACCCGTGGTCGCGGCCTGTCTCGACTGACAGTCCCACCCGTGGTCGCGGCCTGTCTCGACTGACAGTCCCACCCGTGGTCGCGGCCTGTCTCGACTGAAGCGGAGCGCTCCCCTTAGCTCGACAGTTTCCGAATCACGCCGAATGCGGCGTCCCGCCAGCGCCCCGGGAGGTGTCTGGCCATGAGGAGGAGTTTCGCCCCTTCGCCGACGGGGTAACGCGGGTCGGGGTCGCTCGCGTTCGCGGCGTCCCGAATCGTCAGCGCGACCGTTCCGGGGGTGACCGAGAGGGCGTCCTGAATCCCGGCCAGCCGAGAGTCCTCGCGGGCGGTGGAGAGCCAGTCGTAGGCGCCGGTGTGGTCGTTGCTCTCCTGTTCGTCCTGGGCGCGGTCGTAGAAGTTCGTCTCGACCGGGCCCGGTTCGACGAGCACCACGTCGACGTCGTACTCGCCGGCCTCGACACGGAGCGCGTCGCTCAGCCCTTCCAGTGCGAACTTCGAGGCCGCGTATCCGCCCTGGCCCGGCAGGGAGAGCTTGCCAGCGACACTGGAGACGTTGATGATTGCGCCCGACTCCCGGGCCCGCATGTGGGGCATGACTTCCCGAATCAGTCGGTGCGGGCCATAGAGGTTCACGTCGAACTGTTTTTCGAGGTCCTCCGTCGAGACGTCCTCGACGGCGCCAAAGTGGGCGTAGCCGGCGTTGTTCACCAGGCAGTCGATGCGCCCGGCCGCCTCGACGACGTCCTCGACGACGCGCTCGCACTCCCGAGCGTTGGTCACGTCGAGTTCGGCCGTCTCACAGCCGGCCTCGGCCAGCGCCGCGACGTCGTCCTCGTCGCGGGCGGTCGCCCAGACCTGCCAGTCGTCGTCCAGAAACGCCTCGGCTGTCGCGCGGCCGATGCCCGAGGAGGCACCGGTTATCAGCACCGTCTTGGCCATACGAGGGCCGTCTCACCCCGGGCAATTAAGCTTCCCCCGTTCGGCGCCGCGACGAACGCCTCACAGGTCGCCTTTCACCGAGTCGGCGTAGGCGTCGGCGAGCCGCGTCGGCTCGGGGAGTTTGTACCCCGCCGCCGTCGCCACCACGAGGTCGGCCGCGGTCGCCGCGCTGACCCGGTGGCCGGGGCTGACGACGAGCGGATTGATGTACTGACTCGACGAGTCGTACTGTCGGCTCTGGACGGCGTAGCCGATGATGGGTCCATCAGTAGCAGTCTCGACCTCGGCGTCGGCCTCGATGGCGACGCGGGCGCCCTCGGGGAGCTTTCGGTCCAGTGACTCCCGTGGTCGACCACACAGCAGGTTCTTCGCGACGCCGATAGCTGGGACATCCAGCGTGACCCCGATGTGCGTCGCCAGTCCCGCCTCGCGGTAGTGGATGCGGCCGCTGCCGTCGACGAAGACGATATCGGGCACGTGCTCCAGCGCTGAAAAGGCCGCGAGGATGGCCCCGCCCTCGCGAAAGGAGAGGAGGCCGGGGACGTACGGAATCTCCGTCGGTTCGACCGCATAGACCCGCTCTATGACCTCGCGGCCCCGCAGGACGACGATGGCCGATATCGCGCGGTCGCCGACGAAGGCCTGGTCGACGCCGGCGACGAGGGGCTGGTCGGCGCCCTCGGTCGCGGTGTCATCGGCGACACTGGCTGGTCGCTCGCCGAGCGTCTGCTGTCCGGCCGGCCCGTCCAGCGAGACGGCATCGGGGTCGAACGCGAACTCGTCCGCAAAGACCGCCGCCTCGGCGATATCACGTTGCAGGGCCTCCATCTCGGCGGTCGAGAGCGAGGGGTCCGGGACGAACTCCGGACGAACGATGTCCATCAGAACGGACCGCGACCGCCGGGCCCGCCTGGGCCACCGGGACCGCCACCGCCACGGCGGCCGCCGAACTGAATCTGGTTCGGGATACGCGTCCGGTCCTTGATGCGCTTACCGTACCAGAGCCCGATGACGAGACCGGCGAGATGGGCCGCATGACCAACGTTTCCGCCGAGAATACCCGCGCCTGGTGCCAGCACACCGGCGATACTGATAATCGCGTAGAAGCCGGTGATGGCCCAGATAGGCACCGGAAGCAGGAAGTACAGATAGACGGTGAGGTCCGGGTTCAGGACGGTGACGAAGCCGAGGATTGCCAGGGCAGCACCGCTCGCCCCGAGTGCGCCCGTGGTCCCCCCCTGAAGCATCTGGATTCCTATCTGGCCGAGGCCAGCGAGGACCCCGGAACCGATGAAAAACAGCGTGAACTTCTTCGACCCCATCTGGCGCTCGGCCAGTCGCCCGAAGAAGTAGATGACGAGGCCGTTCAGCGCGATGTGGCTGAGGCTAAAGGGCGCGTGCGAGAAGATAGACGTCACCCAGGTCCAGACGTACTCCGGGTTCTGGGGATGGATGACGAAGAGGAACTGATGAGCTCGAACCCCAAGCGTCAGCAAGACGACGTGTTGCAACACGAAGACGATGGCCATGGTGGCCAGGAACACGTAGGTCATGTTGCCGCGGAAGTACGCCAACGGCCCCCCGGGACCGGTATTGACCCCAAAGCGGTCGGCCACGCCGCCCGAACCGCCCGACGAGCCGCCGTCGACGGAGTCGTCGAACCCGCTGTCGAACACTCCCTTCGGGTCGTTCCAGTTGTCCAGCCCCGGGCAGTCGTGGGCCTCGGGCAACCGGTGCTCGGCGCAGTAGGTCCCCCCGCAGTGCCCGCACTGGTAGGGCATGTTCTCTTGCTTCCCGCAGACGTCACACTCCGACATTGGCGGTAGTTGGGGTGGGCGGTGCAAAGGGGTTGTGTTTATATCGCTCATCCTGGAACGACAGTTGACAGGGCTGTGACCAGCCCAGCGTATACCCCACCACTTTTATTACGTTATCCAGATATCTTTGTATAGCCTGAACTGCAAAGGCGGAGCGAGCTTGCTGGACCGACGTTCGGAACGGGTCAGTCGCCGCGGGATGGTCGTACGCTTGAGCGGGTGAGCATCGGTCCGACGGGGATAGAAGTTCGACCGACGGGGGAAACAATGAACGAAACACTGGCAAACGGGGAGGGGAGTAGCCCAGACGCTCCGCATATCGTCTGTGCGGACGACGACGGAGATATCCGCCAGATGCTGGAGTTCAGCCTCGAGTCGGAGGGGTACGAGGTGACGACGTGTGCCGACGGGGCGAAGTGCTGGGACTGTCTTCTGGAGATGGCGACACCCGACCTCATCGTCCTCGACGTGATGATGCCCGGCCACGGCGGGTTCGAACTACTGGGGAAGATCCGTGAGAGCGAACGACTCGCCGACGTCCCGGTCATCATACTCACGTCACGAACCCGAGAGGAAGACGTCGTCACCGGCTTCGATTCGGGCGCGAACCACTACGTCGAGAAGCCGTTCAGCCCGCGAGGGCTCGCCGCTCGTATCCGCACGGTACTGGAATGACTGCCAGCAGTGTGGTCGCCGGGCTACTCGCACAGGCCGGAACCCAGCCGGGACCGCGGCGTATCGACCTGCTGCTCAGCCGACTGGACGAACCGCTTATCTTCGCGCTGGTACTCGGTATCCTGCTTGGCCTGTTTCTGCTGGCGATAGAAGTTGTCACCCTGGTTTACGTCTGGATCCGCTCGCGCAATGACCGCCATCGAGAACGGCACCGACCAGCGGTCAGGGACGGACTCTTCGAGCGCCTGGCAGCGGACGACCCGGACTGGACCGGTTGGATAGCGAGCCTCGACGAGACCGAACGGGAGCTCCTGCGGGACGAAGTCGATAGCTTCCTCCGGAAACTCGACGGGACGGAGCGCCGCCATCTCCGGGACGCCGGCCGTGCGCTGGGGATACCGTCAGAGGCGATGGCCGCGGTTCGAGACGGAACGAGACACGAGCGGTTGCTGGGGCTGAAGTGGCTGACAGTGCTGGACCAGCCCGTCGAGACGACGTTCGTCCGTGCCCACTGCCAGCGCGACCCGACGGTCCGTGCGGCGGCCGCTCGCCTCCTGTACGAGACCGACCACGCTGACGCGCCACGAGTCGGGACCGAACTGCTGCTTTCGAGGCCGGACCGTCCGATGACCAGTTTCGGCGTCGACACGCTGTATCGTCTCCACGAGGGGGACCCGACGGCGCTGTTCGAGTACGCCGCCGACCACGTCGACGAGTGGTCGACGACGGTGACCCTGCAAGTGCTGCTGGTACTCCGGGAGTTCGCCATGCTTCCAGCGGACGCGCCGACTGCGTGGCTCCTGGCGCTGTTCGACCACGAATCACCGGACGTCCGAGCGGCCACCGCTCGGGCGTTCGTCCACTACGGCTGGCGCGAGGACATCCGTGAGCAGGTGCCCCGGGCGGAACTGATAGCCGACGCTGCACCGACCGTGCGCCGGGCCGTCTGTGAGATGCTGGGCTCCTGGAGCGACGAGGCCGGCATCTGGGAACTCAAGTCGATGGCGGTCAGTGACCCGAGCTCGCGCGTCCGTGTCGCGGCGATGCGGGAACTCACCGACCGTCAGGCTTTGGGGCCGACGGACCCGCGGCTGCCCGACGCCGAGATAGATACGGCGCTGCAGTGGGTGCTGGCCGACCGTAAAATAGCGGACGGGCGCAAGCCATGACATCGGTCGCTTCGGTCGTCGACGCCATCAACGCGTTCGGGCTCGTCGCGATAGCCTACTTCGCGCTTCTCAACGCCAACTACTTGCTCATCCACGTGCTCGCGCTGTGGGAGCTTCGCAGTCGGTCCCGCGAGGCCAGCTGGGAGCCACCGTACGACGAGCTCGGGAGCCCGTTCCTGCCCGGCATCGCGATTCTCGTCCCGGCGTACAACGAAGCCGCGACTATCGAGGAGAGCGTCCGGTCGTTTCTGACGCTCGAATACACGGAGAAGGAGATTATCGTCGTCAACGACGGCTCGACCGACGGGACGCTGGCCGAACTGCAATCGGCGTACGACCTCGTCGAGATGGACGCGGAGATTCCGTTCGACGTTCCGTCGGAGCCGATCACAGCGGTCTACCGGTCGATGACACACGAGAACCTGACTGTCGTCGACAAGGCAAACGGGGGCAAAAGCGACGCGCTCAACGCCGGCCTCTGGCTGACGGACAAGGAGCTGTTCTGTGCTGTCGACGCCGATACGATAATCGACAGGGACGCGCTGTTGAAAGTCGTCACGCCGTTTCTCGAACGCCCGGAGACCATCGTCGCCTCCGGCGGGACCGTCCGTGTCGCGAACCAGTGTACGGTCGAGCACGGGCAGATACGTGACGTCCGGATGCCCACGAACCCGGTCGTCGGCCTCCAGGTGATGGAGTATCTCCGCGCGTTCTACTCGGGCCGGCTCGGGCTGGACCGGCTGCGGAGCCTCATCATCATCTCCGGCGCCTTCGGCGTGTTCAAGACGGACCTGGCCCGCGAAATCGGGGGCTACCGGGAGGGGACAGTGACGGAGGACTTCGAGTTCGTCGTGCGGATACACAGACATCTGGTCGAGACCGGACAGGAGTACGCGGTGGAGTTCGTCCCGGAGCCGGTGGCCTGGACGCAAGTCCCGGAGACACTCTCGGTGCTGGGTCGCCAGCGCCGGCGCTGGTATCGAGGGATGGTCGAGACCCTCGTCATGCACCGCGATATGATCGGTCGGCCCAAATACGGCCGCGTCGGGCTGTACGCCCTCCCGTTTTTCCTGTTCGTCGAAACTATCGGCCGGCTCATGGAGGGACTGGGCTATCTGTTGTTGGTGCCGCTGGTGTTGCTGGGCCTCACCGAGCCCTACGTGTTCGCCATCTTCTTCCTGCTCACGAGCGTCTTCGGAGTGGGCCTCTCCTGGTTCAGTATCTACAGCGAGGTGTCGACGTATCGGCGGTACGGCTCCGTCTGGCAGACGGTCCTGCTGCTTTGGTACGGAACGGTCGAGAATATCGGGTTCCGCCAGTGGAAAGCCTACATCGCGTGGCGAGGGCTGTTCGAGTACCTCGCCGGCGTGGACTCGTGGGGGCGGATGGAGCGCAGCGGATTCGAGAGCCACGACCGAGACCCCGAGGACAGTGCCGAGGCGGGCAAGAGCGGGGACCCGAGCGAAGCGGGTAAGGACCCCGAGGTCGAACAGTAGGGTAGTGCAAGAGTTCGAGCGCAAACAACTGCTAGAGCGCATCGAACGGGAGGGTGCGACCGTCGGTGTGACAATCCCCGACGAGATCACCGTCCAGGGCGAGCGCATCGACCTGCAGTCGTTCGTCTTCGAAATCAAGCGCAGGGAGACGGTGCCACGCGGCGAGCGCGAGCGAGTCACCGAGGCGAAGAAGAACCTCCGCCGGGAGCGACTCCAGCGCAAGCAACGACTGGAAGACGGTGAGCTGAGCTACGCCGAGGGCGAGGAACTCGTCGAGGCCATCATCGGTATCGACCGGGCGCTGAACGCCCTCGAACAGCTCGGGCCGGCGAATCTCGAGGACGAGGCGAAGGCACAGGAGACGGCCGACAAGAAACGCTGGATGTCCTTCCTGCGGAAGGCGCTGGGCCACGAGGACGCCGATTCGGGGACCGGCCGGGCCAGCAGGGGGCGGCGATGAGCCGAAACGACGAAATCGCCACGCTGCTCGAGGAGTTCGCCGACCTGCTGGACGCAAAGGGGGTAGAGTACAAGCCACGGGCCTACCGCCGGGCCGCGGAGAACATCCGCGACCACCCCGGCGACATCGAGGGACTGGCCGCCGAAGGGGCCGAGGCCGTCGGCGAGATAGATGGGGTCGGCGACGCCATCTCCTCGAAGGTCGTCGAGTACTTCGAGACGGGGGAAATCGAGGAACTGGGCGAACTCCGCGAGGAACTCCCCGTCGACATGGCCGCGCTGACCGCCGTCGAGGGCGTCGGGCCCAAGACCGTCGGCTCGCTGTACGAGGAACTCGGTATCACGACGCTCGACGAACTCGAAGCCGCCGCCGAAGCGGGGGAGATACAGGATATCAAGGGCTTCGGCGCGAAGACCGAACAGAACATCCTCGACAACATCGAGTTCGCCCGCGAAGCCCACGCTCGCACGCTGCTCGGGACGGCCCACCCCTACGGCGAGCAGGCCAGGCAGTACGTCGCCGATATCGACGCCGTCGAGCGCTGTGCGCTGGGCGGGTCGCTGCGGCGCTGGCGACCCACCATCGGCGACGTGGACGTGCTGGTCGGGAGTGCCGAGGGGGAGCGCGTCGTCGACGCCTTCACCGACTGGCCAGAAGTCGAGGGCGTCATCGAGGCCGGCGAGACCAAGGCCTCGGTCCGGGCCGGCGGCCTCCGGGTCGATTTGCGGGTCGTGGTGCCCGAGGAGTTCGGCGCGGCGCTGCAGTATTTCACCGGCAGCAAGGACCACAACGTCGCGGTCCGGAACCGCGCCATCGAACGGGACCTGAAGGTCAACGAGTACGGCGTCTTCGATGTGTCCGAGGTCGGCGACGAAGAGGACCACCAGCGGGCCGGCGAGCGCGTCGCGGGCGAGACAGAGGAGGGCGTCTACGAGGCGCTGGACATGGCGTGGGTACCCCCCGAGATGCGCGAGAACCGCGGCGAAGTGGCGGCGGCCGCCGACGGCGACCTGCCGGACCTGCTGGTCGAGGCCGACGTTCGCGGCGACCTCCACACCCACAGCGAGTGGTCCGACGGGGGCAACACCGTCGCGGAGATGGTCGAGGGCGCCGCCGTGTTCGGCCACGACTACATCGCGATTACGGACCACGCCACCGGCCCGGGAATGGTCGGCGGCGTCGGCATCGACGACGAGACCCTGCGCGAGCAAGTAGCCGAAGTGGAGTCGGTCGCGAGCGAAGCCGACATCGACGTCTTCAGCGGCGTCGAGGCCAACATCGCCGCGGACGGCGAGATTTCGGTGGCCGACGACGTGCTGGCCGAGCTGGACCTGGTGGTCGCCTCGCCCCACGCCGCGCTGGACGGCGACGGCACGGACCGGCTGGTCGCGGCGGCCGAACACCCCGAGGTCGACATCATCGGCCATCCGACGGGTCGCTACCTCAACCGCCGCAGCGGGCTGGACGTCGATATCGACCGACTTGCGACGGCGGCCGCCGACGCCGGCACCGCTCTGGAGGTCAACGCCAGCCCCGCCCGGCTGGACCTGGACGGCTACGCGGTCAAGGCGGCCGTCGACGCCGGCGCGACCATCGCTATCGACACCGACGCCCACAGCCCGGGGAGCTTCGAGCAGATAACCTACGGCGTCCACACGGCCCGGCGCGGGTGGGCCGAGGCCGGAGACGTGCTCAACACCCGCTCGGCTGACGAACTGCGGGAGTTCCTCGATGGCTAAAGGGGAGCCCCTCGTGCTGGACGCGATGCTGGGGAAGCTGGCGACGTACCTGCGGATGTGTGGCTACGACACCGCTTACGCGCTGGACCGCGACGCCGAGGCCGACGAGGCCCTGCTCGCGCTGGCCGAGACCGAGGGCCGGCGGCTGGTGACCCGCGACGAGGGACTGGCCCGGCAAGTCGACGACGCCGTCCTGCTCACGAGACGGGACGTACCCGACCAGCTGCGGGAGCTGGCCGCGGCCGGGTTCGACCTGGAGCTGTCGCCCGAACCCGCCCACTGTGGCACCTGCAACGCGCCCGTCGAACGCGTCGACCGCACCGAGCCGACGCCCGAATACGCGCCCGACCCCGCAGAGACGGACATCTGGCGCTGCCGAGACTGCGGGCAACACTTCTGGAAAGGGAGCCACTGGAACGACGTGGCCGAGACGCTCGCTGACGTGTAGCCCGGTGAAGATTACCCAGATATTTATTTCGCCGCCGAGAGAGGAGATTGTATGTCAGTCCTATCCACCGAAGACGAGGGGAAGTACCTCATGGACATCGAAGCCGAGCAGATCGGCATCGTCACCGAAGTGGACACCGACGCACAGGTCGCCTACGTCGAACCCGACCCGGACATCGGCGAGGCCATCATCCAGGGCTTTGGCTTCGGTGACGCCGACGACGACGACATCGAGGTCCCCGCCGAGTCCGTCGAGACGGTTACCGACACGGAACTTCGAGTCGCGAAAGACCTCTAGGACGGCGGTTTGCTGGTAGCTGTCGTTCGTCCGCACAGACAGCCACAGCGTTGGGGCAGACCAATCAGAAACCCCCGACGACTCGGCGTCGTCGGCGCTCCGCGCCGACTGCCCGAGGGATTCTCGCAGCCGACGGACTGCTGGGGTCGGCGATACTGCTCACTAACCTTTCGTTCGACAGGATGATAGGTGTGACAAAACACAGCTGTCGATATGGGTATAACGTGGAAAACACTCCACGGAACGAGGGGGCGGATTGTCGGCACGATATTCGGACTGATTGCTCTGTTCTTTGGACTGTACGCGGTACTGGTTCCGAATGGCGTATTTCCTTCGCTTGGAGGGGTGCTACTCGCTGTCGTGGGACTCTACGAACTCGGGAAGATAGCACTCCAGTCGGACTACTCGATCGACATTACGCAAGGGTAAGCGTCCAGAGGGCCCAAAATCTCTCCTCTGCTACTCACTGTTTCTCGGCACGGGTTTCAGCACGGCCCAACAGCCATGACAGCGAAGTCTGACACTCACCCCCGAAGCGCTTCGACGGGCGGCTCCCAGGCGGCGCGATAGGCGGGATACAGCCCCCCGACGAGTGCGATGAGGACGCCGAATGCGAAGGCACCGAGGGGAACGAAGACGTTGCCGGGCTGGAGGACGGCCCACAGCGGCAGTTCGGTCTGTGTCGCCACCACGACGACGGTCGCGGTCCCCAGCAAGGCGCCCACGGCCCCGCCGACCACTCCCAGCAGCGTCGCCTCGACGAGCAGCGTCCTGAGGACCTGCTTGCGGTGGATGCCGACGGCGCGAAGCACCCCAATCTCACCGCGGCGCTCGGCGACGGTCATCAGCATCACGTTGAAGATGCTGACGCCGGCGACGACCAGCGAGATACCGGCGATAGCCAGCAAGAAGCCGTTCAGCAGGTTGAAAAATTCCGAGATGCGGTCGAGCACGCTCGTCAGCGAGAAGACGCTGACCCGCTGCTGGCGGCTGTTGAGCTGGTCGCGGACCCCACCCGCGACCGCGCGAGCGTCTTCGGGGGAGTTCGCGCGGACGACCACCTGCGAGACGCCGTCGCTGGCGAACTCACTGGGCGGGAGCACGACCGCGGAGTCGGGCTGGAGCGGCGAGATGCCCTCGACCGGGGGGAGGACGCCGACGACGCGGTACTCGTTTTGCTCGACGGTGATAGTACTGCCCGGTCGGAGGTTCAGGTCGTCGGCGAGGCCCGACCCGACGAGCGCGCCCTGGCGGTGGGACGAGGGGACGGCGCCGCTGCCGTTGCCAAAGAGAGCCTGTGGGTTCTCGGTGCCGTATATCTGGGCGAACGACTGCCCCCCGGTCCCCCGGACCGTCCCGCCGGTCGACTGCAGCGGGACGACGGTGCCCCGGCCGTCGGCGGCCCGCCGGACCGCCGCCACGTCGCGGCTATCCAGCGTCTCGCGCCCGCTCTCCTCGGCCGGGCTGACGATGACCTGGTCGCCCAGCCCGCCCAGTTCCTCCTGTGCGGCCACCGAGAGGGCGTTGCCCAGCAGGCCAAGCGTCACGACGGCGAAGACGCCGATGACGATGCCAAGCGCCGCCAGGGCCGCCCGGAGCCGCTGGCGCGAGAGGTTCCGGGTCGCGAGCGAGAGCGCGGGGAACCGCCGGTCAGACATCGCGCAACACCCCGTCGACGAGTTCTACGGTCCGATCGGCGTAGTCGGTGACGAGGTCGTCGTGGGTGACGGCGACGACGCCGACGCCGGCCTCGTCGGTGATGCGGCGAATCTCCTCTAAGATAGCGGTGCCGGTGTCCCGGTCGAGATTGCCCGTCGGCTCGTCGGCCAGCAACACGTCGGGCTCGTTGACCAGCGCCCGCGCGATGGCGACGCGCTGTTTCTGGCCGCCCGAGAGCTCGTCGGGCGTGTGGTCGAGCCGGTCGCCCAGGCCGACGAGTTCGAGCAGCTCCCGGGCCCGCTCGGTGGCGTCACCGGGGAGGAAGGCCGTCGGGAGCCGGACGTTCTCGACGGCCGACAGCGTCGGCAGGAGGTGAAAGTCCTGGAAGACAAAGCCCAGGGACTCCCGCCGGGCGTCGGTCCGTTCGGCCTCGGAGAGTCCCGCGGTCGTTTCGCCCCGCAGCTCGACGCTACCCTCGGTCGGTTCGTCCAGCAGGCCCAGCAAATTCAGCATCGTGGACTTGCCGCTCCCGCTGGGGCCGACGACGGCGACGACCTCGCCGCTCGCGACGGCGAAATCGACGTGAGACAGCGCGGTGACCGCCCCACCGCCACCGCTCTCGTAGCGTTTGGTCACGTCGACCAGCGCGAGCGGCGGGGCCGTTCGCTGGAGCGGTTCGAAGCTCATCGGTAGCGGGTGACGTAGACGGTTGCGCCGGCAGCAGCGGCCAGCCCGAGGAGTATCGCGAGTGCCATCCCGGGCGAGACCGGGCCACCGCCCGGGCCGCTCTGGGCCGGTGGCAACGGGACGGTCGCGTTCCGGGTGACCTGCTCTCCGTCGACGGCGTAGGTCACCTGGATAGGTACCTGGGTCGCGTTTTCCACGTCGGCCTGGGCGGTCAACTCGAAGGGAGCGAAGGAACTGGCGTCGACGGTGCCGACGAAGTAGTCCCGCTGTGGATAGGCCGGCTGGAGGCCCTCGGCGGGCTGGACGGCGACGACGGCACTGGTCACCTCGCCGTCACCGACGTTGGCGAGGTTCCCGTCGACGGTGACGCGGCCGCCCTCGGTGACGCTCACGTCGAGGCCGGTGAGCCTCGCCTTGCCGCGCTGGGCGCGGTAGCCGTAGCGCAGGGCGGTCTCCGACCGACCCTCGGGCGACTCGTAGCTCGCGACGAAGCGGACGCCGTCGGTCGACTGGACGCGAGAGAGGTCGACAGTGACCGTCGTCTCATCGCCGGGGGAGAGCGTGTCCGCGAGCGCGAACCGACCGACGGAACTCAGCCGGGCCCCGTCGCTATCCTCGGCGGTGAGCACGACCTCGTCGACGGGTGTGTTGCCGAAGTTCGTCACCGTCACGTCGACGCGGTCACCGCTCGACCCGTCCTCCGACTCGGACTGGGACTGGAGCGCACTCGAACCGCCCCCGCCCAGCAGCCCCGTGAGGTCCCCGGCGGCCTGCTGGGTGTCGTCGTTCTGTGGTCGCTGGACGCGGATACCCACGTCGGTGCTGAGCGACTCGACTGTCACCGGGGCCGAGGTGACCGACTCCCGTTCGACCCCGTTGGGCGTGATGTACCGCGTCCGAACCTCGACCGTCCCGTCACCGGTGTCAGGGACGACGGCGGTGAGGTTCACGGTCTCGGACGCCCCCGCAGCGAGCGTCGGTACCGTTTGTCGACTCTCACCGCCGGCCACGGTCACCTCGACCCCGCGAAGCGGTGCCGTGGTCGGGTTCGAGACGGTCGCCTGCACGGTCGACTCCGCGCCGGCGACGACCTGGTCGGTCTCGACTTCGACCTGTGGGGCCCCGGGCTCGACGCCGACGGTCAGGGGCCGGGTCGCCTCGGTTCGGTCCCCGTCGCTGTCGGTCCCGACGGCGACCAGCTGGAGGTCCCGTGACCCGGACTCGTTGACGGTGAACGTGACGGGAACGTCGAGCGTCTCACCGGGTGAGAGACGGCCGAGGTCGGTGGCCGTCCCCAGCACCGCGTCACCGTCACTCGGGTCGACGACCCTGACTTCGTCGACAGTCATCGACGTGTCGCTCCCGGCCGAGAGCCGGAGCGTCGTCTCGGCGGTGATGGGCGCGCCGGCGGTCGGCGTCGCCGGCGTGACCGTGGTGTCGGTCAGCGTGACCCGGGCGTCGGCAGCGGCGGCCGAACCGACCGCCGCCGTCCCGAAGGCGGCGGCCGAGACGACGAGCAACAGCGAGAGGGCGACCGCGCGGAGTGCGCGAGGGCTGGCGGGGAGTGAGCGCATACCTAGTCGACCGAAGGGCTGAACGGTCAAGTATCTTCCCTGGCCGACTCCAGAACCCTTGTTACACCGGTGCGACTAGGGGGAAGCGATGACCCTCTCGGAGGAGGCAACGGAGCGGCTCGCCGACATCGTCGAAAACCAGCCGACGAAGAACGGCGAGCTACAGGAACTGTGGGGCATGGACAGCGGGAGCGAGGTCCACCAGTACCTCGAATCGGAGCTCAAGGAGTACTACTACCGCAACGAGAACAGCCTCATCTGCGCCACGCCGGAGGCGACGGCGCTCATCGACGGCGAGGACTCCGAGCGCGTCCAGACGATGACTGTCTCACCGCTGCAGGGGACTGTCGTCGAGGTGCTGGCCGGGCCCGACGAGGAGCCCCAGAGCGTCGTCGCGACGCTCCAGGCGGTGCGGGCGGCCGGCGAGGACCCCGAGGTCGACGACGTGCGGTCGGCGCTGCGGAGCCTCGCCGACATGGGCATCGTCGAGACGGTCCAGAAGACGGTGCCGACCTTCCGGCTGGCAGTGGCGCGTGAGGACCTAGACGTCGAGGTCCGCGACGAGTAGGTATTCGAGCCCGGGTCGGCGCTCGCGTCGCCGCCGCGCGAGCAGTCGCTTGGTGGCCGCACCGGGACCGCCCTCGATGGGCCAGCCGTTCGTCCGCCACACCGGCGGCTCGGGCTCGAAGGAGCCACAGCCGGCCCGACACTCCCGGGCGGTCGGTGTCCGTTCTTTGGCCACGCAGTACGGCGAGACGCCGGTCTCGTCGGCCCGAAGCTCGAAGTGCCGGCAGTCCGGTCGCATCGTGTCGGCGTAGCTGCGCCATCCCCGTTCGTAGGCCCGTTCGGCGATGGCGCGCCGTTTGCCGGCCTTCCAGTCGGGATCGACGTACTCGAAGCGGGCAGCGCTGTAGTCGTCGCCGGGCCGGTCGGTGATGCGGGTCCCGTGCCCGTCGACGTCGAGCGATCGGGGCTCCCAGACGGTTTCGGCGGTGCCCGCGTCGGTGTCGACCGTCAGCACGCCGGCCTCGGGCGGGAAGTCCGCGAGCAAGATAGGTTCGACACGCTCGTCCGTGGCTTCGGTCGCGACCCACACCTCGTCGGCCAGTCCCAGCGCCACGTCCCGCTCTAGTTGCCCAGCCAGGTCGCGGGCGGCGCTGGCGGTGAGGTCGGGCTTGTTCTCGATGGCGACGACGCGGCGAACCCAGTCCGGATACGGCCGCGTGCGACGAATCTCGATGCGCCGGCCGCGCTTTCTGGTGTCTAAGGCCTCCCGGTCGGCCAGTTCGTGAATCGATTCCCGGACGTAGCGCCACGGGTAGCCGGGGTCGGGGAGGGCGTCGCGATAGAACGTCCACTCGGCCGGGGCGTGTTCGAGGACGTGCAGGTGGTCCGAATCGAACGCGTCGGCGCCGAACGCGCCGCGGGCCTGGAGTCCCTCGGGGTCGCATTCGAGCACCAGCGTGTCCCAGCGGCGGTACTGGGTGCCGAGTTGACGGGCGACCACGACGACCGAGTCCGCACGCTCGGGCGTCCACTCGCGTTCGGCCCACTGACAGACGCGCAGTTCGAACGCGAACTCCGAATCGGACGACACAGGCACGGGTTCGCGGCTCGCGCTTGTGAATGTATCCGTCCCACTGTGGCGAACCTGTTGGTAGAACTATACTATTCTACAATTGAAAGAGTTCACACACCGACCACGCCGTCCTCAGAAACCTTCAGTTTCTGATGGGTGGTTCGAGAGACGCTAGCGGTGTCTCTCGTGACCGCTGTCGTGTGGTCGGGTGTGCATTGATATTCAGTGTCTAGTATAGCCCACCCGTTTCGGTTACTGTCAACATCACAATGGGAATGTTTATATTTTCCGTCCAAAGTTTCAGTTATTATATGGCAACAACTTCGAGCGCGGCCGGCGAGCTGGCCAGCCGCCGCAGTCGCATCGGTGCCATGGTCATCGACTTCATGCTGACGAACATCGTCTTGTTCATTCTGACTGTCCTGATAACGTTCTTGTTCCGCGACATGGTTGAGAGTGTCGTGGCGGACCTTGGCTCCCTATTCTTTCTTGGCGCCCACCTCTATATTGTCATCGGCCACGTCGGGTACCACGTGATATTGGAGGGGCTCTTCGGCACCACTATCGGCAAGAAGGCTGCGAGCATCCGTGTCGTCGACGAGAGCGGCGGGCAAATCAGCATGGGGAAATCCGCCATCCGGAACGTCTTCCGGTTCATCGACGTCCTGCCCGTCCTGCCGGTGTGGTACGTCATCGGTTACCTACTCATCGCCGTGAGCGACGACGAACAGCGCCTCGGCGACATGGCGGCCAACTCCTACGTGGTGAAGGAGTAGCTATCCGGGCTCGTCGGCACACCGAAAGCGAACGACGGGGCAGGCGACCACTCCCGCTCGGCCCACTAACGCAGCTCGAACGCGAACACCGAATCGGACGACACAGAGGCCGGTTGGCGGGTCGCCAATGTGAATGTATCCGTGGCGCCCGAGAACCCAGGACCGGATATGACACCGACAGCAGCGTCCAGACAGTTTTATTACTCGTCCATCACACCGAAATCGACATGGACACAGCCACCGAACCGGAGGCACGACAGCTCGCTGGACTCGGGAAACGTGCAGCCGCGTTCTTCATCGACACGATGCTCTTTGCGTTCGCAATGGCCCTGATTGTCGCCGTTCCGGCCCTGCTACTTCTATCGACCGCTGAGCCAAGCATACTCCTGGCAGCCTACGTTGTCTTCAACCTGGTCGTCACGGTCGGGTTCTTCGGCTACCGCATCGTTTTCGAGGGACTGTACGGGTACACGCCCGGGAAGAAGCTGCTAGATATCAGTGTGGTCACGGAGGCCGGCGGCGACATCGGCTGGAAAGAGGCCACGGTACGGAATCTCGTGCTCATCGCGGACAACCTCCCGGTTGCCTATCTGCTGGGCATCGGCCTGATACTGTACGACGAGGACGAACAGCGACTCGGCGATATGGCAGCAAACACCTACGTCGTTCGCGCCTGACCGACGGGCGTCGCTGTGGCTTGCCCGGAGCCCCACCCGGCCTGCTGGCTGAGACGGAGTGTCCCGACCGGCGTCTCCGTGATCGAGGCGCTGGAGCAGCGGTTTTGAGATAGTAAGACTCGTCCCGGTCGTGCGAAATATTTTTATTTGCTGACTTAAGTTGCAAATACTGTATGGCCACAACTTCGGGTAGCCCCGGTCAGCTGGCAGGTCTCGGTAGCCGTATCGTCGCGTTCTTAATCGACTCGATTCTCACGGGGATCGTCGGCGGTATCATCGTCTTCCCACTGTTTTTCCTCATCGGCGTCGGCGGGGAGACGGGGCCGGCGGGGGCCGGCCTCTTACTCATCGTTCAGTTGCTCATCCCACTGGTCGTCTTTGCCTACTTCATCGTGATGGAAGGGATGTACGGCTACACCGTCGGGAAGAAGCTGATGAGTATCCGTGTCGTCGGTGAGAACGGCAGCAAAATCGGGTTCGGCGAGTCCGCAATCAGGAACATCCTCCGGGTTGTCGACGCGCTGCCGACCCTGTACCTCGTCGGTATCGCGCTCATCGCTATCAACGACGACGAACAGCGCCTGGGTGATATGGCAGCCAGTACCTACGTCGTCAAAGGGTAGTCGAACCCTGGTCGGCGGCGAGTCCACAGCTCCCCCTCACAGGTCTTCTGAGAACGGTTCGAGGCGTCGCCGTCAGGTATCTGTTCCTACGACGAACATTTATACCCGTTCGAATAGCGCTTGCCTATCATATGGCAACAACTTCGGGTTCAGTCGGCCAGCTAGCCGGTCTCGGCAGTCGTATCGGCGCGTGGCTCATCGACGCAACTCTGGTAGGTCTCGTCCTCATGGTGATTTTCATTCCGCTGTTTGTCATCGTCGGTCTCATCGCGGATGGTGTGATGGGAACGATACTCTACCTCCTGGTGCAACTGCTCCTCGGGCTCGTCTTTACCGGGTACTTCATCGTGATGGAAGGGGTGTACGGCTACACCGTCGGCAAGAAACTGCTGAGTATTCGTGTCGTCAGCGAGGACGGCGGGGCCATCAGTATGGGTGAGTCCGCCATCCGGAACTTGCTCCGGTTCATCGACATTCTTCCGACCGCGTACATCCTGGGCATGGCGCTCATCGCGATGAACGACGACGAGCAGCGCGTCGGTGATATGGCGGCCAGTACCTACGTCGTGAAAGGGTAACGCGCCGGAGTCTGTCTATTCGGTCGTAGCTTCGAGGTGCCGTGAGACAGCCCCACCGCTATCGCCTGTGAGCCCGCGAGGAGCCTCACTCCTCGGTATCCTCGTCCTCGCGGTCGTCGAGGAACTCGTGGGCCTGTTCCAGTATCTCGCGGGGGCCGTCCTGTGTGACGGTGTTGATGGCCTGCTCGTAGTCGCGCCACTGCAGGTCCCGATGCTCTGTCGACAGCTCTGCCGATGCTTCGAAGGACTTCGCGACGAACAGGTGGACCGTCTTGTGGATGGTGTTGCCGTTCGCCTCGAACACGTAGTCGTAGTCCTCGCGGAAACCGTCCAAGAGCCGGAAATCGCCGATTCCGGCCTCCTCTTTCACTTCGCGTATGGCGGTCTGCTGGAGCTCTTCCTCGCCCTCGACGCCGCCCTTGGGAAACTCCCAGTCCCCGGGTCGGCTCTTGAGCAGGAGGTACTCCCGCCGGCCACGCGTATCGCGAAAGAGGATGGCTCCCGCGCTCGTGGCCTCTATCATTACGTGATTTTACATCACGGGTACTTAAGAGAATATCGGAGACGAGCGCGGGGGGAGAACAGCCGCCAAGCGGGAAGAATCGAGCGACTGTCGGTGAAATCGTCCAGTCGCGGACAGCCAGTATCCACCGATTACTCCGCGGTATCCCGTGCATAGAGCGGCCCTCGGATGGGTCGCGCTGTCCCGGTTCCGGATGGCGCCGTCGGATACCGGGCGCGAAAGGCTGGGCTTTTGGTGGTCGCCACTCTCCTCACTCCCAATGCCGTACGTCACGACTCTGACCCTCACGAGTGGGGACCGCCACCGCCTCGACGACGTCGTGGCGGATATCAAAGCTCGCGCCGAGCGCAAGGGCGTGGAGCTGAAAGGCCCGCGTCCGAAACAGCCACGCGACCTGCGCGTCCCCCAGTCGAAGACGCTGGGGCCCGACGGCGGTCGCTTCGACCCGTGGAACTACACCGTCTACGAGCGTACCATCGATATCGTCGGCTACGAGACGTTCGCCCGCGAGGTGACCGCCGAGGCGTTCCCGCCGGAGGTCCACGTCGAGGCCGACATCGAGCAACAGACCCAGCCCGGCAGCGGGTGATAAGGGCTCCCGCCCCGTCGGGCCGGTATGGAGCGATACGAACGGCCGGTAGCCCTGCGACGGGAGCTACACCGCCACCCGGAACCGGCCTGGTGTGAGTACTGGACGACGAGTCGTATCGTCGAGGAAGTAGAGCGTATCGGCGTCGACGAACTGCTGGTCGGCCCCGAGATTCTGGCGGCCGACGCGCGGATGGCGGTCCCCGACGAGGATACACTCGGCGAGTGGCACGACCGCGCGCGAGCGGCGGGCGCCCGCGAGGACGTGCTGGAGCAGTGCGCGGGCGGGTTCACCGGCGCACTCGCGACCGTCGAGCGCGGCGACGGCCCCACGGTCGCGCTGCGGGTCGATATCGACGCCTTGCCGATTACCGAATCGACGGCGGCGACACACGCGCCGGCCGAGGGGGGGTTTCGCTCGGGCAACGAGGGGTATATGCACGCCTGCGGCCACGACGCCCACGCGGCCATCGGCGTCGGCGTCCTCGAAGCCGTCGCCGAGAGCGAGTTCCCGGGGACCGTCCACGTGCTCTTCCAGCCCGCCGAGGAGGTCATCGGGGGCGCCAGCGCGGTCGCCGAGGCCGGGGTACTCGACGACGTGGACCACCTCCTCTCGGTCCACGTCGGACTGGACCACCCGACGGGCGAGGTGGTCGCCGGCGTGAACGGCTTTCTGGCGGTCCGACAGTTCGAAGCCGCGTTCAGGGGCGAGTCGGCCCACGCGGGGGGCCACCCGGCGGCCGGTCGGGACGCCGTCCAGGCGCTGGCGACAGCGGTACAGAACCTCCACGCCATCCGCCGTCACGAGGACGGTGCGACCCGCGTCAACGCGGGCGTCGTCTCGGGCGGGACAGCGACCAACATCGTTCCCGAGTCGGCGACTATCGAGGGGGAAGTCCGGGGCGAGACGACCCGGCTGATGGAGTACATGAGCGAGCGCGCCGACTCGGTCGTCGAACACGCCGCCGGGATGCACGACTGTGAGTCGGCGATGGAGACGGTTGCGGAGGCTCCCAGCGCCGAGAGCGATGCGGAACTGGCGGACGTGGTCTATGCGGTGGCCGAAGGCGTCGATGGGGTCGAG
This sequence comes from Haloarcula salinisoli, assembly GCF_019599405.1. NCBI lineage: Archaea > Methanobacteriati > Methanobacteriota > Halobacteria > Halobacteriales > Haloarculaceae > Haloarcula > Haloarcula salinisoli. Next base: position 517,117 of record NZ_RKLQ01000001.1, on the reverse strand, counting down.
CGTGTTCTACACAGCGCGCCGCTGGGCGGGAGCGAGGACGCGACCTATCTGATGGACCGCGTCCAGGAGAACGGGGGGCGGGCCAGCTACGTCGGTATCGGCACCAACCACCCCGGCGGCCACCACACGCCGACCTTCGACGTGGACGAGCGGTCGCTGGCAATCGGTGTGGACGTACTGGCGGGCGCAATCGAGCGGCTCTAGTAAACGGGCGACACACTGGGAAGGACAGGAGCACAGTCGGCTGGCGGACACACCGCCGAGCCAGAGTGAAGGGGCCGTCAGACGGTCCAGGTTCCGAGGAGCCCGTCGACGAGTTCGATTTCGACTCGCGACGGGTCGTGGTCCTCCGGTATCTCGAACAGTAACTCGGCCTCCGTCTGTACCCCCTCCGAGAGCAACCCCCCGGTGTACGTCTCGCCCCGCACCCCGTACGCGCTGTGTTCGTACTGCGACGAGCCCGCGATGAGGGTGAACACGCTCGGCCGTGGAAGCTTCACCCGACCCGTGCCGGTGTTCTCCGCGCTGACGGTCACGCGGACGAACTGCTTCCCGTCGTCGGCCACGTGTGTCTCCGACTGCCCGCTGCTGGTGTAGGTGTACTCCTGCATCGTTTCAACCGACGCGACGGTAAACGAGAACTGCGGGCCCGTCCGCCCGACTGTGACACCGGTCCCGATGGAGAGGTCGGTGTAGTCCCCGGGGTCCCGGGTCACAGTATCGAGGTCGAGCGACCAGTTTACGATCGTGTCGAACGAATGTTCCGACGAGAGAACCAACTCGCCCTCCGAGGCAGTGACAGGAATCTCGAAGGTTACCAATGCCTCGTAGGTCGATCCTGGCGAGATGTTTTCGAGTTCATCGTAGCTCCCTCGCGGATTGGCGTACTCGTCGAAGCCGTACTCGCTCCCATCGGCCCGGAACGATATCTCGTCGGGTAAATCGGTGACGCCCCCGCCAGTGTTCTCGACGTCGATCGCTATCTCCAGAAAGACCTGCCCCCTCGTTTCGGGTTCCACGCTGCTGATATCGGCCGACTCACCTTCGAAGAAGACGCTTGCCAGGCGTGCGTTCGTAGGAGTCACGGCGAGTTGCTCGCCGTCGCCGCTCTTGAGCCGGACAGCCTCACCGAACTCACGATCGATGGTCTTTACCGGCTCGTTGGCGTCCAAATCCGAATCCGAATCCGGTTCTTCGACAGTCTCTACGGCCGGCCCGCTCGTCTGACACCCAGCACCCCCCGCGAGTCCACTGACCACCACGTATTTGCACAGCTGTCTGCGACGCAGGTCCATTATCGTACGCTCTCGTGGATAGTTTATTTAAATCTAGCCTCTCGGGGTTCTAACTCGCCGTCGGTTCCCGGTTAGTCGTCGTCGGCTGTAACGGACCGATAGAGCGCGTAACCCAGCGCCCCCAGCCCACCGGTCAGAACGCCGAACCCGGGCCCGGCGCCGACGGTCACCGCACGGTCTGGAGTCGGCGATGTCGCCCCGGTTGCCCTCCCGAGCGACCCACAGGAGCCCCCAGCCGTCTCCCCGGTCGGAGTGGTCGTCGCTTCCGAACCCTCCCCGATGGCGTACACGAGACCGTCATCACTCGACGCGTACACCGTCCCCTGGCCGACCGCGACCGACCCCGACACGTAATCGCCCGTCTCGAAGGTCCACAGGCGCGTCCCATCGGTCAGGTCGTCGGCGTGGATATCTCCGCCGGAGCTGGTGTACAGTGCGTTGGCGGCCACCGAGAGGGACCCCAGATTGCCCTCGGCCGTCTCCGTCCACTGTTGCTCGCCGGTGGCTGCATCGAGCGCGAGGAACGAATCCCTGGCCCCACTCTCGCGGCTGATGTAGACACTGCATCCGACGACAGTCGGTGACCCCGAGATATCTCCAGTGTCTGGCTGCTCCCATACGTCCGACCCATCCGCTGGGTCCAGCGCGTAGATACCCCCCTCGTAGCTACCGACGTAGACGAGTCCATTCGCGACTGTCAGTGCCGAATAGAACTCCAGAGGCCCCCACTCGACCCACTGTTGGGTGCCGTCTGTGGCATCTATCGCGTACACCCGGGAGTTATTGTCTCGAACGTAGACGGTCCCGTCGGCTACCGCAGGTGGTCCGCGAGCGCTCCTGCTAGTCGAGACGGCCCACTGCTGGGACCCGTCGTCCCCACCCAGGGCGTACAGCTGCTTGTCCCAACAGCAGACGTACACCGTCCCGTCGGCCACCGTCGGTGGGATATCGGTTTCGGCGAGCTGAACGGCCCATTGCTCGGTGCCGTCCGTCGCGTCGAGCGCGTATACGGTTCCCACTTCGGTCACCGCGTAGACAGTTCCGTCAGCGACTGCCACTGGTCCGGCTACGGTACCCGGTGTCTCTGCACTCCACTGCTCGGTACCGTCGGTCGCGTCCAAGGCGCGAACGGTCTCGGAGCCGCCGACGTAGACGGTTCCATCAGCCACCACTGGTGACGAGTATTCGTCCGCCTCGGTCTCGATGTCCCACTGTTCGGTACCGGATGACGCGTCGATAGCGACCAGGCTATCCAGCGAGCGCGTGACGTAGACGCGGCCATCGAACGCAGCTAGCCCGCCGTCGAACTCCGCCGGCAGACTGACGGTCCACAGCTGCGTCCCGTCTGCCAGATCCAGCGCGTACAGAACTTCGTCGTATGTCACCACGTAGAGGGTTCCATCGGCCACGGCCACACTGCCGAGCGTCTCGACCGTCTCGTCGACCCATTGCTCGTTGCCATCGGCCGCGTCTAGCGCGTACAGGCTGTCGGCCATACTGGTGTAGAGCGTCCCATCAGCCACCGTTTCCGGATACGGTGACCCACCTCGGTTCCTCCGGGTCCACCGCTCGGTGCCGTCGGCCGCGTCCAGCGCGTACAGGATGTCGTCTCCGCTCGCGACGTAGACGGTTCCGTCGGACGGTGCCGATACGAGATCACTCAGAGACTCCCGCTCGAAAGTCCATCGAACGGTCCCGTCGCTTACGTGCAGGCCGTATACAGTCTCCGCTTTCGTCTTGACAGCGACTGTCCCGTCGACGACGGCTGGGCTGTCGAACACCTGCTCGTCGGTTTCGAAGGCCCACTGGACGCTCCCATCGGCCTGGTCCAGTGCGTACACGTTTTCGTCCCCGCTAGCGACGTAGACGGTGCCCCCGGCGACAGTCGGCGTCGTTCCCTCGGGATGAGCAGTGTCCGTCGCCCACTGTTCGCTGCCGTCGGCCGCGTCCAGCGCGTACACCTGGCTATCGGAGCAGGTGACATAGACGGTCCCAGACGCCACTGTCGGGGCTTCAGTGACTGCGGCCGCCGTATCGAACTCCCAGTCCACCGACCCATCAGTCGCCGAAAGCGCGAGAACTCCCCGGCCGGTACCGACGTAAACGGTCCCATCGGCACCCGCAGGCGGCGACCGGAACCCCGGTAACTCGGGGAACCGCCACTGTTCGGTGTTGTCGGTCGGTCCCGTGACACCGGGAACGTAGCCGGTGTTGGCGGCGTCGGCAGCGTACTGCGACCACGACGCCGACCCGCCCCCGCTCGTGGCCTGGCTCCCGGTCGCCGTCGAACCGAGTCCCGAGAGCAGCCCCGCTGCCCCAATACCCTGCACCACCTGGCGGCGGCTCACTGGTATCTGTCCCTCGTCACCCATACAACGTGTGGCAAAAGTGACCTTATCTTTCTTTCGGAAGCTGCGATATCGAATGTATCGTCCGGTGGGCGCGACCGCCTCGGAAGGCGCCCACCACCGGAATGGGCTGCCGTGCCACTTCGGCCGGCGCAACCGAACCAGCAGTCCCGGACGAGGGTAGGGCCACGTACAGAAACACCGGACTGGTCCCGACTGCAGCCAAGCGCCGACAGCTCGACCACGAGACGCCGACGGTTCGTCTCAGTACTTCGGCTCGGCGCCGGTGACCGCGTAGATATCGTCCATGATGGCGTCTCGCTCCCGTTGCCAGGCCTCGAAGCCGTCCCGGTCCTCGGGGTAGGACTCGTAGTGGGAAAGCAGGCGGTCGGCGGCCTTCTTCGTCTGGTAGAGGTCCCGAATCGTCCCCCAGTGGCCGAAGCTCTTGACGGCCATCTTGAGTTTGAGACCGAGGCCGAAGCTGGTCGAACCGCCGTAGAGTGCCTCGGCGAGTTTCTCGCCCGGAATCGAGGCCAGCAGCGCCATCAGGTCGTCGATGTCGTAGGCCGTGATGAAGATGTTGTAGACGTCAAGCGCCGCGAAGCGTGCGCCGAAGTCGTTCATCACGCGGACGTTGTACTCCCAGAGGGCCGCCTCGTCGTCGGTCCGGTCGTCCTCGATGGCGTCGATAGCCTGCTCGGCGGCGTACGTGCCGGCGTAGGCCGCCCCGGCGATGCCGCCGCCGGTCGTCGGGTTGACGTGGCCCGCGGCGTCGCCGACAGCCATGTAGCCCGGCGCGACCGCCGAGTCGTAGGGCCGGCGCGTGGGCAGGGAGCCACCGAGTTTGTCGGTGACCTCGGCGCCCTCGAACTCGCTGCGGGCCCGCAGGTCGCGTTTGAGGTCGTCGACCAGCTCCATGGGCTCCTCGTTCATCTGGAACCCGAGCCCGGCGTTAATCTCCGTGTCCGTATGCGGGAAGTACCAGAGGTACCCCGCCGACCGCTTGGTGGGCTTGAACACGAGGGCGTCGTCCCACTCGACGGGTTCGTCGACCTCGACGATTTCCCGATAGGCCGAACAGAACTGCGAGTACCGGACGTTCGTGTCGAAGGTCGCGTCCTCGAAGTCGGTCTTGTCCTGCAGCAAAGAGAGTGCGCCGGCACCGTCGATGACGATTTCGGCGTCGTAGGTGACCGGCTCGCCCTTGCGGACGGCTTCGAGGCCGGTGACGGTGCCATCGTCGGTCTGGCGGACGTCCTGGACGACGGTGTCGTAGTGGAACTGCGCGCCAGCGTCGTCGGCGCCCTCGATGAGACAGCGGCCGTACTCCCAGCGGTCGATGACGGCCAGTTCGCCCGGGACCGGAATCTCCAGTACCGTGTCCTCCTGGGGAATCTCGAAGCGCCCGTGGTCGACGTTGGTGTTGGTGAAGGCCTGCTCGATCTGGGACTTGGGGATGGCGTCGGGGAAGTCGCTGGCCCCCTTCAGCGCGTCTCCACAGGCGATGTGGCCCGCCTCCTCGGCGTCCTTGCGCTCGACGACGACGACGCTATATCCCGCGTCGGCGAGTGTCGCGGCGGCGTAACAGCCCGACGTTCCCGCCCCGACGACGGCCACGTCGTACTGGTGTGTAGTCATACAGTCTCGTCCATGCCGAAGTGCAAAAATCGTTCCGACTACGCGTGCGTCACGCCATGGAAAGGGGATAAAGAGTTTTTACGGGGGGCAGCAAAGCCGGAGGCATGACCGATTACACCGTCTCCTTCGTCGGGACCGGCGAGGAGATAACGGTCTCCGAGAAGGAGACCATCCTCTCGCGGTGCATCGAGGAGGGCATCGCCCAGGAGTACTCCTGTCGCGTGGGGATGTGTCTGGCCTGTTCGGCCGAGATTCTCTCGGGCGAGGTCGTCCAGCCGGCCGCGCGCGGACTTACCGAGCAGGAGCGGGAGAACTACGCCCTGACCTGTATGGCTCGGCCCGCGTCGGACCTCGAACTGGACCGCGGGGAGTACCCGCCGAGCATCGAAGGGGACGCCGACGCGGCTGTCGCAGACGACTAGCGGGGCTGTGAGTGTACCGAACAGCCTCGTTACGTCCGAACGGTGAGCGAATCGAGCCGTGAGGAGGCGACCGGAGAGAACGAACACTCGCCACTCGTCCCTGAAGCAGCGTCGACCGACCTGTCGCGCGCTCGCTCTGTGAGTGTGTAACTCACACACTATGTCCAATTGATAGAATAGAAGGGCAGGTCATATAAGCACGTGGGTCGTAGTATACGCTGACACCAGCGTCAGCGGACGGCCGTCGACGACTTGACACACTCTCCCAACCATGACCAGCCGTGTATACAGACTCCACTCGACGCTCGAACTGCCACTGGAAGACGCGTACGACTTCTTCGAAGATCCGGACCTTCCACCCGAAATCGCTGACGTAGACATTACCCGTCGGAACAACACGCTCATCGTCAGTGCCGTCGCGAAAGACGACAGCATGAGCAAGTACACGCCGACGGCCCAGCTGAAAGCCAGCGTTACCGAGAACCGCGTCTACGAGGAAGACCCCGAGGAGATGGGCCCGCCCGGCGCTGCCTCGACCGGCTCGGCCGGCGGCGGTCCCCAATGGGGCACGCTCGAAGAGGAAGAGGAGGAGATCGAATCCGAACTCGTCGAGTACGCCTGCTTCAAGGGCGACCGCGAGACCGTGCTCCAGAACACGGCGCTCCAGTACGCGATGTTCGAGGTGCTCTGTGAGGTGGCGAAAGTCGCCGAGAAGGGCACACTGACAGCCATCGCCGCTGTCGACGGCGAACTGCAAGCCGTCCGCATCGTGGACGGCGAAGAACACCCCGCTTCTATCAACGTCGTCGAAGACCCCGCCGACGAGGACGAGGAAGAAGGCGTCAACTGGCGGGACAACGAGTTCATCTCGTAATCCGCGCTTCCACGCAGTCGGCCGCCCTCCTTACACAGCGACGAGTTCCTCACCAGCGACGCGTTCGGCCAGTTCGAGCGTGAGATTGGCCTCGATGTAGGCGGCGACGACGATGAGCAGCGCCGAGCACAGGAGGAGCCACCCCGCCTCCCGCAGGTCCCGCCGAGTGAGGAGCCGCTCTTCCAGCCCGCGGATGTACCGAACCGTGAGCCGGCCAAAGCGCAAGCCCACGGCCGAGGCGACGAGCAGCGCCGGAATCTCCAGCACGCCGTGAGGGAGGATGAGCATGGCGACCACGAGCGGGTCGACCTGCTGGACGGCGATGCCGACGACGACGCCGATGAGCAGTCCGTTGAGGACGAGTCCCAGCACCGTGACCAGTCCCAGCGACACGGCCCCCAGCGACAGCGCGACCAGCGCCGTGAGGTTGTTGACGGCGAGGTCGACGGTCGTCAGCGCCGGGAACGGACCGGTGCCCCCGCCCTCGGTCGTCGGGAGCGATTCGACCGGAACTGCGCTCCCGAGCAGGAACCCGGCGACGGTGCTCACGCCCAGCACCAGCGCGGCCACAGGGACGTAGAGCCGGAGCCAGCGACGGTAGATTGCCCGTGTTGCGGCCAGGCGAGCGCCCATAGCGACCTCAGGGCCGTCGGCAGGAAAAAAGCGAGGACCGGCTGTCCGGGGAACCTCTGTGTCATTCACCAACACGCCGGTTGCGTATCCAAAAAGTTCTTACAACCAGTAATTATATCTCATTACACGATGTCCGAAACAGCCGAGTTCCCCGACTATCTCGACGTCGACTACACCGACGGCGAGGGCGAGGAACCCGAGGAGTACCCGACCGTCAACCACAAGATAGAGAAGGCTATCGAGGTCACGAAGCAGGGCCTCGAACAGTACGAGAACCCTGTCGTCATGTGGACCGGCGGGAAGGACTCCACGCTGACGCTGTACTTCGTCAAGGAAGTCGCCGACCGCTTCGACCTCGAAGTGCCGCCGGTCGTCTTCATCGACCACTACCAGCACTTCGACGAGCTCATCGACTACGTCGAGCACTGGGCCGAGGAGTGGGACCTCGAGGTCATCTGGGCCCGCAACGAGGACGTCGGTAACTACGTCGACGAGAACGGCCTGACCCCCGGCGACGACATCCCCATCTCCGAGCTTTCGGAACACAACCAGCACCACGTCCGGAACATCCTCGAGTACGAGGAGGACTCGTTCCCGTTCCTGCTTGACACCTACGTCGGCAACCACCTGCTGAAGACCGTCGCGCTGAACGACGCCATCGAGGAGCACGACGTCGACGGCATCCTCTCGGGTATCCGCTGGGACGAGCAGGAGTCCCGCGCCGACGAGACGTTCTTCTCGCCGCGCCACGACCCCGACATCTACCCGCCACACGACCGCATCCAGCCGATTCTCCAGTTCGCCGAACCCGACGTCTGGGAGGCCTTCTGGAACTTCGTCGTGCCGGACACCGTCGAGGGCTTCCCCGAGGAAGGCTACGTGCCCCAGGGCCAGGACGACCTCCCCGAGGGTATCGAGAAGGAGGACGTCCCGGTCTCGCCGAAGTACTTCGCCGGCTTCCGCTCGCTGGGCAGCGAAGTGTCGACGGACAAGTCCGCCGACGAGCCCGCCTGGCTGCAGGACATGGCGAACACGACCGAACGCGCCGGCCGCGCCCAGGACAAAGAGGACCTGATGGAGCGCCTGCGCGACCTCGGCTACATGTAAACTCGGCCGGAGAGCCAACCTACCGACGCGGTTTTTCGTTTTTTCGACCGACTAGTCGTACGTCCAGTGGTTCGCCGACCCGACCGCGATTCGCACGGCGGTGTTCTCGGGCCAGTCGTCCTCGTCGGCGCCGTAGCGGTCGTGGATACGCCGGCGTATCTCGCGGTTCTCGGTGTCGTCGTCGACGACGGACGCCGTGCCCCGCAGCGTCACACCCCAGTTGGCCTCGCCCTCGTCGGCGTCCTGCACCGAGAGCGCGACCCGCGGGTTCCGGCGGATGTTGTCGAGTTTCTTTCCGGTAGTGACGATTTCGATGGCGCCATCGTGATAGGTGTACCAGACGGGCGCGACGTGGGGCCGGTCCTCGTAGCTGGTCGCAAGGTGGGCGACGTGGACGCCGCTGGTGAGCAGTTCCACAGCCGCGTCGGAAATCGCGTCGGGCATGTCGAAGCCTACGGACGCGAGCCACCTGTAGCTTGGCTGTGACGACTGCACGGGCGAAGTCCCGTGGCCGAGAGTGTCGCGAGCCACCTGTCGAGACCCGACAGCGCCAGCATCCACGGCCAAAAATTTTAATTTAGTACTTTTAATACTGAACGATATGGGGAACGGGGGGGCACCACAGGCGGTTCTGAGACCAGGCGTAATCGTGGGCGTACTGAACGGCGCGTCGAGAGCGCTCCTGGCCGGCACTATCGTGGCGATGCTGGTGGCACCGGTCGCGTGGGCGCTGGGCGCGCCAGTCGTGTCGCTCTCAGCCGGTCTGGTCGGTCTCGGCGTCCTCGTCGCGTGTCTCTGGGCGGTCATCCGACACTACACCGTGGAGTACCGGATCTACGAGAAGAAAATCGAGGTCACGTCCGGGCTGGTAAACCGGGAGACGCGAATCGCGCCGCGCTCGGACGTCCGCTACGTCTCGCTGTCGGCCGGCACACTCGCCAGTCAGGTCGGCGGCGGTGACGTCGTCGTCGACATCCGGCGCCACAACACCAAGTACCGTATGACACTGCGGGATATCGCAGACGCCGAGCGGTGGTACGACGAGCTCCGTCCGGTCGAGGGCGGCGAGCCGCTGGGGCGGTTCGACCGGCGCATCGGGCCGAGCGTGTTCACCGTGGCCGGCTATCTGGCCCTGGGCGTCGGCGCGGTGACCGCCCTGCTGGCCGGCGTAGCCGTGGTCGCGCTCCCCCCGCTGTCGCTCCCGCTCGTCGGGCTGTGGGGTGTGACTCTCTGGTTCCCCGTGACCGCCTGGTACTTCATCTACGTCGCCGGCGTCGAGTACCGGGTGTACGACGACCACATCGAGCGGCGGCGCATCTTCCTCGGCACGGAACGGTCCTACGCCATCGCAGATCACATCGACGGTGTCGAACACATCCGTTACGTCCCGGAACGGGCGTTCGACGTCGGAACCGTCTCGCTGGAGCTACGGTGGCGGGAGCGCCCGTTTCACCTCCGGTCGGTCGACGGGTCGAGCGAACTGTATCAGGACCTGCGTCAGTCCGCCTGACCCGTCGGTCGGTATCGGTCGCCGTCCTGTTCCAGTCGCCCGTTGGCCACGGCGATTTTCAGCGCGCGGTCGACCTCGCGCTTGTCGATGGTCGTCGCGCCCATCAGCGAGTCCACCTGGGCGCGCGAACACCAGCCATCTCCGTCGGCTACGTCCCGAACCGCCTCGACGACGCGGTCGGCGATGTCGCTCGGCATCGCTGGGACCGACGGGCGCCAGTCACTTGGATATCGGGGCCCGACGGCGACATATATTTTCCCGCCCCGGCCCACTGCGTACGTGTGAGTGAGCGCCGAGAGCGGGTCGTCCTCGCGAGCGTCGTGTTCGTGGTCCTGCTGGCCCAGGTGTTGCTCTACCCGGGCATCGATACGCTCGTCGTCGCGCTGGGAGCGGGATTCGTTCTCGACGCGAGTATGTGGTTCCTCGCGGCGGAGTTTGCGGCCTTCGTCGCCTTCGCCGGCGTCTGGGGGGCGGTCAGCGACCGGACCGGTCGGCGAGTTCCGTACATCGTCGGCGGTGCCGTGGCCGGCAGCGCGCTCTACGCGGCGCTGGCGTGGCTCCCGACTGTTACGTCCATCTCCTTCGCCACAATCCTCCTGTTGCGCGCGCTCCAGGGCGCGGCGACCATCGCCGCCTTCTCGCTGTCGATGACGATGCTGATGGACCTCTCCGGGGGCCACGGGAAGAACATGGGCGCGGCGGGCATCGCCATCGGCTCGGGGACCGCGCTGGGGGCGCCGCTGGGCGGCCAGCTCTACGGCGTCTCGCCGACGCTGCCGCTGTACGTCGCGAGCGGGCTCTTCCTGCTGGTCGCGCTGCTGTCGGCGCTGGTGACCGACCGCGCCCCGGCGGGCGACGGTGGCCGCCTGCGCCGGGCCGCGCGCCGGCTGGGCGAGACGCCGGAACTTGCGATTCCGTACGCCTTTGGCTTCATCGACCGGCTGACCGCCGGCTTCTTCGCGCTCGTGGGCACGCTGTATTTCCGGGAGGCCTTCGGGCTCTCGCCGGGCGAGACGGGGCTCGTCCTCGCGCTGTTTTTCGCGCCCTTCGCACTGCTGCAGTACCCCTTCGGCGTCCTTTCCGACAGCGTCGGTCGGACGGCACCCATCGCCGCCGGGTCGGCCCTGTACGGCCTGGCAGTCGTCGGCGTGGGGCTGGCGCCGACCGTCGAACTGGCCGGCGTCGGCATGGTCGTCGTCGGCGTCATCGGGGCGCTGATGGCCCCGGCGACGATGGCGCTGGTCACCGACCTCGTGGGCGAACGCGGTCGGGCGACGGCGATGGCCGGCTTCAACGCCGCCGGGAGTCTGGGCTTCCTGACCGGCATCCTGGTCGGCGGCTTCGTCGCGGGTGAGTTCGGCTACCTCGCCGCGTTCCTCGTCGCGGGCGGCGGCGAGATCGCGCTGGCCCTGCTCGCGCTGCCGCGACTGCTGGCGCTCGAGCTCCCCACCGAGGAGCGACCGACGAGATAGCGTTCCGCTCGAACGTGCCGTGTGAACTGCCCACATTCCGGGAAAACACTCAAAAGACCACCGGAACAGGAGAGCATATGAGTGGCAACGCAGGAAGCTACGACTGGCTAACGCTCGACCCGGACGAGGAGGTTCTCTGGTCGGGCAAGCCGGCCTCGGAGACGATGTACGGCGCGTATCTGACCGGTATCCCGCTCATCATCTTCTTCGGGCTCGGCTTGGTGATAATCGTCGGTGCGTACCTCAATCGGGAGAACACCGACTACGTGATAACCGACAAGAGCGTCTACAAGAAGACGGGCGTTCTCAGCCGGTCGGTCTCGGAGGTCGAGTACGAGAAAGTCCAGAACACCTCCTTCTCCGCGGGCGTCGTCGGGCGCTCGCTCGGCTACGGGAACGTCGAGATCAGCACGGCCGGCGGCGCTGGCGTCGAGATGCGGCTCCGGGGTGTCAACGACCCCCAGGAGGTTCAGAAGCAACTGAGCCGACGGGTCAAAGAGGTTCAGGGCGGCCGTGACCGAGGGGACGGTGAGACGAAGCCGGACGTCCTCGAAGAGATACTGGCCGAGCTCCGCGCGATTCGCATCGCAGCGGAGGGCGGGTCGAGCAGGGAGCGACCCGACAGCGGCGCTGGCGCCCACGACCGCGACGACAGCGGGACCAGCGACTGGAACACCGACCGACGATGAGCTTGCCCGACTGGGCGCCGGCCGCGAACGACGAGCCCGTCGTCTGGCAGGGCCAGCCACGGCAGCGGGTCGTCCACCTGGGCGTCGCGGGGGGCGTCGTCCTCGCGCTCATCGTCCTCGCGAGTATCGCCGTGATTATCTCGAACGGGTTGCTCCCGACGGAGCTTTCGGCCGTGGTCGGCGTGGCCCTCGCGTTGCTCGTGTTCGCGGTGCCCGCCGGCGGGGCGTGGCTCTGGCGGCGGTCGACCCGCTATGTCCTGACCGACGCCGCGCTCTATCACCGGACCGGCGTGCTCTCGCTGACGGTGACGGAGCTCCGTCTGAGCAAGATACAGAACACGAGCTACTCGCAAGGTATCTTCGGGACCATCTTCGGCCATGGGACGGTGACCGTCGACACCGCCGGCAGCCAGGGCGCGGAGCTGACCCTGCAGCAACTCGACGGGCCGAAAGCGGTCCACCAGCGAATCGCCGAGGCAGCGGGGGAGGCAAAAGGCGAGCGCAGGGACGGGATTCCGGGGTCGCTCGACACCTGGAAAGCGGTCCGCGCGGAAGTCCGGCGACTCCGGGCGGCGACCACTGGCGACCGATAGCGGCTCGTCCCGGGCCGCTACCGGGCATCCTCGATTGCATCTAGCGCCTCGGGATTCTCGATGCTGGACATGTCCCCCAGGTCCTCCCCTCGATACACCCCGCCGATGGCCCGCCGGAGTATCTTCCCGCTCTGGGTCTTCGGGAACGCGTCGACGAACAGCACCTCCCGGGGTCGGAACGGCTTGCCGAGTTCCTCGCCGACGGTCCCGGCGATGCTGTCCCGGTGCTCGTCGGTCGGCTCGTGGTCGGGTTCAAGGACGGCGTAGAGCACGACCGCAGTCCCCGTCGTCTCGTCGGGCACACCGACGGCAGCGGCCTGGTTGACCGCAGGGTGGTCCATCGCCGCCCCCTCGACCTCCGCGGGGCCGACTTTCCGTCCGGCGACGTTGAGCGCGTCGTCGGCCCGGCCGTGCAGGAACCAGAGGCCATCCTCGTCCTTCTGGGCCCAGTCGCCGTGGTTCCAGAGGCCGTCCCAGCGGGACCAGTACTCCTCGACGTAGCGCTGGTCGCCGCGCCACAGGGAGTTGGTCATCGAGGGACAGGAGTCGCGCGCGACGAGGTAGCCCCGTTCGCCCGTGTCCGCGATAGAGTGCCCGGCCTCGTCGACGATGTCGATGTCCATCCCGAGGCCGGGGCCACCCAGCGTGCAGGGTTTGAGCTCCTGGATGGGCATCGGCATGAGAAAGCAGCCCATTATCTCCGTGCCGCCAGAGATGTTGATGATGGGACAGTCCCCGTTGCCCACGTTGTCGTAGAACCACTGCCAGCTCTCGGGGTCCCACGGCTCGCCGGTCGAGCCAAGCAGCCGCAGTGACGACAGGTCGTGGCCCGCCAGCCACTCGTCGCCCTGCTTTCGCAGCGCGCGAATTGCCGTGGGCGAGACGCCGAAGACGGTCAGGTCGTGGCGGTCTATCATCGCCCAGAAGCGGTCGGGCTCCGGGTGGTCGGGCGCGCCCTCGTACATGAAGATAGTCCCGCCCAGCGCGTGGTTGCCAAGCAGCGTCCACGGCCCCATCATCCAGCCGATGTCGCTGACCCAGAAAAAGCGGTCGCCCGGCTTGTGGTCGAAGCCGAAGTAGATCTCCTTGGCCGCCTGCACCAGCGCCCCCGCGTGCGTGTGGACGATGCCCTTCGGTTCGCCGGTGGTACCAGAGGAGTACAGCAGCATCGATTCCTGGCCGCTCGGGAGGGATTTGGCCTCGTAGTCGTCGGACTGGGACGCGATGGCCTCGTCCCACCACTCGTCCCGGCGAGTCCAGGTGAGCGTCTCCTCGGGGTCGTCGGCCGTGCCGATTCTCTCGTATACGACCGTGTGTTCGACCACGTCTCCGCCGCGCTCCTGGCGGGCTTGTTTGATGGCCGCGTCAGCGGTGTCTTTGAGATGAACCGGCGACCCGCGGCGGTAGAAGCCGTCGCCGGTAAAGAGCACCGAGCAGTCGGCGTCCGCAATTCGAGTCGCCGTCGCGTCGACGCCAAAGCCCGAGAAGATGGGGACGACGATAGCTCCGGCCTTCAGACAGCCATAGAGGATGCTGGCCACCTCGGGGACCATCGGCATATAGAGGCCGACGGTGTCGCCCGTCTCGACGCCGACCGAGTCGAGATAGTTGGCGACCCGGTTGCTCTGTTCGTGGAGGTCGTGGTACGTGACCTGCCGGACATCGCCGGGTTCGCCCTCCCAGATGAGCGCGACCTGATTCCGGACGTCTGTATCGGGCGCGGCGTGGCGGGAAACAGCGTTGTGAGCCGCGTTCAGCTCCCCGCCGGGATACCAGTTCGTGAACTGCGGGCCGTCGAACGTCTCGCGCTCGCCGCTCGCAGATTCGACGGTCCGCGTCTCGGTCTCCCGGACCGCGTCGTAGTCCTCGAAAAAGTCGACGTGGAGGTAGTCCACGAGTTCGTCCCAGAACCAGTCGACGCCGCTGTGGGGGACGCCGTCGATATCGGTCGTCGTCCGGCGTATCAGTTCCTCGTAGTCCTCGATACCGTAGGTCTGCATGAACTGCCAGACGTTGGTCGATTCGACGAACGCCCGTGTGGGCTCGTGGACGACGCGGTCCAGCTCTTCGAGTGACTCCGGGGCCATAGCGTGTGAATACGTGACACACGACTAAGTAATTGCCCGGCTGTGGCGGCCCGAACGCACGCGCAGTCACTGCCTTCGGGCCCCGGAAACCCTTTTGCACGGGGACGGCCAACCTCCGGGTATGTACGTCCGGGATGCGAAAAACCGAGAGGAGGTCTGGCTACTGGACCACATCGAGGAGATGGGGTTAGACGAGACGAACTTCCGTTCCCGCGACTACGTCATCGCCATCGACGAGCACGACGACCGGAAGGCCGGCTTCGGACGCATCCGAATCCACAAGCCCGACGACGGCGACCCCATCTGTGAACTCACGAGCATCGGCGTCCTCCCGGAGTGGCGCGACCAGGGCGTCGGTGCCCACGTCATCGAACGCCTCGTCGAGTACGCCGCCGACGAGGGGTTCGACGTGGTGTACTCACTGACGAGCGCCGACCGCTATCTCACCCAGTTCGGGTTCGAGCCCATCGCCGTCGACGAGCTGCCGCCCCGGTTGCAGGACCGCCTCGAAGAGAAACGCGAGAACATCCAGCCCGACGCTGTCCCGCTCCGGGTGGCCCACGACGACTTCTCGGTGCCGCCCCGCTTTCGCGAGCGGTTCAAGAACGCCTCGGCCCACGAAGCGGAGCCCGAACCCGAAGACACCGCCGAGGACTTCGGTATCGACCCCGACGAGGCGACCTACAAGTACGATACCGGTCGGTAGTCATTGTAGAGAGTGCTGCCTGACTGACGGAATCTGTCTCTCTGGCGGTACAAACAGTCAGCACCGCGAACAGCGTACTACTTGCGCACGTCGATGATTTCGATGTCGAAGACGAGTGTCCGCCCCGCGAGTTCGTGGTTGAAGTCGACCTCGACGGCCTCGTCGCGCACCGCGGTCACGTCGCCGTGGAGTTCGTTTTTCGCCTCGACGTGGAGCCCGACCTCCGGCTCCGAGCCGACCATCTCCTCGAAGGCCTCCGGGTCGTACTCACGGATTTTCTCTTCCTCTATCTCGCCGTAGGCCTTCTCGGGCGGGACCTCGATGGTCCCCTCCTCGCCCTCTGCCATCCCGACGAGGGCCTCCTCGATGCCCTCGATGATGTCGCCGCGGCCGACGGTAAAGGAAAGCGGTGCGTAATCGGCCGGCTGGACGCCCTGGGCCGTGATGAGGTCCTCGTGGCGAGCGACCTCCTGTCGGGAGGTATCGAAGAGGCTCCCGTCCTCGAACCGTCCGACGTAGTGGATAGTTACCCCGTCCCCGCGTTCGATTTCCATATCAGTTGGTTCGGGCGAGGAGTGATTTAAACCCAACTCTCGGCGGCTGTGGTCGACGCGTGCCGTCGTGTCGGCGATTTAATGATACGAGCGAGAGCCAATGGACCGAACTGACGCCGAGGGTCGTTCCTGCCGCTCACCACTCAGTTGCGGCTGAGAAGTTCCGGAATTCCCACTTACACACATATACTGTCAACTATTGTGATATATTCCGGCATTAGCAAAGGAACGACTACCTTACCGCCCGAGCTTCGGCGCATTGTACATCATCTTTTTATATACTCGCGAGAACTGTCAGAACGGTGTGTCAATAAAATGTCAATGAATGCCGTGGTCTATCAGGGGCCAC
Organism: Haloarcula salinisoli; assembly: GCF_019599405.1. Taxonomy (NCBI): domain Archaea; kingdom Methanobacteriati; phylum Methanobacteriota; class Halobacteria; order Halobacteriales; family Haloarculaceae; genus Haloarcula; species Haloarcula salinisoli. Next base: position 500,840 of record NZ_RKLQ01000001.1, on the reverse strand, counting down.
ACGAAGTAGCGGTCGAAGAGGTAGAAGAACCGGAGATAGAACACCCGAACGACGTTCTCATCGACATCACGACGTCCTGTATCTGTGGGTCCGACCTGCACATGTACGAGGGACGGACAGCCGCCGAGCCAGGCATCGTCTTCGGGCACGAGAACATGGGTATCGTCACCGAGGTCGGTGACGCCGTCACCACCCTCGAAGAGGGCGACCGCGTGGTCGCCCCGTTCAACGTCGCCTGTGGCCACTGTGAGAACTGCGAGGACGGCTACACGGGCTTCTGTACCAACGTCAACCCGGGCTTCGCTGGCGGCGCCTACGGCTACGTCGCGATGGGGCCGTACAAAGGCGGCCAAGCCGAGAAGCTGCGCATCCCGTACGCGGACTTCAACGCCTTACAGCTGCCCGAGGGCGACCAGCACGAGGACGCCTTCGCCCTGCTCGCGGACATCTTCCCGACGGGGTGGCACGGGACAGAACTCGCGAACCTCCAGCCCGGCGACTCCGTCGCCATCTACGGCGCGGGCCCGGTCGGCCTGATGGCCGCCTACAGCGCAAAAATCAAGGGCGCGGCCGAGATCTACACGGTCGACCGCGTTCCGAGTCGCCTCGACCTCGCCGAGGAGCACTGTGACGCGACGGCCATCAACTTCGAGGATGGCGACCCCGTCGAGCAGATTAAAGACGAACACGGTGGCGCGGTCGACAAAGGCGTCGACGCCGTCGGCTACCAGGCCATCGACCCCGAGAAAGAGGCCGACGACGCCTACGACCCCGCCCGCGAGAATCCGGCGGTCGTCCTCAACGACCTCATCCGGACCGTCCGCCCGACGGGGGAGCTCGGAATCCCAGGACTGTACGTCCCCGAGGACCCCGGTGCGCCCGACGAGATGGCTGCCCAGGGCCGTCTCGGCATCGACTTCGGTCTCCTGTTCGAGAAGGGCCAGAAGCTCGGCACCGGGCAGTGCAACGTCAAATCCTACAACCGCGAACTCCGTGACCTCATCATCGAGGGACGAGCCGACCCCAGTTGGGTCGTCTCTCACCGCGTGGACATCGAAGAGGCCCCGGAGATGTACGAGAAATTCGACGAGCGCGAAGAGGGCGTCACCAAGGTACTCCTCGAACCCTGAGAGAGCCGCCGCCGGCGGCCTCTTGCCGCGGTTTCGTCGCCAGCCCTATAGTTGTCTGGCTGATACGTACGGCTATGTGTCAGTACTGTAGCTATCGGTTCCACGACGAGTGGAGCGCGCTGCTTTCGTACGACGATGTCTACCAGCGGGCGATGGGTGCCACCTCGGAGTCGACCTACGGCTTCCACGAGGAGTGGGACGAACTCCGCGAGGAAGTCGGCTACGGCGCGTGATTACGTCTCTCTCGGGAAGGGGTCCGCGTCGGCCGCCGGAATTTCTTCGCCCTCGCCGACGAGACAGGCGTCTAACTCGGCGGTGAGCTTCTCCCCGTCGAGCTCGCGACCGATGACGACGAACCGCGTCTCCGGCTCGTCCGCGCCCCACTCGCCGATTGGCCCGGCCTGTACTGCCGGACCGGCCTGACTCACGCCCAGCACGGTGTCGGGTCGACTCGCGACCCAGACGAACCCCTTCGCCCGGACGATGTCGCCGTCCCAGTCGTCGAGCCACGCGTCGAAACGGTCGGGGTGGAACGGCGCCTCGCGTCGGTAGACGACGGACTCGACGCCGTGGGCGTCAGCCGCGGACAGGCCGCCGTGGTCGTGGCCATGCGCGTCACGAGCGGCCGAGTCGCTTTCCGCCCCCACGAGCGTCTCTTTCCACCCCTGCCGCCGCCGGGCCGTCTCGAAGTCGAACCGCCCGGTGGCAAGCACCCTGTCGGGGTCGACCTCGCTGTAGGTCGTCCGGTGTATCGCCGCGCGGGGCTGGAGTTCGCGGATGGCCGCCTCGACGCCGTCGAGCTCCGCGTCGGGAACCATGTCACACTTGTTCAGCACCAACACGTCACAGAACTCTATCTGGTCGACCAGTACCTCCGTCAGCGGTCGCTGCGGGTCGGGCGCGCCGTCGGGGAGCGATTCGTCGGGGTCGAACGCCTTCCAGAAGCCGTAGGCGTCCACGACGGAGACGGTCGTATCGAGCGTGAACCGCTCGGGGAGACGGGTCTCGTCGGTCCCGACGGTCAGCGTGCGGGCGATGGATATCGGTTCGCTGATGCCCGACGCCTCAACCACGAGATAGTCGAACGCACGCTCCTCGGCCAGTCGGGTGATTTCGGTCACGAGGTCGTCCTGCAGTCGGCAGCAGATACAGCCGTTCGAGAGGTCGACGATACCGTCCTCGCTCTGGTCAGCGAGCAGTTCCGCGTCGACGTTTATCTCTCCCATATCGTTGACGACGACGGCGATGCGACGGTCCCCGGGGTCCGCCAGCAGCCGGTTGACGAGCGTCGTCTTGCCCGCTCCGAGGGGCCCGCTGACGACCGTAATCGGGACCGATTGCTTTGTTGACATTTGGTGGAGATAGGGCGTCACGCCGTAATGAATCCTCGGGGAAAACAGGCACAGCGCGAACCCTTAAGCCCGGGCCGGCCGACGTTTTTCCCATGTTCGACCCCGAGGAGCTGGACGAGATCCGCGAGGCGAAAGCCGAGTGGGAGAAAGAGGACGTCCAGCCGACCGTCGACCGGTTCGGCGAACGGGAGGAACGGTTCACGACGGACACGGAGGGGCAGGAGGTAGACCGCCTGTACACGCCCGCGGACGTGGCCGACCTGAACTATCAGGAGGACCTGGGATTCCCCGGTCGGGAGCCCTACACTCGCGGCGTCTACTCGACCGGGTATCGCGGTCGGCTCTGGACGATGCGCCAGTACGCCGGAATGGGGACCGCAGCCGAGACCAACGAGCGGTTCAACTATCTCCTCGACGAGGGCCAGACCGGCCTCTCGATGGCCTTTGACCTGCCGACCCAGATGGGCTACGACTCCGACGACGCGATGGCCGCGGGCGAGGTAGGCAAGACGGGCGTGGCTATCGACTCGCTGGCCGACATGGAGACCGTCTTCGAGGGCATCCCACTTTCCGAGGTCTCGACGTCGATGACCATCAACGCGCCCGCGGCCGTCCTGCTGGCGATGTACATCGCCGTCGGCGACGTTCAGGGCGTCGACCGCGAGGAACTGCGGGGCACCATCCAGAACGACGTGCTCAAAGAGTACATCGCGCGCAACACCTTCATCTACCCGCCGGAACCGTCGATGCGTCTCATCACCGACATCTTCGAGTTCTGCGCCGCGGAGACGCCGAACTTCAACACCATCTCCATCTCGGGCTATCACATCCGCGAGGCCGGCTCGACCGCCGCCCAGGAGATCGCGTTCACGCTCGGGAACGGTATCGAGTACGTCGAGGCCGCCATCGAGGCCGGGCTGGAGGTCGACGACTTTGCCCCACAGCTTTCCTTTTTCTTCGCGTCGTACAACAACATTCTCGAAGAGGTCGCGAAGTTCCGTGCGGCGCGGCGGCTCTGGGCGAAACTCATGGACGAGCGCTTCGACGCCGAGAATCCCAAGTCCAAGCAACTCAAGTTCCACACCCAGACCGCCGGCTCGACGCTGACCGCCCAGCAGATAGAGAACAACGTCGTCCGGGTGGCCTACCAGGCGTTGGCGGCGGTCCTGGGTGGGACCCAGAGCCTCCACACCAACGGCAAGGACGAGGCCATCGGCCTGCCGACGGAGGAGTCCGTCCGGACGGCTCTGCGGACCCAGCAGATTCTGGCCCACGAGTCGGGCGCGGCCGACACCATCGACCCGCTCGCGGGCAGCTACTACGTCGAGTCCCTGACCGACGAACTGGAACAGGAGGCCCGCGAGATAATCGAGGACGTAGACGAGCGTGGTGGGATGCGCCGGGCCATCGAGAACCAGTGGGTCCAGCGCCAGATTCAGGACGTTGCCTTCGAGCGCCAGCGCGAACAGGAGGCCGGCGAGCGCATCATCGTCGGTGTCAACGAATTCGAGGTCGAGGAGAAAGGCGAACAGGATATCGAGGAGGTCGACGAGGCCGTCGAAGCGGCCCAGCAGGAGAGCGTCGCCGAGGTCCGCGAAGAGCGTGACGACGACGCCGTCGCGGCTGCACTGGAGGAGCTCCGAGAAGCGGCTCGCGGCGACGAGAATCTCATGCCCTACATCGTCGACGCGGTGAAGGTCTACGCGACGACCGGCGAGGTGTGTGACGTGCTCCGGGACGTCTTCGGGGAGTACCAACCCGGCTCGTCGATGTAGGTGGGAGTCCCGGAGCGGAGGATCGTGTTTACTTGAGCTAATCGGAATTCTAACGACCAGAAAGCCCCCGCGCTCTGAACTCCCGCGCCTCGCTGCGGTCCTCATTCACTGCGTTCATTGTGGTCCTTGCATCGTCGGGGTTCGTCCAGAGCGCGGCCCCTTTCAGTCCCACCCATGCTGACCGGTCAACCGGCTATGAGCGGGACTGAAACGGGCGGCACGCTAACCGACGGCGGACGACGCAAGCACCGTCGTTCGGAAGACCAGAGGCCTTCCGTGATCACGAGAGAGCGAAGCTCTCTCGAACGACAACGTAGTGAGGAGCACAGCGAGTTCTCCGAAAATCTCTGATTTTCGGGATGACGAGAGAGCGAAGCTCTCTCGAACCACCCCCGAGGTTAGCGTGCCGGGGCTTTCTGGCAGTTCGAACTCCCATTGCTCGAACCAAAGACCGTCCCAGAGCCCGGGCCACGAACTATTACCCGTCCGCGAGAAGCACGCCCATGCAGTTCGACCACGCGGGCGTCGCCACCGACGACGCCGATGGACTCGCGACCCTGTACGAGACCGCCTTCGACGCACCGGTCGCCCACGAAGAGACGTTCGACGGACTGCGCGTCGTCTTCCTGGACCTGGGTAACGGCTACTTCGAACTCCTCGAGCCGCTGCCCGACGCCGAGGGTGCCATCCCGAGCTATCTCGACCGACACGGACCGGGGCTGCACCACGTCGCGCTGGCGACCGAGGACATCGAGGGTGCGCTCGCCGACGCGCGCGCGGCCGGCGTCGACCTCATCGACGAGTCACCCCGCCCCGGCGCGTGGGGACACGAGGTGGCGTTCTGCCATCCGAACTCGACCGGCGGCGTCCTCGTCGAGTTCGTCGAACACTGAAGGTCGATTCCCCGGCCGTATGCGATTGTGTCGTCGAAGCGTGGGACGTAAAATTAGACCACGTTGGTGACAACAGCAGTATATGATGTCTTTATTCAGGAGTTCTACTGGTGAACGATTGGTATACAGGGTAGCACTGACCGTCTCCGAAGAGGGAAAAGAACTTGTCAGTTCCGTTTGTGGGTCCGCATATGAAGGCAATTGTCCTTGCCGGGGGATACGCAACCCGAATGTGGCCGATCACCCGACACCGACCCAAGATGTTGCTGCCGGTCGGCGAGTCGACCGTGATCGACGGCATCGTCGACGAGCTCGAAGGCGACGAGCGAATCAGTGAGATACTGATAAGCACGAACGACGCCTTCGCCGACGAGTTCGAGACACACTTCGAGGAGCGCGGGACCGACAAGATAAGTATGTCCGTCGAGGACACCAGCGACGAGGACGAGAAGTTCGGCGTCGTCGGCGCGCTGGCACAGCTCGTCGAGCGCGAGGGGCTCGGCGACGAGGACCTGCTGGTCATCGCCGGTGACAACCTCTTTGGCTTCGACATCAGCGAGTTCATCGACCACTTCAAGAGCTACGACGACCCGACCCTCGCTGCGTACGACGTCGGCGACCTGGAGAAGGCAAAGTCCTACGGCCTCATCCAGGTCGAGGGCGACGAGATCGTCGACTTCCAGGAGAAGCCCGACAACCCCAAGAGCACGCTCGTCTCCATCGCCTGCTATGCCTTCCCAGCCGACGCAATCCGCTTCGACGAGTACCTCGCCGGCGACAACAACCCCGACGAGCCCGGCTGGTTCATCCAGTGGCTCGTCGACCAGGGCTCCGTGCGACCCTTTAGCTTCGACGACGTCTGGTACGACATCGGGACGGCCGACAGCTATCTCGAAGCCGTCGAGTTCGCCCTCGAAGGCGGCCAGATAATCGCTGACGACGCCACCGTCGAGAACTCCAAGCTCGGCGACAACGTCCACGTGCTGCCCGGCGCGACCATCAAGAACTCCAGCGTCGAAAACACGGTCGTGTTCCAGGACGCGTCCATCACTGACGCCGACGTCTCCGACTCCGTCATCGACGAGGAGGCGAGCGTCCACGACAAGGACCTCCACGGCTCGTTGCTTGGCCAGAACACCCGCGTGCAGTGAAGTAGTACCTTTTTCCCGGTCGGGTTTCCTAGGCCGACTTCGTCGGCCTGCGGGAACTGCGTGGCGGCGAAGCCGCCACGTTGTTCGGTTGCGGGCCGTTGGCCCGCAACCCACTCCCGGCAAAAATCTACGCTAAAAAGGCCGGAATCTCACTGCGTTCGATTCCGGTGAAACCGCTCGCCAGCGGCGAGCGGTATGCTCGACAGGACTGCCTGCCCGTCCCCGTCAGCGCGGCCCGGAGGCCGCGCTCGGCCGATTCAGCTGGCCAGGCCGAACAGATTCTCGGCGAGGCCGCCGGCGAGCGCGACGCCAGTCTCGACCGGGACACTCGTCGTCGCCGCGTCGGTCTCAGCGGCCCAGGTCTCGTATTCGGCCTCGTCCTCGAAGACGTGGATGTACGGACAGGTGTGCTCGTAGGTCTCCTCGATGGACGTACACGACGCGCAGTCGACCTCGTCGGCCACGCCCAGGGAGACGACGGCGTCGGGGTGGGAGTATTCGACGCCCGCTGGGCCGAGGGTTATCTCCACCGTGGTCCCGCGCTCGGGCGTCGTCGAGCGGACGGTTCCGGGCATGTCGGTCAGGAACGGGACGACCAGCGGGTCGAGCACGCAGATGTACGACTGGGAGCGGTCCTCACCGACGAACGCGTGGGCGCCGTCGTCGGTCGTACAGAGGTCCGCGACGCTGGGTGGTTCGCCGTCGGACTCGTGCTTGCGGTCACGGAGCATCTCGACCCAGGCCGCCGCGGTATCGGGTGGGGTCGTCCCGTAGAGGTCGCCAAGTCCCGCCGCGACGTCGTCGGGGAGCCGGAACTGTTCGAGTGCCAGTTCGAGACCGAGTTCGCTCGGTTCGATGTTGATGTCTGCCATCGCAGCTATGCTTTGTTACCCGAAGTTATTATACTGTGAAGTCCAAAGTAAAGCAGTAAGTCCACGAAGCCAAAGCTATGGAGGGATTCGACTGTGCGACCGACGACCCGCGGTGTTACTGCCTGCTAGACGACGTACTGGACCTGCTGGGCCGGAAGTACGTGATGGATATCGTCTGCGTCGTGGCGGTTCACGGCACGGTGCGGTTCGGAACGCTGGAGGACCACATCCCCGAGGCGAGTACGTCGACGCTGTCGGCGCGGCTGGACGACCTCGAAGCCGAAGGTCTGGTCACCCGCGAGCAGTACGACGAGATACCGCCCCGTGTCGAGTACGAACTGACCGACGACGGCGAGGAGCTTGCCGAGCGACTCCGGCCGGTTCTGGAGTGGGTGCAAGAGCGCGGGCGACGGGCGTAGGTAGCACCCACTCTGCCCGAAGTGGACCGAGCGGTCTCAGTCCGTGGTCGCTTCGAGGATTCGCATCGGCCCCTCTGGTGGAACCCACTCGTCGGCGATGGTCCAGCCCGCACGCTCGAGCAGCGACGCGTACTCCGCCCGCGTTCGCTCGCGGCCGCCCATCTGGACGAGCATCGTCATATCCAGTTGCTTCGAGAAGTGTGACTCCGCCGGCCCCGGCACGACCGCTTCGACGACGAACAGCCGGGCGTCGGACGGGGCCGCCGCCCGAACCGTCGAGAGGATGTCGACACACTCCTCGTCAGTCCAGTCGTGGAGAATCCACTTCAGCACGTAGGCGTCGGCTTCGGGGACCGACTCGAACATATCGCCGGCCACGTAGTCACACCGGTCCCCGACACCGAACTCGTCGGGCAGGTCCGGCTCCTCGGCGACGACGCTGGGCCGGTCGAAGACGGTGCCTTCCAGGGCGGGGTACTGCGCAAGCAGTCGACAGCACAGATACCCCTGGCCGCCGCCGACGTCACAGACCCGGTCGAACTGCGAGACGTCGTACCCCTCCAGCACGCCGAGAACGGCCTCGGCGTGCTGGTGGGACATCGCCGTCATGAACTCGTCGAACGCCCTGGCGAACTCGGGCGCGTCCTCCATGTAATCGAATATCCCGCGGCCGTGCTCGCGGACGAACCCGTCCTGACCGCCCTCGCGGAGGATATCGGGCAGCTGTGTCATGGCCCGAATCCACTCCGGGCTGTGGAACAGCATGAGTCCGGGCCGGACCGACCGAGGGTGGTCCGCACGGAAGAACTGTCCCACCGGCGTCAGGGCGAACCGTCGGCTGTCGTCCTCGGTGAGGACACCGAAGTGAGCCAGCGCCCTGAGCAGTCGGTAGGTCGCGTCCGGGTCCAGGTCGAGCGCGGTCGCGAGTGTCTCCGCCGCGGTCGGCTCCTCGTCGAGGCGGTCGAACAGCCCGACCTCGACTGCGGCGTGGAGCACCTGCCCGCTCCACAGCCCCTCGACCAGTTCCTGCGCCGCGGTGAATAGTTCTGTGTCGGTGCGCGCGCTGTCGCTATCGGCCTGTGTGTCACTCATCTGAATCACCGGGACCACCCTGGTTCACCGTCGCCCTAGTAAAAACTGGTTATTCTACTCGCACACCTGGGCTGCAAAAATCGACGGCAGAAGGCCGGCCGCTCGCAGCGCTCGCTCGTGGCCGGTACCAATCACTCCAGCCAGGCGTCCTCAACCACGATAGTCCCCCGCGTTCCATCCCATTCGGTCGAGTACTCCAGTTCGATGCGCTGGTCCATATGTGGGCCATCAGTGACGAGCGTCTCGAACTCGCCGCCCTCGCCGAGGATGTGGACGCCGTACTCGTCGTTGAGGGCCTCGAGTTCGTCGAGCGCGTCGGCGTCGAGCGTTCGCCCGAGCCAGGACTCGTCGAGGCCGTAGGCGGCCACGCGGATGATGCGAATCTCGAAGCCGGCCGAAAGCATCGCGTCGGCGAGAGCGCGGGGGTCTTCCTGCCAGAGCGGGGCGAAGAGGTTGGCCTCCAGGCGCTCGGCCATCGCCTCGATACGGCTGGTCTGGTACTCGCTCTCGACGGCGCCGGCGGTGACGCCGGCGACGCCGATATCGGCGTCTAGCTCGCGGAGGGCGGCCTCCAGCGGTTCGAGTTCCGCGTCACCCTGTTCGCCCGAGTCGGGGACGTCGTCGGCACCGAAGTCGTCGGGCTCGACCTCGACGAGTTCGATACCGATGCTCTCGGCGGCCAGCGAGGCCAGACGCGTCGCCGGGACGTGGTACATGTAGGAGTCGCCCTCGGGGTGGACCGTCACCAGCCGCTCGACGGGGTAGTCGTTCTCGAGTGCGCGATACAGCGCCCACGAGGAGTCTTTCCCGCCCGAGAACAGCGACACCCACACGCCGTCAGTCATGGGAGCGCGTAGCCGGGCCGTGTGTAAATCGCTGTCTATTCGACCAGTTCTGCCTCGATGTCGTTCTCGCTGACGTAGGCCGCGACGCGGACGCCGAGGACGGCGACGAGGATGCCCGCGAGGATGAACGTCGCGAGCCGAGTCCCCAGATCCATCGTGAAGCCGTTGACCTCGACGACGCCGAAGTCCATCGCCGGGACGCGGAAGGGACCGAACACGCCCGCCCGTTCGAGGAAGTACGCCGAAAAGCCCCGCACCACCAGCCCGACCGCGACCGCGCCGAAGGGGAGGTTCACGTAGGCGCTGCGGATCCCCTCCCGCTGGAGGAGTTCGTCGAGCAGCCGCCCCAGCGAGGCCGCAAGCGCCGCCGCTGTCAGCCAGGGGACGCTCTCGAAGAGGAACTGGTTCGCGAGGATGAAGAGGCCGGTCGACCCAGGGGGCGATATCTCCAGCGCGCCGGCGAAGATGCCGACGATGGAGAGCCCGCCGGCGACGACATACGTCACGAGCGAGACCTGTCCGGAGTACAGCGCCTCGCGTATCTGGCCCGGCAGCCGGGCGAGGTAGTCGTCGATTCCCAGCCCCTTGTAGATGAGGAACACGCCCAGGGCGGCTGCGATAGCGCCCAGCGCGGTGGTGGGCGCGACGAACTGGAGCAATAGCGGGAGCGCAAGCAGCGCGATACCGACGGGGACCAGCACCGTCCGTCGAAGCTCTTCGTCGGCGAGGAACTGCTTGAGCAGGTAGTAGGTAGACTCGATGTCACGGGCCTGCCGGACGACGACGCGGTCGACGGCGTCGACGCGGACACGGCTCTCGATGATGGGCACCAGCCGTTCGTCGTCGGCGCTGTCGACGACGACCACCGCCGAGTCCGGGTCGTACTGTTTGACCAGCGACTCCGTCTGGCGGGCAATTTCGCGGTCGCTCCCGACGGCGTCGCCGCCGCCGCCGACGACCGCGACGACGGTGTCGTCCCCCTCCGCTTCGAGGTCCTCGGCCACCCGTAACCCCTCCAGTAGGCAGTTGATGCGGCTGTCCTCGGGGTCGACGACACCGGTCTCCGTTATCGTCGACTCGACGGCAGCCCGCCCCACGACCGGACACCTGTCTGCCACAGGGCTGTCCCGGTCGATACACACCACCAGCGTTGTCACAGTGGTGCACAGAGGGGCGCGAAATAAAAAACCCTCGCGGGGGCGTGGCAGTATTTCTACACAGTAATTGATGATAGAAATGGCGAGGCGGCTGATTCCGGTGGCATCCGAGACGCCGTCACAGTCCGCTGCCCGAAGGGCAAAAGCGCGAGCCCTGACAGCTCACCGTGCTCCCAGGCCCGACTCACCGCCGGAACGAGAGCCCGTCGACGTCGCCTTCGAAGGCACTGGTGAGTCCGGCCCCAAGCGCGAACGCGACCGACTGGGCGCCGCCGCGAATCTTCGACCGGAGGCCCCGCTGGGGCTCGAACTCCGTGACGGTGACCGGCTCGCCAAGCCGGGATTCGAGTCGGTCCTCGACGTCATCGCGGGTGCCGATATCGTCGACGAGCCCCATCTCGTGGGCCTCCGAGCCGAGGAACACGCGGGCCTCGGTGTCCCGAATCGCCGCCTCGTCCAGCCCGCGGCCCTCGGCGACGGTCTCGACGAACTGGTCGTAGTAGTCGTCGATGAGTCCCTGGAGATACTCGCGGTCGTCCTCGTCGAACTCCTTCAGGGGCGTCCCGGCGTCCTTGTACTCGCCGGCTGTCAGCTGCTCGTAGGAGACGCCCATCCGGTCGGCGAGGTCGCTGGCGTTGACCCGCGAGCCGATGACACCGATAGAGCCGACGATGGAGCCCTCGCGGGCCCACAACTCCTCACAGCCCGCGGCGATGTCGTAGCCACCGCTGGCACAGACGTCCGTGGCGTAGGCGACGGTCGGGCCGTCGAACGCCTCGGCGGCCAGCCGGATGTCCTCACTGGGGACAATCTGGCCGCCCGGCGTGTTGAGCTTCAACAGGAGCGCGTCGGCGCCGCGGTCGTCGTCGGCCCGCTCTATCTGCTCGACGATGTCGTCGGCACCGGGCCCGGTCGGCGCGCTGGCGATGCCACCGCCACCGTCCCGCGTTATCGGTCCTTCCACTGCGACCTCCGCGACGTTGTGGCTCGGCGCCAGCGACCCCGCGGCGTTCGTCGCGATGCGCGCGCCGACCAGACCCGTCACCAGCACGAGCAAAACCCCGAGCAGGTCGGTGAGGGTGGTGGGGAAGACGACGAAGACCAGCGCGCCGGCGACGACGGCGGCGGCGGTTCCCAGGAGGACGATGCCCAGCCGGACGACTGAATCCGCGTCGGCCATCACTGGAACCCCAGGGGGCGCGCGCTGGTGGACTCCTCGCCGCCCTGTTGCATCTGCTGGGCCAGCTGGGCCTTCGCCTGGCGTATCTCCTCGGCCTGGTCGGCCAGCGTCGCGGTGTCGACCTCGACCCCGGTGAGCGGTCCGACTCCCGCCTCCAGCAGGGCGCCCGCTGCCTCCGGGTCCGGGAACTGCGGGTCGGCCTCGACCACGAGCCCGACGCCGGTGAGCCCGACCCGCTGGGCCTCGTGGACGAGCGCGCCGGTCGGCCCCGTTATCGCGCCGGACTCGGTGGGGGTCGGAACGTCGGCCTCGGCGAGCAACCCGGCCCCGTCGCCCGTCGCGATGCCGTACAGCGACGGCTCGTCGTTGCGCTCGGCCGGCATCCCGCTGAGGAACAGCGGCGTCACGTCCTCACTCCGGAACCACTCGACCATACAGCCCGCGAACGATTCGGCGGCCTCGGGCGACACCGGCGCGTCGCTCTGGAGCACCAGCAGGTCCCGCTCGGGGTCCGCGTAGAGTCGTACAGGGCCACGGACATCTGGCTCTCCATCGCTGTAGACGGCGATTTCCGGCAGTCCCTCACAGCGCGCTGTCCCGTAGTGGACCATGTCGAAGGCCTCGACCAGATGGTCGGCTGCGAGCTTGCCCACGAGACCCACCCCCGGCAACCCCTCGACGAGTGTCGGCGCGTCGAGTTCGATATCGTCGCGATGTACCTCTACGTGTGCCATGACTTGATAGAGGGCCGCTGGCCGCTTCAACGTAGGGGAAGTGCAGAGTCCCCTTCCTCAAGGAGCGAGCGAAGTGAGTGAGTAGGGAGGGGAGGAGCACATTCGTATCGGCTACAAACACCGATATTTAACAGGCCACAGATGCACATTGAAGCTGTGGCAGACGACTATGTGCGTCGGACGGCAATCACACGCCTCTCGGTAACTGACGAGCAGCGCGACCTGCTCGAACAGACTATCACCGAGTGGAAGCGTGGTTGCCAAATCGCCACCGATATGGCGTGGGGCAAGTGCAACGCAAAGAGCGACGTACAGCCCCTCGCCTACGACACAGTGCGCGACGAAACCGACCTCGGGAGTCAGCACGCGATTCTCGCCACTCACCAAGCCGCACAAGCCATTACCGGCTGTATCGAACGCCGAGCCAACGGCAAGAAGGTCAGCAAGCCAACCTTCACCACGCCCACAGTGAAATACGACACCCGGACCATGACACTGTTTGATGACGATACGGTGTCGCTCTCTACGACGGAGAGTCGCGTCCGGTGTGAACTTGCTCTGCCCGACGCCGATGATGGCTACCAACAGCAGTACCTCGATTCTAAAAAGTGGAGCGTCACAGAAAGCACGCTTACCGCCCGCGGCGGCGACTACTTCTTGCATATCGGCTTCCGCCGACTCAAAACCGATACAGAACGTGATACCGCTGAGGACGGAACGGTCCTCGGGGTTGACCTCGGTATCGAAAATCTCGCTGTCACCAGCACCGCCTGCTTCTTCAGCGGGCGGGAACTCACCCACGACCTCCGAGAGTTCGAGAAGGTACGCGCTGGCCTCCAACAGACAGACACTCGAAGCGCCCACAGAACCCTTGAACAGTCGAGTGGACGCCAGCTGCGATACGTCCGTGACGTACTCCACCGAGCGTCGAACGCCATCGTAGACGAAGCACTCCGGTACGAGTGCGACGTGATAGCGTTCGAGGATCTGACCCATATCCGCGATCGAACGGGTGCATCGTGGGGGCACAAATGGGCATTCCAAGCGCTGTATGAGCAGGTGGAGTACAAAGCCGAAGCGGAAGGAATCTCGGTGAAGCAAGTCGGGTCGGCGTACACCTCGAAGCGGTGCGCGGAGTGTGGATTCACGGCAGGCGAGAACCGCCCGACTCGCACCGACTTCCGGTGCGTGAGATGCGAGTCTGAAGCGAACGCGGATTACAATGCGGCGAAGAACATTGGAATGCGGTATGTTCGTCGAGGCCAACAGTCGTCTCGGCGGACGGGCGACAGTCAACTCGCCCTGAAGTCTGGAACAGTGACGCCGAGTGGCGGATTCACCGCCCACCCAGACGGGTTCGAGTCCGAGTTCACGGACAAGTCCCACCCTCCACGAGCGAATCCGTCAGGGTGAGCGAAGTAGGGTGGGGTAGTTGACAGGCATGGCTGCTAGCAGACGTGACTGTGATTGGGTTTGCGGATAGTACCGTGAGTGTTCACCGCCAGAAAGCCCCGACCCGTTCGACTCGGGGGCCTCGCTGCGCTCCTCGCTCGTTACACTCGCTGTGGTGCTTACGTCGCCCGCCGTCGTCGAACAGGCCGCCCCTTTCAGTCCCACCCATGCAGTTGACCAACCGGCTACGCGCGGGACTGAAAGGGGCGACCGGTTACACGAACCCCGACGACGCAAGGACCGCAACGAACGCAGTGAGTGAGGACCGAAGCGAGTCGTGGGAGTGTAACCGGTCGGGGCTTTCTGGCGGTTCCGAGCGGTAGCGTTCCCGTCAGAAACCCAAACGCCGATACCTAGCTTCGAAACGCACAAACACCGTCCTCGCAAACCCCAGTTCAATGGAACCACCGGAGCGGTACCGACCAATCGTCGACGACTTCGAGGCGTTCCGGGCGGCCTGCGAGCGGCCGTTGCCGTCGGCGATTCGGGTCAACACTATCAAGGCCAGCGTCGCGGAGGTGCGGGCGGCCCTGGACGAGGCCGACATCGCATACGAGCCAGTCGACTGGCACGAGGAGCTGTTCGTGCTCCCGGATACCTCGCCGGGGGCGAACTGGCCGTACTTCCACGGCTGGATTCACGGTCAGGAGGAGGTCTCAGCGGTGCCGGCGGCCGTACTGGACCCACAGCCGGGCGAGCGGGTGTGGGACGCCTGTGCCGCGCCGGGGAGCAAAGCGACACAGCTCGCGGCGCTGATGGACGACCGCGGCGAAGTGGTGGCGACCGACAACAACCTCGGGCGCATCTCGGCGCTGCGGACCAACACCGAGCGCCTGGGGGCGACCTCGATTGCGGTCACCCACGAGGACGCCAGAAACCACTCGCTGAAGCCCTTCGGCGGGGCCGAGTACGACCGGGCGCTGGTCGACGTGCCCTGCTCCTGTGAGGGGACCATCCGCAAGAACCCCGACGCCTTCGAGGAGTGGTCGATGTCCCACGTTCGGGGAATCTCCGGGGTGCAGAAGGACATCCTCGAACGGGCCGTCCAGGCCACGAAAGCGGGCGGGACCGTCGTCTACTCCACCTGTACGTTCGCGCCCGAAGAGAACGAGGCCGTGCTGGACCACGTCCTCGAACGAGAGGACTGTGCCCTCGTGGATTTCGACCTCGCACTCGACCACCGCGAGGGCGTCACCGAGTGGCAGGACGACGAGTTCGACCCTAGCGTCCGGAAGGCAAAGCGCATCTACCCACATTTCAACGACACGGGCGGCTTTTTCTGTGCGA
Source organism: Haloarcula salinisoli (assembly GCF_019599405.1). NCBI lineage: Archaea > Methanobacteriati > Methanobacteriota > Halobacteria > Halobacteriales > Haloarculaceae > Haloarcula > Haloarcula salinisoli. The sequence goes on along the minus strand of NZ_RKLQ01000001.1, from coordinate 485,501 downwards.
AACTGGAGGTCGCACAATGAGCAACGACAGTACGAAATTCACCAGATTGCCCGAAAGCGACGCCGACCGCGAGGCGTCCGAGCGGGCGACCCGCGAAGAGGTGCTGGACTTCTGGGACGAGCGCTTTGGCGTCCCGCCGGAGACCTTCGACGACTACACGTTCTGGGAGCGCGGGAAGGGGAAACTGTGGATATACCGGGGCGAGCCGCCCTCGCCGGTCGACGTCGAGGCGCTCGGGATGACGTTCCTCAGGACGCGCCAGGAACACTGGAAACCGACGCTGGAAGCCGTCCAGCGCTTTGGCGAGCACGCCTCGGAGTGTGTCATTCACCTCTCCGAGGGCGAGGCCGAAGCCTTCGTCGCTGGCTACGACCAGGAACTCGACTGGGACGGCGACTGGGGCTACCTCGTCGTCACCCACGACCTCGCCGGCCGCCAGGAGCCGGTCGGGGTCGGGCTGTACGTCTACGGCGAACTCCGCTCGCAGGTCCCGAAAGGCCGACGGCGAGAGCTCGGGGAGTAGCCCGCCGGCGACGAGAGCTGGCAGGACACCGTCGTTCGTCTCCCGGCCACCCGACGAGCCGAACGGTCACATATCATATGCTTGTGCATTACTTACATACCGTTCTAGGTGACATAGGTAGATATGCAACGGCGTGCCCTCCGTATCGAAGCCGACACTGAACGCAGGTGGAACCGCCGGACGGGTCGATGACGGCAGACCCGAACAGCGCGGACCCGGACGCAGAGCGGTACAGGTCCATCGTCGAAACCGTCGGTGACGGCGTCATCGTCTTCGACACCGACGGGGAGATGACGTTCGTCAACCAACCCATTGCGGACTTTACCGGCCAGACCCGAGCGTCCCTCATCGGGGCGTCCCTGGAGACGCTGGGTGAGTCAGGGCTGTTCGACGACAGCGAGTTCGAGCGGCTCAAAGAGGCAATCGGGTCGCTGTGTCACGGAGCCGACCGGGAACAGCAACTGACTATCGAAACCGCTGGCCCCGATAGCAGTGTCCTGAACGTCCGGCTGTCGGCCAACCGCTGTGACGATACCATCGTGGAAATCGTCGGTATCGTCCGGGACGTGACCGAGCGCGAGCGGGCAGTGGCAGCACTCGAGCGGGACAGAGAGGCGTTACAGCAGCTCTACGAGGTCAGCGCGAGCAGCGAGGTCACCGAAGCGGAACGCCTCAGGGAAGTGCTGGAAATCGGCTGTGACTATCTCGACCTCCCCTACGGATTCCTGACCAGTATCGACGGGCAGACACAGGAACTGGTCGACGTGGTCGGCGACAGTGAGATACTCACACCGGGCGCCACGGTCGACCTGGAGCAGTCGTACTGCCGGCGGACCGTCGAGAGCGACGGGCTCGTCGGACTGGCAGACGTCGCCGCCGAAGTCGGGCCCGACGACGTGGCCTACCAGACGTTCGGGCTGAGCTGTTACATCGGGACGAAGGTGCTGGTCGACGGCGACCTCCACGGGACCTTCTGTTTCGCGGCCGACGACGCCCGCGAGACGTCGTTCAGTCCGAACGAACAGCAGTTCGTCAAACTCCTCGGCCAGTGGGCCGGCCACACCATAGAGCGCCAGCAGTTCGAGGAGCGGCTCCGTGGCCTCAACGACGTGGCGGGCGAACTGTTGCGGGCCGAATCGACCGGCGAGGTGGCACAGATAGGCGTCGACGCGAGCGCCGACCTGCTCGACCTCCCGGTGACCGCCTGCTGGAAGCACGACCCGACGGCCGGCGCGTTGCGGCCGCTGGCGGAGACGGACGCCTGTCTGGCAGTGGTCGGCGAGACGCCGACGTTCACACCCGGGGACGGACTCGTCTGGCGCGCGTTCGACGCCGACGAACTTCGAGTGTACGAAGACTTGACGGCCGAGCCGGACAGCTACAACCGGGAGACTGCGCTGGAGTCGGAGGTCCACGTGCCACTCGGTGACCACGGGGTGCTCATCAGCGGAGCGACCGAGCTACGCGGATTCGGCGACGTCGACGTCGAGAGCCTGCGGCTGCTTGGCGGGCTGATGGAGGCGGCGATGGTGTCGGTCAAGCGCCGCGAATCGCTCGTCGAGCGCGGTGAGACTATCCGGCGGCAGAACGAACAGCTAGAGGAGTTCGCCCGCGTCGTCGCCCACGACCTCCGGAACCCGCTCGCGGGAGCGGTCGGTTTTCTCGAAATCGCTCGCGAAACCCACGCCGAAGCGCACTTCGACCGCGTCGAGGGGTCGCTCGACCGAATGGACGCACTCATCGGCGGACTACTCGACATCGCTCGCGGCGAGCGGACGGCCACGGACGAGAGCGACGTATCCCTCGAGCAGCTCGTCGACGAGGCGTGGTCGTATCTCGACGACCCGGCGGCGACCCTGGCCGTTGCCGACGACCTCGGCCGTATCGAGGCCGACGAGACACGCCTGCTCCAGTTGCTCGGCAATCTGTTCCGTAATGCGCGCGAGCACGTCGGCGAGGACGTGACGGTCACGGTCGGTCGGCTGCGCGATGGGGACGGGTTCTACGTCGAAAACGACGGCCCCAGTTTCCCGGCGGAGAAACGACAGGAGGTACTCCTGCACGGGCAGACGACCTCCGAGAAGGGGACCGGTATCGGGCTGATGAGCGTGACAGACATCGCCAGCGCACACGGCTGGGCGTTCGATATCACCGAGGCCGACGGCGGCGGTGCACGCTTCGAGTTCCGAGTGGACGGGGCGGACCAGTGAGCGAGCGGATAGTCGACGAGACGGGAGCTGACAGGAGATGACCAAAGAGATTGTCACAGCCGACGACGACGAAACGATACGCGAACTCGTCACGTTCAAGCTCGACAGCGGGGACCGGAACGTGACGGCCTTCGAGAACGGGCGGGAGTGCTGGGAGTATCTCGAATCGGCCGAACCGCCTGACCTGGTGGTCCTCGACGTGATGATGCCCGGACTGACGGGACTGCAGGTACTGGAGCGCATCCGGAACGACGAGCGACTGGCCGCGGTGCCGGTTATCATGCTCACCTCGCGCGGCCAGGAGGAACACGTCGTCGAGGGATTCGACCGCGGCGCGACCGACTATATGACGAAGCCGTTCAGCCCGAACGAACTCGTCGCACGGGTCACCAGTCGCCTCCGATGACGGCGCTGCTCTCGGCTGACGTACTGCTCGCGGCTGCGGTCGTCATCGGTGTCCTCACCCTCGGTGTCGGCGTGGTGACGGTCGCGACAGCCGGCTGGTACCACCGACGGGACGGCCGACGAGCGGCCACCAGAGCGCGGCTGAAAGACCGGCTGCTGGAACGGCTGTTCGAGCCCGACCCGCAGTGGGACGAGTGGGTCGGGACCCTCTCTCCGGCCGAGCGACGACAGGTCAGACCCGTCCTCGAACGGTATCTGCGCCAGCTCCGCGGCAGCGAACACGCCCGGCTCTGTGAGCTCGCTCGCACGCTGGGCATCCAGGCCGAAGCGAAGCGGAATCTCGCGGTCGGCCGGAAGCGAATTCGCGCGCTGACGTGGCTCGCACTCCTCGACGCGCCGGTCCCGGTCGACCGACTCCGCGAGTACTGTACCGACACACCGAGAGTGCGGGCAGGGGCCGCACGTGTCCTCTACGAGAGCGAGGCCCCGGAAGCGAGCCGTATCGGCACCGAGCTGCTCTTCGAGGACACCGACCAGCCACTCTCAGCGTTCGGGCTCGATACGCTCTATCGGCTCAACGACGGGGCCGAGACGCCGCTGCTCGACCAGTTCCCGGCCGCGCTCGACGCGTGGGACACCCCGATCCTCGTCCAGACCCTGCTCGTCCTGCGGTACGCGAGTATCGACGCCCCGAGCGGACGGCTGGACTGGCTCCCGGACCTGTTGACCCACGAGTCGCCCCGAGTCCGGGCGACGACCATCGGTGTCATCGAACGCCACGGCTGGCGGGCGTCGACCCGCGACCGGCTCGATATCGAGGCGCTGGTCGCCGACGCCGACCCGTCGGTGCGTACGAACACCTACATGCTGCTCGCGTCGTGGGGTGACGAGCAGTCAGCGGCCCAGTTGCGGACCGCTCTCGGCGGGGCCTTCGACAGCCAGTTGCTCGACGCCGTCCGGGCGCTGTGGCTCCATCCGTCGGCGGGACTCCCCGAGCCGACGGAGCGGACCGGCCCAGTCGTCGACTGGGTCCGCGCTGACGCCGCCATCACCGGCCAGCGAGGGCGTCTCTGGGGGGTCGGTGCGGCGTGGGCGTGACGACTGCGGCCGGCACAGACGTCACGAGAAGGGGCATGACCCGGAGGACCGGCGCATGAACCTCGCCACGCTCGTCGAGTCGAGTGTGTGGTTCTTCGTCGGCTACTTCGTCCTCATCAACGGCAGCTACCTGCTGATTCACGGTGCCGCCCTCGTCGGTGCGCGGCGGGACAGCCGCGAGCGGAGCGTCGACGCGCCGTACAATCTCCACGAGAGCCCCTTTGTCCCCGGTATCGCCGTCGTCCTCCCGGCGTACAACGAGGCGCCGGTCATCGTCTCCAGTATCCGGTCGCTGTTGAGCGTCGAGTATCCGGACTTCGAGGTGGTCGTCGTCAACGACGGCTCGACCGACGGGACCCTGGAACGGGTCAAGGCGGAGTTCGACCTCGAACGCGCCGACGCGGCGTATCCGCTCGACCCGCCCTGCGAGCCGATTACCGACGTCTATCGCGCGAGCGACGCGAACCTGGTGGTGCTGGACAAGGAAAACGGCGGGAAGGCCGACGCGCTCAACGCCGGCCTCTTTTTCACCGACCAGCCGCTGTTCTGTGCGGTCGACGCCGACACCATCATCGAGCGGTCGGCGCTGCTCGAGGTCGTCCGGCCGTTCCTCCGGGACCCCGAGCGGATGCTGGCGACGGGCGGGACCGTCAGGGTCGCCAACGGCTGTTCCATCCGGGACGGCGTCGTCCAGCGGGTCGGTCTGGCGGACTCGCGGCTCGTCAACCTCCAGACGATGGAGTATCTGCGAGCCTTTCTCTCCGGCCGAATCGGCCTGAGTGTGCTCAACAGCCTGCTCATCATCTCCGGGGCGTTCGGGGTGTTTCGAACCAGTGCCGTCCGAGAGATCGGTGGCTACTCGACCGACAGCATCACCGAGGACATGGAGCTCATCCTGGCGCTCCATCACCACTTCGCCGAACGGGACCGTGCCTACAGCGTCGAGTTCGTCCCGGACGCCGTCGTCTGGACGGAGGCCCCCGAGTCACGGGCCGTGCTGGCCCGCCAGCGCAGTCGGTGGTACCGCGGGCTGCTGGAGTCGCTGTTGACCCACCGCGGGATGGTCGGCCGCCGACGGTACGGCGCCGTCGGGCTCGTCGCCCTGCCGTTTTTCGTCCTCGTCGAGGCGCTGGGCCCACTCATCGAGGGGGTCGGATACGTGCTCATACCGGTCGCGTTCCTGCTCGGCGTGCTCGACGTCCCCTTCTTCGTCCTGTTCGTGGCGGTCGCGCTCGGGCTGGGAACCCTGATGTCCTGGCTCAGCGTCTTCACTGAAGTGGTCAGTTTCCGTCGGTACACCCGCCCACGCGACATCGTCGCGATTCTGGGCTACGGGGTCGCGGAGAACGTCCTCTACCGGCAGTGGAAGGCCCTCATCGCGTGGAAGGCCCTGCTTCAGTTCGTCCGCGGCGACAAGTCGTGGGGCGAGATGACCCGCGTCGGGCTGGAGAAGTAGTCCCTACCGCCCCCGGTGGATGAGGAAGGCGACCTCGACTGTGGCCTTGTACTCCGTTATCTGGCCGCCCTCGACCTCCGCTGTCCAGCTCTCGACCTCGACGCCGTGGATGTCGTCGATGGTCTCGGTGGCCTCCGCGACGGCCTCCTGGGCCGCGGCCTCCCAGGATTCGGTCGATACGCCGAGAATCTTGACGATTTTGACTGCGGTCATAGCGACTGAGTCAGGGGCCAACAGCGGCCTAACTATAGAGAGGCTATCGCCCCCGAGTGCGGATAGGGGCGGCTTATCCACTGGCCCGGACGGCCCTACGCCGACCGCTCCCGAACCGTGCCGCCGCTGAGCCCGTCCCACTCGATGCGGTAGCCCAGCCGCGAGAGGACGGCGCCGTCGTCGTCGATACCGTACGCCTCTAAGATATCCTCGACGGCCGACAGCGACATATCCGGCTCGATGCGCTCGCCCAGGTCATCGAGCACCGACGGCCGAATCAGCGTCCGCCCGACCCGCTCGTGGTCGGGGACGGCCTTGTCCTCGATGGCGTCCTCGCTGACGCCGTAGTCGCTGGCGAGGGCCGCGAGGGACACCACGTCGGCGTCGGGGCGGAGTTTCTCGGGCAGGTCGGCGGCGCTCTCGGCGACGAGGTCGTCCTCGTAGGGTCGTAACGCGTCCCGGATATCCTTGACGCGAATCGTGCCCGAGTAGGGGATGGCGCGGTGGTCACGGGCCTCGATCTGCTCGCCGACGCCCAGGGACTCGTCGACGGCGACGAGCATCGTCACGTCGTCGACGTCGGCCAGCCGGTCGAGCTTCTTCTGGACGTACTCGGGCGTCCAGAAGCCCATCACCTCGAAGAAGATTCGCAGGTCGGTGTCGCCGCTCGCGGTGTCGCGGACCTCGCCGTCGCCGCCCGGTCGCCAGTCGAAGGCGAAGTCGGGGATGACGACGTGTTCGCCCGCCTCCAGGGGCTCGGGCTCGCGAATCAGCGCCCAGTCCAGTCCCAGCGACCCGAAGCGGGCGGCGAAGTCGGCCTCGACGCCGCTGTCGTAGGTCACGTCGGTGACGGGCTCGACGCCCGGCACGGCGACGTCCGCCTCGGTGAGGCGCAGTTCCCGCTCGGTCCCGCGGTCGTCGATGGTCGCCGACAGCGTCCACTCGCTCGTCTCGGCGACGGTGCGCAAGAGGCGGGCGAAGCGCGTCCCGTACCGGCGCGTGTTCGAGAAGATGGCGTCGGGACCGGTGACGACGACCTCGCGGCCCTCTGGGGTCTGGCGGATTTCGTACATCAGTCGGAGCCGCTTGACCGCCGACACGACGGCTTTCGGGTCCGAGGAGCGCACCCGGACCTCGGTGGCGTCGAACAGCGCCGTCTGGGCGAGCGAGAGGTTGTACTGCCCGACCAGCTCGCTCGGCGACCAGCGGGCGTCCACGTCGACCAGAATCTGTCGGTCCTCGAGGTCGGCGTACAGCGACGATTCCAGCGCGTCGGCGTCGAGACCGAGTCCGTCGGCCGCCCGTGACAGTGCCGCACTCCGTTCCCCCTCGGTGACCACGCCCACAGCTTCGGCGGCCTCGAACACCCGCTTGCGCGCTCGCTCGGGCGGCATCGGCGCACGCGTCTCGACGGTCGCCTCCCGCTCGACGAGCTTCGCGAACCCGCGGACGAGCTTGAAGTCCTCGGCCTCCCCCTCTATGTCGGTCAGCGCTCGCTGGAGTGTCGACCGGGACTCTCCGACGTGACCCTGGTAGACGCCCAGCACCCGGGCCGCGAGCCGCTCGTGGCCCTCGTCGGCGAACTGCGGGTGGTAGCCGCCACCGGCCCGCGAGACCCGCAGGAGCTCCTTCGTCAGCACGGCCGACAGTGGGCGACGGCGGTACAAAAAACGACCGTCGGACGGCCCTCAGTCGTCGCGCTACGGGCCCCTGTCATCACCCGTTCGCTCCGAGGGGTCGCGTGGCGACGGTTCACTCGCACGTCGCTTCCACTCTTTCTCCTGGCGCCGTTCGGTGATATGGCGTTCGCCGTCGGCCAGTTCCTCGCGGACCTGTCGCTCGTACCCGGTCACGTCTTCGAGGATGCCGGACTCGAACGTCTCCAGAAGGTCGTAGGTCCAGCGGTCCTCGATGGCACCGCTGGGGAGCAGTTCCTCGCGTAACTGGTCGGCCAGGTCGGTGTGGCCGGCCTCGCGCAGCATCGCCTCGGCGTCGTGGAGGTGGTCCATCGCGTGCCCGGTTGCGTGGTGGACCTCGACGAGGCTGCCGTGGGCCCGTCGCAGCCACTCGACACCGAGTTCGGCCTCGTGTAGCGCCGACAGCTCCGTCTCGCCCAGCGCCGGTGTGTCGTCGGAGTCTGTCACAATACCAACTAGTGGGTCACGCTGTATAGCTGTGATGCCGGGGCTGCCGCCGGGCACGTCCCGTCGAGGACCGGCCCCGACGGCGACGCTTTACTTTCACTTCCACTCCGCGGACACGGCTCGCCTATACATATCAGGCACAGCTACCTGACGAGTATGACACAATCGACGACACCACCGCTCGACGCGGGACTCGTCTTCGTCGAGCAGCCCGACCGGGCCGCTTTGCAGCGGCTCGTCCGCGGTGCCGAACGCGAGGGCGAGACCCTCTGGGTCGACGCCGGCGGTGTGGCCGAGACGTACGGACTGCTGGACGAGGGCGCGAACCGCCGGGAGCTGCGCGGGATACGCATCGCGCGGGCGTTCCAGGCCCACCAGCACCACCAGCTCGTCCGCGACCTCGTGGGCGAGGCGAGCGCGCGGACGGCGCTGGTGGTCGCGCCGAACCTCGCCGCCCTCTACGAGGCCGCCGACGGCCCGTCGACGGAGACCGAGCGGCTGTTCGACGGGTCGCTGGCGCTGCTTGCCGACCTCGCCGACGCGCTCGATGTCCCCGTGCTCGTGAGCGCGCCCCACGGGACCGACGCTCACCGCGCGGCGATTCGCGAGCGCGCCGCCGACGTTATCGAGTGTCGCCGGACGAGCCAGGGCTATGCATTCGAGACCGACGAGTTCGAGACGACAGCCTACTGGCACCGTGGCTGGTGGCAGACGACCATCCCGTACTGGGTCGACCTGTACGGCGCCGTCGACGGCGAACCGGCCGCCGCCGAGACCGCGCCAGCCACGCTCCGGGAGGTGGCCATCGAGTAAGCATGGGCCGGACCAATCCGACCTACCGTGGCTTCCTCGACGGCTACGAGGGAGAGTTCGACGACTACCGCCGCGCGCTCCGGCGGCGCCACCAGGCGGACTTCGACCGGCTGTTCGACGGCGCGCGAGCCTTCGCCGACGCCGCCGGTTACGCCAACCACCTCGACCGCGACACCCTGGTGCTGGTCTCGATGCTGCTGGCCCACGAGGAGCGGCTCCGGGAGCAGTCCGACGAGATAGCGCGGCTCCGGGCGGCAGTCGAGGCGGGGGACGAAGCCCCCGATTCCGTGGCGGACGAGCGTCGGACAGACGGGGCGCAGTAGCGTGGTCTTCGCCGTCGACGTCACGGACGACGCAGTGCGTGTCTGGTCCCGCGACGGTCACGACGCCGTCGTCACTCGCGACGAATCCTACACCCCGTCGCTGTTCGTCGCCGCCGACCGACGGCCCCGGGAGTGGCTTCGCGACCGGCTCGCCGACGACCCGAAGGTCGTCCGGACTGCGACCGTCGAGCGCCGGCGGTCGCTCCGGGCCGACGGGCCAGCGGCGGTGCTCCGGGTCGACGTGGACCGCCCGTCGGAGGTGGCCACGCTGGCCCGCGAGATTCGCACGGTCCACGAGCCAGGCCGATGGGCCCCCGGCCGGCTCCGACTGTTCAACGTCGATATGACCCCGAAGTTCCGCTACTGCCTGGAGAGGGACACGCAGCCCGTCCCGACCGAAGAACTCCGGACGCTCGCACTCGCCCTGCCCGAGCGGGCCGTGGCCGACGACGACCTGACCGAACTCAGGTGTGCGGGCGACCGACTCGCCGACGACGAGACGGGCGTCCTCGAAGCGGTCGCCGCCCGGCTCCGGGAGCACGACCCGGACGTGCTCGTACTCTCCACTGCGGCGCTGGTCCCGCTGCTGGCCGAGCGAGCGACGGCGTGTGGCGTCGACCTCCAGCTGGGTCGCCGGCCCGGCTACCGGCAGCTGGCCGGCGACAGCACGTACGAGAGCTACGGCCGCGTGGGCCACTCGCCGGCCCGGTACGACGTGCCCGGCCGGGCCATCGTCGACCGCTCGAACAGCTTCCTGTGGGACGAGGGCGGGCTGCCGGGCCTGCTGGACCTCGTGGAGCGGTCCTGGAAACCGCTGCAGGAGGCCGCGTGGGCCTCTATCGGAAGCGTCTTCACCGCGATACAGATACGCGAAGCGTTCGACCGGGGCGTACTCGTCCCCTGGCGGGCGTGGGAGGGCGAGGCGTTCAAGCCGGCGCGGACGCTGCACGACGCCGACCGGGGCGGGTTCACCTTCGAGCCCCGTGTCGGGCTTCACGAGAACGTCGTCGAGATAGATTTCGCGTCGCTGTACCCCTCGATAATGTGTGTCCACAACCTCAGCCCGGAGACCGTCCGGTGTGGCTGTCACGACACCGACGACGTGCCGACACTGGACTACAGCGTCTGTCCGGAGCCGGGCTTCGTCCCGTCGGTGCTCCGCCCCATCATCGACGACCGGGCCGACCTCAAAGAACGGATGCGCGCGACCGACGACGCCGACGAACGGGCCCGGCTCGACGCGCGGGCGTCAGCGCTGAAGTGGATTCTCGTCACCTGTTTTGGCTACCAGGGGTTTTCGAACGCCAAGTTCGGTCGCATCGAGGTCCACGAGGCCATCAACGCCGTCGCCCGCGAGGTGATGCTCGACGCCAAGGCCACCCTGGAGACCGGCGGCTGGCGGGTGCTCCACGGTATCGTCGACAGCCTGTGGGTGACGCCCGCTCGCGACGACCACGAGCCGCTGTCGACGCTGACCGACGAGATATCCAACGCGCAGGGAATCCCGCTCGAACACGAGGACGACTTCGCGTGGGTCTGCCTCGTCCCGACGGCCGACGGGCGCCGTGGCGCGCTGACGAAGTACTTCGGCAAGGTCGCCGGCCGGGACGAGTACAAGTTCCGGGGTATCGAGTGTCGCCAGCGCTCGACGCCGACGTTCGTCGCCGACGCCCAGCGCGACCTGATCGAGACCCTCGACGACCACCGCGAGCCCGAACCCGTCGCCGACCGGCTCTCGGTGCAGCTCTCGACGCTCCACCGCGGCGCGGTCGACCCCGAGGAGCTGGTGGTTCGCAAGCGCGTGTCGAAGCCGCTGTCCGAATATCAGGGGCGGACACAGACCGTTGCAGCGCTGGAGCGCTACGCCGACCACGGCATCGACCGGGCGCCGGGCCAGTCGATTCGGTACGTCGTCGTCGACGACGACAAACGGAGCCGTGCGCGGGTCCGACTCCCGTTCGAAGCCGACGGGTACGACGACTCTTTCTACACCGACCTGCTGCTCCGGGCGGCCGAGAGCGTCCTCTCGCCGCTGGGGTGGGACCGGGACCGTATCGAGCGGTACCTGCGGGACACCCGGGACGCGCGGCTGTCGTCGTTCGAGTAGGGCGAGCGCGCACCAGCCTACCGCCGCCGCCGGGCCACCCGCTCCTCTGCCGTCTCCTCGGTGACGAGTTCGTACAGCAGCGCCCGCGACCCGTCGGCTTTCGGCCGGAGAATCCGGCCCAACCGCTGGGTGAACTCCCGCTCGGAGCCGCTGCCAGAGAGCACGACGGCGACGTTGGCGTCGGGCACGTCGACGCCCTCATCTAGAACGTTCGCCGTTACGACTCGGGAGTAGGTGCCATCCCGAAAGCGTTCGAGAATCTCGCGGCGCTCGCTGGCCCCCGTCTCGTGGGTGATAGCGGGGAGCAAGAATCGTTCGGAGAGCCGATAGACGAGGTCGGTGTAGGCGGTGAAGACGATGATGCGGTCCTCGCGATGACGGTCGAGGATGTCCGCTAGCCGCTCGACCTTCCGCTGGGCGTTCATCATCACCTCGCGGGCGCGCTGTTTCGCGAGCAGTGCCTCCCGAGCCTTCGGGTCGGTCCCCGACCGTTTCACGAGTTCCTGGTAGTCGCTGCCCGAGCGCAGTTGGATGTTCGACTGCTTCAGGTAGTCCGTGAAGGTGCCCTGGTGTGCTTCGTAGCGCTCGCGCTCGTCGTCGGTCAGTTCGACCGCGATGCGCTTGATGTCGTAGTCGGCCAGATGCTCGCCCGCCAGGTCGTCCACGTCGACGCGCTGGACCAGTGGCCCGACGAGGTCCGTGATGACCTCGTGGGCGCCGTCGGGGCGCTCGAACGTCGCGGTGAGTCCGAGCCGAGCGGGCGCTGCGAGCAGGCGCGCGATGTCGCGGTACCCCTCGCCACCGAGGTGGTGGACCTCGTCGAAGACGACGAGGCCGAAGCGGTCCCCCAGTTCGTCGGCCCGCAGATACGCCGAGTCGTAGGTCGCGACGGTGACACTCTCGACGCGCTGCTCGCCCCCGCCCAGCCGGCCGATTGGCTGCTGGAACTCCGTCTCCAGTTCGCGTTGCCACTGCTCCAGTAGGTCGATGGTCGGGACGACGACCAGCGTCGGCGTCCCGAGTTCGACCATCGCCGCGATGCCGATGACCGTCTTGCCACTCCCCGTGGGCAGTTCCAGGCAGCCGCGGTCGCCCGCGTCGCGCCAGCTATCGAGCGCGGCCTGCTGGTACTCCCGGAGTTCGTAGGTGGTCGAGAGGCCGACCGGCGCGGTGTCGAGGACGCGGTCGTCGTAGTCGACGCCGCGCCCGGCCAGCGCGTCCAGCAGGTCGGCGTACCGATACGCCGGCGCGCGCGCCGATTTCGAGCGCTCGTCGTGCTCGACGCCGGGCAGGTCTGCGGGGACGTCTCCAGCGAGGCGAATAGTCCCCTCCTCGAACGTCAACTCCAGCACGGTCGGACTTTGCGGGGGGCGGTCGATAACGGTTTCGCGGTCGCTACGTGCAGCGAGTGATGTCGTACCGGAGGGTGAACAGCCGGACGCCGAGCGCCTCGACGCGGTGTGTCGCCCTGACCGACTCCCCGTCCGGGCGGACCACGAGTGTCTCGTTCAGCGGGAGGCGGACGCCGACCCCCAGAACGACGAGGTAGAGCCCGGCGTCGTCAGCGTTACCCCGGGCCGGGAACGAGGACAGGACCAGCCCGTCGCCGTCGTTTTCCAGCCGGAGGATACCGGTCAGGTTCGCGCCCGGGAGCGGGAACGCCACGCGCAGGAACGACCGGCCGGCGCCGACGTACCGGTCGTAGACACCGACGTACGTCATCCGCCGGGCGTCGGTGACGCGGTCGGCGTTGGACCGGATCCAGGCGTGGTCGCCGGTCGCCGGGTCGGTACCACCGACGCCCACCACCCGCCCGGTCAGCGCGGCGTCGCCGGCGACGGCCGTCAGCGGGATAGAGAGCTGTCCAGTCCGCGTCGCGACGGGGCGGTACAGGCGAGCGAGCCACCCCCAGGGCCGCGCCCAGTCGGGATCGACGGCGAGCGCGTACTCGCCGGTTCGCTCGTAGAACCGGCGGACCGACGGGGCGACGGCAGCGGGGTCGAATCCCGCGTGGGCGTAGGCCTCGATCGAGTCGACCATCCCGGCGACTGGCGTCTCCCGCGTCAGACCGCGCCGGTCGAGGAAGTCCGGACCAACCCGCCACCCGGCCCGCAGCCGACTGAAGTTGATGCCCGGCGGTCGGGCCGGTGAGTCCGGGACGGCGAGTCGCCACCCGGCCGTAGCCGCCACGGCGAAGCCGGCGACGGCCAGCGAGACGGTCGCGACCGTCGTCGTGCCGGCGTCGAGGAGCGGCCGTTCGACCCCCACGGGCGGCGAGCCAAGCGCCAGGGCGACGACGCCGGCCGGCCCGGCCACCACCACGGGCGTCGCCACGCGAACGACGGTCCCGAGCCGTCCAGCCGACCGGGACCGCCCGGCCAGACCCGCGAATATCGAGAGGGCCGGGCCGACGGACTGCATCCCGCCGACGGTGAGCGCGACAGTGACCGATCGGCTCGCGAGGACGCCACCCCGGTCCAGCAGCAACACGACGCCGCCGACGGCGACGTACGCCAGCCCCGCGTCGATCGCCAGCTCCGCGAGGGGCCACGGGCCACGGTCCAGCGACCGCCACAGCCCGAAGCCGGCGACGGCGAGGGTCGCGAGCGCCCAGGGGACGGCGGCGGCCGCCGCCGTCGGCCCGGCCGTCAGTGTCAGCGAGCCGACCGCCGGGATAGCCGCCAGCGGCTGGCCCAGGACCGCGAGCGCGTACCACCGCGAGCGGCGACCGTCCCGGCCCGGGGTGTCGGCCAGGCGCACCACCAGCGGGGCCACGACGAGTATCGCCAGTGCAGGCAGCGCCCGACTGGCACCCAGTTCGCCGACCGCGACGAGCCACAGCCAGCCGACGGCTCCGAGACCGGCGCTCACGTCCGCGAGCGCCGGGAGCCAGTCCCGCGTCGAGTCGACGGTCGCTGTCCGGCCAGGGGCCGACATCAGCCCCGGTCCCGGTCCGCCGGGGCGTCGGTCTCGGGCAGGGCGGAAACGGACTCGAAATCGACGGTGAACCAGCCGTCGTAGGCGAACACCGGACCGAGAACGGGGTTGGCCACCGCGACGCTGATCTCGAAGCGATCCCGCTCGTCGTCGTAGCGCTCGACGACGGTCACGTCGGCCCGGAGCGGCCGCGGTACCGGCACCTGCCGGTCGCCGAGGCGGAGCCACTGCGCGCCGGTCCCGATCCGGAGCGCGTCGCCCTCGGTGACCGAGAACTGAAGCTCCGTCACCGGGTTCCGGTGGGTACCCAGCGCGTCCACCACACAGTCACGGGCCTCGTCGTACCGCATGTAGGCGTCGAACCGCCGCTCGCGTCCCACGTCGAACTGCCTGACGTACGCGACCGTCTCGACGCCGTCGTCGTCGAACGGTGTCGTTCGGACCTCGAACGGGACCTGCGCCCCCTGTTCGGGAAAGAGGAGGTTCCGTCGGGTGCCGGCCCACAGCACCGGGAGCGCGAGCGGGTTGTGACGGACCGAGTACATCCGGCCCCGACCGACACAGCGCGTGCGGTCCGCGCTGGTCAGTGCGTACCGCTCGGCGATGGCCGGGTGGAGCTCGTCGTACGCCGGCCCCAGCGCGCGCTCGTAGACGCTGTTCATCCGTCGGGGGCCGTCCGCAGGCAGTTCGCTGCCGTGGGAACCGTTCCGGCCAGTCGCCCGGCGACGAGGCCCAGCGCGGCCATCCCGACGGTCGTCACGACTGGGTTGTAGGGTCCGAGCGCGACCCCCGGGTCGGTCACGACGGCGCCAGCGGTCAGCACGACGGGGGCCAGCCCCGCCAGGTAGGCCAGCCACGAGGAGCGCCACCAGCCCAGCAGGGCGACGCCGACGGCCAGTTCGGCGACTCCGAGCGCGACGACCGCCTCGCCGGCGACGCCGCCGAGGCCGGCGCGACGGAACGGGGCCAGTTCGGCCGGGTGGCCGACGAGCAGCTTCGGGACGAGCCCCTGATACACCCAGATGAGCGCCAGGCCGACCCTGGCGACGGCGTGGGCGAAGAAGCTCCGGAAGCTTGTCGCCGGCGGTGTGCCGTCCTCGACCCAGCGGGCCAGCACGTCGAAGCTGAGCGCGGTCGCCCAGCCGAGCAGCGGGCGAAAGGCGAGCCGGTCGACGAGCGCCCCGACCGGGCCCCAGCGGGTCTCGTAGTTGTACTCGGTGAGAAACCGGAGGCCGTCGTCGGTCTCCACGTACCGCCAGAACCCCCGCCCCTCGCTGATGAGCGAGCGGCGCTGGTCGCTCCGGAAAGAGAGCACCGAGGTCGTCTCCTCGCCGTCCTCGTTGGTCGCGACCGACTCGCCGGTCCCCTCGACGCCGAGGCCGAAGCCGACGTGGGTCGCGTACGTGAACCGCTGTGGCTCGCCCTCGGCTCGCGGGAGGTAGTCGATCTCCGAGAACCGGAGGTCCCACCGCTCGTGTTCGTCGGGCTCCTGGGTCCGCTCCCACACCGCGTCCAGCGGCCCACTGACCAGTCGTTCGACGTATATCGCGTCTCGGCTCATGGGGCTCGTCCGCGCCGTCTGGTGGTTGCGATCCGCCTCTCCGACGACGGTCCCAGTTGCATATATTTTCACCGAGACGTGGCAGATATATATGTCCTTGGCGGGCACCGCGTTTCTGAATCCTTTTATTCGCGTGACCACTCCCTTCGGGTATGAGTGAGCAGGACGCAGCCGAGGAGGCGACGACATCCGACGACGGGGATGCCGACGTCGACGGTGAGGTCGACATCGAGGACGCGCCCGAGGGCGTCGACACCGGCGAGATAGACCTCGAGGACGTCGCCGGCGAGACCGACGAGGACCTCGTCGAGCGGGTCGCCGAGTCCGACCCGGAGGAAATCGCTCGCGAACTCGCGGCGTTGCGAAGCCAGAACGAGAGCTTGGAATCAGAGGTCGAGGAGCTAGAGAGCGAGGCCGAGGAGCTGGAGGAGAAGCTCAAGCGCAAGCAGGCGGAGTTCCAGAACTACAAGAAACGGATGAAAAAGCGCCGCGAAGAGGAGCAACAGCGGGCCACGGAGGACCTCGTGAGCCGGATTCTGGACGTGCGGGACAACCTCGAACGGGCGCTGGAGCAGGACGAGGACACTGACATCAGGGGCGGCGTCGAGTCGACGCTGCGCCAGCTCGACGACGTGCTCGACGCCGAGAACGTCGACGTAATCGACCCCGACCCCGGCGAGGACGTCGACCCGTCGGTCCACCAGGTGCTGGCAAACGTCGAGAGCGAGGAGGAACCGGGGGCCATCGCGGATGTCCACCGGCCGGGCTACGAGATGGCCGAGAAGGTCCTGCGCGAGGCACAGGTCACCGTCAGCAAAGAGGAATAGGGGGACGGGAGCGGTCGGATTGCGGTACGTAATATACGCTCCGGTTAGAGCGCCGTAGTAACGTGAAAACCGACAGCAGGCGGCCACTGCTCGTGGTTTAGCTGTCGTCGCATCTAGCAACTTTTAACCGGCCGAACCCGGTACGACATGGTAAGATGGCGAGCAACAAGATTCTGGGTATCGACCTCGGGACCACGAACAGCGCGTTCGCGGTCATGGAAGGTGGCGACCCCGAAATCATCGTCAACGCGGAAGGCGAGCGGACGACACCCTCCGTCGTCGCGTTCGACGACGGGGAGCGTCTCGTCGGCAAGCCAGCGAAGAATCAGGCGGTAAAGAACCCCGAGCAGACGATTCAGTCCATCAAGCGTCACATGGGCGAGGACGACTACTCGGTGACGCTCGACGGCGAGGAGTACACGCCAGAGCAGGTCTCGGCGATGATACTCCAGAAGATCAAACACGACGCCGAGGAGTATCTCGGCGACGAGATCGAGAAGGCCGTCATCACGGTCCCGGCCTATTTCAACGACCGACAGCGCCAGGCGACCAAGGACGCCGGCGAAATCGCCGGCTTCGAGGTCGAGCGCATCGTCAACGAGCCCACCGCGGCCGCGATGGCCTACGGGCTCGACGACGAGTCCGACCAGACCGTCCTCGTCTACGACCTGGGTGGGGGCACCTTCGACGTCTCCATTCTCGACCTGGGCGGGGGCGTCTACGAGGTCGTCGCGACCAACGGGGACAACGACCTCGGTGGCGACGACTGGGACCACGCCATCATCGACTATCTGGCCGACGAGTTCGAGGACGAGCACGGCGTCGACCTCCGCGAGGACCGCCAGGCCCTCCAGCGGCTGACCGAGGCCGCCGAGGAAGCCAAGGTCGAACTCTCCTCGCGAAAGGAGACCCGCATCAACCTGCCCTTTATCGCGACGACGGACGACGGGCCGCTGGACCTCGAACAGAAGATAACCCGCGCGAAGTTCGAGAGCCTGACCGAGGACCTCATCGACCGGACCGTCGGCCCGACGGAGCAGGCCCTCGAAGACGCCGGCTACGACAAGGGCGACATCGACGAGGTCATCCTCGTCGGCGGGTCGACGCGGATGCCCCAGGTCCAGGACAGGGTCGAAGAGATGACCGGCCAGGCGCCCAAGAAGAACGTCAACCCCGACGAGGCGGTCGGGCTGGGCGCGGCCATCCAGGGCGGTGTCCTCTCGGGCGACGTCGACGACATCGTCCTGCTCGACGTGACGCCACTCTCGCTGGGTGTCGAGGTCAAGGGCGGCCTCTTCGAGCGACTCATCGAGAAGAACACGACGATTCCGACCGAGGAGTCCAAGATCTTCACGACCGCACAGGCCAACCAGACGCAGGTCCAGATTCGCGTCTTCCAGGGCGAGCGTGAGATCGCCGAGGAGAACGAGCTGCTCGGTGCCTTCGCGCTCTCCGGCATCCCGCCGGCCCCCGCGGGCACCCCGCAGATTGAAGTCTCCTTCAACATCGACGAGAACGGCATCGTCAACGTCGAGGCCGAGGACAAGGGCTCGGGGAACAAGGAAGACATCACCATCGAGGGCGGCGCCGGCCTCTCCGACGAGCAGATCGAACAGATGCAGGAGGAGGCCGAGGAACACGCCGAAGAGGACGAGGAACGCCGCAAGGAAATCGAGGCCCGAAACGAGGCCGAGGCCGCCGTCCGCCGCGCCGAGACCCTCATCGAGGAGAACGAGGAGGACCTCGACGCGGACATCATCGAGGACATCGAAGCCAAGGTCGAGGACGTCGAGGCGACCCTCGAAGACGAGGACGCCGGCCGCGAGGAGTACGAGCAAGTCACCGAGGACCTGAGTGAGGCGCTCCAGGAGATCGGCAAGCAGATGTACGAAGGGCAGGCCCAGCAGGCCGCCGGTGGCGCAGCGGGCGCCGCTGGCGCGGGTGCTGGCGCAGCAGGCGGTGCGGCCGGCCCCGGCGGCGCTGGGCCCGGTGGCGCTGGCGGCGCGGCCGGTCAGGGCGAGGAGTACGTCGACGCCGACTTCGAGGACGTAGACGAGGAAGACGACGAGGAGTAACACGACGAGTCGTCTTCCTCGTCGGCTCGATAGACGAACGCAGTGAGTCTATCGGTGTTTCGAGAAGTGAGCGGAGCGAACTTCTCGAAGTGGACGAAAGCGACCGACGGGAGCTTTCTCAGGAAGACGAGGAGTAACACGACGAGTCGGGTCGCTTTCGTCGGCTCGGAAGACGAACGGAGCGGGTTCTCGAAGAAGACGACGGCGACGAGGACCGGCGCGGGGATGTTCCGCTCGGCGAAAACGCTACTGCGGCTTACCTTTTACCGACCGTTCAGCCAGTCTCGTTCCCGACAGTAATCGTCTCCAGCGTCGCCGTCCGGGTCTCCGGCGCGCCAGTCAGGCGCCCGGTCCAGACGACCGCGACGGTGTCGCCGGGTTCCAGGTAGAAGCCCACGGAGCCGTCGCCGTCGAGGTAGTTCCCGTCACCGTCGGTGTCGGCGAGCGGGTCGTCGACGGCGAAGCTATCGCCCTCAGTCACGGGGAGGGTCGACTCGTTGGCCCACAGCAGCCGCGTCGTCGTGTCGCCGTCGGCGTCGGTGACGACCACGACGACGGACTCGCCTGTCAGGTCGTCGCCGCCGGCGTGGGTGACCGTGACAGTCCCCGTGGTGTTGTTGTAGCTCCCCTCGAAGTCGGCCGACGGGGCCGCGGTCCGGAAGTCGGCGCCCGGCCCGACGACCAGTCCGGCGAACGCGGCGACGGCCAGCACCGCGACTCCCCAGACGGCGATGCGCTCGACGGGCACGGCGGCGCGGGCGTCCGACCTCACACTCATTGGGCGGACTGTCTCCCGGGGGAAAAATAAGCCCCCCGGTCCCGGACCGTGGAGCGGGCGCAGGCGGGCGACAGCGGCGGCGGGTGTCGCGGCCCGTAGGAGACCCGTTCTTTTCAAGTATCTCAATCCAGTACCACTCACACAACGAATGAGCCAGGATTTCTACGAGATACTGGGGGTCTCCCGGGACGCCTCTGAAGACGAGATACAGGAGGCCTACCGGCAGAAGGCCAGGGAGTACCACCCGGACGTCAGCGACGACCCGAACGCCGAGGAGAAGTTCAAGAAAGCGAAGAAGGCAAAGGAGGTCCTCACCGACGAAGAGAAACGGCAGATGTACGACCAGATGGGCCACGACCGCTTCGAGCAGGCCGAGAAGCGCGGCGGCGCCGGCGGCGGTGGCGGCATGGGCGGCGCCGGTGGCGTCGGTGGCGCCGGCGGCTTCGACATGCAGGACATCTTCGACCAGTTCTTCGGTGGCGGCGGTCGCGGCGGCCGCGGCGGCTCCCGCCGTCGACAGGGACAGGACCTCCAGACCCGTCTCACAATCGACCTGGAAGAGGCCTACAACGGCGCCGAAAAGCAGATAACCGTCACGCGACCCGAGAGCTGCGAGGACTGCGACGGGAAGGGCCATCCGCCCGGTGCCGACTCGGAGACCTGTCCGGAGTGTAACGGTCAGGGCCAGACCACGCGCGTCCAGCAGACGCCGATGGGCCGGGTCCAGCAGACCGCGACCTGCCGGCGCTGTGAGGGCGAGGGGACCCTCTACGACGAGACCTGCTCGACCTGTCGCGGCGAGGGCACCGTCCGCAACGAGGCCACGCTGGAAGTGG
The DNA here is from genome assembly GCF_019599405.1 of Haloarcula salinisoli. Lineage (NCBI taxonomy): Archaea > Methanobacteriati > Methanobacteriota > Halobacteria > Halobacteriales > Haloarculaceae > Haloarcula > Haloarcula salinisoli. Next base: position 465,195 of record NZ_RKLQ01000001.1, on the reverse strand, counting down.
AGATTCCGGCTGGTATCGAGGACGGCCAGAGCCTGCGGATGGAACGGGAGGGCGCGCCCGGCGAGAACGGCGGCCCCAACGGCGACCTCCTCATCCAGGTGTCCGTGCGGAACCATCCCGACTTCGAGCGCGACGGCGACGACCTCTCCTATAACCACGCCATCTCGTTCCCGCAGGCGGTCTTCGGCGACACCATCACCGTCCCGACGCTGGACGGCGACGTCGAGGTGGACGTCCCCAGCGGCACCCAGAGCGGCGAAGTATTCAGGTTAGAGGGCAAGGGGATGCCCCGACTGCGCCGGCGCGGCAACGGCGACCTATACGTCCAGGTGCAGGTTGTCACGCCAGACAGCCTCAACAGCGAGCAGAAGGAGGCGCTGGAAGCCTTCGCCGAGGCCGGCGGCGAGGAGGTCGACGTCGACGAGGGGTTCTTCGAGAAGCTGAAGAACTCCCTCTAATTTCGGCTCTCTTTTGTCCGGGCACTGCGAACGGAGTGCTATGCAAACGCTGAGTGAGCTGGTTGCGGCCGGTCGCGAGCGCGAGGGTGTGCTGTTTACGACGCCGGAGCGGTCGGCGCCGTACAGCTACCGGGACTTCTGTACGAACGTCTGGAAGGGCGGGAACCTGATGCGCCACTACGGGGTCCGCGAGGGGATGGCCGTCGCCGTCGTCGTCGGGCCGAAGAACCCCACCGACGGGGACGAACCGGGCTACCTGCGGGACTGTCCCGACGGGCTGCTCGCGCTGCTGTCCGCGACGCTCGATGGCGCGGTGGCGGACATCGCTCCGGGGACCGAGGTCGACGCGACCGCACTCGTGGCGCCGGCGGCGTGGCTCGACCGCTACGAGCTGGCACCGGGGACGAAGGCGCTGGCCTACGGCGGCCCGAGCGAGGACCCCACCGTCGCCGGCTTCGAGCGGGAACTGTGGAGCGAGAACCCCCTGCAGCCGCCGGGCGAGCGCGCCCCCGACGACCCTGCGCTGCGGGACGACAACGGGACCTACAGCCACGAGGAGGTGCTCGCGGCGAGCGAGCGCGTCGTCGAGGAGTACGACGTCGACGCGGAGACGACCGTGGCGTTCCGGGCGCCGGTCACCTCGGCGGGTGCCGTCGTCGCGGGGCTGCTCGCGCCGCTTCGGGCGGGCGCGACGGTCCGCTTTGGCGAGGACGCTGCCAGTGACCTGGCGGTGGCTACGAGCGAGTCTGAGTCACCGGAAAAAGCAGTTGTTCGCCCGAGCGACGTCGTATAGGGAACATCGTAGCGCGTGGCCGGGTAGCGCCGAACAGCGGTCGTCGTACACCGGCCCGTCACTACGATAATCCCGATCAGTGTGAGGCGCGGTACTCGCCGTGTTTGACGCCCAGCAGCAGTGTCACGACGCCGAACACGAGCAGCCCGCCCAGAACCATCATCACGGTACTGGTCGTCATCGGACTCATCAGCGTCCCGACAGCGAGGACACCGAACAGGACGAGGAAGGCGACAGCCGTCTTCAGCGCGTCTAGTTCCATAGCAGCCGCGAGTTAGGAGCCCAGACCCAAAGCCGTTACTTTACTCGGTAGGTCTGACGAGGTCGGCCAGGGTGACCAGCGAGCCCAGCACCCAGCCGATGGGGAAGGAGATGGCCAGCCACATGATGACATAGCCCACACCCTCCAGTTCGAACGTCCGGGAGAACGTCTCGGCGAGGCCGATGGGTGCGAGCGCGTTGGCGAGCAGCCACCGGGCCAGGGCGGTGCTGTTGGGGAGGACGACGGCGGCGAGCGTCTTCGAGAACAGCGCGGCCACGACCGGCGGGAGGAAGATAGCGGTCATGGCAAAGGGATAGGCGAGCAGGACCGTCGTGGCCCGACCGCCGGCCGACTTCGTCCCGACGGCCAGCGCGGCCGAGACGGTCGCCACCCCGCCGGCGAGCGCGATGGCCAGGAAGCCACCGGCGATGAGGTCGAGCTGGAACCGAGCGAGTGCCGCGAGCGCGCCCCAGACCACCAGCGAGAGTACGACGACGCCGAGCAGGCCCAGGCTGGCCGCGGTGCGGCCGATGCGGCGAGTCTGGAACCGGACGAACGCACCCAGCAGGACCAGCGGGTAGACGAAGGCGATGACCGGGACCCCCAGCGCCGACCAGGCCCGGTACAGTATCATGCCGAGCTGGGTGTCCGGCTGCCACGTCCCCAACACTGTGTCGCCCGCGCCCCGCTGGCGAGGGTAGACCAGCTCCATCCACGTCTCGTGTAACCGCCGGAGGTCGATTCGGAGGCCGGCGAGCACCCCGTCGTTCCCGACTGACATACATCCCAGTTTACCCCTCCCCGTGGTAAAGCTTTCAGGCCGTGGCGGAGAATACTATCACACCGACGGCGGTGGGGCGCGGTGGCCGTCGCTCAGTCCCAGGCGTCGGGGCCAAAGTCCGGGTCGACCTTCCGGTCCTCGCGGTCGATATCGTCGATGCGGGCGATCTCCGCCTCGCTGAGTTCGAGGTCCAGACTCCGCCAGTTGTCCGCGATGTGGTCGCGCCCGGTCGCTTTCGGGATGGCGGTGACTCCCTTGTCGTTGAGCCACGCGAGGCTGACCTGGGCGGCACTGGCGTCGTGGCTGTCCCCGATGTCGGTCAACACGTCGCTCTCGAAGACGTCGCCGCGGGCCAGTGGCGAGTAGGCGACGAGTTCGTAGTCGTGTTCCTCGGCGTGCGCTCGGAGCTCCTCCTGCTGGAGGAACGGGTGTATCTCGACCTGGTTGGCAAAGAGCGGGGCGTCGAGAATCTCCATGGCCTCCTCTACGTGGTGGGGTTCGAAGTTCGAGACGCCGACGTTGTGTATCTTCCCCTGGTCGTAGAGCTCGTCGAAGGCACCGAGGGTCGCCTCGGCGTCGTAGGCCCCGGCCGGCCAGTGGACGTACAGCAGGTCGACGGCGTCGACCCCGAGGTCGTCGAGGCTCTCTTCGGTCGTCGCGTGGACATCCTCGGCCGCGAGGTTCGCGTTCCAGACCTTCGTCGCGAGGAAGATGTCCTCGCGGTCCACGTCGGCGGCGGCCAACCCGTCGCCCACGGCGTCCTCGTTCCCGTAGGCCTGTGCGGTGTCGACGTGGCGATAGCCCATCTCCAGAGCGGTCTCGACGCTGTCGGTACACTCCTGAGGGTCGTCGTTCTGCCATGTTCCGAGCCCGAGCATCGGCATACCGCTGGCACGCGGGACAGTATCGGCTGTCGGTGTCTGTTGTGACATCATGCGAACTGTCGTGTTCGCGGCTGAAAAGGGGCCGGGAACCGGTCGGTAGGACCGACTGGAAACCGACATATTCAGGACAGGCCAGTCCTAACGACGAGCCATGACAGACGGTAGTAGGGACGTATCTCGTCGGGCCTTTATGCGGACGGCGACGGGGGCGACGGCCGTCGCGGCCGCTTCCGGTACCGCCGCCGCCCAGGAGAATGCGACCGAGAACGGGACAGCGACCGGCACGCCGGCCGGAACCGCGACCGCCAACGGTACCGAAGCCGGCACCGAGGGCGGCGGCGGTGAAGCCGGACCGCCGGACTTTGGCGGCTACCTCGACGGGGTCGGGAACTTCTCGGGGAGCGTCACCGACGCCCGCGGACAGGACACCGCAACGGTCGAAGTGGGCGTGGAGGCCAACGGCGGCGCCTTCGGCTTCGGCCCGGCCGCCATCCACGTCGACAACGGCGCTACGGTCCAGTTCGAGTGGACGGGCGAGGGCGGCGGCCACAACGTCGTCCAGGACGGCGGGGACACCCTCGACTCGGGCAGCGCCACGTCGAGTTCCGGTGTCAACTACGAGCACACCTTCGAAGAAGACGGCATTTACAACTACTACTGTTCCCCCCACGAGGCATCGGGGATGAAAGGCTCCATCGTCGTCGGCACGGACTACCCGACAAAGAGCACCGGCGGCGGCGGGTCCAGTACGGGCCCGCTGGGCGTGCCCGGCAGCGCGAAGATGCTCGGCGTCGCCACCTCCGTCGTGATGGTCGCGACGCTGGGGATGGCCTACGTCTTCATGCGCTACGGCGGCGACTACGAGATGCCCGACGAGTAATCAGGCGGTTCGAATCTCGACCTCGGCCTCTCGGGGCTCGCCCTCGATATCGTCGACGACCCGTCTGACGATGCGGGTCGCTTCTTTGCGGACGAGCGGTTTGACTTTCTCGATGACCCACCCCATAGAGACGAGCTTCGGCAGGTCGACGGCACTCGCAGAGGCCGAACTGGCGTCGTACTCGATGTGGAGGACGACCTCCGTGGCGACGTCGACGCCGTCGGGGGGCTCGGTCGGTGTTATCTCCCAGTAGCCCTGTGCGTCGATGTCCTTGACGATGCGCCAGTCGATGCGCTCGGGCGGGTCGACACCGGTCACCTCCGAGCGGGCGGTGTAGGAGAGCTTCCACCACGAGAACTGGAGGGCGTATCTCGTGCCGACCGTGCCGTCGCCGTCCTGTCGCACCCGGTCGAGATACTCCGAGTAGCGCGCATAGCCCGGGAAGTCGACGAGAAAGTCGTACAGCTCCTCGGGGGGCGCGTAGACGACCGTCCTGGCCTCGATTTCGTCCACACGAACTATCGGGATGGTTCCGACTGTAAGCTTTCGGCCCCCGGCCACAGAGATATTGCCGGAAGATTCCCACAGTGCATGAGATAGAACAAGAAATATTATTATCCTGTATGCGATACGGTGTTGTATATGAGTACATCCGACATCCAGCAGCCAGAGACCGAGGAGGAACAGGTGGGGTGGGAGGCCGTCGCGGACCTGCCCCCCAGCGCGAAGCTGGTCGCGAAGGTACTGGAGTACAACGACAGCCTGACCCAGAGCCAGCTCGCCGAGGAGACGCTACTGCCGCCCCGAACCGTCCGGTACGCCCTGACCCGGCTGGAAGACGTCGACGTCGTCGGCTCCCGCTTTTCCTTCTCGGACGCCCGCAAGCGCATCTACACGCTCACCATCGAGTGAGGAAGGGGCGGTCGCTGTGCCCGCCAGCGCCACGGACACAGCGCCTGTAACAGTAGTACAGCGGTCGAATTGCCGCAACGTTGATTAGTTCCGCGACTTAGAGGTTCCGTATGAAAGTCGTCCTGATAGGTGTCGGTCAAGCCGGGGGGAAGGTCACACAGGCCCTCGCGGAGTTCGACTACAACATGGGCTTCAACGCCGTCCGTGGCGCCCTCGCGGTCAACTCCGCCAGAGCCGACCTGCAGAACCTCGAACTCGACACCACTCTCATCGGCCAGGACCGCGTCAAAGGTCACGGCGTCGGCGGCGACAACGAACTCGGCGCCCAGATAATGCAGGAGTCGGCGACGGAGGTGCTGGACAACATGGACGGGCGCATCACCACCGAGGCCGAAGCCGTCGTGGTGGTCGCCGGGCTGGGCGGTGGCACCGGTTCGGGCGGCGCGCCGATGCTGGTCCGCGAACTCAAACGTATCTACGAGATGCCCGTCTACACCCTCGGTATCCTCCCCGGGGACGACGAGGGCGGGCTCTACCAGGCCAACGCCGGCCGCTCGCTGAAGACCGCCATCCGGGAGTCAGACTCCGTCATCCTCGTCGACAACGACGCCTGGCGCGGCTCCGGCGACAGCGTCGCCGAAGGGTACAAACGCATCAACGACGCCATCGCCCAGCGCATCGGCCTGCTGCTGGCCGCCGGCGAGGCCGTCGAAGGCGTCGGCGAGAGTGTCGTCGACTCCTCGGAGATAATCAACACCCTCCGCAGCGGCGGCATCTCAGCCGTCGGCTACGCCGCCGCCGAGGCCAGCGAGGACGCCGCGGAGAACGTCAACACCATCACCAGCGTCACCCGAAACGCTATGCTGTCCAGTATGAGTCTCCCCAACGCCACCGACGCCGAATCCGCGCTGCTGGTCATCGCGGGCGACCCCGAACGCCTCTCCCGGAAGGGCGTCGAACGCGCCCGCCGCTGGGTCGAAGACGAGACCGGCAGCATGGAAGTCCGGGGCGGGGACTTCCCGCTCGGCTCGGAGAAGATCGCCGCGCTGGTCGTCCTCTCGGGCATCGAGCGCTCCGACCGCGTCAACGAGTACATGGAGAAGGCCAAACAGGCAGCGAAGTCCCAGGGCAACGACACCGACCCCGAAGAGTACTCCAGCGACGACCTCGACTCGCTGATGTAGTACCTTTTTACTGCGGAGGGTGTCCTCGGGCCTTCGGCCCTGCGGGCACCCTCCTTGCAAAAATCTACGCTAAAAAATGCCGAAAGCGCCCCGCTGGCGCGCTTTCGGTGAACCGCGCTCGTTACGCTCGCGCGGATGCTTGCGATAACCGCACGAATGGCCGGGCGCGGCCTCCGTGCCGCGCCGACGGGGAAGGGCAGGCAGTCCGCCGAAGCATACCGCTCGCCATCGGCGAGCGGTTTCACCGGAATCGAGGCCCCAGGCCGAGATTCCGGCCTTTTTAGCGTAGATTTTTGCGCCGAGCGGGTTGCGGGCCGGCGGCCCGCAACCGGATGACGTGGCGGCGCAGCCGCCACGCTGTTCCCACAGCGCGCTCTAAGAGCGCGCGAGGAAACCCGAGGCGGAAAAAGGTACTATACCAGACTGCTACCGTCGAACTCGGTCCGGTCGTAGTCGTGGTCCATCAGGTCCAGGATGGTGGGCGCGATGTCGTAGAGGTCGGCGTCGTTAATGCGGGCGTCCGCGTCGTCGACCAACAGCGTGGCGTTGTCGAACGAGTGCATCCCGTTGCGCGGGCCCACGCCGAAGACGTCGTCGCTGCCCTTGAAGCCGGCTTTGAGGTCGAAGCCGTGGTTCGGGATGACGACGAGGTCGGGGGCGATATCGGAGTGGTCGCCGCGGAAGGCGTCCTCGCGGGTGACGACGCGGTCGGCGACCTTGTTGCCGTTGGGACCCTCCAGGTTCTCGAGTTTCTCCTTGAGGTCCGCGCGGACGTCCTCGTAGTCGTCCTCGCTGACGCCGCCGTTTGGCTCGCGGCCCTCGAGGTTGATGTAGAACCGACCCGGGATGAGCGAGTACGCCTCGGTGTCCTCGCTGATGTCGCCGAGTTCGGAGTGGTCGTCCTCGGCAAAGTCCAGCCATCCTTCCTCGGCGAGCCACTCGTTGAAGTGAACCTCGTAGTCGAGGGTGGTGAAGCCGTGGTCAGAGGCGACGACCATCGTCACGTCGTCGTCGAGCTGGTCGCGCAGCTTGCCCAGATACTCGTCGACCTGGCGATAGAAGTCGAAGAACTCCTCCTGGTACTCGCCGTCCTGCTCGTAGTCCTTGAACAGGAAGTGGTTGACCCGGTCGGTGGTCATGAAGACGCCGAAAAAGAGGTCCCAGTCGTCCTGCTCGACGTAGTGTGAGAAGGCCTCGTAGCGGCGTTCGAGCGTCTTGTGGGCGTCCTCGACGAACTCCGTCTTGTCGTCGTCGTGGCCCAGTTTCGCGTTGACGTCGATGCGGTAGTTGGTGTCCTGAAGGTGGTCACGCAGGTCGTCGGGGTAGGCGGCCTTGTCGACGCCGGGCGAGAGAAAGCCCGAGACCATCCGCTGGACGTTGCGCTGTGGGGGGAAGGTGACGGGGACGTTCAGCACGGTGGCGTCACGGCCCTCGTCGGTGATTCGGTCCCACAGTCGGGTGGCCTGGACGTCCCGACCCATGGGGACGTACGTATCGTACGACCCGACCTCGCGGTCCTGGAAGCCGTAGACACCGGTTTCGCCGGGGTTGACGCCGGTCGTCAGCGCCGGCCAGCAGGCGCTCGATTCGGGGGGCACGATGCTGTCGATGGGGCCGGCAGCGCCCGACTCCTTGAGCTCGGTGAGGTTCGGAAACACGTCCGGATGCTCGTCGATGAGGCTGTACGGCACCCCGTCGATGCCGAAGAAGGCGACACGCGGCGCGTCGTCACCTTTCAGACGGTCGAATAGTCCCATGGGAGCCGTTAGACAGGTCGGGGACAAGAAGCTTCTTTTCGCAATCGCGTCACGGAAAGCGGCAACCGGACAGGGGTATCGGGCGCAGGAGGCCCGTGGGTTGCGGGCTGACGGCCCGCAACCGTATAACGTGGCGGCTTCTTCGCGCGGCGGTGCCGCGCGAACGGTCCGAGGGAGTCGTCCGAAAATCTCCGATTTTCGGGAGTGAGCGAATCGGAGATTCGCGATCTGTGCAAGACCTTCGGTCTTGCAGCATCACGAGAGAGCGGAGCTCTCTCGGACGACTTCGCTCCCTCGCTATCGCCGCCACGCTGTCAGGACGACCGGTCCGCGTTCGTCGGCACGACTGTGAGATGTGCGATTCTCGGCGGCGCGGGTGGCTCCTCGTCGGGTTCGAGGCCCAGCTCCTCCGTCGACGGTGCGGATTGGTCGGTCGCCATGTGCAACGGTACCATAGGACCGTTCGGTGAAAAGATTACCCATGCTCATACATAATCGGCAACTGCTACCGGTATTACTGGCGAAAATAGTCGGCCGAGAGAAGCGGACCGGCACGGCGCCAGTGGCCGGCGTGTTCGAGCGGCCGACCGCACAGCGTTGCGCGGTGGCGTCTAGTTGAAGTGTTCGTCGTAGAGGTCCTGTGCGTGTTCGATGGCGTCCATCGCGGCCTGCTTGTCCTCCCAGCCCAGCGTCTCGACTTCCTTGCCCTCCTCGAGGTTCTTGTACGTCGAGAAGAACTCGTCAATCTCGTCGATGGTCTGCTGAGGGATGTCCTCGAGGTCCTCGATGTGGTCGTAGCGGGGGTCCTCGGTGGGGACGGCGATGACCTTGTCGTCTTGCTCGCCGTCGTCGTCCATCTTCATCAGGGCGACCGGGCGAGCCTCGACGACACAGCCGGGGAACGTCTGGTCCTCGACGAGGACGAGCACGTCGAAGGGGTCCTCGTCGTCGTAGTACGACTGTGGGATGAAGCCGTAGTCGGAGGGATAGTGGACGTTCGAGTGCAGCACCCGGTCCAGCACGACGCCGGGGATATCCTTGTCGTACTCGTACTTGTTTCGCTCACCTTTGAGACACTCCACGACGGCGTAGATCTCTTCCGGTGGGTTCGGTCCGGTTTCGAGGTCTTCCCAGAGATTCGTCATCGTCCGCGTGTGCGTCGGGGTATTAAAAAGGATTTTCGTAATGGAACCGTCACCCCGCGGGCATAAACTACTTGTCGGCTGGTCACGGACACGACGATAGATAGTCACGTTACAGTAGGTATCTCCTACTGCTGGTCGGTAATCTCGCGCTAGAGGGCGGCCGAGGAGACGATTGACCGAGTTCGTGACAATTATTAACTTCCTATATATCGGCCACCATCGGCTGATACTACCGGAACATACGCGGGAGTTAACAAGTGTTAAATAGCTTGATGACATTTGGCTTACCATGTCAGAGGCACAAGCCGTAGAGAGCAGTCCGGGCGTTGCAAAAGACCTGACCGCGTTCCAGCAGAACATCCTCGTCATCCTCGCCGAGGAGCCCCGGTATGGGCTCGCTATCAAGCGAGAACTCGAGTCCTACTACAGCGACGAGGTCAACCACGGCCGACTCTACCCCAACCTCGACGACCTCGTCGAGATGGGGCTGGTCGAGAAGAGCGAACTCGACAAGCGAACGAACCAGTACTCCCTGACGGAGGACGGAAAGGAAGCGGTGCTGGACCAGCTCGGCTGGGAGTTCTCGAAGTTCGTCACCGGCGGCGACCGCGCCGACGAGCTCCACGACCTCGTCGACGGCCAGGCGTAGTCGGTCCCTAACGGGACGAATCGGCTTTTTTGACCGCTAGCTCGACAGAGTCATCCAGCAGCTCGCGCTGCCGGTCGGTCGGCCAGGCGTTGCGCGGGAAGTACTCCTCGCGGAACTCGGCCAGCTCCGCGGGAGTGGCCTCGGCGATGGACTTCGCGTAGTGGTTCCCCATGAAATCCGCGAGCGCCCGCGCTGTCGCACCGTGGACCTCGCCGTGGTCGTCCCGAACCGCCTCGACGACGTCGCGGTTCCGTTCCTCGACCTCGTCCCACTCGTCCGGGTCGCCCGGTCCCGAGAGGCGAATCTCGACGCCGCGGTCCGTATCCTCGACCATCTCGGGCTGGATGACGCCGTCGTCGACCCACTCGGCAGGATAACAGACGAGCACGTCGCCGGTGTCCTCCTCGCGGATGCGAGCCTCGTAGTCGTGGTCCGCGAGCAGTGCCGCCCGCTGGTCGCGATAGGCGGCCGCGGCGCCCTCGTCGACGGCCTGGCGGGCCAGTCGCGTGAGTCGTTCCACCTCGTCCTGGATGTCGGCTGGGAGGTCAGGCATCGTCTAATGCGTCGTTTGCCAGTTGGTCCGCGCGATCGTTTATCTCCCGCGGAACGTGTTCGAGCTGCCAGTCGTCGAACTGCATGAGTAGTTCCCGAACCCGCACACGCTGCTCGCGGAGCTCGGGGTCGTTGGTGTTCCACTCGCCGCGGACCTGTTTGACGATGAGTTCGGAGTCGCCGCGGATGTGGACATCGTCGAAGCCGTAGTCGCTGGCCACTTCGAGGGCTTTCACGAGGGCGGCGTACTCGGCCTGATTGTTCGTCGCCGTCCCGATAGTCTCGCCGCCCTCGGTGACGATGCCGCCGTCGTCGACCAGCACGTACCCGACCGACGAGGGGCCGGGGTTGCCACGGCAGGCCCCGTCGAAGTAGACGTGGACGCGGCCGCCGTCGTCGTCTCGCAAGAGCGCTTCCAGGCGCGCGGTGTCGCCCCCCTGAACGACCACCTTGTCGTCGTAGGCGACCGCGGTGGCGCCGCCGTACTCGGCGCGCCAGCGCTCGTGGTCGGTGTTACCGTCCGCGACGGTGACGCCGGCCGCGGCGAGTCGCTCACGAGCCGCGTCGGGGTCCGACTGGATAACGGGCATTACCGGGAGAGACCGGGCAGGCGGCAAAGGGATTGTGGTCCGGCTGTCTCGTCGGCAACGTCGCCTGGCCAGCTCAGTTCCCGGCGATACGCTCGGCACCGGTCTGTCGGCCCGCCGCGCCGCCGCGGATGCGGTCGACGCCAGCCAACACGCCGCCGGCCAGCACGAGCACACTCGTGCCGAGCATTATCGTCAGGAACGGGTCGAAGGGCGAGAGCAGCAGTGGCGACACCAACAGTATCAGCCCGGAGACGACGGCCACGGCGATCGATAGCGGCGCCGCCTGCTTCCCCGAGGAAGCCCGGTACGCCGAGTGGGCGAGCGCGATGGCGGCGACCTCACCCAGCAACAGGCTCGTCAGCGCCTGTGGGTGGGTCACTCGGAAGAACGCGGGCAGGACGATGACGACGAGGCTCGCGATGGTCGCGACGAGCCCCGACCACTTCGTGAGGTTTACCATGATTAATATCACCTGTTGTTACTCAGTGGAAGTACCTAATAGTTACCCACGATAGGCAGGGACACCTTCTTGTCGAACAGGGGCCAACCCGCGGTAATGCGACTCGACGAGTACATCGAGGGGTTCGAGCGCGACGAGACCGCCGAGAAGCGCCGCCTCGCCGAGGAGAAATCCTACGCCATCACGGACCACCTCGAGGACGTCGAGCAACAGTTCGACGAGGCGCTGCAGGGCGACGCGCTGTTTGGCTCGACCGCCCCCGAGATTTTCGTCGGCCGCTCTGGCTACCCGAACGTCTCGACGGGATTGCTCTCCCCGGTCGACCGCGACGCGGCCGCGGAGGGGTACGCCACGAGCAGCGACTGGTACAGCGAGGGGCTGGGCATCGAGGACGTGCTCCAGCGCCGGACGGGGATGCTCAACTCGACGCGCCAGACCCCCGTCGATTCGGTCCAGACCGGCGGGCGTCGTGGCCGCCAGACCGGCAACGCCTACGACGTCTGGGAGGGCTTTGTCGGCGTCCAGCGCGAGGTCGCCATCGCCGACCACCCGGTGGAGGTCGAGGTCGGGCTGGACGGCAAACCGGATCTGGATCTCTCCTTCGACGACGTTGGGACGCCGACCGGCCCCCGGGCGACGGCGACGGGCGCCGACCTGACGGAGAATCCCCACGTCCCGAAGGCCGTCGAGAAGACCCTCTCGGACGACGACTGGCAGGCCCAGGGCGCGATGACCTATCTCTATCGTCGGGGCTTCGACGTCTACGACATCAACACCATCCTCTCGGCGGGGGCGCTCGGTCAGGCCAGCGAGCGGTCGCTCGTACCGACGCGGTGGTCGATTACGGCGGTTGACGACACCGTCGGCCAGTATCTGCGAGGGACACTCCGGAACAGCGACACCATCGACAAGCCCGAACTCTGGTACAACGAGTACATGGGCAACCGCTACTGGGTGCTCCTCTCGCCGGGCCGCTGGGAGTTCGAACTCGTCGAGATGAAATCGCCGGGGAGCGTCTGGAACCCCCGCCCCGACACGGGCTACTATATGTCGAGCGCCCACGAGGGATACGAGGGTCGGACCAGCTACGTCGAGGAGACCGCCGGGGCGTACTACGCCGCCCGCCTGGGGGTGCTGGAACACCTCCAGGAACGGGGCCGGCAGGCAAAGTGTCTCGTGCTCCGGGAGATAACGGACGACTACTGGGCGCCCGTGGGCGTCTGGCAGGTCCGCGAGGGCGTGCGCAACGCTTTCGATGGGGAACCAGGAGTGGGGCAGACGTTCGGTGAAACGCTGAACGCCGTGGCGGACCAGCTGCCCGTGCCGATGGGCGCGCTCCGGCGCAAGTCCGAACTCGTGGCGGGCCTGCAGTCGCAGCTCTCTGACTTCTAGAACGAGTCGGAGGCGCTGGTCACAGACCCCACCGCCCTCGCGGAGTTTTTGCCTTTAATCCAACGTTTCAGACCTGCTATCTACCGAATCGACTGGTTTAACCGTCCGAACCTGTTGGGCACAGAATGTGCCCTCACAGCCCCCAGACACACCCCCTGCTGCCGAGCTACAGAGCGAGGCCTACCACATTACCGTCGACGACGGGGCGGACTCGTTCTGTGCCCTCAGTATCGAATCACCCGAGAACGACCAGGCGTGGCTCATCTCCGATACGGTCACCGCCTTGGAGTCGATGCGCTAGTTACTCGGTCGGGACCGGACCGGTGCCGACGGCCTCGCGCACTGCGGCCTCGAACTCGTGTCGGTCCGGGAAGTACGTCTCGTCGACCTCGTCCAGGACCGTGGCCAGTTCCTGTGGCCCGTCCGGCGTCCGGATGGTGGTGTCACCCTCCCGGTCGACGACGGTGCTGTGCTCGATACCCCACGTGAGCCGTGCGGTCACCCGCGAGAGCGGGGCCCCCTCGACGTCCGGTCCCTCGCCGAGTTCGACGGCGGGCTCTTCGGTCTCCTCGGTGTCGTCGTCGCTCATACCCGAACCCTGGCTGCCTGCCCGATTAGTGCTTTCGGAACGTCTGTGAACCGACTCGTTCGCGCGCACACCCGTCTTGCGAGTGTCTGACGGGGAGTTTTGAGGAACGCCGTTCTAGTACCGCTATGACCAGTTTGAGCGATGTGTACGAGGGGAAGGTCGGCCGCGTGGCGACGCGGCGCCAGCAGCTCGTTGGGACCGGGTTGTTCCTGGCCGGTGCGGCGGGACTCGTGGCCGCCATCGCGCTGGCGACCACCGGCCTCGGGGCGACCCTGGGACTGGGCGACTACGCTGCCCGGGAGATCGCCGGCATCGTCGCCGGTGTCGGGCTGCCGGCGGTCGTGCTCGGCATCTTCGCCGTGCTCCCCGCAGGGCCCCGGACCCGGCTGGCGGCGGTCGGCGGCGCCGGCGTCGCACTGGTCGGCGTCGCCGCGTTCCAGCGGCTCTACCCCTACAGCTGGATGGCCGACGCCCCGCTGCTCGCGCTGGGTGCCAGCACCGTTTACTTCACCGGCGTCCTGACGACGTTCTGGTGTCTGTTCGCCGCGCTGGCGACGTTCAAGACCCGCAACGACCCCGGCGGCACCGCCCGCATGGAGGTCACCGAGGAGGGGACCATCAAGCTCGTCGAGGAGTCCCGCTCGCTGCCCGGCCTCGGTGGTATCGGCTTCTTCGGTCGAGACCCCGACGGCGACGTCGAGACCCAGACCAACCGCCGCGGGACGACCACCAGCGACGGCGGGTCGACCCAGCGCACCGACGGCAGCGAGGTCATGGGCCAGCCCTCCGGGTCCGACCCCACCACCCAGCGACCCGGGTCCAGCACGCAGCAGGCCGACGCCAGCCCGCACGAGCCCGCACAAAGCGCGCCGCGTGGCCCGACCGAACACGACCTCGACCCCAAACTGGCCAACGCCGGTCCGGAGGCCTCCCCCTCCACCGACGGCGGCACCACGACCGCCACCGGTCAGGACCCCATCACCGAGACGGCGGTCCACCGCGGGGAACCCGACAGCTACTGTGGCAACTGCCGGCACTTCCAGTACGTGATGGACGGCGACGATGTCGCTCCATACTGCTCGTTCCACGAGGAGACGCTGGACGACATGGACGCCTGCCCCGCCTGGGTCGATAACGGATAAATCAGCTGAACTCCCTCCACTTCTGTAACTGCGACGTCCCACATATGGGACTGACCGATAGCAGCTTCGAGTGACTACTCCTACGACAGCCGGAAAGCCCCCGACCGCTCGTCGGCTACGACTCGCTGCGGTCCTCGCCTACGGCTGCGGTCCTTACTTCGTCTCGCTCGTCGAGCGCGAGGTCGGCTCTGCCGACCTCGTCTAACGTGGCGGCGAAGCCGCCACGCGCTCGGCCCCTTTCAGTCCCGCCCCGTGGAACGGCCGACCGGGCGGGGCTGGAAGGGGCGGCAGGCTCCGGGAAGGCGGACGACGTAAGCACCGGAACGAACGTAGTGAGTGAGGAGCGCAACGAGTCCCCCGACCGGAGCCTGCCGGGGCTTTCTGGCTGTTCATGGCTGCTGTTGTACGCGTTGCAGTCATGACCAGATAGACAGCTAGGAACCCGGGCGTTTAACACAGACCCGTGGCATACTGCGTACAACAATGGAATTCTGCGACGACTGCGGCTCGATGATGAAGACAGAGGACGATATGTGGGTCTGTGGTAGCTGTGGCTACGAGAAAGCACGTGACGCCGAGGCCGATAAAAAAGCGGTCACGACCCAGGGACAGGAGTCCTCGGAGGTCGTCGACACCTCAGAGGTCGACCCACAGGATATGGGGCCGACGACGGGCGCGCGCTGTCCGGAGTGTGGCAACGACCGGGCGTTCTACGAGATGAAACAGATTCGGGCCGCAGACGAGTCCGAGACGCGCTTTTTCACCTGCACCGAGTGCGAGCACAAGTGGCGAGAGGACGACCACTAGGGTTGTGGCTCCAGACGCCGCCGAGCCGGACGTCCCCGAGGCGCAGTTGGCCCGCGGTGGCTGGGAACTGACCGACGAGCGCGTCGAGACCGTCTTCCGACTCAGCAGGGCGACGGTCGTCGGTGCGACCAGGCTCTACGACGACGTGCGAACGCGCGAGGCCGCCGCATCGGCGGCGGGGCTCGACCACCAGTGGCGGTTCTTCTTCGCGACGGCGCTAACCTTCCGGCCGTCGCTGGCGCCCGGCATCGGTCCGATGATGATACTGCCGACGGTCCGCTCGGAAGCGCAGTCGGCCTTCGCGGAGGAGCTACGCGAGCGGGGCTTCGAGGACGTCTCCCGGGGCCGCAAGGAGCGGATTCGGACCGACGGCGGCGACAAGCTGCATCTGCGAAGCTACACGGCCGACCTCCCGCTGGCGTCGCTCGGGACGACGCTGTCGGTGACCGGCTGGGTCGGCGTCTGGCACGCCGACGGGTTCCGCATCGCCGCGGGTGCCTATCCGGACCAGCCGGTCGGGGAGATGCTCGACCTCGATGACCCCGACGAGCCGCTGACCCGGTCGGCGGCGGCCTACCGCGACGAACTGCTCGAGCTCATTCGCGCCGTCGAGTGAGCGCGAGCAGCGGCCCCTCGGGGACCAGCTCGACCGGCCCCAGCCCGAGCCGTCGGGCGAGGCCGCTGGGGACGGCGTCGTCGCCGAGACGGGCGACCGGGACTCCACGGACCCGGAGTTCGGCAGTCAGACCCACAGACGAAAGCAGCGCCGCTGCATCCATCACGTCGATCGGGCGGTTGCGCCACAGCGAGACAGCAGCGGGGACAGAGGGCAGGTCCAGCGCCACGAGGTCGTCGTACCCCACGACGCTCGCCGGGTGGCCGTCTAGCTCGACGTCCAGATCGGCCTCGACCGACAGTTCGGGCCGGTCTTCGAGGTCGTCCAGCAGCTCAGCGAGGGTCGCTGGCGGGTCGCCGTGCTGTCCGGTCGGTGTCGCCGTCACTCCTTCTCGCGGGCCTTGACGGTGAGCGTGCCGTCGATACGCCAGTAGGCGTACTCGGGGTCCTCGCCCGTGGTGCTGGGGACGTCGACCTCCATGTCCTCGAACTCGTACGTTATCTCGGCGTTACGGCCGGTCAGTCGGTCGTACAACCCGATGGCGAGCTCGGGCCACGTCGTCGTCTCGTCGGGGGCGTCGCTCATACAGACGCCTCTTGGGAGCACTGGGGCTTGAAACCACGGCTCGCGGAAACCGGTGTGTCGCCGCAGGTCGATGCAGCTCCCGAGAATTTCGCGACCGATTTGCGTCGCGGTTCCTCATTCCGTTCGGAACCTCGCTATGGCTCTACCTCACTACGTTCGCCGTTTCGCTCCCTCTCTGCTCGCGGGTCACTCCGTTCCCCGCTCGCGTATCGAGGTTTTCGGTCGCTTTGCTCCCGAAAACCTCGTTTCCTACGGTCTTCGGGCGAACGTCAGATACCCGGTGTGGCCGACGCCGCCGGTCGACGGTCGGGAGCCCCGATCGTCGAAGTCCATCTCCCGCTGGATGGTATCGAGCGTCTCGATACCCTCGAGCCCCACCTCGCGGGCCGCAGCGACGACCTCGCGGGTGTTCTCGACGAACGGGGAGTACACGGCCAGTGAGCCACCCCGGGCGAGCAGCGTCGGGGTGCGCTCGACGACGGTCGGGGCGTCCTCGGTGTCCAGCGTCACCACGTCGAAGCCCGACAGCTCGTCGAGGTCGTCGGTCACGTCGCCGGTCCTGACCTCGACGCTGTCCCCGACGCCCGCTATCTCCATGTTGTCGCGCGCGACCTCGGCGAAGTCCGGGTCGATTTCGTAGGTCGTCACGTCGGCCCCCATCCGGCCCATGTAGGCGCTGAGGATGCCGGTCCCGGTCCCCGCGTCGAGCACGCGGTCGCCCGCGGCGACGCCGGTCTTGCCCACGACCAGCCCGACGTCGCGGGGCATCATCGGCGCGCCGGTGCGCTCCAGATGGGCAAAGAGGTCCGGCCCGCGCAGCCGCCGGACGGTGAAGCCGTTCCCCAGATGCGTCTCGACGACGTCGCCGGGTGTGACGTCCTCGGGCACCTCCAGGATACCGAGGTCGGACTCGAATCGCTCGCCGGGCGAGAGGAGGTGTTCGCGGTCCTCGTGGACGAACAGGTACACGCTACTCCAGTTCGTCGACCGCGTCCGCCAGGTCGCCGTCGTTGGCTTCCAGGGCCTCGCGGGCGGTGTCCTCGTCGGCACCGGTCCGCATCGCGACGATTTCGACGTCGTCCTCGTCGACGCCGCTGTCGTCGCTGGCGTCGTCGTCGGCCGCGCCGCCAGCGCTCGCGCCCTCGCCGCGCTCGCGGCTCTCGGGGTCACCGACGACCTGGTAGGTCTTCTGGCCCTGAGCTTCCATCAGCTGGACCTCCGCGTCCGTGAAGACCAGCTCCTCCTCGGGGGTCCGGATAATCACTTCCTCGGCATCGATATCCTCCATATCGATACCCATCTGTTCCATCATCTGTTTCATCTTGCGCGGGTTCATCCCGCCGCCTCCACCGAACATACCCGAGGCTGCGCGTTCTGGATAAAAAAGCCCACCGGGTCGGCAGTTCCTGGACGCTGTCAGGGACGCGAGCCCGGTTGCGGTCGCGAAGAATTATTTTCCCCGCCGGAGAATCTGGTCACATGTCCATCGATCGGACAGGAGATGAAGGAATGCCTCCGGAGCCGGCGGACCTCCTCCCCGAGCGGAGTATCCTCACCTTCGAGGAGTACATGGCGATGCAGCGGGCCGTCGGCAACGAGACCCGGTTCCGGGTGCTCTACCGGCTCAAGCGCGACGGCGCGATGAGCGCCAAGGAGCTGCGGGAGGCCCTGGACGTGCGGGGGAACACCCTCCATCACCACCTCGACACGCTGGTCGACGTGGGCCTCGTCGAGAACCGCAAGCGCGAGGAACCGACGAGTGACGGACTCTATTCGTACTACCGGGCGACGGCGCTGGGCGAGGCGTTGCTCGACCACGGCGTCGAAGAGCTGCTGCGCCGCGAACAGGAGTTTACCGACGCCTACGCGTAGTCACGCCGCCGGGGCACCGCGCTTCCCGCAGGGTTCACGCCCACGTCACCTGGACGCTGTTGTCCCGGAGGATGACCTCGTAGTTCGAGCCGTTTCGGATATCTGTTGCCTCGACGTTGAGCGTAATCGTCCGCTGTAATCCGTCCTCGATAGCCGCCGTGAGTTCGTAGGTGCCCGGCCGGTCGATGCCGGGGTCGAACTCCCTGACTGCGCCCGCATCGAGGGTCACGGATTCGTCGAGGACGGTCGAGCCGTCGTCGCGGGCCACTGTCAGCTGTACCGTCGCGCTGACGGTCTGTTCGTTGGTGACGACGAACACTACCGGGTCGTCGGGGTCGGGCGTGACCGTGCTCGGCGAGTCACCGCCACAGCCCGCGAGCGCAGCCGTCGAGACCGCGAGCCCGGCCAGTAGGGAACGGCGGCGCATAGCGACGGTCAGCTATCGGTCCCCTGTCGCACTTTCACAGCCATCCCGGTCTCGAAGTCGGCCATCCCGCTGCCGGGGAGTTCCGCGCGGCCGACCGCGAGCAGGTCGCCGTTCTCGTGGACGACCAGCGTCTCGTCGCCGGGCCGAATCGACGGGTCGGCCTGCTGGACGAACTTCGCGAAGGTGTTGCGGCCTCCGCGGACGAACGGCTCGCTCTCGTCGCCCACGACGACGCGGTGAGCGGGAGCGTCGAAGGCATCGAGCAGGCGTCGGCCGCCGGCCAGTCCGAGGACGAAGCGGCCGTCGGTGGCGTAGGTGGCGATGCGGCCGTCGTCGGCGTGGACCTGCCGGGGCCGCCCCGAACTGGTGTGGGTGACCTCGACGGCGTCTTCCAGCAGGGCCGCACCGGCACCTCGACCGAACTGGTAGTCGGCCCCGCGACGGAGGCCACGGAGCTCGCTGTCGCTCATTGGCTGTGGTGGCGTCCGTGGAGGTAACCCGTTTTCGGTCCGCCCGCAGTGGCCAGTGTATGTGACTCTCTCGCATAATTTCCGACGCGTTTGGGGAAATTTATACCGGATGGCACGCTAGACACCCCTACAATGGCTACAGACAAGCGGAAAGTGTATGCGGGCGCCGCGTTGCTGGTCGTCAGCTCGGTGCTGATTCTCGCGTCGGGCCCGTTCGATATCGGCATCTCGACCACCGTGGCCGGCGTCATGGCCGGCGTCGCGGCGCTGGGCCTGGCCGCCGGCGCCTTGCTGGTCGGCACTTCGGAAGACGGTCGCGCGGTCTAACCGTCGCTCTGTTCTCTGGTTTCTGACCCTTGCGAGCTACAGCAGATATTTGTCGGGTTCCTCGCTCAGGTCGACGAACCCGTCGACGGCGGACTTGAGGTCTTCAGAGGAGGACTCCTCGAACCCCATCGCTTCGATGCGACACCCCTCGTGGCGGACGTACCGACAGACGCGTGCGAAGTCGCCGTCGCCGGTACACAGCACGATAGCGTCGTTGTGTTTCGCCAGTGTGACCGCGTCCAGGCTCATCCCCACGTCCCAGTCGGCCTTCTGGGAGCCGTCCTGGAACGTTTTGATGTCCTTGATACGGGTCTCGAATCCGATGTCGGTGAGCGCGTCGAAGAACGTCTCCTCTTCCGGGGAGTCGGCGCGGATGACGTAGGCGATAGCGCGGGTGAGTTCGCGGCCGTCGACGGCCGCTTCGAGCAGTTCCGAGTAGTCGATGTTACGCGTGTAGAGGCTCCGGGCAGTGTGATAGAGGTTCTGCGCGTCGGCCAGGACGGCCACGCGTTGTCCCGAGTGAGAGACAGTCATACGGTGATTTCCCACCCGAACCCGGATAGGTTTTCGGGGTTCGCGGAGAGCAAAAAGGATAAGTCGCTCACGGACGGCCAGACGAGTATGCGACGACGCCACGGTACGGCACGTTCGGTACCCAGCGGCGACGGCGTCGTCCCGAAACGCAAGCGCAAGCGGTAGTTTCTGACTCTCGGCGGGCGTGGCGCACTCGTCGAGGGTCGCTGACTCGTGGCGGGCGTGGCGCACCCGTCACGGGTCGCTCTTTTGACGGACAGACCGGACAACTAATCCCACAGCGACACCACACCACTCAGCAATGACAGCACCCGACTTCCACGGCGTCTACCCCGCGATGTGTACGCCGTTCCACGACGACGACGAGCGCAGTATCGACTTCGAGACACTCCGGCGAGACGCCCAGCGGCTGGAGGCCGCCGGCGTCGACGGGCTGGTCCCGGCCGGCTCGACGGGCGAGTCGGCGACGATGACCCACGACGAACACATCGAGGTCGTCGAGGCGGTCATCGACGCCGTCGACGACGTCCCAGTCATCGCCGGCACCGGCTCCAACAACACCCGCGAGGCGCTCTCGCTCTCCCGGCGGGCCGCCGACGCCGGTGCCGACGCCCTGCTCCTGATTTCGCCGTACTACAACAAGCCCGAACAGCGCGGCCTGGTCGACCACTACGAGACCATCGCCGACGCGGTGGACTGCCCCCAGATTGTCTACAACGTCCCGTCCCGAACCGGGCAGAACATCGAGCCCGACACCGCCGTTTCCCTCGCTGCCCACGAGAACATCCAGGCGTACAAGGCAGCAAGTGGCGACATGAACCAGATATCCGAAATCATCGAGCGCACCCGAGACGAGGAGTTCGCGGTGCTGTCGGGCGACGACGGCATGACCCTGCCGATGCTGTCGGTCGGAGCGGCGGGCTGTATCTCCGTGGCCGCAAACGTCGAACCGGAGCGCACCTGCGCGATGGTCGGGGCAGGGCTGGCCGGCGACTTCGAGCGAGCGCGGGCCATCCACCACGAACTCGGGCCGCTCTTTCGCGAGCTGTTCGTCGAGACCAACCCCATCCCGGTCAAGGAGGCGATGCGGATTCGGGGTTATGGCCCGGCCCACCTTCGCCAGCCGCTGTCCAGGCTGGCCGACGAGTATCTCGAGGACCTGCGTGACGTGCTCGCCGACCTCGAAACGGAGGACTTAGAGGACGCCTACGCGGAGGTAGAGCGATGACACGGATTGCCGTCAACGGTGCGGCGGGTCGCATGGGACAGACGGTCATCGAGACGGCCGCCGACCGCGACGACCTCGAGGTCGTCGTCGGCTTCGACGTCGAAGCCGGCGAGGTCGACGGGGTCCCGGTCGTCGCCGAGGACGTGGCCGGCGCCCTCGCCGAGCACGGCGTGGACGTGGTCGTCGACTTCTCTATCCCCGAGTCGACGCTGCCCCTGGCCGAGGCCTGTGTCGAGGCCGGCGTCGGGCTGGTCGTCGGGACCACGGGCTTTTCCGACGACGGACTGGCCGACCTCGACGTCGTCAGCGAGTCGGTCCCGCTGCTGAAGGCGACGAACTTCTCGCGCGGTATCCAGGTGCTCCAGCGTACGGTCCGGGAGGCGGTCCGAGCGCTCGACGACTACGACCTCGAACTGATGGAGAGCCACCACAATGGGAAGGTCGACGCCCCCTCCGGTACCGCGAAGACCCTGCTCGAAGTGGTCCAGGAGGAACGCGACGTCGAGCCGGTGTACGGCCGCGAGGGTCACGCTCCCCGAGAGGGCGACGAGATCGGCGTCTTCGCCCGCCGCGCCGGTGACATCCGCGGCGAACACGAACTCATCCTCGCGGGCAACGACGAGGTGCTGTCGCTCTCCCATCACGCCGAGGACCGGGCCGTCTTCGCCGCCGGCGCGCTCGACGCCGCGGCGTGGCTCTCGGGTCGCGAGGCCGGTCGCTACGAGTTCGGCGCGGTCGTCGACGCCTGAATATCGATATAATGGACCTTATACAGTCTACTCAATATAACGCACAGCCTTATACTCGCTGACTGCCCAGCGACAGGTATGGTAACGACACACCGACGACCCGCATCCAGATGCCCACACTGCGCCGGCGAGTTCACACCGGCACGGACAGTCACACACTGCAGCGACTGCGGCTACATCCCCGGTCAGGGCGCGGACTGAACAGCTATCGACTCCGGCCCGCTCCGGGACGGGCGAAGCAGTCCCCCGCTCGTCGGCGCAAAACCCCGATAGGTAAGCCCCCTGAGTCGCAACCGACTGCGTATGAGCCTCGAAGCAGACATCGGCGACCTCTGGGCGCGCAAACAGGACGGACTGACGGCAGCAGACGCCACCGACGACCATCTCGCAGTGCTGGAGGAGTTTCTGACAGCACTGGAAGCCGGGGAGGTCCGGGCCGCCGAGAAGGTCGGCGACGAGTGGGACGCAAACGCCTGGGTCAAGCAGGGTATCCTGCTGAACTTCGGCCTCCGGGAGACCGTCGCCCGCGAGTACGGCGGCGTGCAGTACCACGACGTGTTGCCGCTCCGGGAAACCGACGACCTCGCAGACCGTGGCACCCGCAACACCCCCGACGGAACGACCATCCGCCGCGGAGCGTATCTGGGCGAGGACTGCATCATGATGTCGCCCTCCTTCGTCAACATCGGTGCCCACGTCGGCGACGGGACGCTCATCGACTCCTGTGACACCGTGGGCTCCTGTGCGCAGATCGGCGAGAACGTCAAGCTCGGCGCGAACACGCTCATCGGCGGCGTCCTCGAACCGGTCGAGAACGCCCCCGTCATCGTCGAAGACGACGTCTCGCTGGGCGCGGGCTGTCGCGTCACCAGCGGCTTCGTCGTCGGCGAGGGCTCTATCGTCGGCGAGAACACGCTCCTGACGCCGCGCATCCCCGTCTACGACCTCGTCGAGGAGGAAGTCATCTACGGCGAACTCCCCCCCGAGCGGCGGGCGTTCCAGCGCTTCGTCGACTCCTCGGTCGGCGACCACGACCTCATCCCCGGCGGCGCCTACAAGCCCGCCGTGGTGGCGACCGACGTCGAAGAGGAGACGCTCGAAGCGACGGAGCGGGAAGACGCGCTTCGGGACTAGCGAGACGTCGACCAACGGGAGACGTCTCGAAAACGAACGGTGAGCGAAGCGAACCGTGAGTAGCGAGGCGTGACCGGAGGGAACGCCTCGAAGCGGAACGGGGAACGAAGTGACCCGTGGAGCAGTAGCGAGATATCGACGGCGTCGATATCTCGAAAGCGACGCGGCGAGCATCGCGAGCCGCGGAGCAGTAGCGAGACGTCGACCAACGGGAGACGTCTCGAAAACGAACGGTGAGCGAAGCGAACCGTGAGTAGCGAGGTTCCGACCGGAGGGAACGCCTCGAAGCGGAACGGCGAACGAAGTGAGCCGGAGAGCAGCGAGACGACTCGCTTCCCTCGGCTTGCGGGTCGTTTCTCCCCGCTCGCCATACGAGACGACTCGCTTCGCTCGTCGTCTCGCTATGCAGCGTCCGCCAGCGCTCGATAGAACGCCTCGACGGAGTCGAACCGCTCGTCGGGGTCGGCCGCGAGCGCCTGCGCGATGTGTGGTTTGACCCGCGAGGAGACGCTCTGTATCGGCCGTGGAATCTCGCCGGGCTGGGGTGTCGGGGTCTCGGGTGGCCGCTGCTCACAGCAGAGCCAGTAGGCAAGCGCACCGAGCTGGTAGACGTCGGTGGTCGCGGTCAGGCGGCCCTCGCGTTGTTCGGGCGCGAGGAAGGGACCGTCGTGGGAGAGTCCGACCGCGTCGCGGACGGCCCACTCGATACCCCAGTTGGCGACCGTCGCCCGCCGGTCGCCCTCGGCCTCCATGAGGTGGACGTTCTCCGGGACGAGCCCGCACAGCGGCGTCGACGGCCCGCCCACGGCGGCGGCCGCGTCCGCGATGTCGCCCAGCAGTTCGAGCCGGGAGCGGGCCGGCAGCTCCGTGCCGATGTCGGCGAGTGAGTGGGCGCCGACGCGGTAGGCGACCCAGGAGGTCGGGTCGGTGCCGGACTCGTGGACCGTGGCGACGTTCGGCGCGTCGTCGCCCGCCTGCCAGCGTTCGAACGCCTCGGCGAAGGCCTCGGGTACGCCCTCGTCGGTCGCGTACTTGCGTGAGACCGTGATAATCTGTGCATCGGTGCCGCCGTGCCACGGCGTCGAGTAGCGGTGGACCGCGCCGTCGGTGTCGGTGAACTCCACCTGAGTCACGTCGGGGACGGAGGCCCCGAGCTGGCCGGGGCTGGCGGGACCGACCATTCCTACGTCGGAGGGGCCCGCGGGCTCGTCGGCCGGCTCCGACGCCCCCGTTTCGGGGTCGGCTTCCTCGGGTTCGGGGACCTCGGCGACGGCATCGGGGTCGAACCGCACGCCGGAGCGGGTGATGTCGTGGCGCAGAAAGCGGTGGTCCCGTTCCTCGTACTCCTCGCCGCGGCCGTCATAGACGCGGAGATGTCTGAAATCGTAGAGCCGCTGGAGCTTCTTGGCGCGGTCGGCCGCGTCCTCGCGGGAGGGTGCGACCGTCATCGCACAGGTCCCGGCCTCTGGGACGACGCTCCACCCGCCGACGAGTTCGTCACGTCGGACCTCGAGCGTCTCGAACAGCGGGTTCCAGTAGAGTGCGCCGACGCTGCGCGGGGAGTCCCAGCGGACGATACACGGGTGGCGATCGGCCTCCATCTTCGATTTCGCGTATCGCATGGCCGACAGCTGGGAGTCGTGGGTGGCGTGGCTCTCCCCCGTCCGCGACCCCTTCCGGTAGTCCTCGACGACCCAGAGGCTCCCCTGCTTGACGAGCTCCAGCGGCGGGCGTCGTGGGACCTCCGATTCCATGCTATTGGTTGTTCCACCCGGTTCTTACCATGAGTCTACTGGTAGTGCAAAAATAGGTTTGGGTCCACACAGCTACCCGTCACCGGGTTCGACGCCGGTCACCTCGAACCGGGCGCCGCCGTCGGTCCCCTCGGTCACACGGACGTCCCAGCCGTGGGCGTCGACGATGTCTTTGACGATGAAGAGACCGAGCCCCGTCCCGGCCTCCCCGGTCGTATACCCGTGGTCGAACACCCGGTCGCGGTCGGCCGCGGGAATCCCCTCACCGTCGTCCTCGATGAAGAAGCCGAGCAGACCGTCGCCGGTCTCCCCGAGCAGTCCGACGCGGACGGTCACTGACCCGTCGTTGTGCTCGGCGGCGTCCTGACGAGCCTGCGAGTCAGGGTTCGCAGAACCGTGTTCTGCGGCGTCATCAGAACGCGCAGCGTTCTGATTGCCTGCCGAGCCATGTTCGGCAGCGTTGCGAAAACAGTTCTCGAAGACGTGCAGCAGTCGGTCGTGGTCGGCCGCGATGGTCACGTCGTCCGGGACAGCCATATCGAGTTCACAACCCTCGACTTCGGCGTGGGTCCAGGCCTCCCGGGCGAGCGCCGCCAGCTCGACCGGCTCCGTCTCCTCGACGCGCTGGCCGGACCGGGCCAGCGTCAGCAGGTCCTCGACCATCGCGTCCATCCGCTCGTGTGAGCGTTCGACCGCCTCGACGTGTTCACGGACCACGTCGGACTCGCATTTCGCCTCGGCGAGCGCGAGCTGGCCGGCGGCGACGGTCAGCGGGTTCCGCAGGTCGTGGCCGACCATGCTGGCAAAGCGGTCCAGCCGCTCGTTCTGCCGTTCGAGCTCCTGCTCGCGGCGCTTCCGGTCGGTGATGTCGCGCAGGACGACGACGCGGCCGCTATGGCCGCGCCGGGTCACCGGCGAGACGGAGAGGCTGAAGTGCCGGTCGCGGTCGTCCGGGCGTATCTGTATCTCCGTCTCCGTCTCGACGTCGTCGAACGAATCGAGTTCGCCCACGACCGAGGGGAAGAAGTCGGCGGCCGATTTACCGGTGTAGTCGTCGTCGGCGTCGAACAGCTCGCGAGCGCGGCGGTTGCAGTCGACGACGCGGTTCCCGTCGTCGAGTGTCACCACGGCGTCGGACATCTCGCCCAGTGCGGTCCGGCGCGCGACCGGCGTGAGGTCGAGAAACCGGCCGCTGAACAGCGCCCACGCGAACATGGTCGCGGTCAGCGCGTAGCCAAGCGGCGTGTAGTCGTAGACGGTCACGCCCGAGACCGTCGCCAGACTCCCCAGCAGCGTCGGGACGATAGCCAGCGAGAGGACGAGTCGCTGTCGCCGCCGGATGCCGGTCGACCGGAGGGCGTCTGCGGCGAGGAGACCGGTCCCCACGAACGTCGCGAGATAGCCGACGCCCAGGATCGCCCACAGTCCGACGCCGATAGTCGGGTCGAAGTTGGCGCCGTTCATCGTCGAGCCGGGGGCGACGACGAGGTGGTGGAGCGGGTCCGTCCAGAAGAACAGCTGTGTCGCGACGACGTAGCTGGCAAACGCCGCCCCGTGTCGCCGCGTGACCGGGAGCCTATCTGTCACCGAAAGCGCGAGCAACAGCCACGCCGTCGTGATGAGGACGCCACCCAGCGACCGGAACGTGAAGACGAGATGCGAGAGCGCGTAGCCGGAGACGAACCAGTCGAGGCCGGCGCTGAGGCCGTAGACGCCGATACCGACACAGAGGACGGCGAAGCTCCAGCTCCCGGCCCTGTCGCGGTTGTCGTAGGCCGGTTTCAGGAAGAACAGCGACACCACTCCCAGCAGTATCTGTAACAGCCCGACGAACTGTGGGTCGACCGGCATTCAGTCGTATCCAGTAGTGTGTTCGTCTATCCTGCAATAAAGAATACGGCGGAAGGGCCGGTCGACCGGCGCTCCCGCAGTGGCTGCCAGAACACAACGCTTGTTAGCCGCCGTCACCGTTGTTCGGGCAATGAGTCAGGACTCGCCGCCGGTCCGTCGCCTCGCGGACTGGGACCACGACCGTCTCGGTCGGCTGGCGGCCGACCACGGGACGCCACTGTACGTCGTCGACCTGGACCGGGTCGCAGCAAACTACGACCGGTTCGCGTCGGCCTTCCCCGACGCCCACGTGATGTACGCCGCGAAGGCCCACACCGGCCGCGCCGTGCTGGAGAAATTGCTGGAGACGGGCGCCGATATCGAGTGTGCCGCCGCGGGCGAACTCCACCGTGCCGTCCAGGCGGGCGCGGACCCGGACACACTCCAGTACACCGCCGTGAACCCGCCCGACGCCGACCTCGACTACGCGGTCGAGCTGGCCGAGGAGAACCCCGGCCTCACAATCACCGGCGGTGCCCGCGACACATTCGACCGCCTCGAAGAGCGAGGATACGACGGCCGGGTCGCCATCCGCATCAACCCCGGCATCGGGACCGGCCACCACGAGAAGGTCGCGACCGGGAAAGACGCCAAGTTCGGCATCCCCTACGACCAGGTCCCCCAGCTAGCCGCGGATATCGCCGACCGGTTCGACCTCGTTGGTATCCACGCCCACGCCGGCAGCGGCGTTTTGCATGCCGACCTGGACGACCACTGCCGCGCCATCGGGAAGGTCGCCGACATGGGCCGGACCGTCGAGACAGACGTGACACCGCTCGACTTCGTCGACTTCGGTGGCGGCTTCGGCGTTCCCTATCGCGAAGACGAGGAACCGCTCGATATGGCCGTCGTCGGCGAGAAGGTGCGCGAGGCCGTCGGTGACCTCGACGCACAGGTCAAGCTCGAACCGGGCCGCTACGTCGTCGCCGACGCCGAGTTGATTCTGACCGAGGTCAACACAATCAAGAAGGCACCGGCGGCGACCGTCGTCGGTGTCGACGCCTCGCTGGCGACGCTCATCCGGCCGGCGATGTTCGGCTCGTACCACCCCATTCGGAACATTTCGGCGCCTGAACGGGACGCCGAGTCGGTCTCCGTCGGCGGTCCCTGCTGTACCAGCGCCGACGTCTTCTGTACCGACCGGCCAATCGCCCGCCCCGAGCGCGAGGAGCTGCTGGCAATCGGCAACGCCGGCGCCTACGGCTACGAGCTCGCCAACCAGTTCCACTCACAGCCCCGGCCCGCGGAGGTCGCTATCGAGGGCGGCGAGACCCGTGTCGTCCGCGACCGCGAGACGCTGGCGGACGTGACCCGAATGGAACGATGAGCGTCGGCTTCGACCCGGAACGGTTCCACCGCGAGGCCGTCGAGACCGACTCGACGGCCGACGTGGGCCCGATGCGGGACCTGCTCGTGGCGACGCTGGACCGGGCAGGCGCCGACCCGACCGTCGACGAGCTGGGCAACGTCGTCGCGACGACCGGTGCGGCCGACCCCGACGCCGCGGCGGCCGCCGAGGGGACCCACCTCGTCCTGAACACACACATCGACACCGTGCCGCCGCATCTCCCCTACGAGCACCGGGAGGAACCGCCTGGTGACGAGGAGATAACCGGCGCCGGCGGCGGCCTCACCGGCGACGTCGTCTGTGGCCGCGGCGCGTGTGACGCGAAGGGCCCACTCGCCAGCCTCGTCGACGCATTTCTCACCGTCGAACCGGCCGAGGGAGCGGTGACGCTGGCCGTCTCCATCGACGAGGAGACCACGCAAACCGGGGGCGCCCACCTCGCCGAGCGTCTCGACGCCGACGGCTACATCGTCGGCGAGCCAACCGGATTGGACGTCTGTACGGCGGCGAAAGGGCAGTTCGAGGGCACGGTGACGATTCACGGCGAGAGCGGTCACGCCGCGGACCCCGAGAGCGGGGCCAACGCCATCAGAGCCGCGGCACCCCTCCTGCAGGCCATGGAGAGCTATGATGAAACAGCAGGGCCAAACGGGCACGAGACGCTGGGTCGCCCCATCCTGACACCGTCGATGGTCGAGGGCGGCGAGGCGACCAACCAGATACCGGCCGAGTGTGTCATCACGTTCGACCGCCGCTCGGTGCCGCCCGAGACCAGCGACGAGTTCCCCGAGGCGCTGGAGACACACCTCTCGCAGTGGCTCCCCGAATCGATATCGGTAGAGGTGGCGCTCATCCGGCCCGATACGCCGTTTCCGGACGCCTTCGCGACCGACCACGACGCCGAGCTGGTTCGGACGCTACAGAACGCGAGTGGCGGGGCCGTTCGGCCGTTCGAGGCCGCGACGGAGGCCTCCTACTTCGCTGCCCACGGGCCGACGGTGGTCTTCGGTCCGGGTGTGCTCTCCGACGAGGTGGGGGCGGTCGCCCACTCGAAACGCGAGTACGTCCGGCTCTCCGAGGTCCGGGCGGCCGCTCGCTCGGTGCGGGAGACGGTCGAGCGGTTAGTTTAGCAGTGCCATCGCTTCCTCGTCGGTGACCTGCGAGAAGTCCCGAAAGAACTGTCCGACGGCCCTGAAGCTCCGGGGCCGCTCCAGTATCTCGAGGTGGTCGACCTGTCGCTCCAGCTGGTCGGCGGTCCGGGGCGACCCGACCGGTACCGCGGCGGCGACGCTCGCCGCGCCGGCCTCCCGGACCCGCTCGACACAGGCGAACATCGTCGCCCCGGTCGCCAGTCCGTCGTCGACGACGAGGACGTGCTTACCGGTCAGGTCGAGTGGCGGCCGGCCCTCGCGGTAGCGCTCGCGTTTCTGCCGGGCGGCCCGCTGTTCGTGTTCGATTTCGTCTTCCAGATACCCGGTCGTCAGGTCGAGTTTCCCGATGAGCGAGTCGTTGCGCCAGGTCGTCCCGTCGTCGGCGACGGCGGCGACCGCCAGCTCGGGGTTGCCCGGCGCGCCCACTTTGCTCGCGACCACAACGTCGAGGGGAACCGAAAGCGCGTCGGCGACGGGGCGAGCGACCGGGAGGCCGCCGCGGGGAATCCCCAGGACGATGTCGACCTCGATGTCCGACCGACGGACCGCTGCAGCTAGCTGTTCACCGGCGTCCGTTCGGTCTGTGAACATATCAGATAGTATGCCAGTGTCGGAGTTAACCCCTGCGGTGGGGTGGCCCTCAGTCCTGTGCCGGGGCCGCTCCAGCGTCCGCCTCGACCGAGAGCGTCTCCTCGACCTGCCAGTAAGTCAGTCCGAGCGCGGCGAGTGCCAGCACCGCGCCGACGGTGAAGGGGGTCGAGAAGCCCCCGAGGTTGTAGAGGACGCCGGAGGCCAGCGGTCCGGCGGCGACGCCGAGGCCGAAGGCCATCGTGAGGACCGACAGCGTCGTGCCCGAGCCCCGCTCGCCGGCGAGGTCGCCGGCCAGCGCGAGCGACGGGGCGAACACGAGCGCGACGGCGATACCCTGGACGAATCGGGCAGCGAGCATGAGCCAGGGGTCCATCACGATACCCTGGGCGTACACCGACGGGACGAGCACGGCGAAGCCGGCGACGACGAACGGACGGCGGCCAAAGCGGTCGCTCGCCCGGCCGATTGGGACCTGAAAGATGACGTTCGCGATGACGACGGCGGCGAACTGGACGCTGAACATGAACGTCGATTCGTCTAGGCGCATCCGAATCGGGCCTTCGAGCGTCGCAAAGAGCGCGATAGTCGTCGCCATCAGGAACGTGGCGACACCGAGGACGAAGACGGGGTCCAGCCCCTCGCCGTCGGGGTCCAGCACGGCGATAGAGAGGTTCTTGCTCGCGGCGTCGGCAGCGGCCGGCGGGTCGTCGATGAGGGCGGCGACGAGACAGAAGCTGATGATTGCACCGAGGACGGCGACGGCGAAGGCGGCGTTGAACCCGGAGAGCGAGAACGCGCCCAACGTGTACGTGACGACGCCCTCCGAACTCAAGCCGCCCGTGATGAGAATCCCGGCGACGATGGGGCCGAAGCCGAAACCAATCAGTCGGAACGTGTTGAACACGCCGAAGTTGCCGCCGCGCTCGCTGTCGCTTGCGGCGTAGTCGTTGACCAGGGCGACGGTGGCGGGGATAGTGAAGGCCGCCCCGATACCCTGGAACGCTCTGGCGGCGAGTACCGACCAGTAGGACGTGAGGAACGGGTAGGCAGCACTGCCGATTCCGAACAGCACCAGTCCCGTGAGGACGAACACCCGACGGCGGCCGGTCCGGTCGGAGAGCCGGCCCGTGAACGGCTGCCCGAAGGAGTTCAACAGGCCAAACAGCGACAGCACCAGCCCGATGAGGGTCTCCTCACGCAGGACGAAGCCCAGAATCTCCGTCCCTGCGATACCAGTGAGTGTCACCTGCCCGCTGGCGATGTACAGCGGCAGGACGATGATGAGAAAGGAGTTGCCCAGCGCGTCGGCCATACGGGCAAATGCCAGGGTCAAGACGCGGGAATCCGTACCGAGGACCATCTACTGTCCGGTTGGACCGGAGCGTCCTGAGGGTTGTGTTCGCGGCCCGGTCGTGCGAGACCCAAACACATTGGGAGTACGCATTAATCCGAGACTCGTCGACTATTAATCATGAATAGTAAGGGCTCCTTGAGTGCCGAGGTCGTCACGGCCGTCGCCCGTGTCGAAGGCGTCGACTCCGACGCGGTCGAACCGTCACTGTTCGAGGCGATAGACAGCGACGCGCTGGACCGGCTGTTCCGGGAGACGACCGGTCACGTCACCTTCGAGTACAGCGGTTACGAGGTGACGGTCACCAGCGGGGGGGAGGTCTCGCTCGCCCCGCTCCAGGAGTAGTCCTCGGGCGTCAGTCCCTGTCGATGCCCTCGGCCAGTTCGGCCGCGAGCCCGGTGTAGCCCGCCGGCGTCAGCGCTTCCAGTTCGGAGCGTACGTCCTCGCTGACGTCCAGTTCCGCAATCATCGCCCGGAAGTCCTCGATGGTGACGTCTTTCCCTCGCGTCGCCTTTTTCACCTGCTCGTAGGCGTCGTCGTGGCCCTCGCGACGGAGAATCGTCTGGACCGCCTCACCGATTATCTCCGGGGTCTCGTCCAGTTCCTCACGCATGACCTGCTCGTTGGGGACGACCTTCGCCAGCCCGTTCTGGCATTTGCCGTAGGCGATAAGCGAGTAGGCGAAGGCCGAGCCGATGTTGCGCTTGACCGTCGAGTCCGAGAGGTCACGCTGGAGCCTGGAGTTGGTGACGTAGTCGCCCAGGAACACCAGGTCCGAATTGGCCTTCGAGAGGTTCCCCTCGCTGTTCTCGAAGTCGATGGGATTGACCTTGTGGGGCATCGTCGAGGAGCCGGTCTCGCCCTCGACAGTCCGCTGGCCCAGATAGCGGTCCGAGACGTAGAGCCACATATCTCGGTCCATATCCAGCAGGACGTTGTTGGCGCCCCGCACCGCGTCGAAGAGGACTGCGAGGTCGTCACAGGGGTTGACCTGCGTCGTCAGCGGTTCGTGGTCGAGGCCGAGCGAATCGACGAACGACTCGGCGACGGCGGGCCAGTCCACGTCGGGGTAGGCGGCGTGGTGGGCCGCGTAGGTGCCCGACGCACCGGCGAGTTTCCCCGAGAGGGAGTCAGCGGCGCGCTCGATGCGGGCGATGGCCTGGCCGAGTCGGGAGGCGTAGACGGCCATCTCCTTGCCGAAGGTCGTCGGGGTGGCGGGCTGGCCGTGGGTGCGGGCGAGCATCGGGAGGTCGGCGTAGTCGTGGGCCATCTCGACGAGTGTGTCCCGAATCTCCCGCAGTTCCGGCACGAGCACGTCCTCGGCGGCGGGCTTGACCAGCAGGCGGTGAGCGAGGTTGTTCACGTCCTCGCTCGTGAGCCCGAAGTGAATCCAGTGGTCGGCGTCGAGCCCGTCGGGCATCCCGAGCCGGATGAAGTACTCGATGGCTTTGACGTCGTGGTTCGTCGCCGAATACTCGCCGTAGCCCTCGGTCTCCAGTTGCTTGACGACGTTCGCGTCCTCGTCGTCGAACTCCTCGTAGAGGGCGCGAAGGTCGGCTCGCTGGTCCGCATCGATAGTCAACGGCGTGGCATCGAGGTCGGCCAGGGCGATGAGATACTCCACCTCGACTTCCACGCGGGCGCGCATGAGCGCCCGCTCGCTAGCGTACGGGACGAGCGGCTTCGTATAGCGGGCGTACCGGCCGTCCAGCGGCGAGACGGCGGCGAGTGGCCCTCTGTCGGTCATACCGGAGAGTTGCCAGAGACCCGAAAAAGCGTGTCGACTTACACTGCCGGTTGTACCGTCGAGAACACGGCCGCGACGGTTTTCGAGATTACAGTCGGCAGTGTCCGCGTCAGGGCAGCTTCAGATAGGTGTCGCCCCGCTGCTGGACCCGCACGACCTCGGCGACACCGGAGCGAACGGTCGTCACGCCCGTCGCGAGTTCCTGGGCAGCGTGGTCGAAGCGGTCCAGCGAGTTCGCGCAGGCGGCGATTTCGACCCCCGCCTCCGCCATCCGGGTCACCTTCGCGGCCTCCGGGCTGCTTTCGAGCAGGAACCGGACACCGGGCCCGTTGACGACGACCTCCATCAGCTCCGGCGGCGTCTCGACGGAGTCGTCGTTGACGAGGTTCACGAGGTTCCGCAGCGCCATCTGCCACTCGCCGATGTCGTCGGTGGAGACGTGGACCAGAATCGAGCTTCGAGTGCTCATGCCACCCGATGCGTCGGGATTACAATAAACCCCTGGCCGATGTGCGCTCAGGACAGCCAGCCGTAGTCGCCACTGGCATCGCCGAACCGGCCGTCCGGTGGGTCGTACCGGTAGAGGTCCTGTCCCAGCGCGACCCACGCGAGGCCGTAGCCGAGGGCCGTCCACGGCGATATCTCGTTGAACCCGAGGAAGGCGAGCGTCCCGACGAACAGCAGGACTCCCAGCCACGGCGGCTGGATGCGGGTCCGGACCAGCCCGACGCTGACCAGCAGGGAGCCACTCACCAGGGCGAGGACGCCGATACCGATGATGGCGTCACCACCGCCGCTGGCCAGGCGGACGAGCTGTCCGACGGCGAAGACAACGCCGCCGAGTGCCCCGATCCAGGCGCCCGCGGTGCCCGGCCGCTTCATGCGCGCCCCGTAGAAGCTCTCGACGGCGTAGTGGCCGACGACGATGGCAAGCGTCGAAACGGCGACGCCGAGCAGGACGGGCGTGCGCTGGCGGCCGACCAGCCCGGCCCCGACGACCCACGCGAGCCAGACGACCCCGCCGACGGCGGCGACCAGTCCGGCGCGCTGACAGCGAAGCTTCGACATACCGGCGAGTGGTCGGCGGGCTACAAAGGGCCACCGCACGAGGAACAACGGGTGTGGTTTCTGTCCCAACGGGGACCTGGACGTTCGCTTGTAGCCGATTGGGGAACTGATAGGCTGGGAACGAAAGGGGCGGCGGGGAGGACGAAGCACGGCGCGGCAAGGACCGCAACGAGCGAAGCGAGTGCGGACCACAGCGAGCCGCGCGAGTCGTCCCCGCCGGGGCTTTCTGGCGGTGTCAATCGTTACTGTCGTCATTTCCACTGCAAACGGTCGCGGTCGTTCCTAGCGCGAGTTTCGCAACTACTTTGCGCGCCGACCGCCCGGATGGAGGTATGAAACTCGCCGGTATGGCCAGCAACCGTGGCCGGAACCTTCTGAACATCGCCGACCGTGCGCCGGGTGGCGCGGAGTTCGCCGTCGTCCTGACGAACGACGCCGACGCGCCAGTCCTGGAGGCGGCGGCCGAGCGTGGCATCCCGACCGAGGTCGTCGAGCGCGGTGACGACGAGTCCCGCGAGGCCCACGAGGAACGGGTCCTCGACGCGCTCGCCGACTACGACTTCGACCTGGTGACGCTGGACGGCTACATGCGCATCCTGAGCGAGACGTTCATCGAGGGCACACCGACCACCCTGAACGTCCACCCCTCCTTGCTCCCGAACTTCCCGGGGATGGACACCCACGAGCAGGTGCTCGAGGCGGGCGTCAAAGTCACCGGCTGTACTGTCCACGTCGTCGACGAGACGGTCGACGGCGGCCCCATCGTCACGCAAGAGCCCATCCCGGTCTTCGAGGGCGACGACACGGAGGACCTGAAAGAGCGCGTCCTCTACGAGGGCGAGTTCACGGCCTACCCCAGAGTCGTCAAGTGGTTCGCACAGGACCGCGTCGAGGTCGACTGGGACGATGGCACGGTCGACGTCGAAGGCGACGAGGGTGGGGACTTCCCGGCCCGCCGGCTGGTCTCGGACGACCGCGCCGCGGACCTGCGCTACGGTGAGAACCCCCATCAGGACGCCGCGCTGTACGCCGACACCACGGTCTCGGAAGCCAGCGTCGTCCACGCCGACCAGCTCAACGAGGGCGCGAAGGCCCTGAGCTACAACAACTACAACGACGCCGACGGCGCCCTGAACCTCATCAAGGAGTTCGACGAGCCCGCCGCCGCGGTCATCAAGCACACCAACCCCGCCGGCTGTGCGACCGCCGACTCCGTCGCGGAGGCCTACGGCAAGGCCCTCTCGACGGACCCGATGAGCGCCTTCGGTGGTATCGTCGCGCTCAA
The DNA here is from genome assembly GCF_019599405.1 of Haloarcula salinisoli. Lineage (NCBI taxonomy): Archaea > Methanobacteriati > Methanobacteriota > Halobacteria > Halobacteriales > Haloarculaceae > Haloarcula > Haloarcula salinisoli. The sequence continues at coordinate 429,831 of NZ_RKLQ01000001.1, read as the reverse complement.
CCGCGAGTGTGACACCGCGACCGCCGAGCAGATCATCGACTCGTTCAAGGAGGTCGTCGTCGCGCCGAGCTACACCGACGCCGCGCTCGATGTCCTCTTCCAGAAGGAGAATCTGCGCGTGCTGGAGGTCAACGACAACTTCGAGGTCACCGACACATTGACCGAGAAGCCCCTCGTCGGGGGCCGCCTGGTTCAGGAACGGGACACCCAGCATCTCACGCCCGAGGACCTGGAGGTCGTCACCGAGCGCCAGCCCACCGAGGAACAGCTCGACTCGATGCTGTTCGCGTGGCACACGCTCAAACACGTCAAGTCGAACGGCATCCTCTTCGCGAAGGGGACCGAGACGGTCGGCATCGGTATGGGCCAGGTCTCCCGCGTGGACGCCGTCCGACTCGCGGCGATGAAGGCCGACGAACACGCCGAGGGCAAAGACGCCGAGGGTGCCGTGATGGCCTCCGACGCATTCTTCCCGTTCCCGGACGGCATCGAGGAGGCCGCGAAGGCGGGCATCGAGGCCGTCATCCAGCCCGGCGGCTCGAAGAACGACGAGAGCGTCATCGAGGCCGCCGACGAACACGACATGACGATGGTCATGACCGGCCAGCGGTCTTTCAGACACGACTGAAAGGAGTGTCTGAAGCTCGTCAGAGCTTGCTCTGACGGTGTTTCCGGCACGACTAAGCGCTAGCGAGGGAGAGCCGGAAGCTCGGGAGACGAGCGAACGAAGCCGTCGGCCGGCGACGCCGCGCTGGCACTCAGACGGCCACAATCGGCGACGTTCAGGTTCTACGTCGGTTGTAGGTTGGTACCAACCTACACACAGCCCGAGAGTACGCTTATCCAGCCAGGAACCCCTCAGTTCTCTTACAATGGCAACAGAAGCATCATCCTCCGATTCGATGCAAGCGCAGCTACAGCAAGGCGGCGTCGTGGGCGGCGTCCTGCTGGCGATACTGGGTCTCCTCGCGCTGGTGACGCCCTTTATCACGGGACTCGCCCTCTCCATCCTGCTCGGGGCAGCGCTGGTCGTGGGGGCGCTCGTCCACGTCGCCGCGGCCTTTTCTGCCGGGTCGGCACGCGGTGTCGTCTGGCAGGTTATCCTCGGTATCGCCTACGGCCTCGTCGGCATCTCGATACTGGCCAACCCCCTGCTCGGGCTGACGACGCTGACCGTCCTGGTCATCGCCTTCTTCGCGGTCGAGGGCATCGTCCAGCTCGTCTGGGCGGTCTCCGGCGCGGGGAGCCCGCTCTGGCTCGGCCTCAGCGGCGCCATCTCGCTGCTGCTGGCCGGGATGTTGCTGGTCGGGTTCCCGGCCACCGCGCTGTGGGCCGTCGGCGTCCTCTTCGGCGTGGACCTGCTGGTCACCGGCATCTCGATGGCCATGCACGGCCGGACGCAGGAGTCGGCGACCACCGCCGAAGCACCCGCCGAGACGATGGGCTAACCCCTCCGACCGAACTTCCGTATCCCCCGACTATTTTTCCGGATAGCCAACAGGACGGGCGACGGCGGCCGGTCGCGGGCGAAAGAGCCTTCCTGTCAGTGTGTAAACTAATCTGCATGAGTGACTCCGGCCGCCAGGAGCGGCCCCACAGCGACCGCTCCGAGAGCGGCGCTCCGACCGGCGGACACACGATTCGGGACCGGTTCTCCTCGAACGAGATATTCCAGCGCATCGTGGTGGCGGCCGACGACGAGATCACGGCCCGGCCCCGGAAACTGGTCGCCGGTGGCCTCGCTGCGGGCTTTGCTATCACGGTCACGTTCCTCCTCTACGCGTCGTTGACGGCGAAAACGGACGGGGCCCCGGTCGCCAGCGCGCTGCTGTATCCGCTGGGATTTGTTTTCATCATTCTGGGCGACTACGAACTGTACACCGAGAACACGCTCCCGCCGGTGACGCTCGTCCTCGAACGCATCGCCAGCCTGCCAACGCTGGGCCGCATCTGGCTGCTGGTGCTGCTGGGGAACTTCGTCGGCGGCGCGCTGGGTGCGCTGGCCCTCTCCGCGACGGGCGTGCTCTCCTCGGCCTCGGCGACCGCTGCGGCGGGCTTTGCCACGGAGGCCATCGAGACGGCGTGGTGGACGCTGTTCATGAAAGCGGTGGTCGCCGGGCTCATCGTCGCCGGCGTCGTCTGGGTCGACTACTCGCTCCGGGACGGCATCGCCCGCATCACCATGGTCTACGTCGCCTTCCTCGCGATACCCATCGGGGACCTCTACCACGTCGTCGTCTCCTGGACGGAGATGCTGTATCTCGTCTTCGAGGGCGAGCTCGCGCTCGCGGTCGGGGTCTGGGAGTTCGTCGTTCCGGTCCTGCTGGGCAACTCTATCGGCGGGGTCCTGCTGGTGACCGTCGTCAACTACTTCCAGACGACCGAGCGCCGCGTCGCGACTGCCCGTGTGAGCAAGGTCCAGCAGCTCTCGGCGCGGGAGTGGCTGCTGGGCGGCGTCGCCGGGGACGACCGGTCCTACGTTCCCAAGCGGGAGGACCGGGAGTGAAGTCCAAACTCATTTGCGGTGACATCTTCTAGGTCGACTGTGAGCATCCTGGCCGACAACCGCCACTGGTTACTGTTCGCAGCCACGGTGCTTTCGGGGCTCTCGACTGTCGGCGTCGCCCTCGTTGGCATCCTCGCCACCGTCTCCGTGCTGGTGACCGGCGGGTCGCTGGTCCTGACCGTCGGTGCCTTCCTGCTCGGGACCCTGCTGCTCGGTGGGCTGACGCTGGTGTTTGGCGCCGCCCTCCTCTCGACGCTCGCCAGCCGCGCCGCGCCCCCGTCGCTTCCGCGGAATCAACGCGTGGCGAACGTCCTCCACGGCCTGGAAGCCGCCGTCCCACCGCTCCGGCGGCTCGGGCTGGCCGACCGGTTCGAGCCGACAGTCGAGGACCGACGGGCCAGGCTCACGCAGCGCTACGTCGACGGCGAGCTCTCCGAACACCAGTTCGAATCGGCGTTGCACGAGCTGCTCGACGAGGAGGAGCGCCGTGTCCCGGCGGTCGAAGTCGAACGGGACCGCGAACGCGACCGTGAGACAGAGCGGGAGACCTGAACGGCTAGCCTGCGGGTTTTTATCTCGCCCGCACCTCATCGTAGATATGAGCAAGTTCACGCTGTACCGGGCCGACATCGACTCGCCACGGCTCGCGCGCCTGGTCGGCAAAGTACCGGGCATCGCGGTCGGGGACGAGGAGCAGGCCGACGAGGGGCCGGCCGATGATGTGACGGCGCCGCCGGACACGGCGGCCGAGAGTGAAGACGACGGCGGGCTCCGCGAGAGAGTTCCGGTCCCGGACACCGATATCGGGGACACGAAATCGGTCGTGAAGACCTACGGGCTGCTGGGGCTTGGCGTCTCGATGGTCATGCTCGGCATCGCGACCGTCGGCATCTGGGTGTACCGCCGGCGGAAGGGCGGCGACGGCGAGTCCGAGACGCCGCCGCCGGCGACGGGCCTGGACAGAGACGGACCGACCGTGACGCCATCGACGGGCGAAACCGAGCTATCGACGTCCGGGACCTCCTCGACGTCCGACACGGAGTCATCGACGCCCTCGCCGTCGATAGTGACGCCGGACGAATCGCCCGAGCCGGAACAGGAACCGGCCGGCCGAACCGAAGGCGACCGCTCGGACGTGGAGTGGGAGACCAGAGACACGACGCCGGCGAGCGAGCGCGAGAGGGGTGGGGAACCGGACGAACAGCCCGAGCCCGAGACCCCCGACGACGAACCGCGCCCGACCGAATCGGTCGACGTCGCGCCGCTGCTGGGCGCCGCCTTCCTCGCGGTGAGCGGTGCGGTCGTCAAGTGGCTGCAGGCCGACGCGGACGAGGCGTAATACGGACTGCTGTAGCTGTGTCCCGGTGAGCGGCCCGACCCGGGGGTCGACGATATCGGGACGCGAGTACAGCAGTCCGTATAGTCCGACAGCCTAAAGCGGACGGCTACGGAACTGCGGGCATGGAGTTCCACGAGGCCGCGAACTTCCTCTTCGAGTTGCGCCGGTTCGACTCCCGGGCCGGCACTGACGCCACGCGGGCGCTGCTGTCTTCGCTGGGCGACCCACAGGAGGGGCCCAGCTGCGTGCAGATAGCCGGCTCCAACGGCAAGGGGTCGACCGCCCGGATGGTCGAGCGGGCGCTCCGAGAGGCCGGCCTCGACGTCGGCCTCTACACCTCGCCACATCTGGACGACGTCCGCGAGCGAATCAGGGTCAACGGCCGCAAGGTGCCCGAGGCCGCCGTCGTCGAGTTCGTCGAGACCGCTCGCGAGTACATCACGGGCGAGGGTTCGGCCGGCGACTCACCCACCTTCTTCGAGACGCTGACCGCCTTCGCCTTCTGGGAGTTCGACCGCCAGGACGTCGACGTGGCCGTCCTGGAGGTGGGCATCGGCGGGAAGTACGACGCCACCAGCGTCGTTTCCCCGGTCGCCAGCGCGGTGACGAGCGTCACGCTCGAACACACGCACATCCTCGGCGACACCGTCGAAGAGATAGCGACGGACAAGGCCCACGTCGCGCCGGCCGACCGGCCGCTGGTGACCGGTACGACGGGCGACGCACTCGCCGCGGTGCGCGAGCAGGCCGGCGACGTCATTACTGTGGGGGACGGAAGCGCCGGCGATAGCGGTGACGGCGACCCCGACGTGCGAGTCAGCTACGGCGGTCGCGAAGGGCTGGAGGCCGCCGTCGACATCGAGGGGCCCGACTGGGCCGTCGACACCCATCTGCCGCTGCTGGGCGAGCACCAGGCCCACAACGCGGGTATCGCCGCGACGCTCGTCGGGCAGGTCGCCGATGTCGTGGGGACCGATATCTCCCGGACACACGTCGAACGCGGGCTGCGAAACGCCCACTGGCCGGGTCGCTTCGAGGTGATGGGCGAGTCGCCGCTCGTCGTCCTCGACGGCGCCCACAACCCGGGCGGGCTCGAACGGACGATGGAGACCCTTGCCGACTTCGAGTACCACGACCTCCACGTCGTCCTGGGCGCGATGGTCGATAAGGACCACGCCGCCATCGCGACCGAACTCACAGCGGCCGACCACGTCGTCGCCTGCCGACCCAACGTGGACCGCGGGGAGTCACCCGACGTGCTGGCCGAGGCCTTACGCGGGGCGACCGACGCCGAGGTCGAGACCCGGTCGGACGTGGCCGGCGCGCTGGGAATCGCCCTCGAGGCTGCCGGGCCGGGCGACGCCGTCCTCGTGACGGGGTCGCTCTACGCCGTCCGCGAGGCCCGCACCCGCTGGGCCCGCGCGATGATACCGAAAGACGTCGATTCGATTCCCGAGGCGAAAGCCACCATCGAGGCCGCCCACGTCACGAAAGCCGGCGCCTGGCGGATGCGCGGGAAGGCCGTCCACCGCGTTCTCCGGACACGCGTCCAGCCCCGACAGGCGCAGTATCTCAAGGAGGAGCTGCTGTCGCTGGGCGGGGAGTGTGCCGTCTCCGGGCTGAACGACCAGGACGAGGAACGGGTCGACTGCGTGCTGATGGGGACGATGGCCCAGTTCAAGCGCCTCGCGGACAAGCTCGACGGCCAGCCATACGGCCTCTCGACCTTTTCGGACGAACTGCGCGAGGCACTCGACATCCAGCAGCCCGCCAGCAGCGCCGACTACCCCTGGAGCGACGGCACCGCGGTGATGGGCATCCTCAACATCACGCCCGACTCGTTCCACGACGGCGGGGAGTACAACGCAATCGAGGACGCCGTGGCCCGTGCCGAGCAGATGGTCGCCGACGGCGCGGACATCCTCGACATCGGCGGCGAGTCGACCAGACCGGGGGCCGACCCGGTTCCGGTCACCGAGGAGATAGACCGTGTCGTCCCGGTCGTCGAGGCGCTCGCTGACGTCGACGTCGCCATCTCCGTCGACACCCGGAAAGCCGAGGTGGCCCGCGCGGCCCTCGATGCCGGGGCGGACATCCTCAACGACGTGTCGGGACTCGAAGACCCGGAGATGCGACTCGTCGCTGCGGAGTACGACGTGCCCGTCGTCGTGATGCACTCCATCAACACGCCCGTCGACCCGGACAGCGACATCCACTACGACGACGTGGTCGGCGACATCATCGACGAACTGACCGAGCGCGTGTTACTGGCCGAGAAGGCGGGACTGGACCGCGAGCAGATTCTGGTCGACCCCGGCATCGGCTTCGGGAAATCGCCCGCCGAGAGCTTCGAGCTGCTCGACCGCATCGACGAGTTCCGTGCGCTTGGCTGTCCGATACTGGTCGGCCACTCCCACAAGTCTCTCTTTGGGTTCGTTGGCGAGGAACCCGGCGACTGTCTGGAGGCGACGATAGCGGGGACGACTATCGCCACGGAGCGGGGCGCCGACGTGATACGGGTCCACGACGTGGCCGAGAACGTCGCCGCGGTCAACGTCGCACAGGCGGCCCGGGACCCCGACGGGTTCGACGAGTAGCGGGGTGTTACCCGATAGTGAGCAGCTCGTAGCCATCGTCGGCCAGCCGGGCCACCGCCGGTGCGTGTGACATCTCGTCGCTGAGGAGTTCGATACCGGAGTTCTCGCAGGCCTCCGTGGCGTCGAACGCGTTCGCACAGTAGCCACAGGCCCCGGCCAGCAGGCCGAGGTCGCGAATCCGCTCCCAGTCGTGGGCGAAGGGCAGGTCGGGGTTCTCGGCGAAGGCCCCCGGCCACTTCGTGGCCTGGCCGTCGAGGAAGAGCTGTACCTCGTAGCCGGCGTCGGCGAACTCGAGCGCGTAGTTGAACGCGTTGTTGGCCACCGGTGCGTCGTCCGGTCCGGCGGCGAGCAGTATCGCGTACTTCTGTTCCGTCTCCTCGCCGGTCCCAAAGAGGGCATCCATCACTCCCATCGTGTATGGTAACCTGATATCGAAAGCACATCAACCACCCCCGGTATTGCACGCCCGGCTCACGACCGCGCTAGTCCGTGCTCGGCTCCACGGCGTGGGCCTCCTGTTCGGTGACCTGGATGCCTTTGGAGGCGAGATGGCGCATCTGCCGGCGGACGAAGTCCTCCTCGGTCGTCCCTCGCGTGGCCAGCACGACCATCCGGGCGTCGCCGGCGGGGCGCATCGTCCGGCCGGCCCGCTGGGCGCCCTGGCGTCGGGAGCCGCCCAGCCCCGACGCGACGACGGCGAGTTCGGCGTCTGGCAGGTCGATACCCTCGTCGCCCACTCTGGAGACGACCAGCGTGTCCTGCTCGCCCCGGCGGAACGCGTCGAAGAGGCGCTCGCGCTCGGCGTGGCGCGTCTCGCCGCTGATGAATGGCGCGTCGATGGCCTCGCTGATGGCCTTCCCGTCGTCGAGATACTCGACGAAGACCAGCGCCTTCGCCGCCGGGTGTTCGGCGAGCGTGTAGCGTATCTCGTCTATCTTTCCGGTATTGCCCGCTGCGGCCTGCCGGCGGTCGTGGCCCGACGTGGCGGCGTACTCCGTACGCTCGTCGTCGCTCCCCCAGGGGACCAGGCGAATCTCGACTTCGGGCTCGGCGACGTAGCCCTCGTCGAAGAGCTTCCCCCAGTCGGTGCCGATAGGCGGCCCGACGAGCGTGAAAATCTCCTCCTCGTCGTCGGACTCGCGGGTCGGCGTCGCCGTGAGTCCGAGCCGGTGTTTGGTCTGGAGGTTCGCACTGCGGCGGTAGATGGGCGCTGGTACGTGGTGGACCTCGTCGAAGACGACGAGCCCCCACTTGCGCTGGTCGAACAGCTTCCGGTGACGGTCCATCCCGGCGGTGCGGTAGGTGGCGATGGTGACGGGGCGAATCTCCTTCTCGCCACCGTGGTACTCGCCGATGTCCTCGTCGGTCAGCGTGGTGTGTCTGACCAGTTCGTCGCGCCATTGGGTCGCGAGTTCTCTCGAGGGCACCAGAATCAGCGTCTCCCCGCCGACGGCGGCCATCGCGCCCATCGCCGCCACGGTCTTGCCCGACCCCGGTGGGCCGACGAAGACGCCCGAGCCCTGCTCGGTGAACCGCTCGACCCAGTCGGCCTGGTAGTCCCGCAGGCGCAGGCGCAGTTCCATCTCCAGGGGCTCGCCGGTGGCCAGCTCGCGGTCGTCACGCACCGGGTAGCCGGCCTCGTACAGCGTGCGCTTGATTTCGGCCGTGGCGTCGGCGTCGACCCACGACTCCGAGTCGGAGATGGGCGCCCGCAACAGGTCCTCGTCGAGTTTCGGCCGGGCGACGTTGCCCATCAAGTCGTCGCTTTCGGCTTCGAGGACGACGTAGCCGTCCTCGTGGGTGTACAGCCGGAACTTCCGGGCCCGTTCCCACTGGCTCGTCACCCACTCTTCGAGGTGGGTCGACCGCTCCCCCAGCACGTCCCGCATCGTCGACAGCAGGTCCTCGAGGGTCTCGTGTGGCGCGGCCCAGATGTCGGCCTCGCGAAGCTCGTAGACGTAGCCGCCGGAGCGATTCGAGTCCTGCAGCCGGGCGAACTGCGAGAGCTGTGCACGGGTGAACTGGTCGGGGTGCTCGACGACGACCTCGCGGCGGTCCGGAAACAGAATCACTCGCTCGCGGTCGGTCACCTCCGCTACGTCGGTCGGATACCAGACCGACTCGACGCCCGAGACGTCCTGGCGCTGTATCTCGCCGTCGTCGGCCAGCGCTTCGAGGGCCTCGCGGGCTTGCTCGGGCGAGAGGTCGGTCTTGCGGGAGAGTTCCGTCGCCGTCAGATGCGGGCGGCCCACGGCGTCGATGGCGTCGTACACCGCGTCGAGTTCGACCAGGGGCTCGTCGGCAGCGTCGGCGGAGTCTTCGGCGGTCACTACGGCTGTCTGGGTCCCACAGCGCAAAACGGGTTTCGTTGCGGGGACGGAGTCCGCGGCGGGCTACTCGCGCGAGCGTTTGCGGTCGTCCAGATAGGCGACGAGTCCGAGGAGGTTCACCGCCGGCATCGTCGCGACGTGGACCCACACCCAGTCCGGGTCGTCGGACCGGCGGACGACGTCGACGTACACCGCCATCGGAATGACGAGTTCGACGAGGACGACGAGCAGGGCGACCGCGCGGGCGACGTCCGAGAGCTCGCTGAACGTCCCGCCCGGACCGACGAAGCCACGCGCCAGCCCGACGGCCAGCACCCCCAGCAGCGACGACTCGGCCAGTACGAACGCGAGCATGACTCGCTGATGGCCTTGGGACATCAGAAGAACCCACGCTCGTCGACCAGCCGTTCGTACAGCTCTGCGTACTGGCCGACGACCGCCGCGTGGTCGTACTCGGCCAGGGACTCGTCGACGGTCCGGTGGTCCATCCCCGCGGACTCGACGATTGCGTCGGCGATCTCCTGGGGCGTCGTCACGCGGAAGTCCCGGTCGCGGTGTTCGACCAGTTCGTGGGCGCTCGATTCGGCCTGGTACTCGACGACGGCGATACAGCCACAGGCCAGCGCCCACAGCAGTTCCGTCGCGAAGTGCTCGCGCCACGCCGTCTGGACGAACACGTGCGCGCCCTTGTAGATGGCCAGCCGCTGTTCACGGTCACAGGCCCCGGCGAAGGTCACCCGGTCGTCGATTCGGAGGTCGGCGGCCTCTTGCTCGTAGGTCTCGCGTTCGGGCCCGTCGCCGATTATCGTCGCCGACCACCCCTGCTGTCGGAGTTCGGCCAGCCCCAAGAACAGCGACTCGACGTTGGCGCTGTCGTCTAAGGGGTGGGCGTAGACCACGTCGACCTCCTCGGCGGGCTCGACCTCGCGCACGAGGTCCATGTCGATGCTCTCGGGGATGACCGTCGTCAGGTCGCTGTCGGCGCCGGCCTCCCAGAGCTGCGTCTGGACGAGTTCGGAGGAGGCGACGAAGTGGTCGGCGACCGATATCGCGCGGTCCGACACCGGCTCGTCGTGGTCGCCGAACCACTCGACGACCACTGGCGCCCGGGCGAGTTTGGCACCGGCGTTGGCCGCCCGCAACACCGACGACGGTGTCGGGTACGCGTGGACCACGTCGGGGCGGTACTTCGCCAGCAGCGCCGGAAGTCGCGTACAGAAGGAGGTCTCCGTGGGCTCGACGGTGACCCCGCGGTAGGTCACCTCGTCGGGCTCGAACTGCGTCGCGTTGCCGCCCCACCACTGGGCACAGAAGACCGACACCTCGTGGCCGGCCGCGGCCAGCGTCTCTGCGAGGCGCTCGAGGTGGTGTCGCCCCTCCGTGTCCCGGTGGTGACTCGTCTCCATGACGACGACCGCGACGCGCATATCCGACCCGATGATGGCGGCGCTGAAAAACCCACCCCATATCCGTGACGCAGTTGGAAACGGTGTGGTAGTAGCTGCCAGCAACTACTCGTCTGGGACCGCAAACAGCCGGAAAGCCCCGGCCAGCTGCACTCGGGAGGCTCGCTGCGCCCTTCACTTACTCCGTTCGTTCCAGTGCTTACGTCGCCTGCCTTCGTGTAGCTGGCCGCCCCTTTCAGTCCACCCATAGCCGGTTGGTCAGCCGGCATGGACGGGACTGAAAGGGGCGGCGGGCTCCGGGAAGGCGGACGAAGTAAGCACCGCAGGCCGAAGGCCGAGGAGCGCAACGAGTCCCCCGACCGGAGCCCGCCGGGGCTTTCTGGCTGTTCACATCGACAGCCGTTCACCCGAAGACACACCACCAATTTTCAGCAAAACGTTTTGCACCCCCCAGTCCTGCTAGCGAGCGTGTACGACCTCGAACGGTATCTCAACGTCCGGAGCGCCTACGGCGCGTCGATGGGGCCCGACGGCCGGCTGGCGTTCCTGTTGAACACGACCGGGGTGGGACAGATATGGACGCTCGACGAACCCGGCGGGTGGCCCGAACAGCGAACCTTCTACGACGAACCGGTCGGCTTCGTCGACTACTCGCCCACACGAGCGGAACTCGTCTTCGGCATGGACGAGGGGGGCAACGAACGCACGCAGCTGTACCGGCTCGACGACGACGGCACCGTCACCGAACTGACGGGGCTGCCCGACGCGAAACACCGCTGGGGCGGCTGGGGGCCAGAGGGGGACCACTTTGCCTTCGCCTCGAACCGCCGGGACGAGGCGGTGTTCGACGTGTACGTCCAGGCCCGCGAGGGGACCGGCGACGACGCCGAGCTGGTCTACGAGGGCGACGGCTGGTTCACCGTCAACGGCATCGCTCCCGGCGGCGAGAAGCTGGCCATCAGCGAGGCCCATTCGAGTTTCGACCAGGACGTCTACGTCCTCGATATCGAGTCGGGCGAGCGCACGCACCTGACACCACACGAGGGGTCGGTTCGCTATTCGAGCGTCTCGTGGGGGCCCGACGGCGACGCGCTGTATCTCGTTACCGACGCCGAGAGCGACACCTTAGAACTCGCGCGGCTCTCGCTGTCGGGCGAGCTCGAGGTCGTCCGCGAGGGCGGCGGGTGGAACATCGACGGCGTGTCCATCGACCAGGAGACCGGCCGGCTCGCCTACTCCCGGAACATCGAGGGGTACAACGAACTCAACGTCGGCGAGCTCGTCGGGCCGACGACGGTCTCGGAGTTCCCGATGCCGGACCTGCCGGGCGGGCTGGCCGGCGGCGTGGCCTGGGGTCCCGACGCCGACCGCTTCGCTGTGAGCGTCACCGGGCGCACCGTCAACACGAACGTCTTCGTCGTGGAGACGGCGACGGGCGACGCCGACCGGTGGACCAACGCCGCGACGGCGGGCATCCCGCGGGAGACCTTCGTCGAGCCCGAGGTCGTCCGGTTCGAGAGCTTCGACGGGCGGTCGATTCCGGCCCTCTTTTCGCTGCCGCCCGAGGCCGGCGAGGACGAGTCGACACCGGTCATCGTCGACATCCACGGCGGCCCCGAGAGCCAGCGTCGGCCCTCCTTCGCCGGGCTCACACAGTATTTCCTCTCGCGGGGGTACGCCGTACTGGAGCCCAACGTCCGGGGCTCGACGGGGTACGGGAAGGCCTACACGCATCTCGACGACGTCGAGAAGCGGATGGACTCGGTGAAGGACTTGCGAGCAGGTGCCGAGTGGCTCCACGACCACCCCGCCGTCGACCCCGAGCGCATCGTCGCGATGGGTGGCTCCTACGGCGGGTTCATGGTGCTCGCGGCGCTGACAGAGTACCCCGACCTCTGGGCGGCCGGCGTCGACGTGGTCGGTATCGCGAACTTCGTCACCTTCCTCGAGAACACGGGCGAGTGGCGCCGCGAACTGCGGGAGGCCGAGTACGGTTCGCTCGCCGAGGACCGCGACTTTCTCGAATCCATCTCGCCCATCAACCGGGCCGACCGCATCACGGCGCCGCTGTTCGTCCTCCACGGCGCGAACGACCCGCGAGTCCCGGTCGGCGAGGCCGAGCAAATCGCTGCGGAGGTCGAGTCCCACGGGGTCCCCGTCGAGCTGAAAATCTTCGACGACGAGGGCCACGGCATCAGCAAACTGGAGAACCGAATCGAGGCCTACACTCGCGTCGTCGACTTCCTCGACGAGCACGTATAGACCGAAGCCCCAAACCCGAATCAGCGCCGCTAACAGCCGTATAGGGCGTTTTCAGAGGAAGAAAACGAGTGGCTGGGTTTATACGGGAGCGTGGTGACCAACTGGCATGGACGTAGCCAGCCGTTCTCGGTCACGAGTCGAGGAGCGGTTGACTCGACTCGAGGAGGAGTTCGGCACGCCGGAGGTCACGCAGACGACCTTCGAGGTGGGGGAACAGCGGTACCAGCGGTCGCTCGAACGGTCACGCGACGGACAGCTCGACGTTCGGGCGGTGGTCAGAGACGACGACGGCGCTGTGCTGGTACGGGAGGGCGACGGGGAGTGGGTGGTCCCGCGGGGCCAGACCCGACCCGACGAACGCCTCGGGGAAGCGGTCAGGCGCATCGTCAGGGATGCCGCCGACGTGGACTGTCGGGTGACCGACGCCGTCAGCGCCAACATCCACGGCATCCGCAACGAGGACGACGAGTCCGCGTCGACGGTGTACCGACTGAGCGTCGTGTTCACCGCGGAAATCGTCGACTCGTCGGAGCCCAGCGGGGAGTCGGTGCGCTGGGACGCCGAGGCCGAGGCTATCAGCGAACTCGTGTAGCCGCGGTCGCTACTGCTCCGCGACCTCGCTACTGCTCTGTGGCTCACTGCGTTCGCCGCTTCGAGGAGTCGAGCGCAGCGAGATTCCTCGCTACTACTCCACGGCTCGTTTCACTCCCCGTTCCGTTTCGAGACCTCCCTACGGTCGGTCTCGCTACTGCTCCGCGGGTCACTCCGTTCCCCGCGTCGCCTCGAGGTCGCTTCGCGACCTCGCTATACCACGCCCGTCACTGTCGCCGCCTCGATGGCCGCTTCTTCGCTCATCCCGTCGCCCAGTATCGTGTAGCGGTCCCGAATCTCGTGGGCCGTCGTCAGCGCCTCGATGACGGTGTCGCGGTCGATGTCGAGCTCCGCCGCCGTCGTCGGGGCACCGATAGCCGCGAGCGCGTCGCGAACGTCGCGCCAGCGACCCTGCGGGCCGGTGTGGAGGTACTCGGTCATGACGGCGCCGACGCCGACCTGGTGGCCGTGTAGCGCCGCGCCCGGCGCGATTCGGTCGAGCTGGTGGGAAAAGAGGTGTTCCGCGCCGCTGGCTGGCCGGGAGGAGCCGGCAATAGACATCGCGACGCCGGAGGAGACGAGCGCTTTCACCACAATCCAGGACGACTCCTCTAAGTTGCGTTTGATGGAGTCGGCGTTCTCGACCAGCATCTCGGCGGTCATCTGTGAGAGTGCGCCAGCGTACTCGGAGTAGGGGACGTTCTTCAGCCGGTGAGCCAGCTCCCAGTCGCGGACGGCGGTGTAGTTCGAGATGATATCGGCACAGCCAGCCGTCGTCAGTCGCCAGGGGGCCTGTGCGAGAATCTCGGTGTCCGCGACGACCGCCAGCGGCGGTTCGGCGGCGACGCTGTGGCGGGTGTCTTTCTCGGGGACCGACCCACGACCCGAGACGATACCGTCGTGGCTGGCCGCCGTGGGAACGGAGACAAAGCCCTTGCCGATGTGGTCGGCGGCCATCTTCGTGATGTCGATGGCCTTCCCGCCGCCGACACCCAGCAGGAAGCCGGCGTCGACTTCTTCGGCGTGTGCGATGACCTCCTGGACGGCGTCGAAGCTGGCCTCCTCGATGATGATGTGGTCCGGGTCGTAGCCGGCGTCGGCGAACTGGTCGATGACACGCTGGCCGGCGACCTCGTGGGGCGTCGGGCTGGAGACCACCAGCGGCCGCCCGGTGAGGTGGAGCTCCTCGACGGCGTCCAGTGTCTCCGAGAGGACGCCGTGGCCCACCACGACGTTTCGCGGCAGGCGTATCCACGTCGATTTGTCGAACATACTCCCACTCCTCGCCGTGATGGGAAAACGGTTTGTCCTCATACTGCCGGCTGTACGTTCGTGAAAATATTCCCCACCCCCTGGTGGCGAATTATTTGAGTTTGTTACAGCCGGTAGTATCAGCCGATGGGGCCAGACATATTGGTAAGCATGAAATTCACTAATACTGATAAGTTTTATGTGATTTTATCGTGCTAGTTACTGACGCAACGGCAGCGTCGATAAACGACCGCTCATGCGGTCCGTTGTGACGATTTGCCGCTCCGACCGCACGACTGCGTGCAGTCGAGGCGGCACAGACGTACAACCGACTGTCTCACCAGACTGAAACCATGGCTGGCAAACACACGCGACAGACCGCTGGTGAATCGGCATTCGACCACTACGACCCCGGCGACCGAGACGGGGAGGGCCACCGAGCGCCGCCAATCCGGGCACCACCCCGTGCTGGGGCGGGCCTGACCGAGCCGGGAGGTGACCGACGATGGTAGGGAGTGTTCTCCAGGTTCCGATTCTCGGCATCAGTGTCGTGGAGTTTCTCGTCCTCCTCATCGCCTCCTTCGCCGGCGGTGCGTTCGGCGCCGCGCTCGGGGCACTGCCCGCGTTCATCTTCACCGGCTTCATGGTCATCGCCGGGGAGGCCATCAACATCCTGACGGCACAGCTCGGCGCCGTCGCGGGGATTCCCACCGGCGACGTCGCCCCGAACGTCACCGGGCTGGTCGCCTTCGGCCCCGTCTTCGGCCCGCACATCGCCTTCGCCGGTGGGGCCGCGGCGACCGCCTACGCCGCGAAGAAAGGGAAGATGGACACCGGCTTCGACTACCACGAGGGGAAGAACATCCTCTACGCGTTCGGGACGGAGCCGGACATCCTCCTCGTCGGCGGCGTCTTCGGCATCCTCGGGATGTTCATCCGGCAGATATCCGCCGGATTGCTGCTCCCCTGGGACCCCATCGCGATGGGTGTCACGCTCTCGGCCGTCGCCCACCGACTCGCTTTCGGCTTCCCGCTCGTGGGCGAGGCCCGCGGTGACGGCCTCTTCGACATGAGCCCGTTCGCCCGCGGCGATATGCGGACCTCGGCAACGGGCGGCGACGTCGCGGCCGACGGCGGCGTCGAGGAGAGCCGACTCGCCGTCGAGCCGTGGCTCCCCCACCAGTACAAGTGGTCCGGTGTCGCCCTGCTCGGGCTGGCCGTCGGTATCCTGGGTGCGTACATCGCCCTGGTGACCGAGAGCTTCTTCCTCGGCTTCGGCATCAGTGCGGCCTCGCTGCTGTTCCTGAACCTGGGCGTCGAGAAGATACCGGTCACCCACCACATTACACTCCCGTCGAGTACGGCGGCCCTGATACTCGGGACCGGCGGTGACGCCCTCGTGGCGCTGCTCGTCGGTGCCATCTTCGGTATCTACGGTGCGCTGGCGGGCGAGGTACACCAGCGCATCTTCTACGCCCACAGCGACACCCACTGGGACCCGCCGGCGGCCTCTATCGTCGTGACGACGTTCACCATCGCTGTCCTGGCGCTTCTGGGTATCTTCCCGGACAGCGGCTGGGTGCCCCTGCCGGTGTAACCTCTCCCGGCGTTTCCGACGGGTATCATGGACATCGAAGCGATGATACGGCGGCGCCAGCGACAGGACGACGAGTCCCGACTGGTCGAGGAGTACGAACCGCTCTCGCCGGCGACACACGTCGAGGAACCGACCGACAGGGGCCGGCTCCTCGAACGCCTGCTCGACCACGTCGACCCGGTGTTCGACGGACACCTGCCCCCACACGGCTACCTCTACGGGCCGAAAGGGGCCGGCAAGTCAGCCGTGGTGACGGCGCTGTTCGCCCAGCTCGAACGCCTGACAGACGACCCGACCACCGCGATCTACACCACGACCCGGGTCAGGCCCACGCGGCTGGTTCGTTTCGTCTACGTGGACACGCGACGCCACACCAGCGAGTTCGCCTTCTTCCACACGCTGCTCGATGCCATCACCGACGAGCCCATCCCCCGCCACGGCATCAGTACCGAGACCCTCCGGTCGCGCCTCCACCGACAGCTAAATACGACCGGCGCCGGCCTCTTGCTGGCCGTCGACCACGTCGGCGAGCCCGGGAGCACGGCCGCCGAGGCGCTCGTCGACCGCTTTTCGGCCCTTCCCAGCAGCGTCAGCTGGCTCGCCGTCGGCCGGACCGACCCCGCGGAGACGATGCTCACAGACTACACGGCGGCCGCGATACGCGTCGCCCCGTACCGACACCACGTCCTGGTCGACCTCCTCCTGCGCCGGGCCACCAGTGCGCTCGACAGCGGCGCGCTGGACGAGGACGCGGCCGTCACCGTCGCCGACTGGGCCAGCGGCGACGCCCACGACGCGCTCACGGCGCTGTTCGTCGCGACCGACCGGGCCGCCAGAGCGGACCACCGAACCATCACCGACCGCGACATCGCTGCCGCCTTCGAGGCGGTCCCCCCGGACTGTGTCGCACTCGGCCGGGTCTTTGCCCTCCCGGAGAACAAACAGACCGTCCTGCGTGCACTGGTCGACCTCGACCCGGCCGACCGCGAGAGCGTCACCGTCGCGACGACCGCCGTCGCCGACCTGACCGACCTGGCCGAGGGCACCATCAAGCGGTATCTCTACGAGCTGGCCGCGGTCGGCATCGTCGACCGGGTGCAGGCCCCCGAGAACGGCGAGAGCGGACGCCCACCGAGTCGACTCGAACCGAAGTTCCCACCGACCGTGTTTCGTCGGCTCTACGACCTAGAGGTAGGGAAGGACCGCTGAACTGAGAGTCGAGGTGTCCGCGAGCGAGTCGAGAGCACTGCCGACGATGCGAACCACTGGCGTTGCAACCACCGAACACTGTCGGCCAGAATCCGAAAAAATCAGTCCGCGAGGCCCGACTAGTCGTCCGAGGAGGCCGCAAAGTCCGCCTCGGTCGCGTCGGCCGTCGGCGTAGCCGCCGCGGGCGGTTCGTTGCGTACGTCGTCCCGTTCACGGTCGCTGATGACCTCCGCGTAGGCGTCGGGCATCACCATCGTGAAGTTCGACAGCTCCTCGTCCCAGTCCTCGAGCAATGCCTTCGCGCGCTCGGAGTCGGTGTAGGCGGCGTGGTTCTCGACCAGACGGGTGATCATCCCGCGGTCTTTCGCCTCTAAGCTCTCGCGGATGGAGACCATTCCAGTATTCGCTTGCTCGGCGAACGTGCCGTCGGGGTCGTAGACGTAGGCGACGCCGCCGGACATCCCGGCCGCGAAGTTCTTGCCCGTCTCGCCCAGCACGACGATGGCGCCGCCGGTCATGTACTCACAGCCGTGGTCGCCGACGCCCTCGACGACGCCTTTGACGCCGGAGTTGCGCACCGCGAAGCGCTCGCCGGCCTGGCCGTTGACGTAGGCCTCGCCCTGGGTCGCGCCGTACAGCGCGACGTTGCCGATGACGATGTTGTCGGCGGCGTCGTAGGGCGTCTCGGTGGGCGTGTTGATGATGAGCTTCCCGCCGGAGAGCCCCTTGCCGACGTAGTCGTTGCCGGTGCCGGTCAGCTCCATGGTGACGCCCTGTGCGAGGAAGGCGCCGAAGGACTGGCCGGCGGTGCCGTCGAAGTCCACCCGGATGGTGTCATCGGGCAGCCCGTCGCCGCCGTGTTCGCGACAGATGCGGTTCGACAGCGTGGCACCGACCGCGCGGTGGACGTTGTTGATTTCGGTGTCGATGGCGACCGGTTCGCCGTCCTCGATAGCGGCTTCGGCCGCGTCGATGAGCTCCCAGTCGAGTTGCTCGTCGACGTCGTGGTCCTGTTCGCGCTGCTTGTAGCGGCCGTCGTCGCCCGCGGGTTCGGCGATGACGGAGGACAGGTCGAGCTTCTTGGCCTTTGGCTGTGTGACGTCGTCGCGCTGTTCGAGCACGCTGGCCTTGCCGATCATCTCGTCGACCGTCTCGAAGCCCAGATCGGCCATAATCTCGCGCAGCTCCTGAGCGACGAACGTCATGTAGTTGATGACGTGTTCGGGCTCACCCGGGAACCGGCTGCGGAGGTTCTCGTTCTGGGTCGCGACGCCGACCGGACAGGTGTTCTCGTGGCACTGACGGGCCATCACACAGCCCGAGGTAACCATCGAAGCGGTCCCGAAGGCATAGCCCTCGGAGCCAAGCAGGGCGGCGACGGCCACGTCGCGGCCGGTCTTCATGCCGCCGTCGGAGTGGACCTCGATGCGCGAGCGCAGGCCGGTCGCGCGCAGCATCTGGTTTGCCTCCGCCACGCCGAGCTCCCAGGGGAGGCCGGCGTTCTTGATGGAGGTCTTTGGCGAGGCCCCGGTCCCGCCGTCGTGGCCCGAGATGTGGACCACGTCGGCGTTGGCCTTGGCGACGCCGGCCGCGACGGTGCCGATACCGTCCTCGGCGACCAGCTTGACGTTGATGTCGGCCTCCGGATTCGCGGCTTTGAGGTCGTGGATGAGCTGTTTCAGGTCCTCGATGGAGTAGATGTCGTGCAGCGGCGGCGGCGAGATGAGGCCGACACCCGGCGTCGCGTACCGGACGTGGGCGATCATCTCGTTGACCTTCTTGCCGGGCAGGTGGCCACCTTCACCGGGTTTCGAGCCCTGGGCCATCTTGATCTGAATCTCCTCGGCCTCCGAGAGATAATCGGAGGTGACGCCAAAGCGACCGGAGGCGACCTGCTTGGTCTTGCACTCCTTCTCCGTGCCGAAGCGCTCGGGCGGTTCGCCGCCCTCGCCGGTGTTGGCGTTGGCGCCCAGGCGGTTCATCGCGATGGCGTTGTTCTCGTGCATCTCGGGCGAGAGCGAGCCAAGCGACATCGCGGCGGTCTCGAAGCGTTCGACGATCTCCTCGATAGGCTCGACGTCCTCGATGTCGATGGACTCCCGTCCCGAGTCCATCTCCAGCAGGCCACGCAAGGTCTGGAGCTGCTCGTTCTGGTCGTTGATGAGCTCGGCGAACTCCTTGTAGATGGAGTAGTCGCCCATGCGGACGGCCTGTTGAATCTTGCCGACCGTGTTGGGGTTCCACTGGTGGTGGATGCCGTTCGAACGGAACTCGTACTCGCCCTGGCGGGGAATCTCCGGTTCCTCCTCGCTCCAGGCCACGTCGTGGCGCTGCAGCAGGTCCTCCTCGATTTCCGACAGGCCGATACCCTCGGTCCGGCAGGTGGTCCCCTCGAAGTACTCCGCGATGAAGTCCGAGGAGAGACCCACAGCCTCGAATATCTGGGCCCCCTGGTAGGATTCGACCGTGGAGATTCCCATCTTGGCCATCGTCTTCAGGAGACCGTCCTCGACGGCCGTGATGTAGGCGTCGATGGCCTTGTCCAGGTCCGCGCCGTCGGGTCCGGCGACGAGGTCCTCGATAGTCTGGTACGATAGGTAGGGGTTGACCGCGCCCGCGCCGTAGCCGATGAGCGTCGCGAAGTGGTGTACGGCACGCGGGTCGCCGGACTCCAGTACCAGCCCGACGTGGTTGCGCAGGCCGTTGCGAACGAGGTGGTGGTGGATGCCACCGACCGCGAGCAAGGAGGGGATGGGGACGCGGTCTTCGCCGGCCGCGCGGTCCGAGAGGACGATGATGTCGTCCTCCTTGGCGGCGGCGGAGGCCTCGCTACGGACGTCTTCGACGGCCTCGCGGAGGTCGGTGCCGCGCTCGTAGGTGATGTCGACGACCGTCGTCGACATACCGTTCTCGTCCAGGTTCTTGATGGACTCCGTCTCCTCGTCGGTGAGGATGGGTGAGTCGAGCACTAACTGGCGGGCGTGTGCCTGGCTCTCGTCGAGCAGGTTGCGCTGGTGGCCCAGCCGCGATTCGAGCGAGGTGACCAGTTCCTCGCGGATGTAGTCAAGCGGCGGGTTGGTCACCTGTGCGAACAGCTGCTTGAAGTAGGTAAACAGCGGCCGGTTGAACTGCGAGAGTACCGACAGCGGCGTGTCGTCGCCCATGGAGCCGACGGGGTCTTTCCCCTTCTCGGCCATCGGCTCGATGAGGTGGTCGACCTCGTCGTAGGTGTAGCCGTACATCGCCTGCTGGCTGCGGAGGCCGCCGACGCTGTCCTGTGGCGTGTTGTCCTCGCGGGCAGCGACGTCGTCGAGGTGGAGCTGTTCGGCCTCGACCCACTCCCCGTACTTGTCGTCGGCGATGGAGTCGAACACTTCGGCGTCGGGGATGACCCGGCCCTCCTCGGGGTCGGCCAGGAAACACTGGCCCGGCTGGAGTCGGCCGCGCTCGGCGATATCGCTGGGGTCTGACTCCAGGGCGCCGGCCTCGGAGGACATAACGAGCGTGTTGTCTTCGAGGATATCGTACCGGCACGGGCGCAGGCCGTTGCGGTCCAGCACCGCGCCGATGCGCTCGCCGTCGGTAGCGGCCACGAGCGCGGGGCCGTCCCACGGCTCGACCAGCGAGGCGTGGTAGTCATAGAAGTCACGGCGGTCGCCGGAGACGTTGTTCATCTCGCCGCGCCACGCCTCGGGGATGAGCATCCGGAGCGCGTGGGGGAGGTCCCGACCGCCCTGAAGCAGGAGTTCCAGCGCGTTGTCGACGCTGGCGGTGTCGGACTGGGACGGGTCGTCGATGATGGGTTTGATCCGCTCGATGTCGCCACCAAAGGAGTCGCTCGCGATGTCGGTCTCGCGTGCGCGCATCCAGTTGATGTTCCCCTGAATGGTGTTGAACTCGCCGTTGTGGATGACCCGGCGGTACGGGTGTGCGAGGTGCCACGCGCCCAGCGTGTTCGTCGAGAACCGCGCGTGGACCATCGCGAAGGTGGACTCGAAACGCTCGTCGGAGAGGTCCGGATAGTAGCCCGGCAGTTGCTCGGCCTTGAGCAGTCCCTTGTAGACGACGACGTCAGAGGCCAGCGAGACGATGTAGAAGCGGTCGTGGCCCGGTGGCTGCTCTTCTTCGACCGTGTTTTCGAGGACGCGTCGGCCGACGTAGAGCTTGTTGTCCAGGTCCTCGCCGGTCGCGCCGTCCTCGGCGGTGACGACGAACTGGACGATCTCCGGTTCGGATTCCAGCGCCGTCGCGCCCAGGTCGCTGTTGTCTGTCGGGACGGTACGCCAGCCGAGCACGTCGAGTCCCTCGCCGGCGAGTTCCGTCTCGACGAGGGCTTTCAGGTCCTCGCGGGCCTCGTCTTCGGGTGGCAGAAAGAGGGTGCCGACCGCGTACGCGCCCGGTTCGGGGAGGTCAGCGTCGATTTCCTCGGTGAAGAACTCGTGGGGAATCTGGAGCATGATACCCGCGCCGTCGCCGGTCCCCTTCTCCGCGCCGGTGGTCCCCCGGTGTTCGAGATTCTCCAGCAGTTCGAGCCCGTCGGAGACGGTGCCGTGGTCGCTCTCGCCGTCGAGGTCCATGACGACCCCGACGCCGCAGTTCGACCGTTCGTCAGTCGGGTCTGCGAGCCCGGCCTCGCCCACAGACTGGTCACTGATGTGTCGCTCAACCATGTGTGCGCGTGTCTAGAGGCGACTCCCATAAGAGGATGTTCATCAAGGGACTAGTGTTCCTAATCCCCCCATTAGGGGATATATATTGTCCACAATCAAGCGCGCTGTATAGCGATTGACGTGACTGACGGAGTGGGTCCCCGACTGTCGGTCGGCGTCAAATTTGCCGCCCCGAACCGTCGATTCAGGTCCACGCGCGGGGGGACTCGGAGTCCACGGCCCCCGCGAGATACGCCGTCAGGTCCGTCGTCGTCACCATCCCCACGACGCCCGCCGTCTCGTCGACGACGGGGACGTGGTGGATGCCGTGTTCGATGAGCAGGTCCGCGACGGCCTGGATGGAGGCGCCGGCCGTCGTGGTCACCACCTCAGTCGTCATGTGGTCGGCCACCGAGAAGGCCCCGGCGGACTCGTCGGCGGCCGCGATGGCGACGAAGTCGGTGGACGTGAGGATGCCGACCAGCTTGTCGTCCTCGTCCACGACGACAGCGGAGCTAATCCCCTGCTCGAGCATCAGTGCGGCTGCGTCCTTCGCCGGCGTGTCCGCCGGGACGGTCGTTACAGGCGAAGTCATCAGGCTGCCAACAAATATATCGTCCATGGTCTTCAGTCACATACACGTCTCAATAAACTTGTTGTTAGCAGTGCCCACACCACTACCGGAGACGGCCGATACCTACCGAACTCACTGGAGTATGAACGGTCGCATAGATGTGTCACTCGTGGGAGAAAAAGCGCCGCTGTCTGCCGGTTGTCAGCCTCGAGTCTGACGCCGATTTATATAGAGTGACGAGAGACTCATCCATGGGGGCATGGAGAAAGTCACACGCTCCCTAAGCCCCATCCTATCCTTCAGCGGGCATTTTCACAGTCTGAGAGTGCTAGCACGGTTACAGGTGTGGTAAAGTAGTACTACCGCGTATCGAAGCGTATTCAGATGCCAGAGAAAGCAAGCACAACAGATAGAAACGCGGATGCGATAGACGCGGCCGACCCGTTCACCGACGGGGACGTCACCGGGATACTCGATGCTGCGTGGACCGACCTCACGTCGTGAGTGGCCCGTCGAGTCAGCCGGCCCCGTCGCCCGAGTAGTGCGATTGTTTCTATAATAAAAAGGCGTATATAAACGGTCGCGTAGATTGGACCATGAACGAGCGAGTCCACCGCCAGAACGCCATCGAGACGCTCACCACCGCAGCGGGGTGGCTCCCGAAGGCCCCCGCACTCGCCGGGCTCTTCCTTATTGTCGCCCTCGTCAGCGCGGCCGGCCAGTTGAACGCCCTCGTCTCGCTTCTCGGGTCGCTGCTGTCGCTGATCGCCAGCGGCGTCGCGTTCCGGACGGCGGACGACCTGGCCGCCGGGCGGTCGCCGGCGGTCGCCGACCACATCGGGACCGTCGTCCGGCGGACGCCGACACTGGTCGGTATCGGTATCGTCGCCGCCATCGCGACGGTCGTTGGCCTCGTCTTCTTCGTCATCCCGGGCATCTACATCGCACTCCGACTCGGGCTCTCGGGGGCGGCCTGCGTCGTCGACGACCTCGGCGTGAGCGACAGTCTCTCGACGAGCTGGGAGGTCGCCGAGGGGAACCTCCTGAAGCTGTTCGGTATCCATCTGGTGACGGGTATCGTGGGCGGAACCGTCCTCGGGGTTTTGCTGTTTACCCTCGCCAGTCCTGTGGCCTTGCTCGTGAACGACCGGGAGGCCCTGTTCACGGTCTTCCTCGGACTGGCACCGTTCAGTGCAGTGTTGCGGCCGATAACTAGCCTGGCCGTCAGTCGTGTCTACCTGGAGAACCGGGGCGAGGACGACGAGGAGAACCTCACGACACAGCCCGGCGACGACGACTGGCGGGAAGACGACCCCTGGCAGGGCGACGACGCCGCACTCGACGGGCCGTCGACCGCCGACACGAGCGATGTATCCACCGAGTCAGACGACCAGACCGACGCCGATGGGAGCGACGACGACCCGGCCGGCAGCTGGCCGGACGAGAACCGATAGTCGCTCAGTAGCTCTTGGGCCGACCTTTGTCTGTCGTTCGAGAGAGCTTTGCTCTCTCGTGATGTATCCAGAGATCAAAGATCTCTGGCTGCTAACCAGAACACTGTGTGTTCTGGTGATGTCGTCAGAACTCGGAGAGTTCTGACTGCAAGCGGGAAATCTCCGATTTCCCGCAATGACGGAAGACCTCCGGTCTTCCGAACCACGTCGGGTCGCCACTGGCGATCACTCCTTGAAAAACGCCCGCAGAAATCTTCGATTTCTGCTGGCCTCGCAAGCGCTTCGCGCTTGCGAACGTCGGTCGCACTCGCACAGCGAGTGCGAGCACGGGAGAGCGTTGCTCTCCCGGCGATGAAAAAGGCCGAATCCTCACTACGTTCGGATTCGGTCGAACGCCTCGCGACGCTCGGCGTCTGCTGTCAGTAGCTCTTCGCGAAGTACGCCGTCTCTTCTGCGTCGTCACCGCAGATAGCACACTCGTCGTGGACCGGCTCCTCGTCGCGGTCCAGCGGGACCATCACGATTTCGGCGGCGATGGCGTCCTTGATAGGGTCTTCGCAGTCCTCGTCGCCACACCAGCCACACTTGACGTAGCCGCCGTGCTGGCCGATGGTGCCCAGAATCTCCTCTCGGGAGTCGGCCTCGCGAATCTCCCCTTCGAGGGTCTCCTCGGCGCTGGCGTACAGTTTGGCGTGGACGGTGTCGAGATGCTCGGAGGCGGTGTCGCCGATACCCTCGCGGGAGACGGTCTCGGTCTCGCCGTCGGGGCGGTGGACCAGCGTCGCCTCGTCGTCCTCGACCTCGTGGGGACCGACCTCGACACGCAGGGGAACGCCGTTGAGCTCGTGTTCGTTGTACTTGAATCCGGGGTTGCGGTGGTCGCGGTCGTCGAGTTCGACCCGCACGCCCGCGTCCTCCAGGTCGACGGCGAGGTCGGCGGCGTACTCCTGGACCTCGTCTTTGGTGTCTTCCTGCCAGATGGGGACGATGACGACCTGGGTCGGCGCGACGGCAGGCGGCAGGACGAGCCCCTGGTCGTCGGAGTGGGTCATGATGAGCGCACCCATCGCGCGCCAGGACAGACCCCACGAGGTCGTGTGGGCGACGTTGTCCTCCTCGTTCTCGTCGGCGTAGGTGATGTCGAAGGCCTCGGCGAATGAGGTGCCCAGATAGTGGGAGGTCCCGCCCTGGACGGACTTCCCGTCGGGCATCAGCGCCTCGACTGTCGTGGTCGTGTGGGCGCCGGGGAACTTGTCGTGCTCGGGCTTGCGCCCCTCCATCACCGGCATCGCCATGACTTCCTCGTAGAGGCGCTTGTACTGTTCGAGACGGGTCATCGTCTCGTCCCACGCACCGTCCTCGTCGGTGTGGGCCGTATGGCCCTCCTGCCAGAGGAACTCCTTGGTGCGGAAGAACGGCTTCGTCTCGGTGGCCTCCCAGCGCACGACCGAACACCACTGGTTCAGCCGCAGCGGGAGGTCACGGTGCGAGCGCGTCCAGTCGGCCATGAAGGGTGCGATGATGGACTCGCTCGTCGGTCGCACGGCGAGCCGTTCCTCCAGTTCCTCGTGGCCGCCGTGGGTGACCCACGCGACCTCCGGGTCGAACCCTTCCACGATGTCTTTCTCCCGTTCGAGGAAGCTCTCGGGGATGAACATCGGGAAGTAGCTGTTCTGGACGCCGGTCTCTTTGAACCAGCCGTCCAGGTGGTTCTGGATGCGCTCCCAGACCGCGTAGCCGCGCGGTTTCGTGACGATAAAGCCGCCCATGGGGGCGTAGTCCGCGAGGCCGGCCTTCTGGACGACCTCGGCGTACCACTCGCCGGGTGAATGCTCCTTGCTCTCCGTGATACCGAGTTCCTGCTCGCCACTCATTGTCGGAGGGTGGCCCAGGGCGCTAATAAACTCCCCGAAGGGCACGCTAGAAGGTGGGCCGGTAGCGTCGGTCGAGCGCCCACACGACCGCGGCGACAGCGAGCGCCACCGCAGCCGGCCACATGTCCGAACTGAGGTAGAGCCCGGCCGACGGCAACTGGGCCCATGTGAACGGATATAGATAGGGTGGCGAAACCCCGCCGGCGCGGATGACAAAGTAGTCGAGCGTGATGTGGACGACGGTGCCACCGACAAGCGATGCAAAAACGGGCCGCCGTTCCGACCGCGTCACCGCGAGCGCGACGACACCACTTGCGAGCAGTGCGGCCCCGAGCGTCTGGAGGGCGAGCCAGCCGACCTCAACTCCCCAAACCGTCGACCGGACCGAACCGACGAGGAGGGACACCTTCGCCATGTCCGGGAGGACGGCGCCGGCGATGGCGAACGGGACGTGTCGGCGGGAAAGCGGCGTGACCCACACCGCAACCGTGGCGAACACGTAGCCGGCGAGCGCGTGTGTCAGCAGGTCGGTCACTGGGAGTCACCACCGGTCGAGTCCGTCTCGGTCCCGCGTGGCACCAGCGCCAGCTCCTGGACATCGAGTCGCCACCGTGCGAGGACGAACAGCCCACTCGCGAGCAGTGCGAGCACGGAGACGCCGTACAGATATCGCCGGTTCGTCGCGTCGATGACGGAGATACTGTTAGCTTCGAGCCGATGGCCGGGCCGGGCCGTCCCGGCGACCGCCACCGTGTCGCCGACGTCCAGCGAGGCCGGGACCGGCGTCGCTTCGACAGTCCAGTGACCGGCGGTAAACCGCCCGTCACCAACGGCTGTTACGGTGAGCCACAGGACCACCCGCTCGCCGTGGTACGCCGAGGGGGACTCCTCGACGTCGGGCTGTGCGGGGTAGGCGGTGTTCGCGTCGGCGCTGGCTGCGTAGTCGACAGTCAGCGCGCCCATCGCGGTAACCAGCAAGAGAGCGACCAGTAGCCGCCGGAGTACGCTCATCGTGCGGGAGTCACGGAGCCGGGAGAAACCGTTTTCGATACCGGTGACGGTCACGCCCCGATGGTGGTCAGGGACGCGATGGAGTCGGCGACCCGACGGTCCATCCCGGCGCCGGTGAAGGTCGGCGTCGGCGTCGCCCGGACCGCGTAGAACGCACCGTCCTCGCCCCTGGTGAAGTCGACGGCGACGGCGCGGGCGTCGAACCGGTCGAGCAGTTCCCGAACGGACGCCGCCAGCGACACGTCGACGTCCGTCCGCTGGAGCACGGCGTCGTCGTCGGCCAGCTCGGTCCGTACTTCGACGGCCCGCATGTGCGTCTCGCGGCCGTCGTCGACCGCGTAGTAGCGGTGGTCGACCGGTTCGATACCCACCCGCTCGACGTAGAAGGGGGCCGACGCGTCGAGGGTGGCCGGTCCCTCCCAGGCGTACTGCCGGCCGGGCGCGTAGCCGTCCGCGGGGCCGTCGAACCTGACCTCGGGGACACGACTGCCGACGGCGTCGAGCGCCGAAAGCGTGACCAGTCGGGCCGATAGCGCCACCGTCGCACCGAACCCGTTCCACGTCTGGACGCCGTTCGCGTCGGCATAGCGCAGCGCAGCGAGTGCGGTCGGGTGCCGTTCACCGGCCACGAGCGCCGACAGCGCGTCGACATCGGACGGGGTGACCGGATCAGTCGGGCGGTGGAGCGCCACCTCGAACCCACGGGCGGCCAGCCGCTCGGCGACCGGGCCCAACAGCGGGTGGTCCGGGTCGCAGACGAACCCGATGCTGTCCATACCCATCGCTCGAAGGGCGGCCGTAAAAAACTCCCCACGAACCGAACGACTCAGGTGGTTTCGACCCCTAGCCCGACCATGAATTGGCCAGGTCACGTCGGCGGCCACTGGGGCGCCGTTCACGTCGACTTCACCGTCGTGCTCGCGGCCTCGGCGCTGGCCACGGCGGTGCTCTGTCTGGCGGGCCTGACAGCCTACCGCCGCCGGGGGTCGCGTGCCTATCTGCTGGTCGCGCTGGCACTCGCCGGGCTGGTCGCACAGCCGGTGCTTGGCGGACTGGCGATGGTCGGCGCCGTCAGTCCCGCGGCCCACCACACGCTGGAACACGCCGCCGACGCCCTCATCGTCCTGCTGGTGCTGGGCGCGGTGTACGACGCCCGCGCGACCGACGAGCGCCGAGAGGTGGGGCGATGAGCGAGACACGAGCGCGCATCCGCCGGGAAATCGAGCGCGAACCAGGCATCCACTTCCGGGCGCTGACACGCGGACTGGAGCTGGCGACGGGGCAGGTCCAGTACCATCTGGGCCGCCTGGAGGACGTTCGCGTCGAGCGGGTCAACGGCCGGACCCACTACTACCCGCCGGGGTACGACGCGTGGGAGCGGACATCGCTTGCGTTGCTCCGCCGGGAGACGGCCCGGGACATCGTCGCGACGCTTTACGACGCTGGCGAGCCCCGACCAGACGCCGTCGCCGACCGGGTCGGTATCGCCCGGAGCACGCTGGAACACCACCTCGACGGGCTGGTGGCGAGCGATGTCGTCCGGAAGCAACGCGACGGGAACCGGGTGACGCTCTCGCTGTCGCGTCCCGAGGCGACGGTGGCGCTGCTCGGGACGGTCGAGCCGAGCCTCGCCGAGCGGCTGACCGACCGTTTCGAGCGGCTGGTCGACGGGCTGCTGGAGTCGTCGGAGCGAGACTAGCGAGGCGGCGTTCGCCCGGCGTACCAGAAACGAATAGTGCAGTGAGTCCCTAGCCCGGGCCGATGAGTGACCGTGGTATCTCCAGACGCAATTTCGCCAAGAGCGCCGTCGCCATCGGCGGTGCGTCCGCACTCGCGGCCTGTCTCGACCGGTTCGGGTCGCCCGACGTTCCCTCGGGGACCGACCCGGCGAGCCTGCCGGCCCGACAGCACGCCTGGGATGGGGGGTTACCCACGGACGATGCCGGGAATCACCGACTGGGGCGCCACCACATCCTGCTCTTGCTCGACTACGCGCGCGACGGGGCGCCCACCAGCGGTGACCGACAGCAGGTCACCGACGCCCTGCAGTCCCTGGAGCGGGCCTACGCCTGGCAGGCCGACGGGCTCCAGTTCACGCTCGGCTATAGCCCAGCCTATTTCGACCGCTTCGAGGCCGCACCGACCGGCGTCGACCTGCCCGAGCCGTCGGCGCTGGCCCCCTTCGAGGACCCCGAGTTCGACACGCCCGACGCCATCCTCCACCTCGCGAGCGACCACGAGCAGGTCGTGCTGGCCGCCGAAGAGGCGCTGAAGGGCAACCAGGAGTCAGTCAACGACCAGGAGATGGCGGGGTCGTTTTCCGGGGTCTTCTCAGTGGCCGATCGGCGCACCGGCTTCGTCGGGGCCGGTCTCCCAGCGGAGAACCAGGACGTCGACGGGATTCCGGACTCCGAGCCGGTGCCCGAGGACGCCCCCCTGTTCATGGGGTTCAAGTCCGGCTTCAAGGAGAACCAGGCGAGCGAGGACCGCGTCACCGTCGAGTCGGGGCCCTTCGCCGACGGGACGACCCAGCACCTCTCGCAAATCCGGCTGCAGCTCCAGCAGTGGTACGAGCAGGACTCCCGGGACCAGCGCGTCTCGAAGATGTTCTGTCCGGCCCACGCCGAGGAGGAGAAAGTCGAGGGCGTCGGCGAGAACCTCGGCACCGACAGCGGCGTCGGCGACTGTGCGGACGACGTGGTCGAGAACAGCCGGCGTGCGGGCGTCGCCGGGCACGCGGAGAAGGCCGCCCGCGCTCGCGACGGGAACGACACCCCCATCATCCTGCGGCGGGACTTCGACTCGACCGACGGCGGCGAGGCGCGGGTCCACTTTCTCTCTCTGCAGCGCTCTATCGCCGATTTCGTCGCCACGAAGTCGATGACGAACGGCACCGACGTGGCCGACGAGTCCGCGGTCGGCCAGCGCGTCAACAACGGCATCCTCCAGTACATGCGCGTCGAGCGCCGCGGGAACTATCTCCTGCCGCCCCGTGACCTTCGGGCGCTGCCGCCGGCAGACCCCGCCCAGTAGGAACTGGTGGTGTGACTGAAGCGATTCCGGCGTTCAGCAGGCGCGGGTACCGCGAGTCAGCTCGCTCAGTTGGATGGGACACGCGTCGCCGTCGCCGGCTCGACGACGATTCGCTCGCTGTTCTCGATGGTCACGTGTGAGTCACTGAATTCGAACGAGACGGCACAGCCACGGTCGCCGCTCGCGCCGGGGCCGGTCGCAAAGAGCGCGTCCAGCGCGTCAGTGTCGACGACGCGATAGAGTGGCGCCAGAGTGGTGGGCTCGCAGTTCTCGAAGGAACTCACCGCCTCGACTACCGCGACAGTCATCGACGTGTCTGGATTCCTCGTGTGTTCCATTACTACTCTCACCCCCCTCAGTACCGATAAACAATCCGGTTGCGGTCGATGTATTCTATTTCTGACTGTTTTTTCACGATGACGGGCGGGTAACTCGTCAGGCGGTTGTTGTTACTAACGGGCTGGTGTCCAGCCCTGCCGGCGAGCGAATCCAAACAGCCGACAGAGCGTTCGCCAGCCGTACCAGAACCGTCTTTGAGCGAGAACCGTAAGCAGCGGTATGGACCGCCGTCGTTTCCTCGCATCCGCTGGCCTGGCAGGGGCATCGATACTCGCTGGCTGTGGCTCGGTCGAGAACCAGTCGACCCGGTCGCCACCGCTTGTCGAGAACCGTCCCGACGCGACCTACTACCCGACTCACTCCGAGGGGATGGAGATGATAGGGCACAAGCAGGCCGGCGACTACATGGTCGGGCTGACCTACTCCTACCCCCACCGCTTCTGGACGGTGACCGGCACGAACGCCGAGCAGGTCACCATCCGGGACGCCGACAGCGTCCACCTGATGGCGTCGGTGTGGGACCCCGAGACCATGACGGTCCTCCCCATCGAATCCGGCGTCTCGATCACCATCGACGCCGACGGCGAGACCGTCGCGGACAAACAGCCCTGGCCCATGGTCTCCCAGAACATGGGCTTTCACTACGGCGACAACTACCAGCTAGACGGCGAGGGCGTCTACGAGATAACCGTCCGGGTCGACGGGATGACCGAACGTCGACTTGGCGGGTTCGCCGACAGGTTCGGTGACGCAGGCGAGATGACCACCAACTTCGAGTTCTCCCGGGACGCACGCGACGCCATCTCCTACGACGAGTACCCCGACCAGCAGGGCAGCCGTGCCGCGCTCGACCTCATGAGCATGGAGATGATGCCCACCTCGCAGGTCCCCGCGCCCGAGGACCTCCCCGGCGAACTGCTGGGCACAGCGAAGGGCAGCGACGAGGTGTACGCGGCGACGTGGGTCTCGGAGGCCGACGTTCTAGAGTCGGGCCAGTCCTATCTGGCCGTCTCGGTCCGGACGCCGTACAACCGGGTGCCGCTACCGATGATGAGCCTCGACGGTACCGTCGAAATCGACGGCGAGAGCGTCTACGACGACGCCCTCTCGCCGACCGTCGACCCAGCCGTTGGCTACCACTACGGTGCCGTGGTCGAGGCGACCGGTGACCCGTCGGTCACTGTCGAGACCATCGGCCCCCCACAGGTCTCCCGTCACGAGGGGTACGAGACGGCGTTCCTCGACACCCCGACCCTATCGTTCTAGGGAGAACGGACTCGGCCCCTCCGTCCAGGGCCACCCCGGCAACCGGGTCTGGATACCCGCCGCCAGCGCCGCGTCGAGGTCGTCCGCACCGGCCCTCTCGTCGGCGTCGCCGTGGGTGCGCACGTCCGCGACGTGGAAGGTCGCCTCCGCGAGCAGGCGCAGGGGCTGGTCGCCGGCGAGCATCGCGGCCAGTTCCCGACCCAGCAGTTCGTCGACGACGAAACCCGGATAGTCGTCCTCGACGTCGAGGTCACGCAGGAGTCCGACCAGTGCCGCGACGTTCACCGCTCGGTCGCCGTCCTCGAAGACCGCATCGACCGCGCCGTGGTAGGCTGCCGTGTCGATACTGGCCACGTCGACGCCGAACTGCTCGCCCAGATGTGCTCGGGTCTCGTTGACGAGCGGGACGACCACGTCGGCCCGCCCGCAGACCCACTCGTACTCCTCGGCCACCACGGCTGGTGTCACGCGCATGGGTCGTCGTCGTGGGCCGCGACCTTTGGTGTGCCGACCGCACATCTCATGGACGACGCCCTACGAAAGGAGGTGTTTACCTTCAGCCGGGGCTTTCTGGCTGTTCGCAGTCCCGTTTCCCTACCTGAACGCGACCACGAGAAGTGCGAAGTCTTTAATAATTCGAGTGTGGAAACTACTGTCACGTTCGGTTTTCCGGGCAGTACCGTCGGTGAAACGCCCGACGGACACCTCTGGCGGTAGCTTCGGTCCGGGCCGACCCGCGACGGCGGCGGCCGAAACAGGCCCCCGTCGATTCTACACTATGAGCACGGTAGACAAGCAACTCGAAGAAGTCCGCGAAACGATAGACGAAGAGGTTCCCAGACAGATTACCGTCACCGACGTGACCTACGAGGGGCCGGAGCTGGTTATCTACACCCGCGACCCCAGAGAGTTCGCCACCGACGGCGACCTGGTTCGCCGGCTGGCCTCCAAGCTGCGAAAGCGCATCACCGTCCGACCGGACCCGGACGTCCTCACGCACCCGGACGAGGCCGAATCGGAGATTCGCGAGCTGGTTCCCGACGACGCCGCGGTCAGCGACATCCAGTTTCTCGCCGACACGGGCGAGGTCGTCATCCGCGCGAAGAAACCGGGGCAGGTCATCGGCCGGCGCGGCGAGACGCTGCGGGAGATAACCAAAACGACGGGCTGGACGCCCGAAGTGGAGCGGACGCCGGCCATCGACTCGCCGACCGTCAAAAACGTCCGGACCTTCCTGACACAGGAACGGGACGACCGCCGCGACATCCTGGAACGTGTCGGCCGCCAGATTCACCGCGACCCGATGTCCAGCGAGGAGTGGGTCCGCGTGACCACGCTGGGCGGGTGCAAGGAGGTCGGTCGCGCGGCCTACATCATCTCGACGGCCGACACCCGAATCCTCGTCGACTGTGGCGACAAGCCCGGCGAGCGGACCGAGCAGCCGTATCTGGATATCCCCGAAGCCATCGGGTCGGGCGCGACCTCGCTCGACGCCGTGGTGCTGACCCACGCCCATCTCGACCACGCCGCGCTGGTCCCCCTGCTGTACGAGAACGGCTACGACGGCCCTATCTACTGTACCGAACCCACCCGGGACCTGCTCGGGCTCATGACGCTCGGTTACATCGACTCGGCAGCGATGACGGGCCAGCAGCGACCGTACGGCACCGAGATGGTCCGCGAGGCAGTCAAACACTGCATCCCGCTGGAGTACGGCGACGTGACCGACATCGCCCCGGACGTGAAGCTGACGCTGCACAACGCCGGTCACGTGCTGGGTAGCTCGGTCGTCCACTTCCACATCGGCGACGGCCTCTACAACGTCGCTTTCTCCGGGGACATCGACTACGACAGCAGCCGCCTGCTCGACGGCGCGGTCAACGAGTTCCCCCGCGTCGAGACGCTCGTCCTGGAGTCGACCTACGGCGGTCGCAACGACTACCAGACCGACCAGGACGACTCCGAGCGCAAGCTCAGAGAGCGGCTCCAGGACGTCGCCGAGACCGACGGGACGCTCCTGATTCCGACCGACGCCGTCGGCCGACCACAGGAGCTGCTGGTGGTCCTCGAGGAGCTCATGGACTCGGGCACAGTGCCGGAGATGCCGGTCTACCTCGACGAGATGATATGGGAGGCCACGGCGGTCCACACCAGCTACCCCGAGTTCCTCCGGAACGACATCGAGAGCCGGCTCCAGTCCGACGACGAGAACCCGTTTTTAGCTGCGCAGTTCACACCCGTCGGGGACGACGAGGAGCGCCGCGAACTGGCCCAGCGTGACGAGGCGAGCGTCGTCCTCTCGACGCCGGGTATGTGTACGCCCGGCCCGGTCCGGACGTGGCTTTCGGCGCTTTCCGACGACCCCGACAACACGCTCGTGTTCGTCGACAAACAGGCCCGCGGGACGCTGGGCAAGCAAATCCAGGGCGGCGCCGACTCGATTACCATCGACGGCGAAACGGTGCCGATAGAAATGCGCGTCGAGACCATCGACGGCTTCTCGGGCCACGCCGACCGGCAGGGCCTGGAGAACTTCGTGAAGACGATGCATCCGCGGCCGGAGAAAGTCCTCTGTGTGGACGGCGACCAGTCGGCGACCCAGGACCTCTCATCGTCGCTGTACCACGACTACAACCTCCGGACGTTCACGCCGGAGAACCTGGAGACCTTCCGGTTCATCTGACCCCGTCCTACTGGGCGGCCGTCGAGAGCGACGTGAGC
Source organism: Haloarcula salinisoli (assembly GCF_019599405.1). Classification (NCBI taxonomy): domain Archaea; kingdom Methanobacteriati; phylum Methanobacteriota; class Halobacteria; order Halobacteriales; family Haloarculaceae; genus Haloarcula; species Haloarcula salinisoli. The sequence goes on along the minus strand of NZ_RKLQ01000001.1, from coordinate 395,822 downwards.
CGGTCGCTGGGAACGTAGCGCCGACTGCCGTCGGACGGGTCTATCTCCGTGCTGAGCCACCCGTCGTCGACCATCGTCTGCAGTACGTCCCGGACAGTGCGGCCGGAGGGTGGTTCGGACGAACAGGCTGCGACGACCTCGGCGTGGGAGAACGCCTCGCCCCGGCCAGCAAGCTCCAGCGTCGCGGTCCAGATGTGGTCCCGCTTGGTGTGCCGTACCATCCCGATTCAGATGTATCATCTGAACAGATAGGCAAGACCTTATCGGCCGACATTGGGTGACTTTGATAGGTTCCACAGGAACCAGTGGTCGCTGTCGTGTGAAACCCGGTGATGCGGGCGGGGTTCCAGCCGAAAGGCCGCTCCGCCGCGTTTGGAACCCGGTCACATCCCCGACTCTCCAGTCGAAACCAGGTTGGTATCGACCGTCGATAGCGAGCCGGCCGTCCGTTTCCATGCGAAACTCCGCTGTCGAGTGGCACGAATTCTGATATATTCTGGAGACAGAGCATCGGACGTGACGCGACGAGGAGCACTGGCGAGCAGCCGGCGATGTGGCCCAGGGAGCGCGCTTCTTTCAGTTCGCGACGTCGAGGAAACTATGGATGCTGTTCGTTCGTTACACAGATTGTGAACCGAACAGGCGGGGTTGCTTTATGGTGTAGTAGTTCAAGATATCCGAAAGTTATTCTGAAACCAGAACACGTCGATACGTTTTCCGATATCGGCTATCCGAGGGTTCCATCATTTTCAGTCCGGTCAGCACGTTTTTATCAGTCGGTACTAATCCTGATAGTCCAGGGTCGAAGATGATGGATTGCATCTGTTGTGGGCGACCAGCAGGATACAACCGGGCCGTCGTAGACGTGCTGTCGGGCCGTGAACTCGCTGGCTTCTGTCGCAACTGCGAGCTCGACGAGTTCGGGCGAACGCTGGAGCGGTTCACCGGGACCGGGTCACAGTGTACGGTCTGTAACCGGGACGGCCACATCGCGCTGGCCGCCTGGCAGCCGTCGGTCGAACGTAGCGCGTCGAAGCTTGTCTCACGAGTCACGTACGAGGTCACAGACCGGACGCCGACGCTGTGTGACGAACACATCCATCAAATCGCCGACGGGCCACTCGACGCCCCGGGGAGGGCCAGCCGATGACCGAAACCGGTCTCGGCATCCACGACCATCGCATCGTCGCCGCCGCTGTCGAGGACCACTCCGTGACACGCTGGCGCTGTCTCGACTGCGCTCGCGAGTTCGACTGCGTAACCGAATGCCTCTCGAACGACTGCGGGTTGGCATCCCCCTCCAACACGTGACAGACTCCGGCACCGCCCGAATTACGGGCACGTCCGTGTATCCGTACGCCAACGAACTCATCGTCGAACTGACCGGGGTCGACGAGGACGACGATTTCGTGGTGCTATCCTACCAGTTCGACTACAGCGAGGAGACGGCAGCGGTCGAACCGAAAGGCCCGGTCGAGGACGCCCACCGCGAACAGGTCGCGACGGGGCTCAGCGAGGCCGGCTACGACTGGCCGGGCGTCGATTGCGGCTGAGGGCACGCACTCACCCGCCGCCCGGTTTGCAGGCAAGCGAGCGCTTTTTGCCGTCGACCGTCTGCGGTGGCTATGGAGTACACACGACTCGGTTCGACCGGGACGACGGTGTCACAGCTCTGTTACGGGACCTGGCGCTTTGGCCGGGAGACCGGCGGCGTCGTCGAGACCGACAAGGAGCAGGCCCACGAGTTGCTGGACGCGGCGTGGGAGCGCGGCATCAACTTCTTCGACACGGCGAACGTCTACGGGACGCCGAACGGGAAATCGGAGCGCTACATCGGCGAGTGGCTCGAGGAGCGCGACCGCGAGGACGTCGTCATCGCCTCGAAGGTGTACTTCCCCTTCGACGGCTGGGGCGAGCCCGGTCCGAACGACTCCGGGCTGGGTCGCAAGCACATCCGCGCCCAGATCGAGGGGACACTCGACCGCCTCGATACGGACTATCTCGACCTCTACTACATCCACCGCTGGGACGAAGAAAGCGACATCGTCGAGACGCTGCGGACGCTGAACGACCTCGTCCGCGAGGGGAAGGTCCACTATCTCGGCGCGTCGACGATGGCCGCCTGGCAGCTGACGAAGGCCCTGTGGAAGAGCGACGTCGAGGGGCTCGAACGCTTCGAGGTGACCCAGCCACTCTTTCACGCCGGCTACCGCGACGACATCAAGGACTATCTGGACGTCGCCGCCGACCAGGACATGGCGGTCTGTCCGTACTCGCCGCTGGCGGGCGGCTTCCTCACCGGGAAGTACGAGCGCACGGACGACGACGACCCGACCAAGTTCGAGGGGCCCGAGGGCGCCCGGGGCTCGCTGTCGGACCGCTTCGAGGACTTCTATCTCTCCGAGCGGGGCTGGCACGTGCTGGACGAACTGCGCGCCGTCGCCGACGAACTCGACGCGACCCCGCCACAGGTCGCGCTGCGCTGGCTCATCGAGCAGCCCGACATCACCTGTGTGCCCATCGTCGGCGCCCGCACCGTCGACCAACTAGACGAGAACGTCGGGGCGGCCGACATCTCGCTGTCGGACGAACAGTTCAACCGCATCGTCTCGGCGCGCTACGCCGAGGACGGCGAGCGGTGGGGCCACCGGGGCTAAATCACGCCGCGTCCGACGGGTCGACGACCTCCCCACTCGCTGGGTAGACGCCGACCTGGTCACAGCGGTCGGCAAGGGGACAGGCCTCGGGGTCGTCCAGACACGCCGGCTTTCTCGCTTTGCAGTACTCCCGGCCGAACTGTATCATCGCCGTGTGCCCGAAGCCACACTTCTCGGCGGGCACGTCCCGCTCGATGTACTCCCTGACCGTCTCGTGGTCGGCGTCGGGCGGTGCCAGCCCCATCCGCCGGGCGATGCGATGGACGTGCGTGTCGACGGGAAAGACACCGCCACGGCCGCCGGCAAAGAGGAGGACACAGTCGGCGGTTTTGGGACCGACCCCGTTCATTTCCAGCAGTCGGTCCCGGACGGCGTCGGGGTCGTCGTCCCTGACGAAGGCGTCAAAGCCCGCCTCGCCGCCGAACTCCTCGCGAATCTCGTCGGCCAGCGCGACGATTCGCGCCGACTTCTGGTTGTACAGCCCAGCTGGCTGAATCGTCTCGGCCAGCGTCTGCTGGTCCGCGTCGGCGAGCGCGTCGACGAGGTCCGTGTCCACATCACCGGCCCCATCGCCAGGGCCGTATCGCTCCATCAGCGCGTCGTGGGCGGGCTGGCTGGCCGTATCGGAGGTGTTCTGGCTGAGGATAGTCCGCACGAGACACTCGAAGGCGTCCTGACCGCCGTAGGTCTTCGTCCAGTACAGCTCGCCGAGCCGGTCGACGACGGCCTCGGCCCGCGTGCCCGCGGTGGCCGGGTCGAACCGTGCCTCGCTCCCCCCGCCCGACTCGCCGCCGCTGATGTTCTTCGTCGGCTCAGGGTCGGTCATGTGCGAGGAGAGGGACGCGACGGGCAAAACAGTCAGGACTCGACGGAAAGGGTCAGCGTCAGGTCGGCGCCGTCGGCCAGTGCGGCCACGAGGTCGCGGTCGACGTCGCCGGCGGCGGCGTCGGCCCCGACCATCACCGTCCGGTCGTCGACGTAGTCGCTGGTCCGGAGGACGTGGCTGCGGTCGTTCTCGAAGGAGAGGTCCGGATGGCCCGACCCTTCGACGACGACGCGGTGCCCGTCGGCTTCGAGGGTGGCCGTGATGGTCGCGTCGGCGGACTGGCAGGCGGTCACGAACGCGTCGTCGAAGTCGGCGGGGACGGTGTCGGCCTCGATACCCAGGATGCAGTCGCCGGCCGGAGTGAGGAAATCGTCGCTCGTGACTTCGAGCGTGCTCGCGTGTTCGGCTGTGACGTGCTCGTGGCCTTCCGCACTGATGACGACCTCGTGGCTCATACCCGTCGTTTCCGACGGCCGTACTTAGCCGGACGGATATCAGCGAGTCGACTCGGACCGGACGACGGTGACCGTCACCGCGCCACACGCACACTCGTAGGCCGCCCGGCGGCCAGCGTCGGTGTCGAACACCAGCTGTGGCTCGGTCAGTCCCCGCTCGCAGCCGTCGGCGTCGCACGTGTTCTCACCGCAGAGGTCCTGTATCATACGCTTTCCTTGGGACGGGGGCTACCTTAATCCGAGCCGTCCCCGGAGTGAAAGTGAAAGTGACAGCCAACGGCCCGGTGGTCCGGTCGGGGGCCGGCAGGGCGGGGGTAAAGGATATGCCCCCGGGGGACGGGCCACATGATATGTCGCTTTCGTGGCGCGGCGCGGCGGTAGCGCCGGACGACGAGATGCCGTCGCCGGAGACGTGGGAGCCGGTCTCGGTGCCGGGCCGGCCGGCGGCGTTTGCCGGCGCCGACGCCGTCGCCTACGAGACAACTGTCGCGGACCCACGGACGGGCGCGGACGAACACGTGGTACTGGTCCTCAGGGGAGCCTACGCCCACACCCGCGTCTGGTGTAACGGCGACCACGTCGCCGAGTCCGACAGCTACGTCACGCCGCTTCGGGTCCGACTGCCCGAGGCCGAGGAGTACCGCCTCGTAGTCGAGTGTCGGGCCCCCGAGGACCGCTTTGGCGGCCTCCACGACACCGACCAGCTACCCCCCGAGCGGTGCGTCCCCGGTATCTGGTGGGACGCCTCGCTGGAGACGTATCCGGACCCCTACGTGCACGCAATGCGTGGGCGTCCGCGGCTCACCGAGGGCGGGGCCGCCGTCGACGTCGAGGCCGAGGTAGTGACGAAGGAACCGCTAGACGACCGACTCACGTTCTCTATCCGTCCGACCGGCGAGGTCAGGGGCGGCGGCATGATGGACCGGGAACGCGTCGAGACCGATGCCGGGGGCACCACCGTCACCCGCACCATCGACGTGCGCGACCCGTCGCTGTGGTGGCCCCACGACCTCGGGAACCAGCCCCGCTACGTGGTCCGGGCGAAGCTCGGCGACACCGAACACTCGCTGACGACCGGGCTCCGGTCGGTCACATACGACCAGGGCGAGGGCCTCGAATGCAACGGTGAGCGGGTCCGCGCCCGCGGCGTGACGTTGCTGGACCCGACAGTCGAGGACGTCGAACGGGCCGTCGCGGCGAACGCGAACCTCGTACGAGTCCGCGCGCAAGGGGTCCCGCCGGCAGTCGCAGAGGCCTGTGACGAGCACGGCGTCCTCCTCTGGCAGGACCTGCCGCTTACGGGCCCCGGCAGCTTCGACATGGACCGCGGTCGCGAGCTGGCCGAATCGTTCACCGAGCACATCGGCAACCATCCGAGCCTGGCCTGCGTCTCGGTCCACGACGAACCGGTCGAGCCGTACGCCGACGGCCTGGGGTCGACCACGTTAGACCGGCTCCGCTATCGGTTCCGGGCCTGGCGGGCCAGCTACAACGAGGCGCCCGCCGAGGCGGTGGCCGAGCGGGTCGAAGGTGTCCCAACCGTCCCGGTCGTCGGGCCGCCGGGTATCGACCCCGACGCCGTCACGCTCTACCCCGGCTGGCGCTACGGCTCGGTCGAGGACCTGGCGTGGCTCTGTGACCACTACGGTGTCGGCGACGTGGTCGCCGGGTTCGGCGCCGGCTCGCTGGGCACCGACGACCCGACCGACGAGACCGGGTTCGACAACAGTCGCGTCAGCGGTGACGCCGCCGACTCACAGGCGTATCAGGCCCGCATCGTCCAGACCGTCGCCGAGCAGTTACGGCAACGCGAAAGCGACGTCGTCGTCCTCGACAGCCTCCGTGACGTGGCCGACGCCGGGATGGGCGTCCTCGCCGCCGACGGCACCGAGAAACGAGCCTACGCGACGCTCTCGGACAGCTACCAGCCCACGCAGGTGTTCCTCTCTGACCCGACGCCCGGCGAGAGCGACATCGTCGCCTGTCACGACCGCCCGTCGGGGGGGACGGTCACCGTCGAGTGGGACCACAACGGCGAGCGCCAGCAACAAGAGCGCGTCATCGGCGCCTTTGGCCGTGTGACGGTCGGCTCGCTGACACTCGAAGCCGGCGACGAGCTGACGCTGGCCGCCGCCGTCGAGGGGCGAGCTGTCAAAAACGAGTACCGTATCGAGGGCGATAGATGAACGTACTCGAATCCGTGTGAAGCCTTCACGCGCCCGTAGACGGGTGTGTGAGAGGTCGCCACGGTATTCGTTGCACCACAATAGTTAAACCCCGTCCGCCGGTAGTTGTTGGTACCAGAACGCTTTCGCGTTCAGGCAGTATCGCACCGCGCCCAACATGAGAGGGAACCCTTGTTATTGGTGCCAGCCCCTCCATAGCGATATCCCTGCCTGTCCGAGAGCGGTGATGGCATAGAGGTTTCAACAATGGCAGACTCGATAGACGAATCAAAAAACGTTGCAGTAACAGAAGAGGATCTTGAGAACAAATCGAAGGGCGAGCTCATCAAGCTCGCCGGTCAGCTGCGAGACCGGCGAAACGAGCTCAACCAGATGGCCTCCGAGCGGGCCAGCGCCCGTGACGACCTGAACGCGAAGACTCGCGAGAAGGTCGACGAGGCCCAGGAACACCGCGAGAAGCGCGACGAGCTCAACGAGCAGGTCCAGGAGCACAAGGACAAGCGCAACGAGCTCAACGCCGAGGCCAACGAGCTGTTCGACAAGGTCGACAAGGTCAAAAACGACCTCGAGCTCGACGAGGGCAAGTCCGTCGACGAGCTCAAAGAGGAGATTGAAGACCTCGAGTTCAAGCAGCAGACCGAGGTGCTCTCCTCCGAGGACGAGAAAGAGCTCATCGAGAAAATCGAGGACAAGCGCGAGAAGCTCCAGAGCAAGAAGGAGAAACTCGACCAGAGCGGTGACCTCGAGGGGCTCAAGGAGGAGGCCGAAGAGGTCCGTTCCGAGGCCTCGAAGCACCACCAGAAGGTCACGGAGCTGGCCGACGAGGCCCAGAAACACCACAACGAGATGATCGAGGCCTACCGCGAGGCCGACGAAATCCGTGACGACGCCGACGAGAAACACGAGGAGTTCGTCGAGGCCCAGGAAGCGGCCGACCAGCACCACGAGGACTTCGTCCGCGTCCAGAAGCGCCTGCGCGAACTCGACAAGAAAGAGGAGAAAGAAGAGCGCAGCCAGCGCGAGGAGAAACAGGAGGCCGCCCGCGAGGAGGCCGAGGAGATCTACCAGAAGTTCAAGGAAGGCGAGACCCTCGACACCGAGGACCTGATGAAGCTGCAGAAGGCCGGCAAGCTGTAAGTTCCGGCGTCTTTCTCTCTCCGTTTTTCACACCCAGTAGATGCATCCCTGTCCGCTCCTCCAGTCGCTCCCAGCGCCCGCCCTGCTCACGACGATGCTGGGCGGCGTCGTCTTCGGGCTGGCCCTGGCGGCTCCACCCGGCCCGATGAACGCCATCATCGCCGAGGAGAGCGCTGTCCGGGGGTGGCGAGCCGGTTTCACGGCCGGGCTAGGCGCGATGGTCGCGGACCTCTCGTTCTTCCTGCTCGCGCTGGCCGGCGTCGTCACCGTCGTCCAGGACGCCCCGACCGTCCGGCGGGCGATGGTCGCCGGCGGCGGCCTCCTGATGCTCTATTTCGCCTACGGAGCGGTCCAGGATGCCACCGCGCTCTCGTCGGTCGATGCGACCGCTGCCGACGAGAGTCGTGGCTTTCGGAAGGCGTTCGTGCTGGCGCTTTCCAACCCGTATCAGGTGCTGTTCTGGCTGACCGTCGGGGTCGGGCTGCTCGACCCGGGACAGGTCGACGTCCTCGCGCCGCTGCCGGCGGTTGGCCCCGCGCTCACCGGCCTCTTCGTCGTCCGAACCGGCCACCCGGGGCTGCTCGCGGGGCTGTTCGGTGGTGTTCTCATCTGGATAACGGGGTTCCCGGCGACTATCGTCGCCGCCCGGAGTCGCGTCGAGCGCCTCGCGCCAGTCGTCGCGTGGCTGAGTGGGGCACTCCTGGCCGGCTTCGGAGTGGTCTTCCTCTGGCAGGCGGTCTGAGGCTCACACCGGTGGCTGTAACATTTCGGGAGAACTCGGCACCTCCCGGTGCCGATTATCTCCACGTTCTTACAGCCACCAGTATCAGGAATCGCCCATACCGGTCGCCACGTCGTCGAGACTGTCTTCGGCCTCCATCTCGGCGACTTCCATCTCCAGCCACTCCTGGAACCAGCGGGTTCGCTTGAGCCGCTGGTGGACCAGCGACTCGGCGGTGTCACTCTCGACGCGCTCGCTGGCGTCTTCGCCGCGTTCGATGACGCGGTCGACCATCTCGGCGGCGTCCATGTGCGTTCGCGATTCGTATCCCATCCGCAACAGCATCAGCGCCGTCCCGTTGGCCCCGACCTTGTCGAGGATATCCGCCTCGATGAGACACTGCGTCTCCAGGGGGAGATCGGAGAGGTCACCCTGGTAGGAGTGGTCCTCAACGGACCGACACACCTGCTCGACGAACGACTCCGGGTAGTCACCGTGGGTCTTGAGATACTCCCGAGCGATGCGAGCGCCGGCTTCGGCGTGGACGTCCTGTTCGGCCTCCAGTTTCGCGATATCGTGGAACAGGGCCGCCACCCGCGTCACGTCGACGTTTGCGCCCTCCCGCTCGGCGATGGTCGTCGAGATGTCGACGACGTTCAGGATATGGTTGAACCGGTACTCCGCCGAGTGCCAGGGGTACCAGCGCATCCGGCCGCCCTCGTCCTCGTTCTCGACACTGGCAGCCAGGTAGTCGTGGACGAACTCCTGCATCGCGTCGAAGGCCTCGTCCGAGACTGGTGACTCCCTAATCTCGACGCCCACAGCGACACCTCCGGCGATAGGTTCCGGTAATCATCTTACAGACAAGAAGGTTCGTTCGACTCTTTAGCGTTACGACACCCTTAGCGGTCACGAATCCGAACGGATGTACGGAAAACAGCGAAGCCGAGAGTGGCTGCATGGTTGAGCGAGCGCCCATCGCGAGCGGGGACCAGAGTCCGGTCCGGCGTCGCGTGGGACGCTGAGTGGCCATCTCGGCGGGCAGCCGGTAGGCATCGGCCGGCAAGACACGTCTCTCTGTTTCAGACAGTTATCCTCTCCATCTATGCTCGATAATCAACCTCCATGGATGATTGTAGCTCATGCGTCCAAGAGCATAAGCTTTTCTTTGAAATAAGCTCTACAGATGTGAGGAGTTCTGGATAGTGACCGCCCCGACAAACCTCTCAGTGGGACTGTACGTTTATGCCCGTCCGGGGTGAGGATAGACGTATGGAATTCCGACGCGCCAGGCCGGCCGACAGTCCCGCCATTCGTGACGTCGCGCGGCGGTCGCTGGGAGCATCGTACTCGCTGGGACCACACGCGATATCGAACGCCATCGAGGAGTGGTACAACGAAGACGAGCTGGCGACAAAGCTGGACGACCCCGACCACGTGATACTGGTCGCGGACGACGCGGGCCAGGTCGTCGGCTTCTCCGAGAGCGTCGTCGCCGCGGCCAACACCGCCACGCTGCTGTGGCTCCACGTCGACCCCGCCCACCGCGGCGAGGGTATCGCCAGCGACCTGTTCGCGGCCACCCGCGAGGAACTGGGGCGACTCGACGTGATGAACCTCCGTGGCCGGGTGCTGGCCGAGAACACCGAAGGCAACGAGTTCTACGACCACCGGGAGTTCCGCCAGGTCGGCACCGACACCGTAGAGATAGACGGGGAGAGCTACGTCGAGAACATCTACGCCGAGTCCGAACAGTGGGGCCGCGAAGCCGTCGAAACCCCCGACAGCCGCACCGTCTACGTCGACCACGACAACCACGAACGCGGCTCGAAAGCACCCTTCCACGTCGTCTTCAGCGAACGCGAGGCCGACGACAGGTACGGCTACTTCTGTAGCAACTGCAACACCCTCGCGCTCGTCATGGACTCGATGGGCCGCATCGAGTGTGATAGCTGTGGGAACGTCCGGAAGCCGGTTCGGTGGGACGCTGCGTATTTATAGATTTTATTATAACTATTTCTGGGAACCGGAAATTTTCAGCTTTCCAGACTCTCCTGCCCTGTTTAGTTATGACAGATATTTGATAATAGTCCCGGGCGGATTCGAACCGCCGTCATGGGCTCCAAAGGCCCATATGATTGGCCACTACACCACGGGACTTCACTTCGTTCGACCAGTGAGCATCGCAATCTCGTCGAGATTGCTCACCACCACGGGACTCCGATTTGCTGCAAATCAACAGACCGCCGGAACGCACTTGAACGCTTCGAGAGTTAGTCGCTGCTCACTTCCGCCTCTACGTCGATGAGTCCGCAGACGTCGTCCTCGGCGTTGAAGCAGTCGGGACACTGCGGTTCGCGGTCGATGATGGTATCGAGGCGTTCGGCGACGGTCTCGTCGATGACGCCCTCCAGGGTCTTGGCCTCTGTCCGAAAGTCCTCGACCTCCAGGACTTCGATGAGAAAGCGCTCGATGATACAGTAGTTCTGTAAGGCGTCGCGGGCCTGCTGGATGCCCTCGTCGGTGAGGTCGACGCCCTTGTACTTCTCGTGGTCGAGCAGCCCCCGGTCCTCGAGTTTGCCGATCATCTCGTTGGCGCTGGCGGGGCTGACATCGAGCAAGTCAGCCACGTTGCCGGTCGATGCGGGGCCGTCGGCCTGCTGCTGGGTGAGATAAATCGCTTTCAGATACTGAGCCTGCGTGTTCATAATCGTGCCTCCATGAGTTCGGTCACGTCCTCGACGCCCTCGGCCTCCTCCTCGCGGATTAGTCGCAGCGTCTCCAGCAGTCGGGTGCGGTCTACGCTGAACGACGTCTCGGACGCCTCGATAGATTCGATGAGGTCGTCGTAGAACTTGTAGGCCGTCTCCTCGTTACAGAGCTGGTCGTACAGCACGCCGTCGAAGTCCTCGTCGGCCTCGTACTGGGCCTCGACGAGCGTCTGAATCTCCTCGAAGGGAACGGTGTCGGCCTCGAGGGCGGCGAGGAGTTCCTCTAGCTGACGGCGGTGCTGTGCCGACTCCGCAGACGCGTCTTCCAGCAGCCTGGCGAGGTCGGCGTCGGCAGTGTCGTCGGTCTCTGCCGCGTGTTTGCCGGCCCGGGCCTCGACGACCTCTTCGAGGACGATGCCAATCTGCAGGAGGCGGGCCAGCTGGTGGTCCGACGCGATAGGCTGGGTCAGGCTCACGTCGACACCTCCCGGCGGGACGATACAGTCATAGGCAACTGTCGGGGAGGGCGGAACTTAAGCGGTTCCCTGTTCCGTCCGAGGGTGGAGTAACGGCTGGTCCCCGGCCAGCGCCCGCACTTTGGCCACCACCCGCACAGCACGTCGGTTGCTCACCGGACAGTCGACCGGGACATCGAGTGAAATCTTAATTCAAGGGCTTTCTTCTGTGGTCATATGGTCCCCGAAACCGCGACAGAACGCGCCGCGGGACGGTCCCCGCGGTCGCTATCACCGCTGTTCTGGGTCGGAATCGCCCTCGCGATGGTCAGTGGCGGTATCCACCTCTGGCTGGGTGCGGTAGACGCCAAGCCACCACTGCTAGCCGCCGGAGTCGGCTTTCTCGTCGGTATCGTCGCGGTGGTGCTGAACGTCCGCCGGCAGATGGTGGTGCAGCTCGGCATCCCCTTTACTGCCGTCCAGATACTGCTATACGGCATCGGCCACGGTTTTCTCACCCCAGCAGCCCTGGAGTACACGTCTGTACAGCTCGCTGACAAGGGCACCCAGATAGCGCTCGTCGCTGTTCTCGTCGTCATCGTCCGCCGTGACGGGGCCGAGTAGCAGCGGTTTCACTACCAAGCCCGGTTCCGGTCACGCGTCGAGGACGCCCTGCACGTACAGATGCGCGGAGACGGCGTACCACAGCACCGCGGTGAGTTCGCCGAGGGCGCCGACCAGGGGGCCAAGCGACGACAGCAGCGTACCCAGCGGACCCGAGACCGACGGCGTGAGAGCGGCGACGTAGCTCGCTCCGAGCGAGAGGATCACGACAGCGGTGAGTCGGAGGACCTTACCGCGGTAGGTGGTCGTCAGCCCCCAGCTCACGCGGATGGCGTCGACGGGGCCGTACCGCCCGATGATACACGCTTCCAGCGCGAACCAGCACTTGAACAGAACGTAAAACACCGGCACCAGCAGCAGGCCGACACTCACCGCGACGGCCGCGAGGAAGCCGGGCTGGTGCAGGGGACCGCCCGGCGGCAGCATCCCACCGACCACCAGCGCTCCGAACAGGGCGAAAGTGAGTGCCGTCGAAGCTGCCGCGATGACGAATACGAGGGCGAGAACCACGACGGCCAGCAGGAGCGTCCGGACGATAGCCCGGCGACACCACGGCCACGGGGCGAGGCTGCTCCCGGTGAGTTCCCGGGCTGTGAGTGTCGCCACGTACGCTCTGAGCCCCAGGACGAAGCCAGCCGCCATCAGGATATCGAGCAGACGCACGACCGGAGAGGGGAGGTATCGAGCGCCGAGGGCGTCCACGCCCACACCCGCCGTGACGAGGCAGACGCCGAAGAGGAGAATCGACGGATACGCGCGACAGAGCCCCAGGCTCCACTGGACGGTGTCGAGCACGCTCCGGCGTGTCGTCGCCGCGTCCACGTTCCGGCAGTCGAGACAGCTACAGCCGTCGGTCTCCGCCCTTCGCCGAATCGGGAGTCCGTCGGCGGTGTCGGTCCCCGCCGCGCGCTCGCCGGTCATTCGTCACCGAATACCCACGATGCCGCCTCCCCGAGTGTCACCAGCAGCGGGGAGACGCCGACGAACGACGCGAACGAATCGAACGCGCGCTTCATCGCCGGCGTGTCGTCGCTGGTGCCGAGAAAGAGGAGCGTCGGGTCCTCGGCGACGACGAATACGTCCATCTCGCGGCCCTTCTCGGAGTAGCAAGTGTCGACGACTTCGATGAGCCCGGCGGCAGCCAGGTTGTCGAGATGGTAGTGGACGTTCTGGACCGACATGTCCTGTCGCTGGGCGATGGTCGCCGGTGTGGCCGGCTCCTCGTTCAACAGCCGAAAGATCGCCTGGGCCGTCTCCGAGCCCAGTGCCGAGAAAACCTCGCTGGTCTCCTCGTCGTCGATACACAGCACCGACGGCTCCTCGCTCCGTTCGACCGATGCGTCCGTCTCCGTTGGCAGGAGTCGTCCCATGTGTGGTAAGGTCCCTCGATGTCCGTCGTGGGGCGGCCAGTGTGACTGTTGTGTCTGCCCACCGACAAAACGTTACTGCGTGCCGACAACGGAGCCGGAGTCGGCTGGCTCCGTGTCGCGGTGTCGCGTCGGCACCGCCCCGGTGAGCCGGAGGAAATAGGCCACGTAGACGATGTAGCAGTACGTGAGTCCCACCACCGAGACGACGCCAACGACTGCGACGGCCACCGGGAGCGCTTCACCGGGGACACCGACAGCCTGGAGCGTCTCGGCACCGCCTGACTCCAGCAGCGGCCGCGGCGTGGGAACGGCGTCGACGGCAATCGCCCACAGCAGTGTGAAGCCGACAGCGCTGGCGAGCTTCCGGCGGACGAGCCCGACGCTCCGGCGGAAGCTGTCTGCCACGCTGCGGTCCTCGACGACGATGGCAGGTGCGAAAAACTGGAGAAAGAGAAACCCAGCGGCGAGTGCGGCGACCGAGCCTACGATGGCCACCACTGCTCCGAGGCTCGCACCCATCGCTGCGAAATCGGCGCCGCCGGCGAGAGCGACCAGGACGATCGGCGCGAAACTGAGCGTCATGACGACGGTCAGCACCGCCCCGAGACCGAAAACGAACAGCACGAGGCCACCGACGAGCCGAAGGTAGTTCGTCCCACCTGCATGGACGAACGAGCGCAGCGAGGGGTCGCCGTCCCGGAGCGCCGTAGTCGCCATCGCGAGGAAACCACCGAGGACGAACGGAAGCGCGAGCACCGTCGCCAGTTCCGCGACCGGCTCGGCGGTCCCCAGGTCGAGCGCGCCGACGAGCGGGAGCGCCACCAGCAGTCCGCCGGCGAGCAACAGGCTCGGGGTCGTTCGGAGGGCAGTCCAACCGTCGCGGAATGATTCGAAGACGGCCATACGACAGGCTTCGAGTGACTCCCTATTGAGGCGGCCGGAGAATCAAAACGCGTTTTGATACTTCGAAGAAGTCGGCGACGCATTTCGACGAGCCTGCGCTCGTGAGGCTACCGGCTCACTCGCGGGTCGCTTCGCTCCCCGCTCGATAATCGAGGTCGCTGCGCGACCTCGCTACTCGCACAGACGCCGTCGGAGACAAGCTCCGACGAGCCTGCGAGAGTAATCGGACGATTACTCTCGCAGACGCCGAAAGAACGAGTTCTTTCGAGCCTTCGTTCGTAACCCTACGGGTTACTCACGAAGACGCCGCGGGAGCAAAGCTCCCGCGAGCCTCCCCTCGTGACACTAACGCGTCACTCGCGGAGACGCTCGTAAATCAGCTGGTCGAGGTCCTCGCGGAGTTCGTCGACCGCGACCTCTTCCAGCACAGGGACGAAGAAGCCCTCGACGAGCATGTTCTTCGCCTTCTCGGGGTGGACACCGCGGGAGGTCATGTAGAACATGTCCTCGGCGTCGACCTGGCCCACCGTCGCGGAGTGGGAGGCCTCGGTGTCGTGGTTGTTGATGATGAGCTTCGGGGACGCGTCGGCCTCGGAGTCGTCGCTAAGCATGAGGGTGTTCTCACGCTGGTAGGAGCTGGTGTCCCACGCCTCGGTGCCGACGTCCTGGACGCCCTCGTACACCGAGCGGGCCTCGTCGTCGAGGACGCCGCGGGTCACGAGGTCGGCGACGGTGTGTTCGGCCTCGTGCCAGACACGCGCCGCGATGTCGACGTGCTGGTCGTCGTGGCCGAAGAACGCGCCGACGATCTGGGACTCCGAGGAGTCACCGAGCAGGCGCGTCTCCACACTGGACTTGGTCAGGCGGGAGCCGATGTTGCCCTCGATCCAGTCGATAGAGGCGTAGGTGTCGGCGTGGCCGCGCTTGACCTGGTAGTTGTAGCTCTCCTCCGAGAGGTTCTGGAGCGTGCCGTACTGGACGTAGGCGTTCTCGCCTGCGACGGCTTCGACGACGCCCGAGTAGTACTGGTCGCCCTCGGTGTCTTCGCCGGTGGTCTGGCGCTCCAGGATGGTGACGGAAGCGGACTCCTCGGCGATGACGAGCGTGTAGTTGAACAGCGACCGGCTGTTCATCGTCGTCCGGATCTTCACGTCCTCGGCGTCGACGCCCTCGGGGACGTAGACGACCGTCCCGGCGGAGAACAGCGCCGTCGACAGCGCAGTCAGGTAGTCCCGCTCGGTGTCCACGACGCTCCCGAAGTGGTCCTCGATGAGCTCGCCGTGCTCGTCGAGCGCGTCGCTCCAGGAGAGGACGTCGACGCCCTCGGCGTCGATGCGGTCCTTGTCCTGGGCGTAGTCGAGCGGGTCGACGAGCGTCTCGTAGTCGAGCGCGTCGAGGTTGGTCCACTTCCGGCCCGGCGTCTGGATGACGTCGGGCATCTCGAGGTCGTCCAGGGCCGCGAGCGCGTCCTTGCGCGTCTCCAGCAGCCACTCGGGCTCCCCGAGGTCTTCGGATATCTGTTCGACTGCGTCTTCGCTGAGTGTAGCGTGTACCTGCGTGCTCATGATTATCCGAGCGACCCCTCCATCTCCAGCTCGATGAGACGGTTCAGTTCGACGGCGTACTCGATCGGCAGCTCCTCCGTAATCGGCTCGATGAAGCCGGCGACGATCATCTGCTTTGCGTCGTCGTCGTCCAGCCCGCGGGACTGGAGGTAGAAGACGTCCTCGTCGCCGATCTTGCCGACGGTCGCCTCGTGGGCGACGTCGACTTTCGACTCCTGAATCTCCATGTACGGCATCGTGTCCGACGTGGAGTCGTTGTCGAACATCAGGGCGTCACACTCGACGGACGTCGAGGAGTCCTCGGCGCCGTCGGCGATGTGGACCAGGCCGCGGTAGTTCGTGCGGCCGCCGTCTTTCGCGATGGACTTCGATTCGATGGTGGACTTCGTGTCGGGTGCGTTGTGGTAGACCTTCGCACCGGTGTCGATGTCCTGGCCCTCGCCGGCCATGGCGATGGTGATGTGGTTGTCCGTCGCGCCGGGGCCCTTGAGGACGGTGGAGGGGTACAGCATCGTGGCTTTCGAGCCCATGCTGCCCGAGACCCACTCCATGGTCCCCTCTTTCTCACAGATTGCGCGCTTGGTGTTGAGGTTGTACGTGTTCTTCGACCAGTTCTGCACGGTCGAGTACTGGACGTGGGCGTTCTCGCCGACGAAGACTTCGACCCCACCGCTGTGGAGGTTGAAGGCGGAGTATTTCGGCGCGGAACAGCCCTCGATGTAGTGGACCTCGGAGTTCTCCTCGGCGATGATGAGCGTGTGCTCGAACTGGCCCATCCCCTCGGAGTTCATGCGGAAGTACGCCTGCACGGGCATGTTGACCGTGGTGTCCTCCGGGATGTAGACGAAGGAGCCACCGGACCAGACGGCCCCGTGGAGGGCGGCGAACTTGTTGTCGCTCGGGGGGACACACTTCGTCATGAAGTGTTCCTTGACGAGTTCTTCGTGCTCCTGGACGGCCTTGTCCATGTCACAGAAGATGACGCCTTTCTCCTCCCAGCGCTCCTGCATGTTCTGGTAGACGATCTCCGATTCGTACTGGGCGCCCACGCCCGAGAGGGCGTTCTTCTCGGCTTCCGGGATGCCCAGCTTGTCGAAGGTGTCCTGAATCTCTTCGGGGAGGTCTTCCCAGTTTTCGGCGCCGCCACGCGTCTCGATGTCGGGGCGGATGTAGGGGACGATGTCGGCGATGTCGACTTCCGAGAGGTCCGGCGCTCCGGGCCAGCCAGTCGGCATCGGCATCTCCTGGAACTGCTTGAGCGCGCGCAGGCGGCGCTCGAGCATCCATTCGGGCTCGTCTTTGTCTTCCGAGATGACTCGCACAGTCTCCTCGGTGAGGCCCTTCTCGGTCTCGAAGGCGGAGTTCTCCTCCTTCTTGAACTCGAAGCGGGCTTCGGTGTCGGTCTCTTTGAGGTGGTCTTGGTCTGAGCTCATGATATGTATGGGTTAGTGGTGTGGACGTATGGGTGTTATGCGGCCTCGTAGGCTTCCTCGCGGACCCAGTCGTACCCCTCGTCTTCGAGCTTCTCGGCGAGTTCCGGACCGCCGCTCTGGGCGATCTGGCCGTCGAGCATCACGTGGACGTGGTCGGGTTCGACGTAGTCGAGGATGCGCTGGTAGTGGGTGATCTGGAGGATGCCGGCACCCTGCTCGTCGCGCAGCGCGTTGATGCCGTTCGAGACGTCCTGCAGGCGGTCGATGTCCAGCCCGGAGTCGATCTCGTCGAGCACGGCGACGGAGGGCTCGAGGATGGCGGCCTGGAGGACCTCGTTCTGTTTCTTCTCGCCGCCGGAGAAGCCGGCGTTGAGATATCGGGAGGCGAACTTCTCGTCCATGTCCAGCTGCTCCATCTTCTCCTGGAGTATCTCCTGGAACTCGGCGACACCGACTTCGCCCTCGTCGGCGGGGCCCTCCATCGGGGAGGTGTCGTAGCCGGCGGCGTCTTCTTTGGTGTCCTCGCTCTCGGCTTCGGCTTCTTCCTCTTCGTCGTCCTCGAACAGCTCCTCGCGCTCTTCGAGCTTGGCGTTGAGCGCCGTCCGGAGGAAGTTGACCATGGTCACGCCTTCGATTTCGGCGGGGTACTGGAACCCGAGGAACACGCCAAGGGCGGCGCGCTCGTTGGGTTCGAGGTCAAGCAGGTCCCACGTCCGCAGGTCCTCGGGAATCTCGAAGTCCTCGCCGAACTCGTCGTCTTCGAGGTGGATGAGGACCTCACCGTCGGTGACCTCGTAGGCCGGGTGGCCCGCGATGACCTTCGCCGTCGTGGACTTGCCCGAGCCGTTCGGGCCCATCAGGGCGTGGATTTCGCCGGACTCCACTTCGAGATTGACACCGCGAAGGATTGTCTCACCGCCTTCCTCTGCAACTTCCGCGTGTAGATTGTTGATTTCGAGTACTGCCATAGTAGTCTTAGGTCAACCGAAACAAGGTTGTTTTGCCCCATCAAGCTTTCGCATTGCTGCGAACTCGATTTCGGGATTCGGAAACAATATTTCTCTGGCGAAAAACCGGCCGCGGAACGGGGGTTACATGAAACTGCCGAGCCCGGTCTGTTCCTGGCCGGATTTGACCTCGTCCCAGGAGATGTCCAGCGCCTCCAGAATCCGCGCGATGGGTCCTTTGAGCGTCTTGTCGAGCATCTTGTCCCAGTCGACCTCGAACTCCTCGGGAATCTGGTCGGCGTACTCGAAGCAGATGACGTCGGGGTCCCGCCTGAACTCGCCGTACAGCGGGTCGGTCGAGGCGTCAAGGCCCTCCTCGGCCTCGACCCGGTCCCAGAAGTCGGCGTGGACGCGGTCGAGATAGAGCCGCTTGGGTTTCGACCCGCTCTTGAAGTTCGTTCCCAGCAGCAGGTTCGCGTACTTCGCGCCCCGGACCTGTGCCGTATCGGTGTCGTAGTTGTCCAGCTTCTTGCCGATACCGCCCGGGATACCCACGTCGTCGTAGTCGACGTTGCCCGCCTGGTAGTCCTCGATGACATCGCCGACGTAGCTCTTGATGCTGTCGGCGTCCTCCCCGTGGACGATGCGGTCGATGACTTCCTTCTGGACCCGCTTCGTGATGGGCGCGATATCCGAGCGCTGGTACTCGAAGCCGGTGATGTCGATACTGTCGACGTGTTTGCCCTCCTTCCAGACGATGTGGCCCGCGTAGCGTTTCTTCTTGCCCGCCTGGAAGAACCGCCGGTAGAGCTTCTCGAACTCGATTTCGAAACGGTGGAACTGCGCGTTCAACTCTTCGAGCGCGAACTCGTCGTAGGAGTCGTTGATGGTGTCTTCGAGTTCGAACCCCTTCTGGATGGTCGCCGCGACGAGTTCGAGTTCGTCGTCCCCCATCTCGGGATGTTTCTCGCGCATCTCGTCGGTGACTTCGGCCTCGCCCTCGAGGTCGTCGGGGCCGACGTCGCCGAGCTGGAGCATGACGGAGTCTGTATCTCCGTACACGACCTCGTACCCTTCGTTTTCGACGACTTCGTCGGTGTAGTCGATGACCTCTCGGCCGGTGGCCGTGACCGCCGCGCCCATCTCCTTGTCGTAGAGACGGAACCGGTCCCACCCAAGAACGCCGTAGAGTGACTGACCGACGAACTGGAATTTGCCGTTCCGTCCGGCCATGAGCGTGTGATTGTCCTCGACGGTGACACAGTAGACGCCGTCCTCGGCGGAACTGGTTGACCCGCTGCGATGCATCCGAAGCGTGTTCTTGCTATCCTCGGTGACGTAGATACGCCATGCACCACTGTCCTGCTTGTAGTTCGCCGTCAGCCCAAGGTGCGTACACAGTCGAAGCACATCGTCACGCAATCGGTCGCTTGCGGTGGAGTACCGCCACGACCCCTTCTGACGGTCGCCGTCACCGTCGACGAGCGTGTCGAGGAACCGTCGTTTCTGCCGCTCGCTTGCCTCGAAGACGAACTGTGGAATCCGCTTGCTGAAACTACCGGCACCGGCCAAGCTCTCCAGCAGGTCACCGAGCAGTTTCGATGTGAACTGGTAGCTTCGGTCGTCGACGTAGTAGTCGAAGCCCATCCGGTCGAGGAGCTCGCCGATACCCTCGTGGTGGCCCACACCACCATCTGCAACGGCATCCTGTGCAATCTGTATCATCGTCGCCGACCCGCGAGTCTTCTCGCCGAACTGCTTGGTCTCGGATGTGTAGACGTTGCCCTCGGTGACGTACCACGCCAACAGGTCGAGGAAGTCGTCGCCGTCGTACGTTCGCGGAATCCACTTCCGGCCGGACTCGGCGTGGACGAACGTCGTTTCCGCGACTTCCTCAATGTACTCCCGGTGCTCTTCGAACTCCTCGGGACCGAACACGTACCCCTCCTGTCCGATGTCGTTTTTCAAGACTTTGTCGGGGTAGTAGCCGAGTTCGGCGGCGAACGTGTGGCCGTGGACCGACGGCCTGACCCAGACCTCGTACTCGTCGACGTGCTCGGTCAGGTCGACCGTCTCGACTGGGTCGCCATCGGGGCCCTCCCAGTCGTGAGGCAGTTCGTAGTTCGTCGCATCGTCGAGATCGCCGGCTTCGACAAAGGAATACTCGTCTTCGGTGATGCCGTTCGTCTCGTTCTTCCGGACGAGCATCCGGTGGTTCGGCGTCACCCGGAAGTCCATCTTGCTCGTCTCGATGTCGACGAGCTCACCTCGATACTCGGGGTACGCCTGTGTCTCGACGACCGGCTTGACTTCCATCGTCTCCGTCTCCGGGTCGAGCGAATACACCTCGTCACCGACCTCAAGGTCACGGATGTTCCGCACGCCGCCGGGCGTCAACACGTCGGTGTCAGGCGTGAAGCAGTTCATTATCACCTTCACCGCCGCTTGCTGGCGGTCGAACCGCTCGTAGTCGGGGTCGTCGGGGCTGTGGCTGTTGCGCAGTTCCTTCTTCTCCTCGCGCTCGGTCAACAGCTCGTCGACCATCTCCCTGATGACGCCGTCCGGTTCCTTCCGGAAGTGGGTCCCGTTGGGGGCGCGGAACGTCTCGCCGTCGTAGGTATCGGGGTCGACCTTCGTCTCCGGTGAGGCGTTGGTCGTCACCATGCACATCGGATAGAGCGACTTCAGGTCCAGCACGGTGACGTTCTCGCGCACACCCGTGATGGGGTCGAAGACGGCCCCGCCCTCGTAGTCCTCACTCTCCTGTTGGCCCTTGGAGGGAAGCGCGTATTCGCCGTAGAGCTTGTGCAGGACGTACATGTCGACGGCGTCGCCCGGCGTGGTCGCGTCCTCCAGTTTACAGCCCACGAAGGTGCGGACCTCGTCCCAGAAGTCGATGATGTCCTGCTCGCGGTCGAGTTCGACACACAGTTCCACGTCCCGGAGGTTGTACTCCAGCAGGCGCTCGGGCTCTTGCTCCCAGAGATCGCCGATGTCACCGGTGTAACGTTCCTTCCCGACGCCCAGTTCCTGTTCACCGACGGCGTCGAGCCGGTAGGACTCCAGTTCGGTGAACTGCGTGCGCTTGTAGGCGTACAGCAGGTCGAAGACGACGCGGCCTTTGATGTCGGGGCCCTGCCAGTCGCTGCGCCACACCTCGTCGACTCTCGATAAGCGGTCGATGTTCAGGTCGTAGTCGTGGTCGTAGCTCTGGAGTTCCTCGATGCGGTCGAGCAAGTACGGGGCGTCGAAGTCGTCGAAGTTCCAGCCCGTCAGCACGTCCGGGTCGGTCTGTTCGATGTACTCGATGAAGGCGTCGAGCATCGCCGCCTCTTCCTCGAAGATGCGGACGTCGGCCTCGAAGTCGGCGTCCTCGCGGATGGGGTCGTAGCCAGCCAGCGCCTCGGGCCCCTCGATGCCGTCGGGTGACTCGTAGAGCCAGACGACGTACTCGTCGGTGTAGGAGTCGTGCGAGGTGAGACAGACGATAGTCTGTTCGCCGTCCTCCGGGAAGCCGTGGCGGTCGTCGACCTCGATGTCGAAGGTGTTGACCCGTGGAGCGGCACTTGCGTCGACCGGTGCGATTTCCTCGTGGTGGACTTTCAGGCTGCCGTCGTCGAGCTCGCGGGCCGGCACCCTGACCCCGGAGGTGATGTCTTTGTCGATGAGTAGCCGGTTTGGGAAGAGAATGTCGGCCTCGTAGTGGTCGAAGTCGTCCCGCATCTGCCCGACATCGCGGGGGGTCTGGCCGAATATCTTGGTCAGGCGCTCGCCCCGAATCGACTCGAAGAGCTCGCCCGCCCTGTCTGTCTCTTCCCAGCCGGTAATGCTGTCGTACTGGCGGAGTCGGTCCTCGCTGACGCTGCTGGTCGGCGCGTAGAAGTACGGCTTGAACTCGTAGACACGCGCGTGGACCGCCTCGTTGTCCTCGGTCCGGCCGAAGACGTGGACGACCGGAAACTCGTCGTCGCCCCGTCCCTCGACCGTGTAGTCGACCTGCGTGACCACGAACTCGACGGTCTCCTCGACGTCGGGAAACTGGCGCTCGTCGATGTCGACGACGCTCGCGTCCCCGTCGCCGTTGCCCGCGATGGCCGCGGCCTCCGCCGCCGGCCGGTCGTCGCCCCCGTCCGATCCGAAGTCCCCGAGGGCGCTTTGACTCTCCTCACTCATTGCCCGTCCTTCGAGACGATACATAAAAACGTCGGCGGTCGGCGGTCTCCCCCGGTAGCGTACATCTTTGTCACAGGCACAAAGTATATGCTAAAGAGTGTCATACCCAGAGACGACCCCAATGTCGCACCGCGCATCTCCGGACGGCGAGTCGGATAGGGCAAACGAGCTCCGGTCGGACCCTGCGCTCCCCGAGGCAGTGCAGACGACCGAGACCTACGAGACCGAGGAGGGGACAGTGTTCTACGACGCCCAGAATCCGCTCGCGTGGGTGCAGACCGACACGACTGTCGCACTCAGTGACCAGGCCTGAGACTTTTATCTACCGCGGCCGACTGTCCGGTCGTGCTTGACGGTCCAGACGAGGACGGCGAAGGCGTCCTCTCCGAGAAGAGCCCCTACGAACCGGACGAGTTCGACCCGTCGAGCCTCGGCCCCGACGTCCCGGAGGCCCCGGACCCACCGGAGGGCGCCGCAAACACCGAGGTGACCGCACTGTTCTGGAAGCTCGTCGTCGTGTTCAATATCGCCCTACTGGCGCTCTCTGTCGGGCCAATGCTGGCCTACTTCGAGGGGCAGGTCGACCTCGGTATCCGCGTGACAGTCGTCGGCGCGATTATGGCCGCGTACGGACTGTTCCGGTACCGCCAGTTCGTGACCGAGCGCGAC
This sequence comes from Haloarcula salinisoli, assembly GCF_019599405.1. Taxonomy (NCBI): domain Archaea; kingdom Methanobacteriati; phylum Methanobacteriota; class Halobacteria; order Halobacteriales; family Haloarculaceae; genus Haloarcula; species Haloarcula salinisoli. The sequence continues at coordinate 372,990 of NZ_RKLQ01000001.1, read as the reverse complement.
AGCGACGAGGAGAGCGACGCGACCGACGCCGACGGCGACCCCGCGGACCACAACGGCTAACCAGCCCCGTCGGCAACTGCGGGTATGCGCACCGTCCGCGACGAGTCGGGCACCCACTACGTCCTGCTGAAGCAGTCGGGCGAGTCGAGCCTGGTACGGGACCCGGAGACGGGGACCGAGAAACACGTCGCCAACGAGGCCATCGAACCGGTCGACGGCGAGTCCCCGCTCGTGACCGCCGCGAGCGCCGTCCCCGAGGCCGTCCGGACGGCCCTCACCGCCGCCCACGACGACCGGGCGCTGGGGCTGCTGGTCGAACTCGACCGCCGGGGCCCGCTATCGGTCCACGACCTGCTGGATAGCTACGACCTCTGTGAGAGCGACCTCCACGGCCTGCTCGGGGAGTTTCGCGCCGCGGGACTGGTGGACGAAGCGGACGTGTTCGGCCAGCGCGGCTACGATACCACAGAAACAGCGAGCGACGCCGTCGAGTTCCTCACCGATTAGTCGGCCAGCTCGGCGACCGTCTCCTCGATGCGCTCGACGCGGGAGACGTGCGAACGGTTCGTCGTCGCGGACTTCTCGACCCGGACGAGGTCGTCGGCCGCACCGACGAGCTCCTCGTCGTGGCTGACGACCAGAATCTGGGCGACGCCGACCTCGTCGCGCATGTACGCCACGAGGTCGAGCAGCTGCGTGACGTGGCCCGAGTCCAGGAACACCGTCGGCTCGTCGAGGATGAGCGGCGGCATCGGCGCGGCTCCCTCGATACCCTCCGCCAGCAGCCGGTAGATGGCACAGCGCAGACTGAGGTTGAACAGCGCCCGCTCACCGCCCGAGAGCTGTTCGGGCTCCAGCGGGTCGCCGTCCTTCTGGTACACCGTCAGCTGGTACTCCCCGTCGAGTTCGATATGCGAGTACGAGTCGTTCTGGTACACCAGCGAGAACGTCTCGTTCAACATCCGTTCGAGCGTCTCGACGTTTCGCTGGCGGAGTTCCGCTCGAAGGGTCCCGTACATCCCCTGGAGCTGTTCGCTCTCGTCGTACAGCGCGTCGAGCTTCGAGACGGTATCGGCGAGTTCCTCGCGGCGGTCGCGCAACTCCGCAAGCTCCTCGAGTTCGTTCGTTACGCCGCCGATAGCCGTCTGCAGGTCGTCGCGCTCCTCGCGCAGTTCCTCGAGTTTCCCGTCGGCTTTCTCGATGTACGCTTCGGCACGCTCTCGCTCGTTTCTGGCCTCCTCGATACGGTTCTCGTCGACCTTCTCTGCGAGTTCCTGCTTTCGCTCGCGTTTCTCGGCGAGTCGCTCGCGGCGCTGCTCGTTCATCTCGGCCTGCTGGCTTCGTTTCTCGCGTAACTGCTCGATGTCGTTCTCGCGGTCGTCGACGGCTTCGAGTAGCTCCGTCACCCGTTCCAGTCGCTGGATAGCCTGTTTCACCTGCTGGTGTTCCTGGTTGCACTCGCCGATGACCGAGCGGGCCTCGGCGGCCTCGTCCTCGGCCTCGCTGGCGGCCTCGCGTTTCTCCTCGGCCTCCGATTCGAGTTCGTCGGCCGACTCACGGAGCTCCGCGATCCGCTCCTCGTCTGCTTCGAGGCCGGATTCCTTCTCCTCGATGAGCTGGACGACGTTCGTGCGGTTCGACTCGAGCGAATCGAGCCGGTCGGCGGCCTCGGCCAGCGACTCGGCCCGTTCCAAGTCGTCTTCGAGACTCTCGACCCGCTCGCGTGCCGCCTCCAGGTCGCTCTCCAGCTCGGCGACCCCTTCGCGGTCGTCCTCGATGGATTCGACGTGGGGGGACTCGGCGACGTCCTGGCCGCACTCGGGACATTTCCCCTCCTCCAGCAGCGCCTCGGCCTCCCGGAGCGACTCGCGTTCGCTCTCGACTTTCGTCCCCAGTTCCGTCACCCGTTTTCGGGCTTCCTCGAGGTCCCCAGCGACCGAGTCGCGGTGGTCACCGGCGGACTCGCGGTCGATATCACTGTCCGCAAAGCGCGCTTCGAGCGTCTCGATCTCCGAGTCGATGTCGTCGAGCTTCTCGCGGCGCTCGGCGACCGTCTCCCGGGCAGCTTCGAGCGCCGATTCGAGATCGTCGGCCTCCTCGCGCTTGGCTTCTGCCCGCGAGTCGAGGTCCTCGGCCTCCGACTGTCGCGACTCGGCCTCGCTATTGTGTTTCTGGGCCTTGAGCTTCTGGCTCTCGATGCGCGAGCGGAGGTCATCGGCGCGTTCCTCCAGTTCGTCCAGACGGTCCTCGACACGGTCCGGGTCGGGCTCAGCGAGGTCGGTCGCCGCAATTGTCTCGTCGAGGTCCGTCTCCAGCTCCGTCCGCTCGGTCTTCAGTCCCGAGATGCGCTCCTTGAGCTGCTCGCGCTCGCGTTCTGTCTCCGTAATCTCGCCCTCCAGCTTCTCGATATCGCCGGTCAGCTCGGTGAGCTGTTCGCGGCGCTCCTCGTGCTCTTCGAGGACTGTCGTCGCCCGCTCCAGCGTCTCGGCGGCCGTCTCGCGCTGGCCCTCGATGCGGTCGATTTCGGCGGTCGTCTCCGAGAGGTCGCTCTCCAGGCTGTTCAGGCGCTCGTGGAGTCCCTTCTCCTCTTTCGCCTCGATCTGGTCGTCCAGCTGGTCGAGCTGGCTCCGTTTCTCGTCGCGGACGTTTTTCACACCGCGGCGCGCATCGCTTGCCCGCTCGCGGTACTCCTCTAGCTTGCCGAGCTGCAGGAGGTCGTCGAGCATATCCTGGCGGTCGCTCGCCGAGGCGTTGATGAGCTTGTTCACCTCGCCCTGGCGGACGTAGGCGCAGTTGACGAACGCCTCGCTGTCCATCCGCAGCAGTTCGGTGACCCGACGGCGGACTGCCCGCGCCCCCTCGAAGGTGCCGTCGGGAGATTCGAGTACGCATTTGGCAGTCGTCGGTCGCTCACCGGTGTTTCGCACGCGCCGTGTGATATGATACTCCCCACCGGCGTGGGTGAACCACAGTTCGACGGTACAGTCGTCGGCCCCGATAGTAATCACGTCGCCCAGGTTCTCGTCGAGGGCTTTCGAGCCATAGAGGGCGAAGAAGCAGGCCTCCAGCAGCGAAGACTTCCCGCTCCCGTTGAGCCCGTGGATGACGGTCACGCCGGGGTCGAGGGTAAGGTCGGCGTCGTCGTAACACTTGAACGACTCCATCGAAACGCGCTGGAACCGCATTATCGACACCTCACAGGAACTCCTCCAGAGACTGGTCCTCGCCGCCCCCGGCCGCATCCGGTTCCGGCTCGGCGGCGGTCGATTCCTCGTCTGCGTCGCCGCCGTCAGTCTCGGCGGTGGCGGCAGAGTCGTCGTCGCCCGTCGCGGTGTCGCCGTCACCCGCCGCCCCGGCGGCGGCATCCAGCGCTTCTGGGTTTTCTTCGACCAGATTGCTGACGCGGTCCTTGACGACATCCTGAACGTTCGAGTCCGCAACCTTCGAAGCCCGCACCGTCTCGTCGATGTCGCGGGCGGCCCCGCTCAGGCCGAGTTCCCGCACGCGTTCGGCGACGGCGTCGTCGGGGTCGGCGAAGCTCACGCTCGTCTCCCGTTCGTCGGCGGCGAGTTCGCGGTGGTCGGTGACGCGGGCGACGAGCGCCCCGTGGTCGAGGGCGTACTCCTCGATGCTCGCGGGTGCGATGGGCTCGCCGTCGCCGTCGATACTGACGATGACGACGGCGTCGTCCAGGTCGTACTGGCCGACCTGACTGCGGACCCGCTCGATGCCTTCCTCGGCGTCGAGCTCTACGTCGACGAAGACGAAATCGCGGGTCTCGAGGCCGCGTCGGGTGATTCGGACCCCGTCGTCGAAGCTGACGATGTTGTAGCCCCGGTCCTCCCGCTCGCTGGCGCTTGCGCGCTCGGTCGAACCGCAGTACGTGACCCACGCGTCTTCGACTTCCTGTTTGCCCGGCTTGTGGTTGTCCCCCAGCAGCAAGGCGTCGAAGTCGACCGACGATTCGGTCAGCACTTCGCTTGCGTCCCAGTCGCCGTAGTCGAAGGGCTGGAACAGACCGTGGGTCACGAGCGCGGCGTAGTCGGCGTCGTGGGGGGCAAAGTCGTAGTCGAGGTCGTCGCGCTTCGAGCGCGGGACGAAGTCGAGCCCGTAGAAGGCCGTCTCGCCCACGACGGTCGGTTCGCCGTCCAGACGGGTCGCCAGCCCGAGCGATGCATAGAGGTCGAGCCACTGGGCGTCCCGCTTGGCCTCGTGGTTGCCCACGACGGCGAGAAACGGGATGTCGGCCGCGGCGAGCTCTTCGAGAATATCCAGCGTTCCCATGATGTCCGAGAGAGTCGGCCGGCGGTCGTGGAACAGGTCCCCGGTGTGGACCACCGCAGCCACGTCGGCGTCGATGGCGTCCCGGACGACAGCCCGAAACGCCGCGAGGAAGTCCTGCCGGCGCTCGGGTACGTGGTACTGCTGGTACCCGATGTGGGTATCGCCGGTGTGTATCACCCGTGTCATCTGTGCGGGCGTATGCCAGCCGCTCCTAAAGCCGTGTCGCCACCGCGGTGAAAGTAGTGGGTCACGCCTCGTCCGCCGCGGCCCGGAACCGCTCGAAGGTCGCGAGCGCCTCGCGACCGTCGGCAGCCAGCCCGCTGACCTCGTGTTCGGCCCGCTCGACTGCCCGCTCCAGCCCGTCGAGACCGACCGACTCGACGAACGCGGCGGCCGCCTCGATGTCTTCGGTCGCATCGACGGCCCGCTCGATGACAGCCCGGTAGTCCCCCGGGTCGCCTCGCTCAGGAACCGCCTGCGCAGCCGTCTCGTCTGCTCCCCACTCGAACGCTGTGCTTTGCGTACGGGTGGGTCCGCCACCAGTTCGCTCGTTCGGCGGTCCCTCCGTCTGTTCACACTCCCCCTCCGCGAGCGCGGCCAGCGCCGCCTTCGCCTGTTCGCTCTCGGTCACAGGGTCGGTGGCCCCGGTTTCGCATATGAACCTTCGGCCGAGAGTTGAAGTACGGTGCCGGGAGCACGCCCGGCTATGACCGACGTGGAGACACTCGAAGAACGGGTCGACACGGTCGAACGGGCTGTCACGGACGGCGACCACGGCTTCCCGGCCGTCGACGACCTCGCGGAACTTTCCGAACGGGTCGAGACGCTCGAAGCCGAGGTGGCCGCGCTGAACGACCACGCCGACGAGCTCGAGGCCGCCACACAGGCGCTCAGGGGGTACGTCGGCAACGTCCGCTCGGTCAACGAGCGAGTCGAGGGGCGGGCCGACGCGGCGCTGGCGGCGACCGAGCGGCTGGAGCGGCGCCTCGACGCGGTCACCGAGGAACGCCGATCGGCCGGCGCCGCGGACGCCGAATCGACCGACGCCGGGGATACCGAACCGGGTGGCGGCCGGGGACTGCGCGACGGCCACCCCGAAGGCCACGACGGCGGGACGACACGGGGTCTGTCCGGGGTCGACACCGACGGGCCGGGACGGGCCGGGAACGACGAGTCGGAGTCGTCGGGGCGCGACCCCGGCGTGCTCGAACAGATACGGTCCCTGCTGTGATACTGCGCGTCGTTCTGGCGGCGGTACTGACCGCCGCGCTGCTTGCGGTCGCACTCCCGGCGATGGCCGATGTCGGTGCGAACAGGGCAGAAAGCACCATGGACCGCCAGCTCGGGACCCTCGGCGAGGAGCTGGAGACGATGGTCGAGACGGACGACCCCACGGTGGGCCGTGGCGCCCGCCACGTCGCTAAACTCCGATTGCCCGACCGGTCGCTGACGAGCGCGGCCGTCACCCGCCTCCGCTTTCTCAGCCGCGAGGAGGTCGCCGTGGCCTCGTGGCGGGTCGGTGACAGCGCGACGAGCCGGACGCGCCTCGCCGGCGTCCCTGTCCGGGGCGCTGGCGGCGGACCGGTGACTGTCCGCGAGCCGGGAACCCACCGGCTCGTCTTCGAACTGCGGTCCCGGGCCGGGAAGCCCGTCCTGACGGTGAAGCGACTTGGGGGTGAGACCGATGCGTGAGTGGTTCACCGACGAGGAGCCCGAGCCCGACTGCCGCTGTACGACCGAGCTCGAGCGGGCGACACTGACCGTCGACGCCACCGACTGCCCTGGCGACGGGCGCCTGGGCGAGTCACCGGACTGCCGGGCGACTGTCGTCGCGGCGCTGGGTCAGGCGGACGTCGAGAGCGTCGTCACCACGAGCAATGGTCTCGAACGCGCGTATCTCGACGCCGACGCAGCATTACTGGTGGCTGCCGGGCGGTTCGCGACGCGGGTGGCGGCCACGGACGAGCGCCTGGCCGAGCGCGCTCGACGGGACCCGCTTGCCGCCGCGACCGAAGCGACCGGGCGGGCTGGCCACATCGCCGACCTGGCTGCCGAGACCGGGTTCGCGGTTGCCGCCGAGGGAGTCTCGCCAGAGCGCGCGCTCGACCCGTACGTCGGTCCGTCGGTCAGCGACGCTCGTATCGCCGCCAGTCCCCCCGCCAGGGCGGAGCTCAGGGACCGCCGAACCGTCGAGACCGGGGCGACCGTCCGCCGGTACGAGACGCCCTCGGAGCGACTGGACAGCTACCACGTCCGCCCGCAGGAACACGAGTTCGACGCGGCGACGACGGCGGCACTGGCCGAGGCTGTCTCCCTGCTGGCGGCGGCGACCGACGAGCCGATCGCCCCCGAGGCGGCCGCCGAGCGGGTCGTCGACGACGGCGGGACGGCGACCCGTCTGGCGAGCGTCCTCCGGAAACACACCGAGGGGCTCGGCATCCTCGAGGACGTCTTCGCCGACCCGCGTGTCTCGGACGTGTTCGCGACGGCCCCCGTCGCGGAGACCCGACTGCGTGTGCGCGCCGACGGCGAGACCTACCGGACCAACATCCGGCTGACCGAGCGGGGCGCCCGGACGCTGGCCTCTACCTTCCGCCGGACTAGCGGGCGGGCGTTCTCCCGGGCGAGCCCGACGCTTTCCGCGACGACGACCGTCGCGGACAGGCAGGTCCGGGTGGCCGGCGTGACGGAGCCGGTCAGCGACGGGGTCGGCTTCGCCTTCCGGGGCCACGACGAGGAGTCCTTTCGGCTCGTCGACCTCGTCGAGAACGGCAGCGTTCCGCCGAGGGTGGCCGGTCTCCTCTCGGTCGCCGTCGAGCGCGGCGCGGCGTGTCTCGTCGCCGGGCCCCGTGGCGCCGGGAAGACGACGACGCTTGGGGCGTTGCTGTGGGAGCTGCCACGGACCGTCCGCACGGTCGTCATCGAGGATACCCCGGAACTGCCCGTCTCGGCGCTGCAGTCGGCCGGCCGAGACGTTCAGCCGCTGCGAACCGAACGCGGCGACGGCCCGTCAGTGGACGCGACGGCCGCGCTACGGACCGCGCTCCGGCTCGGCGACGGCGCTCTCGTCGTCGGCGAAGTCCGGGGCGAAGAGGCCGGCGTCCTCTACGAGGCGATGCGTGTCGGCGGCGGCGACAGCGCGGTGCTTGGAACCATCCACGGCACCGGCGGCGACAGTGTGCGAGAGCGACTCGTCTCGGACCTCGACGTGCCCGAGAGCGCCTTCGCCGCGACGGACCTGGTCGTGACCCTCGACCCGCCGACAGCCGACGGCGGGCGCGGTATCGCGGCGGTCGAGGAGGTCCGCGGGCACGAGGACGGTGTCGCCTTCGAACCGCTGTTCGTGCGTGAGGGCCCCACGGCGACGGCGACCGGGCACATCGACCGGGGCGCCAGTCGTCTGGTCGAGTCGCTGGCCCACGCCGGGGAGTCCTACGCCAGCGTCCGCGAGACCATCCGTGACCGCACGGCGGCACTCGGCCCGGACCGGACGGCAGGGAGCGTCGAGCCCGGCTCATGAGTGAATCAGCGGCCGAAGCGGCGAACGGTGGAGCAGCCGAGGGGGCGGACGGCGGCGCGGCCGAACCGCTCGGGCGACTGGTCACTGTGCCCGAGGGGTACGGGCGCGCCTGTCGGTTGCTGGGCCTGTCGATGCCACCCGAGACGGTGCTCGCGGGGAGCTACGCGCTGGCCGTCGCCGTCTGGCTGGTCGGTGTCGCCGCCCTCGCCGTCGGCTCCGGGCCCCTCGCAGTCGTCGTCGGGGCCGGGAGCGCGGTCGCCGCCGTCGGGCTCGCACTCGGCGGTCGCTACGGTGTCGGCCTGGCGGCACAGGCCCGTCGTATCCGTGCGCTGGGCGCCGCACCGTCGCTCGTGGCGACACTCGTGCTGGGGATGGCGCTGTGGCCCAGCGCCGAACGGGCGGCTGCCTTCGCCGCCAGCGCCGGCGACGGCCTCCTGGCGGAGAGTCTCGATAGCTATCGGCGGCGAGCGTCTCGAACTCCCCGAAGCGGGCTGGACGCGTTCGGCCAGGGGTGGGCCGACGAGTTCCCGGCACTCGAGATTGCGCTTACCCGTATCGAGCGGGCAGCAGTGGTGACGGCCGAAGAGCGCGCCGAGCTGCTGGACGCGGCCCGCCGAGGAATCCTCCACGGGACCCGCGACGAGATGGCGGCCTTCGCCGCCGACCTCCGGGCGCCGGCGACGGCGCTGTACGCCTTCGGCGTCCTGCTCCCGCTCGCGATGGTCGCACTGCTGCCCGCCGTCGGTGCGGCCGGAGTGCCTGTCTCCCTCCCGTTGCTGGTCGTGACATATGGCATCGTCCTCCCGAGCGGGCTCGTCGCCGCGAGTGCGTGGCTGCTGGCCCAGCGGCCCGTCGCCTTCCCACCGGCGCCGGTCCCGCGGCGCCACCCGGACGTCTCGACCGGGTCGCTGGACGCGCTCGGCGCCGGGGCGGCCGCCGCCGTCGGCGGCTGGCTCGCCGGAGGTCTCTTCCTCCCGGCGTGGGCCCCACCGATTGCGGCCCTCGGCCTGGGTGCCGGGTCGACACTGCTCGTCTACTACCGACCGGTAAAGGAGGTTCGGGACCACGTCGGTGCGGTCGAGGACGGGCTGCCCGCCGCACTGTCGGCCATCGGGCGCCGCGTCGAGCGCGGCGAGTCCGTCGAGTCGGCGTTCGACGCCGCGGTCGACGCCACACCGGAGCCACTGGCGACCGTGCTACAGCGGACCGTCGAACGCCAGGGGACGCTCGGCGTCGACATCGAGACGGCGTTTCGCGGCGACCACGGCACGCTGTCGACGCTCCCCAGTCCCCGACTCCGGCGTGGCGCCGTGTTGCTGGGTGCGGCTGCCGATATCGGCCCGCCGGCCGGCGAGACCATCGCGACCATGGGCGACCACCTGGACGAACTGGCCGAGGTCGAACAGGAGACCCGCCGGCAGCTCTCGCAGGTCACCGGCACGCTGTCGAACACCGCCGCGTTCTTCGGCCCGCTCGTCGGCGGCACGACCGTCGCGATGTCGGCCGCGATGGGTACCAGCGGCCCCATCGAGTCGGTGTCGACCGCGTCGCTCGGCCCGGTCATCGGCTGGTACTGTCTCGTGCTGGCGGTCGTGCTGACGGCGCTCTCGACCGGCCTGCACCGCGGGCTCGACCGTGCGCTGGTGGGCTACCGGGCCGGGCTGGCGCTCTGGTCCGCGACGACGGTGTACTGCGTGGCCGTGGTGGCGACGGGGCTCGTCGTGTGAGCGTTTATATCCGAAGCCGGGGCCAGCCCGCGCCATGTTCGACACCAACGTCGACACGGTGTCCGTCTGGGTGGCCGTCGGGGCGGTGAGCGTCGCCGTCCTCGGCGTGATCACCCAGTTGCCCACGTCGGCACCACCTGACGCAGCCGCCGCGGCGACGACGATAGACGAGGTGGCGACTGGCCCACCGGGGTCGGTCGCCACCCGTGAACTGCACGCGACCGAGTGGTCGCTGGCGGGCCGCCAGCTCGGTCTTCGGTCCGCTGGTGGTACCGTCCACGAGACGTTGTTACACCAGGTCGTTCCGGCAGTGAACCCGAGTCTCGCCGCCGTCCTCGACGGGGAACGGCCGTCGAGCGTGTTCGATTCGCCCGACGCGTTCAGACGAGCGAACGAGCGGGCCACCACCGAGCGGGAACAGTGGCGAGCGGCTCCGGACCGCCTGACGGCCAGACACGTCGCCTGGGGAGGGGTCGATGTCACGCTCGTCGGCTAGAGCGGCCACCGAGCCGCTGGCGGCGCTCGTCGCTGTCTTCGCCGTCACCGCCGGGCTCGCGCTGTACGCCGGCACCCTCGACGACACGCTCGCCGGCGTCGGTGGTGAGCGGGACCTGGCAGGTCCCACCGCGGACGCGGTCGAACGACGGGTGACCTCCGGCGGCGTCGTCGACCCGGAACGGGTGCCGGACGCGCTGGCGGCCGTGCCGTCGGGCTACGAAGGCAACGTCACACTGCGGGCGGAGCGACAGTGGTCCGCCGGGCCGACGCCGCCGGCGACGGCCGACACCGACAACCGAACTGTCAGCGTCGCGCTCGGTCCGGCGACGGTCCGGCGGGGCCGACTCAGGGTGGCGGTCTGGCGATGAGTCGCGCGACCAGCACCGTGGTCGACGTGACCGCGTTCCTCCTGCTCGTCGGCGCCGCCGTTGCAGTCGTCGTCAACGGTGCCGCAGTCGAGCCGGTGACGACAGAGAATCCGGCCGCCGAGCGGACGGAACTGCTCGCGACGAGCACGGCCAGTATCGAGTACACACTCGCCGTGCCGGGAAGGCCGCCAAACGGGACGACCAACGCGACGGCGACCCACACGCGCACCGCCCACGGCACGCTCGCGCAGCTGCTGGCCGAGGCGGCGATGAGCCACGTCAGCTTCGAGGGGAACCGGCTCTCGCGGGCCGGAGCCGGATTCGAGCGGCAAGTGGCGACGACGATACGGAACCGCCTCCACGAACGGGGCCGCCGGACCGCCGTGTGGGCCCACTGGGAGCCGTATCGCGGCTCGCCGCTCGACGGCACGATGCGCGTTGGCGAGCGCCCGCCGCCCTCGGCAGACGTGGACGCGGCGACGACGACCGTCGCGAGTCCGGCGTCGGTCAGGAACGACCAACTCCAGCGAGTCGCGAAGACCTCGGGGTACCGGGGCGTAGCGGGGGTGGTTGCCGGCGCCGTCGTGGATGGACTGTTCCCGCCACAGCAGGCTCAACTCGCCCTCGACGGTGACTACCCCGACGAACGGCTGATGGAACGTCGATACCGCCGGATGAGAGCGCTCACCCGCGCCGGAGAGCTCTCGGTCGAATCCACGTCGGCGAGTGACCTGAACGCGGAGCTGTCGGCGGCACTTACGGAACGCTTCGCGACGGATATGCAACGGCGCTTCGACTCCCCCGAGGCCGCCGCAGACGCCGTTCGGACCGGCAACGTCAGTATCACCGTCAGGACGTGGGAGCCATGAACCGGGGCGTCTCGCTCGCGTCGGACCGGCGGGGCCGCGTGCCCTTTGCCGTGGTCGGCGTCGTCCTGGTGGTGGCCAGTCTCTCGCTCGCACCGACGCTGTCGACCGAGTCGGCGCCCGACGAGACGGCGGTCGAACGCTCGCTGTCTCAGGTGAGCGCTGCCAGCGCGACCGCCGTCCGGGATGGCGTCGCGACGGCCAGTCGCCGGGCCGCCACCTCGCCGGTCGTCGAACCGGCCGACACACCCGTCGGCCGGGCACTGAGCGACGACCGGCCGTTCCGTGACAGCCTGCGACTCCGGGTGTATCTGCAGGTGCGTGCGAACCTGGAACGGCTCTCGGCCCGCAGCGACGGGGTGACGGCGACGGCGTCCCTGCCAGCAGTAGATTCGACGGGCGAGTACGAGCGGGCTATCGGGCGCGTCCACGTCGAGCGCGCCGGCGACAACGACACCGCCGTCCGCGCCACCGTCGAGAACGTCACGCTGACCGCCCGTCGTGACGGCGAGGTCCTCACCCGGCGGACCGTCGACCGGACCGTCGTCGTCCCGACGCCGGTGTTACACGTCCACGACCAGATCGACACCTACGAGACCAGAGTGACGAACGGGCTGACGAAACCCGGGCTGAGCCAGCGCATGACCGCCCGACTGTATCCCATCGCGTGGGCGCGTGGATACGCGCAGTTCGGCGGGGCGCCAATCGAGAACGTCATCGCGAACAGACACGCGAGCCTGGCCACCAACGGCGCCCTGCTCGGGGTGCAGCGGTCAGTGTTCGGCCGGAGTGACCCCGAGGGGCGACAGGCACTCAAGGAAGCGACGGCCGCCGTCGGAATCACCGATATCGTCGCCGGCTCCAACAGCCAGCTCGCCAAGGACATCCTCAGCCAGACCAGCTACCGGCCGGCGAGTCAGAACATCACCACGGGCGCCGAAGCTGCGACGGGACCAGGCGACCCGCTCCATATCGGCGTCAACGGGACCGCCGACGCGGCCTACCGGGAGGTCGGGCTGCCCGGCGCGCTCAACGCCACCGCCAGGGACGCCTACACTGTCGAGGCGACGGTCGTGACCGAACGTGAGCACCGCTGGGGCGGCCGACCCGACCGGCCAGCGTCGCCGGGCCCCAACTGGACCGTTGCCAGAGATACCACCGAATCGACCGCGACCATCGTCGGAACGGTCGAGAGCGAGGTGGACAGCCCGGATGGCTGGCACGCGTTCGACCGATGGGGGCGGACCATCGAAATCACGCACACGCGCAAGGTGACCTGGGTGAACGGCAACAGCAACAGGGTCACCAGAAACAAGCGTACCGAGCGATTCGACGTGAGTCTCGCCCTCGTCGGCAACCATCGGAACGACTCCCTCGTGCCGGTCCGTGGCATCGAGACAGTCCACGATGCGGATGGGAGTCCGCTCGGGGGAGAGAATCTCGCCGACGTTGAACAGACGGCGAAAGACAGGCTGCTGGACCGGGGCCGGAACCCACTCGCAAAAGAGGTCGCACTGGCGGAGTTCGAGCAAGAGACGGTGCGTATCACCGGGGAGCGACCGGACTCGATACACACCTGGATAGCCCGGGACCTGCGTGGACTTCGCGAGCGCGTGCGAGACATCGCTATTCGGACCGACCGTGGCACAGTTGGGACCTTCCAGACCAACCCCGCCCAGCGGCTCCAGGGAAAGCTCCAGCAACGACGGGCAGAGCTGGTCGACGCGCCCGAGACCTACGACAGCGTTGCCCAGCGGGCCCGTGTCGCGGCCCGGGTCGCGTTCCTCGACGCCGTTTCCCGGCGGTTGAGCGGGGCGGCGGGCAACCACTCAGCGGTCGAATCCGACATCACCGACCAGCTAGCGGCGGTTCCGGGCGGGTCGCTGGCCGGACTCAGGCGGGCACTGACCGCCCGCGAGACGCGCGTGCCCCGGACACGACCGACGCCGACCGGTCCGGCAGGGCCGGTCCGGACACAGGTCGACGCCCAGCCGCAGTACCTGACGCTGGCGTCGGTGAGCGAGTCGCGGGTCCCGGCCGTCGACGGGACCGAACACCCGCTCGTCGCCCGGAACGTCAACGTGTTCTCTATTCCCTACGGTAACGCCGCGACCGAGGTGCTAACGGCCGGCACCGGCAGCCGGAACCGGGTCGGCCTCGCGACGGCGGCGAAGACGCTGGCGGCGGCCGAGGACACCGAGGCCGGTTCGAACACGACCGTCCGCCAGCGCCGACAGCGACTCCGGACCGAGGTCGCCCGGGCCAACGACGCCGTCGTCGCTGCGCTCGTCGAGCGGGTACGCACTGGGACGGACGCCGGAAAGCGGGAAAGCGAACGCATCGTCGAGGATGCGATGGACCGATGGGAGACGACGGCGTCGCGTGGGCTGGCCCTCGCAAACGAGTCCGCGGCCACCCGCGTCGCCGAGGTGGCCGGCAGCCGTCGGGGGCTCTCCACACTGAAACAGGACTGGCTCCGTCTCAGACTCCTGCGAACGACGACCAAAGCGCTGTCGACCACCGGGGCGCGACCGCCGAAGGGGCTGGTGAACCGAACCGCCAACATCGTCCGCGACCGCTCGCGCAGCCGGGTCCAGAGCGCACTCGCCGACCGGACCCGTGAGGAGGTCGAACGAGTCGCGAAGAAAAAGCTCGGGGCGCAGGTGTTGCCCGCCGGCTTGCCGCTCGCACCGCCCTACCTCCCGTGGTATCTGACGCTGAACATCTGGTGGGTGACAGTCGAGGGGACCTACGCCCGCTTCAGCGTGACGGCCAACCACGGCCCGCCCGGGGCCCCCGGCGCAGCGGTGCGGTACGTCCGCGAGGACCGAGCAGTCCAGCTCGACGTCGACGGTGACGGGAACAGCGAGCGGCTGGGACAGAACACACGCATCTCCTTCCGGGCCGACACCGGCGTCGTCGTCGCGGTGCCACCGAAGCCACGCGGGGTCGGCGACAAGGACGGTAACTCCGTTGAGACGTCAGCGGGGTGGCCCGAGCCGGGGTAGCGCTGTCCCGGACCCCTCGAATGCGGGCCACCGGTACCTTTCGAAACCGATAGTATCAGCGGCGAAGCCAATTCCTATTACACCCCCGCCCCGTAGCCACGGCCATGCTCAGAGCCGAATTTCCGGATGCGGGCGAGCAGTCGCCCGAGGCGCTGCGTTCGGCCTACGGGTCGGTGCTCGCCGAGACGGTCGCGTCCGTCGGCGCCGACACCGTCGTCGACGAGACTGAACTGGACCGCGAGACAGTCGAGGCGGTCGCAGACGGCGAAGTCGCACAGCTCTCGCTCTCCGACGCGATGGCCGTCCTCGCGACCGATCCCGACCAGCCCGACGCCGACACCCTGCAGGCCGAGGCCCAGGACATCCTCCTGATGGGGATGACGACGGCCGTGATGGACGTCGAGGCCCTGGCCTCCGGCATCGACAGCCAGCTCGAACCCAAGGAGATACAGCAGAAGATAGAGGGGCGCTACCCGATGACACTCGAGGAGTACGCGCTCTTGCACAGCTACATCGAGAGTCAGAAACGATGAGTCGGGTCGCCATCCTGGGCTGTGGCTACGTCGGGCTGGAGCTGGGTCGACAGCTCCGGGACGACCACGACGTCGTCGGGGTGCGACGCTCCGAGCGCGGCCTCGAGGCTATCGAGGACGCCGGCTTCGAGGCGGTCCAGGCGGACGTCACCGACGACGACTCGCTGTCGGCGGTTCCCGACGCCGACTGGGTCGTCTTCGCGGCGAGTTCGGGCGGTCGGGGGGCCGACGTCGCCCGCGAGGTGTACGTCGAGGGGCTCAAAACTGCAATCGACCACTTCTGGGCGCGGGCCGACGCCCCCGAGCGGCTGGTGTACACCTCCAGCACCGGCGTCTACGGCGACCACGACGGCGCGTGGGTCGACGAGGCGACGCCACTGGACCCCCAGACCGAGAAGACCGAAGTGCTTGCGGAGGCCGAACGCGTGGCTCGCGAGCGGCCGGCCGAGTACGGCGGCCACGGGGCGGTCGCGCGCTATGCGGGCCTGTACGGACCGGAGCGCTACCGACTGGAGCGGTATCTGGAGGGACCGGTGACGGCTGGCTATCTGAACATGGTCCACCGGGACGACGCGGCTGGAGCCGTCTGCTTCCTGCTGGAAGAAGACCACCGCAACGAGGTCGTCCTCGTAGTGGACGACGAGCCGGTCGAGAAGTGGGCCTTTGCGGACTGGCTGGCCGAGGCCTGCGATGTCGCGTTCCCGCCGAAACAGACCACTGCGGAGCGTCTCGACGACCCCGACCTCTCCGAGACGGCCAGGCGCCGCATCCAGACGAGCAAGCGCTGTTCGAACGACAGGCTTCGAAATCTGGGTTACGAGTTCGCCTACCCGACGTTCAGGGAG
This sequence comes from Haloarcula salinisoli, assembly GCF_019599405.1. Lineage (NCBI taxonomy): Archaea > Methanobacteriati > Methanobacteriota > Halobacteria > Halobacteriales > Haloarculaceae > Haloarcula > Haloarcula salinisoli. The sequence continues at coordinate 357,341 of NZ_RKLQ01000001.1, read as the reverse complement.
GGGTATCGGGCTGCAATTGAATCGTACGTGGGGTAATCGGGGGAACCTTCTTATTGTTTCCCGAAGCAGATACGGAATATGAATCCGCTGGCCCAGGGGAACCTCGTCAGTCTGGCCGAGGGGCTCCCGGGCTACGTGAGCGAGAATCCGGTGCTGGTAGCCGGTGTCGTCGTCGGCCTTATCGTGCTGTTTGGCGGCGGCTTCGCGCTCTATCGGTATCTGACGCGGCCACCAGTCACCCGGCTCCAGTCGCTGCTGACCGAGTACGACGCCGTGACGGTGCTGATGCATCCCAACCCCGACCCGGACGCGATGTCGTCGGCGCTGGCCGTCGACCAGCTCGCGACCGCCGCGGGGACCGACACGAAGCTGTGCTACTCCGGCGAGATCCGTCGGCCGGAAAACAGAGCCTTCGAGACAGTGCTGGACCTGGATTTCGACCGCGTCGAGTCGGTCGGTGACATCGAGACGGAGGCGGTCGTGCTCGTCGACCACAACGAGCCCCGCGGCTTCGCCGGCGCCGAGAAGATAGAACCCATCGCCGTCATCGACCACCACCCCGGCGGCGGGACCGGCACCGAGTTCACCGACGTCCGAACCGATATGGGCGCGTGTGCGACTATCTTCGCCGAGTACTTCGAGGACCTGGAGTGGGACTTCTTCGAGGTCGACATCGCACTGACCGACGGCGGCGTCGACACGGCCGACGTCCCCGAGGACGCGATGCCCAGCCACGTCGCGACGGGACTCATCTACGGCATCCAGTCGGACACGCGGTCGCTGACCAACGGCTGCTCGTCGGCCGACTTCGCCGCGGCGGCGTACCTCTACCAGGGCGTCGACACCGACCTGTTGAACCGCATCGCCAACCCGCAGGTCGACGCGGAAGTCCTGGACGTGAAATCGCGGGCCATCAGGGACCGCGAGGTCAGGGCTCCCTACGGCTTCAGCGACGTCGGCGAGGTGTCGAACACGGACGCGATTCCCCAGGCGGCCGACGAACTGGAGACCCTGGAGGGCGTCTCGGCCGTCGTCGTCGTCGGCGAGAAAGAGGGGACTATCCGCATCGCCGGCCGCTCCCGGGACGACCGGGTCCACATCGGCCGCGCCATCGAGGCCGTCGTCGACGACATCCCGATGGCCGAGGGCGGCGGCCACGCCCGCATGGGCGGCGGGAAGATATCCGTCGACTATCTCGACGGACTCGGTCCCAGCGAGGGCGTCACACGCGCGGAACTCCAGGAGCGGCTGTTCGAGGCCATGGCCGGCGAGCGCTAGCAGATATTGCAACCGCAACAGCAGAGACCTCTGAGAGCCAGAAAGCCCCACCTATGCCAGCTGATCAACCGGCTACGGGTGGGGCTGAAAGGGGCGTTCGCGGGCGGCTGTGCCGCCCGCGAGCTCGGGAGACCGCCGGTCTCCCGGTGGCTGGCTCCGGGAAGGCGGCTGACGCAAGCACTGGACCGAACGTAGTGAGGGAAGCGCACAGCGAAGCCCCCGACTGGAGCCAGGGCGAGAGCATAGCTCTCGCGGGTAATCGGACGCTTCGCGTCCGATGACAGCCGGGGCTTTCTGGCTGTTAGATGTAGATAGCACCCTGTAAGAATCACCACCTCCCAGACCTCGCACCTTTTACCCACACGACCGCAACCTCCGGTATGGCAACACGTGAGGGGACGTGGGCGTACCGGGACGCCCACGACGACTTCGCACGCACCTTCTTCCGGCGCTTCGGCGACGGCGTCGCCTCCAGCATCGGCGTCGGGACGTACCTGGGCGAGCCGACCGACGAGCGCGACGACGAGTATTACGGGGCTATCCGGACGATGCTATCCTCGGGAGTCAACGTAGTCGACACGGCCATCAACTACCGCCACCAGCGCTCCGAGCGGGTGGTCGGGCGGGCGCTGGCCGACGCCGATATCGACCGTGACGCGGCCGTGGTCGCGACGAAAGGCGGCTTCGTCCCCTTCGACGGCGAGCGGCCACCGGACCCCGGCGCGTTCGTCCAGCGCGAGTACGTCGACACCGGACTGGTCGACCGCGAGGACCTCGTCGGGGGCCAGCACTGCATCGCGCCCGCCTTTCTCGACGACCAGCTCGACCGCTCGCTCTCCAACCTCGCCCTCGACACCCTCGACCTGTACTACGTCCACAACCCGGAGACACAGCTCGCCGAGAACAGTCGGGAGCAGGTCTACGACCAGCTCGAAGCCGCCTTCGAACGGCTGGAAGAGCGCGCCGACGACGGTGAGATCAACCACTACGGCGTGGCGACGTGGGACGCCTTCCGCGTGCCGGCCGACCACGAGAAGTACCTCTCACTCCCCGAGGTAGTAGAGCGGGCCCGTGCCGCGGCCAAGTCGGCGGGCAACACCGCGACGCACTTCCGGGCGATTCAGCTCCCGTTCAACGTGTTCATGGCCGACGCCTTCACCGTCGCGGCCCACGAGGGACCCGACGGACCCCAATCGGCGCTGTGGTTCGCCCACGAGGCCGGCCTGGACGTGTTTACGAGCGCCTCCATCATGCAAGGTCGCCTGGCGACGGAGATGCCCGACAGCGTGGAAGCGAAGCTGGCCGGGGAGAGCCGGGCCCAGCGAGCCATCAACTTCGCACGCAGTGCGCCCGGGGTGACGTGCTCGCTGGTCGGGACCGGGTCGGTCGAACACGCAAGAGAGAACGTCGATGCGGGTCGGTACGAACCGCTGGGCGCCGACGCGTTCGACGCCGTCTTCGAGCGCTAGCTCAGCTCCGTCCAGGTGCTCCCACACTCCGGACAGACCCGCTGTTTCCCGATTTCGTCGGGGTCGTTGTCCGTCGCCAGCTCCTCCTCGCAGGCGCTACACGAGAGCCGTCCGTAGCTGTCCTTCTCGACGTCCCCGCTCCGGAGGGCCTTTCTGACCGAGTCCATGTGCCCCAGTGTGACAGCCGGCCTTAAAAAGGCCGCGGCGTTCCGGAAGCGCCTTTGCGGTATCGGCCCAACGCCGGCTGTGTCCCGCCGGTCCGTCTTCGGCTCGTTGCTCGGGCTGATATTCTTCATCAACCTCGCCCGCGTCGTCTTCGCACCGCTCATCGAACCCATCAGAGCGGCCACCGGGGCGAGCGACGCCACGCTGGGGCTGCTGGCGACACTGGTGTGGGCCGGCAGCGCGGTGCCCCGGCTCCCGACCGGGCTCCTGCTGACCCGAATCAGCAGAGCGCAGGCCATCTTCGCCTCGGGCGTGATACTGACCGCCGGCACGGCCTTTACCGCCCTGACGACCGACCCGACGCTGTTGCTGGTCGGCGCCTTCGTCATGGGGACCGCAAGCGGCGTCTACTTCATCGCCGCGAACCCGCTCATCAGCGAGCTCTTCCCCGAGTCCCCCGGGCGGGCGCTCGGACAACACGGCGTCGCCAGCCAGCTCGCCGCCGTGGCCGCGCCCGGCATCGTCACCGCCGCACTCCTCGTCGGGAACTGGCGGACCACGCTCCAGGCGCTGGCCGTCGCCGCAGCGCTGATGACCGTCGTCTTCACGCTCGTCGCCCGACGGACCGACTTTCCCGACGCCGGACAGCAAGACACGGAGTTTCTGGCTGCGGTCCGCGCCCAGTGGCCCATCGTCCTGACGGCCGTGGCCACGCTCGGACTGACGACGATGGTCTGGAACGGCGTGTTCAACTTCTATGTGACGTATCTGGGGACCATCGGTATCGCGGAGCGCACCGGTCGGACGCTGCTGCAGGTGCTTTTCGCCGCCGGCGTCCCGGCGTTCTACCTCAGTGGCCGGCTCGCCGACCGGCTGCCCGCTGTTCCGTATATGCTGGCTATCCTCGCCTCGTTTACGGGCTGTATCCTCCTCCTGCCCGCAGTGGGCGGGTTCTGGCCGCTGGCGGCGCTCAGCACAGTCATGGGCTATGTCATCCACAGCATCTTCCCCGCCGTCGACACCTACCTGCTGGGCTCGCTGCCGGACTACCATCGGGCCAGCGCGTACTCGGCCTACGGCGCCGGGATGATGCTCATCCAGGCCCCCGGGAGCCTGCTGGTCGGACTCCTCCGTGACGCCGGCGTTTCGTTCCCGACCATCTTCGAGTGGATGGGCGGCGGGCTGGTCGCGCTGCTGGTCGTGTTGCTCCTGCTACACGCCGACGGCCGTCTGCCCGAGACGGCGCGGGCGTGAGAACGAGGGGAGACAGCTGTCGAACCCTCGAAAGCAGAGACGACCTTTCCCAGTGCGGTCGATACAGGCGTACAGTGAGCATTCGCGCGAACGGAGTGAGCGCGGTTCACTGAACGCGAGGCGTAGCCGAGCGTTCAGCCTTTTTAGCGTAGATTTTTGCGCCGAGCGGTGGGCGAGCGAAGCGAGCGCACCCGAGGCGGAAAAAGGTACTCGGAAACGCTGAAGCCGCTGGCCCCTGGCATAGGGATATGGAGCTGACACCGGACGAACTCGCCGGAGTCGTCGACGTCGTCGGGCCGGTGACGCGCGAGGAGCTCGTCCAGGCCTGCGGGGAGCTCGCGTTCAAGCGGGGCGAGGACGTCGACAGTGATGCCTTCGAAGCGGCCATCGACGACGCCCTCTCGACGTACCACGTCATCGCAGTCGATAGCGAGGCCCAGCGGGCCTCGAAGCGAAGCGGTGAAACCGCGGAGCGCGACCACGACGCCGACGCGGACGCACCGCTCGTGGTGGTCGGTCCGGCGGCGTTCCCCGAAATCGTCGAGGGTGCCGCGGACCTCCCGCACATCCTCGACGTCCCAGCGCGCGACCCGTCGACGGAGACGGTGGCCGCGGCGGCCGAACAGCGGTTCCGCGAGGACGCCGCCGAGGCGGTCCGGGCCGGCGACGACGAGCGAATCCAGGCGCTGCTGGACGTGAGCTACGACCTCGAAGCGTGGGGGCCGGTGGAACTGGCGGAGGCGCGTGGCCTCCTCGACGAGGCCACCCACGCGAATTAAGAGCGTCGGCCCCGTCCGTATCGACATGGACTTCGACCGGGTGGGTGCCCACGACCCCGTGACGGTCACGGGCGAGGAGCGCGAGGCGGCCATCGTCGTCCCGGTCGTCACCCGCGAGGACGGCGCGGCGATTCTATTCACGAAGCGGGCCGACCACCTGAGCGACCATCCCGGTCAGATGGCGTTCCCGGGCGGCGGCCGTGAACCCGAAGACGAGGACCTGCTGGCGACGGCGCTGCGGGAGGCCGAGGAAGAGATCGGACTGGATCCGGCGGCGGTCCACGTCGTCGGCCGGATAGACGACATCCGCACGATAACCAGCTACTCCGTTCGGCCCTTCGTCGGCCGCATCCCCGACCGCGAGTACTTTCCCGACGACGCCGAGGTGGCCGAAATCGTGACGCTGCCGGTGGCGGCGCTGACGGACCTGGACAACTACGAATCCGAACACCGCGACCACCCCCACTACGGCGAGGTGCGCCTGCACTTCTTCTACGTCGACGGCTACACCGTCTGGGGAGCGACGGCGAAGATGCTGGTCCAGCTGCTCGAACTGGCGACCGACTGGGAGATGCCGCCGGAGCCGGACCGCTACGCCGACCCGGACGACGACCTGCCAGAGCGGGTACGGGACGAGGTGCAGTGATGGGGCGGGCGACCACGCCGACTGCGGCACAGACGAGCCCATAGATGCACGTGGGTATCGTCGGCGGCGGGGCGGTCGGCCTCACTGTCGCCGGGGACCTGGCCGAGCGGGGCAGCGCGGTCACGCTGTACGAACGCGACCGCCTCGGCAGCGGCGCGAGCGGCCGCGCGGCGGGCATCTGTTACGACGCCTTCGCCGACCCGACCGACGCCGCCGTGGCCACGCGGGCGCTGGAACGGTACCGCGAGTGGGGCCTGCTGTCGCCGTGTCCCTACGTCTGGGTCGCCCGCGAGGCCCAGGACGCGAGAGCGGTCCGCGAGCAGGTCGCGGAGATGCGGGCGCTCGGGCTCGACGTCGAGGAAATCACACCCGAGGCGCTCGGCGAACGGTACCCAGCCGTCGAGACGGGTGGGCTGGCCGCCTGCGCCGTCGCGAACGACGCCGGGACGGTGGACCCGGACGCTGTGGTCGAGCGCCTCGCCGACCGGGCGCGAGCAGTGGGCGCGACCGTCTATACGGGGACGCCAGTGTCGCTGGCCGACCCGACGACCGTCGCGATGCCCGACGGCACCGAGACCGCGTTCGACGCCGTGGTCGTGGCCGCCGGCCCGGCGACGAAACCGCTCCTGGCGGCCCTCGATATCCCGCTCGCACTCGAAACGTATCGAGCGCAGGTACTGGTCACCGAACCGGTGGCCGCCGCCCTCCCGTCGCTGTACGACGCCAGCCGGGAGTTCTACTGGCGTCCCTGGAAGGGAGGAATCCTCGTCGGCGACGGTGCCCACGCGGTCGACCCCGCGGAGTGGGACCCGGCGGCCGACCCCGAGTTCGTCCAGTCGACGCGAGAGCGATTTCGGGGCGCGACAGCGCTCGACCCGGCCGTCGGCCGGTCGTGGGCCGGTCTCTGTACGGCGACACCGGACCGCGACCCGCTCGTGGGACAGGTCGCCGACGGCTGCTGGGTGGCGACCGGCTGGCAGGGCCACGGGCTGATGCGCGCGCCGGCTCTCGGCGAGTATCTGGCCGAGCAGCTCCGTGGGACAACCTCCATCATCGACGCACCGCCTGCCGAGCAGTTCGACCCGACCCGCTTCGACGGCGACGAGACGTTCCACCCGCTGGGTGACCCGACAGCTGACTGGTAAATCGGGCGGAAAACGGCGTCGGCCGAGCGGCCCTTACTCCTCGGTCGACTCGTCCTCGGCGTCGGCGGCCGTGTCGGCGTCTTCGCTCGCGTCGTGGGCCGTCTGCTCTCCAACCGGTTCGTCGGCTTCGTGAGCCTCGACCTTGGGAATCTCGACGTGCAAGGTTCCGTCGCCTTTCAGCGTCGCCGAGGCAGCTCCGGCGTCGACGACGGCGTCCTCGGGCAGCGTGACCGAGCCGTCCAGCGCGAGTCCGCGGCCAGGATAGGTCATCTCGTAGTCGTCGTAGAACTCCCGGAACCGGTCCAGGCGGACCTCGACGCGGTCCTCGACGTAGCGGACCTGCAGGTCGCTCGCGGTCGCGCCCGGCGCGTCGAAGACGACGAGGTAGGCGTCGTCGGATTCGAGCAGGTCCGCCGGCAGCGGCTTGTTCTCCTGGACCCGGCCCGCGGCCCGACCCAGGTTCTCGAAGATGGCCGAGCCGATGGACTCGCCGATACCCATCATAACTCGACCGCCTCCAGACAGTCCACGCCCCCGCAGTACGGGCAGGCGAAGTCCGTCACGCCCGTCTCGTCGGGCATATCGTAGGTGTAGTGGAGCTCGAACATATCGAGCGTGCAGTCGTCGTCGGTACAGACGACCTCCAGCGTCTCTGGCATGCTAATTCCTTGGTCCGTCAGCGTCAAACCGCTTTCGGCCTGTGTCACGGACACGACGCTGTAACCGAGCGTGTGAACTGGATGGCGATACCGCCGTCGGGGTTCGCCGCGCTGACGGCGACCGAATCGCCCCTGCTGACGGCGTCGAACCGAAGCGTCGCCTCGGTCAGCGAGTCCAGAGCGGTGGTCCGTTCCGTCCCGTTGGCTGTGACTGTCACCCGGAGTTCAGTTTCCGTGTACCGGTTCGTCAGCGTCGTTTCGAGGGCGTCACCGTCACAGCCGGTCTCGTAGGAGAGGTAGGCGCGGTCGTCGTCGGCGACGTCGATGTCGCCCGGGCGCGTCACGGTCGCGGCGGTGAACCCGCTCGTCCCGACGACGAGGAGGACAGCGACGAGCACAGTCGCGAGCAGCGTGACCTTGCGTACCATCTGTTTACCCCCGAGTGAACAGCGGCGGTTTCTCCCCCTCGCCGAGCCGGTGTTGTCGCTGGTCGTAGGCGAACGCGAGCGACGACACGATAAAGGCGACCACCGTCACGATGGACCACTGAAGCCCCGAGAGGACGGTGAATGGGACGACACCGAGCGAGGTCGCCACGAGGGCAGCACCGATAGTCAGCGAGAGCGTGACGAAGTACTTCGACCACGGGGTGGTGTCCGCTCCGACCGTCTCGACGTAGACATCCAGTTCGTTCGCTATCGGCGTCAGTTCGACCTCCGTCTCTTGGTCGTTGTAGCGTACCAGCCCGCTGCTGGCCATCTTCGGAAGGTGGAACTGCCGCAACGACGTGTGGACCGAGTGGCGCTCGTCGTAACCGACCTGGTCCCGCGGGATGCCCTCTTCCCACGCGACGAGGACGCGGGAGAGCTCGCTGATCTCGATAGGACAGTCTTGTCTGTGTTGTTTCAGATAGTGCAGCACCGCCCGCCGCCGGCCGTTGCTAAGGACGTCGAAGAGATCGTCGAGGTCGTCACTCCGTGTCCCATCGGCCAGCCCCTCCTCCAGACGAGATGTGTGTAGTTCCACAGGTTAGTCCCCCGCCGAATCGAACAGGGCGCTGGTACTAAAATTGCGGACATGTTTTCGCTAAATTTATCGCTAAATCAGCTCTTTCGCCGCATACAAGCGCTCCCAGAAGTACAGAGGTCTTCGAGACGGCCGCTACAAGGAGTGTTTTCGCGCGTTCTATCGGCCGTATGCGCCTCGCAACCAGTCGGTTTCGCTCACTAGTACTGGTGTATAACGACACCCCTCCGCGCCATGAGGTGAAATACGCTCGCGGCCACACCGCGGGCTGTGACAACATATGGATCGAAGAAAGTTCCTCATCGGAGTGGGATCGGTGGCTGCCGGCGGGGCAGTCGTCTCAGGTACTGGTGCGTTCACGGCTGCGCGGGCGAATCGGGAGTCGACAATCGGCGTGACGAACGACTCGGACGCGTTCGTCGCGCTCCAGGTGGGTGACGGACTCGGCGCGGACAAGCGCGTCCACAACGACAGCGGCCAGCTGTCCATCGACTTTGGAAAGGGCGCCGAAGGCGAGGGTGTCAACGAGGAGGCCCGCTATCAGGTCGGTGCGATGGACGACGGCGCGACCGGGACCGTCCCGGAGTTCGAGAGTCTCTACGACAGCGACACGAACCCGAGCGCGGCGGGCGCCGGGACGCCGTACGTCCCGGAGGACCAGCCCGGATACAACGGCGACGCCGTCGACCAGTCGGCGTTCGTGGTGAAGAACCTCAGCGGCCAGGACCTCGACATCCAGATCGGCTACAGCCTGGACGAGTCGGCCAGCGGCGCGGAGCTGTATCTGCAGGCCCACGCGAGCGAACTCATCGAGAACGACACGCCGCGCAACGACAACTCCCGCACGGACGACGCCGTCGCGACCACGTCGGTCGACTTCGACGAGAACACCGGACAGGTCGAGAAGGAGCAGGCCCTGAGCTTCCAGTCGGGCAACGTCAGCGGCAACGAGGGGATTCCGCCAGGCGCGGCTATCTACGTCTCGCTGCTCGTCGACACGCGCGGGAAGCAGACCCACTCTGACCTCGACGGCGACCTCGTGGTCAGTGCCAACAAGGCAGCGAAGCCCGAAACCGGCGGATAGCACGCTTCAGAAGACACACGGGACTCGGGAGCGGAGGGAGGACGCTCTCGCTATCTGTCGATGACAGTCCGTAGCCGACTCGTTCGCACGGCGGAGCTTTCGGTGGTCGCGATAGCGGTGCTGCTGCTCGCCGGACATTTCCTCGGTCAGCCGGTGCTGCTTGGCTTCGTCGAGACCGGCAGCATGGCGCCGACGCTCGAACCGGAGGACGGCTACGTCAGCGTCCCGAGCGAACTGACGGACGTCGAAGAGGGGGATGTGGTGGTCTTCCGGGCCAGGGAGATACAGGGTGGTGGACTGACGACCCATCGCGTCGTCGGCCGGACGTCGGAGGGGTACATCACGAAGGGGGATGCGAACGCGGTCACGGACCAGACGGCGGGTGAGCCGCCGGTGCCGGAACACAGAATCGTCGCGGAGGTGGTACGTGTCGACGGCCACGTGGTCGTGATTCCGGGGCTCGGGACCGCTATCACGACGAGCCGTACGGCGGTGGCTGGCGGGCAGCGGACGCTGGCTGCGCTGCTGGGCACCGGACTGCTGCTCGGGACTGGCGGGCTCCTGTCGCTCATCGCCGTCGCCGCCTTCGCCTATCTGGCGGTCACCGAGTACCGCGCGGAGGGGGACCGCGACCGGCAGCGCAGTCGGGCGCGGTCGCGCGGGCTCGACCCCCGGCTCCTCGTGGGTGGGTTCACGCTCCTGCTCCTCCTGGGGCTGTGGCTCCCGATGGCGCTGCCGGCAGAGACGGACGAGATGACCATCGTGAGCGCCGACTTCGAGTCCGAGCGGCCGACCGTGGTCGAGGGCGGCGGGAGCCAGACACGGACCCAGACGCTCTCGAACCCCGGACTGGTCCCGACCGTCGTCTATCTGGAGCCGGGCGACGGCGTGTCGGTCGACGACCGGACCGTCGTGCTCCCCCCTCGCAGCGAGGCAGAGGTGTCGGTGACCACGACAGCGCCGGCGGAGACCGGCGCGTACACGCGCTACCTCACGACTCACCGATACATCGCCGTCCTCCCGCCGGATGTGCTCGTCGCCCTCCATCGGGCACACCCGTGGCTTCCCATCGGCACCGCGCTCGCGATGGTAGGCGTCCCGTTCTATCTCGTCGGCCGCCGGCTGGTCGGGACCGGTCGCTACCGTCGACGGAACCGCGAGACCTCACGACAGGGGGGCTCGTGGGGGCTGCTCGACTGAAGACAGCGGGGCGCGAGCGAGCGCCGCCAGGCTGTCAGAAGATTGATGCCACTCGCCCCAGACAGGTCGGGCATGACTGGCGAAGTCTTGGGTGTGGACTTCAGCGGGGCGAGCGCGGCGGGCGACGCGCTCTGGGTGACTGAAGCCACACAGACCGACGTAGGGGTACGTATCGACGACTGCTATCGGGCGACCGAGCGGTGGGGGCGCGACCGGGAGAGCGCCCACGCGGGGCTGGTCGAACGTATCGCAGCTGACGATGTGCGCACGGTCGGCCTCGACTTCCCCTTCAGCCTGCCGCAGTCAGTGCTCGACGCCGAGTGCGACGGGACCTGGCGGGGGTTTCTGGAGTGGGTCGGAAGCGAGGACGGGCCGGCAGACCCTGCGGCCTTCTCGGCGGCCTGTCGCGACACCGCGGAGACGACTATCGGAAAGCGCGACCTGCGCCGCGAGACCGACGCGCGCCGGGGGGCGCTCTGTCCCTACACCAACCGCGTCAGAAGTATGACCTACCACGGCGCCCGGGACGTCCTCGGACGGCTCGCGGACCGCGAGGACACCGCGGTCGTGCCGATGCAGGACGACGCCGACGCCGAGACAGTCGTCTGTGAGATATACCCCGCAGCGACCTTTGGCTGGCTGGGCGCGTACCGCGAGGGGTACAAGAACACCGACGGCGCACGGGCCCGCCGAGAGTACAACCTCGCAGCTGTCGAAGACTGCAGCGTCGCGCTGGGCGAGCACCGCGAGACGTATCTGGGGAACCACGACGCCCTGGACTCGCTGGCCGCCGCAGTGTCGGCGGCCCGCGTCGCCAGTGGTGCCCGGACGACGCCGGCAGGCACCCGCGAAGAAGGCTGTATCTACGTCTAAGCACGACGAATTTAATATTGGCCAGAAGCCCCGAGTATTTCAGTTCGTAGCCGAAGACTCTGTATGGCTGACGACGACGGCGGCTTCGAGGGGGTCCGCGAGAACGTCGACGGGAACCCGATACTGAAGCTCGTCGGCTACGCACGGCCCTACCGAATCCGCCTGATTGCGGGGATTCTCACGTCGTTTATGACGCGGTTCGCACGGCTGGTGCCACCAATCATCGTCGCAGCGGCGATCGACCGCATCATCAGCCAGCGCAGTGACCCCGGCCTCCTCACGCAGGCCGGCCTGCTCCCGCCCGGCGAGATTACCACGGAGGCCGCCCGCGTCTCCTTTCTCCAGCGACTCGTCGTCATCGCGGCGATAGCGTATCTCATCAGGTCCGCGACCCGCTTTGCCTCCAGATATCTGTTGCAGTCCTCCGCCCAGAAGATCCAGCGGGACCTGCGCAACGACACCTACGACCACCTCCAGCGCCTCTCGATGGACTTCTTCGCCAACCACCAGACCGGCGGGATGATGTCCATCCTCAACAGCGACATCAACAGACTGGAGTCCTTTCTCAACACGGAGTTTCGCCAGATAATCCGCGTCGTCGCGACTGTCGGCGGTATCGCGTTCATCCTCTATACGTACTCACCACTGCTGGCGCTCGTCGCGCTGGCACCGGTTCCGATTATCGGGCTCGCGAGCTATCTCTTTCTCTCCTACATCGAACCTCGCTACCGCTCGATTCGCCAGACAGTCAGCCGGCTCAACACCCGACTGGAGAACAACCTGAGCGGGGCCCCAGTTATCAAGGCGTTCGACCGCTACGACTTCGAGAACGGCAGAGTGAGCCAGCAGAGCCAGCAGTACCACGACGAGAAGGTCGCCGCGCTGCGAATCCGACGGGCCTTCTTTGCCGGGTTACGGCTGCTGACCGGCGTCGTCTTCGTCGCTATCCTCTACATCGCCGGAATGGATGTCATCACCAGTCCCGAGAACGAGGCCATCCTCAGCGCCGGTGGGTTCGCCGCCTTCTTCCTCTACATCCGCCGCCTGTACTCGCCGATGCGACGCGTCGGCAAGTCCGCCAACAAGTACCAGCTCGCGAAATCCAGCGCCGAGCGGGTGTTCGGCCTGCTGGGACAGGACCCGACCATCACGGACCCCGAAGACCCCTATACGCCCGAGCGCATCGACGGTACCGTCGAGTTCGACGACGTGACGTTCGGCTACGGCGACGGGGAGCCAGTGGTCCGGAACGCCTCGCTGGACGTGCCAAGCGGTGCGACAGTGGGGTTAGCGGGTCCGACCGGCGCCGGCAAGTCGACGTTGCTGAAACTCGTTCCGCGCTTCCACGACGTGAACGCCGGGTCGGTGTCGGTCGATGGGGTCGACGTTCGCGAGTATGCCCTCCGGGCGCTGCGTGCCGACATCGCCGTCGTCGAGCAGAACCCCTACCTGTTCTCGGGCACCGTCGCCGAGAACATCGCCTACGGGGACCGCGACGTGCTGGACGGGGAAGCCGACGGCGACGAGGGCGCCCGCGAGCGGGTCCGCGAGGCCGCCCGGTCGGCCCAGGCCCACGAGTTCGTCCGCGACCTGCCCGAGGGGTACGACACCGAGATAGGCGAACGCGGTATCAAGCTCTCGGGCGGCCAGCGCCAGCGGGTCGCCATCGCACGCGCCCTGCTGAACGACCCCGAGATAATCATCTTCGACGAGGCGACCAGCGACGTGGACACGGAGACCGAGCGGGCGATACAGGAAAGCATCGAGCGGCTGGTCGAGAACCGGACCGCCTTCGTCATCGCCCACCGGCTCTCGACCATCCAGGACGCCGACACCATCGTAGTGATGGACGAGGGCGAAATCGTCGAACGGGGCAGCCACGACGAGCTGCTTTCGACCGGCGGCGAGTACGCCGACCTCTGGGCGGCCCAGGCCGACGAGCAGCCGGTCAGCGCGGACGATTGAGTGGGTTTTAAATCGCGAGCCCTGAAAAAGGGATAACATGTCGACCCTCGACTGGACAGCCGGCGCTGTGCTGTTCTCGACGGTCTTTCTGGTTCTCATGAGACCGCACCGCACCGAAGAGACGACCTATCTCGAAGGAGTGATAGAGACACAGCTCGGGACCGGCGTCGAGCTGGCCCTGCTGGCGGTCGCACTCGCCGCCGCTGGCGGGCTGAAACTGTACGAGCGACGAGGCGACGACCGGCCGTGGATTTCCGAGGAGTGAGGACTATACGGGGAGCTACGCCGAACTTACCGGACCCGGACGGTCGAAACGTCGAGCTTTCTGCCCGCCTCGGCGCGGCCACACCCGATACCCGACGGCTACTTTTGCGAGTGCCAACCCACCGCATAGCCCATGCGACTCGTCCAGGTCGTCGTCCCCGACGAGAAGCGCGAGGCTATCGTGTCGGCGCTGCGGGAGCGAGAACTGGGCGTCTCGACGACCACGGAGACCAGCGGCGAGGACGACCGGACACTGGTCTCGTTCGTCGTGCCAGCCGACGCCGTCGAGGCCGTCCTCGAGGAACTGCACGAGGTCGGCTTCGAAGACGAGTGGTACATCGTCTCAATCGAGACGGAGTTCGCCTCCTACGAGAACGTCGACGAGGTGCAGGACCGCTGGGCGAAGACGCCCAACCGGGTCGCCCCCCGGACGTTGCGGTCGAAGGGCAAGGATATGCGGCTCAACACCCGGTCGTACCTGTGGATGATGACGCTCTCGACGGTCATCGCGACGGCCGGGCTGCTCGTCGGTTCGCCGGCCATCGTCGTCGGCTCGATGGTGCTGGCCCCCATCGTCAGCCCGATGTTGACCGCCAGTATCGGCCTCGTGCGGGACGACCAGCGGATGGTCTTCGACAGCATCCGGATGCAGGGGGTCGGTCTCGGACTCGCCGTCGTGGGCGCGACGGCGTTCAGCCTGCTCCTGAAGTACCTCTTCGCCGTGCCGGCCGAACTCGCGGTGGCCAACATCGAGCTGATAGCCATCCGGTTCTCGCCCAGTATCCTCTCGGTCGTCGTCGGGCTGGCGGCCGGGGCGGCCGGCTCCTTCAGCCTCGCGACGAAAGGGCAGGTCACTATCGTCGGCGTGATGGTGGCGGCGGCACTGATTCCGACGGCGGCTGCCGCCGGCATCGGCTTCGCCTGGGACCGCCCCGTCGTCGGCGCTGGGAGCACCGTGTTGCTGGTGATGACCATCGTCGCCGTCAACCTCGGCGCCTTCCTGACGTTCAAATATCTCGGCTACGAGCCCGACGAGGTAGACAGAGGCGTCTTCACAACCACCCGGCTCAAGGACACTGTGACGCTGGGGGTCACCGTCCTCCTCGTCGTCGCCGTGATGGGCGCCGTCGCCGTGGGGACCTACCAGCAAGTGACCTACGAGCGGTCGGTCAACAAAGCGGCGACGGAGGTGCTCCAGCGAGACGCCTACGAAGCGCTGGGCGTCGTCTCGATAACCGCCGAGTACGTCGGTATCGGCCCGTTTCTGGAGCCCTCGACGGTGACGGTGGCGCTCTCTCGCACCGGGGACCAGTCGTACAGTCGACTGCCCGACGAACTCGCACAGGCTATCGGCAACCGGACCGACGAGCGGGTTCGGGTACAGGTCCGGTTCCAGGACTACCAGCGGTCGAACGTCTCGGCGTCGCCGGCGGGGCCGCCGACCACGGCCCAGATGGCGGTCCAGCGTCCCACCGCCGACCGACCACCGACGAGGGCGACCAGACACGGTTTTAGGCGTCGAGATGCTACGCCGGGGTATGACTGACCCCGCCGAACTCGACGTGACCATCGTCGACGGCTACGTCGACGAGCCCGCCCACTTCGGGGTCCCGCCGTACATCTCGACGTACCCGCGGTACGCCGCCGGGGCGATGGTCGACGCCGGCATCCCCGAGGCACAGATAACCTACCACACTATCGACGAGCTCCGCGAGGACACCCAGCTGTGGCGCGACGTCGAAGACGCCGACCTGATGGTCTACGTCGGCGGGATGACCGTCCCCGGCAAGTACGTCGGCGGGACGCCCGCCGAACCCGACGAGGTGCGCAAGCTGGCCTGGACCGCCGACGGCACCTCGATAATCGGCGGGCCCGTCCGCTTCGGCGTCGGCGAGGCCAACGAAGGGGCCAGCGAGACCGCGCGCGACGACCTCGACTTCGACTTTCTCGCGATGGCCGACGTCGAGGCGGCCGTCTACGACCTCGTCGAATCCGGACTGGAGGGGTTCAACGACCGCTACCGGGACGTCGAGGAGGAGACACGCTGGGCCCGCGCCGGCGCGTTCGTCGTCGAACAGCACCCGAACCACCCCGACTATCTCATCTGCGAGATGGAGACCTCGCGAGGCTGTCCCTATCGGTGCTCGTTCTGTACGGAGCCGATGTACGGCAACCCGGACTTCCGCCCGCCCGAGTCCGTCGTCGACGAAGTGGACGCCCTCTCGGACCGCGGCGTCGCGCACTTCCGGCTCGGCCGACAGGCCGACATCCTCGCCTACGGCGGTGACGGCGAGGCGCCCAATCCGGACGCCCTGCAGCGGCTCTATGGCGGCATCCGGGATGTCGCGCCGGACCTGGAAACGCTGCATCTGGATAACATGAACCCCATCACCGTCGTGAAGTGGCCCGAAAAGGCCCGCGAGGGGATTCGGATCATCGCCGAGCACAACACGCCCGGCGACACGGCCGCGTTCGGGCTGGAATCGGCCGACCCCGAGGTGATGAGCGACAACAACCTCAACGTCACCGCCGACGAGTGTTTCGAAGCGGTGAAGATAGTCAACGAGGTGGCGGGGTTCCGGCCGGGGGGCGACAGGGACAGCGCGCCGAACTTCGGCGACGACGCCGCCCGGCGGCTTCCCAAACTCTTGCCCGGAATCAACCTCGTCCACGGGCTGAAAGGCGAGCGCCGGGAGACCTTCGAGCACAACAAGCGATTCCTCCAGCGGGTGTACGACGAGGGGCTCATGCTCCGGCGCGTGAACATCCGGCAGGTGATGGCCTTCGAGGGGACCGACATGGCCGAGACCGGCGCCGACATCGCCAAGGACCACAAGCAGCTGTTCAAGCAGTACAAACAGGAGGTCCGCGAGACCATCGACAACCCGATGCTCCAGCGGGTCGCGCCGCCGGGCACCGTGCTCCCGGACGTGCATCTGGAGTACCACCAGGACGGCAAGACCTTTGGCCGGCAGCTGGGGACCTATCCGTTGCTGGTGGGCCTGCCGGGCGAGCGCGAGCTGGGCCGGACCATCGACGTGGCCATCACCGACCATGGCTACCGCTCGGTGACCGGCGTCCCCTACCCGCTCGACGTCAACAGCGCGTCGATGGCCGAACTCGCGACCGTGCCCGGCGTCGGTAGAAGCCGGGCCGGCGATATCGTGGTCGGACGCCCCTACGAGGCGGCCAGCGAGGTCGGCGAGGACCTCAGGCAGTACATAACCGCCCGGTCGCCAGAGCGCGCGGACTGACATAAGCGGGGACACCCGACTGAGCCGGCGTTCCGGTAGCCCCCGCCTGGGACCGCTACGCACCCGCCCTATCCGGCCCCTGTCAGGCGAATGGTCTCTCGGGTGATAGGTGTGGTAAGCATAGTATAATGCCCGCAGAAGCGAACGGAAGCTACTTTTGTCTCGACTGCGCAAAGAGTGTCAATGAACGATATCGAGGTGAGCGTCGTCCTCCCCGCGTACAACGAGGAGGACACCATCGAGCGGACGGTGACGGTCACGCTCGATACCCTCGGAGCATTTCTGCCGGCGGATTCGTTCGAGGTCATCGTCGCCGAAGACGGCTGTGACGACCGGACGCCCGATATCGCGACCCGGATGGCCGAGGAGGACGACCGGATCCGACACATCCACAGCGACCAGCGGCTCGGGCGGGGCGGCGCGCTCGAATACGCCTTCGAGCGAGCCCACGGCGACACGCTGGTGTATTTCGACACCGACCTCGCGACGGATATGCGCCACCTCGAAGAGCTGGTCGAGAGCGTCCGCTCGGGCGAGTACGACGTCGCCACCGGTTCACGGTGGCTGGCCGAGAATCGCGCCGACCGCCCGGCAAAGCGTGGCATCCCGAGCATGGGATTCAACGCGCTCGTGCGGACTTTCCTCCGGTCGGAGCTGAAAGACCACCAGTGTGGGTTCAAGGCCCTCTCCCGGACCGCGTTCGAACAGCTCGGCCCGAAAGTCGAGGACGAACACTGGTTCTGGGACACCGAACTCCTGGTCAAAGCCCAGCGCGAGGGATATCGCGTCAACGAGTTCGCCGTCGACTGGGAACCCAAGGGCGACTCCAAGGTCGACATCGTCCGGGACGTCTTCGGTATGGGCAGCCAGATTCTCCGGACGTTCTGGGAGCTGTCGGTCAGCCCCCGTATCACCCGCCGGGTGTCGATGGGCGCCGGAACCTTGCTGGTCGTCCTCGCCCTGCTCTTGATGACCCAATACCTGAACCCACAGACGGTGCTGAACGAGATGGCCGGGGCCTCCCCGGCGCTCGTGGCTGTCAGCGCTCTCATCTATGCGGTCTCGTGGCCGCTCCGCGGGCTGCGCTATCGGGACATACTGGACTCGATGGGATTCCACGAGAAGTGGGGCTTTCTCACCGGGGCGGTGTTTATCAGCCAGACCGGGAACCTCGTCTTCCCGGCCAGACTCGGTGACGGGGTGCGCGCCTACGTCGTCAAGGCACGTCGCTCTATCCCCTACCAGTCGGGCTTCGCCTCGCTCGCGGTCGAGCGCGTCTTCGACCTGCTGACCATCACGGTGCTTGCCGGCACTGTCATGCTGGGGCTGGCCGCCACCGGGAGCGCCGGCGAACTGCTCGCCGCGATCACCGGCAACGCGGTCGGCGGCGACACCGCACAGAGCGGCCAGACCGCAGTCTACGTGGCAGGAGGTGTCGGCCTCGCGGCCATCGGCGCCGTCGTCGCCATCGTCGCCAGCGCCCGCACCGACGCCAACTTCGTCCGGGCGACCATCGGGCGCCTCTCCGACGACTCCTACGCCGACTACGTCGCCGGCATCGTCGAGGGGTTCGTCGCCGACATCCAGACCGTGACCGCCGACGGCCCCGCTTTCGCCCGAGTGGGCATCGGCAGCCTCGCTATCTGGTCGCTGGACGTGCTGACCGCGCTGGCCGTCTTCGCGGCCTTTGGCTACTCGCTGACCCCGTCGCTGGTCGCCGTCGGCTTCTTCGCGGTCAGTGTCGGGAACTTAGCGAAGGTCCTCCCGCTGACCCCCGGCGGCGTGGGCCTCTACGAGGGCGCCTTCACCATCATCGTCGCGCCGCTGACACCCGTCGGTGTCACGGCCGCGCTCAGCATCGCCATCGTCGACCACGCCGTCAAGAACGCCGTCACCATCCTGGGTGGCGTCGTCTCGATGGCCTGGCTCAACGTCTCCCTGACGACCGCCGTCGAGGAGTCCCGCAGCGTCGAGGATATCCAGCCCGAAGCGGACGACTAGCGAGGTTTCGCCCGCTGGGCGAAACCTCGGGAACGCGAACGGGGAGCAACGCGACCCGTGAGCAGCGAGGAATAGAGTCGGTCTAGTTGTTAATCGTGAATGCAGTTCGTCTCTGAACAGCCAGAAAGCCCCGAGTGGCTCCGGTCGGGGGGCTCGCTGCGCGCCAGCAGGTGCTTGCGTCGCCCGCCTTCCCGGAGCCACTCGCCCCTTTCAGTCCCATCCCGCACTGATTGACCGGCCGGCGACGGGTGGGACCTTCTGACTCTCGGCAAGACCAGTGATAGTAGTAATCCAACGCTGCGTCGCTGCTAGTCACCGCTCTCACGCAGAAACGGCCCGAACGCACCAGCCACGGCATCGACGAGCGCGTCCGTCCGGCCGACCCGACCGGCAGTGTAGACGCCGATAGCACCCTCCTGTCTGCCGAGTTCTTCCCGGCCCAGCTCGTCGTCGAGGGCGGGACCCAGCTCCTCGCCGTCACGGAGCCGCTGGGCGACAGGGTCGGGGAGCAGAATCGACGGGCCGGCGCCGTACTGTGTCCGTTCACCGTCGGTGACGGCGGCCCACATCACGAGCCACACGCCGCCGGGGACCGCGCGCTCGGCGACGCCGCCCTCGATACCGACGCCGTAGTCGGCGTCGGTCGCCGCCAGCGCAGCGTCCGCGCGGTTGCCCGCGCCACGGACCGTCTCCTCGCGGCCCCAGGGCTGTTCGGGGACACCCGATTCGACCGCGACAGCGACGGATTCGGCGTCGGGGACGACGCGCTCGACCGCGTTCACTTTCACTGGATTCTCGCTCCCGATGGCGACGTGCATGGACGGGGAAACTACCGGATGGTTCATGATAGTTATTATTTGAATGGTGGTCTCAACCATCTGTAAACCGGTGGTAGGTGACGTGAGACTGTCGTCCACCGGACGATACCACAATTTTTAAATGTCTTTCGAACGGATTCAGTTTTACCGATTGCCTCCGGGTTCCTCAGCAGTGTACTGTACCCGGTGAGCGCCCGCCATCGCAACCAATGAACGAGCAAACACGAACGCGAAAGCGAACCGGAGAAGAAGAGACTGAATCGACAGAGTCGGAAGCGACAGCCTGCCCGGAGTGTAGCGGCTCGCTGGTCATCGACGACGAACACGGCGAAACCGTGTGTGAGGACTGTGGCCTCGTCGTCGAGTCCGACGAGATAGACCGCGGGCCGGAGTGGCGCGCGTTCGACTCCAGCGAGAAAGACCAGAAGTCCCGCGTCGGTGCCCCCACGACGAACATGATGCACGACAAGGGGCTGTCGACCAACATCGACTGGCGCGACAAGGACGCCTACGGCAACTCCCTGTCGGGCAAGCAGCGCCAGAAGATGCAACGGCTACGCAAGTGGAACGAGCGCTTCCGAACCCGTGACTCCAAGGAGCGCAACCTCAAGCAGGCCCTGGGCGAGATAGACCGCATGGCCTCCGCGCTGGGGCTGCCCGAGAACGTCCGTGAGACGGCCAGCGTCATCTATCGGCGGGCCCTCGACGAGGACCTGCTTCCAGGCCGGTCTATCGAGGGCGTCTCGACGGCCTCTGTCTACGCCGCCGCGCGACAGGCCGGCGTCCCGCGGAGCCTCGACGAGATCACCGAAGTATCGCGCGTCGAGAAGAGCGAAATCGCCCGCACGTACCGCTACGTCGTCCGGGAACTCGGACTCGAAGTGAAGCCGGCCGACCCCGAGAGCTACGTCCCCCGCTTTGCGTCGTCGCTCGAACTCTCCGACGAGGCCGAACACCGCGCCCGACAGCTCCTCCAGAACGCCAAGGAACAGGGCGTCCACTCCGGGAAGTCACCGGTCGGACTGGCAGCGGCCGCCGTCTACGCCGCCGCCCTCCTGACCAACGAGAAGACCACGCAGGCCGCCGTCAGCGAGGTCGCGGACATCTCCGAGGTCACCATCCGCAACCGCTACCACGAGCTGCTCGAAGCCGAGCAGGACCTCCCCGTCGCGTAAGTTCGCAGTCACGTTTTCGGTCGGGGAGAATCAGGGCTGATAACCGCGGAGGTACGTTTAATTCAGTGGCCAGTTGCTTTAGCTACATGGCTACGGATTTCGGCAGTAGCGGCCAGGATATGGCCGAGTCGGATGACACCGACAAGGAACTCGGGAGTGCTATCGACGAGTTACTGCGCACCTCCGAGAACGTCTCGCGGAGCTCACAGGAGATCAGCGACCTCGCGAACCAGCAATCGGACAATATGCGTGAGGTCGCAGGCGAGGTATCGAACCTCTCGGCGACCGTCGAGGAAGTCGCCTCCAGTGCGAACCAGGTCCAGCAGGTCAGCGAACGCGCCCGGGAGCTGGCCGACCGGGGCCGGGACGTGGCCGACGACGCCATCGACGCCATGGAGGCCGTCGACGAGGCCAACGAGATGGTCTCGGAAGACGTGAAACAGCTCCGCGGGCGCATCGACGAAATCGACGAGATCGTCGAGGTCATCAACGACATCGCCGACCAGACGAACATGCTGGCGCTGAACGCCTCCATCGAGGCCGCGCGGGCCGGTGAGGCCGGCGAGGGCTTCGCCGTCGTCGCCGACGAAGTCAAATCGCTGGCCGAGGAGTCCCAGCAGAACGCCACCGAAATCGAACAGCTCGTCTCGAACATCAAGGCCGACACCGAGGACACCGTCGAGAGCATCGACGAGGCAAACGACCAGGTCGAGTCCGGTATCGACCAGGTCTCGGAGACGGTCGAAATCCTGCGTGACATCGACGAGTCGGTCAAGGAGGCCGCACGCGGCGCCGAGGAGGTCGCCTCCGCCACCGACGAGCAGGCCGCCTCCACCGAGGAAGTCGCGAGCATGGTCGACATGACCGCCGAGAACGCGGAGGAAGTCGCGAACGAAATCGAAGAGATCGCCGCGGCCAACGAACAGCAGACCGCGAAGATAAACGAGATTCAGACGCTGATCGACGAACGGTAGCCACAAGGCAGCGGCCCTGCATCGACCCGTATGGAGACGCGCCACCGGGCCATCACCGGCGACGCCCGCGACCTACCTCTCGCCGACGACAGCGTCGAACTCGTGGTCACCTCCCCGCCCTATCCGATGATAGAGATGTGGGACGACATCTTCGGGGCGCTCGACCCGGCAATCGCCGACGCGCTCGGTGCCGGCGACGGCGACCGCGCTTTCTCGCTGATGCACGACGTCCTCGATACGGTGTGGGCCGAACTGGCTCGCGTGCTCGCACCCGGCGGTATCGCCTGTATCAACGTCGGGGACGCGACCCGCTCGCTCGCTGACGGCTTCCGACAGTACCCCAACCACACCGAGATAACGAATCGGGTGACCGACCACGGCCTGCGCGCGCTGCCCGATATCCTCTGGCGGAAACCCACCAACAGCGGCGCGAAGTTCATGGGCTCGGGGATGGTCCCCCCCAACGCCTATCCCACGCTGGAACACGAACATATCCTCGTCTTTCGGAACGGAAAGCGCCGCACGCTCGAACCCGGCGCCGACCGCCGCTACGAGAGCGCGTACTTCTGGGAGGAGCGCAACGAGTGGTTCTCGGACCTCTGGGACCTCCCCGGCGAGACCCAGAACATCGACGACGGCCTGCGGGACCGCTCGGGCGCCTACCCGCTCGAGATTCCCCACCGCCTCGTCTCGATGTTCTCGGTCCGGGGCGACACCGTCCTGGACCCGTTCCTCGGGACGGGGACGACGACGCTGGCGGCGATGGTCGCCGGCCGCAACTCCGTCGGTATCGAGCGCGACGCGGAGCTGATTGGGGCGCTCGACGACCGCGTCGACCGCGTCGACGACCGCTCCCGTGAGATAGCTCGCGAGCGCCTCGACGCACACCACGAGTGGGTCACGAAACGCCGCGCCGACGGCAAGGAACCGGGCTACGAGGCCGAGTACTACGACTTCGCTGTCAACACGAAACAGGAGCGCCGTATCCGTTTCTACGCCGTCGACGACGTCGAGCGGACCGACGAGGGGTACCGCGTCACCCACACGCCCGTGGAGTGACTACGGCAGGAGTCGTGAAAGCGTCTCCAGAGGCGTGGTTTCGTCGTCCGGTTCGGGCTCCGGGGTCGGCTCCGGCTCTGGTTCCGGGGTTGGCTCTGGGGTCGGCTCCGGAGTTGGTTCAGGCGTTGGCTCGGGCGTCGGCTCTGGGGTCGGCTCCGGAGTTGGTTCAGGCGTTGGCTCGGGCGTCGGCTCTGGGGTCGGCTCCGGAGTTGGTTCAGGCGTCGGCTCCGGGGTTGGTTCTGGTGTTTCAGTCTCGGTCTCCGTTGGGGTCGGCGTCTCGGTCTCCGTCGGTGTCGGCGTCTCAGTCTCCGTCGATGTCGGCGTCTCGGTCTCCGTCGGTGTCGGCGTCTCGGTTTCAGTTTCCGTCGGCGTCTCGGTTTCCGTTGGTGTCGGCGTCTCAGTTTCGTTCGGCGTTGCCGTCGGGGTCGGAGTCTGGACCTCTGGGACCACCGGCGCGTAGAGCCCGGCTTCGGTGAGCTGGGCCGTGACGCCGCCGTCGGTGGCAGTCGACCCCGCGACCGGCGCCCACGCGCTGCCGTCGTAGCGCCACAGCGTCGCGTTAGCCGCTGTGTCGGTGCCGATGGTCGCCTGAACGGACCCCTCGAGGGTCGAGGCGTTCAGGCCGGGACCGGCGAGTGTCCCGTTGTCGACCGGCGGCAGCCCGCCCTGCTCGACGGCGTCCAGCGTGACACCCTGGGCGTCGATACCGACCGTCGTCGTCTCGGCGAGCCGCAGGCCGGTCGCGTCGATTGACTGGCCCGGCACGTCGATCTCTGGGCCGTTGTTGCCCTGCACAACCGTGGCGTCGATGGTGAGGTCCGCGGCGGGCCCCGAATCCGGCGTGGTGTTGATGCCGACGGCGTTGTTCTCGATACGGGAGTCGACGATGGTCGTGCTCGTGTCGCTCCCGATGGCGACACCGGGACCGGCGTTGTCCGAGACGACGACGTTCGCCAGTCGGCCGGTCTGTCCCTCGTTCGAGACGAGGACCCCCGTGCCACCGTTGTCGGTCACCTCGACGTTCGTCATGACCAGGTCGTTGGCCTGCGAGGCGCTGACGCCGTTGCCCGCGTTGTCTCGGACCACGGAGTCCCGCAGTTCTGTCGCGCCTTCGAGCGCGAACACGCCCTCGTCGTTTGCCTCGATAGTCAGATTCGACAGGCTGGTTTCGTCCGCTTCGGTGAACCGAAGCCCCTGGCCGTTGTCGGCGACGACGGTGTCTTCGACCGTGAGTCCCACCCCGGCGTCGAACGCCGGGAGCGTACTGATGCCGATGTCCCAGCCGCGGACTTCGACGTTGCGGACGGTGACGTTCTCGGCTCTCGATTCCGAGGGCACCGCGATGCCCGTCGCCGAATCGGCCGACCCGGCCGACCCGTCGACCGAGTATCCGTTGCCGTCGATGGTCACGTCACTGGCGGTGACCACAAGACAGGACGCCGTCCCATCGGCCTGGATGTCACCGGCGAGTTCGTAGCTGCCGGGCTC
The DNA here is from genome assembly GCF_019599405.1 of Haloarcula salinisoli. Lineage (NCBI taxonomy): Archaea > Methanobacteriati > Methanobacteriota > Halobacteria > Halobacteriales > Haloarculaceae > Haloarcula > Haloarcula salinisoli. Next base: position 332,765 of record NZ_RKLQ01000001.1, on the reverse strand, counting down.
GGAGATGTTCCGACACGAGTCGATAACCGGGCTGGCAGCGTTTGGAGTCTCGTTCGGCGTCTCGGTGACTGTCTCGGTCGGTGTCTCCGTCGGTGTCTCCGTCGGCGTTTCAGTCACCGTCTCCGTCGGTGTCTCCGTCGGTGTCTCCGTCGGCGTCTCGGTGACTGCCTCGGTCGGTGTCTCCGTCGGTGTCTCCGTCGGCGTCTCGGTGACTGCCTCGGTCGGTGTCTCCGTCGGCGTTTCAGTCACCGTCTCCGTCGGCGGCCCGGCGACCGTGACAGTCGCCTGGTCGGAGCCGTCGATTGGGACCGACCGCCCGTCGGTCGTCTCGGCGGTCAGCGTGTAGGTACCGGGGTCTAGCCGCTGGCTCGCCTCGAAGTTGCGCGGGACCTCGAACCGGGCGACGGCCTCGCCGTCGGCGCTGGCGGTGACCCGCACGCGGTCGTCGTTCGGGTTCCCGACCGTCAGCGTCCGATTGTCGACGGTCGCGGTCAGGCTCTGGAGCGCCGCGCCGACCGAGAGCGTGAGTTCGTCGCGGCCGGCAATCTGGACGGTGTCACCCTCGCTGTTCTCGGCCGTCAGCGTGTACGTGCCGGGGTCGAGGTCGACCGTGGTCGACTCGCCGGCGGCGAGCGTCACCGTCTGTGGGTTCTCGCCGCCCGTCACGGTCACCGTTACGGCCACGTCGTTGGGATTCGCGAGGAAGATACGGTCGTCGTCGGCCGAGGCGAACAGGCTCCGGAGGCCGTCCTCGTCACCGTCGTCGGGCCGGTCCGATTCGACGGCACCCGTGGCGTACACCTCGATTGTCTGCTCGTTGTCGATATTTATCTCCGCGGCCGTGCCGGCGGCGTCAGAGGCCGCGCGTTCGGTCTGGACCTGCAGCTGCTCGACCGTGACCTGCTGGCGCTGTACGAGCGAGAGCCCACCCTCACCGGCGCCCTTGGCGGCCGACTGTATCTGCGTGACGCTTGCGCGCTGGAACTGCGAGATGGAACCGCTCGCGGCGCTCTGTGCGACAGTCTGTACCTGCAGGACCTGTACCTGCTGTATCTGGATGACCGTCCCCTGGCTCGCGCCAGCGGCCGCGGCCTGAATCTGGGAGACCGACGCTTCCTGGCCGGCCGTGAGCGCACCGCGGCAGGCGCCGCGAGCAGCGGCCTGTATCTGGGTGACAGAGACGGACTGACTCTGGACGAGCGCGCCCGAGGCGGCGCCCAGCGACGCCTCCTGGACCTTCTTCAGGTCCTGGTCACCGGCACCCGTAGCACCGCCACCGGCCGCGCCAAAGGCCGCTGCCTGTATCTGCGTGACAGAGACAGACTGGTTCCCCGTGAGCGAGCCGTAGGCGGCCCCCTGAGCGGCTTCCTGGACCTGTGAGACGGTGACGGTCTGTGACTGGGCCCCAGCGGCGCCCGCGGCCGACCCGATTGCAGCGCGCTGTATCTGTGTCACGTTGACCCGCTGGGATTGGGCGACCGAGCCGTGGGCCGCGCCGTAGGCCGCCGCCTGGACCTGTGTGACGTTCGCCGACTGGGTCTGTGTGAGCGAGCCGGCGGTGCTCCCGTAGATGGCTGTCTGGAGCTGCGTGACGTTCGCCGACTGGCTCTGGAGCAATGCCCCGTGGCTCGCCCCCGTCGCGGCGGCCTGTATCTGCTCGACCGAGGCGTTTTGCTGCTGACTCGCAGCGAGGCGCGCGGCGTCGATGGCCGCCTGCCGCTGTTCCTGCGTGACAGTGACGCCCTGGCGCTGGGTCAGGTTGATACCGGCCTGTGCGCCCTGTGTCGCGGCAGTCCGCTCGTCCGCGGAGAGATTGTCTGGCTGGTCACTCTGGGTCGCGTCGACCGACGCGGCTGTGTCCAGCTGGTCGCTCACGGCGCTGTAGTCGACCGAGTCACCCGCCTGGTTCTCTCCGCCGACCTGCTGGGGACCGTCGCCTCCGAGCAGGGTGGCCGACACCGCGACGACGCTCACGACCAGCAGGGCGACGAGTACGATAGTCCGGGTTTGTGTCATCGGTCGGCCCTCCGGCGGGACCGCACGCCATTCAGGTCGCGACACGCGTGGCTCTGGTTCATGGCAGACGTTGCCAAACCGCCGTAGATAAACCCGACAGACCGTTCCCTGGTCCGGTCGACCTTACGGTATCGATAGGGACGGTGAACGGCCGCATCCGACCCCAGCGGGGGACGGAGTGGTACGTAAGCGAGTGACGGACGAGCCGGGAGACACCGACGGTACTTTGCCCCGTTTCCGCGAACACGGGGTATGGATTTCAGTTCGTTCCGGCTGCTCGCGGCCGGTGCCGACCTCGCGATGGAGCCCCACGCGCGGGCCGACGCCGACGGTATCGAGTTGCGAATGGACTTCGCCGCCGACCCGCTCGACCAGCTGGCCGGCTACGACGGCGACCTGCCGGTGCTCGTGACCAACCGCGTCGGCTGGGAGGGCGGCGAGGCCGACGACACCGCCGAGCGACTCGACCTGCTCGAACGCGCCGTCGAGTTCGATGCCGTCACCGCCGTGGACCTCGAACTCGCCGCCCTTTCCGGCGAGGGCGACCACGACGCGGACCGTGTCGCCGACCACGCACGCGACCACGGCGCGTCGGTGGTCGTCTCGACCCACGACTTCGAGGCGACACCGGACCGGGACGCCATCGTCGACCGCCTCGAACGGGCCTGCGACTACGGCGACGTCGGGAAGATGGCCTCGACTGCACACTCGCCCGACGACGTACTGGCGATGCTGGGTGCGACACGCGAACTGACCGCTGGCGGCGAGACCGTCGCGACGATGTGCATGGGCGAGGCCGGCCGCCACTCCCGGGCCGTCGCACCCCTCTATGGCTCGCGTATCGGCTACGCGCCGGTCGACCCGGCAGCGGCGACCGCACCGGGTCAGTACGACCTGGCGACGCTGCGGTCGCTCGTCGACCAGCTCGAGAGCGAGTGACACCTACAACCCACCGCAACACCGAACCCGCCCCCGACCATAGTCGTCGGTAATGGGAGATGGCTATCCGACGGTGCCCGAGGAACGACTCGCCGAGGGCGGCTGGGAGGAACGCGTTCGCACCGAGTCGACGGTGTTCCGGACGCCGACCGCACGCATCGTGGGCCGGACCGTGCTGTACGACGACCGGGCGTTGCGGGACGCCCTCGAGACGGCCGGGTTCGGGGACCTGCTCGCCGGCCGGGCCGAGTCGGGGGGCCGCCGACTCGTCGAGACGGGCGCCGATGGCGGCTACTGGCGCTTCTTCTTCGCGACGGCGCTATCTTTCCGGCCGCCGCTGGCCCCCGGTATCGGCCCGGCGTCGATGCTCCCGACCGTCGTGACCGAGGCGCGGCGAACCTTTACCGGCGACCTCGAAGCGCGGGGCTTTCGGGACGTAGAGCGGGGCCGGAGCCAGCGGGTGCGAACGGAGTCGGGCGACCGTGCCCGGCTCGCGAAGGTGACCGCCTCGTATCCACTGGCGGTCGACACCGCCGACCACCTGGAAATCGAGGGGTGGCTCGGTGTCTGGCACGGCAGCGGCTTCCGCATCGCCGGCGGCGCCTACCCCGTGGGAGGGCTGGACGGCCTGCTGGCCGAAACGCCCGAAAGCGAGCGGCCGGCGACGGACCCGAACGACTTCCGCTCGGCGCTACTGGACCTGGTTCGGGCCGTCGAGTAGCGCGAGCCGTGAGCTACCGACGGTAAGTGAGCCGCGTCGCGACCGCGTCCAGCCGCCGTTTCAGGCCGCCGAGCCACGCAGCCGGCGATACCCGACGGGCGTCCGCCTCGGCGACTTCGATGGCGTCGTCAGTGTCGGGGCCCGCACCTTCGCCGTCGGCGGCATCGACGACCGTGCTCATGCCACAGCGGCCACAGGTCTCGGTCTGTCTTCCCATAGCCGATACTGTTGCTGTGCTGACGTGAAAACGTTGGTGCCGTCCAGAGCTGACAGCCAACCTGACTTTTAGGGTGGACCGGGCCGATAGCCCCGGTATGAGCGACGTGGACGAGCCACCGCAGGCTGCGGTCCCGACGTGGGACGACGACTACCTCCAGCGCGTCGGTGACCGGCTCGCCCACGCCTACGACGTCGAACGGGACTACGAGGTCCGCGGCGAGCGCTTCGACCTCTATGGCCGCCTGACCGTCGAGAGCCAGAAGCAGTTCCTCCACCAGTCGCTCAACTGGGCCAACTACGAAACGGCTGAATACCTGTTCGTCCGCCGGGCCGACGGCGTCTCGCGGGCCGACCTCGACGCGCTCGTCGAACTGGGACACGAGCTGGCCGACGACTGGATAGACGCCGACGAGGAACACCGCGGGACCGAGTTCACGTTCGGTCTGGTGGTACCGTCGATTCCCGAGCCGGTTCGCGAGTACGTGACGGGCTTTCGGGAGCGGAGGCTGCTGAAGTTCGGCTACTACGGGGACTACGAGGTGAATCTGGTCGTCGTCGCACCCGACCGCGAGCGTATCGTGGCGAGTCAGGAGGCCGACAGCGCGGCCGCGTTCGACTTCTGGGAGGCCTACGACCCCGATGGTCCCGGTGTCATAGAGCGCATCCGAGGGCTGCTGGGGTAGCCGACCGACCGAAATACCGTACGACAACCCCTATCAGTCGTCAGCGGGGGTCGCGGCCGGCTGTTCGTGTACGTCGCGAATGTTCCGGTAACCGATGCCTACGAGTGACAGCGCCAGGCCGACCAGCACCAATGCGAGGAGTATCTGGACGCCGACGGAGAGCCGGGCGACCAGCCCCGCGCTCTCGGCGAACCCGCCCAGGATGAACTGCTGGTAGAGGTTCTGGTACAGGGCGAGATACAGCAGCGCACAGATGGTGACGACGGTCATCAGCGCCATCGGGACGCCGGTGCTGATGAGCTGTTTGTCCGAGTCCCAGTTGGCCAGCCACACCGTCGCGGTCAGCAGGGCGAGCGCGGCCAGCAGCTGGTTCGCACCGCCAAACAGCGGCCAGAGGCTCGCCCAGGAGCCGCTTGCGACCAGCGCGTAGGCGACCAGACACTGGATGACGGCGTTGCTGTAGCGGTTGGTACCGACGGACTGGGCCGTCCGGACGGCGTCGCTCGTCGCGTCGGGGGTGCCGACTATCTCCTCGGCCATGTACCGGCCCAGCCGGACTGCGGTGTCAGTCGAGGTCAGCAAGAAGCTCACCAGAACGAGCGCCATGAACGGGGCACCGACGGCCGTCGGGATGCCGAAGCTCGTCAGCATGACCGAGCCGCCGGAGGCGAAGTTCGGCAGCGCACGGCCGATACCGCCGCCGGCGGTGACGCCGGCGATGGCGACCGTCCCCAGCGCGACCGTCGCCAGCAGCCCCTCCCCGAGCATCCCGCCGTAGCCGATGGCGCGGGCGTCCGACTCCTTGTTGAGCTGTTTGGCCGTCGTCCCAGAGGAGACCAGCGAGTGGAAGCCGCTGATGGTGCCACAGGCGATAGTGACGAACAGAAGCGGAAAGAGTGGCAGGCTCGCGGTGCCCATGAATCCGTAGTACGGTTCCAGCGCGATGTCCAGGGGCTGGGCCGAGGTACCGAAGACGGTGCCGACGATGATGGCAAGCAGCGTCCCGCCGACGCCGGCGTACAGCAGGAACGACGAGAGGAAGTCACGGGGTTGCAGCAGCGTCCACACCGGGAGCACCGATGCGATGGCAGCGTAGACGAGGACGACCGGAATCCACGCGGCGGTGTTGGCCCCGAGGGTGCCGGCCGCCGGCACCAGCGAGGCGAGCCCGGAGCCAAAGAGAACGATGGTATCGGCGGGGTAGGCCCCGGCTTCGGCGGCCGGGAACAGCGCGATTGGGTAGGTGATGCCGACCCAGACGCCGGCGAAGACGGCGGAGACGAAGACGGCCGTTCCGGGGATAAAGGGCAGGTCCAGCTGGTAGAGGTAGACGCCGAATATCAGCGCCAGCGCGATGTAGACGAAACTGGCCGTCGCCGCTGCGGGATAGGCGTTGAACACGATGGCGACGACCAGGGCGAACACCGCGACCACGAGGATGATGGTGAGGAAGGCGAACCACAGCAGCATATTCTTGCCCCGCTCGCCGACGTACTCGCCGATGATGTAGCCGATGGACTTGCCCTCGTGGCGCAGGCTCCCCGACAGTGAGACGAAGTCGTGGACCGCCCCCATCAGCGGGTTGCCGATGGCGATCCACAGCAACGCGGGCACCCATCCCCAGACGACGCCGGCAGTGATGGGCCCGACGATTGGCGCCCCGCCGGCGATACTGGAGTAGTGGTGGCCGAGCAACACCGGCTTCTTCGAGGGGACGTACTCCTGTCCGTCCTCGTACTTGTGGGCCGGTGTCTCGTTGTCGTCGTCGAGTTCGACGAACTGCGAGAGGTACCGTGAGTACCCGAGGTAGCCGATACTGAACGTCAAGAGTGTGGCGGCGACGAGCCAGATCACCTGTACCATGGTAATCGACCTCACAGTATATGTCTGCCAATATATATTTAATTATTGTGGACATTTTGGCAGTGCCACCCCGACCGTGGAGAGAGTCGGCCTGCCAGGTCAGGTCGCCGGCGGCTCGACGGCCGTACCGAGCGCCAGATCCGCGACGAGGTCGGCAAGCAGGTCGGTCCCGTCGACGCCCGCGCGCTGTTCGAGCACCGCGACTACCGGCTGGTCGAACGACTCGTGAATGCGGTCGAGCCGGGCCTGTTCGGCCCGCCGGCGCTCCCGGAGGTAGGTGGCCCCGATGCCGGTCTCGCTCTCTCCCGGCGCCGGCGCGACCTTGTTCACCACGAGGCCACCGACCGAGAGGTCGGCCTCGCGGAGGTCCTCGATGGCCCGCTGGGACTCCGCAATCGAGAGGTCGTCGGGGTTGAGTACGAGGAAAAAGGTTGCCTGCTCGGAAAGCACCCGGCCGGCAAAGTCGAAGGTCTCCGCTCGCTCGGCGAGTCGCCGGACAATGGGGTCGTCCTCGAGCGTCGCGCGGGCCTCGCGGTCGCCGATAGCGGCTTTCTCGAAGAGGTCGACGCTCTCGGCGCGCTTCTGGCGGAGCCGGTCGACCCACGACTCCAGCAGCTCCGGCAGCGCGAGCAGGCGAAGGGTCCCCCCGGTCGGCGAGGTGTCGAAGACGACGCGGTCGTAGTCGTCACTCGACCGCATCACGTCGATGAAGCGGTCGAACAGCGCGGCCTCGTAGGCGCCCGGCGTCCGGTGGGCCAGCTCAATCTGGCGGTCGAGTTCGTTGACGATAGCCGGGCTCACCTGGTCGGACATCGCCTGCTTTATCTCGCGCATGTGCCGCTCGACCTCCGCGTCGGGGTCGAGTTCCATCGCCGAGAGCCCGTCGTACCCCTCGACCGGCGCCGGCTCGTCGTCGAAGCCCTGGTCGAACACGTCCGAGGTACTGTGGGCCGGGTCGGTCGAGACCAGCAGGGTCTGCTGGCCCCCGCGAGCGCACTGGACGCCGTAGGCGCTGGCGACCGTGGTCTTGCCGACACCGCCTTTCCCACCGAAGAAGACGAACCGGTCCATGCTAGAAATGGTACTGCTGGCCCTTGCGTTCGACGAGCGACTCGCGGTCCCAGAGCCGCCGTTCCCACTGAACGAACTCCTCGGCCAGGTACGGGAGCAGTTCCGCCGTGTAGTACGACACCGGGCTCGGAATGCCGAAGGCGTCGGCGAAACACGCAAAGAGGAACACGTCGGTCGTGTCCTCGGCCTCCTTCTGGATTTTCTCGTGGGCCGGGTGCTCGACCATCCCGTGGTAGAGCCCGTGGAGCCACTCCTCTAGGCCCTCGAGATACGCCGAGATGCGAGTCTCGAGGGACATCGTCAGCAGGCACAGCCGGTTGTTCCCGGCGAGCGCTCGAAGGCCATCGATTCGCCACAGTCGGGACAGTCCGGCGCCGAATCGTCCTCGACGGCGGTGTCGGGAATCCGCTGGTCGCAATCTTCACACCAGTAGGCGCCGGTCGGCGCGTCGCCGGCCCCGTCGCCGCGATGAGTCGACTCCGTCGATGCCCGGAGGAGCTTCGTTACCGTTGACAGGACGCCCATAGATGGGTGCACAGCCGAAACTCCAATAAATGTTGGTGAGAGTTCGGCCGTCACTGGACCAGTAACGGCACGGCGAGGGCGGTACCGTGGCCGCAGTCGCGACGGCCAGCCCGACCAGTTCGCTCGCGTGTTCGGAAGATATAGGGGTGTCCCCACTAGATTCGGGGAGTATGACCGATACCGGACGCAAGCGGCCGTGGCTCGCCGCCCTCCTCGCGTTCATCTATCCCGGCCTGGGACACCTCTATCTCCGGGAGTGGCTGCGGGCGCTCCTGTGGTTCGGGCTCGTCTTCAGCACGACGACGCTGCTCATCAACGACTCGATGGTGGCGCCACTTTCCGACGGCGTCTCGCTCGAGGCGCTCCTGACCGTCAGCCGATCGATTCCGATAGAAGCATCGGTGGTGCTGTTCGTCATCACGGCCTTCTCGATGGCCGACGCCTTCTACATGGCCACGCGAGGGAACGCGGAGGCCGAGGTCGTCGAGGGGGCGAAATGCCCGCACTGCGGGAAGGAACTCGAGGACGACCTCGACTTCTGTCACTGGTGTACGACGAAGCTGGACCGGCCCGCCGAACCCGAACAGTAGCGCCGAACGAACGCGGGCCGAGCGACTACTTCTCGATGATGCTCTCTTCGATGTGTTCGCCGAAGTGCGTCGCCGTGTCCTCGTAGTGGACCAGAATCTCGTCACCCTCGTCGAGGTCGGTAACCGCTTTGCGCCCGTCGCGAGCGTGGACCTTGATGGTCTCGGCGTTCTGCAGCAGCGTCTCGATGCGGTCGCCCTCGGCGGTCTCGGCCTGAATCCGGAACATCGGCCGCTTCTCTATTTTCGCACGGCCGACGATTGCCTCGCGGGTGTGGCCCTGCTCGTCGACTATCTGGACCTCGTCGCCGGACTGGAGCTCCGAGAGGTACTTCGTGCCGCCGTCGGGGGTGCGGACGTAGGCGTGGACGGCGCCGGCGTTGACCCGGAAGGGTCGGGAGGCGACGTAGGGCGACTCGGCCGTCTCGGCGTGGACGAAAAAGAGGCCGCGGGCCATCGAGCCCACGAGCATCCCCTCGTCGTGTTCCATCAGACTGCCGGTGTCGATACAGACCCGGTCGGCGGAGCCGGTCTGTTCGATGGCGGTGACCTCAGCGTACTCCAGCTCGACGCTCTCGCGCCCGGCCTCGTCCCTGACCTCGACGGTCTTGCGAATCTCGTCGACGTCGTCCGTGTCCAGCAACACGCCGTCGACGCCCAGCTCCAGGGTCTCGTAGGCGGTGCGGGCGTCCTCGGCGGTCTGGACGCCGGTGATGAGGTCGGTCTCCTCGCCGACCCGGGCGATGAGGTTTTCCAGCGGGATTATCTGCCAGTCGTCGCCGATGACGATGGTGTAGTCTGATTCGGCCGCGACGGCCTCGGCGAAGGCCTCGTAGTCCTCGTCGAAGATACGGACGTAGCCGCCGTCGGTCACCGTCCCGTTGCGCCGGAGCGCCGAGAGGTCCGCGGAGCCGGAGAAGTCGGTCGGGAGGTCGACGGTGCCGTCGCCCTCGCCGTCCTTTCCGACGATAGTCGCGTCGGCGGTGGACTCCTCCTCCTCGGCCTCTGCCTCCATGACGTGGACGTCGCCGTTCGCGAAGGCGGCGACGTTGACCTCGCCGAGTTCCCGTACTTTCTCGACGTCGCTCTCGTCGACCAGTACCCAGTCCACGCCGGCCTCCAGGCCGGCGGTGATGCGTCGTCTGCGTGTCTCCCAGTCGCCGACGTCGCTGTCGGCCTTGAGCCAGACGGTTCGTGTCATGGCCCCACCTGCGCGACGATGGGGCTTGAACGTGGCGGAACCCGCAGCCCGGCGCGCTGGCGGTCGGAAAAAGACGCCGCGTTCAGGCCTCGACGGCCAGCCCGGCCTCGCGCAACGCGGCGTCCGCTTCCGCGTCGTCGTGGACGACGCTGGCGACGGCGCGTGCAATCTTCTCCGGTTCGTCGTGCTGGAAGATAGACCGGCCCATCGACACGCCCGAGGCGCCGGCGTCCATGGCGCCCCGGACCATATCGAGGGTCTCCTCGTCGGTGCCCTTCGAGCCGCCGGCGATGACGACCGGGAGCGAGGTCGATTCGACGACGTGCTGGAAGCTCTCGGCGTCGCCGGTGTAGCCGGTCTTGACGACGTCAGCACCGAGCTCCTCGCCCAGGCGGACGGCGTGGCCGACGGCCTGGTTGTAGTCGTCGGCCTCGGGGTCGATATCCGGGCCGCGGGCGTAGGTCATCGCCAGCACCGGGAGACCGTAGCGTTCGGCCTCGCTGGTCATCTGTGCGAGGTCCTCTATCTGTTCGCGTTCGTGGACGCTCCCGACGTTGATGTGCATGGAGACGGCGTCGGCGCCGGCGCGAATCGCGTCCTCGACGGTACCGGTCATCCGCTTGTCGTTCTCGTCGGGGCCGATGACGGTCGAGCCGTTCAGATGGGCGATGTAGCCCGCGTCGTTCTTGTTCGGATGGACGCGGTCCGCGACGCCGCGCTGGGTGAGCACCGCGTCGGCGCCCCCGCGGGTGATGGCGTCGACGGTCGATTCGAGGTCCTTGAGCCCCTGCGTCGCTCCGAGTGTGATACCGTGGTCCATGGGGACGACGACGTAGCGGTCGTCTGTCCCGATGCGGTCGAGTCGAGCGCGTGTCCCTGTGTTCATGTTATGGGAATCTGTGGCAAGAACGATTAAGTTCGTTCCGGTTGCGGCCGTTCCTGTGCCCCCCGCAGGGCACCATCCTTGAGTTCTCTGGCCAGCGCTTCGAGTCGGTCGGCCACCTCCGCTGTCGGGTCGCCGTTCTCGTAGCCCTCGGCGACGATATCGACCAGCGCGGAGCCGACGATGACGCCGTCGGCGCCGGCACCGACGATACGCTCGGCGTGGTCGCCGGTCTTGATACCGAAGCCGACGGCCTTGGGCACGTCCCAGTCGGCGATGCGGGCAAGCGACTCCTCGGTGGCGTCGTCGACGTCGTCGCGCGCGCCGGTGACGCCCAGACGGGCCTGGACGTAGACGTAGCCAGAGACCTGCTCGCGCATCCGTTCGAGTCGTTCCGGCGTGGTGGTCGGGGCGACGATGAAGACCAGATCGAGGCCGAACTCGTCACACGCGTCCCGGAGCGGGCCGGCCTCCTCGGCCGGCAGGTCGGGCACGACGAAGCCGCTGATTCCGACGTCGGCGGCCTTCTCGACGAAGGGGCGAGGTCCCTCGTCCGCGCCATACTGATAAATCAGATTGTAGTAGGTCATACAGACCAGCGGCACGTCTACGTCGAGGTCTTCGACGAACTCGAAGAACCGCTCGACGGTCATCCCCGACTCCAGTGCGCGGACGATGGCGTTCTGGATGGTCGTCCCCTCGGCGATGGGCTCGGAGAAAGGTAAGCCGAGTTCGATGGCGTCGGCGCCGCCCTCGGCCAGCGCCTCGACGTACGCCAGCGAGTCCTCGTAGTTCGGGTCGCCCGCGGCGAGATACGGGACGAAGGCTGGTTCGTCCGCGAAGGCCGATTCGAGCCCCATCAGAGCCCACTCCCGCCCATCCGCTGGAGGATGGACATATCGGGCGCGATATCTAGGTCGCGCTTGGTCGTCTCCTCGATGACGGTCTCTAAGTCCTTGTCCCCGCGCCCCGAGACGTTGACGACGACGGTGTCGCCGAGGTCCTCGTGGTACTTCTCCAGATAGCCAAAGGCGTGAGCGGTTTCGAGCGCTGGGATGATACCTTCGTCCTGGGAGAGGCGGTGGAACGCCTCCAGGGCGAGGTCGTCGTCGACGTTGACCGGAGTGACCCGGCCTTCGTCGACGAGATGGGCGAGTTCCGGTCCGACGCCGGCGTAGTCCAGCCCCGCGGAGACCGAATGTGACTCCATTATCTGTCCGTCCGAATCCTGCAGGAGTTTGGTTCGCGCGCCGTGGAGGACGCCCTCGTCGCCGGTCGAGAGGGTCGCGGAGTTGGGGGCGACCCCCTCGTCCTCGTCGACGGTGAGCGAGGAGCCGCCGGCCTCGACGGCGTGCAGTGCGACTTCTTCATCATCCACGAACTCCGCAAACGCACCCATCGTGTTCGAGCCGCCGCCGGCACAGGCCACCACGTCGGTCGGGAGCCCGCCGGTCTGTTCGATGGCCTGTTCGCGGGCTTCCTCCGAGATGACCGACTGGAAGTCCCGCACCATCTTCGGGAACGGGTGGGGTCCGACGACACTCCCGATGACGTAGTGGGTGTTCTCGACGGTGGTCGCCCACTCGCGCATCGTCTCCGAGATTGCCTCCTTCAGGGTGCCCCGGCCCACGGTCACCGGCACGACCTCCGAGCCGTTTATCTTAATCCGGAAGACGTTGGGCCGCTGGCGGGCGATGTCGGTCTCGCCCATGTAAATCTCACAGGGCATATCCAGGTGGGCTGCGGCCATCGCCGTCGCGGTGCCGTGTTGCCCGGCGCCGGTCTCGGCGATGATGCGCTCTTTGCCCATGTATTTGGCGAGCAAGACCTGTCCGAGCGCGTTGTTGAGCTTGTGAGCGCCGCCGTGGAGCAGGTCCTCGCGTTTCAGGTAGACGTCGGTGTCGTACCGTTCGGAGAGCTGGTCGGCGTACTGCAGCGGGGTCGGCCGGCCGCCGAAGTCCGCCAGTCTGGAACGGAACTCGTCCATGAAGCCGTCTTCGTTGTTCAGTACGTACCGCTCGTAGGCGTCGGCCAGCTCCTCGATGGCCGGCATCAACGCCTCGGGTACGAACTGTCCGCCGTACTCGCCGAACTTGGGGTCGTGTGCGTCCTCTGTACTCATGTCTGTGTGTCCGTATCTGTCGCGGCCGTCAGCCGCCGAGTGTTCGCCGTCACGTCCGAATCGCCGCCGTGGTCCATGATGGCCGAGCCGACCAGCAGGGCGTCGGCCCCGGCCTCGCGCATCCGGACGACGTCGTCCGGTGAGCCTATGCCGCTTTCCGCAATGAGCGTGACGGCTTCGGGCGCCGCCGTGGCCGCGTCGGGGAACGTCGCCAGGTCGACCTCCAGTTTCGCGAGGTCGCGGTTGTTCACGCCGACGATGTCCGCGCCGGCCTCGACCGCTCGCTCGACTTCCGCGGCCGTGTGGGCCTCCACGAGCACCTGAAAGCCACGCTCGCGGGCCGCCGAGAGCAGGTCTTCCAGGGAGTCCGTCCCGTCTTCTTCCAGGAACCGCACGATGAGGAGGATAACGTCGGCTTCGACTACGTCCAGCTGTTCCTCGTGCAGGATGAAATCCTTGCGCAGTACCGGGACGTCGACGGCCTCGCGGACCCGCTGTAAGGTCTCGGCCGAGCCGCCGAAGTGGTCGGGCTCCGTGAGCACCGACAGGGCCGCCGCGCCGCCCGCGACCATCGCCTCGGCGAGTTCGACCGGGTCGTCGGTCCGCTCGCCGTCGGCGGTCGGGCTCGTCGGCTTGACCTCCGCGATGACCGGTACGCGACCGTCCGCCTCGGCCGCTTCGAACGCGGCGGGCAGCGAGCGCGCGTCGACCGCGACACGGTCACCGCCGCCCCCGCGCTCGCGGGCCGCCGCGAGTATCGACTGTACTTCCGGGGCCATTCGTCCGTTAGATTCCATTACTGAACACTAACGTACAGAAGTGTACATAAGTGTTGTCGTCTACTGGCAGAATTCGGGTCGGTGCCGGGCTTTTTGCGGTCGGAGAGCCACGGATGAGACGAGATGGGTACCACCCCACCATCGCGGGCCCCGATGCTGGTCGGCACGCTGGGACTGGCCGGACTGACGGGCTGGGCGATAGCCACCAACGGCCCCCTCCCGCTTGCGGTCTTTCTCGGAACCGCGACGGTCGTCGGAGCGGTCGGCGCCAGCGAGGTAGTGGCCGAGGTCGCGTCGTGGTACTACGTCCTCCAGAGTGCGATGCTGGGGCTGTTCGGCGTCGGGCTGCTGTTGCTCGGCTACGGCTCGCCGCTGGTCGTGGGACTGACGGCCGGCTTCGTCTGCTCGGGACTTCTCTTCGCCGTCCGGTACAGACGCTCGCGCGCGGCCACCCCACCGCCCGAGGAGAACGCGTAGAAGGAGTCGTGGCCCTAGATTACAACCCACTAAACCGGAAATAATATACTCGAATCCCGAACAGCCGATGTATGGGGATATTCGACAAGAACGGGCAAAAAGTGCTACTCGCCCTCGCGGTTCTCGCGCTCGTCCCTGCCATCGGTTTGTTCGCACTCACAGCCTCCTACCAGTCAGCGGCACAGACTCCGGTGCAGGCGACGATCGTCGAAACGAACTCCGAGCCGGATCCAGATTACGACTATGCCTTCGAGCTACACGTCACGTACGAGTACGAATACGAGAGGAAGACCTACGAATCGAACAACATCTACCCGCTGCAAGAAGAGATGTCGGGTCTCTCGGAGTCAGAGCTGCAGGAAGCGAAGCAGACGTACGCTGAGGGAACGAACGTGACAGCGTACATCGACGCAGAGAACCCGGGGACAGCACGTCTCAAGGAATCAAATGCGCCAGGGGCTGGCGCCGATGCGATAATTCCCCTCGTATTCGGACTCGTTCTCATGGGTTTGTTCGTGGTACGGGCCCTGACGTAGCCCTCACAGTCGTCGACAGCAGTCCGTATATTCAAGGGCCAGCGGGCCGATTGGCAGCCATGGAGACACCATCGGGAGACGCCGGCATCTACGCACGGGAGTCCGCGTATCTCGACCGCCACGTCCAGTTCGGCGAAGCCGGGGACCGGATACTCTCCGTGTCGTTCCCGACACAGCCAGATGCCGACGCCGACGACAGCCATCCGCTGCTGGACCGTATCGAGGCGTACCTCGGCGGGGCGGGTGAGGAGTTCGAGGACGTGACCGTCGGGCTGACGGTGCCGACCGCCCAGCGTAACGTCCTCGAAGCCGTCCAGCAGATTCCCTACGGTGAGGAGGGGACAGTCGAGCAGGTCGTGATGATGACACAGGGACTGGGGGCCGACGAGCAGGAGGACCAGCAACAGGTCCGGGAAGCGCTCGCGGCCAATCCCGCACCGCTGTTGATTCCCGACCACCGCGTGCGCGACGGCCCCAGTGGCGCGCCGCCCGAGGTCGAGCAGAAGCTTCGGTCCGTCGAGGGGCTGTAGGCGACGCCGGGGTTCAGGACGCCGACCCCAGCCGCCGAACTCCCAGTCCCTCGTGGACACAGAGTTCCAGGGCGTTGACGAGATAGTGGGCGACGACGACGGCCAGCAGGCTGTTCGTGAGCACGAAGAGGGCGCCCAGTGCCGCCCCGAGCGCGCCCGTGACGACGATACCGACCCGCCCCTGGGCGCCGTGGCCCAGCGCGAACGCCACCGAGGAGACGACGACCATCGCGGGGGCGGGCATACCCAGTCCGGTGACCGGGACGCCGATAGCGGCGGCCCGAAAGAGCAGTTCCTCGACGAGAGCGATTATCGGCAAGACGACGCCCAGCAGGACGACCCACCCGCCGGCCGAGTCGGGTGCGAGCAGCTCGCGCAGGGACTCGTCGACCCCGATGCCGAAGCCGTCGGCGACCGCTGCGGCGAACTCGTTGCCCACCCAGAATCCGACGCCGGCCGCCAGCCCGAGACCGACGGCCGGCAGCCCCGTCGATAGTGCGTCGGCGGTGACGCCAAAGGCAGCGAGAGGTATCTCGAAGAAGAACGCACCGCCCAGCAGGAGCAGGCCGAACAGGCCCTGTGTGAGCGCGACGTTCGCGAGCACGGCGCCCGTCGACAGTGTATCGCTGGAGAGCTGCCCCTCGATGTGCCGGCGCTCCCTGGCGGCCCTCGCGGTCTCGAACCGCGGATAGGTGTCGTCGGCGGGGCCAGCAGCCGAGAGTCGTTCCAGTCCGTCGGTGCGGGCGGTGACGCCGCCGCCCTCAGCCGAGAGCGAGCGCTGGGAGAGTTTCGAAAGCGCGAGTAACACAGTCAGCAGAAAGCCCGTGAGGCCGACGAACGCGGCCCACTGGGGCATCTATTGCGGGCTGGGACTGCCGCTGCCCTGTCGCCCGACCTCGTGTTCGAGCGCCTTGCCCGTGATGGACTTGAGGCGGTCGACCAGCGAGTCCTTCTCGGGCTCGCCGGCCAGGGCCACTTCGAGCACTTCCGAGATGTGTGAGACCGGGATGATCTCTATCATCTCCTCGTACTCCTCCTCTATCATCACGTCCTGGGTGTTGGCCTCGGGGATGATGACCGTGTCGAGGCCGGCCTTGGCGGCCGCCTCTATCTTGTGGGTGACCCCGCCGACCGGGAGCACGTCACCGCGGACCGACAGCGAGCCGGTCATGGCGATGTGCTGTTCGATGGGGACGTTCTCCAGTGCGCTGATGACCGCGGTCGCGACCGTGATAGAGGCGGAGTCGCCGTCGACGCCGCCCTCACCGGCCTGCACGAACTGGATGTGGACGTCCTTCTCGGAGATGTCCTCGTCCGAGAACTTCTTGATGATGGCGGAGACGTTTTGCACTGCTTCCTCGGCCATCTCCTTGAGCTGGCCGGTCGCGATGACCTGGCCCGGACCCTGCGAGGGGGTGACCTCGGCCATCACCGGGAGGACGATACCGCTGTCCTCGCCCATGACGGCGAGCCCGTTGACGCGGCCGACGACGTCGCCGTCGTTGACCGTGAGCTCGTAGTCCTTGCGGCGCTCGATGTAGTTGTCCGCGAGCTGTTGCTCGATGGACCGAGAGCGCCGTTTGGCCTGCAGCACGTCCTCGCGGGTGGTGCGGTCCTTGTCCTCGGCGCGGGCGATGTCGCCCGCGACGCGGACCAGCCCACCGAGGTCGCGGAACTTCAGCGTGAGGTGGCCCTTCCGACCCGCACGGCGGCGGGCTTCGAGGATGAGTTCCTCGACGGCCTCCTCGGTGAAGTGGGGCAGGCGCCCGTCGTTCTCGACTTCCTGGGCGACAAAGCGGGTGTACTTCCGGCGCATCTCTGCGTCGTCCTCGATGGTGTCGTCCATGTACACCTCGTAGCCATAGCCCTTGATACGGGAGCGCAGCGCCGGGTGCATGTTCTCCATGGCGTCGAGGTTCCCCGCCGCTATCATGATGAAGTCCGTCGGGACCGGCTCCGTCTGGACCATCGCCCCGGAGGAGCGCTCGGACTGGCCCGTGATGCCGAACTCGCCCTCCTGGATGGCGGTCATCAGCTTCTGCTGGGAGCGGATGTCGAGCGTGTTGATCTCGTCGACGAACAGCACACCCTTGTTGGCCTTGTGGATGGCACCGGGCTCGACGCGGTCGTGGCTCGGCGTCTCCATCCCACCGGACTGGAAGGGGTCGTGGCGAACGTCGCCCAGCAAGGCACCCGCGTGAGCGCCGGTCGCGTCCTCGAAGGGCGCGGTCTTCTGGCTGGCGTTGTTGACCAGCAGGTTCGGAATCATCGAGTCGCTGCCACGCGAACTGTAGCGGAAGGCGAGATAGATGACACCTGCGGCGAGAATCCCCAGCAGAATCTGCTGGGCGATAATCAGCGAGTAGCCGATGACGATGGCGATGATGATCCACATCAGGAAGGTCCGCATCTGGTTGCGCTTGCGGGCCTCCTCCTTGTGGGCCTCGACTATCTGTTCGCCCTTTCCGCCGGGAACGGTGCGAACCTTCGGCTCGTTCCCGTCGTCGGGGTTGTGATAGACCAGCACGTCCTGCAGTTCCTCGCGCGGGAGCAGCTGGCTCATCGCCTTCGCGAGCATCGACTTGCCCGTCCCGGGCGAGCCGATCATCATCACGTGGCGGCGCTGCTTGGCTGCCTTTTTGATTACGTCCCGTGCGTGGTCCTGTCCGATGACCTGGTCGACGAGGCGGTCGGGGACCTCGATTTCCTCGGTCGAGTCGATGTCGAGGCCGCCCAGCAGTTGCTCTTCGGCGTCCTCGAACTCGGACCCACCCTCAATCTCGACGTCGCTGCCGAGCGTCGTGTCCGACGTTGCTCCCTCGCCGGTGTCGGGCGCCTCGCCCTCGGAGTCGGACGCCTCTTCCCTGGCCACCTGCTGGCCAGCGGCGGGCGTCTCTTCCTCCTCGGGTTCGGTCGCCTCCCGGTCGGCGTCGGGAGCCGCGTCAGTGTCGGTGTTGTCGCTCATACAAACGTTGTTAACATCGGTTTGGAAGGCCTGTCCACTGATATACTTTCTCCCCGGGTGTACCGTTACCACACCCGCGTAATCGCCAGACAGCGGCGGTTCGGGCTAGGGTGAGTTCACACCAGTCGAAAGCCCGTCGGGTTTATCAGACCGCCAACCGCACTTCCCCGTATGCGCGGGTTCTACATCGGTCGGTTCCAGCCCTACCACGACGGCCACCACGCGATGGTCGGACGCATCGCCGAGGAGGTCGACGAGCTGGTACTGGGTATCGGGAGCGCCGACGATTCGCACACGACACACGACCCGTTCACCGCGGGCGAGCGCATCATGATGATAACGAAGGCCGTCGCCGAGTTCGACCTGCCGACCTACGTCGTTCCACTCGAGGACATCAACCGCAACGCCGTCTGGGTGAGCCACGTCGAGAGCATGTGCCCGGAGTTCGAGGTGGCGTACTCGAACAACCCCCTCGTCGTTCGGCTATTCGAGGAGAGCGGCATCGAGGTGCGCCAGTCGCCCATGTTCGACCGTGACCGGCTGGAGGGCAGCGAGATACGCGAGCGGATAATCGCTGACCGGGCGTGGCGCGACCGCGTCCCCGACCCGGTCGTCGAGACCATCGAGGAGATAAACGGTATCCAGCGGCTCCGGCACATTTCCGATACGGACTCGCTGGCCCGCTACGTGGCCGAAGACGAGTCCCTCGAGGAAGCGGACCTCGGCGAAGACTGATGATAACGCTCACCTCCGACTTCGGTTCCCCCTATCCCGCGGCGATGAAAGGCGTCATCTGCCAGCACAGCGACGCCCGCCTCGTGGATATCGCCCACGACCTCCCCAGACAGGACGTGCGGGCGGCGGCGTTCTGGCTGACCCAGACGCTGCCGTATTTCCCCCCGGCGGTCCACTGCGTCGTCGTCGACCCCGGCGTCGGCACCGACCGCGCCGCGCTGGCCCTCCGCGCCGGCGACCACGCCCTCGTCGGCCCCGACAACGGGGTCCTGCTCCCGGCCGCCCGGAGACTGGCTGACGAGGTGGAGGTGTTCCGCTGGGCCTACGAGGACCCCGAGAGCGCGACGTTCCACGGCCGGGACGTCTTTGCCCCCGCCGCGGCGACCGTCCACAACCACGGCGTGGCCGGGCTGGACGAGCTGCCGCGGGCCTCCCGGACCGACGGCTACGTCGACCGCCGCTTCCCGGACCCGACGGTCGACCGCGACGGCGCTCGCGGCGAAGTACTCGTCGTCGACGAGTTCGGCAACGCCATCACCAACGTCTCCGGCGAGGAGCTACGGGCCCACGGTGGCGAGACGGTCACGGTGAACGGGCTTCGAGCGCCGGTGCGACGGGCCTACGCCGGCGTCGAGGCCGGCGAACCGCTGGTCACCGTCGGGAGCCACGGTAACGTCGAACTCGCGGTCAATCGGGGCCGTGGCGACGACGCCTTCGGCGTCGCGGCGGGCGACGACATCGAGTTGCGCTGGTGACGGGCGGCCTAGTCGTTGAGGTCCATACCGCTGCAGTTCGGGAACTCAGACTGCTCCGGGCACTCCTCGCATTCATCGAGCGCGGTCAGGCCCTTGTAGGCGACGTAGGGGACCAGCATGACAAGGAAGAACCCGACGGCGGGGAGTCGGACGGCCGGGCGGAAGACGACCGGATACGCCAGACAGGCAAGCCCCACGGCGAGGACGGCCTTCGTGAGGACACGGAGCGTGTGCTCGCTCGTCCGGTAGATGAGCTCGTACAGGAGTCGGCTCCCACGCCGGTACAGCAGTTTGTACCCCACCATCGGGACGATGGCGCCGACGCCGACGGCGTAGAACGCCAGCACGGGCAGCGTCGCGACCGCCGGGACGGTCAGGTGAAGCAGGGAAAGCACCAGCAGCGACGCCAGCCCGACCGGGTAGACGATAAAACAGCCCATACACAGTTCGAGACCGCGCAGCTCGAACGTGTGGTGGTCGTAGTACTCACAGCTTGGATGGTGGGCGAGGACGAACCGGTCGACGTCGTCCAGTGCCCCAGCGATGCGTCCGATGAGGTCGACCATCGCCCGATTAGAGCTCGTTGCTGCAGTTCGGGCACGAGGAAGCGGCCATGTCGGCCGTCTCTCGACACTCGGGACAGACCTGTCGCTCCTCCTTGTTGGCGAAGTAGTAGTAGATACCAACCGGGAGACAGACCAGGAGCCCGAGGACCAGGACGGCCATCTCTCCGGCGAACTCTTCTTTCGTTTCTGGAGTTTCTGTTGACATACAGAGAGGCCGTTCAAAAGGGGGGCAAATAATATTTCCGGCCGGAGAATTAATTAAATTTTTGATAGTTGTTCGAGCTTTTAGGCTCGCCGAAAACCGACAACTTTTTGTATTTTAGGCGTGCCTAAACCAATGTATGCCGGACGAACAGGCGCCCCCGCTGTCGCGTCGTGGGTGTGAGACGGGCTGGAGCGAGCCTGTTCGCCGGACTGCGGTCACCGAGCGAGTCACGGGAGGTGAGACCACAACGAACTGACGACAGCGTCGCGGAACTGTTGTCCGTCGTGTCCGGCCACCGCCGCCTCCGGGCGGCGAGGGTCGTGACAACGGGCGACGGTCCCCGGCAAACGGTGCCATCTGTTATCGCGGCGACGTACCGTGGGCATGGTCGTCGGTCACACCGACGCTGTCGCCGCACCACGAGCTCCAACTCGTGTCTGTCCCTTCTTGCGGTTCGTCACACCCGACAGCTAATAGCCTGCTGTGTCGGTCTGTCTATGAATTACTCTGTACTGCGAGTGTCAGAAAATCGGCGATAGGGCCGTGTTAAACGGCTTCCGACGAGCTGGAATCTCGTCTACCGAAGCCCTCGCGCTCAAACGCTCGGGTGGTTAACTCACGGCTTTGCCGTTCGTTTCGAGGTCGCGGGGCGACCTCGCTTAGCTCGACGAGATGACGTCGTCGATGCGGACGATCATCGTCGCGGCCTCGGTGGCCGAGTCGACCGCTTCGCGCTTGACCGCGGCGGGGTCGAGGATACCGTACTCGATGGGGTTGTCGACGACGCCCGTCTGGCCCTCGCTGATGACACCGGCGATGCCCTCGCTCTCGTGGCGCGAGCGCAGGTCGACCAGGGCGTCGATGGCGTCGAGGCCGGTGTTCTCCGCGAGCGTGCGCGGGAGGACGTCGATAGCGTCGGCGAACGCCTCGACAGCGAGCTGTTTGCGGCCCTCGATGGAGGCGGCCTTCGAGCGGATGTGGTCGGCGGCGGCGATCTCGGTCGCGCCGGCGCCGGGAACGACGCCGCCGGCGTCGAGGGCGGCGATGGTCACGTCGAGTGCGTCGTTGAGCGCGCGCTCAATCTCGTCGACGACGTGCTCGGTCGAGCCACGCGCGAAGACGGTGACCTTCTCCGCGGCGGCGCCGCCCTGGATGAAGGTGACCTCCTCGTCGCCGTGCTTCTCGACGCCGACAGACTCGGCAAAGCCAAGCGCGTCGGAATCGAGGTCCTCGACGGAGCCGACGCGCTTGGCGCCGGTGGTCTCGACGATGTCCTTCGCGGTGCCGGAGCTGACACTCTCGACGGCCAGCACGCCGGCTTTCGCCAGCTGGGAGGCGACGCGGTCCGCGACGTCGTCGGTGACGAAGACGACGTCAGCGCCCGAGTCGACGACCGCTTCCGCGTACCCCGACAGCTCCTGCTCCTCGGCGTCTAAGGCGGCGTTGAGCTGGTCGACGTTGGTGACGTTGTACTGGGCGTCGACGTTGCTCTCCTTGACGTCGAGTTCGGCGTCGAGGACGGCGATGTCTGCGTCCTCGACCGAGTGGGGCATGTTGTCGTGGACGGGCGTGTCGTCGATGATGACGCCCTCGACGAGCTCCGTCGCGGAGGTGGCCGCGCCGGTCTGGGTGTGGACCTCGATGTTGTCACGCAGGACCCCGTTGTCGGTCTTGGCGTGGCGCACCGCGTCGACGATGACCTCGGCGAGTCGCTCGGCGTCGACGTCGCCGGTGCCCTTGCCGGTCATGGAGGACTCGGCGACCTCGACGAGCGTGTCGTCGTCGAGTTCGACGTCGAGTACTTCGGCCTCGATAGCCTCCTGGGCCAGACCCGCGGCCTCGTGGTAGCCCTCGACGATGGTCGTCGGGTGGACGTCGTCGTCGAGCAGGTCCTCGGCCTTCGCGAGCAGTTCACCGGCCAGAACCGACGCCGTGGTCGTCCCGTCGCCGACCTCGTCCTCCTGGGTCTGGGCGACTTCGACGATCATCTGTGCGGCCGGGTGTTCGATGTCCATCTCCGAGAGGATGGTCGCGCCGTCGTTCGTGATGACGACGTCGCCGCTGTCGGAGACGAGCATCTTGTCCATGCCTCGGGGACCGAGGGTGGTGCGTACGGCCTCGCTAACGGCCTTGCCGGCAGAGATGTTCGACGACTGTGCGTCCTTCCCGTGTGTACGCTGGGCGTCCTCGTCGAGAATGAAGAGGGGCTGGCCGCCCATGCGTCGCTGGCCAGATGACATAGTGATGTAGCCTCACTTTGTTCATCGCAAGCGGTTCTATATAAAAACTTCGGTTGGGAGAGCTCGCCGACCCACGGAAGAGAGTACGATGCGACCCCCAGCGGCCGGTGTCCACGCCATGAGGGCCCGATGATTTATTAGCGGGTTCATCCCATGTCATGTAGATGCTGGAGCTGGAGCACGGCTTTCGAGTAGTGGACGTTCACGCACGCGTGGAACCGGACGAACAGCGCCGGCCACGACCCGGGCTGGGCGACCCCGAACAGCTCGAACGGGAGATGCACCAGGCCGGGGTCGTCCGTGCCGTCGTCTATCCGGGCGCCCGCGAGGGTGATTATCTGACGGCCAACAACGCCGTCGCGCGAATGTCGGTCGGCCGCCCACTGGTGGCCTTCGCCCGTATCGACGGTGCCCGCGAACCGGGCGGCGGCGCCGGCTCGCGGCTCCGGAACCTCGCCGGACGGGGCGGCGGGGACCACACGACACCCGAAGACATCGAGCAGTACGCCTACGACGACCGCTTCTACGGCTTCAAGCTCCACCCGGGGAAGGACGGGCTGCCGACCGAGGCCGTCCTCGAACAGCTGGCCGACGTCGCCCTGCCGGTGCTCGTCCACGGCGGCGAGGACGTTCCCCCGTCGGCTATCGCCGACGAGCTGCTGGGCTACGACATCCCCGTCATCCTCGCCCACTTCGGTGCCCACCCGCTGCGCGTGGGGCTGATGGACGAGGCCATCGCCCTGCTTTCCGACCACGACCAGCTCTATCTGGACACGAGCGTCGTCCGCTACCGGGACCCGCTGGAGCGGGCGATTCGCGAACACCCCGACCGGGTGCTGTTTGGCAGCGGCTCGCCACACACCCACCCGAACGTCGCAGTGATGGAGATTCTCACGCTGGACGTCCCCGAAGACGCGATGAAGAAGGTGTTCTCGAACAACGCCGGCCGGGTCGTCGACCCGCTCGCACCCCGGCAGTTCTAGCGCCAGTCGTACACTGCGACGGCCCGGTCGGCACGCACGGAGCGGCCGTTTGGATTCACACCATCCCGGAACCGCGCGAGAAGACCGTCCTTGCTGCCGGTCCCTGCGCCCCCGACGACATCCCGGCCGGTCGAGAACCACTGCGACGGGGCCGTGTTCCCCTTTGCGACGCCTTTCAGTGCCTGGACGGCGTCGCTGCCGGCGTGGCTCAGTATCCGTCGCGCCACCGTCGGCCGGACGCCGTAGTTTTTCACCAGCCGGTAGGAAAGCGACCGGTACTTCCAGTGCCAGTTCCGTTCGCGGATGCCACCGTCGGCCTCGAACTCCCGGCGCACGCACATCCCGCTGTCCCAGCCCACCGTGTACTCTCGCTCGGCCAGGCGGTGGGCCACGTCGCGGGAACTCCCTATCTGGAGATACTCGTCGAAGCCATCGAGCGCGTCGAGGGCCTCGCGGCGGAAGGCGACGTTCCCGGCGTTGAAGTAGGTGACCGCTCGTCCGGCGATGGTCCGTGACTCCTTGGACTCGGTCGTCATACCCGCTGTGAGTTGCTCGTGGGTGGGCCCCGTCACCGCCGCGTGGGCCTCGATGCCCGCCCGAACGGCCTCGCCCCACCCATCCTCGACGGAGAGGGTGTGACTCACCAGCGCCACGACGTCACCCGTCGCCCGGTCGAGGCCGGCGTTGCGGGCGACGGTGACAGACCGGTCCGCGATTTCGACCAGTACGTCGACGTCCGACCGGTCACGGACCATCCCGGTCGTGCCATCGGCAGAGGGCCCGTTGACGACGATGACCTCGGCGTCGGGCACCTGCTCGGCGAGTGCGTCCAGACAGCCGGCCAGCTCCTCCCGGCCGTTCAGCGTCGGGACCACTACCGATAGCTCCATGCTCCACGATTCGACGCCGGAACCGCTTAAAAGTCGCGGGCTGGGGCCAGCAGGTATACCCCCTGTTGTGAACGGCTGGAACACCCCGGCAGCCGGCAGTCGCGTCGTGAACGGCCCTTTCAGTCCACCCCGCGCTCTTTGATCAACCAGCATGGGTGGGACTGAAAGGGGCCGTGCTATGGGCGAACCCCGGCGTTCGCAAGAGCGGAGCTCTTGCGCAGTCGTCCGAAAATCTTCGATTTTCGGGATGACGAGAGACGCCGTCGGCGTCTCTCGAACCACCCATCAGAAATCTTCGGTTTCTGAGGACGACGTAAGCACCGCAGCGAGTGAAACGAGCGAGGAGCACAACGAGCCGCGGGAGCCCATAGCACGGGGGCTTTCCGGCTGTTGGCATCGCCGTCGCTGGGTGGGGTGTTCTACCTATCGGAAGCCGAGATTGCACGCGAGCCGCTAGCAACTAGCGTGGACCGATTAGCTAGGCGAGACGTGCGTGTTCCAGTAGGAGACCGACGCGAGTTTATCGCCCAGTGGCGTGCCGCCGATGGCCGTATCGATAGAGCGAAACGAGGAGGCGAGTTCGTTCGGAATCTTCCGATAGAAGCCGTAGGGGAGCACCCAGTCGTGGGATTCGTTGGCGAGTTCGAGGTCGGCGCCGTCTAGCAGGCGGTCGATCTCCCAGCGGGAGTACAACCGCGACCCCATCGGGAGCGCCCAGTTGTACAGCGAGCGCGTCGAGAAGCGGTTGAACGTGTCGAAGAAGACCTGGTCTTTGGCGACCCGGCGCATCTCCGCGAGGAAGGCCGCGGGCGTATCGGCCAGGTGGAAAAACCGCATCGCCAGCACTGTGTCGAAGTGGTTGTCCGGGAAGGGGAGCCTGGCGGCGTCGCCGCGCATGAACTCGACGTGGTCGTCGACACCAGCGTTTTTGGCTTTCTCGCGGCCCTGCTGGAGCATCGGGCCCGAGATATCGAGCCCGGTGATGTCGGCGTCACGCTCGGCGAGCATCACGGTGAAGCGACCGGTACCGCAGGCGACCTCTAGCACTTTCTTGTCCGCCACCGGACCGATGGCCTCAAGCACCGCTTCCTTCTCACGACGGTCGATAAGCCGGCCACCGCGGGAGAATCGCTTGGCCTCGTACTCTTCGGCCACGGTGTCGGTCTGGTACCACTCCTGCCCTTTCACGCTCGATTGTGCCCACCGGGGGGATAAAACGATACTGGAATCGCCGTTTCGCCCCCGAACTGTGCTGGAACCGATTGCCAGCGGAGCCGAATTTCTCGATTCGAGTATTGTATAAGGAGACATTAAACATACCATAGTATCCGTATTGTTTGGTCATGAATATAGCCAAGTTTTACCAGTAGTACTGGATTATCGGTCAGTATGAGTACGACCACCGAGGATATGTCGGCGTCACCGTTCGCGCAAGAGGACTTCCGGGAGCGGCTCCGAGAACTACCACCGAGCGCGAAGCTCGTCGCGAAAGTGCTGGAAGACGACGCACCCCTCTCGCAGGGCCAGCTCGCAGAGACCTCACTGTTGCCCGACCGCACCGTGCGCTACGCGCTGAACCGGCTCGAAGAGTCAGAGCTCGTCGACTCCCGATACAGCTTCACCGACGCGCGAAAGCAGGTCTACTTCCTCACGGCCTGAGACGGTCGAGTGCACGCGACGGACGTCGCCATCCGGGGGAGGGGCGTAGATATGGGGATACCAGCCCACAGTCCGAGCCGCCGGAGTTTTCAGCGGCGCCCGCGAGCGGATAGCCGATGGACTGGCGCCGGGTCAACGTCGCCGTCGAATCGCGCGCACCCACTGGCGAGACCGCCGCGTATCTGAGCGAGGGCCCCGACGCGCTGCTGGTCGACCCCGCGGACCGGACGCCAGCGCTCGACGACGCGGTCAGCGCCGCCGACGTCGCGCACGTCGCGGTCACCCACCACCACCCGGACCACGTCGGCGCCGTGGCCGACTACGCTCGGGAGACTGACACGACGGTCTGGGCCCGCCGCGGTCGGGCCGAGTCGTTCGAGTCGGCGACCGGTATCGCGCCGGACCGGACGTTCGCCCAGGGGACGACAGTTCCGGCGGGCGACGATGGCGTGGAAGTGCTGGACCTCCCCGGCCACGCGCCCGAACACGTCGGCTTCGCCACGGAGAGTGGCGTCGTCAGCGGGGACGTGGCCGTCGCCGAGGGCAGCGTCGTGGTGGGCGCGCCCGAGGGCGATATGCGGGCCTATCTCTCGTCGCTGCGCCGGCTCCACAGCCGGAATCCGGATGCGCTGTATCCCGGCCACGGACCCACGATTGACGAGCCCCGGAGCTCCTGCCGGCGCCTCCTCCGCCACCGACGTGGCCGAGAGGAGCGTGTCCGCGAGGCCGTCGCGGCGGGCGCGGCGACGCCGGAAGAAATCCTCGACCGGGCCTACGAGAAGGACCTGAGCGGCGTGCGGGACCTCGCGCTCGCGACGGTTGTCGCGCACCTCGAAAAACTCGCCGTCGAGGCCGCCCTCCGGTGGGATGGCAACCAGGCGCTCCCGGCACGAGCGTCCCGGCGGTGACGAGCACCTGATAATCCGGGGTTCTGACTCCGTGAGTACGTGTTTTATTATCGGCCCAGTCGAAGTGAAAGTATGGCCAACGATGCCGGTCCGACGCCAATCGAGACGCTCTGTCGCCGGTACGGTCCCGGCCGGCTCCCGCTCGCAGACCGCCGCGTAGTCGCCACGGGGTACGCGTTCGCCACCGCGGCGCTGCTCTCGACGGTGGTCTGGGAGCTTTTCGTCGGTGGCGTGATTATGCTCATCATTTCTTACGATTCCTACAGGTTCGGGGAGACCACGCTGAGAGTGCTCTGGTCCGACGACCTCGACGGGTTGTTAAACCCACTCGAGGTTGCCGGGCTCATCCCCCTGGTTTTCGTGCCGTCGGCGTTCCTCGCCGGGACGTTCGCGCGATACCTGCCGGCGCGACTGCGCCGTCGCGGCGCTCTCACAGGGACCCTCACGATGGCCGGCGCGTACCTCGTGGGCGGATTACCGATCGGTGTCGCCCTCATGCTGTACGGTGAAGTCGGGGACCTCGCCGGGGCTCTGTTCTTCGGATCCATCTTCAGCCTCGTTGCGTTCCCGTATAGTGCCTGGCTGTCGCTACCGATCGGCGCCGCCGTCGGTCACGTCCACCAGCGTGCCGTGGGCGACTCGGTCCAGCGCGGTATCGCGTCCCGTCTCGGCAACAGAGTGCGAGCGGTCGCCGCGAGAGCGCTCGCTCCCCTCAGCGACCGAGCCGTCTACGGGTGGACGCGCTACGGCCTCGGTTGGCTCCCAGGCGGCACCCGCCCGGCTATCGGCGCGGGCTATGCCTTCGCCGCTGTCGCCGGGGTTCTGGCCCTCGCTTTGATACGTCTCGCTCTGCAGTTGGAGGCACCCGAGAGTCGCTGGCTAGCCCTCTCCGCGGTGGTGTTCGTTCCTGTGGCCGCCGCCGCAGGCACGCTCGTGTGGTCGCTACTTCCCGACGACTTCCCCTACCGCGGCCCCGTCGGTGGGACGGGGGTGATGGCCGCCACCCTGCTGGTCGCCGGTAGCGTCGTCCCCCTGCTGTACGGGGTGCCGGAGGTCACCGTCGCGGCCAGCGTCGAGCCCGGCATCAGCGCCCTCCTCTATTTCGGCTGGCTGTCGCTTCCCCTGGGGGCCACCGTCGGCTCCGTTCACGACCGGGCCCTGGCCACGACACACGCCTTTTGACCGTCGGCGCCCAGTGACCGGTATGGACTCACTCGAGACCGAACTCGACCGCGCCCGCGAACTGGACGTGAGCGAGCTCGCGGACGCCATCGAGACCATCGGCTTCGAGTGTACGCGCTGTGGGGCCTGCTGTAAGAGCGAAGCCGACCAACGGGAGGCCTCGTCAAATGTGAACGGCGAAGCCGTGAGCGCCGACGATGGGGGATGTGGGGACGATTCGACATCGGAACGCGACGGTGAGGATGGAACTGGCGATTCCGAGCCGCACACTGCGACGGTGTTTCCGGACGAAATCCGCCGGTTACAGCAGGCGGGCGACTACGACTTCCGCGACGTGGCCCGGCCGATGCCTTACGGTATCGAGGAGACGCCCGACGGTCCGCAGGGCGAGACCTTCGAGTGGGCGCTCCAGACCGACGACTGTGGGGACTGTACGTTCTACGACGAATCCGACGGCGTCGGCGCCTGCACCGTCCACGAAGACCGGCCGCTCATCTGTCAGACGTACCCCTTCTCCGTCGCCGTTGGCGGGACGAGCCAGCCGATGGGCGAGGCCGTCGATTCGGAGGGGATGGTTCGGGCCCACGAGTGTGAGGGGTTAGGACGAGACATCTCCCGGAAAGACGCCGAGGAACTGGCTGTGGCGCTGAAAGAGCGAGCGATCAGAGAGCTAGAAGAGGCCATCGGCGTCAGAGAGAACTACGAGCCGACGGCCGTCGAGGGCGTCGTCGTCCACGACTCCGAGGGGCAAAAGCGGCCCGACGGACGCGAACTCTAGACGTCCTCGTCGAGAATCTCGCCGACGGCGAAGTTGGACTTGACCTCGGTGACCTCTATCTTGACCCGTTCACCGATGTCGGCCCCGGGGACGATGATGACGTAGCCGCGTTCGACGCGGGCGATGCCGTCGCCCTGCTTGCCGATATCCTCGATCTCGACGTAGCGGGTCTCGCCCGGTTCGACCGGCGGCTGTGGCTGGTCCGGTGGTGTCTCCGCCTCTGGGCTCTCTTCGGCCCCAGCTTCGATATCCGTGGAGATGAGAGCGACCCGGTATGTCTCGCCTGCCTCGACGGCGCCCGTCTCGACCTCGCGTCGGGGCACTTCGACGAGATACCGGTCGTCCTCGGCAGTCACGTCAGCACTGAACAGACACAGCAGTTCGTCCGAGATTTCCATAGTGATAGACCTCCACTTGCGGTAATATCCGGCCACGATTAAAGAACTGCCGGAGCAGGTGGTCCGATGGGTCTCCCGTCCCGACCGCGTTGCCCCGCTGTACCAACCGAGCCGTGACGGCCCGGTCAGCGGTACCCGACGCGACCGGTAAGACGAGCAAACCGCAAGACAGCGGTCGGTTAACCCACCGTACCAAACCCCCTAAGGGCGGTTCGGTCGAACTACCGAGTACATGAGCGCAACCGCACAGGCGACCGACAGCCCACTCTCGGAGAAACAGCGCCGCATCCTCGAGTACCTGGAAGCCAACGCCGACGAGCAGACCTACTTCAAATCACGCCTCATCGGCGAGGAGCTGGGGCTCTCGGCCAAGGAAGTCGGAACGAACATGACGACCATCGCCGACGGGGAGTTCGCCGTCGACGTGGAGAAGTGGGGGTACTCCTCCTCGACGACGTGGATGGTCGACGCCTGAGACTGGTGGCTGTAGCAAACTGAAGTAATTCGCCACCGCGAATATCTGTACGAACGTACAGCCACCAGTCTGCGGCCAGCGGGCGTCCCAGCTGTCAGTCAGGGTCGTAGCGCAGCAAGGAATCAGCGTCGGCGGCCAGCTGTGCGGCGCCGTCACCGAAGGAGTCTGCGTAGCGAATCAGCAAGGTCAGTACAGTCTCCGGTTCGGCGACGGCGTAGCCCTCGTCCCGTGAGAGCAGACCAGCCGCCTCGAGGTCCTTCGCGTGCTTGCTTATCGTTGGTCGTGACACCGACAGCGTCGTCGCCAGCCCCGAGGCCGTCACCGAGGGGTCTCGGAGCAGGGCGACGAGCATCCCGCGGGGGGTCGACCGCCGCAGGTAGCCAAGCGTCACTTGCTCGAACTCGGAGAACTGGCCCGCCGGGAAGTACCGGCGATAGTCGCCGTCTTTCCGGGAGTCGACGGCGCCCTCCTGCTCCAGGCGGTGGAGATGGTGCTGGGCCTCGCCGGTACCCAGTTTGAGGTCGTCCCGGAGCTTCGAGAAGTGGGTCCCCGGGCGGGCCGAGACGTAGCCCGCGATTGCGTCGGGCGTCTCGCTGTCGCTGTCGCCGCTGGCCAGGCCGACGAAGGGGCTAGCGGCGCCCAGAGCCGCGAAGCGACGCAACGTCGCTCGCTTCTCCGTGTCGACCCCCTCGTCACCACTCATATATCTTTCAGGAAGTAGTTCTACTATAAAACGGCTTCGGGTCCAGTTATTTACCGCTTTCGCTGTCGCCGTCCCCGGAGCCGCCGGTGTCGTCGGGGCCGCCGGCGATGTCGGTCTCGCCGCCGACGCCGTCGTCGATCTCGGCGTCCATCTGCTCTATCATGTCGTCGGCGTTGTCGACGCCGGCGTCCTTGCCGCGTTTTATCTTCTGGGCCTCTTCCTCCATCGCCTCGACGTCGACCTCGGCCTCCTCGTCTATCTGGCCGAGAATCTCTTCGATGTCGTCGAGGCCGAGCATCTCGCGGGTCTCCTCGGTGAAGTCGAGCGCCTCTAAGGTGTGACCGTTCTCTTTCACGTCGGAGCCCTGGAGGTGCTTGCCGTACCGACCGACGAGCGAGGTGAGCTCCTGGGGCAACACGAAGGTCGTGGACTCGGATTTGCCCATCTCGCCGAGCGTCTCCATCCCCTTGTCGATGACGGCGCGTTCGCCCATCGACTCGGCGGATTTCGCTCGCAGCACCGTCGAGATAGCGTCACCCTGGGCTTCCAGAATCTGGCTCTGCTTCTCACCCTGGGCGCGGATGATGTTGGACTGCTTGTCACCCTCCGCGGTCTCGATGGCGGAGCGCCGTTCACCCTGCGCTTCCAGGATCATGGCACGGCGTTTCCGCTCGGCGGAGGTCTGTTGCTCCATGGCCTGCTGGACGTCCTTCGAGGGGTTGACCTCACGGACCTCGACGGACTCGACACGGACACCCCACTCGTCGGTGGGTTCGTCCAGTTCGCGTCGGATGCGCGAGTTGATCTCCTGGCGCTTGTTCAGCGTGTCGTCCAGTTCCATGTCACCCAGCACTGCACGGAGCGTGGTCTGGGCGAGGTTCGAGACGGCGCGCTCGTAGTTGTCGACCTCGAGGAAGGCCTTCTTCGGGTCCATCACCTTGATGTAGACGACGGCGTCGGCGGTGACGGGCGAGTTGTCACGCGTGATGGCCTCCTGTCGGGGCACGTCGAGCGTCTGGGTCCGCATATCGAAGCGGGTGACGTCGGAGACGAAGGGATAGATGAAGTGAATCCCCTGGTCGAGGATGCCGCGATAGGTCCCCAGCACGGTGTAGGCACCTTTCTGGTACGGCCGGATGATGACGACACTGGAGTACGCTACAGCGATGGCCAGCACCAGCAACACCATCGTGACGAACACGAAGATGCTGCCAGCGAGGAACTGTAGCGGTATTAGCGGGATTGTCATGGCACATCGAACTCCGGTCGGCTGAAATAAAAGCCTTCGGTGGCTGTGTCACAAACTACCGATATTCAACACAGCGATAGCGGTAGTTCTGGTCACCATTTCCGGACAGATTCGACGGATTGGCAGGCAACTGCTGACAAAGCGGCACAACAGTACCTCAGGCGTGCTCGGACTCGGCGTCGGCCTCCGGCGCCGGCCGCTCCTCGCGGTCCCGCTCCAGCGCCCGGTCGATGTCGTCGTCGCTGGTCGCCGTCGCTTCGACCTTGAGGACGTTGCCGCCGCCGGGGTCGACGACCAACACCTCGGCCCCCTCCTCGATGTCGCCGCCCACGCTACGGGCCTCGTAGTAGGGGTTGAACCCGCCGTCCTCTAGCTTGACCTGGCCAGCACTCTTCGTGACGCGTTCGGTGACCGTCCCGAACTGTCCCTGGAGCGAACTCGATGAGAGGGACTGGCCCCGGCCGGGTGCCGAGAAGTCTATCTTCCGGTAGCCCCACAGCGTGAAGGCCGTCGTCAGGAGGACCGCCACGGCGAGGATGAGCGGCGCGAGCAGCCCCAGACTGGCCGGGATGAAAAAGCCGACCAGTCCGGCGACCAGCAAGGCGGCGCCGAGGACGAAAAAGTGAGTCCCCGGCGCGAACGCCTCGGCGACGATGAGCGCCGCACCGGCAAGGAAGAGGACGGCGGATATCGTCGTCCCAAACAGCGGTTCGAGCTGTGCGGGCACGAGAGCGAGCGACCCCACGGGAACGTTCATACCCCTACTTGGGCCCGGTGACAGATTAAGTCTCTGGGGTCGTGTGGACGAGCACACCGTAGCAGACGGCCGCTGTGAGTCCGACGGCAGCAAAGACCGTAGCGACCAACACCAGGCTCAGTCCGACGATCGTGTCCGCGAGCGCGAGTATGGTGAGACAGACACCCAGCGCGACGAACATGGTGTTCTCCGGCGTGGGCGCCTGTGGCGTTACCTCGATATCCGGGGCAAAGGAGCCCGCGACCGCCCCCTCGTCGTCGCCCGCCTCAGAGCGCTCCTCGTGGCCCGCCTCGGACCGCTCCCCGTCGACCGTCGCCGACGGCTCGGCCTCCTCGATGATATCGGCCACTGTCGCGGGCTCGGACTCCGCGACGACCTCGTCCTCGTCGCTCCCGTCGGCAGACATGGCCGTCGCTAGGACAGCGAGCTACAAAAAGGGACGGCGACTAGTTGTGGTCGGATTCCGCGACGTGAGTGCAGATTTGCGCAGCCGAATAGTCTCGGCAGCAGTCGCCGTCAAGCAGTCTGCCAACAGCCAGAAATCCCCCGACCGCTCGACTACTGCGGCTCGCTGCGCTCCTCGGTCACTTCGCTCCCTGCGGTGCTTGCGTCGCCTCGAACGTCGAGCGGTCGGCCCCTTTCAGTCCCACCCAAGCCGGCTGGCCAACCCTCTACGGGTGGACTGAAAGGGGCCGAGCTATCAGCGAACCCCGGCGAAGCAAGCACCGGAGGCCGAGGAGCACAGCGAGCCGCGGGAGCTGATAGCTCGGGGGCTTTCTGGCTCTCCGAAAGAGACGCTGTCGAACTACAGACCGCTGCAGTCGCAGCTACTGCACCCGAGTCCCGAGCGGGGCGTCCTCGTGGGTGGTCAGCAGGTCGGCCTCGTCGCCGGCGGCCAGCACCATCCCGTTGGACTCGACGCCGAAGATGGTGGCTTGCTCCATGTTGGCAAGCAGGATGACGCGGGTCCCGGGGAGCTCGTCGACGTCGTGGAGTTCGGCCAGGCCGGCGACGACCTGGCGGACCTCGTGACCGATGTCGACCTCGAGTTTGAGCAGCTTGTCGGCGTCCTCGACGGACTCGGCGGTGACGATTTCGCCGACGCGCATGTCGACGCCCTCGAAGTCCTCGAAGCCGATGCGGTCGGTTTCGAGCGGTTCGAGGTCGACGTCGGCCTCGTCAGCGTCGTCCCCGTCATCGCTCGCTTCTTCGACTCGGTCCTGCAGTTCCTCGTTGAGCTCGGCGATGTGGTCGTCCTCTACCTGCTCGAACAGCTGGTCGGGCTCGTCGAAGGTCTCGGGCGGTGCCTCTAACGCGGTGTCGAGGGAGACGTCAGCGACCGAGCCGGCCTCGCCCAGCTGGCCCCACAGCCGCTCGGCCTTGCCCGGCAACACCGGCTGCATGACCACGGCGACGGCTTTGGCGAGCTGGACGCAGTCGCGGATGACCTGTGCGGCCTCCGAGGGGTCCTCGTCGAGAAGGTGCCACGGCTCGGTGCGCTGGATGTACTCGTTGCCGTAGTCCGAGAGCCCGGTCGCAAGCTCTGCGAGCGTGCGGACGTCGTAGTCCCTCACCGCTGTCTCGAAGGACTCGAGTGTCTCTTCGATGCGGTCCCGGACGTCCTCGCTGACGGCGGCGTCGGGCGTGCCGTCGTAGTTGCGGGCCGCAAACAGCAGCGCGCGGTTGATGAAGTTCCCGACGTTACCCACGAGTTCGCCGTTGACCCGCTCGGCGAAGCGGTCCCAGGAGAAGTCAACGTCGGTCTCCAGGCCGGCGCCGGTGGCGATGTAGTACCGGAACAGGTCCGGGTGGAAGCCGGCGTCTAGGTACTCGTCGGCCCACACCGCCCGGTTCCGGGAGGTCGAGAGGGCCTTGCCGTCGATGCCGACGAACCCGGTGGCCAGAATCGAGCGGGGCTCGTTGTAGCCGGCGCCCCGCAACATCGCGGGCCAGAAGACGGCGTGGTGCTGGATGATATCGCGGCCGATGACGTGGACGACGTCGCCGCTCTCGTCGGTCCAGTCGTCGTCCCACTCGGTGCCGTGTTCGGTCTCGCCGTCTATCTTCCAGACCTGCTCCCAGTCGTACTCGTCGGCGCCGACGCGCTCGGAGTACTGCTTCGTCGAGGCGACGTACTCGATGGGGGCGTCGACCCAGACGTAGAGGACGAGGTCCTCGGCCGTGTCTTCGCCTTCGTCACCGCCCGCCGGATAGTCGATGCCCCAGTCCATGTCCCGCGTGATACAGAGGTCCTGGAGCTCGCCCTCGACCCACTCTCTGGGCTGGTTCTTCGCGTTGTCGGTGCCCTCGATTCGGTCGAGGAAGCCCTGGAGGTACTCCTGGAAGTCCGCCAGCCGGAGGAACTTGTGTTCGCGAGTGCGGTACTCGGCTGGGTTGCCCGTGATGGTGCTCACGGGGTCCTCGATGTCACCGGGTTCGAGGTGGCGCTGACACCCCTCGTCGCACTCGTCGCCCCGTGCCTGCTCGCCGCAGTACGGACAGGTCCCCTCGACGAAGCGGTCCGGGAGGGGCTGGTCTTCCTCGGTGTCCCACGCCACTTCGATCTCCTTCTCGTGGACGTGACCCTCGTCGACCCACGAGCGGACGAACTCCTGGGTGAGTTCAGTGTTGGTCTCGTCGTCCGTGTGGCCGTAGTTGTCGAACTCGACGTTGAACTGCGGGAACGTCTCGGCGTAGGTATCGTGGTAGTCCAGTGCGAACTCGCGGGGCTCGACGCCTTCCTCGGCGGCGTTGACGGCGACGGGCGTGCCGTGCATGTCCGAGCCGCAGACGAAGGCGGTCTGCTGGCCGATGCGGCGGAGCCCTCGCGAGAGGGCGTCGCCGGCGACGTACGTCCGGAGATGCCCGACGTGGAGGTCGCCGTTGGCGTAGGGGAGCCCACAGGTGACCACCGCTGGGTGGTCCGTGGGAAAGTCGTCGTGGCTCATACCCGTTCTGTGCTCCCGACGGGTCAAAAGGAGGGCGGTTTGCCGTGGCTTGCCCGGGGAGTCGCGAAGCGTCGAGGCCGACCGGCAAGCGCTGTTCGGTGGGAGTACTCGCCACAAGCAACTACGGTTATGCCAGTTGGGTGACTACCACTCCTGATGAGAGACGATGGTGGACCAGATACCGAGCCAAACGAACGGATGACCGCTGCGACGCCTCGACGGCGGCTACGGTTTCACTCGGACTCTCTCGGCGAGCTGTTCCACGAGGTACTGGCCGAAGGGGTAACCGTCCACATCGACTCGGTGGTCCAGCTCGACGACGGGACCCACCTCGAATACTGGACCACCACCCATCGGGACCCGCAGCGACTCGTCGAGACCGTCGAGCAGTTACCGACGAAACTCGACGCGGAGCTTCTGAGTACGGTCGACGACACCCACCGGTTCGAGGTACACGGGGCGTCAGAGTCGCTGTTCGGCGTGCTCGAAGAGTTCGGTGCGGTTGCCAAGAGCGCCACGTACGACACGGACGGGTTCGAGGTTGTCGCCGAGTTACCAGTCGACGTGGATACGGACACCATCGTCGAGGCGGTACAGTCTGTGTATCCCAGCCTCGAACTGGTCGACGGATACACCGTCGAGACAGTCAGCGATTTCCGACAGCGGGTCAAAGAGCGGCTCACTGAGCGGCAACTGACGGTCCTGCAGGTCGCCTATTTCAGCGGCTACTACGAGCGCCCACGGCGGCGCACCGGCGCCGAACTCGCCGACCGCCTCGGAATCTCGAAACAGGCGTTCCACGATCACCTCCGAAAGGCCCACGCCACTGTCTTCGAGACCCTCATCGGAGGCGGCGGGGGGTTCGGCGAGGTTGACAGGTAAACACGCCCGTTGAAATGTCGGTGGGATATCCCTTTATCTATGGCGAAGGAGCCGGATGATGGTGGCCCGGGCGACGAGAATACGTCGAACGTACACGACGGCGGCCCCCAGTTCCCAAGGTCGGTGCTGGAGCGGGAATTTGTCTACGAATCGCTCGCACACGTGCGCCGCAGATATCTCTGCTGCCTGCTGTGTGGTCGCTCGGAACTCCGGGTAGACGAAGCCGTGAGTGCCATCGCCACGTGGGAGACAGAGGATGGAGCGGACATATCTACTTCGACCCGCGACCGCATCCGTCTCGCCCTGCTCCACAGCCACATTCCGAAACTCCGCGAACACGACGTCGTCGACTTCGACCACCACAGCGGTATCGTAGTGCCCGACGAGAACGCCGATGCGGTCCTGACAGCACTGAAGGCGGTCGGGACGAGACTCAGCCCGGAGCCGACCTGCACCGACAGCGAATCGGCGTGACGGTCCAGTGGGCCACCGGGGTCGGCCGCGTCGTCCACCGACGGGAGCCGCCCGGTCGGGCGACCACCCACTTCAGCGCACGACCGCGACCAGCCGCCGGTGAACGCCGCGCCAGTACAGCTCGGCGCCGACCCAGACCAGGGCCGTAACGCCCAGTCCCAGCGCCACCAGCAAGTCGCCAAACCGCATCCACCCGGGCGCGACGTACAACAGCCCGTTGACCGCGGGACCGGTGACGAAGGCGACGACCCAGGCGAGCCCGGTCGTCTCCTCCGCCTGTGCCGACTCGCCGGCGGTCTCGTTGGCCAGCGCCTGCCTGCTCGTGCCGTTCGTGCTCTCGTCGCCCGTCCCCAGCCGTTCGGCCTCGTAGGGGGTCGGCACGGAGATAGACCAGACGACGTCACCCTCCGCGTCGACTTCGAGGACCCGGTCGCCCTGTGAGTCCGTCACCAGCGTGTGCCCGTTGGGCAGGCGGTCGGCGTCCCGTGGCCATCGCAGCTGACCGTCCCGCCACGTCCACGTCTGGCGCCACCCGTCGCCGTCGCGCTGGTACTCGACGACCCGGTTGTTCTCCGAGTCCGCGACCAGCACGGCCGGCCCGCCCTGTGATGCGGGGATGTAGTCGGGGTTATGTTGCTCGTAGAGGATACCGTAGGCGTCCTCGGCACCGAGCGTCCAGTTCGACTGGACGCCCTCGCCGGGCTCGATGAAGACGACCCTGTCGTGGTTGCGCAGACTCGCCATCACGCGACCGTCCTCGAGTATCTCCACGTCGTTGACGTGGGTCCAGTCGCCCGGCTGGCCACCGCTGTCCTCTCGGTCGAAGTCCGTCTCGGCGCGCCACTCCCACTCGACGGCGCCGGTCGTCGTGTTCAGCGTGAACACGCGGTCGTCGGCGATATCCGCGACGACCAGTCGGTCCTCGTCCAGGCGGTCCACGTCGTGCCAGATGTCCCACTCGGTCACCGCCGTGTGGAGTCGCTCTGTCTCACCGGTCGTGAGGTTCGCGCGCTCGATGACCACCTTCGCACAACCGTCCTCAAAGCTCCCGTTCCCGAGCGCCGCGAGGCCGTCGGGACAGTCGTCGTAGCGGGTTCCGGCGACGTAGAGGACGGACCGGGAGCCGGGCGGGTCCGGGTCCACGTCGAAGTAGTTCCCGTACGTGTCGTTGTGATACAGCGTCCGGCCGTCGTCGGTGTAGGCCACGATGGCGGCGGTCCCGCTGTTGCCGCCGGGCGGGTCAGTCGTCACCACGGTGGCGTTCGGTCGCGCCGGCACGACCTGGTCGCGCTCGGAAAGCGGCGTGTCGGTCTGGTTCGCCGCCGCGGCGACGGCGTCGGGCGGCGTCTGCTGCCAGGACACGAGCAGCGTTAGCGACGCGACGACGACGATAGCGGCGAGTCCCCCGCGAAGCAGTGTCCGTCGACGCATCTCAGGGCGACACCCCACCGACGAAACAGCGATACATAGCAATCCGGAGCGACGACTGCGTATTAAACGTTGCCAGCCCGGCCCGTTACAGCAGCGCCAGCGTCCCGCCGGCCAGCCCCAGCGTCACGACCAGGCGGCCCGCGCTGCCGAAGAAGGTCGCGGCACCGAAGCGCAGGTAGTCCTCCTCCAGCACGGTAAAGGCGTAGATGGAGAGCGTGTCGGGGAAAAAGGGGACACACAGCGCCAGCGCGAGCCCGACGTAGCCGTACTTCTTCGCAATCTTGATCGTCTTCTTCTCGGACCACTCGATGATATCGAACCGGGAGTCCTTGATACGCTGGACCAGCGGGCCGTACTCCTTTGCCTCCTGACCGATGTGGAACGCGAAGAGACTGCCCAGCGCCTTGCCGAAGGCGCTGAAGAGGATGATGGCGACGATATTTCCGTTCGTCGACAGCCCCAGCCGGAGCGTGCCGGCCGGGACGAGGACGACCTCGCTGGGCAGGGGCAGTATAAAGGCGATGAGAAAGGAGTAGACCGCGATGATAGCCAGCCCCGTCGGGCCGGTCGCGGTACAGACGGCCTGTTCGAGGACAGCAAGCGACCCGCTGGCGGTTCCACAGTCGCTCAGGAAAGCGACCGGCAACGGAAACGGGAGGGGCGAACTCACACCCTCCGATAGCAAACAGTGGGTCCTAAAGCTTGATATTTTCACTCGGGAACGCTACTGAGATGGTAGTTTAGTGGTGTCCGAGCCGTGAAATGAAATGCGCCGCCGTTTAGTACCAATCAAGATCTGCGACAAAGGACCGCAGCATCGACCGGGTCACGTGGGGCATACAGACCACCCGCATCTCGCCGGCACCGGTCTTGGAGACGCGCCAGCCCCGCTCGCGGAGTTCGTCGGTCATCGGCACCGAGAGGTCGGCGGCCACGAGCGGGAGCTCGGGCCCGACGACATCGTGGCCCCGGGCCCGTAGCTGGTCGGCCAGCCACTCCGCGTTAGCCATCGAGCGGTCGTACTGCTCACGGTAGCCCGCGGGCCAGAGTTCGTCCATCGCTGCGACGGCGCTCGCGACGCCGGCGCCCGAGCGCGTGCCAGTGAGCGTGAGCTGGCTCGTCGATTCGAGGTAGGGGGTCTCGACGGCCAGTTCGTCCAGCAGCGACTCGTCCCGGGCGAGCAAGCCGCCGGCCGGCACCGCGGCCTGGCCGACCTTGTGAGGGTCGATAGTCATCGTGTCGACGGCGGCGTGGCCGAAGTGCCAGTCGTGGTCGGTGAAAGGCAGATAGAAGCCGCCCCAGGCGGCGTCGACGTGACAGAGCGCGTCGGCGTCGTGAGCGAGGTCGGCGATAGCGGGAATCGGGTCGACGAAGCCGTACTCCGTCGAGCCGGCGACGCCGACGACACAGACGGTGTCCTCGTCTATCAGCTCGGCCACGGCGTCGGTGTTAGCGCGGTAGTCGGTGGCCGGAGCGGTCCGGAGTTCGAGGTCCAGCACGTCCGCCGCTTTGGTAAACGAAAAGTGGGCGTGGACCGGCGCGACGACGTTCGGGTCGTCGGTGTCGGCCCGGTTGCGGGCGATGCGCAGGGCCTGGATGTTGGCCTCCGTCCCGCCGGAGGCGACGTAGCCTGCCGGGTCGGCGAGCCCCGTGAGTTCGCCCAGTGCGTCGACGGCCGCGTCTTCGAGGTCGGCGACGGTCTCGTAGGTACCGGGGTCGCCGGGGTTCGTCGCCAGAAATCGCTCGGCCGCCTGGCGGGCCACCGGGTGGGGGACGGTACACATCGAGGAGAGTACCCGTTCGAAATCCTGTGGCTCGGCCCGCTGTAGCATTCCTGTCAGCAACGTGGCGGTCGACCGGTTTAGCCGTTGTGTTGTTCGGTGACAGGGCGTCGTAGCGAGCGTGGAGCCGATACCATACCCCCACGCATAAGTACCGATACGCAGAAACCGCCGATGTGTCGAAGTGGCTCACACTCGCGGACGACGCCGAGATACCGCTCGACGCGGCAGACATCGACCCCGGAACGAGCGTGCTCGTCGCCGGTCCCGCGATGACCGGGAAACGGGACCTGATGCTGGATATCGTCCAGGGGTCGAAAGAGTCGGTAGGCTGTCTGGTCACGACCAAGAAGTCCGCCTCGCGGGTCCGGAGCTGGTTCGACTCGGTCGTGGCCGACGCCGACGACTGGTCGCTGACGATAGTCGACTGCGTGGGAACCTCCGGCGTGTTCGGCGAACCGACCGGCACGGACGTCGTCAGGGTGTCGAGCCCCCGTGACATGACAGGTATCGGTATCAAGCTCACCGGCTTCCTCCAGCGCCAGCACGCCGCCGGGACGACCGACCCCCGCATCGGCTTTCACTCGCTTTCGACCCTGCTGATGTACACCGACCTCGGGACAGTCTATCGGTTCAGCCACGTCATCAACAGCCGGATCAGCACGGCCGGCGCGGTCGGCGCCGTCACGCTCGATACGACCAGTCGGAACGCCGACGCCGTCGAGACGCTGTCGGGCGTCTTCGACGCCCTGGTCGAGGTCGAGACCGACGACTCCGGGCGGAAGCTCCGCGTCAAGGGCGACGCCTTCGGCCCGTCGTCGTGGACGTACTTCGGTTAGAGGATGTGTGATTCGACGATGTCCAGCAGCGACTCGGCCTCCTGGTCGAGGACGAACACCAGCCCCGTCCACTCGCCGGTCGGGAAGTGGACGACGAGCGACTCGTCGTAGAACCGCATCGTGGCGTTCAGGCTCCCGAAGTTGAACAGCGCACCCTCCTGTGGCGGGTCGCCGTGGCCCTTGAGCATCAGCGTCTCGACCTGCTCTTCGAGTTCGGGGTCGCTGAACTGTTCGTCTATATCCTCACGGAGATAGACGATATCGTACCCCTCACCGGAGTACCGGACCGCTAGCTGTAGCGTATCGGCGGTGTCGTCCCGAATCGCCTCGACGAGGTCTCTCGCCTCCGCCGGCATCGACGGCGTCTCCTCGTCTATCGTCTCCAGGTCGTCGATGTCGCTCATACCCCACAGTCTCTCTTCGATAACTTAAGCACCGGCGGCCCGTTCCGCGAGTTCGGGGTCGGCCCGGACGCTTAGTCAGGCCCGAAGCCCGTCGAGGGCCTCTTTCAGCGCCTCGGTCGTCCCGTGGTCCCAGGCTTCCCAGTTGTCCTCGGCGACCCAGCGGAACTGTACCCGGCGCTCGCTGTCCAGCAAGAAGAGCGCCCGCCGGACGCCCGACTCTAACTCGGGGTCGTAGACGCCGTACTCCTTCGAGACCTCGAACTGGGTATCCGACAGCAGCGGGAAGGTGATGCCCTTCTGGCGGCTGTACTCCCGGTGGGAGTAGACGTAGTCCGGGGAGATACCGAACATCGTGACGTCTTCTTCGAACTGGAACAGCTCGATATCGTCCAGGTCACACATCTGGTCCGAGCAGACGGGCGAGAAATCGTTCATGTAGAAGGATAGGATGACGAACCCCTCGTCGGTGTACTCCGAGAGCGTATACTGGGTGAGCATCTGCCCGTCAGTCCCCCGAAGCGTGAAATCCGGGGCGATGTCCCCAGTCCCTACCATCGGGGAATACTCTCGTTGCATCGATAATGAAGGTATCCCCCAAACTGGTGGGGGCACCTCACACAGCGAATCTCGGGACGTTCGCCGCCGGCGGTCAGCGGACCGACTCCAGCAGCAACCGCTGTTCGACCCGCTTGACCTCGTGCTGGACGTCCCGGACGGCGTCGATGTTCGCGGAGATGGAGCTGACACCCTCGTCGACGAGGAACTGCACCATCTCGGGTTTCGAGGCCGCCTGCCCGCAGATGCTCGTCGCCACGTCGTGCTCGCGGCAGGTCCCGATGACCTGCCCCATCAGCTCCAGCACGGCGGGGTGGAGTTCCGAGAATCGGTCGGCGACGTTAGTGTTGTTGCGATCCACGGCCAGCGTGTACTGGGTGAGGTCGTTCGTCCCGAAGGAGGCGAAGTCGATACCCGTCTCGCACAGCTCCTCGATGCCGAGCGCGCTCGCGGGCGTCTCGATCATCACGCCCCAGTCGCGCTTGTCGGGGTCGATACCGGCCGCCTGCATCATGGACTTCGCCCGAAGCACGTCCTCGGCGTCGGTGACGAGCGGGAGCATTAGCTCGACGTTGTCGTAGCCCAGTTCGTACAGCCGGGCGAAGGCGCGCAGTTCGAGTTCGAACTCGTCGGGCCGGTCGAGCGACCGCCGGATGCCACGGTAGCCCAGCATCGGGTTGTGTTCGGCCGGCTCGTCTTCGCCGCCCTGGAGCTGGCGAAACTCGTCGGAAGGCGCATCGAGGGTGCGGACCCGCACCGGCCGGGGGTAGAACGCCTCGGCCACACCCCGGACGCCCTCGACGATCTCGTCGACGTAGGCGCGTTCGCCGTGGTCTTCGACGTACCGCGTGGGCGTCTTGTCCGTCGAGAGTATCATGTGCTCGATGCGCAGCAGGCCGACGCCGTCGGCACCGGTCGCCGCGGCCCGTTCGGCCGCCTCCGGGATGGAGACGTTGACCTTCACCTCGGTGCCGGTCATGGGCTTGACCGGGCTGTGTCCTTGCTCCGTCGGCGGGGCCGTGGAACCCGACGCCGAGGCGTCTACCGGCGCGGCTCCGTCGCCCGACCCCGCGTCGTCGCTCGCCGCCGACTCGGGCTCGCCGACCTCGACGGTTCCCATCTCGCCGTTGATCGTGACCGTCTGGCCGTCCCGGAGCCGCTCGGTGGCGTCGTCGGTGCCGACCACGGCAGGAACGCCAAGTTCGCGGGAGACGATGGCGGCGTGGCTCGTCATCCCGCCCTGGTCGGTGACGATACCCGCGGCGCGTTTCATCGCCGGCACCATGTCGGGCGTGGTCATCTCCGTGACGATGATGTCGCCCTGCTCTACCTTGTCGAGGTTGTCCAGCTTGTCGACGATACGGACCGTGCCCGACACCTTGCCGGGGCTGGAGCCGATACCCGAGAGCCGCACCTCGTCGGGCGGGCTCTGCATGGCGCCGCCGTCGGCCGACGCGCCGGTGCCGACGGCGGGCTCGGCGTCGTCGATTGTGGTGATTGGTCGGGACTGCAGCAGGTACAGCTCCCCGTCGCGCATGGCCCACTCGACGTCCTGCGGGCAGTCGTAGTGGGCCTCGACGCGGTCGCCCAGCTCGATGAGCCGACGGAGTTCGGACTCCTCGAGCACCTGCGCGTCACGTTTCTCGTCGGGGACCGACCGCTCGACGGTCCGGCCGTCCTCGCCGCGGACGCACATGACCCGTTTCTCCGCGACGGTCACGTCCGTCACCTCGGCGCTCTCGCGGTCGAGGACGTAGTTGTCCGGCGAGACGGTGCCGGAGACGACAGCCTCGCCCAGCCCCCAGGCGGCCTCGACGATGGCCGTCGGCGCCCCGGTCGAGGGATGGCTGGTAAAGAGCACGCCCGATTTCTCGGCGTCGACCATCTCCTGGACGACGACGGCGATGTCGACGGCGTCGTGGGCAAAGCCCTGTTCGTTGCGATAGTAGATGGCCCGCTGGGTGAACAGCGACGCCCAGCACTCCTTGACCCGGTCGAGCAGGTCCGCGCGCTCGACGTTCAGATAGGTGTCCTGCTGGCCGGCGAAGGATGCATCGGGGAGGTCCTCGGCCGTCGCCGAGGACCGAACCGCGACGGCCCCGTCACCGAGTTCGTCGTACGCCGCGAGCACGTCCTCGCGTACGTTGGCCGGCACCGCCGTTTCGAGAATCAGCTCCTGGGCGCGCTCGGCCGCTCCCGCGAGCGCTGCCGAGTCGTCGCTGTCGATGTCGACGGCCTCGAACAGCGCCGTCTCGATGCCCGTGTCCTCGATAAACGACCGATACGTCCCGGCGCTCACGACGAACGCCGACGGGACGGGCAGCCCCGCGCCGGTCAGTTCTCCCAGGGACGCTGCCTTGCCGCCGACCCGCGCCAGGTCGTCGGCACCGATATCCGCGAGCCACAGTGTGTGCATGGACTCGTCCTAACTTTCATGAACGTCCATTAAGTTCGTTGCGGTCTTATGGTCGGTAGGGGAGGCCTAGATCTCGATGATGTCGTCGTCTTCTGTGGCTTCGGGAACAGTCATCGACCCGTCCATGGTCGTCACCGCTCGCCCGCCGACCCACGCCTCCAGCCCGTCGGTGTCGACCCTGACCGTGCCGGGCCGGTCGAGGAAGTGGCCCTGCTCGACGACGACCTGGTCGATGGTGTTGTCCAGCGCTCCCTCCCGGCGGACGTAGGCGGCACACCCGCCAGCGGCGGTGCCGGTGACCGGGTCCTCGCCGACGCCACGCGAGGGTGCGAAACCCCGGCCGTGCAGCGTCGCCTCGCCGCCGATAGTGTCGAACGTGAAGGCGTACAGCCCCACCGCGTCGACCCGCTCGCACAGGTCCTGGATGGCCGGCAGGTCTGGGTCGATACGGCTGACGTGCTCGAAGTAGTTGACCGGGAC
Organism: Haloarcula salinisoli; assembly: GCF_019599405.1. NCBI lineage: Archaea > Methanobacteriati > Methanobacteriota > Halobacteria > Halobacteriales > Haloarculaceae > Haloarcula > Haloarcula salinisoli. The sequence continues at coordinate 287,955 of NZ_RKLQ01000001.1, read as the reverse complement.
CAGCAGCCACGGCTCGCTCGTGTCGGCGACGGCCATGGGCATATCCGCGCCCACGTCCTGTAACGTCGCCACGTCGATGCCGAGGGCATCCGCTACCTCGTCGTGTTCCAGGGGCACCTCCTCGAAACGGGCCTCGCCCTGTTCGAGCCACACCGTGCCGTCCCCTTTGACCTCAACCGCCCGGGTCCGCCCGATGGTCTCCATCTCGTACTCGCCCGCCTCGAGGCCGCCCCGTTCGAACAGCGTCGCGAACGCGGCGACAGTCGCGTGGTCGCTCCGGTCGACTTCGCCAGTGGGCGCGAAAAAGCGCAGCCGCCGGTCGGCCCGCTCGCTCTCACAGACGAAGGCCGTCGCGCTCGCGCCCAGTTCCCCCGCGATTGCCGCCATCTGGTCGTCGGTCAACTCGCTCGCGTCCAGTACGACCCCGGCCGGGTTCCCCGTCATCGGCTCCGCGGCGAAGGCGTCGACGAGCAACACGTCCCGTGTGTCCATGGCCCCCTGTTGTGCCAGCCCCCGGATAACAGTTACCCGCTAGGAATGGTCGCGGCTCGTATCAGTAGCAACTGGCACAGTTCGAACAGCCAGAAAGCCCCGGCAGTACTCCGGGTCAGTAGCACTGCCAACAGCCAGATAGCCCCGGCCAGCTACACTCGGGGGGCTCGTTGCGCGCTTCGCTCACTATGTTCGCTGCAGTGCTTGCGTCTCCCGCCTTCGTGTAGCAAGCGCGGTCGGCTCCGCCGACCTCGTTAAACGTGGCGGCGTAGCCGCCACGCAGCCGCCCCTTTCAGTCCCTGGAGACGCTGCGCGTCTCCTGACCCTCGCGGAGCCGTTCGGCTCCGCTCAGTCCCACCCGTAGCCGATTGGTCAGCCGGCATGGGCGGGACTGAAAGGGGCCGACTGCTCGACGAACCCCGGCGACGTAAGGACCGCAACGGAGTGAGGACCGCAGCGAGCCGCGGGAGTCGAGCAGTCGGGGGCTTTCTGGCTCTACGCAGCAGTCACTAAGGAAGTAACCATCCCAGAATCGCAGCACACTCCTAGCGCTCTTTCGTTCGAGACCGCCCGTCGTCGCGGACGTACTCCAGGGCGGCGACGAACTGCTCGACGTCGACGCGGTCGCCGGACTCCGCCAGTCGTTCGCGAATCTTTGTCGGTGTCATGTCTAGACATACCACAGAAGAGCACATAGCGGTTCTTCCGAGACGGCTAGGTCGTACTCGCGACCTGTTCACCAGCGCCGCCTCACTCGGTATCAGAGCCGGGCTGTTCGCCGTGGAGGTCGAACCACTCCCGGAGGGGCCCGCGAATCCCGTCGAACGTGACGGTGACGTCGCCGTTGAAGCGCCACTTCGCTCGCGGGGACTCCTCACCGAAGTATATCGGAACGTCCACCTCGAGGTCCTCGACGGCGACGTCGAGCGAGTCGTCCCGGTCGACCGTCTCGTCGAGGAGCCGTTCGACGGCGGCCTGTAGTTCGTCCATGTCCGGTTCCGGCATCCCCGTGCTCTGGCTCATACAGTCGCATAACGGCTCCACCTATCTCTTTGTTTCCCCCGACCCGCGGTGTCGCTGGGTACCGGGGGACGACGATACCGGGACGACAGCAATCCGTATCACGCCCGAGGCCCTCGGGCGGAGTATGGAGACACACGCGGGTCGGTTCCGGGTCTACCGCGTCGTCGAGTCGGTGCCACACATCAACCTCTTCGACACCGAGGCGACGCGGCTCTACACCGCCTACCGGTCGGGCTACGGCGACCGACAGGCCGAGATCGACGGGCTCCGGACCGGCGACCTCGTCGAGGCGACGCTGGCCGGCGACCCCGACGACCCGGACGAAGCGTGGTCTATCCAGTCCGTCGAGCGTGTCGACCGGGTGCGGATGGCCTTCGCCGTCGACGCCGACCCGCCAGCCGTCGCCGAGGAGCTGTGGACCGAGGGCCAGGAGCGACCGTCGACGACCGTCCTGGAGTGGGAGGGCGAGCCAGTCGCCGAGGTCGCGGTCCAGCCGAGGGCGCCGCTGCCGGGCGGTGCATTCGTCCCCAGCGTGCTCACCGGGCTAATCCCCATGGAGGAGCGGCTGGGCGACCTCCAGTCGGTCGGCGAGCCGGTGACCGACGCGCTCTTCGTCGACCCGGACCCGCCGGACGCCGACCGCTACTCGCGGCCCTTCGGCGCCGTCGTGTTCTTCAGCGCGGCGGGCGAGGCGCTTCGCGACGAGTTCTACGGGGCCTACGACATCGACCCCGCCGAGGACAGTCGGCCGGCGTACGACCCCTACGGCATCTAGCGGGTGGCGACGCAGCGAGAGGTGCTACACCGAGACGACGATCGGCACCGGCACGAAACAGAGCGCGCCGAGTACGAGCGTCAGGATACCGAGAGCCCGTCGCCTGGGCCCCAGTGGCGTCTCCACGAGCGGCGAGGCGGTGCCAGCGCGGCTGAACACCAGCGCGATGATACCCCAGAACCCCCACAGCGGGGCGCCCCGGCCGGCCTCGAACAGGAACAGGTACCCCGCCAGGCAAAAGAGGAGGACGGGAACGATAAACTGTACCGCGTCCATGCGCTCGCCGACCAGCGAACGGCTGATGTGGGCACCGTCGAGCTGGCCGACCGGGATGAGGTTGAGGAAGGTGACGAAGGCGCCGACCCAGCCGCCGATGACCACGGGGTTGGGCAGCAGGTTCGGGTCGTCGTAGCTGAGTGGCTCGCCGACCAGAGCGGCGATACCCTGTATCAGCGGCGGATACCCCAGCTCGATTCTGGTGATGAGGCCGCCGTCGACGTATATCGGGTCCAGCGTGACGCCGACGGCCGTGACGACGACCGTCGCGACCAGCCCCGCCAGCGGCCCGGCGACGCCGATGTCGAACAGCGCCCGCCGGTCGGGGATGTTGTCCTGCATCCTGATGACGGCGCCCAGCGTGCCGATGACGTTGAACGGCAACGGGAGGAAGTAGGGCAGGCTGGCCTGGACCTCGTGATACCGCGAGAGGGCGTAGTGGCCGAACTCGTGGACCGCGAGGATACCCAGGACGGCGGCGGCGAAGGGCCACGCCTGCCAGATGGCAGCGGGCTCTTCGACCACCGAGAGGCCGTACCACCGCGTCCCCGCGTACAGCGTCGAGAGCAGCGTCGCCGCCGCGAGGACGACGTTGAGCCACGGGACGCCGTCGACACCCAGCGAGCGCTCGCTCGCCACCAGCACGTGCCCGTCGGACTCGGTCCGCAGGCGGACGCGGTAGCCGTGCTGTCGGAACGTCGGTCCGACCTGCTGGATGACCTGCGCGGCGTCGGTCACCGGCTCGCCGTAGTACCGGATATCCCCCTCTGTGAGGTCGATTTCACGGACGCTGAAGACGTCGGCGAGGCGCTCGGGACCCGGCGGCGACTGACCCGACTCCTGACCCATCACCGACACGTACGGCCGCGAGCGTTTTGAACCTGTTTGCTAACTAGTAGCAGTGGCTGGGCTAGAGGTGACGACTGGCTGTTCCGGGCTGTGGCCACAGGCGCAAAGACAGTCGACTAGTCCGCGACGGCTTCCCCGGACCCGGTTGCGGCGCTGGGGTCCTGAATCCAGAGGTCGCCAAAGAGGTCGTCCTGCTGGAGGACGACCCGGCCTCGATGGGCCAGAAAGAGCAGGCCGAGGAACGTCTCGACGCGGGAGCCACCCGCCGACTCGACCTCGCGGTAGAGCACCTCCTCGCGGCCCTTGTCGTACTGCTCGCGCACGGCGGCGTAGACGTCCTCGATTATCTCGTCTATCTGCTCGCCGTGGGCGGTGCCGGTCACGTCGGCGGCGGAGGGCTCGTCGTCCAGCCGCATGTCGTCGGCCCCGCGGTAGTCCAGTTCCTGGGTGCCCCGCTGGAACCCCTTCGGCGAGCCGCTGGTGTCGTACTCCCGGGACTCCTTCCACCAGTTGTCCCGCTCGGCCTCCCGCAGGTCCCGGACGAGTTCGTCCAGGGTCTGGGGCATCCCGCGAGCGCGGCGCCGTTCCAGTCGGCGGTCCATCTCCGACTCCAGGGCGGCGAAGGGGTCGGGCTCGTCGATAGGGTCGTCACCGGACATCGCCTGCTCCCACGGCTCGACGGGCTCTTCCTCGGGCTCGTCGGTGCCAAGCATTGCGTCGCTTTTCATCCGGACCAGCACGGAGGCGTAGAACAGCGCCCGCCCCGACGTGCGCAGGTCGGTGCCGTCGATGGCATCTAAGAACTTGTCGGTCACCGTCACGACGTCGATGTCCCACGGGTCTATCTCGCCGTCATCGGCGAGCTGGACCAGCACTTCGACGGGTTCGGGCGCGTCGTCGTCTTCGCCACTATCCTGAGCAGGGCCGTCTTCGCCGGCGCCAGCCGCTGGCGTCGGCTCCACTTCGGCCCCGTCGTCGACACCCGCGTCGCCGGTCAGCAGGTCCACGTCGGACTGTTCGCTGGGCCGTTCGCGGTCCTCGTGTCCGGTGATATCGAGCGGGATGTCGTCTGTCATGAGTGGTCAGTCGTCTGCGACTACTTCCTCCTCGTCGGGGCCCTCCTCCGAGAGGTCGATACCGGTCACGGCCGAGACGTTGTCGCCCTGCATCATAACGCCGATGGCCCGCTCGGAGCGTTCCAGCAGCGCCGAGCGATGCGAGACGACCACGAACTGGGCGTCGCCGGCGAGTTCGTCGACGAGCTCGCCCACGAGGTCGGCGTTTTTCGCGTCGAGGAAGGCGTCGACCTCGTCTAACGCGTAGAACGGCGCCGGGTTGTGCCGCTGGATGGCGAAGATAAAGGCCAGCGCAGTGAGCGACTTCTCGCCGCCGGACATCGCCGCGAGTCGCTGGATGGGCTTGTCGCCGGGCTGGGCCTTCATCGTCAGCCCGCCCTCGAAGGGGTCCGCCTCGTCTTCCAGGTGGAGGTGGCCAGTACCGTTCGAGAGGCGCTCGAAGATGTCCTGGAACTGCTCGTTTATCTCGTCGAACGACTCCATGAACGTCGCCTTCTTCTTCTGTTCGTAGCTGTCGATGCGCTCCCGTATCCCGTCGGCCTCCTCGACGAGCGTCGCCATCTGCTCCTCCAGCTCTTCGAGGTCGTCGGCCACCCGGTCGTACTCCTCGATGGCGCGCATGTTGACCGGTTCGAGCGCTTCCATCTCGGCGGTCAGGCGCTCTATCTCGGACTCGACGGTCTCGTGGTCGGGGACGTCCTCGGGGTCGTAGTCGCCGACCTGCGCCTCGAGTTCGTCTATCTCCCACTCCAGACGCTCGCGGTCGTCGCGCTCGTCCTCGAGGTCGCGTTCGACGTCGGTGACTTTCGCCTGCTGCTCGTCGCGGGCCTCCTTCGCGTCCTGGAGGTCACCACGAAGGTCCTCACGCTCGCCCTTGAGCTCGGCGAGTTCGCTTTCCAGCTCCTCGACCTCCTGTTCTTTCTCGCTTTTCAGTTCGCGTTTCTCGGCGACCTCCTCTTCCAGGTCCGCGATGGTCTCCTCCTTCTCCGCCTTGCGATTCTGCGCGGCCTCGATGTCGTCGTGGAGCTCCTCGATGGCGTCCTCGGCGTACTGCTTTTCGAGTTGCAACTCGTTGAGCTTCGCGTCGAGGTCGTCCTCCCGGTCTTCGAGCGCGTCTATCTCCTCGCGTATTGCCTCGCGTTCGTCGGTCAGGTCCGGCAGCTCGGAGTCGGCGACCTCGCTTTCCAGCTCCTCGATATCGCCCTCGATTGCGGCGATAGTCTCGTTGGCCGCCTCGATGTCGGCCTCCAGTTCGTCCATCTCGTCGGCCACGTCCTCGCGCTCGCTGGCGATCTCCTCGATTGCCGCTTCGAGGTCGTCGATGCGTTCGCTGGCCTGTTCGAGTTCGGCCTGCTTGCGCTCGATGCTCGTCTCGATGTCCCGGAGCTGCTCGGTCGCGTCGGACTCGCGGTCGCGGGCGTCGTCTAAGCGCTCCTCCACGTCCCGGAGGTCCTCGCGTACGTCCGCGCGCTCGTCCTCCAGTTCCTGGATACGCGTCGCGACCCGTTCGAGCTGGCCGGCGCCGCCGGAGAAAGAGTATCGAGTCCCCGACGAGGAGCCACCGGTCATCGCGCCGCTCTTCTCGACGAGGTCGCCCTCCAGGGTGACCATCCGGTAGTCGCCCATCAGGTCGCGGGCGGTCTCCATCGTGTCGACGATGACCGTATCGCCCAGCACGTACGAGAAGACGCCCGCGTACTCCCGGTCGAAGTCGACCAGGTTGTAGGCGAAATCGATGACGCCCTCCTCGCTCGGCAGCGACGGCAGCGAGCGGTTCTGCATCTGCGTAATCGGGAGGAAGGTCGCCCGCCCCGCGTTGCGGGATTTGAGGTACTCGATACAGGACTGACCGACGCCGTCGTCGTCCACGACGACGTGGGCGAGTCGGCCGCCGGCGGCGGTCTCGCAGGCGGTGGCGTACTCGGCGTCGACCCCGCCCAGTTGCCCGACGGTACCGTGGACCCCCTCGCGGCCCGCGTTCAGGATTGCGGTGACCGCACGGCCATAGGAGGAGTCGCCGTCCTGGCCTGCCTTCGCCTCGAGTTCGGCGTACTCCTGTTGTTTGGCGCTTATTTTGTCTTCCAGCGCGTCGAGGTCGGACTGGAGTTCCCGCTTCTCGTCGCGCAGGTCGTCGACGACCTCGCCGATGGTCTGCTTGTTCTTTCTGGCTTTCTCCAGTTCGGATTCGAGGTCCTCGATGTCGGCCTCGAGGTCGGGAATCTCGGCCTCTGCCTCCTCGATAGCCTCGCGTTTCTCGTCTTCCTCGTTGGAGCGCCGTCGGGCCTCGTCTAACAGGCGGTCCTGCTCTCGCTGGAGGTCGTTGCGCTCGGTCTTCCGCTGTTCGAGCTCGTCGCGTTTGGCCTCGAGTTCGTCCTTTATCTCCTCGAACTCCTCGCCGATGTCGTCGATGCGACCCTGAACGTCGGCGAGCTCACTTTCCGTGCTCGTGATATCCGCTTTGACGTTTGACTTCTCGACTTTCGTCTCGCGGATGTCGCTCTCCAGTTCGTCGATGGTCTCCTGCTTGCGGTCTATCTGGACGAACGCCTGGCGGCGTTCGTTCTCGGCGGCCTCGACGGCCTCCTCGGCGTTCGCTATCTTGTCCTCCAGTCTGGAGATGTCGCCTTTTATCTCTTCGATGTCCCGCTTGATGGCGAGCTGTTCGTCCTCGCCCTTGCGCTCGATTTCGTTGTTGAGCTCGTGGAGCTCGTCCTCCAGCCGGACGACCTTCCCTTGCCGGCTGTCGAGTTCCTCCTGGAGCTCGGCGAGTTCGCTCTCGAGTTCCTCGATGGCCGCCTCGGTGTCGGCGAGTTCCGCCCGCTTGTCCTCCAGTTCGGCGGCCTTGCGATACCCCTCGAACTCCTCTTTCTCGTCGCGCAGCTCCTGGTACTGGAGCGCGGTCTCGCGCTCGTCTTCGAGCTGGTCGAGGCGTTCTTGCTTCTCCTCGATGCGCAGTTCGGCCTCGTCGATGCGCTCCTGGACGACCTCCAGTTCCTCGAAGGCGTCTTCCTTCTTCGCGTCGAACTGCGCGACGCCGGCGATCTCGTCGATAATCTCACGCCGGCTCCCGGCGGTCATGTTGATTATCTCGGTGACGTCGCCCTGCATGACCACGTTGTACCCCTCCGGCGTGACACCGGCCTGGGCGAGCAGGTCCTGGATGTCCGAGAGGTTGACCGAGCGGCCGTTGATGTAGTAGTACGAGTAGTAGTTGTCCTCGGTCTCCTTGACACGGCGCTTGATGGATATCTCGTCGACGTCGCCGACGTCCTCGGTGCCGGCGGCGTTGACCACCTGGGCTCGGTCGACGGTCCGGTCCTCGTTTGCGAGGATGACCTCAACGCTGGCCTCGCGCTCGCCGCTGTACTCGACGTCCTCGTCGGCGTGGCCCGGATTGTAGATGAGGTCCGTCAGCTTCTCGGCGCGGATGCCGGAGGTCCGGGCGAGGCCGAGCGCGAAGAGGACGGCGTCGATGATGTTGGACTTGCCCGAGCCGTTCGGGCCCGAAATAGTAGTAAAGTCCTCGTAGAACGGGATTCGGGTCTTCCGCCCGAAGCTCTTGAAGTTGTCGAGGACGAGCTCTTTGATGTGCATACGGTGTGGGGGCCGCCCGTCTAGGCCACGATGATGTCGGAGCCGGAGTCGTCGTCGGCCTCCGATTCGGCCTCGGGGTCGGCGGTGTTGTCAGTCTCCTCGGGAGCCTCAGTGTTAGATGTACCGGCCTCGGCCGTCGCGGTCTCGGAGCTCCCGGCCTCGGGAACCAGAATCTCGCTCTCGGTCGAGGTCTCCTCCGTTTCCTCGCTCTCGGTTTCCGACGTTGCGTCGGACTCGTCGGCCTGCTGTTCGCTCGGTCGCTCGCCCGCCTGTTCGGGCGGCGCCCGGCTGAACCCGTTCTGCTCGTCGACGGTGTTTTCCAGCTCGCGGATGCGGACCTTGCACTCGACGAGCTCGTCGGTCAGACCCTCGACGGAGGCTTCCAGTTCCTGAACGCGCGTTTCCAGTTCCTCGACGCGGTTGCCACACATATGCCACACAGTGACGTTCCGGCCACATAAACGTGCGTCAGACAACAGTACGGATTCCGATAGATAGCGTGTTCGCGTGCGCTGGCTGATGTGCGGGCGAGACGCGGCCGTTGCTTCGGTGGTCGGATACTGTCGCTATCTGGAGTGGAAACCTGGGGTTGGAGCGAAACGTCCGAACTTGACTACCAACGGCTGGAACGTCTCGCTAGCTTACCCTGGCAACTGTACTGCCAACAGCCAGAAAGCCCCCGCGCTCTCGACCGCCGATAGACTCGCTGCGCTCGTCTATCGTGCTCTCGCGCGGCTCGCTGTGCTCCTCGCCTCCCTACGGTTGGCTGCGGTGCTTACTTCGCCGTGCTTCGTCGAGAGCGCGGCCCCTTTCAGTCCCGCCCAGAGCTGTTTGACCAACCGGCTACGGGTGGGACTGAGCGGAGCCGACGGCTCCGCGAGGGTCAGGAGACGCGCAGCGTCTCCAGGGACTTTCTGGCTGTCAGCAACGCTGTCGACCCCACCAGCTAGCAAGGCTTTCTGGCTGATAAGAATCCCAGCCACTCATTCAAACACCACAGCTAGGGGTCGTTACGCTTTAGCCGGGGGGCCCCGAACCACGGGTAATGACTGCACAAGCCGCCGAGTCCCGCGAACTCGCGGCCGTCATCGGGCTGGAGGTCCACGTCCAGCTGGAGACGGAGACGAAGATATTCTGTGGCTGTTCGACCGAGCCCAGCGAGGAGCCAAACACCAACACCTGTCCGGTCTGTCTGGGGCTGCCAGGGGCGCTGCCGGTCGTCAACGAGGGAGCGGTCGAGGCCGCCGTCAAGGTCGGCAAGGCCATCGACGCCGACATCCCCGAGGAGACCACCTTCCACCGGAAGAACTACTACTACCCCGACCTGCCCAAGAACTTCCAGATAACGCAGTACGACGCGCCCATCTGTGCGGACGGCGAGCTGGAGTTTGCTGTAGAGGGTGACCGCCGTGCGGTCGACATCCGCCGGGCCCACCTGGAGGAAGACCCCGGCTCCATCAAGCACGTCCGGGACGGCAGCGGACCGCTCGAATCTCGCACCACCAGCATCGAGCGGGCCGACTACACGCTCGTCGACTACAACCGCGCCGGGACGCCGCTGATGGAGATCGTCACGGAGCCGGACTTCCGCGCGCCCGGTGAGGTTCGGGCCTTCCTCGAGAAGCTGGAGGAGGTACTGGAGTATCTGGGCGTCTTCGACGCGACTCGCGACGGGAGCCTCCGCATCGACGCGAACCTCTCGATGGTCGACGCCGAGGCGGTGGGCGAGGACGGGCACATCGACGACGAGGTGCTCGAAGAAGCGAACCGCACGGAGGTCAAGAACATCTCCAGTCACAAGGGCGCCGAGAAGGCCCTGGCCTTCGAGGAGTCCCGCCAGCGCAAGCTCGTCCAGTCGGGCCGCGCGGTCGAACAGGAGACCCGCCACTTCAACGAGACTCACGGCAACACCGTCTCGATGCGCTCGAAGGAGGAGGAGAAGGACTATCGGTACTTCCGCGAGGCCGACATCCCGCCGTTGCAGGTGTCGGGCTGGAAAGACGAAATCGCGATTCCGGAGCTCCCGGACGCCCGCCGCGAGCGGTTCGTCGCCGAGTACGGGCTGAGCGACGAGGCCGCCTCGAAACTCACCAGCACCAAACAGGTCGCCGACTTCTTCGAGAGCGTCGCTGAAGCGTTCGACGCCGACCTCGCCGCGACCTGGGTCGCCGACAATCTGCTGGGCGAGCTGAACTACCGCGATATGTCTATCACCGATATCGACGACCGCTTCGAGGAGGTGACCCGGCTCGTGGAACTCGTCGACGAGGACGAGATTACGGCCAAGAACGCCCACGAGACCGTCCTCAGGGAGATGCTCGACGAGGGCGAGGACCCCGACACTATTGTCGACCGCGAGGGGCTGGGCAAGACTTCCGGCGACGCGGTCCAGGGCGCCGTCGAGGAAGCCATCGCGGAGAACCCCGACACCGTCTCCGACTACTACGACGGCGAGGACAACGCCCTGAACTTCCTGGTCGGGCAGGTGATGCAGAAGACCGGCGGCTCAGCGGACCCCGGCGAGGTCAACGGACTGCTGCGCGAGGAACTGGACGAGTAGGGTACTGTACTCGCCCGAGCGGAGTCGTCCGAAAGGCGCTTCGCGCCTTTCGTGATGAGCGTGGGACTCGGCGAGTCCCACGAGCCTGCGAACGGGCGGCTTCGCCGCCCGTGAGCAGATGACGAGAGAGCTTTGCTCTCTCGGATCACGAGGGCGAGCCTTTTTCGCGCACGTTTTTCGAGTCGAGCGGGACCGGCGGTCCCGCTGTCTGCGCGCGGGTCCATGACCCGCTCGCACGGTCCGAGGGAGCTTTGCTCCCTCGCTAACCTGCGAACGGGCGCGATGCGCCCGTGAGCAGAGAGCCGGTTGCGGGCTGTCAGCCCGCAACCGAACGACGTGGCGGCGTAGCCGCCACGCTCTCCCCGCAGCGAGCCGAAGGCTCGCGAGGAAGGGCGACGTTCACGAGAGCGAAGCTCTCGTGCAGCCCATCAGAAATCTTCGATTTCTGAGGACGATGAAAAAGGTGCAGGCCAACGGACTGCTTCGCGAAGAACTGGACGAATAACACTCCGACAGCATCGGCTTCCGGACCCGTCCGATTCTCGCATCCGGTATCAGCAGTGATAATCCCTCAACAGCCCTTATAAACCGGTAGCCGTCAATCACCGTAGATGACGATTGGTGAAGACCTGAGTTGTTTCGCCGAGGGCGAAGGCACTGCTCTCACGGCGGGGCTGCTCGATGCGGTTCAGGACATCTTCTACGTCTGCGATAGGGACGGCACGGTCGTCGACTACAACGAACGGGTACCGGAAGTGAGCGGCTACGCGGCCGAGGAAATCGAGTCGATGAAGATGTGGGAGTTCGTCCGCGAGGCCGATCGAGCCCGGATCACCGAGCGCGTGACCGACATCGTAGAGGACGGCGAGCGAATCCGAACCGAGGGGCACCTCCTGACGGCCGATGGGGACTCGATTCCGTACGAGTTCTCCGGGTCCCCGTTACGCGGTCGGGGCGGCGACATCGTCGGGTTCGCGGGTACCGCGCGAGATATCGCAGAGCGCAAGCAGCGCCGACGGGAACTGGAACGCAAGACCCAGGCCATCGACGCGGCACCGGTCGGAATCACCATCACCGACCCCACACAGAAGGACAACCCGCTCATCGATGTCAACTCCAGTTACACGCAGATGACAGGATACGACGAATCGGCGGTGGTCGGACGGAACTGCCGGTTCCTGCAGGGCGAGGACACTGACGCGGAGCCGGTCAGGAAGATACGTGCGGCAATCTCGGAGGCGGAGCCGGTGACCGTCGAACTCCGAAACTACCGGAAAGACGGCGAGCAGTTCTGGAACCGCGTCTCCATCGCACCGGTCACGGACGAGGACGGCACCGTCACTAACTTCGTCGGGTTCCAGCAGGACGTGACAGTGCGAAAGGAGCGCGAGACGGAACTGGAGCGCCAGAACGACCTCTTCGAGAAGGCACAGGACATCGCCGACGTCGGTGCGTGGGAGTACGACCCACACTCGGGGGAGACGTACTTCACGGACCAGGTGTACGATATCTACGGCGTCGGCCCGGACCACGACCCCGAGCCCGAGTCGGATATCCAGCGGTTCTACCATCCGGCGGACCACGACACGGTTCGGGACGCCGTCTCAGGGGCCCTAGAGTACGGCGAGCCGTACGATATCGAGGTCCGGATCACCGCCGCCGACGGCACCGAAAAATGGGTTCGCACGCGCGCAGATCCGCAGTTCGAAGACGGCACCTGCCAGCGCGTCCGCGGGACGATCCAGGACGTCACCGACCGCAAGGAACGCGAGCAGGAACTCACGAGACAGCGCGATACCCTCGAACTGCTGGACCGGTTGGTCCGTCACGACCTGCGCAACAACCTCCAGGTCGTCTCCGGGCACGCGGAGGCGCTCGCCGACCACGTCGACGAGGGCGGCCGGGAATCGGTCGAGAAGATACTCCACAACGTCGAGACGGCCGTCGGCCTGACGCGGTCCGCCCGAGACCTCGCAGAGGTGATGCTCCACGACAGCGACGCCGAAGGGGCGTTCTGGCTCCGACCCGTCCTCGACGCCCAGATGGAGGAGGCCCGCGCAACCAGTCGGAACGCGTCCATCACGCTCGCGGGGCCGGTGCCAGACGTCCGCGTCACCGGCGATGACCTGCTCCCGTCGGTGTTCAGGAACCTCCTGAAAAACGCCGTCCAGCACAACGACAAAGAGGTGGCCGAAGTCGTCGTGTCGGCGACCGAACGCGACGAGATGGCCCGCATCCAGATAGCCGACAACGGTCCGGGCGTCTCCGACGACCGGAAAACGGAGATATTCGGGAAAGGCGAGATGGGTCTGGCAAGCGACGGGACGGGAATCGGGCTCTATCTGGTCGAGACGCTCGTCGATAGCTACGGCGGGACGATTCGTATCGAGGACAGAGCGGACTGGACTCCCTCGGGCAGTCAGTCCCAGGTCGACGAAAACGACGCCGAAGGAGCCGTGTTCGTCGTCGATCTCCCACTGGCAGCGTAGTCCACACAGCCGGGCAGTTCGGGCTACATTTTTTATTCGGACCCCGCCCCAACCAGTCAACTAAGAATACATATTTCACGTGTGGTAGTGCAGGTACTATCATGACAAACGACAGGTCGACGATGGAGCTCGAGGCTGCAGTAGGGCAGGGAAACGAATCGGTATCGCCGGCGGTCGCCGAGGTGCTCTCAGAGCCGTACAACCGCTACGTACTCCGCTACCTGCACGAGCACCCGACCGCCAGGGTGGAGGAACTGGTAGACGTCGTCTTCGGGGCGGAAGTGGCCGAGTCCGACAGTGTCGCGACACCCGCGAACCGGGAGCCTGTCTGCTTCTCGCTTCGTAACACCGTCCTGCCGGAGCTCGACGAACGGGACTACGTCGATTTCGACCCCGACGAACAGACCGTCGCCCGAGCGGACGTTCCGGAGGACGCCTTCACAGCGATGGGCATCGACGAGTGAACTGAGACCGGGATGGAGGCACTCAGCGACCAGCTCGAGGCCATAGAGAGTCGACGCAAGACGCTCGACGTGTACACGGATAAGGCGGCGACGGTCGCTGAGTTGGCGGCACAGTTCTCGACGCGGAACGTACAGGTTATCCAGAACGAGTACGCGGTGGGTGCCGACACGGAGTTTATGGTCGTTCGGAACGCCGAGGGAGACCCACAGGGCGCGCTGGGGGTCGAGCAGTTCCGGACGCTCATCGCGCCCGACATCCATCCGCCCTGGGAGCGCTCCGGAACGGAGGCGGACCTCGCCGACCTGTTCGACTTCCTCGATAGCACGCTGTTTACCTCGTTCAGCCGCCGGCAGATGCTGGCGGTCTCACGCGAAATCGAGGAGCGCGCGTGGCGGGTCGACACGGGAGTGCTGTACGTCGGCTTCCAGAACGCGACCGCAGTCGACGCACAGGCGGCCGTCTACAATCGGTTCGCTCGTCGGAGCGCCGTCGGGCTGCAGCTGTTCATCGAAGACGAGTTCGATGGGCGGCTGGACGGGTCTATCGACGTGGTATCGGGCGGGGGCGAGGAGATTGGACGGTTCTGGTTCCTGCTGTTCGACGGCGGTGGCGCCGACCAGTCGAAATGCGGGCTCCTGGCCGAAGAGCGCGAACCAGGCCGGTTTTACGGGTTCTGGACGTACAGACCAGGAATCGTCGACGAAATCATCGACTATCTCAGAGCCACCTACGGTGTCCAGTAGGGCGGTAGACGGCGCCGGTCAGGTCAGGTGCGGACGATGCTGTCGCCGAGCGGGTCCAGCGGTGCCTCGAACTCGTGGACGGTGGTGCTGTCAGAGAAGAACGCTACGAACCGTGCCGTCTCCGACCCAGTGTTGCGGAGGCCGTGCGGTTCCATCGCCGGAAACACTGCCATCTCTCCGGCAGCGAGTTCGCCGCCGCCGTCACCGGCCCATATCTCGACCCCGTCGCCCTCGAGGCAGACGAGGAGTTCCTCGGGGCTGTCGGTGTGGGTGCCCAGCTCCTTTCCCGGCGGTATCTCGGTGTAGACGACGGTGTGGCCACCGGACAGTTCGAGTCCGGTCGTCGCCGGGAACTCCGGTGCGAACGGGATACTGACACCGAACTCCGTCTCGGAGTCGGCCTGGGTCATCTCGACCGTCTCCAATTCGTCGAACCGTATCTTCGTCAGGTCGGGTGTGGTGCGCTCGTCGACACTGTCAGCGTTGTCGGTTTCCATAATTGTCACTATTGACACATACTATTTCTGTAGCCTTATAGACATATCCGCGTCTGCTCACTGAATGAGCGCGCGTTACTCACCGCAGGCAAAGTAATTGCGTGGGAGGGGGCGTCCGGTGGAAGGGAGACGGCCCAGCGGACAGCGACAGTACGCGCGAGATCGTATCGCGTTTGGCTCCGCCACCGAGAGAGCGGCTCGCCGGTCCGACCGACTAGGTCTCGCTCGCCTCGGTCTGGTCACCGTTTGCCTGCTGTGCCTGCGTCGTGACCGCCGGGTCCAGCCGCAGCAGCGTCACAAAGAGGACGACCGCAGCGGTCTCGACCAGCTTGATAGCGCCCTCGACCGGTTCGGCGGGGAAGTGCGAGAGGACGAGGAGCACGGTGTTCTGACCGCCGTGACTGTGTCCGCCGCCGCCCGACGCGGGGGCCGGGCCACCGACGAGGAAGGCCCCGTGGCCGGTGGCGTGCCAGGTGACCCAGGCTGCGATGGAGCCGACCAGCAGGAGCGCGGCCCCAGCATAGGCAGTTCTGAGTGAGATGACCTCGAAGCTGACGAGATACGGGCCCGCGAGCAAGAGCAGTCCGAGCGCGACGAAGAGGAACGGTCGCGGGTCAGGCGGGATTCCCGTCCCGAACGCGTTCAGGTAGACGAGGCTCCGGGGGAATCCCCACCAGAGGTGGTAGGCCGCCGTCACGAAGACGAGCGCGGCGGCGACCGCACGGGAGATACGGGCGGTCCGTCTGTCCATAGCGATACTCGGACTGTCAGCGACAAGAGCGCGTCGGTCTCCCGGCGGAGGTAGCCGACCCGGACCACCGTCACGCCTCTGTGAAGAAGCCGCTCTTCTTGACCTCCTCGTCGTCGGTCCCCCACGGCGGGTCGAACGACTCGACCGAGAGCGACGGCAGCGGCGGGTCCGTCGTGACCGTCGCCTCCTCGACGTCCATCAGGACCCACTTTTTCGTCCGGTCGACGTCGGTGAGGTCGGTGGCGCCGGCGACCTCGTCGTGCAGCGTCGCCGAGCCGGAGACCCGGACGATAGCCTCCGTGTTCCACCAGTCGAGGAACGTGAGGGTCGCGACCCCGCGTTCCCTGATGTTACCCATAGAGGCGTGGATGCCGTTGCCGCGGTACTCCGGCCACGCCAGCGTGTGTTCGTCGAGCACCTGGACGAATCCGGGGGGACCTATCCGGGGCGAGAGGTCGGTCTCACCCTCGCTGTCAGCCGTGCCGAGGAAGGAGACCACCTGCGTTCCGATGAACTTCTCGACGGCGGGGACCAGGCGGTCGTACGTCGTCCGACTCGGCGCGACCTCGGGGCCCTCGGGCGCCCCGTCGTCGACCGCCAGTTCGGGGATGTGTTTCGCACAGTGGATGTACGCCTCCTCGATGTCGAGGACGTACCAGTCCGTCGCGGGCCCGTCCCGGGAGACGCCGACCGGCGGGGCCACTCGTCGATGCGCCGACCCGTTGATGTGGAGGCCGACGGTCGTGTCCCACCAGTCGACAGTCACCAGCGAGAGGAACCGTTCCTCGTTGGGGCCGACCAGCGGCCCGCTGCCGTCGACCATCGCCGCCGCCGGCCACGCGATTCGGTCGTCGGCGAGTATCCTGATGAACCCCTCGTCGGCGAAGCACGGTTCCGTCACCGGTCGGTCGCCGTCGAGTGCGCTGGCAAAGCCCATCCATCGGTCCATGAGGAACGACTTCATCTGGCTGGTCAGGGCGTGTTGCATGGCCGTGTCGTAGAACGCCTCGGCCCGGTCGGCTGTGCCCAGCTCCGCCTGCAGTTCGTGTTCTCCCTGGCTCCCGGGCAGGTCAGCTCGTGGGTCCGTCGTCTCGTCCGTGCTCGATTCCTCCGCCCCCGGCGTGTTGCTTCCTACAGTCATCCCCGGTCTATCATGTTCGTTCGTCCAAATAACAGATAAAACTTTGTCTATAAGGGTGAAAGATATTCGGCAATCGTTCGCTGGCTCGGTTCCACCGCCGCCTATAGCGTGGCCCACGGGCCCGCAGGCGCTCGCGCACCCGCGCTGTAGGCCGATTCCCCCGAAAGTCTTTAGAACGACTCCGAGCGTAGCGACCCCTAATGAGCACGACAGGTGGTGTCCGATGGAGCTGATAATCACAGAGAAGGACAACGCCGCCCGCCGCATCGCCGAAATCCTCTCGGAGGGGAGCGCTTCGGCCGAGCGGCGCAACGGGGTGAACGTCTACCGGTGGGGGACCAAGCGCGTCGTCGGCCTCTCGGGCCACGTCGTCGGCGTCGACTTCCCGCCCGAGTACAACGACTGGCGCGACGTCGAGCCGGTCGAACTCATCGACGCCGAAGTCACGAAGGAAGCGACCCAGGAGAACATCGTCACGACGCTCAAGCAACTCGCACGGAAAGCCGAGTCCGCCATCATCGCGACTGACTACGACCGCGAGGGCGAACTCATCGGCAAGGAGGCCTACGAGCTCATCCGCGAGGTGACCGACGTGCCCGTCTCCCGCGTTCGCTTCTCCTCTATCACCGAACGTGAGGTCCGGGAGGCCTTTTCCGAACCGGACGACATCGACTTCGACCTCGCTGCCGCGGGCGAAGCCCGCCAGATTATCGACCTCGTGTGGGGGGCCGCCCTCACCCGCTTTCTCTCCCTCTCCGCGCGGCAGCTGGGCGACGACTTCATCTCCGTGGGCCGGGTCCAGTCACCGACGCTGAAGCTCATCGTCGACCGCGAGCGGGAAATCCAGGCCTTCGACCCCGAGGACTACTGGGAGATATTCGCCGACCTCACGAAAGACGATTCGACCTTCGAGGCCCAGTACTTCTACGACGACGACGGCAGCGAGGCCGAACGCGTCTGGGACGAAGACGCCGCCGACGCGGCCTACGCCGACCTCAGCGGGGTCGAGGCCGCGACGGTCACCAGCGTTCGCCGGCGTACCCGCACCGACAGCCCGCCGACGCCCTTTAACACGACGGCCTTTATCTCGGCGGCCAGTTCGCTTGGCTACTCCGCCCAGCGGGCGATGTCCATCGCCGAGGAGCTCTACACCGCGGGTTACATGACCTACCCGCGGACGGACAACACCGTCTACCCCGAAGACCTAGAGGAGGACGAGCTGCTCGACGCGTTCGTCAGCTCGCCCGATTTCGGCGAGGACGCCGAGGCGCTGCTCGAACAGGACGACATCGTCGCCACCGAGGGCGACGAGGAGACCACCGACCACCCGCCGATCCACCCGACCGGTGAGCTGCCCCCGAAGTCCGAGCTCTCCGAGGACGAGTGGGAAGTGTACGAACTCGTCGTCCGTCGCTTTTTCGCGACGGTCGCCGAGGCCGCCACGTGGGAGCGCCTGCGCGTCGTCGCCGAGGCCGCCGGTCGCTCGCTGAAGGCCAACGGCAAGCGCCTGGTCGAACCCGGCTACCACGCCGTCTATCCGTACTCCAGCGCCAGCGAGAACCACGTCCCCGACGTCGAGGAGGGCGAGGCGCTGGCGATGAGCGAGGTCACCCTCGAAGACAAACAGACCCAGCCGCCCCGACGGTACGGGCAGTCCCGGCTCATCGAGACCATGGAGTCACGTGGGTTGGGAACAAAGAGCACGCGACACAATAGCATCGAGAAACTGTACGACCGCGGCTACATCGAGGGGGACCCGCCCCGCCCGACGACGCTGGCGATGGCCGTCGTCGAGGCCGCCGAGGAGTTCGCCGACCGCGTCGTCAGCGACGACATGACCGCCCAGCTGGAGGAAGACATGACTCGTATCGCCAACGGCGAGGCCACCCTCGACGAGGTGACCGACGAGTCCCGCGAGATGCTCCAGAAGGTGTTCGACGAACTGGCCGACTCCCGCGAGGAGATCGGCGAACACCTCCAGGAGTCCCTGAAGGCCGACAAGACGCTGGGCCCGTGTCCGCAGTGTGGCGAGGCGATGCTCGTCCGCCGCTCTCGCCAGGGTTCCTATTTCGTCGGCTGTGACGGCTTCCCCGAGTGTCGGAACACGCTCCCGCTGCCCTCGACCGGCGAGCCGCTCGTGCTGGACGACGAGTGCGACGAGCACGAGATGCACCACGTGAAGATGCTCGCGGGCCGGGACACCTTCGTCCACGGCTGTCCCCGCTGTGAGGCCGAGAAGGCCGACGAGAGCGAGGACGAGATTATCGGACCGTGTCCGGACTGCCACGAACCGGACGGCGGCGAACTCGCCATCAAACACCTCCGCTCGGGCTCCCGGCTGGTCGGCTGTACGCGCTACCCCGACTGTGAGTACTCGCTGCCGCTGCCCCGAAACGGCGACATCGAGGTCACCGACGAGTTCTGCGAGGACCACGACCTCCCCGAACTCGTCGTCGACCCCGACAGCGACGACCCGTGGGAACTGGGCTGTCCCATCTGTAACTTCGAGGAGTACCGCGCCAGAAACGCCGTCGAGGAGCTAGAGGACTTAAGCGGCATCGGCGGGGCGACCGCCGAGAAGCTCGAAGCGGCCGGCGTAGACTCCCTGGACGCTCTAAAGGAAGCGGACGCCGACATCGTCGCCGCCGAGGTCCAGGGCGTCAGCGCGAGCCAGGTGCGGGACTGGCAGACCGAACTCGAGGCCTAGCGCTCTATCTTCACTGTCTCGCTGGCGGCCGCGACTAGCCGCTCGATACTGTCGCGCAGGCCCAGGAACTCCCGTTCGAAGTTCGTGTCCTGTTGCAGCGCCTGTCGTTTGGCGCGTTCCTGCGTGTACCAGTCGCTCATCGTTCCCTCTGCAATCCGCGTCTCGTAGTCTGCCGGGAGGTCGTAATCGTGTCTAGCCATTTGCTGTACCTTTGTTCGGACCGGTCGCCTGCGCTCGGCCTCGTCGACTCGTGTCGACAAGTCACGAGTTTAGGTCCCGGCCACTTTCTACCAGTTACTTGGACGTGTGTCACCTAAAGTCTTTTTCTCCACTGTTTTTGCTGCACGATTGGGACAGGAACTGGAAGTTCTAGCTGTATTTGTGCACAATTATACAGCGGCGTGTAGCTCAGACTGAGACCGTTGCAAAACGCCCGCAGAATCGGGCTATGGCCCTACAGATGTAGATACGAGGTCGAACTCGGCCCGTCATCGTCGTCCACCTTTTTCGTCGTCGGGTGACTTCGCTCACGGTGCTCGCTACAGTCACCACTCTCTGCCCACGGCGCGTCGCGCCCGTTCGCAGGTTAGCGAGGGAGCAAAGCTCCCTCGGACCGTGCGAGCGGGTCATGGACCCGCGCGCAGACAGCGGGACCGCCGGTCCCGCTCGACTCGAAAAACGTGGTCTTCGTGAGCGCAGCGAACGAAGGCTCGAAAGACGAGCAATGCGCGGTTCGAGCAGAGTAAGAACCGTGGGAGGCGAACGGCCCCGCCGTGAGCCAGCGAGTCATTCGGTGGCCAAAAAGGCTGACCACTCGGCTTCGCCTCGTGGTCAGTGAACCGCACTCACTCCGTTCGTGCGGACCCTACAACTGCAGATGCGACGTCGAACTCGGTCCCCCGTCGTCGTCGATACCTCCCTCGTGCATGAACTCGTAGTCGTCGTCGATGAGAAAAATCGTCCCATGACGCTCCGCGATATCGATATCTGGCAGCGTCGTCCCGGCGGCCTCGCCGTTGTCACAGTCGCCGTCGCAGGCGTCGAACAGCGAGCCGTGGCGGGGGCAGATAATCTCGCCGTCGCGCATCGGGACGCCCTGTCCGGTATCGAACGGCTGGTTCTCGTGGGTACAGCGGTTGACCCACGCCGCGACACCGTCCTTACAGGGCACCAGGATGACCTCTTCGGGGTCGCCGTAGGGGTCCTCGGCGGTGAACAGGTACGAGCCGTCCTCGTGGACCGCCTCGACAGTCGTCAACTGGTGCATGGTCGGAGGGACTGCGAGGAGGGACTAAAACGTAGGCCACCGCACACGGGCCAGACGTTTTTATCTCCTGCTTACATTTTGGCGGTATGAGCGACCTCGCCTGTTCGAACGAGGACATCATCGGCGCGCTCGACGGACTCGGCCCAGTGACAACGGGCGAACTCGCCGGGATGGTCGACTGTTCGGACGGGGCACTCGAGGACAGTCTCGACGCCCTCGTCGATGCGGGCGTTGTGGAGACCAGAGTCGTCGACGGGTGCAGTCGCCTGTGGTGGCGCATACCGGACGACAAAGAGGGCGTGGACACGTTCCGCGCCGAGCTCGCCGAGCGGCTCCGGCCGCTGACCGACCCGGAGGAAATCCAGAGCGTGGCCGGTAAGCTCCTCGCCGAACGGCTGGACGTCGACCGGGCGCTGTATCTCGAGGTGTTCCCCGACGAGGAGACACTCCAGGTCCGGGACGGGTATGCCCGCGACGGGCTCACAGAGGTCGAAACCAAACACCGATTCTCGGACTTCGGGGACCACGTCGGGGACAGGCTCCGGCGGGGGGAGCCACTGGTCGTCGACGACGTGACGGCCATCGAGGACCAGTCCGACGAGCAGGAGGCGGCGTACCTGGCCGCCGACATCCACGCGTATCTCACCGTACCCTTATTGAAATCCGGGCGGCTCGTCGGCCTGTTCACGCTCCAACAGACCACCCCTCGCGAGTGGAGCGACACCGCCGTCGAGCTGACCAGGGAGACGGTCGAGTCGACCTGGGCAGCCGTCGAGCGGGCTCGGGCCGAGCGAGAACTGGCCGAAACCAACAGTATCCTCCGGCGGCTCACGGACGCGAGCCAGGTGTTCATCGACGCCGACGTAGCGACACTCCGAGAGAGGGTCGTCGAACTCGCCCGGGAGGTCGTCGACTGTCCGTCGACGACACTGTGGCGCTACGACAAGGACGAGGGGGAACTCAGGGCAGTCGACAGCGAGACCGACCCAGAGCACGCGACGCCGGACCGACCGTCGGACCAGCGCAGCGAGCGCGCCTGGGCGGCGTTCGTCAGCGGGGAGCCGGCCGTCGAGAGCGAGCTCGACGCCCCGGCGGGGGTCCCCGAGGACCCGTCGGCCGAGCCGATACGAAGCCGTCTCGTGGTCCCGCTGGGCCGCCACGGCGTCCTCGAGGTGGCCTCGACCGAGCCGGGTCGGTTCGACAGCGGGACGCTCGACCTCGTCGAGACGCTCGCGGCGACCATCGAGACAGCGTGGGACCGTGCATCGGGTGAAGCGGCATTGCAGCGCCGGAATCGGGAACTCCAGGAACTCGACGAACTGAACACCCTCATCCGGCGAATCGACCAGTCGCTCGTGGAGGCCGACACCGTCTCGGCGATAGACAAGACGGTCTGTGAGCGCCTGGCCGAGTCCGAGCGGTACCTGTTCGCCTGGGTCGGCGGCTACGACCCGGAGCCCCCAGCGGTGAGCCCGCGGGCCTGGGCCGGGGTCGACAGCAGTGCCATCGAGGCGCTCACCGCCACCACCGATCCGACCGCGGACGACAGACTCGGGCCCGGAACCCCCGCGACTGACCCGTTCGTGACGGCCGTCCAGTCGAGCGAGATGCAGACCGTCGGTGATATCGCAACCGATGTGCGGGCCACACCGTGGCGCGAGGCGGCCCTCGAACGTGGCGCGCGCTCCTGTCACTGTATCCCGCTTGTCTACGAGGAATCCGCCTTCGGAGTGCTGGTCGTCTACGCAGCGACACCCCACCGGGGAGACCGCGACGAGCAAGTCCTCGCTGAGCTGGGCGGGACAATCGCCCACGCGATTCACGCTGCGGAGGCCGCAGCGACCCGCCAGGGCGGGAGCGTCGTCGAACTCACACTCCGGGTCACGGACGCAAAGACGCCGCTGTGCCGTCTCTCGCGGGAGACCGGGTGCGTCATCGAGTCCGATGGGGTGGTAGTCGGCGACGGGGCGGAACCGACGGTCGTGTTCACAGCCAGTGGCGTGACCCGGGAGGCGCTGATGACGGCCGCCGAGTCGTCCCTGTCCGTCGATAGCCTCAGGGCCCTCGCGGCGGGTGAGGGCGGTACGCTGTGCAAAGCCGAGATAGCGGACGACTCGCTCGTCACACGATTGCAGAGCGACAGCGCGACCGTTCAGTCACTGACAATCGACGCCGGTGTCGCGACGGCTGTCGTTACCCTTCCGGAGACGGCGGCCGTTCGGGAGTACCTCGACGGACTCACGGCCACCGGTCTGGAACTGGAACTGATCGCACGCCGCACCCGGGAGCGGTCGCCCGACACCACCCAGCGGCTGCAGACGGCCTTCCGGGAGCAGCTTACCCCCCGGCAACAGGAAGTGTTCGCGCTCGCGTACCGCTGTGGGTTCTTCGAGTCGCCGCGCGTCCAGACCGGTGCCGAGCTCGCGGACGCCCTCGGTATCGCGCAGTCGACGTTCAATTACCACCTGCGAGGTGCCCAGCGGCAGCTCTGTGCGGCTGTCTTCGACCCGGCCGGGGCAGCGCAGACAGACCACCACTGGCAAGAGTGACGTGCGGTCTGTCTCGACCAGTAGTCGCAATGTTGCGACTGTAATCAGTCAGCTGTCGCAGTATTGAGACACTGTCCTTTCAATGCTGACAGTGCAGTTTCATATATGGACAATATCATGACATCTGACAGCGGCGCCCGCTCGCCGGCCACTCCGCAGGCAGACCGCCTTCGCCGGCGAGTGACGCGGACGAGCGCGAACGCGTCGGTCAACCAGCGGGTCACGCCGGCGGGGCGCGTTCGGCACGCGGCCGCCTCGACCGACAGGGGGTATGGGGACCGATGACCGGACAGGAGACACGAACCCAACCATCGCTAGACGCCGCCCTGACCGCTCTCGCCGACCGCAAGCGCCGCCGAGTCCTCGTCTCGCTGTTTGGTTCCGGGCCGGAGAGCCCGTCACCACCCCTGCATCTGCATGAGCTCCACCGAGTCGAGACAGAGCCCCAATCGTTCGAGATAGATATGTGTCACGTCCACCTCCCGAAACTGGCCGACGAGGGGTATATCCAGTGGGACCGAGACACCGGCGAGATAGCGCGGGGGCCACGCTTCGATGAGCTCCGACCACTGCTCGATTGTCTCGTCGAGAACGCTGACGAACTCTCCGGTGACGTGTTCTAGCCCGGTATCGGGCGTGCGGACCGGCTCGTGTCAGCCGGCGAACGTCGGCGTCTCGCGCGACCAGTCCCAGTCGAGATAGTCGAGGTCGACGGACGCCTCGGGCAACTGGTCGTACCGGCGAAGGAACGCCCGAACCCCGGCCCGGCCGCCGAAATCGCCCGGGAACCAGCGGAAAACCCGCGGGACGCTGACCACACCCGCGTCGTGGTCGTACTCGACGGTGGCGTCGAGATACGTCCGTGTCGCGGTGTCGAGCTGGTCGTCGACGACGGCCGGCTCGTAGGCGCGAATCGCCGGACAGCTCGCTGCGCCACAGTGCAATGCGAAGTGGATGCGCGGGTCCACGGCGGCGAGCTTGTAGCGGTGTTCGAAGCTATCGGGGAGCAATCGGGGCAGATACCCCAGCCCGTACTTCGAACGCGAGCCCCGCAGGATGCCGTGCTCGATGGCGTCAAGCCCGAGCGGGTGGCCGGCGACGGTCAGCGCCGGCGCGCGGAAGAAGCGCCAGTGAGAGTCGTACAGTTCGGGCCGCTCGGCGAGGAGCCGCGTCGTCCCCGCGTTGTAGCAGTTCAGCCAGAACGCGAGCCCGGTCTCGTGGTCCTCGCGAACGGGCGCGAGTGCGGCCTCCGAACAGTCAGCCAGCGCCGACAGTAACGGCTCGGGCTCGGCGTCGGTCCGCAACGCCACCAGCAGCTCCGCGGCCAGTTCCGTCGGCGTGGCCCTCGCGTGCTCGCCGGTCGATGCCATGGCAGATCGGACGGCCGCAGGGTGAAAAAGGCTTCCGCGGGTGTGTTCGAACCTCGTCAGCGCTCGCGGTGGCGGCTCACCCGCTGGTGGTGACGTGTGCCGACTCACTCCTGTTTCGCCCATCCGAAGCGGTTATGCCGTCAGACGAACGTCCCATCCGTATGAGCGACTGGGCGGACTGGGACCACATCACCAAAATCGACCCCGACAAGACGCTGTACGCCGACGAGACATACGAGGACGTGGCGGCGACCGGGACCGACGCCATCGAAGTCGGCGGCACCACCGGGATGACCGAGGAGAAGATGAAACGGGTCGTCGACGCCTGTGGCA
Source organism: Haloarcula salinisoli (assembly GCF_019599405.1). NCBI lineage: Archaea > Methanobacteriati > Methanobacteriota > Halobacteria > Halobacteriales > Haloarculaceae > Haloarcula > Haloarcula salinisoli. The sequence continues at coordinate 262,998 of NZ_RKLQ01000001.1, read as the reverse complement.
AACACGACATCCCCGTCTACATCGAGCCCTCGAACCCCGCGTCGGTCGTCCACAGCGACCGCCACGACGGCTATCTCATCCCCGTCGTGATGAACGCCGGCGACGTCACCTGGATTACGGGCGCCCACAAGGAGTGGATTCGCATCGACGACGAGATAGACTGGTCGCGCACCTTCACGGAGGCCTACATCGTGATGAACCCCGACGCCTCCGTCGCCACCTACACGCAGGCCAACTGCGACCTCGAAGCCGACGAAGTGGCCGCCTACGCCGAGGCCGCCGAACACCTGCTGGGCCAGGAGATAATCTACGTCGAGTACTCCGGGATGCTGGGTGACACCGAGAAGGTCGCCGCCGCGGCCGACATCTTAGACGAGGCCACCCTCTTCTACGGCGGCGGCATCCACGACTACGACTCCGCCCGCACGATGGCCGAACACGCCGACACCATCGTCGTCGGTGACCTGGTCCACGACGAGGGCGTCGAGGCGGTCCGCGAGACCGTCAAGGGTGCACAGGACGCCAAGGCCGCGAAAGCGACCGAGTAAGCGACTTGGTTCTCCACTCGTCTGATGGGCCAGCTGACAGCTGAGTCGCTCTTTCTCGTCGCCGTTATGACCGTGACGGGCCTATTTCTCGTCTGGCTCGGTCGCTATATCAGACGCACAGAGGACCTGTCGCTCGTGGCCGGCGCTCGCGGGGCGACGGTGACCGACGCCGCGGCGCTCACGACGCTAGTCGGGCGGGTGACCACCGCGACCGGTGTCCTCACTGTGCTGGTCGGGCTGGTGGACCCACTGGTCGGGTCGCCAGAGCGGGGCCTGCTGTGGGGCGGCTACATCGTCCTCGCGCTGGCGCTTGCGGGCTGGGCGCACTGGCGGTCGAGGGAGTTCACGGAGTGAGCCAGAGTCGGGCCTGCGACCGGACGCGCTAGCATTATTCCGTGTCAGAAACGCTTATATTCTACCTTTCTTATATTGCAGTAATGCTCGACCTGTTTCCCAACTCGTTGCGCGACCTCGTCGAGACCGCCGTTCGACGGTACATCGTACGACTGAAGCGATTCATCATCATCATGATACTCGGCCTCGTGGGAATCGTCTTCGTCACGTACGGGACAGAGTATCTCGTCTCGCTGGGCCTCGGTGAGACGGTGGCGGGATATCTGACGCGAGGCATCGTCATCGGAGCAGTGGTCCTGGGCGCCGTCATGATGATCTGGCAGGCCGAGCGGTGACTCGGTAACAGTCACCGCGTCGCCTTCGAGACGCCTCACTTCGTTCGGCGTCTCGCCGCTCCTCCACGGCTCACTCCGTTCGCCGTGTCCGTATCGAGGTGACTCACTTCGTTCGTCACCTCGCACAGAAAGACTGTCCTTAAGTCCCACCCATCAATAGCTGCCCCCATGGACGACCGAACCTACACCGCAGACGCCGAGCCGGGCGACCACGTCACCGTCGCCGGCTGGGTCCACGAGATTCGCGACCTCGGTGGTATCGCCTTCCTCATCCTCCGGGACACCACCGGGAAGATTCAGGTCAAGTTCGAGAAAGACGAGATGGACGACGAGCTGGTCGAGACCGGACTCGGCGTCCAGCGCGAGTCGGTCATCAGCGTGACGGGCGAGGTCGAAGAGGAGCCGCGTGCCCCGACCGGTGTCGAGGTCACGCCCGAGTCGGTCGACGTGATTTCGGAGGCCGACCCGGAACTGCCGCTGGACCCCTCCGGCAAGGTCGACGCCGAGCTCCCGACTCGACTGGACAACCGCACGCTGGACCTCCGCAAGGACGAGGTCAAGGCCATCTTCGAGATTCGCGCCGAAGTGCTGCGGTCGGTGCGCGAGGCCTTCCGCGAGCTGGGTGGTACGGAGATCAACACGCCGAAAATCGTCGCCACGGGGACCGAGGGCGGCACCGAGCTGTTCCCCATCACCTACTTCGGCCAGGAAGCGTTCATGAACCAGAGCCCGCAGCTGTTCAAGCAGCTGATGGTCGGCTCCGGGCTGGAGCGGGTCTTCGAGATCGGCCCCATCTTCCGTGCCGAGGAGCACAACACGCCGCGGCACCTCAACGAGGCCACCAGCATCGACTTCGAGTCGGCCTTCTACGACCACACGGAGGCGATGGACGCCTGCGAACACGTCGTGAAGGCGGCCTACGAGGGCGTCGCACAGAACTGCCAGGACGAACTGGAAGCGCTCGGGCTCGAAGACGAATTCGAGGCCCCCGAGGGTGACTTCCCGCGGCTCACCTACCAGGAGGCCCTCGACGAGATAAACGCCACGGGCGAGCTGGACGAGCCGCTGGTCTGGGGCGACGACCTCTCGACGGAGGCCGAACACGTGCTGGGCCAGGAAGTCGGCGAGCACTACTTCATCACCGACTGGCCCAGCGAGATCAAGCCGTTCTACATCAAGGACCACGACGACGACGAGGAGATCTCGACCGGCTTCGACATGATGCACCCGTCGATGGAACTGGTCTCGGGCGGCCAGCGTGAGCACCGCTACGACCACCTCGTCTCCGGCTTCGAACAGCAGGGCCTGGACCCGGAAGCCTTCGAGTACTACACCAAGATGTTCAAGTACGGGATGCCGCCCCACGCCGGCTGGGGCCTGGGTGGCGAACGCCTGGTCATGACGATGCTCGGGCTGGAGAACATCCGAGAAGCTGTTCTGTTCCCGCGAGACCGCCAGCGCCTGTCTCCCTGAGACGGCGCTGGCCGTTGAGCGGGAGCTTGTCACGAGCGTAGCGAAGTGACAGCCTCTTCGGCAGCATCCCCGGTTTCATCGCGTACCTGCTCGTCCGGGAGTGATTAGGGGACGCGCCGGCGTCAGTCGTCGACCGGTGCGGCGCCGCCGGCCTCCGAACCGGCCGTCACGCCCGACTCGGAGACGACGCCCTCGTTGGCCGCGACCCAGCGCAGGAGCAGGAACGCGAAGACGTACTTCGCACCGATGTCGAGCGCCGAGTAGCCCCAGGAGGTGAGGCCGACGCTCTGGACGAGCGCGAGTCCCTCGACGCCCAGCGCCCAGATGATCGGATAGCCCAGCCACAGCACGACGGTCAGTGCCCGGAGAGTGCCGAATATCTCGTCGGTGTCGGCCGCGGCGGCTGATTTGGGCCACTCGACGAGGATGGCGTACAACACCACGATGAAGAACGCACAGCTGATGAGATAGAAGGCCCACCGGAGGGCGTACGACGAGGTGACGAGCGCGGCCGCGAGGCCGGTGATACACATCCCGATGTCGGCGACGATGACGGTAAAGAGGCTAGGGGTGTCGACCTTCGCCAAGAGCCCGAGCGCCAGCAGTATCATCGGCGTCGACAGCGCCCAGGTCAGGTAGCGGCCCCACTGGCTCATCACTTCCTCGCCGGCCAGCGCGTGGCCGGCCGGCATCTCGATGAACCCGACTGTCAGCCCCGAGAGGAGGCCGGTGTAACTCGAGATGGAGACCAGCGGAATCATCAACGTCGCTGCGAAGATGAACTTCGCCCGGGGGTCGGTCACGTTCCGGCCCATATACACGAACAACAGCGCCGAAAAGCCGGCGAGCGCGATGTTCACCCAGAGGGACGACGACAGTAACACGTCGTTCTGGATTGCCTCTACGGCCTCCGCCTGCGTGGCCTGGAGCAGTGCTGCCGTTGCCGTTGCTGGAGATGACATACATTTGATATAGACGGTGAGCACGTAAAGTCGGCTACCCCAACCCAATAGGTACGACGGCCGATTTTCCGTCTCACTTACTCCGGGAACAGCTCCTCTTCCCGGTCGATGGCCTCGATGGCGTCGATATCCCCCGCCGCCAGTTCCAGCCGGGTGGCCTCAAGGTTCGCTTCGAGATGCGCCCGGGAGGACGCCTTCGGGATGGTCACGACGTTGTCGTAGCTCGTGGCCCAGGCGATGGCGACGGCGGCGGGCGTCGTCTCGTGTCGCTGGGCGATAGCCTGGATAGTGGGGTCCTCGAACACCAGCCCGCCGGCGAGCGGCGAGTACGCGACCAGCGGGTAGTCCTCGCGCTGTGCGTGCCCGAGCAGCGCCTCGTCCCGGAAGAAGGGGTGAAACTCCACCTGATGGGCGGCGATGTCGTCGACGTACTCGTCGGCCGTCCGGACCTGGTCGAGCGTGAAGTTCGAGAGGCCGATACCGTCAGTGAGTCCAGTTGCCCGGACCCGTTCGAGGGCGGGCAGCGTCGTCGCGGGGTCGTAGTCGCCGCGAGGTCGGTGGACGTACAGCAGGTCCACGGCGTCGAGTCCGAGGCGGTCGAGACTCCGTTCGGTGCCGGCACGCACCGCGTCGGCGGCGAGGCTGTCGGTCCAGAGTTTGGTCGCGACGACGCAGTCCTCGAGGTCGCCACCCGCGAGCCCGTCCCCGACGACGGCTTCGTTGTCGTATATCTGGGCGGTGTCGATGTGAGTGTACCCGACATCGAGGGCGGCAGCGACGACACTCGGGTCGTCGACGCCCATCGTGCCGAGACCGACCGGCGGGAGGTCCATGCGTGGTGGAGGGCCGGCGGGGACCTACGACTGTCGGTCGTATTAGAACTCGTTGCGCTTGGTGACGGCGTCGGCGTGTTCGGCCCACTTCTCGACGGTGGCGTGGCCCCAGTAGTGGACGGCACCGCTCCGTTCGTCGAAGTCGAGCAGGCCGAGACGGTCCAGTTCGGGCAGGTGGGTCTCGACCAGCGCCTGCTCGACGGCCTCGACGGTGGCCTCCGAGTCGGCTACCCCGCTCGCCTGCGCCCGTCTGGCCACGGCAGTCGCCAGTGTGCCGGCCTCGACCCCTGTGTCGTCGCAGGTCACGAGGTACCGACAGACCGCGCGCCGTCGCCAGTCCGACAGCGCCGCGAAGACGTCGTCTATCACCGGTGTCCTGAGACCCCGGTCCTGGGGAGTCATCCCCTGCCACTGCTCACCGCGTGGGCCTTGTTGCTGTTCGCTCATTTCCCGTATTATACCTAGAACCGATGGGAACATCAACTGACCACCTAGTTGTCTAGGTAACTGCTTGCCGTCCGAACCTTCTAGGTGAAGTGACCCTCACATATCAAGTATCTTGCCCAACAGGTTACGCTCGGCCCGTCGGAGATGCTGGTGTAGCGTCGAGGAAGCGATATCGAGCGTCTCGGCCAGTTGTTCGGCAGTCGTATCCCGGGGCCATTCGTAGTAGCCCGCGAGATAGGCCGAGCGGAGCACTTCCCGTTGCCGGTCGGTCAGTTCGTCACAGAGAGAGAGACTGTCGCCCTCGTCCGTCGGCTGGCGGTCCCGGGCCTGTTTGACGACCAGCTCGAACCCGGGTGCGTGCTCCGATAGCGTATCGAGTATCGTCCGCGGCTCGGCGTCGAGCGGGGCCTCGACGGTGATGGTGAGTGACTCGCCGTCCGCGACGAAGTCGATGGGCCTGACGCCGACATCGAGGAGCGCGGACTGATAGGACCCGGCCGCCCTGAGTTCGATGACACCGCTGTCCCCGTCGGCGCGGATGACCCGCCCATTCGGAACGGAGTCGTGGTCGAGGAAATCCGGTAACACAGCCTCCGGCGGTGCGCCCTCGACGGTCATGTACGCCAGCACCTCGTCACCGAGGTCGACGCTCCCGGAGCCCCGGAGCACGCAGTCGTGTTTCGTGGCCACGTCCAGCGGGTAGGCCTCCGGTGACGTCGACTGGAACTCCATCTCGACGACGCGGTCGTGGGCCAGAAGCTGTCGGTTCTGGACGGCCGTGTAGGCAAAGCCGACCATCTCGCCCAGCACCGTGAAGGCCTCGACGGCGCGCTGGCTGAACGCCTCGGGACGGTTGGCGTAGACGGCGAGGACGCCGTGGATGGCCTCGTCGTGGCGCAGCGGGACCACGAGCGCCGAGCGGAACTCCCGGGCCAGCGCCGCGTCCCGCCACGACGCGACCCGGTCGTCGGTCTCGATATCGTGGACGACCTGGGCCTCACCGGTTCGAATCGCTTCCGTGCCGGGGTTGCCGTCGCCGGCGTCGGAGCGCTCGGAGACGATGTCCAGATAACCGTCGTCGTCCCCGGCGACAGTCTTGCGCCGGAGCTGCGTGCTCGCCCCCTCGCGCTCGCCGATACACGCGAACTGGTAGAGCTCCGACTCTACGAGGCGGTCACACACCGTCTCTTCGATAGCCGACCGGGTCGCCGCCGACCCCAGCGCGCCGATGACGTCGTGGATGAGGCCGTGGACCTGCGCGAGCGTCGCCAGTTCGTCGCGCTGTGTCTCGAGTTCGCGCTGGCGCTCCTTGCGCTCGGTGATGTCCTGGTGGATGCCGACGGCGCGCAGCGGCCTGCCGTCGTCGTCGCGGTCGACGACACGGCCGATGTCGCGTGTCCACCGATACTCCCCCGAGTTCGTCCGCAGCCGGTACTCACAGTGGAAGGTATGGCTCCCGCCCGCGAGATGCGTGTCCATCGTCTCCCACACGCGGTCTGAGTCCTCCGGGTGGACCAGCTCCTCCCACGTCTCCAGCCGGGGGGCGAGCTCCGACACCGAGTAGCCGAGCATCCCGGCCCAGCGATCGTCGAAGGCAATCTCGCCGGTCTCGACGTTCCAGTCCCAGACGCCGAGTTCGGCGCCCTCGAGTGCGAGTTCGAGCCGCTCTGTCGTCTGTTCGAGTTCCCGCTCGCGTTCGATTCGGTCGGTGATATCCCGGTAGAGCCAGATGTTCGCCGGTCCGGTCGGGAGGTCGACCGGGAGGTAACTGCGCTGGAAGACGCGCCCGTCGGCCAGTTCGAGGTGTTCGTTGAGCCGGCGTTGGCGCCCGTCCGGCAGCCGCTCCAGCGCCGACAGAAACGCCTCCCGGTCGGCGACGACATCGGCGATAGCCTCGGCGTTGTCCAGACAGTACGTGCCGACGAGGTCGTCGGGCGACTGGGGGATATCGAACAGGTCGACAAAGCGCTGGTTAACCGTGAGGATCTCCCGGTCGCTGTCCTCGACGAGGATACCCACCGGGAGCGCATCGAACAGCGTCGACAGCAGCGTGTTCGACTGTTCGAGCTCGCGTTCCCGCTGTACCCGTTCGGTGACGTTCTGTGCGAGCGCCATCCCGGAGACGACCGCCCCGTCGCTGTCCCGTATCGGAATCGTCTGAATCTCGTAGTGTCGGCCGAAGACAGTGGCGTGGAAGGAACTCTCCTCGCCGACCAGGGCGTCCTGGTGGGCCTGTTCGAGCCGGTCGGCGTTCTCCGGCGGGAACACCGCAGACGGCGTCTGGCCGAGTATGTCCGACTGGTCGAGCCCCACCCGTTCCAGTTCGTCGCCACCCGCCATCGTATACTGCAGGTCGTCGTCGAAGAGGAAGACGGCGCCGTTGGGGAAGTGGTCGACGATACCGTCGAACAGCTCCTTGCGTCGCTCCAGTTCCCGCTCGCGCTCGATTCGCTCGGTGATGTCGCGAGTGACACCCATCAGGCCGCTGTAGCCGCCGTCCTGGTCGTACAACAGCGTGTAGTGGATGGATATCTCACGTTCGGTGCCGTCCTTGCGCTGGAAGGTCAGGTCGACCGTGGTGCTGTCTCGCTCGGAGGAAAGCAGCTCCGCGATGGTCCGCTGGCCCTTCTCCAGTTCGCCCGGTGCCAGCGTCTGCTCGGCGTGTTCACCGCGCAGTTCGGCCGGCTCGTAGCCCAGGTTCTTCGCGAACGACTCGTTACAGAAGTCGATGATGCCCCGTTCGTCGAGCGTGTAGAGCCCGTCCTGTGCCTGCTCGGTCAGCAGTTCCAGCATCGAGAGCCGGGCGTCCCGCCCGGCCGTCTCGGTGACGTCCCTGACCAGAACGAACGACGTCGCCGTCGTCTCGTCGGGCAACGGATACCGCTGCAGGAGGAGATGGCGCTCGTTGGCCGCCGCCCCAGTCCGGATAGTCGTCGACTCCGGCGGGTCCCTACTGAACTGTTCGACCGCGATGACACCGCTCTGGTGCGCACAGAGGGCGGCCAGCTGCTCGTAGATATCGTCGGTCGCCGGCGGGTCGCTCGTCCCGACCAGTCCGACCAGCGACATACTTGACCAGACGATATCGCCGTCCTCGACGAGGAACACCGCCTGGCCGGTCTCGGCCTGCCGACTCACGCCGGCCAGAGCCTGCTGGAGCGCGTACTCGCTCCGTGCGGTCGGAGTGTCGACCGTGCTGATGACCTTCTCCGCGAGGAAGCCGCCGCGGTTCGTCGGCCCTTTCTCGACGACCGTCCGCATCGCGCCCGCGAGCGGGTCCGCCAGTTCCGTCGGCTCTCGCTCCGTGTAGACGATGACCGGCGCGTCGACGACATCGAGCAGCGGGCCGATGTCCCCTAGCCCGACTGGGTCCACGACCAGACAGGCCGGCGGCGTCGCCGTTGCCACCTCGACAGCGGCCTCGACGGTACCGACACTCGCGACGGAGAGGTCGGACCGCTGGTCTGCCATCGCAGCCCGCGTCCGCTCGCGGACCGCCGCCTCCGCGTCGACGTACAGTACCTCGACGGCGCTGCTCGGCGCGGGCATGTCCGCACCGCCAACTATCAGTTCGCGACTGGTGGATTCGTTCGTCATACTACAGCGTCAGCTCGTTGATAGCATAACTGACAGAGCCGACGAACTATAGCGTATCGGTGCGTATCCATATGGATTCTTGTAGTCTCGTACCGGAGTCGCCGTGACGGCGACTCCCGGGACACAGCTACAAGAACCGTCTCAGTCCTGAGAAGCCGCCTCGGCGACCGACGAGAGCGTCAGCCACGTGTTACACCCCGCCCGCAGGGCGACGAGGTCGTCGGCCGCGACGGTCACGCACAGCGTCGCACCCTCGCGGGCCAGGCGGGCGGTTGTCCGGTCCCCCTCGATGTCACCGATTTCGGGCCGGAGGCTCCGCTCGACGCAGCGAGCCACCGACTCGTCAGGGTAGTCCAGCCGAAAAACAGTGCGGTGGGGCGGGCCCGTACGCTGGGGCGTCACTTGACGTCGATTTCTTTGACGTCGGGCGAGCGCTCCTTCAGCAGCACGCGGTGGCCGCAGTACGGACAGCGGACGCCACCGTACTCGTCGAGTGTTACGTCGCGCTTACAGCGTGAACACTTGTAGCTCATAGCTGACAGATTGGGTTCGAGCGTTATTCCTCGTCTTCGGCGAGTGCAGCGCGGATGGAGCGACGGACCGTCTTGCCGCCGGGGGTCTCGGGCTTGTAGCTCCCACCGGTGTACTTGTAATCGCAGTAGCTACACTGCCAGATGCCCGTGCCCTGCCGGTCGACCTGGTCCTCGCCGCAGTTCGGACAGGTGTGGTCCTCGTTCATCTCCGCCTCGATCTCCGCGACGCGACGCCGTGAGACGCGACCGTAGCGAGCGCCGAATCGGCCGGAGCTGCCGGTCTTCCCGCTCTTGCTAGCCATAGTACCCATTGGTCGGCCCAGCGGCCACATAAGCCCTTCGAGATACGGCGTTGTCGAGGGTGCCATCCACAGCGATTAACCGGCTCGACGATGAACGCCTGCAACGCCATGGACGAAGTACTGGAAGTCGTCGACGTCGTCGCGGATTCGGGCTTCGAGGGTATCGTCACGTGGTTGCTCCGCCTCGTCGGGCTCGTACTGCTGCTCGCGGGGCTTGGTCTGTGGCTGTTCACCGAGATGGGGCTGCTAGTGCTCCCGGCACTGTGCATACTCGCCGGCCTGGTGTTGCTGGTGGCGCCCAGTGTCCTCCTGCTGGCAGCCGAGTTCGCGTGAGCGGTCTCGGCCTGCGCAGGCTGTAGACAGTCACAAGGCGGCCGCGGTCTAACCGCCGCCGATGGCTGTGACCGACGGCCTTCGGACGCGACTCGAGCGGGTCGCACCGGCCACCAGCGCCCGCATAGGCGAATCGAGGTTCCTGCTCGCCGGCGCGACGGCCGGGCTGGTCGGCTGGGGTGGGACGCAGATGCTTTTGTGGCTCGACCCGCCCGCGAGTGCCCTGCTCGCGACGGCGCTGTGGGCCGTCCTCGTCGGCGGCTTCGTCTCGCTGACGGTTCTGCACGGCCCCGACGCGGTGCGGTTCTCCGACCCGATGTTCGGCTGGGGCGTCGTCAACGGGACCGCGATGGCACTGACCGTCGGCGGCCTGGTCGACGTGGTCCCCGCTCGCCTGGCCTTCTGGACCGCCTGGGTCGGGGCGGCAACGCTGGGCTATCTGTGGACCGGCGGGCTACTCGTGCGAGCGGGCGCAGGTCGTCGTGGGTGGGGGTATCTGGCTGCGGGTGCCGTCGCGCTCGCAGTGCTCGCGCTGGGAACCGTCGCTTTCGACGCCGTCGCACCGGTCGCGTTCCTCCTGCTGGCGACGCTACACGCTATCCCGCTGGTACTCGACGCGAAGACGACTCTCTCGGCGGTCGCTCGCGGCGGCACAGTCTCGCTCGTGGTCTGTGGGCTCCTCGCCGTGGGGCTGGTCGTCTGAGCTACTCGTCCTGGAGCTCGGCCTCGACCAGCGCCTCGTTCAGGTCCGCCCGAACGTGCTCGCCGAGTTCGCGGTCCCCGGCGGTCGTCACCACGCGGTTCTCCTGGACGCTGGAGCCATCGCGAATCAGGACCCGGACGTTCCCGTTGGCGTCGGCCCGTGTCGCCTTCGCCCGCACGCCCGTCGGCGAGGACGCCCCGCCGGCGTCGATAGGCCCCGGAATCACCTTCTTGACGTGTGGATGGCCGGCGACGGTGTAGATGACCCGCTGGCCCGCTCGGCCGCCGATGAGCGTCGAGTGGCTCCCGCCCAGTTTCGACTCGGGCGGGGCGTCCACGACTTCCAGAGCCGGCTCGCCCTGCCGGTCGATGACCCGCTGGACGGGGTCCTCGCCTTCCACCCGGAAGAACTCGTGGTGGAGCTGGCCCCTGACCGCGCTAATGACCGCCCGGTCGCCGGTGACGTACACCTCCTCGGGCCGTTTCCGTTGTACTTCGTCGGCGACGAGGCCGGCGAAGTTCCGCAGCTCGACGACCGCGTTCTGGTCGCTGCCCGACCCCTCGGGGGTCGTCGTCACCGTCCGTGCGCCGACCACCTCCCCGTCCAGCAGACAGGTGACCGTCGCCCGCTCGCGTTCGAGTTCCAGCACGACGGCGTCGGCGTTGGCAGTGCGACAGACCAGGCAGTAATCGCCCGGTCTATCTAACGCGGTGGCACACTGCCGGCAGTCCATACCGATTGGTAGGGTCGCAGGCGCGGATAAGCGAGGCGGTTCCTCGTCGACAACATTGCAGTTGGGGACAGGGCCGCGAGTGCAGACAGCCAGAAAGCCCCGATAGCAGTACAGGTGACCGCCACTGCGGACAGCCAGAAAGCCCCCGTGCGCTCGACTCCCGCGACTCGCTGCGCGCTTCGCTCACTTCGTTCGCTCCAGTGCTTGCTTCGTCGGGGTTCGTCGAGCGCACGGCCCCTTTCAGTCCCACCCGTAGCCGGCTGGTCAAACAGCGCTGGGTGGGACTGAAAGGGGCGGCCGTCTGAACGAAGGCAGGCGAAGTAAGGACCACAGCGAACGAAGTGAGCGAGGACCGCAACGAGCCTCCCGAGTTCAGACGGCCGGGGCTTTCTGGCTCTGAGAGGGAGTCGCAGTGAATCAGTAGGTCGACTACCCAAAAACTACTTCGCCGGGTCGTTCTTGCGGAACTCCCGGAGCAGGACGGTCGCGTAGCTCCCCTTTGGCAACGAGAACTCGAAGGTCAGGTCGTCGCCGTCTCGCTCGACGGAGAGTTCCGTCTGGACCTGGACCGCCCGTCGTGTTCCCGAGCTATCGAACTCCCCCGGAAGCGCGAAGTCATTCGGTTCCAGCCCCACGTCGTCGAGGACCTCGCGCTCTATCTCGCCCGCTTCGCCGTCGGCCAGTTCGGTCTCGGTGCCCACCAGCGGTGCGGTGACGAACGCCCGGCCGCGCTCGCAGTGGCGTTCGACGGTCCGCAGCCGTTTTCCGGTGACCCGCTGGATGCGGTCGGTGTCGGGCAGCGGGAGGTCGGCGGGCGCCTCGCTATCTCTGAAACATACCACGTCACCCTCGACGGGTCGGTCGAACGGCAGGCCCCGTTCGAGCCGCTCGGAGAGAATCCTGTTGAAGACGTACGACTGGGCGGCGTTGACAAAGAGCGTCTGGAGATTGGTGGGAAGGGTCTCGACGGCCTCGCGGAAGTCCGCTGCCGTCTCACCGCCGTTGTCTACCAGCGTGTGACACATCGACCGCTCGTAGCCCAGCGCTCGTGGAAGCCGCTCCAGCGCCCCCTGCCAGTCCTCGGTCTCGTCCACGTACTCACGGGCGGCCTGCGTGGCCTCGGGCTCGCGCTCGTGTGGATTGCCCACGTAGGCAAGCACCGCGTCTTTCCACGCCTCACGGACGATAGCGAGACCGACCTCGTGGGTGACCGGTCGGCGCGAACCGAACCGCTGCTGGCCGAAGTAGTTCGGGACGGCGACGGTGGTCTCGTCGTCCGGGAGGGCGTCGCCATCTGGCTCTCGCGGTTCGGTACCCTCACCGCTCGACGGTTCCGAGGCTCGCTCGTCCCGACGGGACTCGCGTGCCTCGCCACCGGCGAACCGCCGCAGGTCAGTGACGACGGACGCCGCGTTCTCGGGCGCGTCGGCGTCCCGAACGACGATTTCGAAGGCGTTGCCGGCGAGGTCGCCAAAGAGGATGGGGCGGCCGGCGCGGCCGACGACGTCGATGTCTGCCGCGTCCAGCTCCGGGAGGTCGTCCGGGTCGACCCCTTTCACCGAGAACAGCTGGCGGGTGACCGCTCGCTTGTCCTTCGTGCCCGCCCAGGAGACGCGCTCGCGGGAGATGCCCAGCTTGTCCGACAGCGCGCTGGCGAAGTCGTTGGTGTCCCAGTCGCGGAGTTGTGCCCGGAAGACGAGGTGGGGATATCCGCCCGTATCGGCGTCGACCGGCGCGGTGTCGAACGACTCCAGCTCGGTGACGCGGAAGTCCTCGGGGCTCGCCCGCAGATGGCCGCCCACGCCGTCGGCGTCGCTGACGTAGTACTCCATACCGACCACACGCTCGATGGGGTGGGCCTCGCGCATTGGGAGAGTGTTCGCGGCTCGCCGCTTAGGGTTGGCGTTCCGGTCGGCCCTCGGAGCTGTCAACTGGGGGAAAGCACTTACCGGCGCCGCTGAATCGACCGATATGGACCGCCGCCGATACCTGGCCCTCCTCGCGCTCGGACTCAGCGGCTGTGTCGGCGCTCCCGGCGACTCGACACCGACAAACACGGAGCCGGCACCCACTGACACCGAGATCACACCGACGCCGCGCCCGCCGGTGACCGACGCCACGCGGCGTGACGGTGGGGAGCCGGAGTGGACAGCTGTCCAGGGGCTCGAACCCGACGCCAGCCCGTTCGTCACCTACGTCGTCGGCAATCCAGTCGCTCGACCGACGGACATCGAACCGCGGTACGTCGTCGTCGAGAACCAGGCCGACGCGTCACAGACCATGACCGTGCGGGTCCGCGACCGGACTGCCGACCGGCCGGCCGTCGAGGAGGAGCTGTCGTTTCCGGCGGGTGGTATCTGCCAGCTAGAACTCGCCGAACCGGCCCGCTACGAGGTCACCGTCACCGCGAGCGGCGTGGAGACGACCGTCACGATATCGCGGTTCGACTGCAACGATGCCACCACGAGCATCTTCGTCGGTCCAGAGGGCACTGCCGAGACACAGACCATAAGCACCATGGTAGGCTGTGCGACTGCATCGGTGTAGTCGCCGACCCAGAGCAACCGAAAATACGGGCAGTCATTCGTACGGTTCGAACTCCTGCCCGAAGACGACGAAGTACGCGACACCGAGGACGCCGATAGCGGTCGCAGTGGCGAAGGCCAGTCGCGGGCCGGCCTGCAGCGTCGAGCCACCGACCTCGACTGCCCACTCGGCCCCGTAGAGCCACCCGCCCAGGGCGGCGCTGGGAATCACGAGCGTGTTCCGCACGAGGTAGTAGCTCCCGGTGACGCGGCCGCCGGCGTCACGCTGGGCGGGCCCGACGATGAGCGCCTTGTGTGCTGGCAGCCCAGCGAACCGAAGCCCGGAGTAGGCAAACAGCAGGAGGAGGACCCACTGGTTCGCCGGCGCGAAGATGAGGAGGAGGGGAAAGAGCGCATACACCGAAAAACCCAGCGTGACGGCGGGTTTGAGCCCGGCGTACTCCGCGAGCTTCGAGACGGGCGCCATCGAGAGGATGGCGACGACCATCTCCACCCCGAGCAGGATGCCGAAGAAGGCGTCGGGTCGCAGAGAGAGCCCGAAACCCGAAAAGCCCACAGCGAGGAACTCAGTGACGACGATGACGAAGAAGACGTACACCATCCCGTTGGCGAAGCGCACGAGGGTGTCCGCGACCAGCAGGGGTCGCAAGGGGGCCGGAAGCTCCCGCAGGTCCGTGAGTACCTGGCTGACGCCCTCGAAGGACTTGCCGAGCGTGTCCTCGCTCGCATCGTAGAGGTAGTGCTGGGCGACCGTCGCGACCGCACCGAAGGCGATAGCCACGAGCAGCACCGCCTGGAAACCGCCGACGAACGTCGCCGTCGCGGCGAGCAGCGCCGCGGCGATAAGCGGACCAAAGAGAAAGCCCAGCCGGCGGAACACTTCGGTACTCGCGAAACCCATCGCCAGCCGGTCGGGTGGGACGGCCTGCTTGACGATGGCGAAGGTCGCGCCCAGGCCGAACGACTTCCAGGCCTGTGCCAGAAAGAGCCCGACGAAGACGAACGTCCAGGCGGGCAGGGTCACCGGGCCAACGGTGAGCGAGCCGACGGCGGCGGCGAGATACCAGACGGCAAATCCCACCGTCGCGAGGACGCCGAAGGCGGTCAGGGCAAAGCGAGAGCCAAGCCGGTCCGAGACTGCACCCCCTGGATAGGGGTAGACGGCGCTGATGAGGTTGCCGACGCTGCCGTACAGCCCGATGACGCCGGCACTCGCACCCAGGACACGCATATACTCCGGGAGGTAGCGACTGGTCATCTGGAACGACAGGGAGAAAGCCAGCATCGACAGTGAGAGGACCAGCACGTCCCGTTCCAGCGCGAAGAACTGCCGGAACGAGTCGAGGGGGTCGACCGCCTCGTCGGCCTGGTCGGCTGCCATCGTGCGAAACCAGTTGGGCCCGGCACTTATATCCATCAAATAGACCGCTCCGGTCGCTATGGAGCTGTATAGCCGAATATAGAGTCGGTCCCTAACCGGCCCGTAGGCGGACGATAACGAGAACGGCGCCGCGTCGACTGCCGACAGGTGGCCTCACGTGGTCGACCACGACGGAACACAGCACGACCGAACAGCACCCGACGAGGGCGGACCGACCGACTGGTGGGAGGACTCCGACGTCGAGATAGAGGAGTTCAGCGGTATCAGAGTCGCACATCTCCCGGAGGTCGACGACGCGTGGATATCCGGCTGGGTAGAGGTACCGCGATAGCGCGAGGAAAGCGAACGAAAAGGCCGCTATTCGGCCGACTCGTAGTCGTCGAAGCGGTCGATGTCGACGCCCTCGTCGGTGATCTCGGCGAGGACGATTCCGTTGCCGGAACCGGTGTCACGTTCGGCCGCAGCCTGGACGGCGCGGATGGCCAGGCCACGGGCCTCCTCGATGCTCATCTCGGGGTCGTAGTTGCCCTCGATAGTCCCGGTCGCGACCATCGTCCCGGAGCCCGTAACCGTATACTCGTCCTGCAGGACGCCGCCGGCCGGGTCGACACTGTAGACGTGGCTGCCCTCCTCGTCGACCCCGCCGATGATGGGGTTGATGGCGAAGAACGGGCCGCCCCGGGCGAAGTTGCCCGCGAGCGTCGCCAGCGCGTGGATGCTGAGTGGCTCGTCACGGCGGACTTCATAGAGGTTCGCTTCCGAGCGCAGCGAGCGGATAAAGGACTGGGCGCCGCCGACGCTGCCGACCAGCGTCATGGCCGCAGTCGGGTGAATCTGCTCGACTTTGGTGACCGACTTGTTCGAGACGAACCGGCCGCCCAGCGAGGCGCGTCGGTCCGTCGCGATGACGACGCCGTCCTCGGTCGAGATACCGACCGTGGTCGTCCCGGTCTTGGTTACGTTCTCCTCGTCACGCCCCTCGGCGTCGGATGGGATGGTGCCGACTTCGGGCTCGTAGGCGTCGGTGAGACGGTTCTCTGGGTCGTACATTATTCGTCACCTCCGAGTTCGAACTCGCTCAGCCGCTCGGCGATGTCGTCCTCGTCGAGCTTGCTGAACTGCTGGTGCTCGACGTCGATAGTCGCGATGTCGACGCCGGTCGCGTCGAGCCCGTCCTCGTTGACCGAGGCCAGGGCCCGGAGTGCGAGCTCGACGCCGCCTTCGAGGTCCATCTCCTCGGTGTACTCGTCTTCGAGGTACGTCTGGATGTCCTCGCGGGAGCCGCCGATGGCGACGGCCTGCCACTCGTAGGGCGTCCCGGAGGGGTCGGTTTCGAAGAGGCGGGGCTCGCCGTCCTCGATACCGGCGACCAGCAGCGCGACGCCGAACGGGCGCGCGCCGCCCGTCTGGGTGTACTGCTGGATGTAGTCGGTGACCTCCTTGGTCAGCGACTCGACGCTTGCAGGCTCGTCGTAGCGCAGGCGGTTGACCTGGGCCTGTCGGCGCGCCACGTCGATGAGCTGGCGGGCGTCGGCGACGTGGCCGGCGCTCGCGACGCCGACGTGGTCGTCGATCTCGTGGATCTTCTCGATGCTATCGCGCTCGATGAGCGGCGACCGGGCGTGGCGGTCGGCTGCCAGCACCACGCCGTCGGCGGTGCGGACGCCGACGCTCGCGGTACCGCGTTTGACTGCCTCGCGTGCGTACTCGACCTGGTAGAGGCGTCCGTCCGGGGAGAAGATGGTTATCCCGCGGTCGTAGGCCTGCTGTTCGTTTCCTTGCATTGTGGTGTACTCTGTTGTTCACCTGAGGTTAGTGTTTCTGGTATATAATTACTTCGGCGCTCGCTGCCCTCAGTACAGCGAGAGGTCGCCAGTGATTCGGTCGACCACGTCCTCTTTCCCCGGTCCCACCGCGAGTGCGGTGACGGTGCCGGGTTCGAGTTGCGTGTGGCCGGCGTCTCTGACGACGGCATGTGGCAGGCCAGCGCGTTCGGCCGCGTCGGCGAGTTCGAACAGCTCGGACTCACCGTTCGCCTTGAGGACGACCTTCTTCTGGCCCGAGCCCTTCCAGGACTTGCGGACCTGCCGACCGGTGTCCTCGTAGGCCGACAGCGATGCGTGGGCGACCTGGGCGGCGAGTTTCCCCTCGCCCATACCGATGTCGGCCCGCGCGACGATGGCCTGCTTCATACTCCCACCATAGCGACCGGTACATAAACCCCCGTCGGAGTCCCGCCGCGGTTGCACGTACCACAGGGCACTTACCGGATGGGCACGGACTGAGACGCTCGATATCAACTTTGTGGGCTGTCTGATCCCTTGGCGTTCACACTGTTGCTATCGGTGTTGCCGTCGTGCCGACGAGAGGAAAAATAACTCTACACGACCACTCAATGTGTCTTCCGGGTGTACCACGCTGAAGTGAAAGTCACTATCTACCCGGCCTCAGCCAATTTACTCCTCGAGAGTTCCAATATTCACGCGTTGGCTCGACGCGTCCGAGAAGTATCCGATTGGTTCGACGAGCAATTGATACGTCGCTCCCGGGTTGAGGTCGAAAACGACGGCACCTGAAACACTGAGGCCTGGATTCAACTGTTCGAACGATATCGATTCGGCATCGATACGAGGATCAGAGTCAACGTACACGCCAGCCCCTGCGTCAGCATCGAATTGCTGTTCCTCCTCATTGACCATCTTGAGATGGTTCGACGAGATGTCCACCGTCTCGTCGGTCTGGTTGGTCATTTTCAACACGAGGACAGCAAACACCCCGCTGGCCTCCTCACTGGAGTACTGGCCGCCAATCTCGTTGTACGCCGTGGCCGACTCGACGATGTACTCCACCGTCTGGTCGCCGTTGCCGACGGTGAATGTATCGCCGATTTCGTGTGGCTCGGGAGTCGAACCGCCGTTACCACCGTTGCTATTACCATCACCGCTGCTGGTATCGCCGGAACAGCCCGCAAGTATCGCAGTTATTGAGGCCGCCGTGCCGCTGAGGACCGTTCTTCGTTGCATACCATCTAACTATCAACATATTATAAAAATGCACCTATTAATATATTTCTTAAATTAAAACGTTTATTTTCTTTTAATTTCACGGAAACATACCCCGCGGACTGGATAGTCGAGGGGCGGTCTCGCGCCACTGTCACGGTGAGGAGTTCCAACACGCCAATATCCCCTGTATCCACCCCAACAGCGAAAACGGGGTCGACGAGTACTTCGAAGAGACCGAAATCGATGACGACGGTAATCGAGGCAAGCCCAGCAGAAAGCTCTGCAACAGAACGTGACAGCCTAGACGACGCGACCGGGGGCCTCGGTCAGCGTCTCGTCGTCGTCGGGGTCTACCCGGACGCGAACGGTGAACTCCGACCCCTCTTCCGTATCCGACATGTCGACGCGGGCCGAAAAGGTCCCGTCGACGGCGACCACCGGGGCCGCCCGCTTGACGAAGGGGTCACTCGGCGTCTCACTGTCTATCTCGACATCGAGTTCGGCGCTGGGCTCTCGGTCAGTGGTCCCCTGAATCTCCTGCCAAGGGGCGTTGTCTAGCGTGAGGATGTCGCCCTCGTACTGTAGCTGGGTCCCTGTCGGCGTCTCGGTTTCCGTCGGCGTCTCCGCGTCCGTCGGCGTCTCGGTTTCCGCCGGCGTCTCGGTTTCCGCCGGCGTCTCCGTCTCTGTCGGCGTCTCTGTGTCCGTCGGTGTGCCCGTGGGCGACGCTGCGTCTGTCGGCGCCACGTCCGTCTCGCCAGTGGGTGTCTCCGTCGCCGTTTCCTCGGCTGACAGGCGGAGGCACCCGGCGGTGCCGGTCGATATAAGTGCTACGGCCGCCGAAAAGAAGCCTCGTCGGTCCATATTCGAGCCGCGTGTCTCTTATATAATAAGTTTTGTCGTGTGAATGAAACTCGGCAGTGTCTCGGTCACTCCGAAATGGGCGGCCCGCAGGTCCACTTCGAGACAGGATACTTTAGGTCCCCCACGCCGCTACGTCGGGTAATGATACTCTCCGATGCGGACATCCTCCGCCGGCTCGAAGAGGGCGACCTCGTCGTCGAGCCCCTCGACGACCCCGACATCCAGATTCAGCCCGCCAGCGTCGACCTGCGGCTGGGCCGTGAGTTCCTGGAGTTCCAGCACGCCAACATCCCCTGTATCCACCCCAACGCCGAGGCCGAGGTCGACGAGTACGTCGAACTGACCGAAATCGACGAGGACGGCGAGTATATCCTCCACCCCGGCGACTTCGTGCTGGGGACCACCCACGAGCGCGTCGAGATTCCCGCCGACCTCATCGCCCACGTCGAGGGTCGCTCCTCGCTTGGCCGCCTCGCCATCGTCGTCCACGCCACTGCGGGACTGTGTGACCCCGGGTACAAGGGCCAGATAACGCTGGAACTCTCCAACCTGGGGACCGCACCGGTCGCGCTCACACCCGGGATGCGCATCTCCCAGCTCACTTTCACGGAGTTGAAGACGCCCGCCGACCGCCCGTACGGCGCCGAACGGGGCTCGAAGTACCAGGACCAGTCCGGGCCGCAGGCGAGCAAGATACAGGGTGATAGAGAGTTTGGGGGGGACCAATGAGCGACGGGAGTGGTCGGTAGCATGCGCTTCATCGAGGAGGTCGTCGTCGACGAGTTCCTGCCGACGTACCGCTCGCTGCTGGCCGAGGCGCTTCGCGAGCGGGGGCTCACCCAGTCGGCGGTCGCGGAGCTGCTTGGCATCAGCCAGAGCGCGGTCTCGAAGTACGTCCACGGCGAGGTCGAGCGCAACGAGCGGTTGCTCGACCACCGCGGACTGGCCGAGCTGGTCGAACGCATCGCCGAGGGGCTGGCAAGCGGGGAGATGAGCTCCGTCCAGGCGCTCGTCGAGACGGAGGTGTTCGTCCGCGAACTCGAACAGGGCGGTGTGCTCGCCCGCCTCCACGAGGAGGCCGTTCCTGAACTGGCGGACTACGACGGCGAGTTCGCGGTCCACGACCCCGACTCCCAGCTTCGGGCCGCAGAGCGGACCCTGTCCGCGGTCCGGCGCGGGCTCAGAGTGCTCGAGAACACGAGCGGCTTCGCGACGCTCATCCCGGCGGTCGGCTCGAACCTCGTGCAGACCCTGCCCGACGGCGACGGCATCGACGACGTGGCGGCCGTGCCGGGCCGGATTCTCGACGTGAAGGGGCGGGCCACCATCCCGGCCGAGCCGGAGTTCGGCGTGAGCGAACACGTCGCGTCCGTCGTCCTGGCGGCGCGTGCGGCGGGCAGTCCGGCCGTGGCGGGCCTGAACGTCCGCTACGACGAGTCCGTCGTCGAGTCACTCGTCGGGGCGGGCCACACCGCCGTCGAGTTCGACGCGGAGGTAGCCGTCGAACCGGCCATCGCCGACGCGCTCGCAGACGACCCCGAGGCCGACGTCGTCTATCAGACCGGCGGGATGGGCGTCGAGCCGGTGGTCTACCTGCTCGGTCCGGACGCCGTGACCGTCGCCGAGTGGGCTCGCGACGTCCTGTGAGAGCGCCGACGAGCGGGGAGTTCTACGAGCGGTGGGCGACCGTCTACGACCGCGTCGCCAGGCTCCCCGGACTGCGCTCCTGGCGAGGCGGCGCCGTCGACGCTCTCGACCTCGCGCCGGGCGACACTGTCGTCGAGATGGGGGTGGGAACCGGTGCGAACGTCCCCGAGCTACGCGAGCGGGTCGGCCCCGGCGGCCGGGTCGTCGGGCTCGACATCACCGCCGAGATGCTACGGACGGCGCGGCGCCATCCCGAGCGGACCGGCGCCGGCGTGGACTACCTCCGGGCCGACGCCACCCGACCGCCGGTGCGGCGCGTCGACGCCGTGCTGGGGGCGTTCGTGGCCGGCATCTTCCCAGACCCCGCGGCCGCGGTGGACGCCTGGTGTGACTGCGTGGTTCCGGGCGGACGGGTCGCGCTGCTGAACTTCCAGCGCAGCGACGCCGTACTGGGCGCACCCCTGAACCTCGCCTTCGAGGGATTCGTCCGGCTATCGAGTCCAGGCACGCGGCTCTCCGGCGGCTCCCACGCCGACGCCTTCGAGGCTCGCGTGGCGGCGGCCCGGCGGCGACTCACCGAGCGCACGGTCGACCGGCGCTACGAGACCTTCGGGGGCGGCTACCTGGGACTGGTGTCCGGTACCGTGCCCGATGACACCGGATAGTAACCGCTTTGTATCATCTGTCAGTCTGTTATCGTATGTCCACCGGCGAGCTCGTCCCGACCCTGGCGGTCGTCACGCTCCTCGTCCTCGCAGGATGTGCCGGCGTCCCGCTTGGCGAGTCGGACACCACCACGGCATCGCCATCGAACGAGAGCCCGACGGCGTCTCCCACCCCCACTGGGCCGGCATCGGTGACAGTCGACGACGCCGTCACCGTCGAGAACGGAACCTTGCCGGTCAACGCGACGCTGACGTTCAACCGGGTCGAAGCAGTGACCGGCACCGACGTCGACCCGTGGCCAGTCCGTGTGCGGAACCTCAGCGAGTGGCGGGGAAGCGTCCAGCAGGTCGGTGCCCTCCCGCTGAACCGGGCGCTTGGCTTCGAGAACGTCTCGGCGGACTGGAGCGAGCCGACCGGCGTCACGCTGCAGGGCGCCGTCTACGTCCATCCGGGTGATGGGTCAGCGGCCAAGACCGAGCGGGTCCTCGCCCACGAGTACGCCCACCTCGTCCAGCAACGGACCACCATGTTCCCGTGGCAGGGGCGCCTGGATGGGCCGCGGCCGACCACCGACCTGCTGCTGACCCGACGAACCCTCGTCGAGGGCGGCGCCGTCTTCGTCGCCGACGCCTACACCGAGCGGTATCTGGACATCCAGAGCAACACCGCCTACGCCCGCGGGCTGTACCGCAACGGCTCCGCGACCTACCGATCGGCGCTGGCGCCCTACGTCTTCGGGAGCCAGTACGTCGAGTACCGCATCGACGACCCCGCGAACCTCTCGGCAGCCTACGAGAACGCGCCGCGGACGACCGAACAGGTCATCCACAACGAGACGCCGAGCGAGGAGCCGCCGGCGAACCTTACAGTCCGGCACCAGACGGCCGACCGGAGCAGCTGGGAGTTCGTCCGGAACGACACCCTCGGTGAGATGAGCACGCGCGCCACGCTGGATACGGAACTCGACCGCGAGCGGGCGGCCGCCGCGGCGGCCGGCTGGGGCAACGACCGGCTCCTCGCCTTCCAGCACGCCACGAACGACAGCCGCTACGGATGGGTCTGGGTCATGCGCTGGGACAACGAGACCGAGACCGACGAACTCGAAGATGCGCTCCTGGACTACACGTACACCCGCAGGCAGAACAGCGACGCAGCGTTCAACTACCGGGCGCTCGACGACACGACCGTCGCAGTCGTGTTCGGTGACGCCGAATTCGCGAACGCAGCCGACCTTCGGGCCACTGACGGAACCGTGAGTGTCATCGTCTCCGCGTCGGAGGACTAGCTCGTCGGTCGTTCCGTCGCCGGCAGCACCGCGTCGGTGCCCGCGCCTGTCGGGGTCCGTTTCTCGTCGGCCTCCAGCGCGTCGAGGAACGCCGGAATCGTCCAGGTTTTCGTCCCGTCCGTACAGGGGTAGATACCCACGAGGTCGCCGTCCTCGTAGGCGGCCGCGAGCAGCATCGGCGTCCGCAGCACGTCCTCGCTGTCCCCGACCAGCAGCGAGGTCGTCCGCGTCTCGAAGGGCGGCCGCAGGCTCAGCCCGCGGTCGGCGGCCCAGTCCTCGAAGCCTGCAATCGTCTCGAGCAGGTCGTCTTGCGTGTCGTCGCCGGTCAGAGCGATCTCTTCCGGCCAGGCCGTCACCGAGAAATCGTCGAGCGCACCGGCCGTCCGCAACGCGCTCAGCCGGTCGATGACCGTCGTCCGCGGCCCACACACCGGCCGCCTGACCCAGAGTGAGACTTCGAGGCCGCCGGTGTCACCGCCCGAATCATGGTCGGTCGTCTGTTCGGTTTCGTTCGGCATAGTGTGGTAATCATACATCTATTTCCGTCTGAGTCGGAAATGTGTATGTATTATCGTGATATAAGTGTTTCAATAGAAATAATGGCTTCCAGGGCAGCGCCCGGCGGAAAGCTGGGACCGCAGTCGACTCGAACGAGGGTTCTCACTGGGTCACTCCGTTCGACTGTCGGAGGCTTCGAAGGAAGCAAGAAGTCTCTCTGCTGGCTGGTCGCTACGCTCGCCGTTCGCGGTTACCGAGAGGTCTCGCTCGTCTCACGGTGCAAAGCGCCGTTCGACTGAAACGAGATTTCTCCCTTCGGTCGACGTCCCGCTGCTCGCGGGTCGCTACGCTCGCGGTTTCACCGCTCGCTGGCGATGCGCATCGCGCATCGCTCTCCCCGCTGCGCTTTGTCGAGGTTCTTCCCTGCGGTCAGAACCTCGCTCGTCTCGCGGGCTACGCCCGCTCGACTTGTAAGAGATGTCTCACTCCGTTCGACATCTCTCTAGTCGTCAGCGGGCGCCGGACCACTCGTCGACAGCGTCACGTCGGGCGCGTCGACCTGCAACTCGTCCAGTGCGGCCTGGGCGGCCTTCTTCCCGGAGACGAGCATGGCGCCGAAGGTCGGGCCCATGCGCGGGAGGCCGTGGGTGGTCGCCGTCGCCATGCCGGTCGCGATGAGGCCGTCGTGGACCTTCCCGGTGTGTTCGACGACGGCGTCCTCGCTCTCGCCGACCCACATCGAGTCGTGGCCCGGCGAGTCGTGGCCCGGTGCGCCGTAGGTGTCGCCACCGGTCTGGTCCATCCCGGTGTCGCCAGCTTCGGGGCCCTCGCCCTCGAGGACGCCCCGCTCGTCGAGCTTCTTGACCGCCATCGCGTCGTGGCCCGTCGCGTCGATGACGATGTCGGACTCGACGGCGATGGGGTCGACACAGGTGATTTCCCGGGGCAGCGCGTGGACCGGCGTCCAGTTCATCACGATGCCGCCGACGCGGTGGTCGTCGCGGATGACGATGTCAGTGAACTCGGTCATGTTCTGCATCTTCGCACCGGCGTCACAGGCAGCCTTGATGAGACCCGAACAGGCCTCGGGTCCGTTGGCGACGTAGAGGCCCTCGCTCTCCTCGGACTGGAGGTAGTCCACGTCGAGGTCCGCCAGAATCTCCTGAGCCGGGTCGCGCACGGTGACCTTGTTCATCAGGAAGCCGCCGAGCCAGAAGCCGCCCCCGAGGTAGTTGTTCTTCTCGACGACCATCACTTCGACACCGCGCTCGGAGAGCTCCTTCGCGGCCATCAGGCCGGAGGGGCCACCGCCGATGATGATGACCTCCGTATCGGAGTAGTCCATGAACTCCTCGGTCCACTCCTGGCCGATTGCGCGGGTCACCTGTGCCTCGCCGACGTCGCTGAACTGGTCAAAGTCCTCCATATCACCTAGTGGTATTCGAGCGTGGTAGAAAGTCGTTTTGGTGTCAGGACTGGCCGGTGTCTCGAACGACGGCACGAGACGGCGGGCGTGAAGCCGAAGGATTCGAAGTTCGGCCAGTTCGTTGTCCGCTAAATTACGAAGGCAGAAAGGATATAAGAAGTGTCGGAAAAACAACCCCTATGTCCCACAGAAGAACACTCCTCTCCAGCCTTGCTCTGGGTGCTATCGGACTCGCTGGCTGTAGCTCGCTCCGTGGCCACCGAGGGTATATCTATTTGAAACATATCCAGGGACAGCAGGAACCGAACGAAGAGTTCGAAGATGTCCTGGTTGCCGCCCGTGACGACGAAAATGGGGGCAGACAGGGCTCCGTCGCCGACCGGTGGGAGGAGTACGTCGACAACCCGAAAGCGCCGACCGTCTCGGAGTCGTTCCACGAGACACTCCACCGCGAGTACCACGAAGTCGCATACCTGGCCAGATTTTGTAGCGAACAGCTCGATAGCGGTTCCTACGGCTGTATCAAAGATGACGTCGACCGCGAGGATTTCAATCAGGCACAGGTCTACGACCGCGTCCAAGCGCGCCATCTCGACGAGCAAGACCGCATCGAGATATACAGCGTCGTCGAGAGCTGGACACCGACCGACTCGACGTAGTCGGCAGGTCTCCGCTCGTTCGGTAGTATCCTATGCCCAGGCGACCAGCCCGGCTTCGGTCAGGATATCCGCGCCGCCGTCGGGCTGGCAGACGGCCCACCGGGAGCGGTCCGCATCCTCGGGCAGGAGGTGTTCCGGGACGAGCGGCATCGGGACCGGCGCGTAGCCGCCCCGGCGCATCGCCGTCGGGCCGGGGAACCGCTCGACGACCTCGTCGCCCTCGGTCACCTCGAAGCGGCCGTCGTCGGCCCGCCGATAGGCGTACTGGAAGGCGTGCCGTTCCGGCGCGGCGAGCGCGTCGACGTGCTCGAAGACGGCGACGATTTCGGTGCCGACGGAGAGCTCCAGCCGCGGCCGCCCCTCGTCGACGCGGACCTCGCGCCACTGGAGGTCCGACGCCGGGGCGCGGGCGCAGGCGTAGCTGCCGTCCGACAGGGGCACCCGGTCGGGGCCCTTGTAGAACTGCCGACCGTCGGGCTCGTCGGCGGCGACACAGGCCGGCTCGCCAAGCACCGTGGCGACGACCTGGGTCAGCGTCGTCCCGGTATCCTCGGTGGAGGGGACGACGAAGAGGCAGTCGCGGTCCTCGCGGAGGGCGTCGGCAAAGCGCGGGACCAGCCCCGCGGGGCCGATATCGGCCTCCGTCAGCGGTTCGATGGCGACGGGACGGGGGTCGCTGGGCTCGACGAGCCCCACGGCGTCGGCGGTCGGCTCGGCCAGCGCCGGCGGGCCGTCGAGGCTCCGTTCGGGCCGGACCGTCACGTCGTAGCCGGCCCGCTCGCACAGGGAAACGGCGTGGTCGCGGACCGAGGGATAGACGGGCATTAGCTGGACTGAGGGGCCCGGCGGACAAGAAGGCATCCCACCGTGACGTTTTCCCCCTGCGAGCGCCGAGTCGGGGTATGACGGATGGCGCGACGGCCGACGGAGACCTCACCGCTCGAATCGAAACGACGGTGGCGGAGCGTCTCGGTGACGGCGTCGAGTGGGCCCTCAGTGAGGACTCGACGGACCAGGTGACAGTCGCCCTCCCGGACCGCCGGCTCGTCGTCCATCGCCGGGACGGCCCGGCGGGCGTCGACCACTGGACGCTCGAACTCGCGGCCGACGGCGCCACCGTGAGCAAGTTCGGGCCGTTCGAGACCGTCGACGCCCTGACCGAGCGAATCGGGTCGCTACTCGACAGCGAGGTCCGCTACACCGTCTGCTGTGACGGGTAGCCGGCGCCTTAGCTCTCCTGTCGCGCGAGGACGGCGTAGAAGGGGTCCTGTCCAGGCTGTTCGCGGTACACGTCAGTCACGGTGAGGCCCGCGGCCCGACAGTACGAATCGACGAGGCTGGCCCGGCCGTCCATCGACGCCGTGCGCCACGCCCGGACCGCCTTCGTAGGAAACATCCGGTTGGTGAAGGTCACGACGAGGACACCCGCCGGCGCGAGCACGCGAGCGAACTCCGAGAAGACCGCCTCGGGATACTGGAGATACTGGACCGACAGCGCACACAGAACCGCGTCGCAACTGTCCTCGGCAAGCGGGAGCGACTGGTCGCGGTTAAAATCCTGCAGGAACCACTCGTCAAGCCGGTCGTTCTCGGCGAGTTCGGCCTCGTTGAGGCCGTGGCCGACGACGCGCTCGAAGGAATACGTCGGGAGATGGGACACCCAGCTACTCATCGCGTCGAGGACGCGGTCGCCCGGTTCGAGCACGTCGGCGTACAGCTCGGTCAGTCGCGTCTGGAAGGGGTCGTCGGCGTGGGTCACGAACCGGGGGCTATCGTAGAACGCAGTGTCGTCGCCCGAGTCGAGCTTCGACCGCTCGCGGTCCGAGAGGGGCATACCAGATGTACGGGACTGTCACGGAAGACCCTCTCGACGGCACAACTGACTATAGGGGCCACCACGTACCGTGTCGGCATGGGTCAGTGGAAAGACCATCTCGTCAACGGTGTCGTCTCGCTCGTAATCAGCGTCGCTATCACGGTCTGGATGGCCGACGACGACGACGGTCCGTGGGACCTCTCCGATATGGCCCTGGCCGCCGGCATCTCGGGCTTTTTCTCCGGGCTGTTCACCAGCTACTTCGCGAAGTAGCGCGCGGCTGTAGCTTATCCATCTCGGCGCCCTAGCCGTGCCGATGACAACCCGAGAGGACGGGGTCGTACGGGACGGTGCTGCGGACGACTCGGCCGCACGGTCGGACACTGGGACCCGCGAGGAACACGGGAACGGCGAAACGGAGCCCCCCGCCGTCGCCGTAGACGGGCTCCGGAAGACCTTCGGGACGGGCGAGGACGCGGTGACGGCCGTCGACGGCGTCTCCGTCGCCATCGAGCGGGGCTCCATCGTCGGGCTTCTCGGGCCCAACGGCGCCGGCAAGACGACGCTCATCAAGTGCGTTCTCGGGATGGTACTGCCCGACGAAGGCAGCGTCCATATCGGCGGCATCGACACGCGTGCGGACCCGCGGGCCGCCTACGCGCAGGTCGACGCGATGCTCGAGGGGGCCCGAAACGACTACTGGCGGCTCACCGTCCGGGAGAACCTCCGGTACTTCGCGACCATCAGCGGCGTGGACCCCGACTCCGTCGCGGCGCGCCACGACCGGCTGCTGGAGCGGCTGGACCTCACGGCGAAGGCCGACGTGGCGGTCCGTGACCTCTCGCGGGGGATGAAACAGAAGGTCTCGCTCGCGAGCGTGCTGGCCGGCGGCGCGGACGTCGTCTTCCTGGACGAACCGACGCTGGGTCTGGACGTAGAGAGCTCTCGCACCCTCCAGCGGGAACTCCGGCGGCTCGCGACCGAGGAGGAACTCACGGTGGTGCTCAGCAGCCACGATATGGACGTCGTCGAGACGGTGTGTGACCGCGTCGTCATCGTCTCGGAGGGGTCGATTGTGGCCGACGACAGCGTCGACGCGCTCGCCCGGACCGACGACACCCACACCGTCCAGTTGACGAGCGGTGACTTCGACGAGACACTGACGGCGGCGTTGCGCGAGCGGTTCACCGTCACGACTATCGAGCGCCGTGGGGCCGACACACGCCTCGAGGTGCGGGCCGACAGCGACGACCTCTACGCGCTGATGGCACACCTGCGGAACCACGACGTGACACTGGAAGAGGTGACGACCGTCGAACCGGACCTCGAAGACGTGTTCGTCGAGATTACCGGGGGGAGACGATGAGTTCGCACAGCGGCGACGGACCGGCGAGCTCGTCCGACGGCGACGGGCCCCGCCCAGCGGGTTATTATCACCTCGTCCGGGCCGTCCTCTACCGTGAGTACCTCGTCTTCGTTCGCTATCCGGCCAACGCCGTCGGCGGCATCGTCATCGCGTTGTTTTTCTTCGGCCTGCTGTTCTACGGCGGCCGGATGGTCGCCGGCCGGGCGCTCACCGACTCCATCGAGGGCATCATTGTCGGCTACTTCCTCTGGACGCTCTCGGTCGGCGCCTACTCCTCGATTTCGAACGATATCGGGAGCGAGGTCCAGTGGGGGACTCTGGAACGACACGTGATGACGCCCTTTGGCTTCGCGCCCGTCGCGCTGCTGAAAGGCGTCGCGAAGCTCGTCCGAACCTTCCTCACGTCGACGTTCATCCTGTTCGTGATGATACTCGTCACCGGCACCACACTCAGTCTGAACGTCTTCACAGTGGTCACTATCGCCGGGCTCAGTATCGTCTCGGTGCTGGGGCTTGGCTTTGCCGCGGGTGGAATCACCGTGCTGTACAAGCAGGTCGGCAACTGGCTGAACCTCCTGCAGTTCGGGTTCATCGTGCTCATCTCAGCGCCCGTGTTCGAACTGGGCTGGACGCGGGCGCTGCCGCTGGCCCACGGCAGCGCCTTGCTCCAGCGTGCGATGCTGGACGGGACGCGGCTCTGGGAGTTTTCCCCCGCCGACCTCGGGCTACTGCTTGCCACTGCGGTCGGCTATCTGGGCGGCGGCTATCTGGTCTTCCAGTACACGACGCGACGGGCACGGAAACTGGGTGTGCTGGGAGACTACTAGCGGGGCGTCGCCAGCGGGACCGGCACAAGGCACTAGATGTCAGCACCCATACGTGTTCGTATGAACCACTGGCAGAAGTCGCTCATCAACGGCGTTCTCTCGGGTGCAATCAGCGTCACGGTACTGCTCACGGTAGCAGATGACGACGGGCAATGGGGGCGGACCGACGTGGCGGGCGCAGCCGGTCTCGCGGCGTTTTGTTCGGGTGTCGTCGCGAGCGTCGCCGCGCGGTCGCCAGCCGTCGAAGCGGGGCTAGCGTCCCAGTTCTGACGTGAGGTCGTTCTCCGCGTAGCGGTCGGCCTCGCCCCAGTCCTCGATGCTGGAGTGGGTCTCCCACACCGCCGTCTCCAGATGTTGCTGCTGTATCTCGGAGCCGTCCCGCAGCGCGTGGCGGGCGGCGTCCTCGGCCAGCAGCTCGATGTCGCTGGCGGCGTAGCCCTCGGTCGGTTCGATAACGGCGTCCCAATCGATGTCGTCGGCGATGGGGCGGTCCGAGAGGTGAATCTCCAGAATCTGCCGGCGGGCTGTCGCGTCCGGCGGCGGCACCTCCACACGCTCGTCGAAGCGGCCCGAGCGGCGCAGCGCGCTGTCGACGTCCTCGACGAAGTTGGTCGCACCCACCGTCACGACGTCGTGTTCGGCGGCGCCCTCGACCTCGGTCAGGAGCTGGTTGACAAGCTGTTGCTGGTTGTCGCTGGTCGACCCGCGCCGGGAGCCGGCGACGCCGTCTATCTCGTCGATGAAGAGGATACACGGTGCGTTCGCCCGCGCGATTTCGAACAGGTCGGCGACGTTGCTGGCCGGTTCGCCCATCCACTTGCTGGAGAGGTCCGCTGGCGTCACCTCGATGAAGCTGTGGCCGAGTTCACCAGCCAGCGCGCCCGCGAGGTGAGTCTTCCCACAGCCCGGCGGGCCGTAGAGCAGGAGGCCAGAGAGCACGTCGATGCCGTACTCGTCGTAGGCCTCGCTGTTCTGGACCGGCTCGATGACGGTGTTCTGGAGGCGCTCTTTCAGCTCCTCCATCCCGCCGACGGAGGTGAAATCGCGGCCGGGCTCGGGCTCGACGAGGTTCGTCGCCTGCAGGTCGACGCCGTCCGGCTGGACGACCCCGCCCTCGGCGGCGTCGGCCGGGTCTATCCAGTCCGGGATGCTCGTCGAGGACTCCTCGGCTTCGGCCTGCAGGTGGTCGGTCCCGATCGGGGCGTCCTCCCGCAGCGCCGCCCGAGCGGCGTTCTCGGCCAGCAGTTCGAGATCGCTGGCGGCGTAGCCCGCGGTCGCCTCGACGACGGGTTCGAGGTCCAGGTCCTCGGCGGTGGGCCGGCCGGCCAGGTGGAGCTTGAGAATCGACCGGCGGGCCTCGGCGTCGGGCTCGGGCACCTCGACGCGCTCGTCGAAGCGGCCCGACCGGCGGATGGCCCCGTCGACGTCGTCGACGAGGTTCGTCGCACCGAGGACGACGACGTCCTCCTCGGCGATGCCCTCCAGTTCGGTCAGGAGCTGGTTCACCAGCTGCTGCTCGCTGGAGTTCATGTTCGAGTCGCCGTCGCGGTCGCCGGCGATACCGTCTATCTCGTCGATGAACAGCACACAGGGGGCGTTCGCTCGCGCGATGGCGAACAGCTCCTCGACCTTCTGGGCCGGTTCGCCCATGTACTTGCTCGTCACGTCGGAGGGGCTGACCTCGATGAAGGCGTGGTCGACCTCGCCGGCCAGCGCGCCGGCGACGTGGGTCTTCCCACAGCCCGGCGGGCCGTGCAGCAAGACGCCGTTGACGACGCCGATGCCGTACTCTTCGAAGGCATCGGGGTCCGCCAGCGGGCGGACGACCTTGTGGTTGAGCGTATCGAGCAGGTCGCTCATCCCGCCGACGTCGGCGAAACTTCGGTCGGGGTCCGGGTCGACGACGCTCTCGGCCTCCATATCGACGCCGTCGGGCTGGACGACCTCGGGTTCGCCGTCGGACTGGCCGTCACTCGCGCCCTGGCGGTTGACCGTCGGGGCACCCGAGGAGCCCTCGCCGGTTGGCTCGCCACCGCTGCCACCGGAAGTGCTCTCTCCGCTGCCACCGGCGCCACCGCCCGTCTGCCCGATGCGCTCACGAATCGCCCGCTCGACGCGGTCTGGGTCGGCCTCGTAGCCGAACGTGGCCAGCCGCCGGGGCTGCTCGCTGACGAAGGCCGAGAGCCAGCCGTGCTGGCGCATCTCCTCGGCCGACGACTCCGGGTCGCGGAAGGAGACCAGCGCGATGTCGTCCGAATGCGGCGAGTGGAACTCGGCGAGCCAGAACGGGAGGTAACAGCGTTCGATGCCGGTGACCCCGCCGAACCCCTCGGGGTCGAAATCACCGGGGAGGCCGTACGACTCCCGAAGCTTCCGCAGGAAGACGTTGGCAGTGGTGCCCCGCTGCTCGCGGTACTCCTCGATACGTCGCGGGAGCAGTGACTCGGCCTCGTCGGTCGGCACCTGGAACTGCATGAGGACCGACCGGCCGAGATTGGGCGTGTTGGCACCGAAGTCGTAGTCGTTGGTCGCCCGCCGGACCAGCTCGTCGGTCCCCTCGGCGTACCGGGACAGCTCGGCGTCGTTGTCCTCCCATAAGCCGTCCAGTAGCGCCGTGGCCGTCTTCTCCTCCGTCCCGAACAACTGCCCTTCGTCGGTCTCGTAGCGGTACTCGACGCGGAAGACCGGGTAGAACACCCGATGGAGGCGTTCGAGCTGTTCGTCGTCACCAAACTTCGTCAGCGACCGCCCGGAAAGCGTCTCCCGGACCGTCTCCTCGTCGGGGAGACGGCGGTCGGTGTAGATGTACGGTGCCAGCCCCATCTCAGGCACCCCCTCGAATCGCCGCTTCGGCGTCGGTAAGCGCCGTACTGGCGTCGAAACTGTCGATGGCCGTCCGCTGTGCGTCCCGGTCCTCGTGCAGCTCTCGCGCGTGCTCGGTGATGGCCGGAATAGCCCGGATGATGTTGTCGACGATAGGGACCGTCGCGACCTGTGCCGACCGCGAGAGGGGGTTGAGGTCGACGACGAGTTCGGTCTTGCCCATCTCGCCCAGCGCCTCGGCGCGGTCGCCGTCCTCTAGGGGAACCAGCACCACGTCGGCGTCGCCGATGCCGTCGGCGTCGACCTTCGCGCGCTCGTGGTCCAGCCCCGGAATCCGACCGTCGGCGGTCAGTCCCCTGACCGCCTCGGCGCCGTGCTGCTTGAGATACTCGGCGATGCGTTCGATGCGCTCCTCGGTCCGGTTGAACAGGTTCACTTCGAGGTCGGCCCCCGTCACCTCGCTCAGCTCGACCAGTTCACCCGGAACGAGCGCCGCGGCGTTGCCGTTGACCGAGATGACCGCGTGTTCCGCCGAGAGGAGGTACGCGGCGGCCGCCCGCTCGGCCCGGTCGGCGCTGTCGATGGTCTCCTCGCCCAGCAGGTAATCGTACGCTTCGCCCCGTCCCTGTGCGATAAGCCCCTGTCGGGAGGTGATTCCCATATCGACTCCCGCCTCGATGCGGTGGCGAGTCAGCAGTGACTCGTACCGCGGGTGACTCTCTGGCACGTCGACGTCGTCGCTCATATGCTTCCTACTGTTGGTACGTGTAGAAAAGTCCTCCGTACCTGCGTCACGAGATAGCACGGTTCCGGTGTGGCGATTCACCGGGCGTCCGTCGGTCACCCCTCGCTGTCCAGCGTCGCGCCCGCGGGGTAGGTCGCACACGAGCGGGCGTCGTAGCCGGCGTCGGTCAGCCCGGACCCCAGCGCGAACACCGTCTCGCCCAGCATCGCCATCGCGGCGTCGCCGTCGGCCTCGATGACGTCCGCGACGACCGCCTCCACGTCGTCGGTCAGCAGTTCCGCCTCGCGGGAGAACTGCCGGGCTGCCCGCATGACCGTCGGCAGCGTCGGTTCTTTGACGACCATCGAGAGCGCGCGCTCGCCGGCGGTCGTCAGGGCCTCGGTGTCGCCGCCGACGACGTCCGGCGTCGACAGTTCGCCCAGCGTGTAGTACTCCACGCGGGCCCGCTCGGGGACGGCGTCGACGTAGTTGTACTGGGGGCCGCCGGGTTCCAGCCGCAGCGGGACCCCGCCCCGCGCCTGCGCGACCACGTCGCCGAGCCCGGTGCCCGCCTGTACGTCCGCACCATGGGCGATGGTGACGAGTTCGTTGTACGAGAGCCCGCGGTCGAGGGCGGCGTTGGTCGCCAGCGCCGTTCCGAGGGCCATCGCTCCGGAGACGCCGAAGCCGGCGCCCAGCGGGAGCGGCGTCTCGGCGGAGACGTGTGCCTCTGCCCGCAGTGCCGAAAGGACGCGCTCGACGGCGTCCATCTCGACCGCCTCGCCATTGAGTTCGACCGTCGTCTCGGTGGCTGGTTCGACCGTCACCGAGACGCCGTCCGAGAGCGCGATGCCGCCACCGCGGGAGCCCGTCTTCGTCGGGTCGTCGCCCCGGTCCACGGTGAAGAAGCCGGTCACGTGGCCCGGCACGAACGCCCGTGCGTCGTCGCTCATTGGGATGCATGGGAGCCCCCGACGGGTAAGCGTTGACGGTTCGGCACAGCGCGGCCGTCGTGGGTCGCCCCCTACATTGATGTATGTATACGATATATTAGTACGTATACGATGCCGACCATTAGCGCACGACTCGGCGACGAAGAGAAGGCGGAGCTCGACGACGTGGCCGACCTGCTCTCGGAGGACCGGTCGACGACCATCCGGAAGGCCCTCGGCGAGGGTCTGGAGACGCTGCGCGTGCGGGTCGCCGTCGAACGGTACCAGTCCGGGGACGTCTCCACGGCCGAGGCCGCACAGATAGCGGACTGCTCTATCGCCGAGTGGCTGGACGTGGCCCGCGAACGGAACCTGACGACACAGCTCCAGCTGTCGGACCTGGAGCTCGACGCCGACACCGCCGCCGAGCTATGACACGCATCTACGTCGGCCCAACGTCACTGTACAGCCTGGGGCAGGTGGGCGAACTCGCCTTGCTTTCGGCGTTCGACGGCGACGTCGTCGTCCCGGCCCCGGTCGCCGACGCCGTGGACGTCGAGCCGGCCGCAACGAACCTCGGAGAGTACCTCGACAGCGGGGTCGAGACGGGTGTCGACGAGGCGTTCCTCGACGGCGCGCGGGCCGTCCTCGGGGCGAAAGACGTGGGCCCGGCGGAGACGATACTCGCGGGCGTGCTGGCTCACCGGGACCAGCGGGACCGCTCGGCCGTCGCCGTCGTCTCCGAGGACCGCACCGTCCGCCGCACCGCGCAGGGACTGGGCGCCGAAGTCACGAGCAGCTTCGGCGTGGTCGTTCGTGCCGCCATCGAAGACAAATACCTGAGCCCGACCCAGGCAAAGCGTATCGTCCGGCGCATCGATCAACATGGGATGCACCTGACCGGGGAGCTGCGCGAGCGGGCGGTCGGGGAGATTGCGGAGTGAACTCCGTACAGCCGTGAGCGAGCGGGCGGTAGGCGAAGTGGCGGAGTAGTACGCTGACCAGCCCGCAACGGGGCCACAGTGACGGTATCGGGTTCTGGGCGCTTTGCGTGGCCGGGAAACTGAAAGCGTGGGTTTAACAGTGCGGACCCCGACCGGGCGAGTATGCAGGGTAACCTTCCGCCGGAAGCACAGGAGAAGCTCGAGGAGCTGCAGGACCTTCAGGAGACCGCACAGCAGGTCGCGACACAGAAACAGACGGCCGAGTCGGAGCTGCAGGAGTCCGAGACCGCACTAGACGAGCTCGACGACGTCGACGCCGACACCACGATGTACCGAGAGGTCGGCGAGCTGCTCGTGAAGACGGACCTCGACGAGGCCCGCGAGGACCTCGAAGAGAAGGTCAGCAACCTCGAAGTCCGCGTCGAGACCCTCGAAAAGCAGGAAGAGCGCGTCCAGGAGCAGTTCGAGGAGCTCCAGAGCGAGCTCCAGCAGATGCTCGGTGGCGGCCCGGCAGGCGGCCCCGGCGCCGGCGCATAAGGCAATGGCGACCGACGACGAGGTCGTAGAGACGGCCGCCGACGCGGCCGAAGACGTCATTTTTGCTCGGCTCAGCGTGAGCGAGGTCGAGGACTACGACGTGACAGTCACCTTCGAAGAGCGGGTGCTCGACGTGGACATATACGTCAAGGCACCCGACGCGAGCGCCGACGAGGAGCGGGTCGCCGACGACGCGGCACTGGCCGCGCGCGGCGCCGTCGACGAGCTGCTGACGGACTGACGTCGCTATCGAGGTGACCGGTTCGCACGATTCGTGCGAACCGTCACAGCTCGTGCGATTGTCACGTCACGTTCTATCGCTCGCGAACCCGGTTCTGAACGCGATCCAGCCCAGTACGCTGACGAACAGAATCGGCGGCAAAATCATGAATCCCCACAGCGGGTCCAGCCCCCACCCGAGCAGGAGGACGAGGTCGAACAGACCGATGGCGACAAAGGGCGCGATGAACAGCGTGGCCTTCTTGCGGCTCATCCCCTCGACGAGACCCTCGTCGTCGTCCTCCAGCAGGTCCGCCGTCGTCCGCTCGGTGGGCTGGTCGAGGCCGGACTCAGCGGTGTCGTCCATACCGTCTCTGGGGCCGCCAGGGGCAAAAGTATCGCGTTCCCCTACCGGTCCGTGATAGTCGCCTGCTGGCCCGACCGCTCGGCGCCCGCGTCGCGAAAGCGGCGGCCGACCAGGTAGCCGTCGGCGTCGCCGGCGGCCCAGGCGGGGGCGTCCTGGACCCACACCGTCGCGCCGGCACTGGAGCAGGCCCGCGCCCACTCCCGAGCCAGGGGCTTCGAGTCGAACAGTCGAGTGGGGCCCTCGCGGTTGACCCACCGGCCGGCGCGTGCGCTCACACGGCGCGCCGACGGTTTCACGGCGACCAGATACCCCTCGTCGGTCACAGAAGAGACACACGCCCTCGTCCGGTAAAACGACAGCGGGCTAGTTTTTCATACCTACACGCCGAAGCAGATTTATATGGAACACGAGGCCACGGTCGAGGGGGTCGGCGTCGGTGTCAGCGAAGAAGGGTCGGGGACGCCGGTGGTACTCTTGCGTGCGCGCGAGGAGATCGTCCCGATATTCGTCAGCACCGACCAGGCCCAGTCGATGCAACTCGCCATCGACGGCGAACCCTTCGAACGGCCGCTGACCCACGACCTGCTGGTCGAGATGGTCGCGGAGTTCGGTGGGGCCATCGACCGTGTGCGCATCGACGACCTCACCGACGGGACCTTCTACGCGAAGATAGACACCGAACAGTACCTCGAGGACCGGCGCAAAGAGATGGTGTTCGACGCCCGCCCGTCCGACGGTATCGCCATCGCCCTGCGGGTGGACTGTCCGTTGATAGTCTCGGACGAAGTAATCGACGTAGCCGGCCGCTCGCCCGAGGAGTTCGACGCCGACGAGGAGCTGTAGGGGCGACCGCCACAGCCGGCGTGACTACCTGCACCGGTCTGGTACGGAGCCGGGAGCGAAGCTGAGACTATGCTTTCCACGCTCAGGTTCCTGAAGCGTCTATGGAAAACTCAGGTGCGGAGCCACGGGTGGACCACGCGACCGACGCGTCGGCATCACCGCTAGGGTTACTCGACCTTCTGATAACGCGACTGGCCGAGCCAGCGGTCGTACTGGACGGATCGCTGACTATCGTATCGACCAACGACGCGTTCGCGACGCTCGTCGGCGCCGACGACACACCCGTCGGCAAGCCACTCACAGCGGTCCTCCCGGGACTGACCGCCGAGACAGTAGCGGAGACTATCGAGCAGTCCGGCGAGTACGTATCGGTCCGAATCGGGACTGCCCCCGAGCGGTGGGCCGAGTTCGGGTTCGACCGCCATGGCACACATATCCTCTGTGTTGGCCGGGACCGAGGGGTCGACCGCCGCGTCGAACTACAGCGGAACCGGACAGCGGTGACCGACCTGCAGCGGGCGACACCGGACCTGCTCGGCGCCGAGAGCAGGGAAGCCGTCGCCGAATGCATCGTCGAGACGGCGACCGACGTACTCGGGCTGTCGGGCGCGACGCTGTATCTGTTCGACGCCTGCCGGAACGTGCTGTGGCCGGCGGGCGTCGACGGACGGCCGGGCGCCGACGCGCGAGCGCCGGTCGGTGGCGCCGACGACGGTATCGTCCGCGAGGTGTTTCTCGAGGGGACGGCCACGACGGTCGAGAGCGGCGACCGCTACCAGCCGCTGGGGGACTACGGCGTGCTCCACACCGTCTGCGGTACGGACCAGCGCGACCGTCAAGACTGCGAGCGGCGCCCTGGACCAGGCGACGAACGCACGCGCGGTAGGGTCGACCGGCTCGCCGAGAGAGCAGTCGCCGCGCTCGGACGGGTCGACCGGGAAGCGACGCTCCGGGAGCGCGACGCGACCCACCGCGAGCAGGCCGAACGCGTCACCGAGCTGGAACGGGAACTGTCGCTGGTGCGCCGAGTCCACCGGGTACTCGTGGACGCCGACACCGTCGGCGATATCGAGTCGGGAATCTGTACGGCACTGACGGCGTCGGACTGGCTGTCGTTCGCGTGGGTCGGACGGGTCAGGGACGGCGGGGTCGAGCCCCGGGCCTGGTCGGGCGCCGGGTCGGACTACCTGGAGACCGTCTCGCTCTCGACCGACGACCCACAGGCCCCGCCGGCCGTCCAGACAGTCGCCTCGAACCAGCCGACGACCGTCGACGCCGTGGCCGAGGATATCGGGGGGCACCACTGGTGCAGGGCGGCCATCGCTCGGGACTTCCAGGCGGCCGTCAGCGTCCCGCTCCGGACCGACAGTGTCAGCTACGGCGTGCTGACGGCCTACGCCGACCAGCCCGTCGAGTGGGACGACTCGCTCAGGTCGGTGTTCACCGAACTCGGCGACAGTGTCGCGACGGCCGTCCGCGACCGGGAGCGCCAGGCCCATCTGGCCGCCGACACCGTCGTCGAACTGGACTTGCGCGTCACCGAGCCGGACGCCACACTGGAGCGACTGGCTGGCACACTCGGGGCGACGGTGTGCTGTACGGAGGCGATTCCGGTCGATGGGGAGCGGACGCGACTGTTCCTTACGGTTCCGGGCTTCGACGGCGACGCCGTCGGCGGGGCCGCCAGAGCTGTCTGTGGCGTCGACTCGCTGGCGGCCGTCGCCGACGGGGACCGCTACGAGCTGGTCGCCCGCGAGCCGACCGTCGTCGGTCGGGTGGTCCGCCACGGCGGGCACCTCGACACGGCGTGTGTCACGGATGAGGAGATGTCGCTGACGGTCACGCTCGCCGCCGACGCCGACGTGCGCGCGTTCCTCGACCGGCTGGCGAACGGCCACGCGGACATCACGCTGACGGCGCGGCGCCAGCAGCCGGCAGAGACCCGGTCTCGCGATGGGATACGTCGCTCGCTCGAGGCCGTCCTGACTGACCGCCAGCTCGAAGCGCTCCAGACAGCCTACGGTAGTGGCTTCTTCGAGTGGCCCCGGGAGACGACCGGTGAGGGAGTCGCCGAGATGCTCGGGGTCGCACAGCCGACGGTAAACCGCCATCTCAGAGTCAGTCAGCGGAAGCTGCTCGAGCTGGTCTTCGAAGACGTAGCGTGACAGCGAGTCACAGAACTATACTCGTAGTGTCGCCCCGCGGGCGTGGCTATCAGGGTAGCCAGAACCGGCTTCATGGTCCCATCGGTAGGGAGAGACAGCGAGTTCAAATAATGACAGGCAATCTCAATGACCGGATCGTCCCAGAAACGGAGCCGCTGAGCCACGCCGTCGTCGTCGCCGTCGCGGAGCAGAAGGGTGTCGACCCGCTCGATCTGAACGAACGCCTCTACGACTGCATCGACCCGGACGCGTTAGACGCGCTGTTTACCGCCGCCGGGCAGGACGCCTGCGGGACGGTCCAGTTCTTCATGGCCGGCTGTCAGGTGGAAGTGTCGGCACAGCGCCGAGTGACTGTCGAGCAGTTCCACGAGGAGCCCTCGACTGCCGAAGCGCGAGTGTAACGCGGAAAACGGTCCCAGCTTCTGCTGAATTCGTCCGCTAGTCGTCGGCGACCAGCGTCTCGCTGTCGTCAGAGACGAGGCGGTCCATCGCGTCGACCATCGCCCGCACGGAGGCCCGTGTAATGTCGGAATCGCTGGCCGAGACGGCGACGCTGTCGTCCCCGCGTGACATCTCTATCTCGACGGTGACGATGGCGTCCGTCCCGCCGGTGATGGCGTCGACGTGGTAGTCTTCGAGGGTGGCGTTGGCGGTGTGAGAGAGGGCGTCTTCGGTCGCGTTCATCGCGGCGTCGACGGGGCCGGAGCCGACGGCTGCGGCCTTGCGCTCCTCGCCGTCGACGGAGAGGCGCACGCTCGCGGTCGGCGTATCGGAGCCCGAGACCGCAGTCAGCCCGAGCAGTTCGACGCGGCGGTCCTGGGACTGGCCCGTGACCTCGTCGGCGATCGTCAGCAGGTCGGCGTCGGTGACCCGCTTGCCGCGGTCACCCAGTTCCTTCACGCGACCGACGATCTCGTCGAGCTGGTCGTCGGTCGCCTCGACGTCGTGTTCGTCGAGTGCGGCCTCGACGCCGGCGCGACCGGCGTGTTTACCCAGGGCGAGGCGGCGCTCGCGGCCGACCTTCTCGGGCGGGTAGGGCTCGTACATCGCGTCGTCTTTCAGGGTGCCGTCGGTGTGGATGCCCGACTCGTGAGTGAAGGCGTTCTGACCGACGACGGCCTTGTTGGGCGCCAGCTGGATACCGGTGCGGTTGGCGATGAGCTTCGCGAGGTCGTACACCTCCGTGAGGTCCATCGACTCGACGCCGTAGCCGTGGTCTAAGGCGATGGCGACCTCTTCGAGGGCGACGTTGCCGGCCCGTTCGCCGATGCCGTTTATCGTCCCGTGAACCAGGTCCGCACCCGCAGCGACCGACACGAGGGCGTTCATCACAGCCAGCCCAAGGTCGTCGTGGGTGTGGGTGCTCACCGGGCCCAGCTCTGAGAGCCGGGAGACGCATTCGAGGGCGCGGTCCGGCGTCGCGTGGCCGACGGTGTCGGCCCAGCAGATACGGTCCGCGCCGGCGTCGAGCGCCGCCGCGAGCAGCTCTTCGAGATAGTCGAGGTCTGCCCGGGAGCCGTCCTCGCCGATGACCTCGACCCACAGCCCGTGGTCCTTGGCGTACTCGACGAGTTCGACCGTCGACTGGACGTTGTCCTCGCGGGAGGTGCCGACCTTGTCCTCGACGTGGCGGTCACTCGCCGGGACGACGAGGTCGATGCCGTCGACGCCACACTCCAGGGCGAGGTCGATGTCGTTCTGGATGCCCCGACAGAAGCTCGTCACCGTGGCATCCAGGTCCAGTTGTGCGACCCGCGAGATAGTCTCGCGCTCGCCGGGACCAGTACAGGCGCTGCCGGCCTCGATGACGTCGATGTCTGCCGAATCGAGCGAGCGGGCGATGGCTGCCTTGTCGTCGGGGGTCAGGGAGACCCCGGGCGCTTGCTCGCCGTCGCGCAGCGTGGTGTCCAGGAACTGTACGCCGTCTACCTCGTCGAGGGGACGCGTCGCTGGGTGGTCCCCGAACAGTGTGTAGTGGCTCACAGAAGATTCACTTCCATCACTCGGGGCGAATTTCACACCCAGTCGCCTCGCGGCGACTTCCTCTATCCTCCGTCGGGTGTTCCGACATAGTATAGGGTACTGGGACGTTCATGGTCTTTAGTCTGGCGGATGCGGTCCGGTGTCAGGACTCCACGACCACCGTATCGCCCACATCGACGTCGTCGGCGCTCCCCGCCGGCAGTTCGATGACGGTGTCGGCCTTCGCGTAGTCGATGGAACGCCACGGATACATCGTCCTGGCTTTGCGGACCTCGTCGTCGGCCAGCCAGACCACGTCTGTCGGGAAGCGAACGAACAGCATGTGGATGACCCGGCGGCGCACCGCGCCGAAGGGCCAGGAGGGTTCGAATCGAAATATCAGCGCGTAGTCGTCCGGAATCGACCGGCGGAACATCAGGCCCTTCGACTTTTCGAGCATCGAGTCGGCCGTGTGGACGTTGGTGGCGAGGACGTGACTTTCCCCGTCAGGGTCGTGGACGACGCGCATACGCTCGCGTGGGTACGTCGCCACGTAAGCGTTCCGTCGGCGCGTCCGGTGTGTCTCGAACGGTAGCGAGTTCGGTAGTGTCGCGACGAGTGACCACGACGACAGACGGGAAAACTTGTAGAGAGAATTCGGCCTGGGCAGCGATGGGCGGCTCTGGGTCGCTCCACGAAAGGTCAGGCAGTTGAACTAGTTTCACTGCTGGTATCGTACCGCTCTGTATGGTCGATGAACCGCCAGACGAGTCAGACCAGGCATCGGAACCCAGGCTCGGCAGCGAGATAACCGGACAGAGCACGGAGATGGTGTCGATACTGGGCGATGCCTATCGCGGGGAACTGGACCGGGAGACGACGTGGCGATCGCGCCTCGACCAGACGACGACCTGGGGGGTAACGGTCGTGGCTGCGATTCTCACCTGGGCCTTCTCCAGTGGCGATAACCCACATTACATCATCATCGTCGGGATGCTGGCTGTCTCGCTGTTCCTGTCGATCGAAGCACGGCGGTATCGCGACTACGATATCTATCGGTCACGGGTGCGCCTCTTCCAGCAGAACTTGCTGGCGGACGCACTCGAACCGTCAGAGGGGCTCAAACACGAGGACTGGCGGGGCAAACTCAGTCGGGATTACCGGACACCGACGCTGAAGGTATCGATATCGGAAGCGCTGGCGAACCGTCTTCGGCGAATTTACCTCCCGTTGCTGGCCGTGTTGCTCGTCGCGTGGCTGTTCCGAATCACGGCGTTCGCACCGAACGAGGAGCCACTGACGACCGCCGCCATCGCCGCCGTCCCCGGCGTTGTCGTCGTCGCTCTCATCGCGCTCTACTATATAACTGCCATCGTAATCGTGCTCTGGCCGCGCGACCGGGAGGCGAAAGGCGAGTTCGAGGAAGGGGACCCGGAAGAGTGGAAGTAATGTCGCTGACACAGGTGGTGGCAGTTGCGTGGTCAACGACTCGGAAAATGACGCTGCCGGCGAGGGTGAGCAGCACGAACCCACGATGAAAACGGTGGAGAGCCAGATACAGGTAGCTGGCGGTCAGAGGCGACAGGCATGGAGAAGGCACCGGGCGGGACGAGCGTCGGCGTCTCCGACCCCTACGACTACGTCGACCGATGTGACTTCGTCACCGACGAAGGGAAGTGCCGGTGGGCGCGCGAACACGGCCACCACGACCCGGAGTTTGCGAACGCCCGCAGCGCCGAGAACTTTCGCTGTCCGGCCGCAGTGGGACCAGATGACGAGCCTCGCGAGACGCCACGCGTCTCGGAACAGGAGAGCGGGGAGCAGTGCGACCCGCGAGCGGACGAGGTCGAGTGGGACTGGAGCGACTGCCCGCACTTCCGCTGTCGCAATCGGGACCGCGAGTGTATCCGCTGTGGGCTCGAAGAGCGCCGCAACGCGTTCGACGACTCGCGGCCGCTGCTGGAGGAACACCACCTCTCCTAC
The DNA here is from genome assembly GCF_019599405.1 of Haloarcula salinisoli. Classification (NCBI taxonomy): domain Archaea; kingdom Methanobacteriati; phylum Methanobacteriota; class Halobacteria; order Halobacteriales; family Haloarculaceae; genus Haloarcula; species Haloarcula salinisoli. The sequence continues at coordinate 220,363 of NZ_RKLQ01000001.1, read as the reverse complement.
GGCGAGTCGGCCAGTGAGGACGAGCTGAGCCACGAGATAACCGTCTTCCTCTGTCGGTGGTGTCACGCGAAGGTTCACAACTCCTGGGCGCGCATCGACGACGACGCCGCCCCCGACCCGGAGGCCATCGCCGAGCAGGAGGGGCGAAAGAGCCAGGAACACTCCGAGATGGGGTTCGAATCCGCTGCCGACCGGTACGACAGCGACGACGAGTAGCAGCGGTCACGTCCGAGAATCGTGGACCGGGCCGACACCGCGCGTCAGCGGCCCCAGCTAGCAGCACGGCCGGTCGAGAGTCGACCCGATTCCCACGCCACCTGGTTCGTCCCGATACTCAGCCGACCGAGCGTGGCCGAGTGAACCCTGACATCAGCACTTCTTTTTCTTGTCGGCGTTGTTTTTGCAGCTCGGGTCGGTGGAGTCGTCGGTCGAGTCGTCCGACGAATCGTCCGTCGAGTCGTCGTTCCCCCCGCCCCCGCCTCCGCCCCCGCCGTCGGTCGTAAACTCGACGACGCCGCCTTTTGCGAGGCGGCCATCGCCCGTCTCAGCGACGATCTGTACCTCGTAGGAGGTCCCCGCCTGGAGGCTGTAGAGGTACTTGTCGAGGGTCTCGCCCTCCTCCTGGCACCGGCCGAATCGGTCGGTACAGTTGCGGTCGAGCGTCTCGTTGGGGAGCCCCTCGCCCGCGACGCCGTACTCGAAGTACCAGCGGCTCACGTGACCGTCGTCGAGCGTGGTTATCTCACCGAGCAGATACGCTGCGCTCTCGGACGCCCAGCCGGGGTCCAGGGTGGTCACCTCGAAGCCATCGTCGGCCGCTGCGGCCGAGCCAGCAGTCGAGCTGACCGCGAGGCCACCGGCCAGCACAGCGCCTGCTCTGTGTAGGACACCGCGTCTGGTTTGCTGTATGGTATCTTCTGACATACACGTAGATGTCAGTGCGACGTGTATTAATTGCGACTCGAAAATGCGGATATGAGCCACGCCCACCAGAGCCTGAACTTTCCAGTTACCGCGTATTAACCGGATGCGAAGAGGGTGACACCATGCCCCATCGGTGTATCAGGAGATATATAGGCCCAGCTAGCCTGTCGGCTACCAATGACCCACATCGTCGTCATCGACAACCACGGCCAGTTCACCCATCTGGAGCAGCGAGCACTCCGGGACATGGGCGTGGACGTGGAACTGCTTGACAACGACACGCCGCCCGAGGAGATCGACGCCGACGGCATCGTCCTCTCGGGGGGTCCGGACATGGACGACATCGGCAACTGCCCCGACTACCTCGACCTGGACGTTCCAGTACTGGGTATCTGTCTGGGGATGCAGCTCATCGCCGACCAGCTGGGCGGCCGTGTCGGCGGCGGCGAGTACGGCGGCTACGCCGACGTGACCGTCGAGATTCTGGACGACGAGGACCCGCTCATCGGTTCGCTCGCCCCGGAGACCCGCGTCTGGGCGAGCCACGCCGACGAAGTGAAGGAGGTGCCCGAAGGCTTTGCCCGCACCGCGACCTCCGACGTCTGTGGCGTCGAGGCGATGAGCGACACCGAGCGCAACCTGTTCGGCGTCCAGTGGCACCCGGAGGTCGCCCACACCGAAGAGGGCGAAGCCGTCTTCGAGAACTTCCTCGCCGTCTGTGACCAGCAGTCGGCGCCACGGCAGTAAGGCAGCCCGCTGTCGGTCGGTTTCGAGGACGTCGATTGGAGCGGCTGGATTTATATAGCCCGGCTGGATGTGATAAATAAATGACTGCCACACAGGGGAACCTTGCGAGCCTCTCCCGCTTTATCTTCCGGGCCCCGAACTGGTACGCTAGCCTCGCCTTTGCCCTGTTCATCGCGGCGCTGACCGGCGTCGCGGCCTTCGACTCGCGGTTCGTGCTCGACGACGCCTGGCAGGGAATCTTCTTCATCGGGCTGCCGACGGCCATCGCCGGCGCGGTGACGCCGTGGGTCGACCGCCGGATGGGCGGCCAGCTCACCCCGAACCGGGCCTCGCTGCTCGCGCTCGTCTGTGAGTGTATCACCATCGCCTTCCTGACGGTGGCGGGCGTCATCGCGGTCCTCAGCGCCCGGCTCGGCGCGAACTTCGTCTTCGACGTCCTGCTGGTCGCGTTAGCCTCTATCTTCGCGTTCCGGCTGCTCATCCTGCTTGCCGTCTCCCGGTACAGCTTCCTGCAAGCGGTCGTGCCGGCCAGCGTCCAGACCGCCGCCGCAGCGGCGATGCTCGCGGTGTACGGCGGGGCGACCACCTACATCCTCGACGACCCTCAGCTCCAGGACTTGCTGGCCCGCACGGAGCAGGCGCCGCCGGCGTTGCAGGGGTTTATCCCGGCTGATTTCGTCCTGCTTGCGGTCATCTGCCTGTTGTACGCGGGGGCCGTGTGGGTGTTCCTGGTCGCCATCGACCGGCCGTGGCGCTCCTCGCTTGGCGTCTCGGCGCTGGATTTCCTGCGGGGCTTCGTCGGCTACCTCGCGGAGGGGTCGGACGAACTGGAGACGTTCTTCGAGGACATCGGCGAGGAGGCCATCGTCCCTGTCACCGTCCTCGCGGTCCGGCGGCCCGACGGCGAGGAGAAGGCCCGCTTCGTCCTGCCGATGATACACCCCGGGCCGATGGGTGAGATAGGCGGCGGCAACCTCCCGAAACGGGTCGCCGAGGTCGCCGACGGGGTCGCCTTCCCGCCCCATGCCACCGCCGGCCACGACTTCAACCTCGTCACCGAGAGCGAGGTCGACACGATTCTCGACGCCGCCGAGAGCGCCTTCGAGGACATCGACTACAGCGCCGAGGCGACGGCGGGCCACCGTCACGAGGAGGGTGAGGCGAGCCTGCTCGGGCAGGCCTTCGGCGAGGACGCCATGGTCGTGACCACCTACTCGCCGGGCTGTGCCGACGACGTGGACTACGCGGTCGGCCTCTCGGCGATGGCGGAGGCCCGCAGCGGCGGACTCGACGACGTGTTGCTCGTCGACGCCCACAACTGCAACGACGGGCTGGAGGGCGAGGACCTGGGCCACGTCGTCCCCGGGAGCCAGCGTTCCTTCGACATGATACACGGGGCCAGCCAGCTCGGCGAGATGCTGGCCGACGCCGAGCGGGGGCAGCTCAGCTGTGGCGTCGCCTGGGCGGAGACGGACTGGGTCCCCGAAGAGGGTATCGGCCCGCTGGGCATCCGGGTCGCCGTCTTCGAGGTCGGCGAGACCCGTACGGCCTACGTCCTCGTCGACGGGAACAACATGGAGCCCGGCCTGCGCGAGCGGATCCTCGACGCCGTCGAGGGCGTCGACGCGGTGGAGGTAATGACCAGCGACACTCACATCGTCAACACGATGGAGGCCGAGAACCAGGTCGGCCAGGTCATCCCCGAAGACGAGGTGGTCGAACAGATAACGGCGCTGGTCGGCGAGGCCATCGACGACCTCGAACCGGTCGAGGCCGGGATGGCGAGCGAACGGGCCGAAGTCACGGTGTTTGGCAACGACCGCACCGAGACACTGGCCTCGACGGCCAACGCGATGGTGTCGATGGGTGGCGCGCTCGCGGCGGCGTTCATCCTCGCGGTGATGGCCGTCAGCGTCCTCATCTTCCTCGTCGCCGGCGTCTGAGACTCCGTTGTACTGATGTACCGGTGATTTGCCGGTACGTGTCCGCGAAATCCCGGAGATAGCTGCCGCCTGACCGTCTGAGCGGATTCTCCGCCGGTCGTTCGACACCCCAGAGAACCATCGGTCCGCCGTTCGCTACAATATAGCTGCGTTACTAACAGACCCTAGTTAGTAGTGAAAATATTTATAGTGGTGGCGTTCGCGTGACAGACGTACACATGAAGTTGACACGGCGTGACGCCCTCGGCGCGCTCAGCACGGCCGGCATCGCGGCGATGGCGGGCTGTGAGTCACTCGGCGGCGACGGGACGGACGCGGGGACATCGACGGGAACGGGGACATCCAGCGGCGGCGAACTGGCAATCGAATCGGACGCGATGATGGCCCTCGGAGAGGTGCTGTACCCCTCCGAGACCGAGGTGACCGAGGAGTTCCTCGGGACCTACCTGTACAGTCGGATGGTCGACGAGGAGTCCTACAGAAGCGAGGTACAGACCGGCAGCGAGACGCTCGATAGCCTCGCTCAGGACACCCACGGGAGCAGCTTCGCTGAACTGAGCACCGACCAGCGCGTGGGTCTCATCGAGGACACTGAGCTCCGCTCGGGCGACTCCGTCCAGGACGGCACGGACGTCGAGCGGGTGAACTACCACCTCATCGACGAGCTGCTCTTTGCGTTCTACGCCTCGCCGACCGGCGGCGAACTGGTGGGTAACCCCAACCCCAGAGGGTTCCCCGGTGGCTACGGGTACAAGGGAGATACGTGACGATGAGTGACGCACAGTCCGATGGCGGCGCGGACAAGACACCAGTGGACGGCACCGACGTCTGCGTCGTCGGAGCCGGGCCGGCGGGGGCGTTGCTCTCGCACTCGCTGGCGAAACGCGGTCACGACGTGGTGATACTCGAAGCCGGCCCCCGCTTCGACATGGAGAAACGAGTCGAGCGGATGAAACGCCAGATCCACCCGGAACGTGGCGTCAACGAGATCTGGGATATGGGTGGCGAACGGGACGCCTACACCGATTCCAGTGACCGCGATATGCCGCTCAACAAGCGCCGCGTCAAGGGCGTCGGTGGCACGAGCCTCCACTGGGGCTCTGTCGTCCCCCGGTTCCGGGAACGGGACTTCGAGATGCAGAGCCGCCACGGCGTCGGGAAAGACTGGCCTATCAGCTACGAGGACCTGCGGCCCTACTACGCGCGAGCGGAACAGGAAATCGGCGTGGCGGGGCCCGACGAGGCACCGCACCAGGCCCCGCGCGAGGAGGGGTATCCGATGGACCCGCTCCCGGAGAGCACCGCCGACAAACTATGCAAAGAAGCTGGCGAGGCGCTGGACATCGATGTCCAGCCGATGCCGATGGCCATCAACACCGGCGCGTACGACCGCGACCAGTGTCAGGGCTACGGCACGTGTGAACACGTCTGTCCCTCCGGCGGGAAGTACAGCGCCGATATCCACGTCCGGAAAGCCGAGGAAGAAGGTGCGACAGTGCTGACGGAAGTGCCGGTCCAGCGTCTCGAACACGGCCCCGCCGGCGAGGAGATTACGGCGGCCGTCTACGAGACCCCAGACGGCGAGACCTACAGACAGGAAGCCGATACGTTCGTCGCGGCGGCCGGCACCTACGAGACGCCCCGTCTGCTCCTCCTCTCGGAATCCGACCAGTATCCGGACGGGCTGGCAAACTCCAGTGGCACAGTGGGCAAGTACTTCATGGACCACGGGGGCGGGTTCGTCATCGGGTTCCTGTCCGACCGCGATACGAACCCCGGAGCGTACGGACCAGTCGTCTCGTCGGGTATCTTCCAGTTCTACGACGACGGCGAGGACCCGGTCGGTGGTATCAACATGATGCTGCTCAACGGCGCTGAACCATCGTTACCCGAGGTCGCGATGCGGAGCGACAAACTCGGCGACGATTTGCTCGCGGACCTCGAAATCCAGTATGGTGGCACCATCGGGACGAGCATCTCGGCGGAGATGCTCCCCCGCGAGGACAACCGCATCACACTCGACGAGTCCAAGACGGACGACAGGGGGAACCCGGTGCCCGAGGTCAACATGACCGCGGGCCAGTACGTCCGGGACGCGACAGAGAAGGCCGTCCAGGCAATGACAGACATGGTCGAGGAACTCGGCGGCAACGTCGTCCTCTCGCAGGGCTCGCACACGCCCGACGCTGAGTATATCGAAGATGCCAAGGCCGGCTACCATCCGATGGGCGGCACCCGGATGGGGACTGACCCGGAAGAGAGCGTCGTCGACCCGACACTGAAGACCCATGATCTGGACAACCTCTACATCTCCGGTGGCGGCGTCTTCGTCACCGGCGGTGCGTCGAATCCGACGCTGACCATCATGGCGCTCTCGCTGAAAGCCGCCGACCACATCCACGAGGAGCTACAATGAGCGATACGCAGTCAGACAACACGGACAGGACACCAGTCGACGGCGCCGATGTCTGCGTGGTCGGCGCGGGGCCGGCGGGGGCCATACTCTCGCACTCGCTGGCGAAACGCGGCCACGACGTGGTGATACTCGAAGCCGGCCCGCGGTTCGACAAGGAGGAACGAGTCGACCGGATGAAGACGCAGCTCCGGCCTGAGCCGGGCGACAACGAGATCTGGGACATGGGTGGGGAGCGGGACGCGTACTCCGCCTCGGGGGCCCACTCCTGGCCGGTGAACCAGCGCCGGGTGAAGGGTGTCGGTGGCACCAGCCTCCACTGGGGGGCGCTCGTCCCGCGGCTGTTCGAGAAGGACTTCGAGATGCAGAGCCGCTACGGTATCGGACGGGACTGGCCCATCAGCTACGACGACCTGCGGCCCTACTACGCGCGAGCGGAACAGGAGATCGGCGTCACTGGCGACGAGGACGCTCCCTACCAGCCGCCCAGGGAGGAACCGTTCCCGATGGACCCGTTCCAGAAGAGCCGCCCCAGAGAGCTGTTCGAGGAGGCCGGGGAGGCACTGGACATCACAGTCCAGGAGATGCCGACGGCGATAAACAGGGGCGAGTACGACCGCAACGCGTGTCAGGGGTACGGCACCTGCCAGTTCGTCTGTCCGTCCGGCGGGAAGTACAGCGCCGACATCCACGTCGACAAGGCCGAAACAGAAGGTGCCACAGTGATAGACCGGGTGCCGGTCCAGCGCCTCGAACACGGGCCCGACGGTGAAGAGATAACCGAGGCCGTCTACAAGACCCCGGACGGGGAGACCCATCGCCAGACAGCGGACGTGTTCGTCGCCGCGGCCGGGGCCTACGAGACGCCCCGGCTCCTCTTGCTCTCGGACTCGTCGCAGTATCCCGACGGGCTGGCCAACTCCAGTGGAACCGTTGGCAAGTACTTCATGGGCCACCCGCCCGCCGGCGTCATCGGCTTCCTCCCCGGCGAGGAGACCATTCCGGGTGCGTTCGGCCCGCAGGTCACGACGGCCATCCACCAGTTCTACGACGACAACCCGCCGGAGAACGGCTGTGTCAACATGTTCCCGCTGAACACCATCAGTGCCTCGCCGGCGACGATCGCGATGAGACAGGACGCCATCGGCGACGAACTCCTCGAGACGGTCGGTAACCAGTACGGGAGTACCATCGGCGTGAACATGAGCACCGAGATGCTTCCCCGCGAGGACAACCGCATCACCCTCGACCGGTCCACGACGGACAACCACGGGAACCCGGTTCCGGACGTCCAGGTGGAACCCGGCGACTACGCCCGGAAAGGCCAGGAGACGGGACTCGAAGCCGCGCGCTCGCTCATCGAGGAGCTGGGCGGCAACGTCGTCTACGCCGACGGGACGATGACCACCGAACACGACGAACTAACCCCGCTGGGGAAAGGTGGCTACCACCCGATGGGCGGGACGCGAATGGGGACCGACCCACAGGAGAGCGTCGTCGACCCCAATCTGCAGACACACGACCTGGAGAACCTCTACATCTCCAGTGGCGGCGTCTTCGTCACCGGCGGTGCGTCGAATCCCACGCTGACGATTATGGCCCTCTCGCTGAAAGCCGCCGACCACATCCACGAGACGGCGCTGTAATCGCGATTTTTGCAGATTTCGGGCTGCACGGCCAACGTGTCCCAGCCTCGATGGCCACCGAGCGGTTCGGCTGGGGGTGGCTGACAATGATGCGGAGGATATCGCAGAACGGGGACCGCTCGGGTGTTCGCACGGAGTGGTGCTGGTTCGTTCCGGGTGCCACCGACCCCCCGGTCGGCCGACAACAGGAAATAGCGACGACAGTCCGTATCAGTTGCTCGGAGTCGGCGTCGGCGTGCCCTGGTTCCGGACGGTCTCCGGAAACCAGGTCAGGATGAGCCACTCGCCGTCGGACGGCGCGAGCGTGAACCAGTCAGTCAGGGTGGCCGGCCCCGCCGGCGAGTTGTAGTCGACTGTGGCGTGGACCTCCGTCTCCGTCTCGGACTCGGAGACGACCTCCGTCGACTGGACATCCGCGGTTATCGCGGAGACGCCGTTGAAATCCGAGAAGTCCTCTTCCTTGATCGCCGGCGCTTCGCTCTCGGGGTGGTAGAGCTCGTTTGCACCCTCGATGTCGTCGTTGCCATACAGCGTGTCGTAGAACGTCCGGACTGTGGCTTCAGGCGTCGAGAGGTCCATGGCCCCGCTGTCGCCCATACTCCCCGTAGCGGTTTCGGCGGGCGTCGCGCTCGCCGCCTCGGTTCCGTTACCGGTCGCGGTCCCGTCACCACCGGAATCACTCGAACAGCCAGCGATGCCTGCGATGCCGATTGCGGTCGCGGTCAACAGTTTTCTGCGTCGCATACGCTAACGCTGACGTGTTAGTGTCTTAGTTCTAGGGGTAGAGGAGTTAGTATCATTAGTGATTTTACTGTCTCTGGCAGTACCGATTCGAGGATTGCTAACGGAACCTCGAAACCTATCGGCCACCAGCGCCGGAGTTTCGGTTCGTCTGTCACGAGCGGCGGGTTCGGCCGCTGACAAGGGGAAATATACGACAGTTACAAATCCACCGACCCACTGAAAGCGAGTAATGGAGGTCACCGACCGGGTCCACGTCGTCGCCCACGGCTGGGAAGTGGCGCGCATCGTCGACCCGCTGTTCGAACTCAAAGCCGACAAAGTAGTGCTCATCGGCCCCCTGAACGACGCCTGGCTCGCGGAGTTCGAAGAGGAGATGATTGCGGACCTCGAGTCGATGGACCGACTGGAGTTCGAGATGCGTCGGGCGAACCTCTACGACTTCGACAGCGCCGTCCAGGTGTTCAGTCAGGCCGTCAAGGACCACGAGGGCGACGACGTCTACATCAACGTCTCCACCGGGAGTTCGCTCGCGGCCATCGCGGGGATGATAGCTGCCCAGACCGCCGACGCCACGCCGTTCTACGTGCAGCCGGGATTCGAGGACGACGCGTCGATCCCCGATGAACCCGTCATACCGGAAGCCGGCAAAACGACCGAGCTACCGGTGTTCGAACTGGAGGGCCCCTCGACAGAACAGCTCCGCGTGCTCGCCCACCTCCACGGGCGAGACAGCGCGACCAAGAAGGAGCTCATCCAGTTCGCCGAAGACCAGGAACTGCCCTTCATCGCCAATACCGAGGCCAAGTCCGACGAAGGTCGCTATCGGCTGCTGGAGTCGCATATCATCGACCCGCTCACCGAGGGCGACTACGTCAGCGTCGAGAAAGTCGGTCGCAAGAAAGAGGTCTGCATCGAACAGCGGGGCGTCGACGCGCTGGCGGCCTTCCCACTCGATGCGGAGACGCTGGAAACAGTCGAGCAAGACGCGGTCTATGGCCCACCGAACTTCCCGAGACTGCCAACCAGGGAGACGACGTCCTCCTACCAGCGGGCCGGGAACTCGGAGAAAGAGTAGGACACGATACTTACAAATCAGCCGACGTGCTACGACTTCTCAATGGAGGTAACGGACCGGGTCCACATCGTCGCGCAAGGGTGGGAAGTGGCCCGTGTGGTCGAGCCGATATACGACCTGAAAGCGGACAAGGTCGTCATGCTGTTCGGCGAGGGTGTGTTGCCCGACGGTATCCCCGAGTTCGAGCGCGAGATGCTCGACGACCTCGAAGCGGCCGAACGCATCGAACTGGAGATTCGGGAGGCGGACCTCTACGACCTCGACAGCGCCGTCCAGGCGTTCAGCCAGGCCGTCAAAGACCACGAGGACGACGACGTCTACATCAACGTCTCCACCGGGAGTCAGATAGCCTCCATCGCGGGGATGATGGCCGCCCAGACCGCCGACGCGACCCCGTTCTACGTCCGGTCTAGCACGGCCGACCTGGACGCCGAGGAGGTCTGGACCCCCGAGGAGCCGGTGTTCCCGGACTCGGGTGAGATAACTGAACTCCCGGTGTTCGAACTCCAGGGCCCGACCGAGGAACAGCTCCGGATGCTGGCGTACCTCTACGGCGAGGACGGGGCCACGAAGAAGGAGCTCATCACCTTCGCCCAGCGGGAGGAACTCCCCTTTATCGCCAGCACCGAAGCCAAATCCGACGAGGGGCTCTACCGGCTGCTGGAGTCCCACATCATCGACCCGCTCACCGAGGGCGAGTACGTCCGCGTGGAGAAGGCCGGCCGCAAGAAGGAGGTGTACCTCGAGCAGCGCGGTATCGACGCGCTGGCGGCCTTCCCGCTGGAAGACGAGACGGTCGAGACGGTCGAATCGGGTGTCGACACTCCGGAGAAGTTCCTCGAAAAGTGGAAGAGCCAGTCCCGCTACGAGGCCATCTCGGTCAATCTACAGGACGGAGAGAACCAGTGGCGACCCTTCGCGGACAGCCAGTACGACAGCGAGGAGTGAGCGTCCGTGTGGCTCGTCAGTGCCGGCGCTGGCGACTCGCTACGCTCGTCGATTGTGCTGCACACCGAGGAGGAGATTTGAACTACGCCCAGACGTGCTCGCTCCGCTGTGCGCGACTGGTCTCATTCAAATCTCCAGGAAGTTGTTTGCTGGCGCTGCCGACTCGCTTCGCTCGTCGGTTTGCGCCAGCAAAACGCCGAGGAGGAGATTTGAACTCCTGAGTCCGTGAGGACAGTTGCTTTCGAGGCAACCGCCTTGGCCAGGCTAGGCTACCTCGGCTCACTTGCACGTTCCGCCGTCTGCTCTTTAGGCGTTTCGATTGGCCGAGTGACTCGGTAGCACACAGCAGTCTCAGTCCTCGGGCTCGCCGTAGCCGCCACCGCCCGGCGTCTCGATTCGGACCGTCGTGCCGGCGTCGACCTCGCGGGTCACCTTCGCAGGGACGGCCTCGCCGTCGACGAAGTTACGCCCGGTCGCACCGTCCTCGCCGCCGGCCAGCCCCCACGGCGCCGTCCGCCGGCGCTCGGTCAGCAGGGAGACGGTGGCGTCGGTCTCGACGGTGAGTTCCCGGACGAGCCCGTCGCCGCCAGACTGTTGCCCGGCCCCGCCGCTGCCCCGGCGAAGTGAGTACTCCTCGACCCGGAGCGGGTAGGCGACCTCCAGCGCCTCGACGGGCGTGTTCAGCGTGTTCGTCATCCCAACCTGGACGCCACTGGGACCGTCTCCGTCGCTGCTGGCACCCATCCCGCCGCCGATGGTCTCGTAGTAGCTGAAGTCGCTTCCGCCGACGACGAGGTTGTTCATCGTTCCCTGGCCGGCGGCGGGGACGCGCTCGGGGACCGCCTCGGCTAACGCGCGAAAGACCACGTCGGCGACGCGCTGGCTCGTCTCGACGTTGCCGCCGACGACGGCCGCGGGGGGCTCGGGGTTGAGCACCGTCCCCGCGGGCGCGTGGACCTCGATGGGGTCGTAACAGCCCGCGTTGGGCGGGACGTCGGGGTCGGTGACCGACCGGACCGCGAAGTACACCGCGCTCTTGGCGACCGACAGCGGCGCGTTGACGTTGCCCGCGACCTGGGGCGCGGTGCCCGAGAAGTCGACCGAGAGCGAGTGACCGTCGACGGTCACTGTCACCTCGATGGGGACGTCGGCGTCGGTGACGCCGTCGCCCTCCAGCTGGTCGGTCGCTGTGTAGGTCCCATTGGGGAACGCAGCCAGTTCGGCCTCGACACGTTTGCGGGAGTAGGTCCGGACGGCGTCAAACGCCGCAAGGAGCACCTCGCCGTGATCGGCAAGCAGTTCGCCGACGCGCTCGGCACCCCGTTCGTTCGCACCTAGCTGGGCCCGCAGGTCGGCCCGTCGCTGGGCCGGGTTTCGGACGTTGGCCGTGATGAGGTCCCAGACGGCGTCGACGCGCTCGCCACCGGCGACGAGCCGGGTCGGCGGAATACGGAGTCCTTCCTGCTGGATGTCCCGGGCACCCGCGGGCATGCTCCCCGGTGCCATCCCGCCCACGTCGGCGTGGTGGGCCCGAGAGACGGCGTAGCCGACGATACGGTCGTTCGGAACGACTGGCGAAACTAGCGTCACGTCCGGGAGGTGAGTGCCGCCGGCGAAGGGGTCGTTCAGGACGAACACGTCCCCGGGCTCGGGGTCGTGTGTCAGCACGGCGTCGACGGCCTCGGGCATCGCGCCCAGGTGGACCGGGATGTGCTCGGCCTGGGCCACGAGTCGGCCGTCGGCGTCGAACAGCGCCGTCGAACAGTCCCGTCGCTCGGTGATGTTCGGCGAGAACGCGCCCCTGACGAGCACCTCGCCCATCTCCTCGGCGACACTCTCGAGCTGGTTCCGCAGTATCTCCAGTTCTATCGCGTCGATGTCGTGGTCGGTGTCGTCGGCAGTCATTGGCTTGCCTCCAGTCGAAGCGTCCCCCACTCGTCGACTGCCAGTGACCAGCCGGGCGGGACGACGACAGTGCTCTCGCCGCCGGCGACGATGGCCGGGCCAGCCAGCGTGGCGCCGGGCGAGAGCCCGTCCCACGACAGCACCGGCGTCTCGCGGAACTCGCCGCCGAAGGAAACATCGCGGGTTCGTCGGTCATCGTCCACTCCGCGCTCGTGACTGAGAGCGGGTAGCTCGTGGTCGACGGTCGCGGTCGCCCGCAGCGTGACGAGTTCGACGGCCGCGTCCAGCCGGTAGCCGTGGGCCCGCTCGTGGGCCGCGTGGAAGCGGTCGGCCAGCGCCTCGCGGTCGACACCCTCGACGCGCACGCCGAGTTCGTGGCTCTGGCCGACGTAGCGGCAGTCGGCCTCGAAAGAGACGGTGGCGGCTCCGGGGGCAGCTGTTTCGTCCAGAACCCGGGCTTCGAGGTCCTCGAGCACCCCGCGGACGGCTTCGGGGTCGGCCGCGTCGAGGGTCGTCCGGTAGGTTCGGACGGCGTCGTGGCGTTCGTCGGCCGCCAGCAGTCCCAGCGCCGAGAGGACGCCGCTGGCCCGCGGGACGACGACCGTCTCGACGCCCAGCCGGTCGGCCAGGGCGGCGGCGTGCATCGGCCCCGCGCCACCGAAGGCCGCGATGGCGAAGTCGCGGGGGTCGTGGCCACGTTCGGCCGTCACGGAGCGGATGGTCCGGGTCATCGTCGCGTTGGCGACCCGGTAGACCCCGCGGGCAGCGTCGAGTGGCCCGTCCAGGTCGGCCTCGGCCGCGAGGTCGGCCAGCGCATCGCGAGCCGCGTCGACGTCGAGCGCGACGTCGCCCCCGAGCGTGGTCTCGGGACCGAGATACCCCAGCGCGAGCGCGGCGTCGGTCACGGTCGGGTCGGACCCGCCCCGTCCGTAACAGGCCGGCCCCGGCTCCGCACCGGCCGACTCGGGGCCGACCCGCAGCGCGCCCCCCGAATCGACCCACGCGATAGAGCCCCCACCGGCGCCGACGGTCTCGACGTCGACCATCGGCACGCGAACTGGTCGGTCGCCCACGTCGGCGTCGGTCGTCCGCTCGACCCCGCCGTCCCGAACCAGCGAGACGTCACTGGAGGTCCCGCCCATGTCGAAGGTCACGAGACCGTCGGCGTCGTCGGGTTCGAACGCGCTGGCACCGACGACGCCCGCAGCCGGGCCCGACAGCGCCGTCGTCACGGCGGTGTCCCTGACGGTCCCGATGTCGGCGATACCGCCGTTGGACTGCATCACGCGGGGCTCGGGCAGCCCCAGCTCGCGGGCCTCGGTTTCGAGTTGCCCGAGATAGGTCGAGAGCACCGGCGTCACGAAGGCGTCGGCTACCGTCGTCGCGGTGCGTTCGTACTCCCGGAACGCGCCGAGTACCTCGTGGCTCGCCGAGACGGGCACCTCGAGTTCCCCGCGCAGAATCTCGGCGACGCGACGCTCGTTCTCGGGGTGGGCGTAGGCGTGTAGCAGCGACACCGCGACCGCGTCGGCGTCGATATCGTCTGCGAGGTCCCGGACCGCGTCGGGGTCGACCGGCTGCTCGACACCGTCGGGCGTGGTTCGCTCGTCGAGTTCGTACCGCCGCGCGTCGGGCACGAGCGGGTCTGGCCGGGCGACCGACTGGTCGTACAGGTCGGGCCGAGCCTGCCGGCCGATGGCGAGGGCGTCCCCGAAGCCGGCCGTCGTCACCAGCGCCGTCTCGGCACCGTCCGTTTCGAGTAAGGCGTTCGTCGCGACGGTCATCGCGTGGCGAAATCGGTCGACGTCATCAGGGTCGATATCGGCGGTCCCACAGGCAGCCTCGATACCCGCGACGACACCCTCGTGCTGTGGCGTCGTCGAGGGGACCTTCGCAGTCGTCAGCCCGTCGGGACCGAGAACAACTACGTCGGTGAAGGTGCCGCCGACGTCGACGCCGACACGTACCGAATCGTCCATGGCCCGTCTGCGGTCGCCCGCGGTAAAAACGCCTAGTTCCAGGTCCAGGCGGAGTCGAGCGCGTACCGGTACAGCCCCGTCACGCCGATGGCGACGGCGTTGCCGACGAGATACTCCGCGGTCCCGAGCGTCACCAGCACGTAGAGGATACCCAGCTGCAGCGGGATGGCCGTCCCCCTGACGAGGTTCGTCTTGCCCAGCCCGACGAGATACTCCCGCATCGAGGAGTGACGCGACCGGTGGAACGTCCAGGCGTTGTTGAGCACGTACTGAAACAGGATGGTCAGTTCGATGGCGACGAAGGCACCGACGAGGTAGTTCACGCCACCGAGGTCCACGAACAGCCACAGGAGCGCGAGCTGAATGCTCGCGGCCGTACAGCCCACGAGGAAGAACCGAACGAGTCGCTCCCGTCGCGGCGACGTGGCGACGCCAAACGACATGGAGCGCTATTTATAGCCGAGTGCCTTTAACCGTGCGGTTATTTCCTCGGATTCACCGCCGGAATCGCCGCGCTGACCCCCTTCTGGCGCCGAGTCCAGCCTGTCGACGTGGTCGGCGACGGCCGCGGACAGGCGGTCGACGACGGGCGGCGGGGCCTCGCCGTCGGTCTCGTCGGCACAGAGGTCGACCTGTTCGTCTGGGTCGCTGCGCCGATCGTACAGCTCGCGGTGGTCCGATTTCGTGTGTTCGATATACGTCCAGCGGGCGTCTCGGGCGCTGACGAGCAGTTCGCCGTCATCGCGGTGGCGGGGAATCGGCTGGGTCGTCACGCTCTCGCCCCGGACTGCGACGGAGATAATCGGGCCACGTCCGTCGATAGCCTCGCCGTCGAGGACGCTGGCCACACTGGCGCCCGCCCACGCGTCGGCCGGGTCGACGCCGAGCAGGTCACACACCGTCGGTGGAATCACGTCGAGCCCGACGGGTTCGTGGACGGTCCCGCTCTCCCCGTCGGGGTGGGTGACGAAGAGGGGTACGTCGATGAGTTCGCGGTAGAGTTTGGGGTAATGCGAGAGGTGGCCGTGGTCCAGGAACTCCTCGCCGTGGTCGCCCGCGACGACGATTGCGGTGTCGTCGGCGATACCCTCGGCCTCCAGGGTCTCAAGCAGCCGACCCACGCTCGCGTCGACCTGCCTGACGGTTCCGTCGTACAGCGTCCGGAGCGTCCCGAGGGTGCGCTCGTCGACGTCCCACCCCATCCCCGTCCGGAAGTGCGACCACAGCATCCCGAACAGGCCAAAGTGGGTGTCCGACACTTCCCGGAGGTGTCGCGGGGCCGGGACGTATGGGGTGTGTGTGTCCATGTAGTGGACCCACAGGAAGAAGCCGTCGTGGGAAGTCTCCAGAAAGTCGGTCGCGTGGTCTTCGAGTTCCCCCATCCGGGACGCGTCGGCGACTGGCCGGTCGTCGTCGCCGCCGCCGAGGACGCTCGCGGCCCGCCGGAACGGCGAGGTACCCAGCTGTACCCACCCCTGGATGGTCGGATGCCTGGCGAGGAAACCGCTCCCGTCGACGAACGGCTCGAACTCGTCGAAGCCGCGGTCGTACCCCCAGTGGTCGGTCAGGAAGCCGTTGGCGGCGTTGAACCCGCCGGTTCGCAGCCCGGCGTCGGAAAGCTGCTCGGCCAGCGTCGGCGTCGAGGCCACACCGATGTCGGGCCCTTCCTCGAACACCGGGCGGGAGCCATGTATAGAGGGAAAGGAGAACGGCGTCCAGTTGCCCTGAGCCATGGCGTTCTCGAAGTCGACCCCGCGGGCAGCGAGGTCGTCGAGCACCGGCGACGCGCTGTCCTCGCCCCCGAGTGCGTCCTGTCGCAGGGAGTCGATGGTGACGAGAACGACGTTGTCCACCGCGGCCGGCATCTAGCGCACCTCCGACCGCTGTCGAAGAGGACCGTAGAGGCGACGAACCGCCGGGTGTCGTCGCACAGCACAGCACGAAGCGTTCATACGGACCTACATAGGACACGCGATACTGAAGCTTCTGGTTGTACTGGCCGCCCGGTGATGAAACAAAGTGTCCTGTGGCCAGTAGCGCGGGGCAGCCAGCTTCTGGACCAGTCTCCGGGTGAGATGAGTCACCGCGGGTCGGGGTCGTAGTCCGGGCCGACTCTGAGGTCGAGTGTCCGTTTCCGGACCCGGATATCCAGCCGCTCGTGCTCGGCGACTTCACCGTCCCGGCTGAAGGTGACCGGGTCGCCGTGGCCGTCGACGGACAGCGCCGTCGCACGGACGTGCGTGACGCCCTCGGTGTCGGCCGCCAGCAGCCGGTGGCCGATGGCCTCGGCGACGAGGTTGCCGGTCGGCATCCGTTCGACGATGGCGACGTCGAGCAGTCCGTCTTCCATCGCCGCTTGCCCGCCCCGTTCGACGAACTTCCGGGCGTTGCCCACGAGCAGACACGTCGCCGAACCGGACCAGCTAACGGGGCCGTCTTCGCCCACGGCCTCGATGGTGATGTCCAGCCCGTCGAACTCGATGGCCTCCTGGGCGCCGGTCACGAGAAAGGCCAGCGTCCCGAACCGTGACTTCAGGTCGCTGGAGGCCGCCAGGCTCGCCTCGGCCGGCAACCCGGCGATACAGGAGACGAGAAACGGCTCCTCGTCCGCAAAGCCCACGTCGATGCTCCGCACGTCGCCGGTGTCTGCGACCTCGATGGCCTGCTGGCGGTCGTCGACGCCGATAGTCCCCGCCAGCAGGTTCGCGGTCCCGACCGGAATCACCGACAGCGTCACCGCCTCGAGGTGGTCGGCCCGGGCCAGCCCCCGGACGACCTCGTTGACCGTCCCGTCCCCGCCGGCGACGGCGACTTCGGTGGCGCCTGCCTCGCCGGCGGCTCGGCCGAGCTCGAGCGCGTCGCCCGGGCCTTCGGTCCGGGCAACGGCGAAGCCACGGGCCGAGAGCAGTCGCTCGACGGCGTCGGCGTGACCGCCGTCACCGCTGACGGGGTTGAGGACGGCGCGGCGCGAGCCAACTTGCATATCTACACGCAACGGGCACCCGTACTTATACTATCTGCTCAGTGGTGCCCAGGGGTCACCGGTGGCCCGCACGCGCGAGTCGGTGCGCGCGCTCGTTCTCGCCGCGGCCGACGACCCGGTAGGTGACGACCGGAATCTCCGCGACGGCGTCGCGGATGGCGTCGACCCTCGTCCGACAGACCCGGTCGCCCGGGGTCGCCGGGTGGTCGGGGTCGACCGCGCGAATCACGGCGTCGGCGTCGCCGTGGATATGGAGCGAGGCCACGCGCTCGCCCGTCTCGGCGACCGCTCGCACGGCCTCCAGCAGTGCCCGGTACTCCAGGTGGGCCGTCGAGACGAACGCGTCGACCGGCACCGACCGCTCGATGTGTGTCGTCGCCCCGCTCTCGACGAGAAACCCAACGGCTGCCGAGGTCGGCGTCGCGTTGTCGGGCCCGTAGTGGACACTCGCGTCGAAGTACAGCGACAGCGACGGGGCGAAGTCGGCGTGTGGCCGCTGCTTTCCGGTCCCGTCGTCGGGCGGTGCCATACGGAGCGGTGGGCCGACCGGGCCAAAGACCCGTCGCTACCGTCTCGGCCTGGCCCGGCCAGACACGCGACTCCCCCGCGGTAAGGTCGCCCAACGGCGAGCTAGCGGTCGATAACAAAACCCGTCCACTGGGACCGGACGACAGACAGATGGTCGAACGAGCGGCGTCGGTCGCGGTCGGCCGATGAGTAGTGCCGACGGGGGCGCGACCTTCCTCCGAGCGCTACTGCTGGTCGTCGGGGCGCTCGCCGTCCTCCTCGTCGTGCCGTTCCTCCAGGCGCTGCTCGCTGCCGGCCTGGTCGCGTACCTGGTCGCGCCGGTGAAGGAACGACTCGCGGCGCGGCTGGGCCCGACCGTCGGCACGACCGCCACGATACTCGTGACGGTGGTGATAGCGGTCGTGCCCTTTGCCGTCGTCGTGGGCGTCGCAGCGGAGCAGGCACTGGCCGTGGCACGGACGGCGTCGCTTCCCGACGCCGCGGCTGTCCAGGCGGACCTCCGGCCCTGGCTCGGGCTGGTACCGATGCCGGACGCGCTCACCGGGCCGGTCACGGACGCGCTCCGGACCGGGGTTCTCGGGCTCCTCGGCGGGGCGCTGGGCGTGCTCGGCGGTATCCCGGGGTTTCTCGTGGGGACCGTCGTCTTCCTGTTCGCGCTCTTCTACCTGCTCCGGGACGGCGAGCGGTTCGTCGCGTGGCTCCGCGGGGCCACGCCGCTGGACCCGGCGACGATGGACCGGCTGGTCGCTCGCACGGACGCACTGCTGTGGGCGGCGGTCGTCGGCAACGTCGCCGTGGCCGGCGTCCAGGCGGTGTTGACCGTCGTCGGCTTCCTCTTCATCGGCGTCGAGAACGTCGTCTTCTGGGGCGTGGCGACGTTCCTCCTGTCGCTGCTACCGATAATCGGTGCCTCCATCGTCTGGGTTCCGGCGGTCGGCTATCTGCTGCTCGTGGGTCGAGTCCCGGCCGCTATCGCCCTGCTGGTGTACGGCGCCGTCGTCGTCAGCGGCTCCGACAACCTCGTCCGCCCGCTCGTGATGCAGCGGGGCACCGACCTCAACGCGGCCGTGCTCGTCCTGGGCATCTTCGGCGGCGTCTCGCTGTTTGGCTTCGTCGGGCTGTTCGTCGGCCCCGTCGTTCTCGGACTGGCGAAGACCCTCGTCGACGTTCTCGCCGGCGTGTCCGACGGACCGACCGATTCGCGCTGACCCTACCCGTCGACGCGTTCCTGCAACCCGGCCCAGTTCGCGAGCATCCCGTCGTCGTCTGGGAGCGGGACCAGCGAGACGCGGTTGCGAAACCGCTCGCCGTCGGCGCGGTAGTTCCACAGCTCGACGGTCACGGGTTCCCATATCTCGACGGCCTCGGACAGCGCGTCGACGGCCGCGGACTCGGTGTCGGGACCCTGCAGCAGGCGGAGGTTCTCGCCCCGGACCGCCGACAGCGAGTAGCCCGTCAGCGCCCGGAAGGTCTCGTTGACGTAGACGACGGGGTTGTCCTGATACACTGGCCCCGCGAGCGTGATACCGAGCGGGGCGCGGTCGAGGACCCACAGCCGACGGCAGAGGTCCCGTTCGTGGGCCGACAGCGCCGCCACCGCTCCCGACGGCAGGTCGACGAGTTCGGCCAGGTCAGCCTCGGCCTCTGCGACCCGTTCGGGGTCGCCGTCGTGTGCCGCGAGGAACGACCGAGCCGACGCCGGAAACGCCGCCTCGTCACACGTCAGTAGCTCCCGGAGCCGGTCTCTCGGTGACATCTACGCGGAGCTATGGCCCGTCAGAAAAAATCGGTGTCGAATCGGTGAAACGGGGTCAGTCGGAGGGAGTCTCACCGCCGCGGTCGGCGGTGTCGGTCTCCTCGACCGGCGGCTCCGCGAGGTCGTCTGCGTCGGCCCCATCGGGGGCCTCGGGTGCGACGCCGGACAGCCGGGGGAGGATGTCGGTGATGAACTCGACTGTCACCACCATCACCAGCGGCCCCAGGAAGATACCGTACCAGCCAAAGAGCGCGGGGCCGAGCAGGTACGCGAACATCACGAGCGCCATGTGGTAGGCCTTCCCGGAGAGGTACGGCCGGACGTAGGTCCGGATGACGTTGTCGAAGACGAGTACCATCAGGGCGAAGAAGGCGATCGGGACCCACAGTAGCGCCGTGTCGACGGCCAGTGCCTGTACCGCCAGCAGCGCGACGATGAACGCGTAGATGATAGAGCGTCCCAGCAGCGGGATGAGCGTGAAGATGCCGGTGATGACCGCGAGCAACACCGCCTGGGGAATCGTCAGGTCCCCCGGCGCCACCGCGTTGAAAACCGTGTAGATGACTGCCGCGAGGACGATGACGACGAAGATGGTCAGCGTGTAGCCGAAGTAGATGGAGGTGAGCCCAGCGTCCACCCGGCGGAGGTAGCCGGCGGCCAGCGAGTCGGCGCCGAAGACGTTCGTCCGGAACCAGCCGGCCAGCGCCTCGTCGCTGGTCAGCAGGAAGAACGCGAAGATGAGCGCCAGGAAGACGTTGAAAAGCGTCGCGCCCGCCGCGCCGACGGCGACCCCGAACTGGCCCAGCGCCGTCGAGACCGCCGGGTCCTGCAACACGACGACGGCGACCTGGACCGGGTCGGTCGGGAGCGTCTGGGTCTGAATCGGGAGTCTGGCGAGCAGTTGCTGGGCGGGCTGGCCGCCGAGTAACTGGAGCGCCTGTCCCACCGCAATCGAGAGGAAGGCGGCGATAAAGAGGACGATCGGGACGATGATGAACGCGAGCGTGAGCCCGGCCGACAGCGTCGGGGAGCCGACACGGGTCTCGATGCGACGCGCTATCGGTCGGGCAACGTAGTACGTAAAGAGGCCGAAGACGAGCCACCCGATGTAGCTGAGGCCCACCCACGCGAGCACCCCGAAGACGGCGAGGCCGAGTAACCACCACACGATACCCGGCGCTCCGAACCGCTCGCGAACCGCAGTTCGTTCGGTATCCATGGGAGAACTACGCCGGCAACAATAGTTAAACTATTGTCACTTTCGGCTGGCAGGTCGCCGAGTGAGATTAACCGTCGAGACTGGCCACGAGTCGCGACTGCAACGCGCCGTTTATCGGTATCAGGAACAGCCAGGCCGCCATCCCGAACAGCGGACGGTAGCGACCGACGATGGCGGCGAGCGTGAACACCGACGGGGAGGCCAAGAAGCGAGCGGCCTGAATCTGGACGGTCCGAGAGCGGAGGCCGGCGTCGAGGACCTCGCGCCGGTCGGCGTATATCCACAGCGCGGCGAGCGAGCAACCGGTGAGCGCCAGCACGGCCGAGAGGAACGGCACGCCAAAGCGCCCGGGATAGGCCGTGAACACGTTCGTCGCGTAGGGGACGAACGCGACCAGCAACAGAAAACAGAGATTCAGGTAGACGACCCCGCGGTCGTGGCGCTCGATATGGACGAACGTCCGACGGTGGAGGACCCAGTAGAACCCGACGACGAGGAAACTCAGGACGAACCCCAGAAACTCCGGCCACTGCTGGGCGATCGCGGTCGGCAACAGCGCCAGTTGCTCGTCACGCGGGACCGACGGGACGGTCAGGTCGAGCACGAGCAGCGTGATGACGATGGCGATGACGCCGTCACTCAACGCGAGGAGCCTGTCGGTCTCGTCGGCCTCCCGGCGAATCGGGTCCGCCATGGCCGACCCAGCGGCAGCGCTCGGTTTGGTAGATGGACCTTACCGCGCGCCTGTCGAGTCGTGGACAGGACGAAGTGTTTTTATTTGTAGACGTGGCTGTCGGAACATGGACAGTCGACGACGCTCGTTTCTCGCGGGGGTGGGTAGCGTCGTGACTGGAGCACTCGCCGGCTGCCCGGGGTTGCTCGGCCGCGATACCGAGGGCAACGGCAACAATTCGACCGGAACCGGGGTCGAAGGGGCTGAGGTCAAGGTTCCCGAAACCGTCGAGAACACGTACCCGCAGTACCAGTACGACGCCGCGAACACGGGGACCGTCCCGGACATCGCCGGGCCGACGGGAGCGATCACGTCGCTGTTCGAGTTCGGACGGTCCAGCTTCACCCCCGGCCACCGAATGGGGTCGCCGTCGCTGCGTGACGGCCGGCTCTACCTGACCGAGGGACGTATCGATAGCACCGGTGACAGCGGGACGTTCGTCTACGCGGTCGACGCCGTCGACGGGACCAGGCAGTGGGCGACGATGTACCGGGGAACGAACGCCGCCGGCCCCACTGCCGTGACCGACGAACTGGTCCTGGCGACAGTCGGCGACGAACTGGTCGGGCTGGACGCCGCGACCGGCATCGAGCAGTGGTCGTTCGACCGCCCGGCCACGTCTGGTATCGCCGTCGATGGCGACACCGTCTACGTCGTCGGCCGGGAGAACGGGAGCAGCGCCCTCTATGCCCTCTCGGTCGGCGACGGCTCGCTGGAGTGGTCGACCTCGGTCGACGCTGGTACGGACCCGGTGACCCCCGCCGTCGACGGCGAGACCGTCTACACTGGCGGAGAGGCGTTGCAGGCGGTCGACGCGACAACCGGGGAGACGCGCTGGCGCGCCGAGTACGGCGTCACAGCGCCGGCGACGGTCACCGGAGAGCGGGTCGTCGTCGGCTCCGGGACCACCGTCCGCGTGTTCGACCGGGCCGACGGGAGCGAACTGTGGAGCAACGACGTCGAGACGTACGGCAACCTGGAGTCGCCGGCGGTCACCAACCCGCCTGCGGTGACCGACGACACCATCTACGCCGTCGCCGACAGGGGGCTGACGGCGCTGAGCCTCACCGGGAGCCAGCAACGCTACACCGTCGAGATGGGCGTCAACGGCACGCCTGTCCTCGCCGACGGCTACATCTACCTGTTCGGCATCGGGCAACTGACCTGTCGGGCGGCGAGTGACGGGAGCTCCGAGTGGACCTACGGGACCGAGCAGCGGACCAGTCCGCAAGGGGCCGCGCCGGTCATCGCCGACAACGTGGCCTTTTTCCCCGCCGAGCGGCTGTACGCCATCGCGGGATAGAGCGTCGAGTCCGCAGGTCAGACCGGAATGACCGGGACGGGTGCCTGGCGGAGCACACGGTTCGTCACCGAGCCGATGTGGGGCGATTCGACCCCCGCAGCGCCGCGTTTGCCCATGACGATGACGTCGATGTCCTCCTGGTCGGCGTAGTGACAGATGGTGTCGTGGGGGACGCCGCGGCGGACAGAAAGCGTGGTGTCGATACCGCGCTCGGTCGCGTCCTCGACGATATCTTCGGTGAGCGCTTCGGCCTGCTCCTCTAGCTCCTCCAGAAACGCCTCGTAGCTGCTGAGCGCCGGCGTCCCACCGTAGACCGACTCGTCGACGACGAAGAGAACGTGTAGCTGCGCGTCGTTTTCGGCCGCGAGGTCCATCCCGTAGTCGACGCCGCGGTCCGCGTGGTCGCTCCCATCGGTCGGCACGAGAACTTTGTCGTACATGACATAGAATTGGCAGTGAGGCAACAAAAGTACCGTCTCTGTTCCGGCAGATAGGGGTGGGTTAGCGGTGGTCGGCCGGATGGGTGCCCGGCTATTTCGGCGAACTGAACCGCCAGATATCCTCCGGATTGGGCGCAAACCACACCGGTTTCGGCGTCGGACCACTCGTCGATTCCGTCCGGCCGAACTTATATAACAATTCTCCAACAACTATTCCGGTATGGACTTCGACGAGTTCACCGGCACGGTACAGCACAGACTGGAACTGGCCGGGACCGGCCAGACCCTCCGGGCGATTCGGGCGGCGCTGTTGCCGCTGGGCGAGCGGCTCCCGGCGGGCCACGCCGAGGACCTGGCCGCCTCGCTGCCCATGGAGATAAAGTGGTACATGACCGGCGGCGTCCACGAACACGGCCAGCGCTTCGACTGGCCCGAGTATCTCACTCTTGTCAGCGATATATCGGGCGCGGACCGCGCCGACGCGGCCTACCACGCCCGCGTCGTCGTGGACCTCGTTCACGAGGTGGTCCCCGAGTCGGATTTCCAGCAGCTCCGTGACGAACTCCCCGAGAGCAAGGAGGACTGGGGGAACCTCTTCGAGGTCGTCGACGCCGGCGGGTGGCACGAGCACAGCTGACCGCGACTCCGGTATCGCCGTCGTCGACGGTGTGGCCTACGTGCTCGCGGAGAAGCTGTTCTCGCTGTCGGGACGGTTTTCAGCCCGTGGTTGGAATCGAACGGTCCGTTCAGCCGTCGTTCGTCGAGCCCTCGGTCCGCTCTGCTGGCGCGCCGGCCGGGCCCGTGTCTGTCTCCGCCGCGGCGGACGCGTCCGGACCCACCTGGTCGCGAATCGTCTCGGCGAGAGCACCCGATTCGTACACCTCTTCGACGGCGACGGTCAACTGCCCACCGGACCCGGACCGGACGGCCACGTTGCCCAGCCCGAACAGGGAGTCCCACGCCGACCGTCGCTCTTCGACGGCACGGACCTTACTGTGGGGCACCTCGTTGCGTCGCAACGAGATGAAGCGGTACTCCTCGAGAACGCGCTGGGTCGTCACGAAGTAGGTCGTCAGCGTGTTTCGCCAGTAGCGGTGGAGTCCCGTCGAAAACAGGTACAGACCGACGGCAAACGCGACCGTCGGGTACACGAGCGGCAGTGCCGTGAAGTACAGCAGATAGCCACCAGTGGCGAGGACCGGGAGTCCCACGACCGCCTGTCCCAGTGCGTTCCGCTGGGCCGGGTCACGCTCGTCGACGACCTGTTCCCCATCTCGCATCCGGGGGGCCGTCGGAGCGACGACGTAGTGAACGTATACGCCGGTGGCGATGATGAACAGCCCGAAAGCGGCGATGACAGCGCCGACGATGGCCGGCGTCCCCGGCTCGGCGGGCAGAGGGAGCAGGGACTGAAACCCGAACAGGAGCACGCCGAAGACGACGATTGGAAGCCCAAACACCGTACTCCAGACGGCGGGCATGCCACGAGCCATGGTTAGTTCCCCCGCACCAGCTCGAAGATGATACCCAGCATCGACGAGATGGCCCCGAGCAGGGTCAGCGTCGACTGGTCGAGGGGGGAGCCGCCACAGGCGGTGAGGAACCCCCGCTCACAGGTCGTGCTATTCGACGACGTCGCGTTCGAAGCCGTCGCGGTCTCGGTCTGCAGTGGCTCAAACGTCGGTGTCACCGTCCGCGTCGGCGTCGCAGTCGACGTCGGCGGGTCGACAGTGACCGGACGGGTCTGGAGTGACGTGTTCCCGGCCCAGACACCGTGGGTCGTCTGTCGGCTCGACACCGGGATAGCAGCCCGCTCGACCCGGTCGTACGGCAAGCGGAAGCGAACCGTCTGCTGTCTGTCGGACGAGATGCCGACCCAGTTGGTCGCGACGACGGTGCCATCCAGTCGATACGCGAGCTGTCCCTCGAACGGGACGCTCCCGACGTTCCGCACCGTCACGTTCACCGCGACGGTATCCCCCGGGCGGACGGCGCTGGGTGCCTCGAACGCCTCGACGGCCAGTACGGACGCGTCGGCGCTTGGCCCCTGCCGGACGCGGATAGCGTCACCGGTAGACGCGCCACCGGCGGCCACGACGGCGTGGTTGTAGGTCGTCCCGTTGGTCACTGTCACGCCCGCCCGCTCGATCGTAGAGACGTTGACCGCGAACGCGACCTGCCTGTCGCCTCGACCTGGGACAGTGACCGTCTTCGTTGTGACCGCCCGGCCGGCGAACTGGTAGGTCACGCGACGCGTTATCGACGTATTCGCCGGGTTGACCGCCGTCGCGAGGACGATGACCTCAGTGGAACGCGACACCTCCACCGGCGCGTCGAATCCCTCCATCCGCAGGTCCGCGTCCGGAGTCACCCTGATCCGTCTCGGGATGCCATCACCGGACGCGTTCCGCACGCCGTGGACGTAGCTGCCCGGTGACAGCGAGCCGTTGTCCAGGGCAGCCGTCGAGATCTCGAACGACAGCGTCTTCGACGATTCGGGGGCGACGGTGACAGTTCGGGACTCGACCGCCTCCGCCTCGAAGGTGTACCGTACCGGACCGGTCGCGTTCTCCGTCCCGGAGTTGCGTACAGTGACGTTTACCGTCATCGTCGCACCCGCGCGGACGTCCGCTGGGGCAGACAGGTTCTCCACGACCAGGGGTGGCCCACTGGTTTCGGCATCGGTTCCGTTTCCGGCTGTCGGCGTCGCCGTTCCGTCGGGTGTCGCCGTTCCATCAGGCGTCGCCGTTCCGTCGGGTGTCGCCGTTCCATCAGGCGTCGCCGTTCCGTCGGGTGTCGCCGTGGGTGTCGCCGTTCCATCAGGCGTCGCCGTTCCGTCGGGTGTCGCCGTGGGCGTCGTCGTCCCCTGGGCAGTAGCCGTCTCGGCCGATGCTCCCGGAGGGCCCTGTTCGGTCAGGAGACCGGTGGCGGCGACACCTGTGGAGACGATGCATGCGACCAGTACGACGGCCAGCACCGTGCCACCGACGAGGCTAGAGTTCCACAGAGCAGACATATATTTACTACATATATAACTACAATTAAGTGTCACGGACTGGAATCACGGCCGCCGACGGTAGCGACGTGTGGCGCTACGAGACCGACCAGTCCAGCGGCGCTGGCCACCGCGCGCCCGCCGTCGTCGACGGTGTCACGTATCCCGGCGGAGAAACTCTACGCCCTCACCGCGCCCCGACGGGACGGTCGGCGACACAGAAGCGAACCTTCACCCCTCGCGAGCACGACCGGCGAACGTGACCTCCGACCAGACCAGACAGTGGCGACTCGCGAGCCGACCGACCGGCGAACCCACAGACGAGAACTTCGAACTGGTGACCGTTTCCCGCCCCGAACCCGGCCCCGGCGAGGTGCTCGTCCGGACGCTGTACCTCTCTGTCGACCCCTACATGCGCGGCCGGATGCGCGACGCGGAGTCCTACGCGGAGCCGTGGGGCGTCGACGAGCCGATGGAGGCCGGCGTCGTCGGCGAGGTCGTCGAATCGAACCACGACGGCTTCGAAGCCGGCGACGTGGCGACCGGCAACCTCCTGTGGGCCGACCACGCCGTCGCCGACGGTGACGAGTTGCGGCAGGTAGACCCGGAGCTTGCGCCGGTCTCGACCGCGCTGGGCGTGCTGGGGATGCCCGGCATCACCGGCTACTTCGGCATGACCGACGTCGCCGACCCCGACCCCGGCGACACCGTCGTCGTCTCGGCGGCCGCGGGCGCCGTCGGCTCCGTCGCGGGCCAGGTCGCCTCGATAGCGGGTGCCCGCGTCGTCGGCGTCGCCGGCAGCGACGAGAAATGTGACTGGCTCACCGACGACCTTGGCTTCGACGCCGCGGTCAACTACGACACCACCGACGACCTAACAGTTGCGCTCACAGAGCGCTGTCCCGACGGCGTCGACTGCTACTTCGACAACGTCGGCGGCCCCATCACCGACGCCGTCTGGGGGCAACTGAACCGAGACGCGCGGGTCGCGGTCTGTGGACAGATTTCCCTCTACAACGCGACCGAACAGCCGACCGGCCCGCGCAAGCTCACTCAGCTCATCCAGACTCGCGCCAGCGTCGAGGGCTTTCTCGTCGGCGACTATCAGGACCGCTGGGACCACGCACTGGAGCGGCTGGGCGGGTTCATCCAGACCGGCCAGCTACAGTACGAGGAGACCGTCACCGAGGGGCTGGAAGCGGCCCCCGACGCCTTCCTCGGGCTGTTCGAGGGCGAGAACGTCGGGAAGCAGCTCGTGAAAGTCGGCGAGCGGAGCTAAGGCCGGTGGGGGCGTCGCCAGACGCGAGCGCCCCGTCCCCGGCCTGGTCGAACTGGTCGTTCAGCCGTCGACGAAGCGCCGATAGACGGCAGTCTCTGCGCCATAGGCCAGATAGCCCGAAAGCAGGAGTGACGCGACCGTCGACAGGCCCAGCGACGCGCCAGACCAGCCGAATCCGACGGGGACACCGACCGCCGCGAGGGCCGTCTGTCCGAGCGAGAGCCCCAGGCTGAGAACGGTCAGCGAGCAGACGAAGAGGACGAGAAACTCCGCGGCGCGGTCGCCGCTTCGGAGTCGGTCGGCCAGCGCGTAGCCGACGAGCGCGCCGACCACGACGCCGAGGACGATGCCGGGACTGCCGTCCACCGAGAAATTATCCCGTGTCGCGATGAGGTAGTTGCTGTACAGGATAAAGCCGACCAGCCCGAGCGCGAGGCCGACGAACGCGCCCTGGACCGCGCCGAGCAGTCGCGCTCGACGCCGTCGCAGCGCCGCCGGGTCGACGCGGTAGGTGACCGCGACGGCGCCCAGCGCCGCCGAGATAGCGGACAGGGTCGGGATGACGAAGTACGGAACGGTGAAGAACGCCTCACCCAGCAGCCACTGGGCGGCGAGCGTCGGCACTATCGCGAGGGCCCACCCGACGAGTAGCGCGCCGACGAACACGACGCGGTCGCGGTGGGCCGCGGCGGTCGTCGCCCCGGGCCCACTCGTGACCCAGCGGTAGCCGCCGACAGCGCCGACGACCAGGCCAAGCGGCGTGGCGAACTGCAGCGAACTCACCCAGTCCGGGGGGAAGAAGGCCGTGGTCGTCGCCCGGTAGTAGTTCCGGAGGAATCGAGCCAGCGTGTCGAGGACGAACGTCTGAACCAGACCCCACTGCAGGGCGGCGACGCGTGCCTGCTTCCCCGTGGCAGGCGGTTCGGCGGAGGACATACCGGGACGTGCAGCAACCACCGACCTGAATCTGTCGGATAGTTGTCCCGCAGTTGGGCCGACGGGTACAGAGCCCAGTACGGCGAGGCTGGCGACGGTTCGACTGTGGTGAGTACGTCCCCATCGTTTCGGCGCTACTCGTCGCCGTGACGACACCTCAGCTCCTCGTCACGCCGTTCTGGGACGGCATGGGTGATCCTTGTACTGGGTTGGTTCGCACTGGAGCACTATCCCGGGAAATACGGCACAATATCCGGCATCAGACGTACCTCGTGTGCCGACCAAATACAACCGAGCGGGCGCCAGAATTATATATTCAAACTAGATAGGGTGGAATTTTAAATACCGACACTCGGCCAAACCCGCCAAATGAGTTCGCGAGCAGCCGGGGAGCAACGACCGACAGTCCCGGCACCGGTCCCGCCAGACGACCCCGACGCGTGGTACGCGCCGGACGTGCGCGAACAGGACGAGATCCATCCGGGCGTCGTCGTGACCGTCCGCCAGGCCGACGGCTTCCGCTACGAGGTCCGGGAACCGGTGCTCTCGCCGAGCGACCGCGACGCGCTGGAAACTGTCGAGTCCCACTTCGACGGCGCCAACATCGAGCGGCCACGCACGCGGGAGGGTGCCGTCGAACGGATGGAACAGGGGTTCGAGCCGAAACACCGGCGGGTCATCGACCGGCTCATCGATCGTTCGCCCGCGAGCCGTCGGCGCGTCGCCTACCACGCCCTGTGCTCGCTGGCGTGTCTTGACGAGTTGACCCCCTACGCGCTGGACGACCGCATCGACGTCGCCGACGTGACCGAAGACAGCGTCGTCGTCCACACGGAGGACTACGCCCCCGCGGCGACCGAGCTCGAGGACCCCGAGTTCATCGAGCGCTTCGCCAGCGAGCGCGTCGAGTGCCACACCGTCACCTTCCAGGGGTTCGAGATACCCGTCATCGTCTACCGGGAACACCTGCTGGGCAGTGACCCCTTCACCACGAAGTACGCCGTCCGGGAACCGGACCTGCTCCCGGGCGACGAAGAGCTCATCGCGGCCTGCAAAGAGCGGGTGTGGGAGACCAGCGTCGACGGCGTCGTCGAGGACCGCGTTGGATTCGTCCGCGAGCGGGCCACGTCGCTGCTCGCGCGACAGCTGACGGTCCGTAACACGACCGAGTGGCTCGACGCGGTGGCCTACCGGGCGCGGTCGGCGCTGGCGGAACTCGACCTCGCGGTCCCGCCGCTGGACCAGCGATTCGCCGACGACCGCCGCGACGACCTGTTGTACTACGTGCTGCGTGACCTGGTGGGCTACGGCAAGCTCACCGTCCCCATCCGCGACCACACGCTGGAGGATATCGAGGCCAACCGCGTCGGCGAGCGTGTGAAGGTGCTGCCGAGGGCGGACCTGGGCCACGACGGCCGCGTCCCGACCAACCTCACCTTCGAGGACGAGTCGGCGTTCGTCAACGTCGTGACACAACTAGCGGCCGACGACGGCACCGAACTCAACGCCTCGAACCCCAGCGCGAAGGTCAACATCGACCCCGAGGGCGATGGCATCCACGACGCCGAGGAGACCATCCGCTGTGCGGTCGCCCTCCCCACTATCAGCGAAGATGGCCCGCACATCTCAATCCGGAAGCAGTCCGCCGACGCCATGACACCGGTCGACCTCGTCAAACGGGACTCGATGCCGACGGAACTGGTCGCCTTGCTCTGGCTCCTCTACGAGTCCCACGGCGTCGTCCTGTTCTCGGGGCCGACCGGGGCCGGCAAGACGACGCTGATGAACGCCCACATGCCCTTTATCCCCTATCGGGACCGTCCAATCAGCATCGACGAGGGGTCTCGCGAGGTCCAGATTCCACACGAGACGGGCGTCTCTCTCACGACCCGAGACCACGAGCGCGACCACCGCCGGGTGACGATGGCCGACCTCATGACCCAGTGCAACTACCTCAACCCTGACGTCGAGGTCATCGCCGAGATAAACACCCAGGCCTCCTTCGAGACGTTCGCCGAGACGCTGAACACGGGACACGGGGTGCTGGGCACCACCCACGCGGCCGACGTCGAGACACTCGTCAACCGCATCATCGAGAAGGGCGTTCCGACCTACCTGCTGAGCGAAATCGACCTCGTCGCCTTCCCGCGTCACGTCGGCGGCGAGCGCTACGTCGGCGAGGTCGTCGAGTTCCTCGACGAGCCACTCGACGGCGACCGGGGTGGAACCATCGAGAAAGACGGCGAACGGATTCATTACAACACACTCTGTCGGCACCGCCCCGACGGCTCGTTCGATCTGGCGTACGACCACCCGCAGCTGGGCGACAGTCACAGACGCGTCGAAACGGGTATCTTCGACCGGCTGGCACGGCTCCGAGACGAATCGGTCGAGACCGTCGAAGAGACCTTCCACCGCCGCCACAGATACGTGCAGTATCTCGTCAGGGAGGATATAACTGACTTCCAGGAGCTGTTCGGCGTCCTCGCCGACCTGGAGACTAATGAGGCCGCGACGGTCGAGCGCCTCCGCCGACAGGGCGGCGAGACGGACCCGCTGCATCTGGAGGTCGAGACCGATGACGACTGAGGGGCAAAGCCTCGGCCTGGTAGACCGCGGGCTCTACGCGCTCTTTGCCCACCATACGGACGACGACCGACACACGACGACCAGAGAGCGCTACCGGGCGGCCCACCCCGACACCGGGTTCGGGCTGTATCTCGCGCGAGTGTACGGACTGGCGTGGCTCGTGCTCGTCCTCACGAGTCTGTCGACAGGCGCACTGGCGCTGGCGCTGCCGGCGAGCACCTTCGACCGCCTCACCACGGCACTGGGACAGTCCGTCCCGGTCCTCAACCGGCTGGCGTTACCCCCCGTCTCCCGGCTGGCCGTCGCACTCGTGCTCGCACTCGCGGTCGGCGTCGGCTCGCGGTGGGCCGTCCTGGCGCTTGGCAACCGCTACCTCTCGTGGGTCGCCCAGGCCCGTGCGGCCGACATCGCGACGACGCTGCCCGGCGCCGTCAGATATCTCCGCGTGCTCGCGTCGGGGACTCACGACAGAACCGAAATGCTCCGCGCCGTCGCCGAGCAGGAGGCCTACGGGGAGACGGCCGTGGAGTTTCGCCGTGCGCTCAACCGCGGGACGCTCACCGGAAGCCTCGACGTCGGGCTCGAACGGGTCGCGAGCGAGACGCCCTCGCGGGACCTGCTGGCGCCGTTCCTGCTGAAATTTCGCGAACACGCCAACCAGAGTCCCGACTCGCTGGAGGGGTATCTGGAGATGGAAGGACGCCTGCTCTCACACGAACAGAGCCGCCGGCACGAGCGGGCGACCGGCTATCTGGAGCTCCTGGCGGAGCTTTTCGTCGTCCTGCTGGTGATTCCGGCGCTGGTCGTCCTCATTGTCACGGTGATGGGTGTGCTCTCGCCGCGGCTGTCCCAGCCCATCACGACGCCGCTGGGCGCGACCTCCGTCCGCTCGGTCGTCGTCTACAGCAGCGCTGTGTTCGTGCTGTCGACCGGAATCGTCGCCGCGTTCATCGTCACGAGCCTGCGGCCACGGAACACTGCCGCACCGAGCTACGGGTTGCCTGACAGCCTCGTCGGTGTCCTCCGGACGGGCACGTCGAACCCCGCCAGCGCGCTGGTGATCTGTCTCCCCCTCGGGCTGGTACTCGCTTCCGGGCTCTGGTGGCTGGGGTACCGACCCGTGAACGTCCTCTTGTTGTCGTACGTCGGCGCCAGTCTCCCCGTCGGGCTGGTGGCCGTCCGCCGCGCTCGCCGCGACGACGCGAAAGACCGGGAGATACAGGACTTCGTGCACGCGGTGGCCGGCCACGTCGCGCTCGGGCGGCCGTTTCCCGAGGCCGTGCGACGGGTCGCCGAGGAGGTCCAGCTGGGCGCACTGGCCGAGGATGTCGAAGCGCTTTCCTTTACACTCTCGCTGGCCGACAGCCCGAACGAGGCGGCCGCCGACCGCCGGGCGGCCGCGCTCGACCAGTTCGTCGACCGCGTCGGGACGCCGATGGCCGAACAGACCATCGGGCTGGTCGTCGGGGCGCTGGACGCGGGTACCGACGCCGAAGACGTCTTCGAGACGCTCCAGACCGAGATCGGTCGGCTCTACCACCAGCGGAAATCGCTCCGGTCAGCACTTTTAGTGTACGTCGCTGTCGGCTGGACCACCGCCTTACTGGTGGTCGGTATCACCGTCGCGATGAACGTCTACGTCCTCTCGGAGTTCGCCCAGCTCTCGACGGTCGCCAGCAGTCGGACCGTTGCCTTCGACCCGTCGGCCATCGACCCCGCGAGGGAGCGCTACCGGTTCTACGTCGTGACCCAGGCGACGATGCTGGCCTCGGGCTGGTTCGCCGGGACGGCGAGCCGGGGGTTCTACGAGGCGCTACTCCACTCGGGCGCACTGGTGCTTTCGGCCTACGCCATCTACGCGGGGGTGGGGCTGCTGTGACCGGCCGCGCCCAGTCCCACGTCGTCGGTATCGTCCTCCTGCTCGGTATCACGACCATCGCGCTGGGCGGGCTGACGACCGTGGTCGGAAGCATCATCGACGGCCAGACGGCGACGGCCGACGAACGCCGTGTCGCGAACGCACTCGATAGCGAGTTCCGCCCGGTCGAGCAGACCGGGCCGAACCGCGTGGACGTGCAGTTCAGCGAGGGTGAACTCGCAACGGTGGACCGCCAGCTCCGCATCCTGAACACCAGCGGTGTCCGGCGAGAGGTCGATATCGGCGGGCTGGTCTACACCTCGGGGGCGAACCGCGTCGGCTTCGTCGGCGGCGCCATCACGCGAGGGAAGCCAGGCAACGCGTGGCTGGTTCGGGGGTCGCCGGTGACTGTCACGCGGGACACCGATACGCTGGTGGTCGGAGCCGTCACGCTGGGCGAGCGCGGGTCGACCGTCAGCGGAAGCGGCGGTGTCACCGCCCGGCTGCGGACCAACGTCACCCACAACCGGACGGCGCTCCCGCGGGCGGACTACCGCATCGCTATCGAGACGGCTACACCCGACCCGGTGGCCCGATATCTTCGCGAGCGCGGGCTGTCGACGTCCACGCGGGATATCGACGGCGACGGCGTGCCCAGTGTTATCGCCGGCGTCGCGGGCCAACAGGAGCTCCAGCTGGTCGTCCACCGGACGAACACGGAGGTGACAGGTGGATAACCGCGGGCTCAGCACGGTCGTCGAGAAGCTGCTCTCGCTGTCTATCGTGGTGCTGTACATCACGCTGTTGACGACGGTGCTGTACGGCGGGTCGATTCCGGCCTATCAGGGGGCCGTAGGAGCACAGCTGGGCGAGCGGGCACTAGCGGAAGCGACTGCCGAGGTAGAGCGGGCTGTCCCGCCGCGGGGCCGGAACGTAGCCGCCAGCCAGCGGGTCGACCTCCCCGGGACCATCGACGGGTCCCCGTACAGTATCCGGGCCAACGGCAGCCATCTGCTGCTTTCCCACCCCGACGACGAGGTCGGCGGCCAGGCGCGACCGGTGCTGCCCGACCGGGTCGGGAACGTCACGGGAACGTGGTACTCCGGGGCCGACACCGTCGTCACTGTCAGTGGGTCGCGCGGAAACCTGACTATCAGACTGGGGGCGCGAGGATGACGCCCTCGACCCGGGCGCAGACGACGCTGCCCGCCGTCGCCGTCGCACTGGTCCTGCTGACGCTGGTGACGGCGCTCGGGCTCGGGCTGGCCGACTCGGCCATCGCGAGCGCCGAGCGGACGCCCGACGAGCGCCGGGTCGCCGCGGCCACGGCAGAGCGACTCGTCGCCGCCGACGGCCCCGTCGCCGACCGGGCGAACGTCCTGAACGGGTCGCGAGTCGACGGCTTCGACGGGGCGACACTCCGTGCGGCGGTGCCTGCGGCCGCGGGCTACGCCGTCGACGTCGAACTCGGGGACGACACCGTGGCGACGACCGGTGACGCCACAGGCGGGACGACGATTCGCCGACTCGTCCTCGTCGAGCGGACGGATACGCGGACCATCAGTCCCGAGAGCCGAAAGGTCACGCTCCCGCGCCGGGCCACAAGTGCGACAGTGCGGTTCTCGCCGGGCAACGGGACGGCGGTCCGGACGATGCGGGTCAACGACCAGGTCCGCCTGCACAACGACAGCGGCCTCCGGGGACCCTACGAGGTCGAGCTGACGCCGTACCGGACGACGCGAATCACGTTCCAGACGCCCGGTCGCGTCCGAAACGGGACGGTCCGTATCGCCTACGAGACGCCCCGGACGACCAAGACGACCCTCTCGGTGACCGTCGATGCCTAGGGCACAGCTCCCGCTGTCGCTCGTCGAGGTGGCCCTGGGCGCGGCGCTAATTCTCGCCGTCGCGCTGGGCTTTGCACTGGCGACGCCGGTCCCGGACACGCAGGGGGCACAGCTGACCGCGTACGCCGAGGACACGGCCACCATCATCCAGACTGACCCGGCCAGACACAACGGGACGACGCGGCTGGGCGAGGTCGTCGCCAGCCAGCGGGCCTTCGACCGCGAGCGCGGGAACCTGGAGCGTCGCGTCGAGCGCATCCTCCCGGCGAACGTACTGTTCAACGTCCGGACGCCCTACGGCTCGGTCGGGACGGCGGTACCGAAGCGGACGACGACCGGGACCGCGACGGTCCTCACGGGGTCGGGAACGGTCCGAATCGAGGTGTGGTACGCGTGATAGGCGTCGGTGTGCCGAGTGTCCGGTACAGCCCGACCTGGGCGTCGGGGCAGTCCGGAACTGACGGAGAAGGATGCCTATGAAAGAGCGTGGCCAGCTCGTCCTCGTCGCCGCGGTGCTCGTGGCCGTCGCGCTCGCCCCGGTGGTACTCGCCTATCTCCAGCTCGGCTATCACGACGACGTCCGCGCGGCGAGTGCGGTCGACGACCCGACGGGAGACACTGTGCGCGTCCTCGACCGCGCCGTCACCCGGGAGAGCGAGTCCGTGCCCGGGACCTACCCGTGGGCCGAGCGCAGCGCGGCGGTGACAGCGTTCCGCGAGGACCTCGAGCCGGTGCGTTCGCGGCTCCAGACCGCGGAGATAGAGCGTGGCACCGTCACCGAGATAGAATACAACGCGACGGCGGCCAGCACCTGGCAGTCGACGAACTGCCCCAGCGGATCGGGTCGGGAGTTTGGCCCCTGTCGCACTGACCGGGGCGTCGTCGTCCAGGACCGGGTCGGCCGCACGCACGTGCTGGCGGTGGGCGTCGACGTGACCACGACGACCGACCAGGGCGAGACGGAGGTGACGGTTGTCCTCAAGGGCGTCGGTGGGTGAGGGGGACACCACGTACCGGCCGACGCTCAGACAGTGATACCGGGCGGGTGGTCAAAACAACGTTTCGGTAGGACATTTATCCCAGCCGATATTTTCGTTTTTCCGGTCGACGAACTCGACGAACTGGTCCCGAGCATCGTCGATAGAATCGTAGGCGTCGGTTCGTGCATCGAGGAGGTCGTCCTGATATTCGAGTCGCACGGTCATGTAGTCGTAGCTGGTCAGGTCGCCGAAGACCCCGGCGACCGCCGCGTTCCCGTGTGAGTGCTCTATCACGCGTTGCCCAGTCGTGTGGTACCCCGTGAGTTCGGTGAAATCCGAGTGGCGTGTAGCGATATCTACGTCGAATTCTGCGGTCGTAACCGATGCCCCGACGTTACGCTGTATTCCTGTCGGCTCCTCGTGCAACCGCACAGTAATCGTATACATGGCATCCTGATGTCGGCCATCGGTCGGGAGTAGTGTATGCAGCAGTTCACAGTACTGCCAGGTCGAATCGGAATCGTACGCAGGGGGGCGAAACCGTGCGATATAGCCGTTCGACCATTCGTTCCACTCGAGAATAAAAGCGTCTACGCTGAGAGCACCGTCCATACAGCCCTATGAAACGAGCCGCGCATAAGCACTGTCCAGTTCTGACTCGCGCGAGCCGAGACGATGGTCCGCCAGGCCGTTGGTGGGTGACCGGGACCCGTCGACAGCGCCACCCCTGATACGTCACGTCTTGGGGTCTCAACACCACCGCGCCTACGTCACGACCGCTCGCCCTCGAAGGCGTCGAGCCAGCCCTCGATTGCCGTCTGGAGCGCCCCGGTCGTGCTGCCCAGGTGGAGAATCTGGTAGCCGTTTTCCGCCTTCTCGTTGACGTCGTCCATCCCAAAGCCCAGGCCACCGACGGGGACTTCCGCGTCGACAGCGGCCGAGCGGACCGTCTCGACGGCTTCCTCGACCTCCGGGTGGTCGAGTTCGCCCGGGTGACCCAGCGACACCGACAGGTCGAAGGGGCCGATGAAGACAAAGCCCAGTTCCGGGACGTCGAGAATCTCGTCGATAGCGTCGACTGAATCGGTGGTCTCTATGGTCACGCCGACGAGCGTCTGTTCGTCTTCCCGCTCGACGTACTCTTCCGTGAGCCCCCAGCGGCTGGCCCGTGGGGCCGCGAGGCCGCGGTCGCCCGGCCCGCCATCGTAGCGGTATCGTGCGGAGCGGACCGCCAGGTGGACCTCCTGAGCGCTCTCGACGCGCGGGAGAAACAGGTTTCTGACGCCCAGGTCCAGGGCCTTCCGGACGAGTGTGGGGTCCGTATCGGGGAGCCGGACGAGCGGGTCGATACCGGTCCGTTCGGCCGCCAGCAGCAGGTGTTCGAGAGTGGGCGCGTGCCACGGGTCCGGCCCGCCGTGTTCGAGGTCCAGCCACACGAAGTCGAGCCCGAGTTCGCCACAGAACTCCATCACCGTCGGACTGTACGTGCTGTCGAGCAGCCCCAGGGCCACGTCGCCCTCCTGCAGCGTCGCTGGAAGTCCGTTCGCCGCCCGTGAAGATGGCATGAGATAAATGTCGGATTGTCAATCAATAAGTGTAGTGGACATTACCCGAGTGGCCCCGACGCGGCGCCGTCGTTCGAGCGGGCCAACGACGTCACGACACTGACAACGCGGCCGTCTGTGAAAGGCCGCAGTTACGATAAATGAAACACTCTAGCCGAAATATGTTAGCAAAAGTTATAAAAATAAAGCGCGTGACCCGTTCTCATGGGACAGGATAGGTGTGGGGTAGTAAGCAGACAGATCGAGCACACGGAGTCAGTTCACCAGACCGTTCTTCGGGCTGTATCGGCCGCTACCGAGCAGCCAGTTGCCGAGTTGACACCACTTCAGACAGCCATCGATGTCGATGCGATGGATACCCTGCTGTCGTCCTCGAAGAATCTCAGGTCACTGCAGTTTCAGTACATGGGATTCGAGATTACTGTCAGACCGGAGTACGTTTGCATACAGGAACCACACGAATCAGCCATCGAGTCCTGAGTCGACCGGGCATCGAAACCAGGCCACAGTGGCCGATGAAACTCGATGCATACCCAATCGCACGGCGGCGGTGCGATTGCTGTATCAGTTGGTACTATCCGCGATGATATCGCTGGTCAGTGAGGTTCGAGCGACTGTCTGCTCGGCGCTGTCGAACTCGACCAGGTCGGCATCCGCCAGTTTCGGCAGGTCGACGTGATAGAGCTGCAGACGAAGTCGCTGTCTCGGTGGCAACGAGTACTCCTGCTCGTGCTCGCGGAGTTGCTCGGCGAGTTGCGCCAGCGCCAGCGGCTGCTGTCGGTCGGCAAGGAGTGCGGCGACCGCGATTCGATAGGGACGCGCCAGTAACGTACTGACGGGGTCCCAGTGGGGGTGTTCTGGTTCACGGAGGGAGGGCAGCGACAGCACATCCCTCGGTGCGGGCCGGGGTGCTGTGGCGGTCAGTCCATCCGGGGTTCGGTCGACCCAACCGACCCGCTCCAATTTGGAGAGATATCGATGTTCGAGTTCCATCCGAACGGATTCACACTCGGTTTCAGGGACCTCAGAGGGTGGGATATCGGCCTCCCGCGCCGCGACCTGAACACTGAGTTCCCGACTGGGAACCGGCTGGAAACGGTCGAGAAGAATTGCGAGTATCCGGCGGTAACGGACCTCACCGAGAATCGAG
Organism: Haloarcula salinisoli; assembly: GCF_019599405.1. Classification (NCBI taxonomy): domain Archaea; kingdom Methanobacteriati; phylum Methanobacteriota; class Halobacteria; order Halobacteriales; family Haloarculaceae; genus Haloarcula; species Haloarcula salinisoli. The sequence continues at coordinate 181,878 of NZ_RKLQ01000001.1, read as the reverse complement.
GCTGCGTCGTAGCCGTTAGCCCCCGCACCGGGTATCCCACCCTGACTCGCCATACAATTTGTTGCTCGATGGGACAATAGTTTAGGTCGCTCAAATATGAGGGGGCAACTCACCCCGATAACAGTCACCTGCCACGCGGGTCCCTGGCCACCGTCACAGTTCGGTGAAGACAAGCTCGAAGAGTTTGCGCTCAGCCTTGCGGACGTGTTGATGGAACGTTGCGGCTCTGATACCGAGTGACTCGGCGATGTCTTCCCCTGACTGGAGCCGGGGGCTGTCGAAGTATCCTCCGAAGTACGCAGCCTCGGTCACGACTCGCTGTCGGTCGGTGAGATTCTCCGCGAGGGTACTGGTGATATCGCCGGACTCGGCGGTACCACGCCGCACCTGTTGCTGCCGGACCACCTGAATGTCAGGATACTCGTTTTTGAGCACGTCGAGAAGCCAGCGGATATCTGTCCCGACCGGAAGCTGGACGGTCCCGGTGAACGAACCGGCTTCGATGGCGCCGCCGGTGAAGTTGCCGCCGTAGTCGGCGACGATAGTGGCGACGGGCGTATCCGAGAGTTGCTGTTCGAATCGGGTTTCGTTGGGTTGTTCGGTGAAGACGTCCAGCTGGTCCCAGCCCGGGAGCCGCTCGTTGAGCCTGCGAACGACCTCGATTGCGTCGTCGGTCGCTTGCCCGTACATCAGAAACGTCTCATCACCGACTGGTGTCACCCGGTCTATGGTCACTGACCCATCGGTCGCTGGCAGCTCACTCGACGAGAGCAGCTCCGGAATCCGGAGTTCGAGTTCGATGACCTCGTCGCTCATCAGGGCCCGCTTTCGGTCGACTGCGGCGATGGCATGCCCGACGATATCACCGAGTTGACCGACGACTTCCCGCTCGGCCTCGGCAAAGGCATCGGACCGGTCGGTACAGATGCCGAGAAGTCCGTAGAGCACTCCCTGGTGGCTGATAGGAATAATTGCCAGGGCTCGGTAGCCGTGTGCCGTTGCGTGGTCGCCAAGTGCATCGAACGGTGGGTCCTGCTGGGCGTGCTGGACCACCTGGATAGCCTGTGTCTCGAGCGCTCGCTCGATGGGGCCCCGCGCAGCCGCCGCCTCCGGAGCCGGTGAGAGCGGGAACGCGTCCAGAAAGCCGTCGATATCGGCCGCGACGCGCATATCCAACTGGTCGTCCCCGTCGGCAGCCCCGGTCCAGGCGATGCGATACGAATCGGAGCTCGTCAGTCGGTCGCGGACGACCTGTTCGATTTCCTCCCGAGTCGACTGGTCGATCACTGCCTCCGTGATGCCGCGGACGACGTCGTTCAGTTCGTCGAGTGCGGCCAGTTGCTTCCGCTGTCGTTCCAGTTCCCGCTCGTACTGTCGCCGCTCGGAGATGTCCGTCGCCATCAGAATCGCTCCATCGAACTCGTCGTCCCGATACACCGGGACAGCGCGGCCGGTGAAGTACGCTTCTTTGCCGTATATCGATTCGAAGGGAAAGTCGAACTCGATAGCGCAGCCATCCCTGATGCTCTTGAACAGCTCGGACTGGCCGGTCTCGACGATGGGTGGCAGTTCGCTGATATCGGCGCCGATGGCGTCCGACGACTCCCTGTCCTCGGGGAGCCCGATAATCTCCTCGGCCCGTGGGTTTTCGTACGTGATACGAAGCTGCTCGTCCAGTCTGAACATCCCAAACGGAGCGTTCTCGACCAGTTCCTCGTTGAACTGTCGAGCCTCGCGAAGCCGTCGTTCCCTCTTTTTGCGGTCGGTGATATCACGGACGACACAGACGATGCCACAGTCCTCGGTCTCAGTCACCGACAGTTCCTGTGTGAACGTCGACCCATCCCGTCGCTTCCCCGTGGCTTCGCCACGCCAGCCACCACCGTCCCGGAGCATCGGTAGTATGTCGTTCCTGAACCGGCGGCGTTCGTCGTCGCCGTAGCACATCTCCCAGCTCTCGCCGAGGAAGGCCTCGGGCCCATCGTATCCGTAGATATCCGCATACGATTGGTTGACGTACACGTACGCGCCCGACGCGTCGATGATAGCCACTCCATCGATGATTGATTGCATCGCCTCCGACCATCGTTTCACACCCGCCTCGAGGGCCGTACTGTCCGTCGGTTCGGCCGTTTCCGGACCGGCTGTTCGACCGTCGCGAGAGACAGCAGACTGCGTGGTTCCGCGGTGAGACTGGGTGCCATCCCCGGACGACGCTGTCTCGGAAGGCGGGCGCCACCAGACTCTGGAGTTAGAGCCGGTTTTCTTGGTCTCGAGTTTGCCCCGCTCGACGAGCCGTTCCAGTCGTTGATACACCGTCCGACGCTTGCAGTTGAGTGCCCCAGCCACCTCAGGCGTGGTGAGCGGTTCGAACTGTTCACCGTCCGTGAAGACTGCCAGCGTCTGCGCGTAGATATCGTCCAGTGGCTCAGCCCCCATAATTATGGATTGTTGTCATGTGACAAAGTTCCATCGACGGAACCGACCACGCGAAGCCGTTCGCCGGTTCCTGTGGGGCCGGTGTGGCTGACCGGCTGGACCGCTGGGAAAACTGTGACGGCCTTATGCTTAGGACGTAAAGGTCACCGTCACCGACCGCGTCCGCGGGCCGTCACAGTCGACGAGCAGTATCGATTGCCACGTCCCGAGCGCGAGCGACCCATCCCTGACCGGCACCGAGACGCTCTCGTCGAGCAGGAGCGCGCGGAGGTGCGAATCCGCGTTCCCGTCGAGGGCGTCGTGTGCGTAGCCGTCGTCCTCGGACACCAGTTCGCGCAGATAGCTCTCGATATCGCCGAGCAGGCGCTGTTCGGCTTCGTTGACGACGACACCGGCTGTGGTGTGCTGGACGAAGACGGTACAGACGCCCTGAACGACGTCGGCCGGGACCCGGTCTTCGACTTCGCCGGTGATATCGACGATGTCCAGACGGTCGGTGGTGTCGACCTGGAATGGCATACCGTCGGGTTCGAGAGACAGCATCAAGAGTCCCCCGCTGGGCGCGCCGCTTCGAGCAGCGCCCGGGCGCGGAGGTCAGTCCTGCGGGGCGCTCCCGTCCTCGTTCGCCGACTCTGTCTCCCCGTCGGTGGTATCCTCGTGGAGGTCCCCGGCCGGCGCGCCCAGCTGTTCGGCGACGTCCGCTGTGGGATCTATCGACTCACCGTGGAGCAGTTCCGGGAGGACGATGCGGACCACCTCGACGACCAGGACGAAGACGATGGGCATGAGGAAGAAGCCGTACCAGCCGAAGAATATCGGGCCCAGAATGTACGCGAACAGGAGGATGAGGGTGTTGAGATGATGGCCGGTGACGTAGGGCTGGAGGAACGTCTGCGGGAGGATGTCCAGCAGGACGAAGTATCCGACCAGCACTCCGGCGACGAACGGGAGTCCCCGCCCGCCACCGCCCATCGCGGAGAGGCCGAGATAGGCGACCACCGGGAGGTAGATGACCTTGCCGACGACGACGGGTATCAGGCTGGCGAGCCCGGTCAGAAAGCCCAGCGGGAGGACCAGCGGGACCTGGAGCCCCGGCGGGGCCAGGGCGTTCGTCGCCGCGTAGGCCGCCGTCGCGACGACGGACATCGCGAGGACGAACAGGAGGTTCCCGTAGAAGACGGATTCGAGGTCGTCGTCGACGGCCAGCGCGTAGGTGTAGGCGGTCGTCTCCCGGCCGCCGACGAGGGCCGCGAAAATCTCCGCGAGCACGTCGTCGTACCGGAGGAGCGCGTAGGCGAGCGTCGTCGCGAGCGCCAGCAGCAACAGCGTATCGAAGGCGGTGCCGAGCAACCCGAGCGCCCGTTCGAGACGTGGACCGGAGAGGAACTGCGTCAGTTGTGCAAGCGAAGGCGGATTCGCCAGGAGTCGCTGGGGACTGGAAAACAGTGACCCTGGAATCGCTTCGAAGTTACCAAAGCGGTCGGTGAGCAGCGTGACGATACCGTCGTCGAACCGGCGCCTGACCTGCCGGAGTATCTGGAAGCCAGCGTAGATGGCGACGAGGAACACCGGCAACAGGACCGTCAGGACGGTCACGGTGGCCGCGAGCCGGTCCGACTCGACGACGCTATCGACGCGGTCGGAAATCGGTCTGGTCGCGTAGTAGCCAAAGAGTCCGAGCGTGAGCAGGTCGATGAACCGGTGCCCGATGAGGGCGACGAGAGCCGCGAGGGTGGCGACGTAGACCCACCAGCCGAGTCGACTCCGAGACAGCGCGTTCACGGCACTCTCCGAGTGCGCTCGCGGTCCGGGAACTGGTCGGGCGACGGGAACGCCGTCGGTACCACTGTGTCCGCAGGTGTGACTGCCACGGAGTAATCCGACGTGCCTGCCAGTGCAAGCCTGCCAACCGCGGACTACCACGGGGTCCTGGGACCGTCGTGCCAGACAGGCCAACTACTTTCTTTTTCGCTGACATACTGGCCGACATGGCAGACACACTGACCTGTCCGGACTGCGGGAAAGACATCGAGACCACCGAGGACCTCGAGGAGGGCGAGGAGCTCACCGAGATAGCAACGGAGGAGGGGACCATCTCCCCGTACAGCGATAAGACGGGCAACCTGTTCCTCTGTGGCGGCTGCAAGCGCCCGCTCGGGTTCGAGCGCCACTGACCCCGCTCAGTCGGTGTGGTCGCGCTCGCCACCGGCTGATTCCGACGGCTGGTCCGACCCGTCGTCGGTGGGGCCGGTCCGGTACACCGGCAGCCGCAAGCCGGCCGGAGGCAAGCGCCACCGGAGTTCGAGCAGGAACCACGAGAGGAGGGTCGCCAGACCCACCACCGTCGCGACGGCTTCGGCCACGCCCACCCACACCGGTGCGACGTAGTAGACGGCGTTGAGCCACCGCGACGGGACGACCTGCCGGAGGAGCTTCGCGACGGCGACGACGGCGTCGCGGTCGCTCTTGGCGCTCGAATCGCCCGCCTGGCCGCCCCCACCGCCGTCCGCCCCGACCGACCGCGAGGTGAGGTTCGCCCGCCGGGCGCTCTCCCCGCTCGAACTCCCCTCGCCGGTCCCCAGCCGCTCAGCGTCGTAGGGATGTGCGAGGGGGACCGACCAGACGACGCTGCCGTTGGGCGCGACTTCCAGTACGCGGTCTCCGTGGGTGTCGGTGACGAGCGTGTTGCCGCTGGGCAGCCGGTCGGCGTCCCGGGGCCACTGGAGCCCCGCGTCGGCCCAGGTCCAGGACTGCTCCCAGCTGCCGTTGGTGCGCTGGTACTCGACGAGGCGGCTGTTCTCCGAGTCGGCCACGACCACGGCGGGGCCGCCCCGCGCCTCGGGAATGTAGTCCGGGTTGTGCTGCTCGTGGAGGATACCGTGCTGGTCGTCGGCCCCGAGCGTCCAGTTCGTCTGGATACCGGTCTCGCGCTCGAGGAAGACGACCTGGTCCTGGTTGCGAAGACTGACCATGATTCGGCCGTCGTCCAGTAGCTCGACGTCGTTGAGATGGGTCCAGTCGCCGGGGTAGGGGCCGCCGCCGGTGACCGGGAAAGCGTTCTGGGCGTCCCAGCGCCACTCGGTCAACCCCGTCGTCGTGTTCACGAGCAGGACCTCGTCGGCGTTCATATCCGCGATAAGAATCTCGCTCTCGCCGACCCGGACGTGGTCGTGCCACTCCGCGGCGGTCTCTGTGTCGTCGTATCGGGACCGTATCACCGTCGTCTCGCCGGTGGTCAGGTTCGTCCGCTCGACCAGATTGCGGGCACACGGCGGGGCCCGGCAGTCGGGGCCCTCGGTATGAATCGTGTCGGTAGCGGTGTACTCGACGGTCGCCGCCGTCTCCGCGACGGGGTCGACGTCGAAGTACTTCGTGTGCTCGTCCTCGTAGTAGAGCCGGCTGCCGTTGGGGTGCCAGGCCATGATGGTGCCGTAGCGGGCGGACTCGGTCGCGACGGTGATACCGTCGCTCGGGGGCGCCTCGGGCACGTCCGCGGCGGTCCCGCTCCGCGGGGCCGTCGCCGCGCCCTGGAGGACGACGAGCATCGAGAGCGCGAGCACGGCGAGCAGCGCCAGCCTGAGCCGGCGGCGGCTCACCCAGTCGTGGGCGAAACGGCGCACACGGACCGACCCGCGCGAGGAGACATCAGTATTAACGTGTTGTCCCGGAGTAAGGATGTGCTGGCGTCGGTAGCCGCCCCTTACCGGGATATCGGCGTCGGTCACTGCAACTGGTCACGCGGGCGACATAACCTATGTCACCAGCCCACACAACCGTACCACTAACAACCCTGGCTCCCGAAGGGGTGCCAACAGCGATGCCACAGGACCAGGCGGTGTACGGGGACGTCCAGTTTCTCACCGGGTCGCCACACCGCCGAGCGGTCCTCGCTGCGCTCTGTGACGAGCCAGCCCGCCCCCACGAGCTGTGTGCGGATATCGACGCCACGCGGACGACGATTCAACGCATCCTCGCGGGCTTTCGCGAGCGCCAGTGGGTCGTCAAGCACGACGGGGATTACCGCGCGACAGTGGCCGGACGGCGCGTCTCCGAGCAGTACGAGGCGCTCCACGAGGAGGTCACGCGGGCCCGGCGTTTCGGTCCCCTGGCGGCGCATCTCGGGCCAGTCGCGGACGACCTGCCGGTGGGCGCACTGGAGTCGGGGCGACTCACGGTCAGTGAAGACGGGAGCCCGCTGGCCGTCCTCAGTCGATTCACCGAGTGGCTACAGGCGGTCGAGGGGGATTTCCACGCCATCTCGCCGGTGGTCGCCCGGCCGTTTAACGAGATCGGCGCCGAACTGCTCAGCGGCGAGACCGACATCGAGTTCGTCATCGACTCGACGGTGCTGGAACAGTCGAAAGCGCAGTACGAGTCCGACCTGGAGCTCGGCGCGGACCACGACGGAATAACCATCTACGTCCACGAGACTCCCATCTCCATCGGGGTGGCCTTCGACGACGAACGCTGCTGTGTGGTGGCCTACGACGACGGTAACAACCTCAAGGCGATGCTCGAGGCCGGCGAGGGTGACCTGTACGACTGGACCACCGAGGTGTTCGAGCGCCACCGCGAGCGCTCGGTCCCGCTGGCCTCAGTGTACGAGGGGGAGAACACAGTGGGGGGCCGCTGATACGGTCGTCGCGACCGTACGAGCGGGGACGGGCAGCGTGGGAACGCTGCCAGCATGGAGGGCCGAAGCGTTCGGGGTAAGGACCAGTCAGGCTCCCCGGCAGAGACATCAGGTGGGGTCTGCCTATACTTATCCACTGATAGATGTTACAGGGGATGTAACACCCCCCAGCCACAGGTTCTTGCGCCGTCGCCACCGATAGCATCTATGACAGTTCCGCACCGCTGTGGTTTCGAGACACAGCGCGAGGAAGTCACGAGCGAACGGCTCCCCGTCGAGGGCGACCTGCCGGCGTGGCTGACCGGCCGCTACGTGGGCAACGGCCCGGGGCAGTTCGAGGTCGGCAGCCGGACGCTCGGGCACTGGTTCGACCCGCTGGCGATGGTACGCGGGTTCGCTATCGACGACGGCGTCACCTACACGAACCGGTTCGTCCGCAGCCGGGACTACGAGTTCGCCCGCGAGCGGGGGCAGGTCCGCACACAGTTCCCCGGGACTGCGCCGGACCGGCCGGTGTGGACACGGGTTCGACAGGCCCTGACCGGCGTGTTCCCCGACAACCCGGTCATCGGCGTCGCCCGCATCGACGGGGCGCTGGCCGCCATCACCGAGTCGCCGGTCGCGCTGACGCTCGACCCCCAGACCCTCGAGACGACGGGGCGAATCGATCTCACGGCCGGCCTCGATGCCGACCTCACGCTGGGGCATCCACACTACGACCCGTGGCGGGAGTGTCTGGTCAACCTGGGTATCTCCTACGGCCGGGAGACGACCTACACCCTCTTTCGCCGGGACGGCGAGTCGGTCGCTCCGACAGCGACGGTCGACTTCGACGACGCCCCCTACGTCCACTCCTTCGCACTGACCGAGCGATACGCCGTCCTGCCGGCCATGCCCTTCGGGCTCGACCCGACGGCCCTGCTGGTCGGGGCCATCACCGGCACGACGTTCGTCGACGTCTTCGAGCGGTTCGACCGGCCCGGCGAGTTCGTCGTCGTCGACCGCGAGACGGGCGAGGTCGCGGCCCGCAACCGGGTCGACCCACTGTTCGTATATCATCACGCCAACGCATTCCCCGACGACGACGACCTCGTGGTGGACCTCGTCGGCTACCGGGACCAGCGGGCCGTGACCGACCTCACGCTCGCGAACCTCCGGAGCGAGCATCCCACGATACCCCGGGGCGACCTCCAGCGCTACCGACTCCCGCTCGACGGCGGGCGGGCGACCGGCGAGACCGTCCGGGAGGGCCACATGGAGTTTCCCGTCGTCGACTATCCGGCGCGGCTCGGCGAGTCCTACGACCGGTGCTACGTCGCCGAGGCCGACGGCCCGTCGGCGCTCCCGACCCGGCTGGCCCGTGTCAGTGTCCCCGACGGCGAGGCGGTGACCTGGCACGAGCCCGGCACGTTCCCGGGCGAGCCAATCTTCGTCCGCGCACCCGAGGACGCCGACGCCGAGGGCGTCGTCCTCTCGGTCGTCTTGGACGCCGAGACCGACGGCTCCTTCTTGCTGGTACTGGACGCGACGACGATGGACGAACTGGTGCGGGCGCCCCTGCCCCACCGGCTCCCCTACGGGTTCCACGGGCAGTTCTACGCCACCGACGACCCCGTCCGCAGTATGGCCTGACGGCCTGGTGTCGCCGGTGGGCTGTGAGCGCCGGAGCGGGCTGCTGTCATCGGCGAGCGACGATTTCCCGCGAGGGAAAAACACGCTCTTGCTGTGTCTACGTCCGATATTTTAACCGGAGGCTACCCGGTAACGCCGGGCGAAAACTAAGTACCCGGCTCCCGTCGGTTCGGATATGTCACCGCCCGGGCGCGAAGTCCAGTATACGGAATCGGACGTCATCGAGGTGTTCAAAGACCGGGGCGACTACGCCGAGCCGCTGACCGCCAAGGAGATCGCCGACCGGCTGGGCTGTTCGCGGCGGACGGCGCTGAACAAGCTCCACGACCTCGAGGCCGAGACGGACATCACCAGCAAGAAGGTGGGTGGACGCTCGCGGGTGTGGTGGATTCCGGTCCGGACCGACTGACGATGGCCGGACGACGGAAACGCCCATCGCTGCCAGTACAGCGACGGCCATGAATCTCGGGACAGTGCTCGCAGGGCAAAGGCTCAGGGTCGCTTTCGCGCTGGCGACGCTACTGTTTGGGGCGGTACTGGTCGGCGGGTACGCGACCGCCGAGAGCGACGCGACACTGGCCCGGAGCGAATCGGCCACCGGGGTCGAGTCGGGGGCCGGGACGAGCGACCCGGTCGTCCCGCCCCGGGACAACATCACCGTCGTCGGGACCGACTCGACGGCGTTTATCACCGACGACGGCGATGGCCCGCGAAAGCGAGCCGAACTGGTCGCCTTCGCCTCCAACGGGAGCGTCTACTACCGCAACGAGAGCCACACACGCTACTGGGATGTGGACCCGGTCGACGGGACGAACGCCACGGTGGAGTACGTCTACGCCGACCACCTCTCGCCGGCGGACTGCAACTCCGACAGTGTCTGTACGCGCAACGGTATCGAGCGGGTGAACCTGACCACCGGTAACGTGACCCACATCTACTCGCGAATTACGCCGGGGAAACACTCGACGCGGTGGCACGACGCCGACCGCATCGGCGAGGACCGACTGCTGGTGGCCGACATCGCCCAGGACCGCGCGTTCGTCGTCAACACCACCACCGAGCAGATCACGTGGTCCTGGGACGCCCAGACCGACTTCGAGACGAACAGCGGCGGCCCCTACCCCGAGGACTGGACCCACATCAACGACGTCGAGTACGTCGAACTCGACGGCCGGGAGACGGTGATGGTGAGCGTCCGCAACCACGACCAGGTCGTCTTCGTCGACATGGAGACCGGGCTGCGGGAGAACTGGACGCTGGGCAGCGACGGCGACCACGACACCCTCTACGAGCAGCACAACCCCGACTTCATCCCCGCCGAGCGGGGCGGGCCGGCCGTCCTCGTCGCCGACTCGGAGAACGGCCGCGTCGTCGAGTACCAGCGAGCGAACGGGTCCTGGAAACAGTCCTGGGAGTGGCGCGACCAGCGCCTGACGTGGCCCCGTGACGCCGACCGGCTGCCCAGCGGCCACACGCTGATAACCGACTCCAACGGCGACCGCGTGCTGGAGATCGACCGAAACGGCAGCGTCGTCTGGTCGAGTACTATCGGCTTCCCCTACGAGTCGGAACGGCTGGGCACCGGCGACGAGAGCGCAGGTGGGCGGAGTGCGGCGGCACTCGGCCTCCCCGACCGGACGCCGACGGCCGAGAATCGGAGCGTCGTCGGCGACGCGACCACGCTGCTCCCGAAGTCGGTCGTCAACAGCGTCGCCTACCTGCTGCCGGGGTGGGTCGGGCCGGTCGAGGCCCTGGCCGCGGTCGGGTTACTCGGTGTGCTCGTCCTCTGGGCGGTCGTCGAGTGGCGGCGACGTTCCTTCGAAGTACATTTGCGGTGGCCGGTTCAGATACGTAACAGATGACCGGGTCCCACGTCGACGGCGGGGTTCGAGCTGACGTCCGCGCACGGCTGCCAGCATCACCGCTTTCCGGCGACGACGCCCGGTGGCTCGGCTGGCCGCTGCTGGTCGGGCTGGCCGTCGTGGCACTCTACCTCGCGACGAACGACTACCCGGCCTACGGGGCCGGGCTGTACGTGGAGACGGCCGACGCCATCCGGGCGAACGGCTACGCGCTCCCCGCGACGGTGCCACACTACGGCCCCGAGGGCGTCCCCTTCGCGTATCCGCCACTCATGTTCTACGTCCTCGCTCTGTTGCGGGACGTCGGCGCCGGGGCCTTTGCGACGTCGCTGTATCTCCCGCCGCTTTTCACCCTCGCGGCGCTCGTGCCGACGTATCTGCTCGGCCGCGACGTGGTGGGCGACCGCCGGGCCGGGACCGCCGCGGCACTGCTGCTCGTCCTGAACCCGCAGGTGCTGGAGTGGCATATCAGCGCCGGCGGGCTCGTCCGGGCACCGGCGTTCGTCTTCGCCCTCTGGGGGAGCTACGCTGGGCTTCGCATCTTCCGCGACGGGGCCCGGGAGTGGGTGCTGCCGGGGCTGGCCGCAGTGGCACTGGTCGCCCACACCCACCCGACCTACACCATCTTCACCGTGGCCACCTACCTCCTCTTCTGGGTCGGGTACGACCGCTCGCCGACCGGGTTCCTCCGGGGCGCTGTCGTCGGCTTCGGTGCGCTGGCGCTCGCCCTGCCGTGGCTGGGGACCGTCGTGAGCCACCACGGCGTCGCGGTCTTCTCTGGCGCTGCGGGCACGCACGGTGGCCTGTTCGGGGTCGTCTACCGGCTCCGCGAGTGGGGGCCGACCGGTGCCGTCGTCCCGATGGTCGCCGCCGTCGGCCTGCTGGGGACGCGACACCGGGTGCTGGGCGCCTGGACGGCCGCCGTCTGGCTCCTCTTTGCCCAGCCCCGCTTCACGTACACGGTCGGGGCCATCGCGATGGTCGCCGCCGTCGTCGAACTCGCCGAACGAGGGTACGCCGACAGCGTCGTGACGGCCGTCGATAGCGCGCTCGACCGCGGCGCCTCCGAGACGGCCGACCGACCGGATGGCGGGGTCGCCCGACCGGCCGCGCCCGCCCGCGTCGTCGTCGCCGCGCTGGTCGTGCTCTCGCTGGTCGGTCTGGGCGGGCTCGGCTACGAGTTCGCCGGCGCGGACGGGACGACCCCGGAGTTCGTCGACGACGACGACACCGCGGCGATGGCGTGGGCCGCCGACGAGACCGAGCCGGGTGCGACGTTTGTCGTCTTCGGCGACGCCGCCGAGTGGTTCCCGGTCTACACCGACCGGACCATCCTCGTCTCACCGTGGGGCGCCGAGTGGCGCGGGCCGGACACCTACGAGGCACACCTCGATGCCTTCGTCAACGGCTCTGAGTGTGCAAACCGGAGCTGTGCCGAGGCCGCGATGGCGACCGTCGACGCCGACCCCGACTACGTCTACCTGCCGAACGGAGCCTACACGGTTCGAGGGGACTACGAGCGCGCCAACGGCACGCTGGCGGCGTCGTTCGCCGAGCACCCACGCTACGAACGAGCGTTCGAGAACGACGGCGTGGTCGTCTTCCGACGGCTGAGCGACTAGTACTGGTCCCGTATTGGTTGGTTGCTATTCTTCGGAACAGCCCGCAGTCAGACAGCTAGCCCTGACGCCAGCGACCGTACAGCGACGTACAGCGGCCGTACAGCGACGCCACGCGGTCCGACGAGACCACCCACACGCTGAACATCGCCAGCAGGGTCCCCGCGACGACGTCGGTCGCCCAGTGGATACCGAGTATCATCGTCGAGAGGACGATACTCACCGCGAGGAAGACGGCGACCGGCGTCCACTTCGGGAACGTCTCGTGGTCGCGTATCGCCAGCAGGGCGACGGTCATCGACAGCGACGTGTGCAGCGACGGGAAGACGTTCGTGTTGGCGTTGACCTGGCTCGTCAGCAGCTGGAATCTCGGGAGCATATCGAACAGCAACGGCTCGACGATACCGTAGTTTCGCGGCCCATAGGAGACAAAGAGGAGGTAACAGCACATCCCGATGGTGTAGTTGATGATGTAGGCAAACGCCGTATGCCGCAGGTAGCGTCGCTCGGCCGCGACCAGCCCGGCCAGTAACGGGAACACGAGCAGGAAGGCGTAGCCGTAGACGTACACGTAGCCGAAGTACAGCGTGAGCCAGCCCGGGACCGCCGACTGGAGGGTCGCGACGACAGTCCCCTCGATTGCAAACAGCAACTGCGTGATATTGAACCCGATGAGCCAGGAGAGGTCGACGCCGGTGGTACGAACCTGGCTGTTTATCGCCAGCACGACCACGAGCAGCCCTATCGGTCTGGCTGCCATCCGGAGCCGCTCCGGCAGTTCGGTCAGTGCCGCCCGGAGCCGCCCCGGGCCGACGACGACGGAAAGCGACACGGTCAGCATGAACGCGAGGACCGCGACGACTTCCAGAAAGACGGCGACTATCCCCATCGCTATGACCGAAGCAACCGCTGCTGTTCATTGTAACGGTAGCCGACCGCCCGGAACGCCTCGCGAGCGCGTTCCGGGTCGACGGTCCCGCCGGTACCGAGGAATTCGGTGACCGGGTTCGTCGGCTCCCAGTCGAGGTCCGAGGGGAGCCACGCGGTGCCCGCCAGCGGACTCACCGCGGGGTCGACGTAGCCGTCGAACACCGACTCCGACAGCGTCCCCCGGTCGACCAGTCGGGCGAGCGTACTCCGGAAGCGCGGATTCGTCAGCGGCGGGCGGCGCGTGTTGAACCCGACGAAGTAGAACGCCCCGCTGCGGTCGATGTTGAGCGAAACGTCGTCCGCGCGGCCGATAGTCGAGGTGAGGTCCGGACCCACGCCGAGTGCGGTCACGTCGGCCTCGTCGTCCCTGATGAGATTGACCGCGGAGGAGTCGGAGCCGACGAACTGGAGTTCGAACTCCTCGAAGGCCGGCCCGCCGGACAGCGCGCTCGGCAGTCCGGTCTCCTCCGAGGTCGAGAGGAAATGGTCGTCGAACCGCTCGAGTACCAGCGTCTGGCCCTGTGTCACCGACCTGAACTCGAGGGGGCCGCTCCCGACCGGCTCGATGTTCGAGGTCACCAGAGCGTCAGTCGTCGTGACACCGACGTCGACGCCGCTGACCGTCGCCTTGTCCGTTCGGTCTTCCCAGACGTGCTCGGGCAACAGCGGCACAGTGAGCACCCGGCGGGCGGTCTGGCGGCTACAGTCGCCGAACTGGAGCCGTACTGTTGTGGCGTCGACAGCCTCCGCGCTCTCGACGAGCGAGGACCGACCGCGAAAGCGGAAGGTTGGGACGGATTCGGAGAGCGACCCCAACGAGGTGTCCTGCAACAGCCGGTAGGTAAAGGCCGCGTCCGACGCGGTCAGACGACGGCCGTCGTGCCACGTCAGCCCCTCGCGCAGCGTCACATCGAGTTCGAGGGGGCCCTCGCCGGTCCACTCCCAGTTCGTGGCCGCCCACGGGTAGAGGGTCCCCCGGTAGCGATACGCGAGCGTGTCGTACAGCAGGTCGGTGATATCCGACGGCCCACGGTGGCTCGACATGAGAGGGTTGAGGTTCGCAGTCGGCCGGTCGTCAGGCGTGGTCGCACGGAGCCGCGTCGCCGACTCGTCGTTGCGGTTCAGTCCCAGCAGGTTCACCGGCGACGGGTCGAACACCCCGTTCCACCCGGTGAAACGGTCGGTGCGAGCGGCCCGGATGACGTTGGGAAAGCCAAGCACCAGGAAGGGACACACCTGCACGAGCCGTCGCTGGATACGCGTGACCGTCTCGGTCCGCTGGCGGCCGGTCTCCCGGCGCTGTCGCTCCAGCAGGTCGTCCAGCAGGAGGTTCGTGTAGCCAAACGGGTTCTGCATCCCCGACTCGACCGAATACGTCGAGTGCAACAGCGGGTACAACGCGTCCGGGTCCGTGAACGGGCCCGAGAACTGCCCGACGAACACGTCGAACTCGTGGTTGATGAGGGTCTGTCGGTAGAGTTCCTCGGCGGTTATCGGCTGGATACTCGACCGGATACCGGCGGCTTCGAACCAGTCCGACAGCTGCCGGGCGGTGGCAATCGCGTACGGATCCTGGTCCACCGGGAGCGTTTTGATAGAGAGCGAGACAGTCGTCGGCTGGTTCCGACCGACGAGCGCGCGAATCTTGCCGAGACAGCCGCTCGTCGCAGCCAGTCCCCCAGTGAGACCTGCCAGTGCGGACCGACGGGTGACCCCCACATCACCACCGGAACGGGACGCCATTACTGTAGGTGTTTACCTCATGATATAACAGCCCTGTGTTTGCGGACGGGCAGCTATATAAATCCGAAAAGCGGTGCCACGAGCCCCCAGACCCACACAGCGGCGCCAGCGAGCGTAAACAGCGAGCGTCGGTCACCGCCACCTGCCGCCAGTGCCCCGAGGGCGGCCGTCATGAGCAGCCGGTGCTGGAGGATCGGGTCCGGCGGGACCAGTCCCAGCATGGCGAACTCGAGCGTGAACCCGACCGCGAGCCCGAGGCCCGCCGCCGGCGCCGCCAGCCAGTTGGGCAGGTCGGCGGCGTACCAGGCCACCGCGACAGGCAGTCCGATAGCGAGAATCGGGTACAGCAGGACGACGAACAGTTTCGGCGTGACGAGCGGGATAGCGTCCTCCAGTCCGATACCGAGGGCCCGAACGCCCAGCGGAATCCCGGCCGCCAGCCCGAACACGACCAGCGCCTGGTCGCGGATTGTGGGTTTGGAGAGCGCCTCGTCGATACTCGCCCAGTCCCGTCGGGTCGTGATGCCGACGAGGGCCGGGAGGAGCATACTCACCACGACCACGATACCACGGTCGAGCCCTCTGGCGTTTTGCTGGTGTCGCCGTTCGACCGACTCGACGTCGCTGTCCTGGAACTCAGTCTCCAGCATATCGGCGGTCCCCTTGATGTCGGTGACAGTGTGGCGCAGTCTGAACCAGTCCCAGTACTCTGAGTGGGCCTGCAAGGCGGTCCAGGAGGAGTCCTCGGAGGGGGCAAAGGCACGGACGTGGTGGCGCGAGCCCAGATAGGTCCCGACGTGGAGCTGGTACCGCTGTTCGAGCCACTGGCCGTCACCGGAGCCGGTTTCGACGTAGGTGTACCGCACCGACCCGTGGGCGTGTTGCCAACTCGACACCGAGTTGCTCTCGGCGAGGTTTATCTGTGCGCCCAGTGGCTGTCTGGTCGGTTTCGTCCGGTCCCATCCGTCCTCGACGTTCTCGCCGAGAATCTCCCGTGACGCCTCCGGATTTTTCGTGATGATGGCGTTGATGACGAGCGTCCGGTCCGCGAACGTCTCCGAGCGGCTGGTGTATGGCCACAGCCTGTCCCCGGTGTCACCGACCTCGATGATGGTCTGTGAGCCGTCGGCCTGCTGGCCCCGGTCCGGCGCGTGGCCGGCGACCGGTGCCGAGAGCGCCGGGACGAGCGCGAGTGCAAGCACGGCGAGCGTGACGGCGAGATAACGCCCCATTGGTGTAGCGATTACTATAGCGTACAGCGTTAACTACGTGTCGTTCAATCCCCATTCGGCTGCGCGCTGCTTTGCTTCCTGTCGAGCTTGCTCACGGATGGCCGATATCTTCTCCTCGTCTTCGAGGAACGCCTCGACTGCGCCGTGGTCGTCAGCCGACTCGGCCCCGGCGGCGGTCGGCCGTCCGGCGGGCGCGGCGCGACGGGTGCTGTCCGCCAGCGCGGGGTCACCGGCGAGCCGTTCGGCGGGCATCCCCGGCGGGACACACAGCTCCTCGACGTCGTGGACGGGTGCGAGGTCCGCCGCGTCGAGTTCGAAGGCCGAGACGTGATAGGGCCCGGGAACGGCGAGGTCAGCCAGTGCCGGCGGCCCGCCCCTGTCGGTGCCGGTGTGATAGGCGACTACCGGCACACCGTCGGTGAACGTGACGACGCCGCGCCCGTCGGCATCGAGCAACAGCGAGTCCTGTGGCTCGAACACGGCATAGCCCGTCACCGAGCGGTCCAGCATCTCCGCGAGCGGTTCGCGCGGGTCCGTCACGACCCGGGACTTCAGCAGTCTGCCCTGGGGAAGCCTCATGGTGGCTCCGGGATGACCGCACTGCGGAACCGGTCGGCGACATCGTCCGAGGCCCCGTCCCGGACCGACAGGGCGTCGGCCGCCCGGCGGTAGGCCGCCGCGGCCTCACAGTCAGGGGCGTGGGCCAGCAGCGGCCGGCCCGCTCGGCGGGCCTCACGCGCGCGCTCGCTCTCCGGGACGGCCCCGAGGGTCGGCCCCTCGAAGTAGCGCTCGGTCTTCTCGGCGACGCGCTCGATACCGTCCTCGCGGACCTTGTTGAAGAGAAGCCCCGCCACGTCGGTGTCGTAGGAGGTGGCGTACTCCTGGACTTTCAGGCCGTCCGAGATAGCGGGGATGGTCGGCTGGAGCACCACGACGGCCCGGTCTGCTATCACGACCGGGAGCACGGCGGCCCGGCTGTCCAGCGCCGGCGGTGAGTCGAGCAGGATGACGTCGGTGTCGGCGGCCAGCGTCGCCACCACCTCGCGCAGGCGCGATGGGTCGGCCTCGCGAAAGCCCTCGAGGCTCGTCCCACACGGGACGACCGTCATCCCGAACCGGTCGTAGGTCGCGTCCGCGACTGGCGCCGAGTCGGCGAGCACGTCGTGCAGCGTCGTCTCCACCTCGGAGAGGCCGGCGTGAAAGAGCAGGTTCGCCATCCCCGTGTCGGCATCGACCACGGTGACGTCGTAGCGTTCGGCGAGTGCCATCCCCAGGGCGACTGTACTGGTGGTCTTGCCCGTTCCACCTTTCCCGCTGGCGACGGCGAACACTTCGACCATTACCGGTAGTGGCCAACCGATAGCATATAAAGTTCCGGTCGGTAGCCGCGAAACAAAGCTACCAGTCGACCGGCAACGGGCCCGGGTCGACGTGGTCGCCGACCAGCGCGCCAGCGCGGTCGTAGGGGTCCGTCCGTTCGTCCTGGTCCGCCCACAGCCGTTCCACACCGGCCGCTTCGAACGTATTTTTCACGAAGGCATCTCTCGCGGCGCGGTTCGTAAAGAGGTCGTGGAGGTAGGTCCCGAAGGCATCGTCGGCCCCAGCCCCGCTGTCGGCGAACGGACGGGCCACGTCGGCGGTCGGCTCCGATTCGCCCATGTGTATCTCGTACCCCGAGACGGTACCGCTGGCCCCCGAGAGCGGGCCGACGCCGTCGACGTGGCGCTCGACGTGTTCGACGGTCTTCTCGGTCGAGAACCGCGTTCGAACCGGGAGCAATCCGAACCCGTCGACACGTGCTGTCGACCCAGTACCCTCGACGGAAGCGTTCGTTATCTCCTCGCCGAGCATCTGATAGCCGCCACAGAGCCCGACGACCGGCCCGTCGAACTCGCGAAGTCGGTCGTCGAAGCCGGCCTCCCGCAGCGCCAGCAGGTCGTCGACGGTGTTCTTGCTCCCCGGGAGTACCACGGCGTCGGCACCGGCCAGGGTGGCCGACGGCGGGACGTAGGCGACCCGGACGCCCGGTTCGGCGGCCAGCGGCTGGAGGTCGGTGAAATTCGAGATACGCGGGAGCCGCGGGACCGCGACAGTGATACTGTGCTCGTCTGGCACACCGTCGTCGTCACCACGAACGGCCCCCTCGCCGACCGACGGCAGGGCGACACTGTCCTCCTCGGGGAGGCCGGGGTCGTCGTACGGGAGGACGCCCAGCACCGGAACTCCGGTGCGCTCCTCGAAGGCCTCGAGCCCGGGGGCAAGCAGCGACTCGTCGCCCCGGAACTTCGTGATGACGACGCCGCCGATTCGCTCACGGATGTCGTCGGGGACGAGTTCGAGCGTTCCCACGAGCGAGGCGAAGACACCGCCGCGCTCGATGTCCGCCACCAGCAGGATGTCGGCGTCGGCAAAGCGAGCCGTCTCGACGTTCGCGAGGTCGCGGTGGTGGAGGTTGATCTCGGCGATGGAGCCCGCCCCCTCGGCGACGACGACGTCGTGGTCGGCCGCGAGTCTGTCGTGGGCGGCGGCGGCGGCCCCCAGCGCGTCTTCCCAGTGTTCCTCGTAGTAGCTCCCGGCGGCGTAGTTGCCGACGGCGTCGCCATCGACGACCAGCTGGGACTCCCCGTCGCCGCGTGGCTTGAGCAGGACGGGGTTGTGGTCGGTCGACGGCGAGACCCTCGCCGCGCGGGCCTGGACGTACTGGGAGACGCCGATTTCACCGCCGGGGGTCGCGCGGGCGTTGTTGCTCATGTTCTGGGCCTTGAACGGGGCGACCGAGACGCCGCGGTCGGCGAGCAGTCGGCACAGCCCCGCCGCTACCGTGCTCTTGCCAACGTGTGAGGCCGTGCCAGCGACCAGTATCGTCTCGGCCATCTATCGGGGCTGGGAGCGCCGGCGACATAGGTGGTTCGACGGCGGCTTTTTCTCGGTGGGACCGCTGGCTGGCGTATGGACGAGAAGCGTCTGCGGGACCTGCACGACCACCTGGCTGCGACCGCCGAACGCCCGGTCGAACGCACCGCGAGCCGGTGGCTCGGCGAGGCCGAGGCCATCGCCGACGATATCGCCCACGGCGAGATGGACGCGTCGGCCCAACGGGAGCGACTGGGCAAAGTCGAGCATCTACTGGAGAACGTCGAGGAGACGGGCGACGAGGATGCCGACGGCCACGTCGCGGCCGCCGAGGCGATTCTCGGCGAGCTACTCACAGAGGGCTGACCGGCAGACAGCCACAGACCGTCGATATCGCCGTTCTGACGACTCAATTCGGGAGCTGATGTCGTTAAATCGCCATAGGTTTAACCACTGTTTATAAATTAGAATAGGTTTATTCGTTAGGCATGAATGGGCGCCGATGCGTCGTTCTCGGCGAGGTGACAGAACCCCGGTCGGTCGACGACAGAGAAGCGTTGCGAGCGTCGCTCGAAGCGGGCATCGCGCGGGCGAACGAGGCGCTGCGCGAGCAGCTCGTCGCGCCGTTTTCGGTGTTGCGAGGGGTCGAAGCGATCGGCGGCGTCCTCACCGACCCCGAGCGGTCCTACCGAGCGCTGCGGGAAATCACTGAAGCAGTCCTCCCGGTCGAGATGCGCTTTGCGGTCGTCCACGGACAGATAGACGTGGGGCTGGCGACCGAGGCAGTCTCGCGGATGGACGGCCCCGCGTTTCAGGAAGCCGACAGACTCCTTGCGGAGCTCGCCACCGAGGAGCGGGCGGTCGCGTTCGCGGACCCCGACGTCGAGCCGTGGATTCGAACGTTGCTCGCGGACCAGATACAGCTGCTCCAGACGATAAAGCGAGCGTGGACGGCACATCAGGCCGAGCTGGTGCGGGCCTACCGGCGCGAGGAGAACATGCAGGCGATAGCCGACGAGCGGGGCGTGTCGGTGCAGACGGTCTCCCAGACGCTCGCCCGGGCGAACGCGACGCAGATAATGACCGTCGAATCGAACCTCGACGCCGCGCTGTCGGCGGTGTGGGGCTGGTCGCCGTGAGTCGGCGGGCTGACCGCAGTAGCGCGCTCAGAACTCGGTCCCCTTCCGCGCCGGGTGGCCCGCGTCGAGTGGATGTTTCACCTTGCCGACCTCCGTCACGAGGTCGGCGTGCTCGAAGACGTACTCCGGCGGTTCGTGGCCGCCGGTGAGGACGAGTTCGACGTCGTCGGGTTTCGCCTCGATAAGTTCGACAACGTCATCCGGGTCGATGAGGTCCCGGTTGGCGGCGTACAGTATCTCGTCGATGACGAGCATGTTCACGCCGTCCTCGGGCGGCCCGTCGGCGTCGAGCGGCTGGGAGAGGTCCACATTGCCGCTGGCGGCGAGAATCTCGTGGGCACGTTCGAGTGCCCCCTTCGCGCGGGCCGCGTGTTCGTCGTCGTCACTCCCGTCCATGAAGCCGTGCCAGCCGTAGTGGCCGGCGTTCTCGTAGGAGAAGCCCGGCAGCGCCGCGATGGCGTTGTACTCGCCGCGGACGTCCTCCACCGTCCCGGTGCCGCCTTTCATGAACTGGAGCAGGTGGACGCGGTAGCCGTGGCCAATCGCGCGGGTCGCCATCCCCAGGGCCGCCGTCGTCTTGCCTTTCCCGTCGCCCCACCAGACCTGGACCAGGCCGAACTCCGCTGGCGCGCTGGGCTCGATAGGTTCGGCCGTCGGGCCGGCCGTGTTGTCGTTCATATGTGGGACTCAGGGGGGACGAACATCGCTCTGGCGGTCGGTGACGACGCCGTACTCCGCGTCGGCCGGGGCGGGCGGCCCGTCGTCGTAGCGGGCGTCCAGACTCGCCAGCACGGCGTCTCGCACGCAGGCTCGCGCGGCCGCACCCACCTCTGTCGCGCTGCCCGCGAACTCGACCGGGGCAGCGCTCGGGTCGGCACCGACCAGCACGGCGTCCGAAGTGGTCCCCGGCACGTCGGCAACCGCGAGCAGTGTCGCCGCCTTCGCTTCGACGACGGTCCCGAGCAGCGTCGCGAGCGCGCCGTCGGAAAGCGCCCGGTCGACGCCGACGACGAGGTTGACCGTGCCGGGGCGCCAGGGCTCGGTGTCGTCGCTACCCCGTTCGTCGATACCACCGGCACTCTTGTCGTCGCCGTCCACCGGCAACACCGCCGGGTTCGAGAGCCCCGCCGTCGCGAGTACGGTTACTGGCCCGTTCTCGGCGACGCGGGCGTGACACATCTCGACCCCCGTCAACAGCGTCGGCCCGACGGGGAAGCCGGCGTCGGCGAGACGTCCCTCCCGATAGGCGTCGAGGTCGGTGCGGGCGAACCCCGTCGGGACGGAGACGTTGTAGACCGCGTCCGACTCGCAGTAGCCCCCGTCCCACGCCGTCGAGAGCCAGCTCGCCCCCTCGTGGCGGACCTGCGCGATGCCGTCCCGGCAGGTCGTCTCAAACATCCAGGGCCTCCAGCAGGCGGTCGTTTTCGTCCGGCCGCCGGACGGCCACGCGGACGTGGCTGTCGAGCCGCCGGAAGGTCCGGGCGTCCCGAAGCGCGATGCCCGCCTCGCGAGCCGTCGCGAGCAGGTCCTCGACGTCGGTGTCGCCGGTGTCGAACGAGAGGAAGGGGGCGTCCGACGGGAACACGTCGAACCGTGTCGCGAGCCGGTCGCGCATACGCTCGCGCTCGCGGGCGACCCGTTCGCGGGTCTCGGCGACGAATTCGTCGGCCCGGTAGCAGTGCGTGCCCACGGCGGCGGCCGCCGCGCTCATCGACCAGGCCCGGCGGGCGGTCGCGAGCCGGTCGAGCGCCCCGCCCGTGCCGACGGCGAATCCCATCCGGACCCCCGGCAGCCCGAACAGCTTGGTGAGCGAGCGCGCGACGAGCACACCCTCACGGCCCGAAAGCGACGGCTCGTCGGTGAAACCCAGAAAGGCCTCGTCGACCAGCAGCGTCGTCCCGACCTCGCGACAGCGGTCGGCAAAGGCCCGGAGTGCGTCGGCGTCGTAGCACTCCCCAGTGGGATTGTTGGGATTGCAGACGACGGCCATGGCGTGGTCGTCCGGGTCCGCGTCGAGAATCGCGTCGTGGTCGACGAACGCCGGCTCGCCCCCTTGCAGGCGCACTTCGCGGGCGTACTCGCCGAAGCTCGGGGCTGGAAGGAGAACCGACTCGCCAGTGCGAACGCTCGTCTGCATCGCCAGCCGGATGGCTTCCAGCCCGCCCGCAGTGGGGACGACCTCCTCGGGCTCACACCCGACGAACTCGGCCGCCGCCGCGCGAAAATCGGGGTAGCCGTCGTTGGGGTAGGACCGTGCCGTGTCGAAGGCGGCCGCGAACACCTCGCGCGTGCCCGGCGGGACCCGCGGGTTCTTGTTCGCGCTGAAATCCAGTAGGTCGGGGTCGTCGCTGCTCCCGTGTGGGACGCGCCCGTCGGTCCCGATATGTGGGTCCGTCTCGCCGACGGCGCGAAGCGCCGCGACGGTGTCGGGGTCCATGAGAAAGTGGACGGACACTACCGTGGAGAAGGTTTCGTAGCAGGAGTAGCCTGGAAGATGGCTTTGGACAGCCAGAAAGCCCCCGAGCTATCGACTCGCGTGCCTCGCTGTGCGCTTCGTTCGTTCACTGCGTTCACTCACTCCAGTGCTTGCGTCGTCGTGCGACGTCGATAGCTCGGCCCCTTTCAGTCCCGCCCTATCGGCTGGTCAAGCGGCTACAGTTTGGGCGTTCTAGCTTTCTAATCCGATAACGGTGGAAATCTCGATTATAACAACTCCTCGGCCACCCGAGCGTCGGCGAGCGTATTCACGTTGACCGCGACCCGGACGTCCTCGGTGAGCCAGGCGTCGTCGCCGGTCTCCCCAACGACGTTCACGCCGGTCGGCGCGACCTCGCGGCCCTCGCGCCAGAAGGTGGTGTCGTCGCTGACACCCAGTTCGCGCTTGCGGGCGGCAGGGACCAGCACCGACAGCGACCCCCCGGTGTGGGCGTCGAGCACGCGGTCGAGTATCGGGCCGTCGAGCAGCGGGAGGTCGGCGGCGACAGTGAGCACAGGTGTCGAGACGCGCTCGTCGGCAAGCGCCGCGTCGAGGTCCGCGACGTATCCGTCACCGGGCGTCTCGATACAGGGCGCGTCGAGATGGGCGCGCGTCTCGGGCGTCGCGGGCGACGTGACCGCGTAGGCAGTGTCGACAGCGCTCTCGGAGAGCGCCCCGAACACGCGGTCGACCATCGGCTCGTCGCCGACCCGGAACAGCGGCTTCTCGACGTGGGTATCGAGCCGGGTTCCGCGGCCGCCACACATCACCAGAGCGTCCACGCGGACCCTCCCAGAAGGTGCCAGGCGGCGACCGCGCCGTGGAGCGCGGCGACGCGGGCGAGTTCGTTCGTCGCGCCGAAGACGTCGCCGCCGACCCCGTCCAGTGAACGCCTTGCCCACCGGCGGACCACCAGTGCCACGACGAGGGCAGTCAGGAGGGCAACGCCGGTAGCTGGCGGGGCGACGGCGGCTATCGGCACGGCGACCGCGAGCGCGACCAGCAAGTCAACCGGGCCGTTGCCGTCCAGCATCGTCGCGCCAAAGCCCTCGTGACTCGGGGCGCCCAGGCAGGCGAGCGTCGCCATCGCGGCTTTCGCGCCGACCTCGCTCGCTATGACGGCGGCGACGGCGACGCGGGCCGGCAAGGTCGTCACCGCCAGCAGACCGAGCGCGAGCACGAGGAGGACGCTTCCCAGCGCGAGCACCGCGCCGACGCCGACCGTCGTGTCGCGCATCACCTCGCGGCGCTCCTCGGGGGTGCCGTGGACCGCCGCGGCGTCGCCGAGGTCGGCCAGCCCGTCGGCGTGGTTGACGCCGGTGACCGCGACCAGGACTGCGAGCGCCGCCGCGGCGACGACCGGGCCTGGAAGCCGGCCGACGGCCAGAAACGGGAGCGCCACCAGCCCGCCGACGACGTAGCCCGCGAGCGGGAACGCCGCCGGCGTCGCGGTGAAGGCCGCCCACGCGTCCTCGTCGTGGCCGACGGGGAGCCGGGAGAGAAAGCCCAGCGCGCCACGCAATGCGCTCAGAACCACACCGTCACCCCCCCGAGCGCGGCCAGTGCCAGCCCCGCGAGCGCGTAGCTGCAGACGCCGGCGACCCCGACCGCGCGGACGCCGCGCCGCGACGCCGCCACGTCCGGCAGGGCTGCCCCGGGGTTGAGGACGTACACGCCCGGCTTCTCCAGACGTACGTCCAGCCCGGCGGCGGCGACCCCCATCGGCCAGCCGGAGTTCGGCGAGGGGACGCTGTCGAGCCACTCGCGCGTACGCAAGAGCGAGTGCAGGTCCACGAACGCGACCGCGAGTGCGAGCGCGCTCAGGCGGGCTGGGAGCCACATCACCGCGTCGTCGAGCACGGCGGGGGGGGTCCCGACCCGCTTGGTCCGGTAGCCCAGCATCGAGTCCAGCGTGTTGACGGCCTTGACCCACACCGCCGCCGCGGCCGCGACCGGGAGCGTGGGTGCGCCGGCGACGGCGGCGACCACCGCGGCGAGGACGAACGCCGACAGCGGCGCGACGAGCCCGTCGGCCAGGTTCTCGGCGGCACTCTCGACGGCCGCGCTGCGGAGCTGGCCCGGCGAGAGCGCGCTCGCGTCCCGTCCGGCGAGCGCGAGCAGTCCGTCGCGGGCGGCCGCGATATCGGTGTCCGAGTCGCCGATGACCGACCCGGCCGCCCCTAGCAGCCGCCGGAGGCTCGTCGAGAGGAACAGGCCCAGCCCGGCGAGGGCGGCCGCGGCCAGCGCCGACTGGGTCCCGACGGTGGCGACAGCGAGCCCAACGGCGACCGCGGCCGCGAGCGGGAGCACGAATGCACCGACGGCGCCAACAACCAGCGGGTGTCGCCACTCGCGGTCCAGCGGCGCGACCAGCCGACCGAACCAGGCGACGGGGTGGTACCGGGTCGGCGGTTCACCGACGAGCGCTTCCAGCCCACCCGCGACGAGCATCGCGACGACCGGCATCACAGCCGACCCTCCCGGAGCCCCCTCGCGACAGCCGAAAGCGGCGTGTCGGCCAGCAGCACCGACCGTGCGCCCGCCCGCTCCGCGCCGCCGTCGGTGCGAGCGTCGTCGCCGACGTGGACCAGCTCGGAGAGCGAGGCCTCGAGCGCGTCGGCCGTGGTCTCGAAGATTCGGGGATGGGGCTTGCGCCAGCCCGAGTCTACACTCGTCACGACGGCGTCGGGACCGCGGTCTAGGTCGGTACGCTCGAGCGTTCGCTCGACGAGACCGGGAACGCTGCAGTTCGAACAGATGGCGACCGGGCCGTTGTCGGCCGCCGCAGCGAGCGCCTCGCGGGCGCCCTCGCGTCGGGATACCGGCCCGTCGAAGGCGACCAGGACAGCCTCGCGAGCGGTCGCCGCCGTGACCTCGACGCCGCGGCTGGCCAGGGCGAGTCGGACGTGTTCGTCGAGGGGTGCCTCCCGGCCGCGGTCGTACTCGCGGTGGGCGGACCGATAGGCAGCCTCCCAGTCGTCGGGCACGGAGACACCCCGCTCGGCGAGGCTGTCAGCGACGGCCTCGGCGGGCTGGTCGGGCCGGTCGGTCGCGACGAGGGTCCCGAACAGGTCGAACGAAACTACCACGTCCGTGTGGTTACTGCAATCGTACTTGAACTGTGCGGTCAGCACGGCCCGTGGCCGACGGCGTCATACGCACGTCTTTCACTGATACTAATTTTGATAGTAATAGCTGCCTTTACTATTAGAACCCTTGTATTTTCGTCAACGTTTACAGTTAGATTTTGTATACTAATTGGCAGACTGCAACGATACAACAGTGTTCAGTGGTTCTACACTTCTCCCCCTTCAAAACCTTATCCAATACGCAAAATAATAATTTGTATACTGATATATTTGGTCAGTGCGTGGTCGCCACGCCCCTCCACACTGCCGGCAGCGCTAACCGCCCGGTGTGTGAGTGTATGCAAAAATGGGCGAAAGCCCGATAGCGAAGCGGACGTGCCAGTGTGGACGCCGACGGTTACTCGACCCATTTGGCGCGGCGGATATCGTACCCGCCACAGTCTGGACAGGAGTGGTGCTGGAGGTCGAACGACGCATCGCATGCTAGACAGATGTACGGGCATCCCGTGGGCTCCCCGAGGTGGGAAACGCTGCGTGCTTTGTCAAAGACTCCCATCGACGACCACATCGAGTAATCGGCCCATACTACCAAAAAGAGCGCTGATAGTTCATGTTATTTTAGCCGACGCAGTCGTGCGTTTTTCCGTTTCGCTCTCCGGACCCACTCCTCCGGGACCCGCCGCCAGTCGTCGGGCGGTCAAGTCAGTGGCTGGGCCCCGAGTGAACGGCAGCGCTCGCCGTTGACCGCCGACACATCAGATATGCATAATTTATTGGAGAGTATCTCGGCTGTCCCTGCTACGCCGACCGGCGCACATTGCACAGGCCGGACTGGCGGCCGCCGTATAACAGCGTTACTGACGATATCCTATACATACTGATAGTAACGGGTGGAAACTGCTACGAAAGGGGAGTATGACCGCCGCGCTCATTCCGACAGGGCACGAAGCGCATGGGTATACCTGTGTTCGGTCCCTATCTCGGCAGGGTATCGATACGATAATCGCATCGGAGAAACCGAAGGTCCTCGCGGGAACGTCCCGATACTGTACGGAGTCAGTGTCCGTCAGCGACCCACGAACGGACCTGCTCGCGTATCGCGACGACCTGCTCGAAATCGCTCGACGGCCGACGGTACAGACCGTGATACCGATCCGGCCGGCAGGGGCCTATCTTCTCTCGCGCTACCGGGACCAGTTCGAGGCCGTGACGAACCTGGTCACACCCCCGTTCGAACAGTTCTGTGACGTCGTCGACAGAGTACGACTCGTCGAGGCGGCCGAGAACGCGGGTGTCCCGGTGCCAGCGACGGCCACGCTCGGTGACGTAGACGAGTGGTCGGACGAACAGATCGTCAAGTCACGATACAACGTCCTCGCCGAGCGGGTCCTCCCCCGCAGGGACGCCACCGAGATAGCAGTCGAGAAGTCCCTGACGCATCTCCCCGCGGGCGAATCAGCGGACAGCGCGGCACTGTCCGAGACGATGGCCCACGAGCCTATCGTCCAAGAGTATATCCCGTCCACGGCGGAGTACATGATCGGCGCGCTGTACGACCACGGCGAGCCGCTGGCGCTGTTCCAGCACCGCCAGATTCGGGGCGATACCTACGCCGGCGGTGGCGGCGTCTACCGCGAGTCGGCGGCGATTCCCGAACTGGAGTCGGTCGCCCGAGCGCTGCTCGACGAACTCGACTGGCACGGACTGGCCTGCATCGAGTACATGCGCCACGAGGAGACGGGCGAGTTCGTCCTGACCGAGATCAACCCCCGGATGTGGCAGTCGCTCCCGTCGACCGTCCGTGCGGGAGCCGACTTCCCGCTGTACTACTGGCGCGCCGCCACCGGTCAACAGGACCGAATCGACTGCGACTACGAGCTCGGTGTCGGAACCCACTCCCTGCACGGTGAGCTCAGGCATCTGCTGAGTATCTTCCGGACAGATTCGCCGCTCGTTGCGACGCCGCCCGCGACACAGCGAGCACGGGAGATACTCACCTCCTGTCTGCGCGAGCCCAACTTCGACTACCTGTCGCTCGACGACCCGTGGCCGTTCGTGCAGGGCATCAGAAACAAACTCCCGTGGCACCGGTGACGCCAACGGAAGACTACGTCCCCCAGCGCACCCGAGTGTCGCCCGCGGGGGACGGAGCCCTCGATGTGAACAGCTGAGAGACGAGCTGGTTTCACTGCGTGCGACACTCGTGTTCAGATCGGCTCGGCTGGATTCACTTCGTTCATCCGCCCTCCCCGATTTGAACGGGGGACAAGTCGATCTACAGTCGACTGCTCTACCAGTCTGAGCTAAGGGCGGTCTGCAATCGAAAATAGCCCGTGGTCAAGACTTAAGGATTGTTATTCGCGAAGCGTACGCGGTCCCGTAACATATGCGCATTCGCACACAATATGTAAATCAGAGGTAAGCGTAGGGAGGGGTGTGC
The DNA here is from genome assembly GCF_019599405.1 of Haloarcula salinisoli. Taxonomy (NCBI): domain Archaea; kingdom Methanobacteriati; phylum Methanobacteriota; class Halobacteria; order Halobacteriales; family Haloarculaceae; genus Haloarcula; species Haloarcula salinisoli. The sequence goes on along the minus strand of NZ_RKLQ01000001.1, from coordinate 153,791 downwards.
TTGGAGACTGTGACTACTGTGGTGACCCGCTCACCAACGAACTCCAGTCGGTGACCTGTGACCACTGTGGGGAGGGGTTCCACGTCGAGTGCGCCCGCGAGGCGGGCGAGCTCTCGGTCACGGTCGAGTCGAAACTCCTCGGTTCGGACAACTACCGCATCGAGTGCCCCTTCTGTGACCTCTCCTGGAGCGCCGGCTACGACCCGCGCTGACGCCGAGACGACGGGCGTCAGACACAGCGGGAAGATTGAAATACCCGGGAGACAACCTGTATGACGAGTCGGATGAGCAAGATAACGTTCCGCGCTGACGACGACCTCGTCGACCGCCTCGAGGAGTTCGACGCCTCGAAGAGCCAGGTCATGCGCGAGGCACTCCGTGCGTATCTCGATGGCGAGGCGTCATCGGAGAGCGCGTCGGACGCGGACGAGGCAGTCACCGACACCGAGAGCATCGACGCGCTCATCGCCGACCGCGTCGACGCACTCATCGCCGACCGGCTGGAGGCGCCGACACCGACCCACCAGCCACAAGACGTGAATGTAAACATCACGCTCGACGCCGATAGTGGGTCTGTAACCGAGGAACGGGCCGAGAGCAGACGTGCGTCAGACACGGATGCAGACACTGCGACGGCGGGTGTATCACACGACCGCGAGGGCCGTAAGACAGCACCCGAGAGCCGTGAAAACGCGGAGGCCAGCGGGCAGTCCTCTTGCGCCCAGTGTGGCGAGAACCTGGGTTCCTCGCACGTGTACTGTCCGAACTGCGGGGAGAAGGCCTCCCGGCGCGTGTTCTGTGACTGCGGTGACGAGCTCCGGTCGGACTGGGGATTCTGCCCCGGATGCGGGCGACGGACCCCCGCTGCGGACGTGCTCGAACAGTCCAGAAGTGGCGCAAACAGGGAGTAGGAGAACCTTACCGCCGTAAACACGAGTTTGTCATACACTCGGCGGAACTTTTATTATCCCATAGTCTGTGGTACATCGTGCGTAAGACGGTCGTCTTACACAGCCGGGGTCGCGGTGGCATACCCGCCGCCGTCGGTCGATTTCGGTGTGTAAAACAGTCAGGCGGGCCGTAAACACGGCCCGTTTGGATCGTCTTACCCAAAGGGAAATAACCATGGAGCGTGTGACACTACGGATTCCGAAGCAGCAGATAGAAGAGGTCGAACAGATGGTCGATACGGGGGAATACCCCAACCGGAGTGAGGCTATCCGGTCGGCCGTCCGGGAGATGCTGTCCGAGCAAGAGGGCTCGGAACGTGCCTCCGAGAAAGACAAACGAACGTGGGCGAGGGTGTAACGATGCAGGACATCGTCAACGAAGCCCTCGAACGCGACGAGCAGGAACAGCAGAAGCTGTCCGACGAGGACGTCGACGGGTTCGGTGACCCCCGCATCGTCATCGTCGGCTGCGGTGGCGCCGGCAACAACACGGTCAACCGCCTCTACAACATCGGCGTCGAAGGGGCCGACACCGTGGCCATCAACACGGACAAACAGCACCTCAAGATGATCGAGGCCGACACGAAGATACTGGTCGGCAAGTCCCTCACCAACGGCCTGGGCGCGGGTGGCGACCCCTCGATGGGCGAGCGCGCGACCGAGATGGCACAGGGGACCATCAAGGAGGTCCTGGGCGATGCGGACCTGGTCTTCGTCACCGCCGGTATGGGTGGCGGGACCGGGACCGGCGCCGCACCGGTCGTCTCGAAAATCGCCAAAGAGCAGGGCGCCATCGTCGTCGGCATGGTGTCGACGCCGTTCAACGTCGAGCGCGCCCGCACGGTGAAAGCCGAGGAAGGCTTAGAGAAGCTTCGCAACGAAGCCGACTCCATCATCGTGCTGGACAACAACCGTCTGCTCGACTACGTCCCGAACCTGCCCATCGGCAAAGCGTTCTCGGTGATGGACCAGATCATCGCCGAGACCGTCAAGGGCATCTCGGAGACGATTACCCAGCCCAGCCTCATCAACCTCGACTACGCCGACATGACTAGCATCATGAACCAGGGCGGCGTCGCGGTGATGCTGGTGGGTGAGACACAGGACAAGAACAAGACCGAAGAAGTGGTCAAGGACGCGATGAACCACCCCCTGCTGGACGTGGACTACCGCGGCGCGAGCGGCGGACTCGTCCACATCACGGGTGGCCCGGACCTCACGCTGAAGGAGGCCGAGGGCATCGCACAGAACATCACCGAGCGACTGGAGGCCAACGCCAACGTCATCTGGGGCGCCCGCATCCAGGAGGAGTACAAGGGCAAGGTCCGTGTCATGGCTATCATGACCGGCGTCCAGTCCGCACAGGTCCTGGGGCCGTCCACCCAGAAGCAGGCCAACAAGTCCCGCGAGGCGATTCAGGAGGTCGACGACGACACCTCCTTCGACGCCTCCGAGAACTTCGAGAGCGCCGGCGGCGCCGGCGGCAGCAGTGCCGGCTACGGCGAGACGGACGGCGGCCGCAGCACGAAAGAGAAGAACAACGGTCTCGACGTCGTCCGAACGAGCGAGTAACGTTCGACCTCGTTCTCCGTTTTTCGAGGGACAGGACCCCCTCCTTTTTGTGAAGGCTGAGACCTGAGTGATTGCGACGCCAGCGAGTGACAACAGCCAGAAAGACGGCTAGCGAGACGCGTCATAACCATTACTGACAGCTAGAAAGCCCCGGCTGGCTAGGCTCGGTGGACTCGTTGCGCTCCTCACTCACTCCGTTCGTTTCGGTGCTTACGTCGTCCGCCTTCGCCTAGCCAGCCGCCCCTTTCAGTCCCACCCATGCCGGCTGACCAACCGGCTACGGGCGGGACTGAAAGGGGCCGGACGCTCGACGAGCGAGACGAAGTAAGCACTGGAGCGAACGCAGTGAGCGAAGGGCACAGCGAGTCGCAGCCGTCGAGCGTCCGGGGGCTTTCTGGCTGTTAGAGGTGACTCCCCCGGGGATTACTGGCGGGGCTTTCTGGCTCTCTGTGCGGTCTACAGCGAAGACAAAAACAGCTAGTCAGACCGCCTCTAGCGCCTCGAGCAGATTGCACTTCCGGCAGATGTCGCGAGCGGTGGGCGCACCGCAGTTGTCACACTCGCCGAAGTCCCTGTCACTGTCCTCGCCGCCGAAGGCGTCGGCCGCCAGCGCGGCGAGTTTCTCGTAGCCGGCCATGATGGAGTGACGGGTTCCGGGATGGTTCTCCTCCAGACCGAGCATCAACTCCTGAATCTCGCCCCGATAGGCCTCCGAGGCGTGGGGGCACTCGGTGATGTGGGCCGGGAGGTCACGGAAGCGAGCGTACAGCGCGATTTCCTTCTCGGGCACGTCACGCAGGGGCTTGGCTCTGGGGACGTGGTGGTCCTGTGTCGCGCGGGTCCCCTCGACTGACGCGTCGCCGCCCTCGAACGGCCCCAGCGAGGCGTCGAAGTGCTTGGCAATCTGGTCGACGTCGCCCTCCAGGAAGTTCATCAGCGCCGTCTCGGCCTCGTCGTCTAAGTTGTGGCCCGTCAGCAGTTTGTCCGCGCCCAGTTTCTCGGCGTACCGGGAGAGGATATCGCGGCGGAAGACGCCACAGTACGCACAGGCGGCCATCCCCTCGGGGTCGTCCTCGACGACGTCGTCCATCTGGACACCGAATTCGGACTCGTAGGAGACGACCTCGTGGCGGATGCCAAGCTCCTCGGTCAGTTCCTCACAGGCGTCGAGGCTCTTGTCGCGGTACCCCTCGATGCCCTCGTGAATGGAGAGGGCGACGAGTTCGATTCTGGGGTCGCGTTCGAAGATGTCATAGAGGATGTGCGTGAGGACGACGCTGTCTTTGCCCCCGGAGAGACCGATGACCCAGGTCTCGGGCTCTTCGGGCGTCGCGTCGTCGGGGACGAGCCCGTCCTCGCGCACCCGGCGGCGAAGGCGTTTCTCGACGGCCCGACAGAGGTGGTCCTCACAGAGATAGAGGCCGGAGTAGGCCGCGTGCAACACCGCGTCGGACCCGCACTTGTCACACTCCATTAGTTCAGGGTACGTCCGGGTCGCCCTGAGGGTTTCGTCTCGCGCCTACAGCACCGTCTCGATGGCGGGCCCACTCCTGACAGTTCGGGCGTCGGCGTCGTAGCTCAGCAGGTCGACCGAGGCCAGTTTCGGGAGGTCGATGTGATGGCAGGCGATAGCGAGTTCGCGCGGCGTCGCGGTCACTCCGTCGGTGGTCGCCAGTCGGTCGGCGAGCCGCGACAGCGAGACCGACTCCCGCTCGGCGAGGACAGCGACAAGCGAGTAGCGGTACGCACGCGCGAGCACCGCCGCGGCGGCCGCCCACGTGGGGTTGGCCGGCTCCTCCAGCGACGGGAACCGGACGTCGAAGCGCTCCAGCGTTGCGGGGACATAGCGGACGAAGCCGTCGGGGGACCGGTCGAGGAGCCCGGCGTCGGTCAGCCGGGGCAGGTAGTGTTGGTCGAGTTGCCGGCGGTGCTGCCGTCGGTCGGACGGCGTCACGGCCGAGCGTGCACAGCCGAGTTCCGTCGCCGCGAGGGCGACGGCCAGGTCTCGAACGGTCGCGGGGCTGTCCTGGAGACAGCTCAGGAGGTGCCTCGACCGCTGGTCGGCCAGGGCGGCGGACAGCTGACGGCGGTCGGGTCGCGAACACTGGGCGGTTTTCATTGGCACAGATACAGGCGGTCGGTGGATACGTGTCCTGCCGGAAATATGTGACATCCCGACGATAGCTATTCGAAGACGGCGTCGAGTAGCTTCGCTTCGGCTTTCCGGAGGTGCTGGTGGAAGGTAGAGGAGCTCACGCCGAGCCGCTCTGCCACTTCCGGCCCGGAGCTTTCACGCGGCCAGTCGAAGTACCCCATGAAGTACGCCGCGTCCAGCGTCGCTCGCTGGCGCTCGGTCAGCGAGTCGGGGAGCCGCTTGAGGAGCCCGCCGAACGAGCGGACGGGCCGGGTCATCTGGCGGCGGCGGAGCATCTCGACGTCGTGTTCGGCGTCCCTGATTCGGTCGATGGCTTCGGAGACGTCCCCGTCGGCCGCGAGGTGGACGGTCATCGTGGTACTGTCGCCGGTGATGGTCACGTTAGAGACGTAGCCGCCCAGGCTCGCGACGGTCGAGAGCACCGGCGGGTCGACCATCTTGACTTCGAGTTCGTAGTCGCCGTTTGTCTCCCCGAGCAGCGTAACGTCCTCGATGTATCGGATTTCGTCGCTGTCGACAACTGCCGTCATCGACTCCGGGTCGACATCTGTCGCCGTGCAGTAGACCAGAAAGACGCCGTCACCGAGCGACAGCGTGCTCTCGAACTCCAGGGAGGCCTCGAACGACGGCGGGATACCCATCCGGCTGTCGGCGTTACCGAAGCGGAAGGCGAGCTCGACGACCTCGTCGGAGAGCAGCGCCTGCTTGCGCTCGACGGCGGCGATGGCGTGCCCGACTATCTCGCCGATACCTTCCAGTACCTCGCGTTCGGCCTGCCCGAAGGCACCGGCCCGCTCCGAGTAGATACCGAGAGTGCCATACAGCGTCTCCTCGAAGACGATGGGGATGACGGCCATCGAGCGGTAGCCGTAGCGCTCTGCCAGGTCCAGCCAGGGCTCGAAATCGGGGTCGGCGTAGACGTCCCGCGAGAACTGCATCTCCTGGGTACGGACAGCTCGGCCAGCGGGGCCCTGTCCACCGGGCTCCGTCGGGTTCGATGTGAGGTCGGTCTCGGTCACGTACCCCTCACAGCCGTGTTCTACCCGCGGGATGAAATCCAGCGTGACCGGGTCTATCGTGGCAATCCACGCGAATCGATAGGGCTCTGCGCTGGCCAGCCGTTCGCAGGTCGTCGCCTCTATCTCGGCCCGCGTCGACTGGTCGATGACGGCGTCGGTGAGCTGTCGGACGACGGCGTTGAGGCTGTTCAAGACCTCCAGGTCCGCGCGCTGGCTCTCGAGGAGTTCCTCCTTCTGGGCGGTGATATCCTGAAGATAGCCCCGGACCTTCTCGTGGCCGCCCTCGGCGATGGCTTCCCCGGAGACGTTGACCCAGCGCGTCTCACCGTCCGCTGTAATCAGGCGCGGCTCCGCGCTGTAAGGGGTGCCGGTCTCGGCGCAGCTCTCGAACAGCCGACGAATCGTCGACCTGTCCTCGGGATGGAAAAATTCCAGTGCTGTCTCGAGCTCCGGTTCGTACTCCCTGTCGACGCCGTGTATCCGATAGGTCCCGTCGGTCCAGAACAGCTCCGCGTCGTCGATGTCGTACTCCCAGGCGCCGACGTCGCCCAGCCGCTCGGCGTGGGTCAGTAGCTCCCTGAGTCGGCGGCGGTCACGTGAGTCGGTGTCGGACGGGGACCACCAGACCCGGGCGCCCGCGCCGACTTTCTTCGTACGGAGCTCCCCCACGTCGACCAGATGTTCCAGCCGCTTGTGGGTGGCGCGGCGGCCACAGTCCAGTTCCGCGGCGACCTCCGGTGTGGTTCGAGGGGCCGTCGGCTCGTCGCTGTCGGTGAACACCCGCAGCGTCGCGGCGTAGATTTCGTCGAGCACCGAACGGCCCTCCATGTGGTGTCAACTATACTGAAAGAGATAACTGTTCCGCCGGTGGAACAGGCCCACCAAATGCTACTGAGCCTCACGAGGGTCGGCGGCCCGAAGTCCCGCGGGCCCCCGTTCGAGCGCCTCGAGGACCGTCTCGGTGAGCGCCTCCCTGGCAGTCGAGGAGAACAGCTCGTGGCCGCCGTCGTACAGCCGGATACGATCGGCCGGGAGCCGGTGGCCGACCGCCCGCGGGTCGACGATAGCGTCCGTGAGCGTACAGAATGCCACGGCGTTCTCGCGGGCCGGCGGGAGCCGTCGCTGTGCGCGGTCGATGGTCCCGAGGAAGGCCGGCGACGCGGCCGTGGGGGCGTCCGCGACCTGCTGGTCGGTCGCGAGCGAGCCCAGCGCGTCGGCCTCGAGCTCGCTGAACGGGACGACGGGCCTCGATATCGGGAGCGACGTGAGAGCGCCCAAGACGAAGGCGGGCAGCGGGTAGTCGCTGCCCCACCAGGGGCTGAGGTAGACGCAGTTGCCCAGCCCATCGGCCTCGAGGTGGGCGACTGCCAGCCCGCCGGCGCTGTGGCTCAGGACGTGAAAGCGGTCGAGGTCGGCCGCGTACTCCGCAAGCGGCGTGACCCACTCGCGCTCGACATCGGTGATGTGGGTGGGCAACTCGGCGACGTGGACGCGGTAGCGCTCGGCGAGCCGGTCGACGAGCCACTGGACGTTCTCGTGACGACAGCGGTTCCCCCAGCCCAGCACGAACAGGCAGTCCCGAACCTCGTCGGTACCACTGGCGGACCGGCGACCCGCACCGTCGTCGTAGATCCGAATCTGCATACCACGGCTTCGCCGGAGAGAGTGAAAACACCCCGTCAAACGCCGGTCAACCCACGGAGTGTTGTCGGCGACGGTGCCAACCACGGAGAGTCAGCGTTTTGCCCGCCGGCCCACAACGGGGGACAATGAGTATGGACCGCGCGGCCGCCGTCGCCCGCGTCGAGGACATCGTCGAGACAGTCGAGTCCGAGACCATGCCGGTACCGGTCCGGGAGGTGTGGGTGTACGGCGACGTGGCGCTCGGGCTCGACCCCATCGAGCGCCTGGACGTCTACGTCACCAAGGACATCCTGTTCAAGGACGCCCCCGAGCGCAGCGAAGAGTTCGAGAAGAGTCACGGCGTCGACGGCGTGGGCAAGACAGTCCGGGCCGAGTGGGCCGACGAACATCCCGACTACCTGCGGGCAAACGCGAGCGGCCACGCCGCCCCCGAGAAGTGTCTGGCCGCTCACCTCCTCCCCGACGACACTGACGAGCCCATCCATCTGGAAGTGTGTAACGCTTCCTTCGACGACAACGTCACCCAGCGGCTCAAGGGCGCGATGGCCCGCGACGACTACGAGCAGATTCTGGACCCACGGGGCGCGTGTCTCTGGGTGGAAGGACAGCGGTCGCCCGAGGCCTTCCAGAAACTCCGGGACGGCGAGTTCGTCCTGCCGACGCTGTCGGGTGCCCTGGAGATGCTCGGGATGGCGGCCGACGAGGCCGACGAAGCCGCCGACGCGGTGCGGGCCTACCGGGACCGACAGGAGGGGGCGACGGTCCGTGGGGATATCGTATAGCGAGGTCGCGAACACAGTGAGCGACCTCGAAAGCGAACGGGGAGGAACGACCCGTGAGTGACGGGAGCCGTGGAGCGGTCACACCCGTCCCACAGTGACGAAGAAGGGGACCGTCTCCCGGCGCTCGTAGTCGCCGGTCCCCATCTGCCCGACGACCGCCCGTCCCATCTCGCGCCACTGCTCGCGTAGCGCGTCGTACTCCTCCGGCGTGGTCTCGCCCGCGAGAATCGTCTCGCGGTCGGTCGCCAGCCCCTCGCCGGTGGCCTTCCGGCGGGCGGCTCTGACTGCGCGCTCGCCGTACGGTGGCTCGACGGTCAGTTCCTGGTCGTATCGGCGGGTCGAGACGACGTCGAGGCCGGCCGCCTCGAAGACGTCGGCGGCGTCGGCCCCGAGTTCCACGTCGGTGTCGACACCGTCGAGGAAGCGCTCGCGGGCGCGCCGAGCGAGCGGCGGCTCGCTGTCGACGGTCGACTGGACCGTGACCGCGCCGTTGTTGGGCTCGACGGCCGCGACGCGGTCGCTCGCCACGCGGGCGAACTCCCGGACCGCAGCGGCGGGGTCGGGGAGGTTGATGAGCAGGGCCTGACAGATTACAAGGTCGAAGCTGTCGTCCTCGACGGGGAGCCGCGTGGCGTCACCCCTGACGGTCGGTCCCGGGACCGAGGCCAGCAGGTCCGCGTCGGCGTCGAGCGCCACCACGTCGCCGTCGCTCTCCTCCCGAAGGACGCGGGTGAGTTCCCCGGTGCCACAGCCGACGTCGAGGACGCGGTCGCAGTCGTCGAGTGCGAGATCCACGAGTGCCTCGCGAGAGTCGGCCCACATCCCCGAACGGGTGTCCGAGAGATAGTCGGCGGAGAAGCGTCGCACGGGCGGACTAACTCGATTGGGCCCCAAATAGCTCGCGGTCCTACCGCGTCTCGGTCGGCGGGGTGGGGGCACAGCCGTCCGTCGAGACGTGCTGGCTCGTGTCGTCCAGCGCATTCATCACCCGGTCCAGCAACGCTGGGGTCTCCGCTCCGGCCTCGACCGTCACGGTTCGGTCGACGCCGGGCGTCGTGATGGTGAGCGTCGTCGGCGGGATATCGGTCGGACACCGCTCCTCGCAGTCGTATCGGGAGTCCAGCTCTGTGACCGCGTCCGACCCCGCCAGGTCGCGGAACGGGTCCAGTTCCGACTCGGGCAGTGTCGCCGAGTCCGTCCTGGTGGTGTCGCCACAGACGAGTGTCTCGGTCACGCGGCCGTCGGCCGTCGAGACCCGCAGCGTCCGTTCCCAGTCTGTCGGTGCCCGGGCGCTCGTCCGCGACCGCGTTACGGTGACTGACTGGTCGCTGCTCGGGGTGTCTGTCGCCGTCCCCGTGGCCGTCGTCGTCCCGGCTGTCGACTCATCGCGTTCGAGACAGCCCGCAGCGAGGCCCAGGACAGCGCTCGCAGCGGCGAGGTATCGCCGCCGGGTCGGTGAGTCGGTCATCGTCGGCGCCAACCCACCACCAGAACGGCCACGAGCGCGCCCAGGACACCGAAGCCCGGACCGCTGCCGCCCGAGGTGGTTCCTGTCGCGTTCGTCGGAGTCGACGAGCGTGTCGCCGTCGGTGACGGCTGGGCCGTCGCGGTCGACTGGACGCCCGGCGACGTGGCCGCGGGCTGTGGGTCACTGGTGTTCGCGGCGGCGACCGAGATAGTCGTCGCCGTTCGGTTCGCGTACCGGACCTCGTACTCGCCGGGACTGCTAAACGAGCGCGAGACCGCCACCGTCCCCGAGTCGGCCGACGACATCGCGACCGTGGTCCGGTCGACAGTTCGGTTGTCGTGGACCCAAACGACCGTCATCGAGTCGTTCTCGGCGGCCATGTCACCGACGTCGAGCGTCACGTTGACCGTCTCCCCGGTAGCGGGGCTCTCGGTGTCGACGCTGACCGAAACGTTGCCGTCCGTCTCTCCGGCGGTGTCAGTGGTGTTCGTCGCGTTGCCGGCGTCGGTCTCGGAGCTGTTGCCGGCCGTCGCTGCGCCGCCGACACCGCCGGTGCTTCCACCGGCACTGCCACCGGTGCTTCCGCCGGTGCTTCCGCCGGTGCTGCCACCGGTGCTTCCGCCGGTGCTGCCGCCGGTGCTGCCGCCGGTGCTGCCGCCGGTGCTTCCGCCGGTGTTGCCGTCGTCGTCGGAACTCCCGTCGTCACCGCCGTTGGAGTTGCCCGAGCTCCCGCCGTCACTTTCGTTCACCTCGATGGCGACGGTCGTCGTGTCCGTCGCACCGTCCTCGTCGGTGACGGTCAGTTCGACGGTGTAGGTCCCGTTCGCGACGAATGCGTGTGTTGCCTGAGACCCGTTGGCCGTCGCCCCGTCACTGAAGTTCCACGCGTAGCTCGTGAGCGTGCCGTCCGAATCGGTCGAGTTACTCGCGTCGAACGCGACTGCCTCGCCGGTCGTGACGTTGGTTCGGTTGGCCGACACCGCCGCTTCGGGCGCCGTGTTCGGTTCGCTCACCTCGACAGTGACCGACGCGCTGTCGGTGGCGCCGTCCTCGTCGGTAACAGTGAGCGCGACCGTGTACGTGCCGTTCGAGGCGAAGGCGTGGGTCGTTCCTTCGCCGGTCGACGTCGCGCCGTCGTCGAAGGCCCACTCGTAGCTGGCTATCGAGCCGTCCAGGTCGGTGGAGTTGCTGCCGTCGAAGGCTATCGTCTCGCCGACCGTGACGGTCGTCCGGTTCGCCGAGACGTCGGCATCGGGCGCCGCGTTGGGCTCGGTCACCTCGACAGTGACGGTCGCCGTATCCGTCGCGCCGTCGTCGTCCGTCACAGTCAGCGTCACAGTGTAGGTCCCGGCCGAGTCGAACGCGTGGGCCGTTCGGTCACTGGTGGCGGTCGCGCCGTCACCGAACTCCCACTCGTAGCTCGCTATCGAGCCGTCGGAGTCAGCCGACTGGCGGGCGTCGAACCCGACCGTCTCACCGACCGTGATGTTCGTTCGGTTGGCAGACGCGTACGCGTCGGGCCCCTCGTTCGGGTCGGTCACTTCGACCGTGAGGGTCGCGTTGTCGGCCGCGCCGTCGTCGTCCGTGACCCACAGCGTCACGGTGTAGGTTCCGGCCGAAGCGTACTCGTGGACCGGCTGCTGGACGGCGCTCCCGTTCCCATCGCCGAAGGTCCAGTCGTAGGCCGCTATCGACCCGTCGCGGTCGAGCGAGTCGCTCGCATCGAAGGCAATAGCCTCACCGACCGTGACGGTCGTCCGGTTGGCCACCGCCAGCGCCTCGGGGGCCTCGTTCGGGTCGGCAACCTCGACGGAGACGGTCGTCGTGTTCGTCGCCCCGTCGTCGTCCATGACGGTCAGCTCGACGGTGTAGGTCCCGTTCGAGGCGAACGTGTGGGCCACCTGGGAGCCGTTGGCCGTCGCGCCGTCACCGAGAGCCCACTCGTAACTCGTTATCGAGCCGTCGGCGTCGGTCGAGTTGCTCGCGTCGAACGCTATCGTCTCCCCGGTCGTGACATTCGTCCGGTTAGCCGAGACGGCAGCTTCGGGCGCAGTGTTCGACCCGTCGTCGGTCACTGTCGTCGTCGAGGTGTTGGTCGTGTGCGTGACGCCGACCTTGGTATCCGTGGCGGTGACAGCGAGGTCGATGGTGTCGCCGGTCGACCGCTCGGGGGGCGTAATCGTCAGCATGTACTCGCCCCTCGACCGCTTGGCGACGCTGACGTTCTCGGCCGCCACCGTCTCGCCGCCGACCGTGACGGTGAACGAAGAGGCGTTCAGCTGGTCGAATGCGCCGGTCTCGTAGGGCTGACTCCCGGTGAAGACTGAGACGTTCACTGCCACAGTATCCGGCGCGGCGGCGTCGGTGGCGTTGGCGGTGACGTTCGTCGGAAGCGGGAGCGTCGGGTACGTCGTGGCGCTGTAGTAGTCGACCGGCGCGTCGCCGGCGGTCTGGACCAGCTTCCAGCCGCCGCTCTCGGGCGTGCCAGGAGTCCGGACCGCCTCGTAGCTCGTCTCGGTCGCCGCACTCGTGTCGGTCAGCTTCCCGTCGGGGCCCCGCAGCAAGAGGTCCAGGTCGCTGCCGTTGTCCGCCCAGGAAACGCGCGAGGAGAGGCGCCACTCGTCGCCGACGGTCCGACCGTCAGGGAGCGTCGTGTTCACCGGGACGGCGTAGACGGCCGACGCGTTGGCATCGAGCGCCCGTCGCGGCGGGTCGTTGAACAGGACCGAGTCGTGGGTCCTCGTGATGTTGGTGAGTTCGACGGCCTCACGACAGTCCGCACAGTCGGCCGCGCTGAACGTGCCGCCGGAGCCTGCGCGGTAGGTGTGGGTGAGGTCCCCGCCGTCGAAGACCCCGGCGTTGCTCGTGTTCCAGACCAGCAATCCGGGGTTCTTGAACCACCGGCCGAGCCCCCGGTCGAACCCATCGAGCGCGCGATAGGAGAGCACGAAGTGCCTGCCGCTGGTCGCGCTGTCGTCGCCGATGCGGTAGAACTCGTTTTCCGCAGAAGACGGCGGGAGGATGCCCGGCTGGTCGTCCGGCGCGATACGGGTCGTCGTCGCCCACCCCGCCTCTCGTTTGGTCCAGGCAATCGGGTGGACCGGCGAGTCGCCGCTGCGGGTGACGCTCCCGTAGCTCCCGCCGCCCATCAGCCCCCAGTTGTCGATGCCCGGAGTCGTCTCGGTCGGGTAGAGGTCCGGCCAGTTGAAGACGAGGTGGCCGGTCTCGTGAGCGAACACGCCGATAGTGTTCTGGTCGCCCGGCGGAACCGTCTCGGGCTGGAGGCTATACCCCGTGACGGTGACGCCGTCGTCGGTCTCGATGCCGGGGTAAAACCACGACCGGTGTGACCAGATGTCGGTGGCGTCCCCCGTGACCTCCTCTCCAGGGCCCGGGTGGATGACGGCCACGCGAACCTCCCCGTCTTCGTCGTAGTCGTATGCCGAAAAGTCAGTCCTGTCGTCGGCGTTCCGGACCGCCTCTCTGGCGTACTCACCAGCTGCGTCGTAGCTCGCACCCGCCTCGTCGTGCGTGAAACTGGTGTCGAGCCAGCCGATGACGCCCGGTCCGGCGGTGAAGTTCACACGCCCGCCGCTGACTTCGAGGAAGTACTCCCTGAAGCTCCCGGGTCCGGAGGCTTCGTCGGGGCTCGACCCGAAGTAGAGGTCGGCGAACGACTCGCTCGTGTAGGTCGGCTTCCTGTCCGTGAAGTTCGCGAAGACGACGGGCATCGGGACATCGGTCTGTCCGGCCTCCGAACCCGGGGACAGCTCGACGGTCGACGACGTACCGTCCGAATCCGTGGCGGCGGCCAGTTGCGGCTCGGACGGCCCTGCCGGCCGGGCGCGTTCGTCGAGTCCCGACGGCGAGTCTATACCGACGCGTCGGTCGGTCGCGACGAGGTTCCCGTCTTCCGCGCGGACGTAGTGCCACCAGCCCGATTCGTTCTGCCGGATAGTGTAGTTGTCCGTCGTCTCCCAGCCGTTGCGGAAGGCGTTCCCCCACAGCCGGGCCTCGAACGTCGTCCCGTCGGGCTGTGTCTTCGTCTCGGGCTCCGGGTCCGGCGGTGCCGACCAGAACTCGACCGGCGGTCCGGCAGTGTCGTTGGTAGTCGCGTTGGCGTCCCTGTCTCCAGTACCGTTCGCGGTCGCGTTGGCGCTCCTGTCTCCGGTGTCGTTGCCGGTACCCGCTGTCTCGTTGGCCCCGGTGTCGGTGGCTGCTCCGACGCCGGCCGCGGGTATCGTCGGCGCCACGACCAGCGCGGCGACCATGCCGACAACGAGTACCACGTGCAACCATCCACCGATACGACCGGCCGTCGCAGTAGTATCGAACCCAGTGTCAGTAGCCATCGGTTTCCCCCTGCCGTGTCGGTCTGTACCGACCCCAAGCGCAGCGTTTCATTCGTGGATATAACTACAGATATTAGCTACAATATTAATAATTGCCGGTGAATATTCGTAAAATTAACTTCAGGGAACAGGTTCGAGCGGCAGGAAGGAGGGGGCCGCGAGAAGCGACCGACCCGAACAGTACAGCGTCAGACACTACGACCGGAGCAGGAGTGCACGGCCTCAGGCATGTTCCAGCGTCACCGACTCGGCGGCGTAGTCCTCGACGTAGGCGCCGACACCGCCGACGGTGACCCGCTCGCCGTCGACGCGAAGCACCATCCCGTTCTCCGAGGGGAAGCGATTGGTCATGGGGTAGACCAGCCCCTGGCGCACGTCGAGTGCGAGCCCGGTTATCTCCGTTTCCGGCAGCGCCGTCTCGCCGCTCGCAGCGATTTTACAGGTGGTCTGTATCTTCGACCCCTGCCTGAGATGTAGCGTCGCGCCGAGGACGCCGCCGCGGAACGTCGGGTAGTGCCGGGGGAGCGTGGGCGGGTCGGCGACGTGTATCTCCCGGCCCATCGACCAGTAGTTTCCCACGAACTCCCCGAAGAGGCCGAGCGTGATGTGGCTGCTGTCGACGAACGTCGCGAGCGTGTCGTCCGAGGAGTCCGAAAGCACCCACGGCCAGCCCAGCAGCGTCAGCCACTGGTCGACCAGGCAGGTCAGGGGAACCTGGCCGGGCAGGCGCCTGACGACTGTCGCCAGTTCGTCGAGATCGTCTGGGACCTCGCCGTCGCCGTACAGCAACAGCAACACCGCCACGTCGTTCTCGATGGCCGTCCCCAGGCGGTCGCGAACGACCGGGACCGCCTCGACCGGTATCGACAGCAACACCTCGCGGCGAGCCTCGGCCAGCAGCGCCCGGAGCCGCGTTCGGATACTGGCCGAGCCGTCGATAGCCTCGATGCAGGGGTCGTGAAACTCGATGCCGCTCGTTTATCACGGACGGTATTAATTCTCATGCTAAGTAGGGACAGCTACAAACCACTCCGTGACAGACTGTGACTATGGAGCGGGCGGACCAGGTCGCACTTGTGGACAACGGGGCCGGTGAGCCTGGCATCGAGTCGGCGCTTTCCAGCGAGGCGTTCGAGGTCCACACGGTCCCGGACATCGAATCACTGGAGGCGCTGCTGGAGGCGAGGACCGTCGACTGCGTCGTCAGCACCTACCAGGTCCCGCGCCGGGACGGGCTGGAGTATCTCGGCGGACTGCACGCCTTAGAGACGGTCGCGACGCTCCAGCCCGACGCCCCACGGATACTGTACACGGACATCGTCAACCAGGATATCGCCCGCGAAGCGGTGGCACTGGGGCTGTTCGACTACATTCCGACGAACACGGACGAGAGCCTCGACCGACTGGTGACGCGGATCGTCGACGCCACGGAGAAGCGCCGCGCCCAGCGCCGCGTGGCCGAGCTCTCGCGGGTCAACGAGGTCATCCGCGAGGTGCTGACCGTGCTCGTCCGGGCCGAGAGCCACGAGCGGGTGTACGAGGAGGTCACGACCACGCTCGTCGCGACCGAGGCGTACGACGGCGCGCTGTTCGGGCGGCGGACCGAGACGGGCGTCGAGCGACTGGCGACCGCAGGGACGGTCACGGCATCGGCAGTCGAGCGGAGCCTCGAGGACGGCGAGGGCGTGACCGCTGTCCAGGGAGACCGCCGCAGCGTCGCCGTCCCCGTCACCGACGACGGGCTAGTACTCGTCCTGTTCTCCGACCGCCCGGAGGCGTTCGGGGCGACCGAGCGGGACGTCCTCACACAGCTCGGTGGCGCGGTTCGGTACAGCCTCGACGCTATCACGGACGCCGAGACGCTCGAACGGCGCGAGGCGGCGCTGGCGGAGAAGACCGAGCGCCTCTCGACGTTCGCGAGTGTCGTCGGTCACGACCTCCGGAACCCACTGTCGGTCGCCAGCGGGAACCTCGAGCTGGCGATGGCGGGCGAGACCGAACGGCTCGACGCCGTCGAGTCCGCGCTGACCCGGATGTCGGAGATGATAGACGACGTGCTCGCGCTAGCCCGGGACGGCGAGCGGAGCATCACTCTCGAGCCGGTCGACCTCGCGGCGACGGTCGAAGCGGCCTGGGGCACGGTCGACACCGGCGACGCGACACTCGACGGGCCCGAGACGGCCGTCCTGACCGCCGACGTGGGCCAGCTCCAGCGCCTCCTCGAGAACCTCTTTCGTAATTCGATAGAGCACGGCGGCCCCGACGTGAGCGTCACCGTCGAGCGAACCGAGACGGGATTCGCCGTCTGCGACGACGGCCCCGGCTTCTCGCAGTCCGACCCGGCGTCGGTGTTCGAGCTGGGCGTGACGGGGTCGGCGTCAGGAACGGGCCTCGGGCTGGCCATCGTCGAGAGCATCGCCGAGGCCCACGGCTGGTCGGTGTCGGCCGGTGAGAGCGAGCGCGGTGGCGCCCGCTTCGAGCTCTCGGGCGTCGACTTTGCGGGCTAGTCCTCGCGCAGTTCGCGCACCCGCTCGATGTTCCAGGCGAAGCTCTTGCCGTCCTCCGTTGGCGTTTCCAGCACGAACGGCACGTCCGCGACGGCGTCGTGGTTGACGAACGCACGCATTCCGGCTTCGCCGATTTCGCCCTCGCCGATGTGGGCGTGTTCGTCCTTGTTGGTCCCGCAGGCGTGTTTCGAGTCGTTGAGATGGATGCAGGCGAGGTCCTCGAAGCCGACCACGTCGTCGAACTCGGCGAACGTCTCCGCGACCCCTTCGGGTGTCGAGAGGTCATAGCCCGCCGCGAACATATGGGCGGTGTCGAGACAGAACTCGATGTCCAGACTCGTCCGTTCACGGACCGTCGCCAGGTGTTCGAACTGCCCGCCCAGCTTCGTCCCGCTACCGGCGTCTGACTCGATGAGCACCGTCACGCCGTCGGGGACGTCCAGCTCGTCCAGCACGCTCGCGGCGTTGTCGAGGCCGCCGTCGACGCCCGCGCCCGTGTGGGCACCCAGGTGGACGTTGACGTACTCGATACCGAGCTTGTCTGCGGCGTCGACCTCCTTCTGCATCGAGTCTAGTGACTTCTCGCGGAGGTCGTCCTTGGGCGTACAGAGGTTGACGAGGTAGGAGGAGTGGATGACCCACGGGCCGACGCCGTTGTCCTCGCTCAGCTCGCGGAACTTCGCGGCTTCCTCGTCCTCGATGTTGGGGTCCTGCCAGACCTGCGGGGAGTGGGAGAATATCTGGCCGCAGTTGCCGCCGTACTCGACTTGCTCGTCGACGGCGTTGAACGCGCCGCCCGCGATGGAGGTGTGTGCACCGACTCGTACCATGAACAGCGGTGTGTGCCGTTGGATAAAATGGGTTCCGACATCTCGTGGGGCAGGTGTCGAGTCGGTCACACCGCACCGATACCGCCCCCGCAGGTCAGGGCGACTTCCGAACCCACTCGTCGGTCACATACTTCGAATCCGCGCGCTCGCGGGCGCGGGACCGCTCGTCGTCGGTCCAGATTCCCTCGTCGGCATCGGCCCACGCGGCGAGCGTCGTCCGGAGCGACTCGACCACGTCGTCCCGCTCGACGTCGACGTACTCGTCGATAGCGCCCACTCGCTCGCGGAACGCCTCGGGGTCGGGCTCGCCGGTGAAACAGCCACAGTGGCGCTCGGGCCGCAGGGACACCGACAGCGAGCCGTGCTGGACGACGGCGTCCTTCCGGCGATACTGGGCGTTACCGCCTATCTTCCGGCCGTCCGGACCGACGATGTCGTGGGCGGGATGCAGGGCCCGCAGGTAACAGGCCGGCTGGTGGACCGCCTCGTACTTTCGGTCCACGTAGTCCGCGTCGACGCCGATACCCTCGAAGGTATCGAGGATGGGCTCGCAGAACAGCCGGTAGCACTCCATGAGGTCCCCCGGCACCGCGTCGGCCGGCGCGACGATGCTGTAGGAGAGGTCGGCGTAGTGGTCGTGGTAGATAGCACCGCCGCCGGTCGGCCGGCGGGTGACGCCGATGCCCTCGCGTTCGCAAAAGTCCCAGTCGATACTGTCGGGGTCCTGGTTGTACCCCAGCGAGAGCACGTCGGGCCAGGTGTAGACCCGCACGGTGGCCGGCCCGCCCGCCGCCGCGGTCTCGGCGGCTATCTCCTCGAGCGCCATCGTCATCGGCCCGTCGTCGGTGGCTTCACCGATGACCCGCCAGTCGAGCTCCGCGAGTGTCATTGCGAGTGGTAGGTCGCCGCCTGCGTTAGGGATTGCGACTATCGGCGCGAGCGGGGTCGGCCGGCCCGTCGCCCTCGACGAGCCGCCCCATCACCCGCGCCTCGGCCTTGCGGAGGTGTTCGGCGGCGGTGCCCGGTGAACAGTCCAGTGCCTCGGCCACCTCCGCCGTCGACCCCTCGCGCGGTTCGTCGTAGTAGCCACAGTCGACGGCGGCGGCGACGGCCTCGAACTGGCGGTCGGTCAGTGCCGCCGCCGGCTCGAACCGGTGGCTCGCGTACTCTCCGACCTCGCGGACGTCGACGGCGATACCGTCCGGGACGGCCTCGACCGACCGCTGGACGGTCTCGCCGGGACCGACGAGCGTGAGTGCCATCGTCCCGTCGGCGCGGAACGCGACCGGCGAGACGCCCACCAGCTCGGCGGCGGTGACCGCGTCGACGATACTCCGCCCTGTCTCGGAGAGCCGGTCCCGAACGTACAGATAGAACGACTCGCCCGGACACGTCGAGATAGCGTACTCGAGGATGTGCTCGGTCGCCTCCAGAGCCTCGCGATAGGGCGCAATCGGGTGGCCATCGACGTAGAAGAGCAAAGTGCGGACCTCCTCGTCGATGTCGTTCCCTCGAAGGAGATAGCTCGCCTCGTACCCCTCGTGGTCGACGACAAACTGGTGCATCGGATTGCGCGTCTCGGGCGGGAGCGACAGCGAGAGCCTGACGTACTTCACACCGGCCGTGGGATTCCCGGATATAAATACGCCTCGCCAGTGGGGCACCACAGCGAGGGTGGCTGCGGGCGACACTGCAGGTATGTCCCAGTCCGTCTCCACGCCGGCCACTGGGGCCGGCGACCGTATCGAGTCGATACGCGAGCACGTCGTCCGCGAGGAGCGCCACGAGAACGCGCCGGCGGTCGTGATACGCGCCGACGAGGTCCAGCAGGTACTCTCGACGCTGAAGACCGAGGTGGGCCTGGACCACTGCGCCTGTGTCACCGCCCAGGAGTACGCCGACCGCTTCGAGACCATCTATCACCTCCGGAGCTACGACGACCCGACCCGGGAGCTATCCGTGGTGGTACCGACGGCCCACGACGACCCCCGAAGCGAGTCGGCCGCGCCCGTCTACCGCACCGCCGAGTGGCACGAACGGGAGGCCTACGACCTGCTGGGTATCGAGTACGACGACCACCCCGACCTCCGCCGGATTCTGTTGCCCGAGACCTGGCAGGGCCACCCGCTGCGCCGGGAGTACGACCAGTCCCAGCCCCAGATAGTGACGTTTCGCGAACAGCAGAAACTGCTCGAAGACGAGCACGTCGGCCCCGACACGATGCATCTCAACGTCGGGCCCCACCACCCCTCGACCCACGGCGTGCTCCACCTGACCGTCGAACTCGACGGCGAGCAGGTCGCCGCGGTCGACCCCGATATCGGCTACATCCACCGCTGTGAGGAGCAGATGTGCCAGCAGGGCACCTATCGCCACCAGATTATGCCCTATCCCGACCGCTGGGACTGGGGTGGGGCGGGCCTACTGAACGAGTGGGCCTACGCGCGGACCGCAGAGGCCCTGGCCGACATCGAGGTCCCGGAGTACGCCCAAGTGATCCGGACGATGTGTGGCGAACTCGCGCGCATCCTCTCGCATATGCTCGCCGTCGCCACCTACGCGCTGGACGTGGTCGGCGAGTTCACCGCCGTCTTCATGTGGGGCTTCAGAGACCGGGAGCTCGTCCAGGACATCCTCGAAGACCTCACCGGCCAGCGGCTGATGTTCAACTACCTCCGGCTGGGTGGGGTCGCGTGGGACCTTCCAAAACCCCGCGAGACCTTCTTCGAGAATATTCAGGACTTTCTGGACGAACTCCCGCGCAAGCTCGCGGAGTATCACAATATGCTAACGAACAACGAGATTATCCAGCTGCGCACGGTCGACACCGGCCATCTCGACCCCGAAACCGCGAAGGCGTACGGCTGTACCGGCCCCGTCGCTCGGGCCGCCGGCGTGGACTACGACCTCCGGCGGGACGACCCATACGGCTACTACGACGAACTCGACTGGTCGGTCGTCACTGACGACGGCGGCGACAACTTCGCGCGCCTGCAGGTCCGCCTGCGCGAGGTCGAGGAATCAGCGAAGATTATCCAGCAGTGTGTCGACCTGCTCCGAGAGTGGCCAGAAAGCGACCGGGAGATACAGGCCAACGTCCCCCGGACGCTCCGGCCCGAGCCCGACACGGAGATCTATCGAGCGGTCGAGGCCGCCAAGGGGGAACTGGGCATCTACATCCGTTCCGACGGGACCGAGACGCCCGCCCGGTTCAAGATTCGTGGCCCCTCGTTCTCGCACGTCCAGGCGCTCTCGGAGATGGCCGAAGGCGAATACATTCCCGACCTCGTGGCGACCCTTGGCAGCTTAGACACCATCATGGGCGAAGTCGACCGGTAACTAGGTGTCCAGGTCGCCAAAGTCGACGGTGTACTCGCGAGGCGTCGGCGTGTCGTTGCCCGGCGCCGAGACGACCGTGACCGCGAGTGTGTCCGGCCGGTCGCCGTCGGGGAGCTGCCAGGTGCCGGTGACCAGGCCGTCCTCGCCGGCGTCGAGCCGGCCGGTCGTCGCTCCCGACCCCTCGATGGTCCGGCCCGACCGCGTCGTGACCGCCCCGAGCCGGAGTTCGTAGCCGTCGACCGGGTCGGTGACGGTCACCGTGAGGACGAACCGCGTCCCGTTGTCCGCCTCGGTGAGCGTCGCCGCGTCGACACGCTCGGTGGCCGCGGTGGCCGTGAGTATCTCGTCGTCGACGGTCGCCCCACCGGTCTCGGCCGTCGCGGTCGGCGTCGCCGCCGGCCCGGCTCCGCCACCGCCCAGGTAGTGACCGATGAGACCGCCGAAGGTCACCACCTCGATAGCGATGGGGATGGCGATGGCGAGCACGATGAGCACCCGGACCATGCTCACCTCCGGCGGGTCGACGTCTTCGAGCATCAGACCGGAATGGGCGGGCTGCCCGGGGCGAAGATACCGTCGGCGACCATGCTCCAGAGCGGCGGCCCGTAGGCGATGACGATGAGCACCAGCGCGATGGCGGTCCAGAGTTTGTAGTTGTCGAGGATACGCGGGCTGTGGTCCGCCCCCGACAGCGGCTCCGGGATATGGCCGTTGACCGAGAGCGTCCCGCCACGGTGGGCCAGCCAGGTCTCGGCCATCACGAACAGGAACATCGCCGCGCCGACGAACAGCAAGGTTCCGCCGATGGCAATCTGCAGGCGCATCTCGCCGATGCCCCCGGCGACGCCGCTGAAAGCGAACTCGTCGTACGTCGGGTCGGCGGTCCGACGCGGGACGCCCGCCAGTCCGGCCCGGTGCATCGCGTTGGACATCAGCGCCATGCCGATGAACCAGACGTAGGGCTGGGCGACCGCGACTTTGCGCCGGCGGAGCTGCTTGCCGGTGAGCTGGGGCACCAGCCAGTAGCTGATGGCCATCGCCGTCAGGGCGAACGCGGTGCCGACGGTCAGGTGGAAGTGGCCGGGCACCCACAGCGTGTTGTGGATGAGGTAGTTGATGTTCATCCCGGCGTTTATCATCCCCGAAAAGCCGCCAGCGGCGAACATCAGGCCGGCGAGCATACAGCCGGTAAAGGCCGGCTTGTCCCACGGCAGCTCACGCAGCCAGCTGACATAGCCCGTCGCACCGCGCTGTCGGGCCCCGTGTTCGACGCTCGCGACCACCGTGAACGCGGTCAAAAGCGACGGCAACAGCAGGAACATCGTGTTCGTCATCGCGATGGCCTTGAACCCCTCCGGGATGCCTGGGTCGACGTACTGGTGGTGGAATCCGACCGGCGTCGACAGCAGCAGGAAGAGGACGAAGACGACGCGAGCGAGCGGGTCGCTGAACAGCCGCCCGCCGGCCAGTTTCGGCAGGATGGTGTACCACACGAGGTAGGCCGGCATCAGCCAGAAGTACACCACCGGGTGGCCGAAGTACCAGAACAGCGTCCTGGTCAGCAGTGGGTCGACCTGGCTGATGAGGCCCAGCGACCACGGGATGAGGAAGACGACCACCTCGACGGCGACGCCGATAGTGGAGATATACCACATCAACATCGTCGTCACGACCATGAACGTCTGCAGCGGGATGCGCTCGTCGGGGTTCTCGGAACGCCACGCCCACAGCGATTTGAAGTAGGCGAGGCCGGCGAACCACGAGCCGACGATCAGCAGCGCCGCACCGACGTAGAACAGCGGGTGGGCCTGCAGCGGTGCGTAGAACGTAAAGAGCACGTCGGCGCTCAGCTCCTGGCCGAGAATCGACGGCGCGCCCATGATTCCGCCGAGGATAGCGACGGTCGCCAGCACCGTCCCGAAGAGCATCAGCCAGAACGCCCCCCAGGCGATGCGCTGTGGGAGTTCACGTTCCAGGGTGTTGCTCACCGCCCAGCTGAACAGTCCGGCGATAAAGAAGGTCGTAAACACCAGCGCCAGCAGGACGCCGTGGCCCGTCAGGATGGTGTAGTAGTCCGCGTCGCTGATGAGCCCGTCGAAGACACCGGTGCGATGCAGCGCCTGGACGATGCCAAAGAGCGCGCCGATACCCAGCGCGACAAAGGAAACGATGAACTGGCTTCGAACGAGTTTCGACGTCTTGGGGTAGTTATCGACGTAGACCATCAGTTTTGCACCTCCGTAGCGTTGTACGTGTAGTTGGATTTCGGGACCACCTCGATGGAGCCGCCCATCTCGTGGTGGGCGGCCCCGCAGTACTCGTGACAGACCAGGCCGTACGTGCCGGGGTTGTCGAAGCGTGCCGTGACCTCCGACACCTGGCCGGGGATGACCATCGTGTTGACGTTGGTCTCGACGATGGAGAACCCGTGGACCACGTCCGCACTGGTCACGCGGAACGTGACCCGCGTGTCGGCGGGGACGCGGATGGGGTTGTCGCCGGTGCCGGGGTCAAACTGGAACTGCTGGGCCACCACGTAGACGACGTAGTGACTGTCGTTTTGCTTGACGACACCGGGGTCGTCGAACCCGGTCCCGGTCGACCCCTGCTGGACTGCCTGCGGGTCTATCTCGCCGCCCGAGTCGTCGACCATCTTCACCCCGGCACCGACGGTGCCGTAGGCGACAGTGGCGATGAAGCCGACGATGAGCAGGAGCGCTGCGCCGAGCCATATCTTCTCGAAGTTGTGAACCTGCATCGTATCACCCGATGACCGAGACGCGACCGAGGAACTCCACGAAGTACATGAACACCCACAGCAGGGCGATGAGGACGAAGTACGCCGCCACGAGCGAGGCCGTTCCCCACGGGTCGAACTCGTCGTGGCCGACCTCGACGGCCGGCTCCGGCTCCGTCGCCTCCTCGACCGGCGTGGGGCCGCTCGCCCGCTCGAGGTCCGAATCTGTCGGCTCCGGCGGCCGCTCGCGGTAGCGCCGGCGCATCACCGCAGCCAGGAGCAGCGGTGAGAAGAAGGCCGCAAGCACCGACCCCGCCAGCAGCCAGCCCGGGCCCGAGAGCTCGACGTCGGTACCGCCCTCGCCGCCGCTCGCGCCCTCCAGCGGGCCGCCGACGACGACGGCGCCTTTCATCCCGAGGCTCTTGTGGGGGGTACAGACGTACTTGTTGATGCCGTACTCCTCGAAGGTATGGCTGTACGTTGTCCCGCTGTCCGATACCGGGTCGCCCGAATCCAGCGGCCCGTCGCCGTCCGAGACGACGTTGTGGCCGCCGCCGTTCCCGCTCCACTTCCAGGTGACTTTCGTCCCGGGCGTGACCCGGACCGCCGGCGGGTCGAAGGCGTAGGCGCCGTTGTTACCCTCCGCGCCGACCGTAATCTCGACGCTGTCGGAACCGGTCTTGTCGACCGTGTTCCCGTCGAAGTTCGAGACGCCGCTGAACCAGCCGCCGTAGTCGGGCTTGGCGGGCGGCCCCTTCGGGCCGGGCGTGCCTTCCTCGACGACGACGGCGCCTTTCATCCCGAGGCTCTTGTGGGGGGTACAGACGTACTTGAACGTCCCCTTGTTCTCGAAGGTGTGGCTGTAGGTCGTCCCCGATTCCGAGACCGGGCTGCCGGAGTCCAGTGGTCCGTCGCCGTCCGAGACCACGTTGTGGCCGCCGCCGTTCCCGCTCCACTTCCAGACGACCTCGGTCCCGGGATTGACTCGTACAGCGGCCGGTCCGAACGCGTACGCGCCGTTGTTACCCTCCGCGCCGACCGTTATCTCGACCGTGTCCTGGCCGCGCTTGTCGACGGTCTCGTCGTAGTTCGAGACGTTGTCGAACCAGCCACCGTAGTCCGGTTCGCTCTGTGCGCTGGCAGTCCCGGCCACACCGAGGGCCGCCGCCCCGGCGGTCGCCGTCAGGAACTGCCGCCGTCCGACAGTCATCGGCCACCTCCCGGAGCGCCGGCCACACACGCGCTATCGATGCTGGACGTCTCCATGGTCGACCGAAGAAACTGCCGTTAAAAAAAGGGGGGACGGCGTTCCTACGGGCTTGGAATACGCCAGTCGTTTTTATATTACATCCCGCTTACCGTCGGCCATGTCAACGTCCAGTCCGCGACTCGTCACACTGCTCGCACTGCTTGGCCTGGCGCCGGTCGCCTACTACATCCTGGGCACCGGCCGGACAATCGTCGCACTCTCGCTGGTCAGCGTCGTCATCATCGCGGCGAGCCTCTACCTGATGACCGCCGACCACGAGGGTCAGGCCACCTGAGATGCTCCCCGTGAGCGGGCTGTCGGCGGGCGAGACGACCGGGCTCGCCGCGATGGTCGGGCTCGGACTCGTCGGGAGTGTCCACTGTCTCGGGATGTGTGGCCCGCTCGTGACGACCTACGCCGACCGGTTAGACGACGGGGGGCCGCTGTCGCTCTCCGAAATCCGCCAGCAGGCGCTGTTCAACGTCGGCCGCACGGTGAGTTACACGCTGCTTGGCGGCGTGTTCGGGGCGGCGGGGGGGCTCCTGTTCGACCTGGCGGCGCTCGTCCGCGTGGGCGAACTCGTCCGGGGCGGCGTCGGCGTCGCGGTGGGCCTGGTCATCCTCGCCGTCGGGGTGGGCTACCTGACCCGGGGCCGGGCCGTCGACGTGGGTCGGTCTCTGCCGCTGGTCGGCGATCTCTTCGCCCGTGTCTCCTCATTGCTGGTCGACCGCCTCGACCGGCTGGTCGACGGCCCGGGGATGGTCGCGCTGGGTGCCATGCACGGACTGCTCCCGTGTCCGCTGCTGTATCCGGCCTTTCTTTACGCCGCGACCACCGGCTCGGCGGTGACCGGGGCGCTCTCGCTCGCGGCGCTGGGCCTTGGCACCGTCCCGCTGGTCTTTGCCGCCGGCACCGCCTTCGGGACGCTCCCGACCCGCCGACGCGCCGCCTTGCACCGCGTCATGGGCGGCGTCTTCCTCCTGCTCGCGCTGGTACCGCTCGCGAACGGGCTGGCGGCCTTCGGCGTCGCCATCCCGAAACCGCCGCTGCCGATGCCCTGGACATGACCGACTGCACCCTCTGTGGACTGGCGACGGACGACCCCGTGACCGACAGCGACGTGGCCGGCTCGTTCTGCTGTCGGGGCTGTCTCGAGGTCGCCCGCACCCTGGACGAGCCCGCCGACACTGACCCCGAGGCCGTCGAGACGGGGACCGACCCCGACGACGCCGAGGGCGAGACCACCTTCTGCTCGGTGTCCGGGATGCACTGTGCGACCTGCGAGCTGTTCCTCGAACGGCGCGCGACTACCCACGACGGCATCAGGGCGGCGTCGGCCAGTTACGCCACGGGGACGCTGCGAGTGACCTACGACCCCGACCGGGTCGACGCCGACGCCCTGCCAGACCGACTCTCCGGGACGGGCTACGAGGTCGCCCACCGCGGGGCCGACACCGCGACCGACGACCAGCGCGAGGGGCGCCTGCTCGTCGGCGGCTTCTTCGGGATGATGACGATGCTGTGGTACCTCCTGTTTCTGTATCCGGCGTATCTGGGCCTGGACTTCGGACTGGTCGACCTCGAGGGGGCGGCCGGCGCGTATCTGCTCTGGAACACGGCCGTGATGACCGCCGTCGTGGTCGGCTACACCGGCTGGCCCCTGCTTCGGGGCGCGGTGGTGAGTCTGCGAACCGGCCGGCCGAACATGGACCTGCTGGTGGCGATGGCCGCGACGACGGCCTTCGCCTACAGCGTCGTCGCCGTCCTCCTGGGCCGGACGGAGGTGTACTTCGACGTGGCGACGGTCATCGTACTCGCGGTGTCCGTGGGCGACTACTACCGCGACCGGGTCCGCCGGGCCGCCGCGGGGCGACTGACGGACCTGTCCAGCCAGCGGGTCCAGCGGGCGACGCTACGGACCGACGCCGGAACCGAGACGGTCGCCGTCGACGCGCTGGCCCCCGGCGACGAGGTGGTGGTCGGCGAGGGCGAACGCATCCCGGTCGACGGGCAGGTCGCCGAGGGGGCCGCCGGCGTCGACGAATCGCTGGTGACCGGCGAGTCCCTGCCAGTCAGGAAGATGCCGGGCGACGACGCGGTCGGCGGTGCGCTGGTGACCGACGGCGAGGTGGTCGTCCGCGTCGGTCCCGACGCCGAGAGCACTGTCGACCGACTCACGGAGCTGCTCTGGCGGGTCCAGAGCGAGCGCGGCGGCGTCCAGCGCCTCGTGGACCGCGTCGCGGCCGTCTTCGTCCCCCTCGTCGTGGGACTGGCTGTCCTCGCGGGGGTCGGCCACCTGGTCGGCGGGGCGGCCCCGACCGACGCCCTGCTGACCGGGCTGGCGGTACTGGTGGTCTCCTGTCCCTGTGCACTGGGGCTGGCGACGCCGCTGGCGACGGCCGCCGGCGTCCGCGCGGCGCTGGACGAGGGTGTCGTGGTCACCGACGGCTCGGCCTTCGAGACGGCCAGCGAGGTCGACGTCGTCGCCTTCGACAAGACCGGGACACTCACCACCGGCGCAATGTGGCTGGTCGAGCGGCCCGACGACGACGCGCTATGGCGGGCTGCCGCCGTCGAACAGTTCGCCGACCATCCGCTGGCGACGGCCATCACCGAGGCTGCGCAGCCGTCCGACACCGCGGTCGAAGACGTCGAACACCACCCCGGTCGCGGCGTGAGTGGAACAATCGACGGCGAGCGCGTCGTCGTCGGGACGCCCTCGCTACTGGCCGACGAGGGGCTATCGGTGCCCGAGCGGCTGGTCGAACGCTGCGGGCGGGCCCGCGCCGACGGGCAGATTCCCGCACTCGTCGGCTGGGACGGGCGTGCCCGGGACGTCGTGGTGGGCGGCGACCAGCACCGCGAGGAGTGGGAGACCGTCGTCGAGTCGCTGTCGCCCCGGGAGGTCGTGGTCATCACCGGCGACGGCCCCGAAGCCGCCGCACCGTTCGAGCGCCACGACGCGGTCGACGAGGTGTTCGCCGGCGTCCCGCCGGACGCGAAAGCCGAAGTTGTCGAGCGGCTCCAGTCACGGGGCACCGTCGCGATGGTCGGCGACGGCACCAACGACGCGCCGGCGCTGGGGACGGCGGACCTGGGCATCGCCCTTTCCTCCGGGACGGCGCTCGCGGCCGACGCCGCCGAGGCCGTCGTGACGACCGGTGACCTCGGTGCGGTCCCCCGGGTGTTCGAGCTGACGACCCGGACCCGGCGGCGCATCCGTGAGAACCTCGCGTGGGCGTTCTGCTACAACGCCGTGGCGCTCCCGCTGGCCCTGCTGGGCCTGCTGAACCCGCTGTTTGCCGCGCTGGCGATGACCGCCTCCAGTCTGCTCGTGGTCGCCAACTCCGCGCGGTCGCTAGGTGATGGAGAATCGATCTCGACCGAAGAGGGAGTCTCAGGGCCCGCTGTGCCGGCGACGGGGGACTGAGTGATAGTGTTGAGTTAGGCAAATGCGACTGCAAACAGCCAGAAAGCCCCGACTGGCTCCGGTCGGGAGCCTCGCTGCGCTCCTCGGCCTTCGGCCTGCGGTGCTTACGTCGTCCGCCTTCCCGGAGCCAGTCGCCCCTTTCAGTCCCACCCGTAGACGGTTGACCAGCCGGCATGGGTGGGGCTGAAAGGGGCCGCGTTCTCGACGAACCCCGACGACGCAAGCACGCTACGCGAGCGTGGTTCGAAAGGCGCACCGCGCCTTTCGTTCATCACGAGAGAGCTTCGCTCTCTCGGACGACAGCGAGTCGCGGGAGTCGAGAACGCGGGGGCTTTCTGGCTGTTCGAAATCTAAGTTTTTTATCTAAACACGGCCCTAGCGACCGACCGGCCGCTTTTGTACGTCCCACGCCTACTAGCGGTCGATGACCGAGCAAGCGACGTTCGCGGGTGGGTGTTTCTGGTGTACCGAGTCCGTCTTCAAACAGGTCGAGGGCGTCGAGGACGTCGTCTCGGGCTACGCCGGGGGCCACGTCGAGAACCCCAGTTACAAGGCCGTCTGCCGGGAGGAGACGGGCCACGCCGAGTGTGTCCAGCTCACCTACGACCCCGAGGTGGTGAGCTACGAGGACCTGCTTTCGGTCCACTTCACCACGCACACGCCGACCACGCTGAACCGCGAAGGCAACGACGTGGGCACCCAGTACCGTTCGGCGGTGTTCTACCACGACGAGACCCAGCGCGAGGCCGTGGAGGCCTTCATCGAGGAGATACAGCCGGGCTACGACGACGACATCGTCACCGGGGTCGAACCGCTGGAGACGTTTTACCGCGCCGAGGAGTACCACCAGGACTACTTCGAGAAGAACCCCAACCAGGCCTACTGCCAGATGACCATCCCGCCCAAGCTGGACAAGCTGCGCGAGAAACACACCGAGCTCCTGGCATGAATTTCGAGACAGACGTCCCGCTGCGGTTCGACGACCTCGACACGTACGGCCACGTCAACAACGTCCGCTACGGAACCTATCTGGAGGAGGCCCGCATCGACTACCTCGTCGAGGTCGTCGGCGACGGCGACCGTGGCTTCCTCGCGGACAGTGACGACGGCATCGTCATCAAGACGCTCGAAATCGAGTTCGAACAGCCGGTCCGGAGCGCCGACAGCGTCACCGTCAGCGTCCGGGTGCCACGTCTCGGCACGACGAGTTTCCCCTTCGAGTACGAGATTCGCGACGACGGCGCCGTCGCCGCGACCGGCGAGACGACCGTCGTCACCTACGACCGCGCGGCCGGCGAACCCCAGCCAATCCCCGAGCGCTGGCGCGACGCCATCAGCGAGTTCGAGTTCGGGCAGTAACAGTTTCTGGGGACAGTTTCAGTATCAGCGGAGTCGCTGGAGCACTGAACAACCAGAAAGCCCCCGTAGCGACTACCGGTAACAGCCAGAAAGCCCCACTGCTCTCAGCTTTGGCTCGCGGGCCGCGCGAGGCGGTTTCACCGCCTCGGTTTCGCGGCGCGTAGCGCCGCGCAAGGCCCGCTCGCCAAGACGAGGGACCGAAGGTCCCTCAAGCAGTCGGTGCGGAGCACCGACGACGTCGAGCGCTCGGGGGCTTTCTGGCTGTGAGCAGCGCACCGAGATGTGCCTTGCTGGCTGTCGTCGGCCACGAGTGAAGCGCCATTTGCAGCCGTTGCTAGGCGAAGTCCCTTTGGCGGCGTCACGTGAAAGGAGGGTATGGGAGACGATGCTATCGACGACGTGGACGAGGCCATCCTCCACGCCCTCCAGGAGGACGCGCGCAACATCTCGTCGGGCGACATCGCTGAGCGAACCGGCACGTCGAGCAGCACCGTCCGGAAACGAATCCAGCGCCTGGAGAGCGACGAGGTAATCAAGGGATACAGCGCCGAAATCGACTACCAGAAGTCCGGCTACCCCCTCCGAATGTTGCTGTTCTGTACCGCGCCGATTCCCGAGCGTGGCGAGCAGATTCCGGCCATCCTCGACATCGACGGCGTCGTCTCGGTCCAGGAGCTGGTCACCGGCGAGCGGAACCTGCTGGTGACCGTCGTCGGCGAGACGGACAGCGACATCACCCCTGTCGCACAGGAGCTACTGGACCTGGGGCTGACCGTCGTCGACGAGGTGCTGGTCCGGAGCCACGAGACGACGCCGTTTGGCGATTTCGTAAGCGAGTAGTGCCCGCTCGGACGCCGCTCACCACGTCTTGACGCTACTGAACAGTCGGACGCCCAGAGATCGCCGGACCGTCCGGTCGTCGGTGAGACAGCCGAAAACGCCAGCAGAGAGCCGGTAGCGGCCACCGTCGCCGGTGACTGCCCGATTACTAGTCTGAAGACCATAATGTTCTTTAATTCCCTTATACACGAACGGACTGGTAAGATAGAAGGATTTAATAACCAGTCTGTTCGTCTATTGGATG
This sequence comes from Haloarcula salinisoli, assembly GCF_019599405.1. Taxonomy (NCBI): domain Archaea; kingdom Methanobacteriati; phylum Methanobacteriota; class Halobacteria; order Halobacteriales; family Haloarculaceae; genus Haloarcula; species Haloarcula salinisoli. The sequence continues at coordinate 123,314 of NZ_RKLQ01000001.1, read as the reverse complement.
AACGACGGCCGACATCGCTCGGGGAATCTCCCTGGTGATAGCGGACGACGACACCAACGATGGCAGACGAAACACAGCGCACGACGGTCGGACCGCTTCCGAGCGGCATAGGGCAGCAAGCACCGAGTACGCCGGCGGCCCTGACCCGAGCCGTCTGGCTGCTGTGGGGACTGAGTCTGGCGGCCCTGGTTGGCCACGCGATGACTGGCTGGTCGCCCGAACTGGGACCTCTCATCGCCGTCGACGGGCTGACAGTCCTGATGTGGACGGTCGTGACCTTCTTCTCGGGAATCGTCCACAGCTACTCGCGCCGTTATATGGCCGGTAGCGCCCACGAGACGCGCTTTTTCGCCACCGTCTTCGGCTTTACTGTAGTGGTGATGGCTCTGGTCGCAGCCAACCACATCGCCCTGTTCGGGGTGCTGTGGCTGGCGATGGGACTGGTGATGGCACAGCTCATCGGCGTCATCAGCGGGTGGAAACAGGCGCGAGCGGCCGCGTCGGTCGCCCGGAGGTACTTCCTCGCGAGTAGCGCCTTACTGGCAGTCGCCCTGACGGCGCTGTGGTCGGCGACCGGCGCGACGACGATTTCCGGTATCGACGCTGCCTCCAGCACACTCGGCGGCCCGGTGTGGCTCGTGGCCGCCGCCGCGCTCGTACTCGCGGCGATGATACAGTCCGCCCTCATCCCCTTCCAGGGCTGGCTGCTCTCCTCGATGACCGCGCCGACGCCGGCCTCGGCGCTGATGCACGCCGGCTTCGTCAACGCCGGCGGCATCCTGCTAACCCGCTTTGCCCCAGTCATCACCGTCGACCCCGTGCTCATGCTCGCGGTGGTCGGCGTCGGCGCGGCCAGCGCGCTGGGTGGGAAGCTCCTGAAGTCGGTCCAGACGGACGTCAAGAGCAAACTGGGCTGCTCGACGGTCGGCCAGATGGGCTTTATGATAATGCAGGCTGGCCTGGGCTTTTTCGGCGCCGCCATCACCCACCTCATCCTGCACGGCTGCTACAAGGCCTACCAGTTCCTGAGTTCGGGCGACGGCGTCGAACACAACAGCCCGACCGGGGAAATCGGTCCCAGAGAAGGCCTCGTCGGCGTCGCCGTGACCATCCTGACCGCCCTGGCGGGCGGGTGGCTGTTCGCGACGCTGACCGGCAAGGGGGCGAAAGTCGACAGCGGCCTCCTGCTTACCTTCTTCGTCGTCTTCACCACGCTGCACGCGGCCCGCAACGCGGTCACGCACACCGAGCTGCCGGCGATGGCTCGCTACGGTGCGGTCCCGCTCGTGTTCTTCCCGGCCATCGTCCTCTATGCCGTGGTCTACGAGGGCATCTCCGGGCTCCTGGATGTGGGGACGGCGACGACCGAGTTGACCCTGCTCCACGGCGCCGTCGCCGTCTTCTTCGTCGGCGTCTACCTCGCCATCGAGACCGGCATCCACGAACACAGCCAGCGCCTCTACGTGGCGCTGTTGAACGCCAGCCAGCCGCCGACCGAGACGCTGGTGACCGCCCCGGAGGATTACAATGAGTACTGAGCAAGACATCCACGACAGCATCGACGACGCGGCCGAGACCGTCGGCTCGGTCTGGCCCATCCACTCGTTCGTGACCGCCAACCCCCTCTCGGGGTTCGAAGACCAACCGTTCGCCGAAGCGGTCGCGCAGGCCTCGGAGGTGCTGGGCGGCCGGGGCTACCCCAGCCCGGCGACGTTCGAGGCAGCGCTGGAGCGCGGACAGATAGACCGCGACGTCCTCGAATCGGAACTGGCCGCGGCCGGCTACGAGGCCGATCCCGAGACACTACTCGACCGCATGGAGACCGCAGCCGAAACCGACACCGACGACCCCGACACGGCCGTCGAGCGCGTCGACCACGTGCTGACCAAGTGGCTGTCGGCCTTCCTCGACGAGGGACGTGCCCACTGGCCGCTGCCGGACCGCGACCTGGGTTTCTACGGCGTCTTCCGCAACGTGGCCGCCCACGACGGCCAGATACCCGACGGGGGCGTCGTCACGGACATGCCGGCGACGCCGGCCGAGACCATCGAGACGGTGCTCGAGTCCTACCCGGAGGAGGAGTGGCCGGCCATCTTCGAGGCGCAACTGGCCGCGCTCCCGGGCTGGACCGGCTTCATCAAACAGCGCGCCGCCGACGAGAGCGAGTGGCAGTCCCGGTACCCGATAACGGTCGCGGGGTATCTCGCAGCGCGACTGGCGTTGCTCGACGCCGTCGACGCCGACATCGCCCCGGAGACCCCGGCAGTTAGCGGGCCGACCGAGGCCGACGAACTCGCAGAGACGTTCCTGAGCGCGTGGGAAGGGAGCTACCGCGAGGAACTCGTCGACGCCGTCAGCGCTGCAAGCGAGTCTCACGCCGAGGCCGAGCCGTCTGGCCGCCCGGACGCCCAGCTCGTCTTCTGTATCGACACGCGCTCGGAAGTCCTGCGCCGCCATCTGGAGGACACTGGCGACTACGAGACCCACGGCTACGCCGGCTTCTTCGGCGTTCCCATGGAGTACGAGGGGTACGACACCGAGGTGTCCGTCGAGGCCTGCCCCCCGATTCTCGACGCGCAACACACCATCACCGACGAGCCGACCGACGCCGACACGCAGGCCGACCACGACCACCTGGCGGGTATCCGCGAGGCCGCCGCGGAGATCGTCGAGACCATCGAGGCCAACGCCGCGACGGCCTACGGCTTCGTCGAGAGCGCCGGGAGCGGCTACGGGCTCGCGCTGGCGAGTCGCACGCTGGTGCCCGGACGCGTCCACGACGTCTTCGACAGCGTCGACGAGACGATTCCGGACGACCACGACTTCTGTAGCCCGTCCATCGATAGCCTCACCCTGGAAGAGAAGGTCGGCTACGCCGAAACCGCCTTCGACCTGATGGGGTGGGACCACTTTGCCCGCCTCGTCGTCTTCACCGGCCACGCCAGCGAGACCGCGAACAACCCGTTCGATTCGAGTCTGGACTGTGGGGCCTGTGCGGGCAACCCCGGCGGCCCGAGCGCTCGCGTGCTCGCGAAGATCTGCAACGACGATGCCGTCCAGGCCGAGCTCCGCGAGCGTGGCTTCGACGTCCCCGAGGACACCGTCTTCCTCGCCGGCGAGCACAACACCACGACCGACGAGGTCGACCTCTACGACAGCGCCCTCCCCGAGAGCCACGCCGGCGAGCTCGAGCAGCTACGCGCCGACCTGGAAACCGCCCGCGAGGGAGCGACCGCCGAGCGCGTGGGTGGGAGCGACGCCGTCCGCGAGACCGAGCGCAAGGCCGCCGACTGGGCCGAGACCCGCCCCGAGTGGGGGCTGGCCGGCAACGCCGGCTTCGTCATCGGGCCAGGGGAGCTGACCGCCAACATCGACTTCGACGGCCGCTCGTTCCTCCACTCCTACGACTGGACGACCGACCCCGACGGAGCGGCCCTCGAAGCCATCATCGCGGGGCCGATGGTCGTCACCCAGTGGATAAACTGCCAGTACTACTTCTCGACGGTCGACACCGCCGCCTACGGGAGCGGGTCGAAGATAACCCACAACCCCGTCGGCAACGTCGGTGTCTACCAGGGCAACGGCGGTGACCTGATGACCGGCCTCCCCCTGCAGTCGCTCATGGCGGCCGACGATGAGCCTTACCACCAGCCGCTGCGCCTCTCGACGGTCATCCACGCGCCGGTCGAGCAGGTGACCGACATCCTCGCCGACCACGAAGACGTGGTCGGACTGCTCGACAACGGGTGGCTCTCCCTGACTGTCGTCGACCCGACACAGGACCACACCGCCTTCCACTACGCCGGCGAGCTGTCCTGGTATCCGGCCGACGAGGCGACGATCGTCGAACCGTTGGCAGAAGCGACAGCGGCCGTGGCCGACGACTGAGCGGCTTAGCGTCCCTTTTTCTCCCGATAGAGTGAGAGCAAAATCCCACACGCCGACCGGCCGATTCGGCAATTCTGTATAGCGCTATCTGGTTTATCACCCTCACACCGCCGACGCGTCGAACTTTTAGGAGTCGGGCGTTTAGGCGCCGCTAATGGTCCAGAACGTGGCGTCCGTAATGGGCGAACTGGAGCCGGAGGATTTCCACCTGCTGTCGGGGGTCGAACAGGGGATGCGCTTCTCGGAGTATGTCAACCGCGAGAAGCTCACTGACTTCTCCCGGCTGAGCGAGGAAAACGTGGACTATCGGCTGGACCGGTGTGAGGACCGCGGGCTGGTCGAGCGAAAGACGATCCAGTACGAGGGGTTCAAGCTCACTTTCGAGGGGTACGACGCCCTGGCCCTGCACACCTTCGTCGAACGGGACACCCTGGAGGGCTTTGGCGCGCCCCTGGGCGTCGGCAAGGAGAGCGACGTCTACGAGGTCCAGTCGTACAAGCCACTCGCGCTCAAGTACCACCGCGAGGGGTACACCAACTTCCGCGAGGTGATGCGCGACCGGGACTACACTTCGGACCGCGACCACGTCTCCTGGCTCTACACCGCCCGGAAGGCCGCCGAACGGGAGTACGAGGCCCTGGAGACGCTGTATCCCGATGTCTCTGTCCCCCAGCCCATCGATACGAACCGCCACGCCATCGTCATGGAGAAAGTCGACGGCGTCGAGCTCTCCCGGACAGGGCTCGAACCCGAGCAGGTCGTTCCCGTACTCGATCTGGTCCTAGACGAGATGCAGACGGCCTACGACGCTGGCTTCGTCCACGCGGACATGAGTGAGTACAACGTCTTCGTCACGACCCAGGGGGTCGTCGTCTTCGACTGGCCACAGGCGGTACCGACCGACCACGAGAACAGCGAGGAGCTGCTGACCCGGGACGTCGAGAACATCGTGAGCTACTTCCAGCGCAAATACCCCACCCACGTCGACGAAGTCGATACCGACGCCGTCGCGGCGGCACTGACCGACAGCAGCTTCGAGACGGTCACCGAATACACCGTCTGAGGGCGCTACCGCCATATTTCTGGGAATTCAATCGCGAGCGGCGCCGCTCGCGGACGTACTGATAAATTTCATAATGCTATATCAAATCAGCTCCTGCGGCGAGAGCGCACACAGAAAGCGACGAGCGAAACGAGCGTTTCTGGCGCCGCTATCGGTCGAAACCGGGGAGCGTAAACCGTTCCGAGCCGAAATGTCGCTATGGACCGACGAACGGTACTCCGTCTGAGCGGCGTCGCACTGGCCGGTGGACTCGCGGGCTGTGGCGGCTCGGAGTCGGGCGACACACCGACCGCAACGGCGCAGGGTAATCTGGTCGAGATGACCGACGAACTCGTGTTCGAGCCAGCCGAGATAACGGTGAGCGTCGGCGACACCGTCACCTGGGAAAACACTGGCTCGGTCCCACACAGCGTCACCGCCTACGAGGAGAAGATTCCCGACGGCGCGACGTACTTCGCCTCGGGCGGGTTCGACAGCGAGTCGGCTGCCAGGGACGCCTACCCGAACGAGGGGTCCATCGGGGGCGGCGAGACCTACGAACACACCTTCGAGACGGCGGGTGAGTTCCAGTACTTCTGTATCCCCCACGAATCCCAGATGAAAGGGACCGTCGTCGTCGAGTAGTCAGTTGAGGTAGTCGTGCAGGCCGTCCGCGAGCGAAATCGTGGGTTCAAAGTCCAGCTGCTCGCGGGCCTTCGTGATATCGGCGGCCGAGTGACGGATATCTCCCTCTCGGGCGTCGACGTGGGCTATCTCGGCGGTCGGGTCGATTTCGTCTCTGATTATCTCGGCGAGCTCGCGGACCGAGGTGCGCGAGCCGGTACCGACGTTGAACGCCTCCCCGGTCGCGTCGGTGGTCGCGGCGAGGCAGTTCGCCTGCACCACGTCGGTGACGTTGACGAAGTCCCGCGTCTGCTCGCCGTCGCCGTGGACCGTCAGTGGGCCGCCCTCACGGGCCTGCTCGCTGAAGGCCTTGATGACGCCGGCGTAGTCCCCGCCCGACTGGCGCGGGCCGTATATGTTGAAATAGCGGAGGGCCACCGTCGGGAGGTCGTAGAGGTCGGCGTACAGCCGGCAGTAGTGGTCGCTGGTCAGTTTCTCCAGCCCGTATGGCGAGGAGGGGTCTTTGGATTCGGTCTCGGTGACGGGCAGGGCGTCGGGCGCGCCGTAGATGGCCGCGCTGGAGGCAAAGACGACGCGGGCGTCCTGCCGGCGGGCCGCTTCCAGAACCGCAAGGGTGCCGTTGGCGTTGACCGCGTTGCTCGTCGTCGGCTCCTCGACGGAACGGGCGACGCTGACGATAGCCGCCTGGTGGAAGACGAGGTCGACGCCGTCCATGGCCTCGGCGAGTGCTGGGTCGTCGCGAACGTCCCCCTCGATAACTGTCGCGTCGTCGGGGACGTTCTCGCGCTTGCCGCTGGAGAAGTTGTCGAGAATTCGGACGTCGTTGTCCGGGAGGTGGGCGTCGGCGATGTGACTCCCAACGAAGCCAGCACCGCCAGTGACGAGAACCGTCTTGTCGGTCACAGTGGCCGTCATACCCGGGAGTGGGCGGGGCGGAATTAAATAGGTCAGGTCGCTCCAACAATTAAGTACCTCGAGTATTGCGGCCGGTGCGGCGGCCGCTCGCGACTCCCTATGCGCTGGCGTTCGAGCCGCCCGTCGCGCTGGTGGTATCCCGGGCGGATTCGGCTTCGAGCAGTTCGCGGTAGCGGTCACGGATGGTGACCGTACTCACGTCGGTCGCGTCGCTCACCGTCTCCTGGGTGAGTTCCTCGTTGACCAGCAGGCCGGCGGCGTAGATGGCCGCGGCGGCCAGGCCGACGGGGCTCTTGCCGCTGTGGACGTTTGCGGCCTTGCCGGTCTCGAGCAGGTCGCGGGCCCGGCGCACCAGCTCGTCGCTGGCGTCGAGCTGGGAGGCGAACTTCGTGAGGTAGTCGGCCGGGTCCGGCGGGCCGATCTCCAGGGCGAGCTCGCGGTTGATGTAGCGGTAGGCCCGCGTGAACTCCTGCTCGTCGACGCGGCTCACGAGCACCATGTCCCCGATGGTCTGTGGGAGGTTCGCCTGTCGGATGGCGGCGTACAGCGCGGCCGTGGCGATGCCCTCGATGGAGCGGCCCGGGAGCAGTCCCTCGTCAAGGGCGCGACGGTAGACGACGCTTGCGGTCTCGCGAGCGCTCTCGGGGACGCCAAGCGCAGAGCCCATACGGTCTATCTCGCCTAAGGCCTGCTTGAGGTTGCGCTCGCTGTGGTCACGGGTGCGGAAGCGCTCGTTCCAGGTCCGAAGCCGTTGCATCTTCTCACGCTGGCTCGAGGACAGCGCGTTGCCGTTGGCGTCCCTGTCCTGCCAGCCGATGTTGGTCGAGAGCCCCTCGTCGTGCATCATCTTGGTCGTGGGGGCGCCGACGCGGGACTTCTGGTCGCGCTCGGCAGAGTCGAAGGCGCGCCACTCCGGCCCGTGGTCGATCTCGTCCTCCTCGACCACCAGTCCACAGTCCCCACAGACCGTCTCGCCGCGGGACGCGTCGCTGGTGAGCGAGCCGCCACAGTCCGGACAGCGCTGTTCGTCAGCGACCGCTTCCTCCTCGTCGATATCGCGCTCGTGGGCGTCGTAGGTGCTGAGTGTAGTCATGGTGGGGGTGCGAGGGAACCGCGACTCGCGTACGTGTTCTTATGGACACACGCATCGGGTATCAGGGCTCGGTTGGCATATGCCGAACTGGCGTGTCAGCGCCTCACACGCCGGAACGGCCGACCCGGAGACGGCTCCCCTCCGCGACGGCTTCGTCGGCCTCGACGGGGCCCATCGAGCGGGTGACAAAGGAGCGGACGATCCACGCCTCGGCGCGCTGGAGGCGGTACTGCAGCGTCGACCGCGAGACGTCGAGCCGTTCGGCGAGTTCGGTCAGCGAGACGTCCCGCGGTGTGCGGTAGTAGCCGTAGTCGACGGCAGCCTCAACGGCGGCCTGCTGTTCAGGGGGTAACTCGGCGAGCGTAACGGCCTCGTCGGCCCAGTAGGCGGGCTCGCCGAGCTGACGGAACTCGACGGTGAGCCCGGGGCGAAGCTCCGCTTCGAGGGCCGAGAAGAGGTCGTCGACGCCGTCGTCCGAGCAGAGCAGGAGCCGCCACTCACAGCGACTCCCGCGGCGTTCGGTCTCACAGAGTACCCCCTGACCGACGTGTTCGATGGCGAGTCGCGGAATGGAGTGACAGTCACCGGCCTCGGAGCGGTAGCTGTACACCGTCCGTCGGCCCGCTTCGCGCGAGATGACCTCGTAGTGCCAGTCGGTTATGCAGTCGCGGGTCCCGATACACTCGGTACACTGGACCGGGCTGTCGAAGATGTCGTCCAAGCGGTCAAGCGCCACCTCGGGTCCGGCGACCCGTTCGAGGCGCCACATCCCGTCGTCGGTGACGTTGCAGGCGATAGAGCGGGAGTGGGTCTCGGGGTGTTCGATGAACACGTCCATCAACGGGTCCACGTCCCGGTCGTAATCGATAGTGAAGATGAACTCGCGCATAGCGCTGGTACGCAGGCTAGGGGTTTATATCTCCGGTTGTTTTCGGCATACGCCGAAATGGGTGCGAGAGCGGTCACGTTACTCGACTAAAAAGACGGTGGAGAGCGTCAGACGAATTTTTTGCAGTTCTGTACGTCCGAGCCGATATCGTCGAGGCCCGGTAATAAATCAGTCAGCGCGATAGCAAACTACAGCCAGTCAGTCTCGGGGTCGATGTAGTTCGGCGGCGTCTCCCCCGCGAGGCCGGCCCGGACGTTCGCCGCGACGGTGGCGTTCAGGTCCTCACGGGCCTCCTCGGAGTACCACGCCGCGTGGGGCGTGACGACGCAGTTGTCGAGTTCGAGGAGCGGGTTGTCCGGGGTCGGCGGTTCTCGCTGGAGCACGTCGAGACCGGCGGCGGCGATGGTTCCCGCACGCAGTGCCTCGGCCAGCGCCGCCTCGTCTACGAGCGCCCCGCGGCCGGTGTTGACCAGGACAGTCTCCTCACCCATCCGTGCCAGCGCGTCGGCGTCGACCATCTCGCGGGTCTCCTCGGTCACCGGCGCGTGCAGGGAGACGTAGTCGGCCCGCGCGTACAGCTCGTCGAGCCCGACCTTCTCGACGTCGGCGTCGGCCATCGCCTCGGCGTCGACGTATGGGTCGTAGGCCACCACGTCGACGTCGAACCCGCGCAGCTGTTCGCGGACCCGGCGGGCAATCGGGCCGAAGGAGACCAGGCCGAGGATTCCGCCCCGCAGGCGGTGGATGCGACGGCCCCGCTCCCAGCCCCAGTTTCCGGCGCGGGTGTCGCGGTCGTAGGCGGCGACCCCACGCACGCAGTCCAGCAGCAGCGTCACGGTGTGGGTGGCCACCTCGCGGGTGCAGTAGTCGGGCGCGTTCGTTACGGGGACAGCGTGGTCGGCGGCCGCGGCCACGTCGATGTTCTCGATGCCGACGCCGGCCCGGGCGACCACCCGCAGGTCCTCGAGGGCGTCGAACACGGCACTGTCGACGGGCGTGTTCACGTCGACGACTAGCGCGTCGGCGCCGTCGGCGGCGGCGTCAAGCAGGGTCTCTGCCCCGTCGGCGACGACGACCTCGGCGTCGAGGCGGTCACGGAGCAAGTCGGCGTCTATCATCGGGTCATCGCTGGCGACGACACGGTCCATATGCGAGAGAAGAGAACCCAGACAGATAATGCATCGACAGCGTTCTCAGCGGTCGGGAACGGCGGATGTGTCCCTGTCCCACGGCCGAACGGCTTCGAACCGTTTAAGCCTCCGAGTACAGAACTGTCGACAACTCGCTGGACGACGGGCACCAGCGGGCACCTGCGTGTGCAGGTCGGGATGTGAGTCCCCGACGCGACAGTCAGTCGCCGAGGCGACTTGAACCACGCAACGCCCGTGGTGAAACACAATGGCACGAAGTGCATACTCGTACATCCGAGACGCATGGCAGACCCCCAAAGAGGGGAAACTCGCGGAACTGCAGTGGCAGCGCCAGCAGGAGTGGCGCGACGAGGGGTCGGTCGTTCGTATCGAGCGTCCGACCCGCCTCGACAAGGCCCGCTCGCAGGGATACAAGGCAAAGCAGGGCGTCGTCGTCGCCCGCGTCTCCGTCCGCAAGGGCAGTGCGCGTAAACAGCGACACAAAGCCGGTCGACGCTCGAAGCGACAGGGTGTCACCCGCATCACCCGCCGGAAGAACCTCCAGCGCGTCGCCGAAGAGCGCGCTGCGCGGGTCTACCCCAACCTCCGCGTCCTCAACAGCTACTCCGTCGGCCAGGACGGCCGCCAGAAGTGGCACGAGATCATCCTCGTGGACCCGGAGCACCCCGCCATCCAGAACGACGACGACCTCAACTGGATCTGTGAACCGGACCAGGCCGACCGCGTCTTCCGCGGCCTGACCGGCGCCGGACGCCGGAACCGCGGCCTGAGCAACAAGGGCAAGGGCACGGAGAAGACCCGCCCCTCGATTCGCTCGAACAGCGGCAAGGGCAAGTAACGCCGGCCGTTTTTCCGGTCTCTCGCAGTCTCGGTATATAACACTCCCGTGAGCCACATGGACAAACATGACAAATTAATAGAAATTTTAATATACGCAGCTTCTGAAGTCGAATTATGACGAAAGAAAACCGCGCAGCCAAGCGGACCTGCCCGGAGTGTGAGACGAAGCCGATTCTCCAAGCGGACGGAAACGCCTTCTGCGACATCTGTAATCGGTACATGGAGACGAAGACGCTAGTTATCTGAATCGTACACCCGAGTCAGCTGACCGTTTCTCTCCGTTGTCCCGTGTCGCTACCGGCTACGTCCAGACGCCCTGCTCCTGTGCGGCGCGTTCGCGCTACGCCCAGACGCCCTGCTCCTGTGCGGCGCGTTCGCGCTACGCCCAGATGCGTTGCTCCCCGTCCATTATCGTTACCACAACCACGTGCGGGAGTGTGACGACGGCGATAAAGACCAGGTAGAGCCCCACCCACTCGGGGACGGTCTCGGGGGGGTTCGGGACCAGCAGTGCGAGACCTGCCAGCAGCGCGAGTGAGACGAGCGTCAGGGGGGCCGCGTCGCGAGCGAACCGGGCGAACGCAGCGGTCGAGTCCCCCTCGCCCAGCGCGGCCGTCGCCGCGTCGTCGACGAGCAGGAGGCGGGCGATGTGTCGCAGCGAGTGCCACAGGCAGAAGTAGACGCCGATGGCCAGCACCGGCGGAACGAGGGCGAAAAACGCGACGAGGCCGAACGTCTCGGCGGCGTCGAGCCGCCAGGGCGCGCTGTCGGTCGCCCGAGCGTAGCCGACGGAAAGCGTCGCGACGACGACGGCGCTGTAGGCGATAGCCAGCCCCAGGCGAACGTCGGGCCGGAAGGCAGGCGAGAGCGCCGCCACGGCGTCGGGGGCGAACCGACCCACGAGCGTCACCGCGACCCGGCGGTACCACTCCGGAAAGGCGAGCAGTGGGACGAGCATCGGCAGGCCGCCGCGGACGACGACGACGGCGAGACGCTGGACCGGCGTTCGGAGGTGGTCGGCGTCGGCCAGCACGACGAGCGTGTAGAGGTCCCCCTGCCCCCAGTGGAACCACGTGACGAAAATAAAGAGGGCGAAGGCGACGGCGGGCGCCAGGAACCAGGCGACGGCGTAGGCCCCGCCGACGACGGTATAGAGGGCGACGACCCGACCGATAGCCCACAGGTCGGGACGCCGGCCGCGGGTCCGGGCCACCGCGAGGTGGTCGACAGCGCCGTGGGGGAGTCCCAACAGTAGGGCGCTGGCGACCAGGGGTACGTACTGGAGGACGGGCGAGAGTTCGAGGCCAGCCACGAACGGCACGACGGCGAGGGCGACCCACCCGGGGACGAACACCAGCGGCCGGAGCGTCTCGTGGGCGACGGGAGCGGCCCCTCGCACGCGTCATCGCCCCCCGAACAGCGCCGTAAGCGACTGCCGGTCAGGTCGCTCGACCGCCCGCAACTGGTCGACGAGCCAGACGTACAGCACCAGTCCCTGGACGACGAACAGCGAGGTCAACAGGAAGAACACGGCCTCCTCGATGGGCAGGCCCAGCAGCGGGACGGCGAACCCGGTGGTGTAGCGCTCCGAGATGGTCCAGAGTCCGACGCCGATGGCGATTCGGTCCACGACCCAGAGATACAGCGTCGGGACGAGCGTCCCGGCCAGGAGGGGACGCCACTGTGCGACCAGGAACGGCCAGCCAAAGGCCCACTGGATGGCCAGAATCGGGGCACTCCAGACCAGCAGCGAGCCGAGATACAGGCCGCTGTCCGCGCCGAGCAACACGAGTCCCGCGGCGGCCACCACGCCGGCGCCGGCCAGTCCGAGGGCCCGCTCGGGGAGGGAAATCGACAGTGGTCGCGTCGTCTCGACCCGAAACCGGGCGGCCCACAGCCCCACCAGCAGTGGCTGGAGGACGAAGAAGAGATACTCGCCCAGCGGCGCGGCGCCGAAGGTGATGGCGACCGCGTCGTCGCCGTACCACCAGACGCCCCGCGTGATGAGGTAGTTGTCCCAGGGCGTCGTGTACAGTAGCGCCAGTCCGGCAAGCACCAGCGTCCCCGTGAGCACGTCGCGTCGGCTACCGAGCCGGTAGCGGGTGACAACGGCCAGGGCGGCGATGACCGGCACGATAGCGACGGCGTGAAAGACGAGATAGCCGACTCCGGCAGTCATCGCCGGTGACTCCGTTACCCTCTCCAGGTCGGCTGGCCGTGGCTGGTCCGCTCTGTCGCGGTCGCACCGGGGCCGCGTTCGGAGACGGCACTGACGGCGTAGAAGGTCGCCTCGGGGTCGCCGTTGCGCCGCCAGTGCCACCACGTCCGGGCGAGCAGCCAGAGGCGACGGCGGCGGGTCAGTTCAGGCGTCTCCGTCAGCACGTCGTACCCACGCGAGCGGATGAGTCGGTGGTGTTCGGCGTACAGCACCGCCGACAGCAGAACACCGAACTGACAGTCCTCGGGGAGATATCGGATACCGGCCACGCCCTCGCGGTAGAGATCTTCGGTCCGGGCGATTTCCTCCTGCATCACCGCTCGGAACCCCTCGTCGACTTCGGCCCTGGCGAGTTGCTCCTCGGTGACGCCGTGGCGCTCTAAGGTCTCCTGTGGGAGATACACCCGGCCGTACTCGTGGATGTCCTCGCGGACGTCACGGAGGAAATTCGAGAGCTGAAACGCCTCGGCCAGCGCCTGGGCGTGGGGAAGGGCGGTGTCGGCCTGCGGGGGGTCCATCACCATCGTCATCATGTTGCCGACGGCGACGGCGGAGCCACGCATATACTCGCGGAGGTCATCGAAGGTCTCGTAGCGGGCCTGAGCGATGTCCATCTCCATCGCGTCGACGAAGACGTTCACTTCCTCGTCGGGGATGTCGTGGGCCTCACGGAGGTCCTGAAACGCAGCGAGCACCTCGCCGTCGGGCATCTCGTCGGGGTCGCGGTTGCCCAGCGCGGCTTCCCGAATCTCCTCTAATCGCTCGTGCTGGACGGTCGGCGGGGGGCCGTCAGGCTGGTCGACGACCTCGTCGGCGACCCGGAAGAAGGCGTACATCACGTACGTCGGGTGGCGAATCCGCTCGGGGAGGAGGCGGGTCGCGAGGTGGAACGTCCGACCGGTCTGCTGCTGAATCGACTTGCTCGTTTTGATATTGTCAGATTGCATTATCTCGACGTGGTGGGCTTGTTGTTCGGCGCTCCGTGACTGTCACGCCGCTCCGAGGTGTGGACGGAGTGTGGAGACGAACGAACGCGGGCCGACGGCAGAGAGGGTGACTGCGGTTCGCTCGTGGGACCCAGGTGGCGCATCGTATGTCCAATATTAGGGCAGGACAGGTTTAAATCACCTGCCAAACTGGTCGGATAGCGCCGTGGTGGCTACTACTTCCGACGGTACCGAACTCAAGCAATTCGACACGTCCTGCCGTCGAGTAGCCGTCCGAACGGACAGCCGGAAGTAGGGCTCGCGAGTTCCCGACGACGGCGTCACCACGTCTCGAAGATGGCTTCGAGGAGCTTCCGTTCGCCGGCCCGGAGATGCTGGTGGAACGTAGAGGGGCAGATACCCATCGACTCGGCCAGTTCCTCGCCGGAGACGTCCCGCGGCCAGTCGAAAAAGCCGCCGAGATACCCCTTCCGCAGCGCCGTGAGCTGTCGGTTCGTCAGCCGGTCCTCGAGGTCGCCCAGGAACGCCTGCCGGGAGACCGGCGGTTCGTCGCGCTCCCGGACAGAGAGCAGGTCGGTCGTTGGGTAGTGGTCCCGCACCTGTTCGACGATGCTCCTGGTTTCGGTCGTCGACGGGAGCGTGACGGTAAAGCGGGCGTGTTCGGGCGTGACGACGATATCGCGCGTCTCGGCGCCGCGGTCGGCCAGCAGCGAGACGACCGGCGGGTCGGCCACGGTGAACTCGAACAGCGCCGTCGACTCCGCGGTCGAGACGTGGGTGGCGGCGCTGACCTGCGGGTGGTCGCCGGCCACGGCACACACCGTCGACGGGTCGTCGCTCTCGACCAGGAAGAACATCACCGTCTCCTCGCCACCGGCGACGCTCCCGCCGTACTCCAGCCGGCAGCCCAGTTCGCGGGAAAGCGAGACGAAGAAGATGTCGTCGTCCCGTATCTGGAGTTCGAGTTCGGTGACGTTGTCCGCCGTGAGCAGCCGGCTCGTCTCGGTGGCGTCGATGGCGGTGGCGACGGCCTGGCCCACCGCCCCGAGCACGGCCCGCTCGCGGGGGTCGAAGACGTCCGCGCTGTCGGCATAGACCGTCAGCACGCCGTAGAGGGACTCGCCGGCGACCAGCGGCACCGCGGCGAGGCTCGCGACGTCGGCGTCGGCCAGCTCGGCGTGGGCCGGCCCGATGTCGTCGGTGAACTGTATCTCCTCGGTCCGGGCCGCCAGCGCGACGGGGTCTTCGGCGGACAGCGAGATAGCCAGGTCCGTCTGGCGGTCGGCCGACAGCGCCGCCGGTCGCAGCGTCTCGTCCCGCAGGTCGAACTCCCCGACCCAGGCGAACCGATAGGAGTCGACGGTCGCGAGCCGGTCGACGACCGTCTGCTGGATGTCGGCCCGCGAGTCCGCGCTCATCACGTCGTCCATGACGGCGGTGATGAGCCCCTCGACGCGGTCGACGAGATGCTGGAGGTTCGACCGTTCCGCTTTGAGCTGTTCGCTGCGCCGTTCGGCGGCCAGCTCGGCTAATTTCCGTTGTGTGATATCGATGTGTGCGACGACGGCGCTGCCGTCGTCCTCGGGTGGCAGCGGCGCGACTCGCATCAGGAACCACTGTTTCTCGTCCGGGGAGTGACAGGGGTATTCGAGCGTAAAGAGGTCCTGCTCGCCGTCGATGACCGATTCGATACCCTCGACAGCCTGCCCGGCGTACTCGTCGGCGTCGACGTCGGTGGTACCGAAGTAGTTCACCCCCTGCAACTCCCCTTCGTCGGCGCTGGCAAACTCCTGCCAGGCGCGGTTCGTGAACAGAATCGTCCCCTCGTCGTCGAGGACAGCGATGTTGATGGGGAGCGTGTCGAGCGTCGAGTGGACGAGCGTCTGGGGTGGTTGCATGGTCGGGCCAGCGGCCTCACAGCCGATGTATAGACTACTCGTGGCAGTTTGATAAACGTATGGCTGGCTCCAGCGGCAGTGTGTGATTTGGCATCGACTAGTATCGAGAACCAGAAATCCCCACTCATGCCGGCTGGCTAACCGGCTACGGGTGGGACTTTCTGCCTCTCTGAGTCGGCTTCTGTTACTGCGACCACTCCACCGAACCGCTTGCCCGCTCGGAAAACAATTTATCTCGCCGGCCGCTACTCCCCGGTATGTTCGGGTCCCGGCGCGACGGGGAGACGGTGACCTGCATCGCCTGTGGGGAGGAGTGTCCCCGGGCGGACGCCCGCGAGTACGACAAACACGGCGACCGCTGGGACCGACAGGACAAGTCCTTCGAGTATCTCTGCAAAACGTGTTTCACGGAGACCTGCCGCCAGCCACGCGACGGGCTGGAGGCGACGCTCGCGGCGGCCGAGGCGGGTGAAACCGACCGCGAGACCTTCTTGCGGCAGTACCACGAGCTGGCGGACGACCAGACGTAGCGCCGACCGGGCGAGTCGGGGTTTCGACGACCGGGAGACGCCCAGCGATATCGCACGATTCCGTCGCTGTCTGGTTCGAGCCTGTAGCCACGGTGCTGTCCGTCGAAACGAGAGTTTGAAAGGGTCTACGCTCAGTGTGGGCCAGTTCCTGTGTCAAGTGCGCAGCGCCGGCGTAAAGTGAATACCGCGATATGAAATGCTCGCTGTCATCACAGGCTCGACGGATACAGCAAAATGAGGGGTCCGCTGACGAGCCACGGAGTGACGTCCGCTCGTAGTATCTCAGGCCGGGTCGGGGTCGAAGACGTCGGTGTTTGCCTCGCCCTCACGCGAGATGACCGCCATCGCGCCCTTTCGAGCGACCCGCGAGAGGGCGTGGTCGACGAGTTTTATCGGGCCGGGCACCTCGGCGTGGAGCGTCGCGATGGCACAGGAACCGGGCTGGACGGGCGTCGTCTGCACGAACCGATTGGGCTGGCTCGCGATGGCACCCTGTTGCCAGACTTCGTCCCAGACGGAGCCGATGGGGTGGAAGCTGGACGTCTGGTTGGGCCCGCCAGCGACGAAGAACACCCGTGCGGTGTCCCCGACAGCCATACTGGGCACGCCGTAGCGGTCGGGCGTAATGGCGTACTTTTCACCGTTTATCAGTACGTAGGTGGGCTCCTCGGTGGTCATCGCGTCCATGTCGAAGTCGTGGTGGCCCTCCTCGCCGGTCTCGCCGGTCGTGTACAGCTCCTGCTGGCCGAAGTAGAACTCGTGGTCGACCTCGGGCAGGCCGTCTTCGGGCTCGACGAGTATCATCCCGAACATCCCCGAGGAGATGTGGTAGTCCATGTTGGGGACGGCACAGTGGTAGATGAACGCGCCGGGGTAGGTGGCCTGGAAGCGGATGGTGTCGGTCTCGCCCGGCGCGACCATCGTGTCCTCGGCCCCACCGCCGGGCCCCCGAACGGCGTGGAGGTCGATGTTGTGGGGCATCGTGTTGCGCTCGTCGTTCGTGACGGTCAGCTCGACCGTATCCCCGCGTCGGACGCGGACCATCGGCCCCGGAATCTGCCCGTCGAAGGTCATGTACTCGTAGGTGACGCCCGGCTCTATCTCCGCGACCTGCTCGCGGGTCGTCATCTCGACGTCGATGGTCTTCGAGGTCGACCGGTCTATCGGGTCGGGGATATCGGTCGGGTCAGCGGCGACACGCTCGACGTCGGTGCTCTGTGTGCCGTTCGCGCTCGGGGACTGTGGCGTCGACGTCGTTCGTTGTTCGGTTTGGTCCACCGGCCCTGCACTGCTACACCCGGCCAGCAGCACGCTTCCGGCACCGAGTGCTTGCAGGACACGTCGCCGAGTTGGTTCGGGTATGGTTGACATGGTTGGCTCACAACGGAGCGGTCTCCGTCGTGCATCTGTGAGTTCGAGTCACAATGACATAGGGGCAGACGGAGGTTCTCAGCCCCCGAGAAGGCCACGCGAAGATGTTCTACCGGCGGTTTATACCTCAGAGGTGGGGGCGTCTTCATCGGGGCCTGGCTCCGGTCGCGGGCTGAGCGAGCCCAGTAACACCCGGTCGAACGGGTCCGGACCGTGCTCGTGGACGACCAGCAGCATATTGGCCGCGAAGGCAGCGACACTCAGCGTCACGATGAGACCGCCAGCACCCAGTATACCCGGCGAGAGGTCGGCCAGCTCCGCGCCGACGATTACGACAGTCCCACCGACCCAGAGGGTCCCGTCGATGGCAGCGAGGCGGTCGTCGTACAGGTCGTCTATCATCGGCACCGCTTCGAACCCGAGTCGGTCGCTGTACCGGTCGACCCAGATGATAAACGGGACGATGTGGTACAGCGTCCCGACGAGCACCAGGCCGATGACACCGAGTGCGAGCAGGTGGGCCGACCCGCTGGCACCGAACAGATGCCGCTCGGTCGTCGGGGCCCCTAGCCACGCCGGAGCGGTCGACACCGCCCACGCCGCGAGTGCAACGGCGACGACGGCGTATCGGGTGTGCATCGGTTCCCACTCGACGCGCATCTCGTACAGCCGCCGCCCGAGGACGGTGCTCATTGCGAACGCAGCCGCCACCACGAGCAGGCCACCCAGTTGCGCGACGAGCACCGAATCGACGAGCCGCCCGCCGGCCAACAGGACGACACCGAGCGGGTGGGCGACCGCTTCGAGCGACTGCAGATACTGGTCCACGCCGTGGAGTTCGGTCTGTGTGAACATCGTCCCGAGCTGGTAGAGCGCGCCGTAGACGGTCGTCAGCACGGCTCCGAAGACGGCTATCGTCGCGTGTGCGTGCCTGAGGTTCCCGTGCTCGACCGGTAGCGAGGGCGTGACCGGAGCGGTGAAATCGACGGCCAGTACGAGCCCGAACAGCGAAAGGAGGCAGAAGAATCCGAGCGCGTAGCCGAAGTGCCGTTCGGTCACGTCGTACTCATCGAGAGCAGCGAGCGTCCGCAGGATGTTGTACGCGAACGTCCAGAACCCGGCCAGCATCAGCGCACCGAAGGGAGCCAGCCACGCCACGGCGTCGAGCGTGAGCGCGACGACGAAGCCGCTCACGCCGGCGGCGACGAGCGCCAGCTGAACCGTCGCGAGCCGCTGTGAGTACAGCGACGTACCCGACCACACCGGAACGAACTGCGTCATCGCGCCCATGATGGTCACACAGACCCAGCCGACGAGCAGCAGGTGGACGTGTGCCAGCGAGGCCAGCCCCGGGACGGCGTTCGCGACGGCGCTGACCCCGACGAGCGTACCCGCGACGAGGAAACCCAGTCCGACGACGAAGTGTCGCAACGGGACCGCCATCGGGAGGTCGATGTCCGTATCGAGACCGCCGGGAACGGCACCCATACTACATCACACTCCGTTCGTGGGTCGGTCGGCGTCGACCCGACGCGGTGGTCGGCTGTATCATACTGGTCGGTACCCCTCGGAGTCCCCAGTAACTCCCTCCGAACATCTTCGGCCGGGGTTCCCACCGGACGGGAACGGGGTCGCACCGATATGTTCCACAGCGGACTATGGCCCACACATGAGACCGCCGACGGACACGGCCCAGCGACCGATGGTCCTCATCTGGGAGGTCACACAGGCCTGCGAACTGGCGTGTGACCACTGCCGGGCCGACGCGAAACCGGGGCGCCATCCGGACGAACTCACGACAGCGGAGGGGAAGGCGTTGCTCGACGACGTCCGGCAGTTCGCCGAGGACCAGCTCGTCGTGCTCTCGGGCGGGGACCCGATGCAGCGACCGGACCTCGTCGAACTCCTCGAGTATGGCACCGATATCGGGCTCACGATGACGCTGACACCGAGCGGAACGAGTTCGCTGACCGGCGACAGCATCGAGGCGCTGGCGGCGGCCGGACTCACCCGCTTGGCCGTGAGTCTCGACGGGGCGACGGCCAGCGCACACGACGCGTTCCGCGGCGAGACAGGGAGTTTCGAGGAGACGCTGCGGGCGGCCCGAGCGGCGACGGAGGCGGGACTCCCGCTGCAGGTCAACACCACAGTGTGTGCGGGGACCGTCGACGACCTGCCCGCTATCGCCGAGCTGGTCGCGGACCTCGGCGCCGTCCTCTGGAGTGTCTTCTTCCTCGTTCCCGTCGGCCGCGGGCGGATACTCGACCCTGTCTCGCCCCGACGGGCCGAAGCGGTGCTGTCGTGGCTCCACGACGTCCGGACGGACGTTCCCTTCGGCATCAAGACCACCGAGGCCCCACACTACCGACGGGTCGGCCTCCAGCTGCGCGAGGACGACACGGACGAACGGCCACCGGGCGCGAAACGCCGTGCCGGTATCATCGCCGGCGACGGGTTCGCGTTCGTCAGCCACACCGGCGACATCTACCCCTCCGGATTCTTGCCGAAACCCGCCGGCGACGTTCGGACGGACGACATCGTCGGCGTGTATCGCGACGCCGACCTGTTCGAGGCGCTTCGGGACCGCAGCCGGCTCACGGGGAAATGCGGCGTCTGTGAGTACCGACACGTCTGTGGCGGCAGTCGGTCCCGGGCCTTCGCCACGACCGGCGACCCCCTGGCGAGTGACCCGCTCTGTGCGTACGTTCCGGAGGAGTGGGAGACAGAGGGGGCAGATATCGCCGGCGATTGACCGACCGCTGTCACGGTCTGACGGTCTCGAGTACCCAGTCGTCCGGGGTCGCTCGCCGCACCTCGAACCGGTCGAACGCGTCGCGAGGGGCCTCGGCGAGCCGGCCCAGAAACGCCCCGACCGGCGTCGGGTCGCGGTCGCTCACCAGCACGAACGGGTCGCCGCTGTCGAGGGACTCGAACCGGTCCCGGACGGCGTCTTTCCGGTCCTGTGGGGGGAGGCCACGGATGTCGACGGCGTCCTCGGGCACCGACAGCTCCCCGGCCGTCTCGATGGCCCCGGTGACGGCCTCGCCCAGTTCGGTCACTGGCTCCGGGACCGCGCCCGGACTCGGCGTCCCCTGGAGCTCCTTTGCGAACGGCAGCTCGGCCAGCACGTCGGCGTCGAGCTCCGTCAGAGCGTCGCCCGCGAACAGCTCGTTGGGCTCGCCACAGCAGTCACAGACGTACTCGGCCATGTTCACGACGGTGCCAAGCACCGGCACGTCGTTGTCCCGGAAGAGCTCGACAGTCCGGGCCGTGTCGCTGACGCTGGCGTGAAACGGCGTCGTCACCACGACGACACCGTCGACGGGCACCTCCTGCAGCGTCGTCAGCACCACGTCGCCGGTCCCCGGCGGCAGGTCGACGACGAGGGTCCCGTCGTTCTCCCAGGCCGTGTTGGCAAAGAGGTCGTCGACGGCGTCGTGGGCCATCGCGCCCCGCCAGGCCAGGGGCGCGCCGTCCTCCATCAGGCCGACGCTCATCACCTCTAGCCCGCCGGTTCGGACCGGGAGCGGGTCGCCCTCGTCGGAGGAGTGAATCGGCCCCGAGACGTCCAGCAGATTCGGGACGTTCGGCCCGTGGATGTCGGCGTCGAAGAGTGCCACGTCGCCGTCAGCGGCCAGCGCACAGGCCAGCGAGCTGGCGACGGTCGATTTCCCGACGCCGCCTTTCGCGCTGGCGACGGCGACGATACTGTCGAACGACTCGACCGACGAGCGGCCCTCGCTCGACGGCGTCGTCCGCTCGACGTGGACCGACTCGACGGCCTCGACGTCGTCGACGGCCCGCAACATCGCCTCCACGACACCGGCGCTCGCGTCGCCGTCGAGCGACGCCATATCCGTCTCGATGGTCACCTCGCGGTCGTCGACGTGGATGTTCTCGATGAAGCCGGCCTCGAACACCGAGAGGTCGGCCTGGGGGTCACGGACGTTACGGAGCTGTTCCTCGACGCGGTCTGAGAGAGTGGATTTGCTGTCCATTGTCACAGGTCTGGCATCCGGTTCAATCGGTCCTCGCCGGGGAGGAGTCGGCTCTCGTTTTCCAGCGCGCCGCCGAACTCACGGCGGAATTTCCGGGGGTCGGCCGCCAGGGACCGCTCGGCGGTCTGGGCCACGACGGTCGCGGGGTCGTCGGTCAGCTCCGCGAGCCGGTCGCGGGCACGGTCCTCGTCGACGCCGCCGAGCATGTGGGCCGCCCACTCCCGGAGCCGTTCGCTGTCCGCCCGGCTCAGTTCCAGTAGCTGGTCGGCCATCGCCGCCCCGCGTATCTTGAACAGCGAGATGGCGGCGTTGCGTTTGACGGCGTGGTGGTCGTCGGTCTCCAGGGTCTCGACGAGGTCCGCCTCGTGGGCCGTCCGGTCGACGTTATCCAGCGCCACGACGGCCTCGGCCCGGACCCACGGGTCCGGGTCCTCGAGCAGTTCGACCGCGACGGCCGCGGCCCGCTCGCCGCCGTGGCCGGTCAGCGCCTCGACGGCGAACTGCCGGACGTCGCTGTCCTCGTCGCCGGTGGCGGCCCGCGCCAGGCCGACGACGACGGCGTCCTCGGTGGGGACCTCGGCCAGCGCGAGGGCGGCCCGGCGACGCTCGACGTGGTCGCCCTCCGCGAGCCGACCCAGCAGCTCGGCGGCGTCCTCGTTCTCGACGGGTTCGGTGTCGGCCGCCGCCAGTTCCGCCGGCGTCGCCTCGCCGATGTCGACGTCGTCCCGGTCGACCTCGATATCTTCGAGCGCCTCGATGTCGCTGTGCATCCCCGGGCTCCGTTCGGGGTCGAGCTGCGGGTCCGGCTCCTCCCGCATGTGTTCCTCGAACTCGTCGGGGAGGTCGTCGGTCATCGCTGGCCCTCCAGGAGCGTGGCGAGCCCGAGCGCGAACGGGAGCGCGCGGTCGAGCGTCGCCGGGATGCCGGCGACGGCGACCAGCACGAGCCCGGCCAGAAGGAGCCAGCGGCGCTCACGGACGGCCGCGCTCGCGGTCGTCACCGCCCCGGCGACGGCCAGCGCGACCACCGGCATGGCGGTGCCGACCGCACCGAGCGAGACCAGTGTGACAGCACCGGTGACGAAGGGGACGGCGAGCCCGACCGCCACGACGACGGTGAACGCGCCCGCGCCGCCCAGCAGGTCGCCGGGGCCCGCCGCCGCGAACGCCGGCGTCAGTCCGACGGCGACGAGTGCGAGCGAGGACGCGAGCCCGCGAGTCGCGGCGATGCCGACGACCCCGCTTGCGAGTCCCACACCCAGCGCGACGACGAACAGTCCGGCGACGACGCCCGTCGGCCCGTCCAGCACGGACCGGCGGCCGCCGACGGAGAGCGCAGTGCCGGCTGTCACGGCGACGGCCGCGGGGAGCGTAGCGGCCGGGGCGACGACCGAGAGCAGCCCGAAGACGCCGGCAAATAGCAGCCCGACACCGGCCACCGGCGACCCGTCGGTCGCGCCGGCGGCCACGAGTGCGAGCGCCGCGAGGACGGTCCCAGCGGTCGCCAGCCCGGTCACGGGCGCCCGACTGGTGCCGTTCGGGGCGTTGACCAGCACCGTCGCCAGCAGCCGCCCCGCCAGCGCGACCGCCGCGGCGCCGGTGAGCCCGACGACCGCGGTCCGGAGACGGGCGTCGGTCGACGCCGGAACGGCGTCGATGGAGCGGCCGAAGCTCATCGCGTTCCCTCCAGCCGGGCCGCGAGGTCGTTCCGGTCGGCCCGGACGAACGACGCCATGAACTGGCCCAGCGGGCCGTAGATGTCGGTCCCGGGCTCGTCGGCGAGGCGGTCGGCGACGCCCGTCGCGGCGTGGCCCAGGTGCCGGTCGTGGAAGTCGAGCCTGGCGGCGGCCGCGCCCGAACCGACGGTCGCCTCGCGGCGGGCCAGATAGCCGGCAAACTCCAGCTCGTAGGCCAGCGCGTCGTGGTTGTCCCGTTCGCCCTGGTCGATTTCGAGGCCGTAATGCCGATAGGCCCGCGAGAGGTCCAGGTTCACGTCGTTCCAGGATTTCTCCGGTCGGTACTTCGACTCGTACAGCGGCACCGGCGGCCCGGTCGACTCCAGGGAGCCGTCGGTCCGGTCGGTGTACTCGCTGTAGCCCAGCTCGAAGATATCGTTGTACCGGGCCGCGAGTGTCTCGTAATCGTCCCCTGTCACCAGCTCGGGTACGGAGACACCGAGCGTCGTCCGGTCGACCGCACGCGTAAGCTCCGCGTCGAGGTCGCCGTCGGCGGCCGACGCGTGGAACGATTCGTCCGGATACCGGAACGCCGACGCCAGCGCCCGGTAGACCAGTCCCCGCGTCGCCGCGTCGCGGTCGAGGGCGTCGCCGTCACGCGCCGTCGCCATCAGGACATCCCCTCCCCGGTACGGCGGATGCCGTAGGCGGTCACGGCGATAACGCTCACGATGGCGACCCCGGCAATGGTCCACAGCAGGGCCGCGTAGGGCGGTCCCTGCGGACCGCCGCTAAAGGGGAAGTAGTGCCACTCGCTGACGGCCTTCTGGCCGGCGCGCTCGTCGTTCGAGCCGTTCCAGACCGCGAAGGCCACGTCGATGTCCTCGTCCTCGGGGATGGTCGTCCGGTTCTCGCCGGCTACGTCCAGGTCGCGAGTGTACTGGACCGTCCACGTCGCGTTCTCGCCGCTGCCCTGGTAGGTCGCGTTGGTGGTTATCGTCGAGTTAGCCATCCGGGTCGTCGAGCCGGCACCGCCGGCCAGCAGCTCCTCGCTCCCGGTTCCGCCGCTCCAGTACCAGACGTTGACCCGGTTGGTCGGCCCACCCATCGCGATGGGCGGTCGGGCGCTCTCGTTGACGGGGAACTGCACCGCGACCGAGTCCGCGAACGTCCGGGGGCCGTCGGTCGTCGTGTCACGCGTCGCGTCGTGCCACTGGAGCCTGAGATAGAGCTGCTCCTCCCCGCGGGCGGCCTGCACGTGGACGCGCTCTATCGTCGTGTCGTTGGCGTTGGGCACGCTGCTTGGCGCACTGGAAAGTGGCACCGTCGACTGGGGCACGTCCGACCAGCCGTCGGCGGTCGGCCCGCTGAAATCGCCCGTCGCCGGCTCGACCGGAATCTCGTGGGCCGGGCGGGCCGCCGCCTGGGGGACCGACAGCGCCGCGAGCACGACGAGGGCGGTCAGGCCGATACCCACGACGACGGGGCGGAGCTGTCGGCGGTCAGCCATCGCCGCTCACCCCGCGGTCGCGCTGGGGGTCTTCGAAGGGCTCACCCATCCTCGAACACCTCCAGCCGGTACTGGTCGGCCGGGTTCTTGTCCTGGAGAATCTCCATCAGCTCGCTCTCGCCGCCCTGGCGGACGATCTGGCGCTCCCGTTCGATGGTGTCTAGGGCCTCGTCGACCCTGTCGCCGAACAGCTTCCGGAGGTAGTCACGCGGGATGCGGTCGACGTCGACGGTCTCGCCGTCGTCGGTGTGCTGTGGCGGGGCGTAGGGCGGGATGTAGTAGACGTTGGGCTGGGTGTGAAACTCCGGATGCAGGGGCAAGGCCACCTCGTACTCCTCGATGAGCTTGTAGATGGGGCCCTCCTCGTCGTCCGCGAAGCCGACGAGCCGGAGCTGTGGCGGACACTCCTCGGCACAGGCAGGGGCGTACGTCTCCCCGTCGGGGCCTTCTCCCTCCAGACGCGGGTAACAGAAGATGCACTTCTCGGACTTTTTCGAGACGGTGTTGTAGTACACCTTCTTGTAGGGACACCCCTCGACGCAGTATCGGTACCCCCGACAGCGGTCCTGGTCGACCAGAACGATGCCGTCCTCCTCGCGTTTGTACAGTGCCGACCGCGGACAGGCCTCGACACAGGAGGGGTGGGTACAGTGGTTACAGATACGCGGGAGATAGAAGTAGTAGCTGTTGGGGTACTCCCCGGCGCCCCTGTCCTCGTCCCAGTTGGGGCCCCACTCGGCGCCGTCCCGTGGCCGCAGCGGTTCGTCGCTGCCCTCGTACATGATTTCGGAGTGGTTGAACTCCCAGGCCCGGCCGTAGTCCTCCTGGTCGGGAATCTCGCCGGTCTTGCGCTCCTTGTGTTCCTCGGACTGCCATCCCCCGCCCGACTCCTCCCAGCCGCGGGGATACCCCTCACCGGGCTTGGTCTCGACGTTGTTCCAGTACATGTACTCGCTGCCGCCGTCCTCCGTCCAGAGGGTCTTGCAGGCGATGGTACAGGTCTGACAGCCGATACACTTGTTCAGGTCCATCACCATCGCCACCTGATGGTCGATGCCGTCGGCGACGTTGATGTGGGTGTCCTCCTGTGCGTCCGTACCGTTCTGGTCAGTGCTCATTGTGAATCGTCCTCCGCGAGCCGCACACCGGAAACATCGCGCTGCTCGTCGTCCGAACCCGACTGGTCTTCGGCCAGTCGGACATCTACGTTCACGTCGCTGTTCACCCCGGTCGGCCCCCAGTAGTTCGGCGAGAAATAGAGATGGCCCTCCTCGTCTTCCGGATACTGGACCATCTGGGTCGGTTTCATGTACAGCGGCACCAGCGAGTTGAAGTTGTTCGCCCCGGGGAACTGGAACCGCTCCCACGCGAAGTACATCCGCGCGGTGCCGGGCTCGCTGGAGGGGTAGATTTTGGCCTGGACCTCCACCGAGGCGAGGTCGTTGTACACCTCGACGGTGTCACCGTCCTCGATGCCCCGCTCTTTGGCGTCCTCGGGGTTGAGATAGACGACCGGTTCGCCCCGCTGGAGCCGGAGCATGTGTTCGTTGTCCCGCCAGGTCGAGTGGATGGACCACCGGCCGTGGGGGGTGTTGTACGTCATCGGGAGGTCCCCGCCCTTCTCCGGCGGGACGGACTTGTAGGTCGGCAGTTCCTCGTCCAGTTCGAGGAACCAGTCGTGGTCGATGTAGTACTGCTGGCGGCCGGTGAAGGTCGGCCAGGGCTCTTTCTCCTGGACGTAGTCCTGCCACGGGACGTACGGTTCACCCTCCTCGATATCGGAGCTCCAGTGGTCCCCCGCCGCGAGCAGTCGCTGGGGCTGGTCCTCGATGTCCTCGAAGGTAATCCGCTCGTCGGAGTCGCTTGGATTGGTCTCCTCGGAGTGTTCGAGGATGAACTCCGAGGCCGCCTTCCCG
Source organism: Haloarcula salinisoli (assembly GCF_019599405.1). Classification (NCBI taxonomy): domain Archaea; kingdom Methanobacteriati; phylum Methanobacteriota; class Halobacteria; order Halobacteriales; family Haloarculaceae; genus Haloarcula; species Haloarcula salinisoli. The sequence goes on along the minus strand of NZ_RKLQ01000001.1, from coordinate 96,788 downwards.
TCGGTCAGGGCCTCGGCCTCGCCGGTCAGCCAGTCACGGACGTAGTCGTCGTGTATCGTCGTCAGGTCTATCCGGCGGTCGAACTCCCGGTCCGAGACCGGTTCGACGCCCCGCTCGACCGCCCGCTCCTGTATCTTCTCGGCGAGCAATCGGAATATCTCCCAGTCGGTCTTGGCCTCTCCCAGCGGCTCGACTGCCGGCGTGAAGGGGTGGACGTAGGTGTGCATGTCCGTCTCCGAGAGGTCGTACTTCTCGTAGTGGCTCGCGGCCGGCAACACGATGTCCGAGAACATCGCCGTCGAGTCCATCCGGAAGTTGATGTCGACCACGAGGTCCAGCTTGGGCCAGAGCTGCTCCTCGACGGCGACGTTGCCCTTGGCCTGGTTGAAGTAGTTCCCGCGCCAGACGAACATCGTCGACGGGTCCGGACGGGAGCCGTCCTCGCGCTCTGCGGGATAGACCGGCATCCAGTCCTCGTCGATGGCGGTCTCGACGCGCTGTCGCATCTCGGGGTCGGCGTTGTCCAGCACGTTGCAGTGGTAGTAGGTCCACAGCGTCGTCGGGACCGCCCGCTGGTTCTCCCGGGGGAAGGAGAGTTCCTTCCAGCCGTTGTAGGTCCATATCTTCTCCTGGCCGACGTAGTGGTCCAGTCCCGTGCCGGGTTCGCCGAGGTTGCCCGTCAGGGTGACCAGCAACTGAATCGCCCGGTTGCCCAGGTCGTTGTGGTAGTAGTCGTTGACGCCCTTGCCGTGGATTATCTTGGCCGCGTCGGCCTCGGCGAACTCGCGGGCGATTCGCTGGTAGGTATTGGGCCCGACGCTCGTCTCCTCGTGGACGAACTCCGGGGTGTACTGGGCCAGTTCCTCGGTGAGCCGATCCCAGACCGACCGGACCGCGACCGGGCCATCGCTCGTGTCGACGGTCCGGTTGACGGACAGCTGTGGGTCGAACTCCAGTTCGATGCTGGCCTCGGGGTCGTGCTGGCCGTCGCGGTTCCCCAGCGACCCCGGCGCCGCCCGTAGCTGCCCGTCGGCGTCGACGGTGACAAACACCTTCTCCGGGTCGCGGGCCCCGGCGGCCAGGCCGACCTCGCTGGCCCGGAGGAACTTGTCCGTATCTTCCCGAACCAGCAGCGGCATATCGGTCTGCTCTTTCAGGTGGGCCTCGTCGTAGAGCCCCTCGTCGACGATTGTCTGGGCCATGCCCAGCGCGAGCGCCCCGTCGGTACCGCCCTTCGGCGAGAGCCACTCGTCGGTGTGGATGGCCGTCTGGGAGTAGTCCGTGAAGATACCGACGCGTTTGGTGCCGTTGTAGCCGGCGTCGAGGAAGTACTTCGCGTCGGGGATGCGGGTGACGTTGACGTTCGACCCCCAGGCGATGAGGTAGTCGGCGTTGTACCAGTCGGCCGATTCGGCGTTGTCGGTCTGGGTGCCCCAGGTGATGGGCTGGCCCGGCGGGAGGTCCGAGTACCACTCGTAGAAGCTGTGGGAGACGCCGCCGAGCAGGTTGATGAGCCGGGAGCCACTGGCAAAGGAGGCCGGCGACATCGCCGGAATCGGGGTGAACGCCGAGATGGCGTCGTAGCGGCCGGCCTGGACCTCGTCGATGACGTGGTCGGCGATTTCGGTCAGCGCCTCGTCCCAGGAGATGCGCTCCCACTGGCCCTCGCCGCGCTCGCCGGTGCGGCGCTGGGGGTGGAGCACCCGCTGGTCGGCGTTGACGTAGTCGGTGTAACAGGCCCCCTTCTGACAGCCCCGTGGGTTGGGGTCGGGGACGCTGTCGTCGAACACCGGATAGTCGCCGGCCTGTTCCTCGCGCCAGACCTGGCCGTCCTTGACGAAGACGTTCCAGGAACAGGAGCCGGTGCAGTTGACGCTGTGGGTCGAACGGGCGATGGAGTCCCAGTCCCACTCATCGCGGTAGAGGTCCTCCCACTCGCGGTAGGGATAGGACCCGATGGGGTCCTCGACTGCCTCGAGCCCCTCCATCCCGTCGTCGGCAAAGGAGAGGCCGACGGCGCCCATGGCGGCGGCCGTCCCGATACCGCGCACGAAGTCCCGGCGGCTGATTCTCGCACTGTCCATCCAGCGGTCGTCGTCTGCGTTCTGTTCACTCATGGTCGACAAAGACGGTCATAGTCGCACACGCGGTGCCAACGACGGCGAGCAGGAGGCCGAGCGGGGTCGACCCGCCCACGTCCAGCCCGCCGGCCACCAGCGCGAGGCCGAGCAGTTTGCTCGTCGTATCCACGACGCGATAGCGGCGCCCCGAGAGGACGAACCGGTCAGTCATCCGCGTCACCTCCGGCCGCCTCGCCCGGCGCGGGCCCCTGCTCGGTGCGCTCGGCCGGCAGGTCCCGGCGCAGGAGTAGATACGTCAGCCCGCCGTACAGCGGTGGGACGAGCAACAGCGCCGCGGAGAGATAGGGGTTGACGACCGAGGTCGTCGTCCCCAGCACCTGGTCGGCGAGGATGTTGTTCATCCCCGCGATGGAGGCTATCATGACGAAGGCGACGGCCGCGACGCCGACGCCGGTCTGCCAGGGTCGCTTGAGCGGGTCGGCCGTGAAGTGTTCCTGCCCCGGGGCCCGGTCGACGAAGGGCCACACGGCGATGGCCGCAAACACCAGCCCGGGCAACACGACGCCGCCGATGAACTCCCCGCTGACGTGGACCGGCCCCACGGTGAAACTCGCCCACTTTGGCAGGAGCTTCAGGAAGCCATACACCCACATGAGGAACCAGTCGGGCATGATGAGCGACGGCGTCGCGGCGGGGTTGTTGGGCCCGTACTCGGCGATGTTGTGGACCGGCAGAAGTCCAGCGAGCAGCGACAGTGTCGCCGCAGTGAGGAAGAACACCACCGCCGAGACAGCCGCCTGGTTCGGGAAGGCCGGCAGCCCGACGATGACGCTCCCGTCGTCGGCGTCGACGGTGCGGTCGCCGGTCTCGACGTCGGCCTCGCGGGGCGCCTCCGTGTGTTTCTGGCGTATCAAGATAGCCATGTGGACGGCGATACCGACGGCGATGGCCGCCGGGATGACGAACACGTGGAGGAAGTACAGTCTCGGTATCGTCGCGCTCGACGGGAACTCACCGCCGAATATCACCTGCCCGAAGAAATCCCCGACCAGGGGCACTGATATCGTGAGGTTGTAGCCGATGCTGGTCGCCGTCGCGGCGAACTCGTCAAAGGGCAGGGCATAGCCGGTGTAGGCCGCCCCCATCGAGAGGGCCGCGAGCCCGGTGCCGACGACCCAGTTTGGCTCGCGGGGATTGCGGTAGGAGCCGGTGAAGAACACTCTGAGCATATGCAACCCTATCGAGGCGACAAAGAGGTGGGCCGCCCAGTGGTGGAGCCGGCGGATGAACATCCCGAAGGGGACGTCGTAGGTGATGTGCAACACCGAGACGAAGGCCTCGGGCATCTCCTCGCCCTGGAACTCCTGGACGCTGCCGTCGTACTCGACGTCGGAGGTCGAGGGCTCGAAGAACAGCCCGAGGAAGATTCCCGACAGCACGAGGAGGATGAAACAGAAGATGGCGACCTCGCCCAGAAGGAACGAGTCCTCCGCGGGGAACGCCTTGCCGAGGAATTTCTGGGCGTTCTCGACGTCGAGCCGGGAGTCGGCCCAGTCGTAGAGCTGTTTCGCGCGGGACATCACTCACCCCCCGGGCCGATGGCCCCGTCGAAGTCGCCCGTCGCGACCAGCTCGCCGGCGCTGGTAAGCGTTATCGGGAGCTGGGGCAGCGGCCGGCCCGGCGGGCCGCCGGTCACCGCCGCGCCGTCGGTCATGTCGAACTTCCCGAAGTGACAGGGACAGACGATTTCGTTGCCCTCCCGCTCGGCCACCAGACAGCCGGCGTGGGTACATATCTTCGAGAAGGCGGCGTAGCCGCTGACGACGAACCCCTCGTCGATCGCGTCGGAGTAGTCCGACTCGGCAAAGCGGACGAGCAGGGTCGGGGCGTCCTCGATACCCGGTCGCGGCTCCGGGAACACCGTCATGTGTTCGCCCTCGGCGAGTGTGGTCTCCGTGACGCGGTCGCCGTTCTCGTCGATGAGGGCCACCCCGTCGGAGTATATCGGCCCCTCGTAGCTCCGCTCGAACACCTGCGTGGTGCTTGCGAGTGGCGCGCTGAGGCTGGCGACGGCCGTGAGCCCGCCGACAGTCGCGAGGAACTTCGCGAAGTCTCGCCGTCGTATCTCCGCGCGGGCGTCGCCGTACAGGGACGGGGACACCGCCTGTCCGGAACACGAACACGATTCGGAGTCGCCGTCGTCGTCGGGTTTCGGATAGTCCACTGTTAGTGCCCCCTGAGTTCCGCGACTTCGACGTGTGGCATGAACCACGCGTAGTAGGCGACAGTCGAGAGCGCCAGCGAGAGGAACATTCCCGTCGCGTACAGCCCGAAGTACTGGGTGCGGGCAAGCGTGAGGTACTCGCCGATGAACAGCGCCGCGAAGATGATGGCAAGCACCGTGAGCCCGGCCATCGCGACCAGTCCCTCGATTGCATCGGAGGCGTCGTGGTACTCGACTACCCACCTGGTATCCGTCGAGAGCCACGGGAGCGAGACGTCCCCGCTCTCCGCGGTCACGCCGCCGTCGGTCACGGCGTCGTCGGGCGGTCTGACGGCCTCGTTCATGAACTGGTGGACAGCTGCCAGCACGCCGACGAGCGCGAACAGCGCGACCCAGACGACGACGCCGACCTGACTCGGGGAGAGCTTGTTTGGCGTGTCGACGACGCCCTCAAGCGGGCGGAAGTCGGTCACGCTCTCGTCGATCGCAATCTCTTCAGAGGGCGGTTCGCCGTGGAGTGAGACGTACCACATCGGGAGCAGCACCGTCGATATCAGCAGCCCGATGAGGATCGTGTTTCGGTGCATAGCTTTGAGAGTGTCCGAGACAGTCCGTACGTCTGGGTATTCCGCTGAGAATATGCTGAACTGCTACCCTCAGATGTTGGGTGTTTTATAAGCGATCGAGCGCCATCTCTGGATAGTCTGGTAGCCGACTGACCGACGGACGAGACGGAAATTGCACTGGCGAACGGACAGCCAGGTCCGTCTTTCCGGGGAGACAGTGCCTGGGAAACGGCGATGGGGGCAGAACGGTCAGGCGCGGAGATGTCTATACTGTGGGCAGGACGACCGATCGCGCCGGACGGACCGAACGCGAATATGTTCGGCTCAGAACCGTTCCGTCCCCACACGCAACTGTCTACCATGGTCGACGATATCCTCGCCGAGGTGGCCGTATTCAATCCGCAGGCCTGTTACGTCCAGCCAAACGCCACCGAGGACTGGAGTGTGTCCACGGTCTCCCGGAGCGGTCTCGGGGGGTCCGACGGGGAAGTCGTCGAGGAGTTCACGCTCTCCGGGGGCAGCGACGTGGACCCCCCGCCGAGGGAGACCGACACCGCCGAGCGGGTGTTCTCCTACGACAGCGAGCACGTCTATCGGTTCTCCCGCCCGGCGGACCAGGGGTGTGTCTGTGAGCGGGTCGAACGGGAGGGGTGTGTGGTCCAGAACGTCACTGCCGACGAGGACTCTCTCGCCGTAACCTTCCTCGTCGAGGACACCGAGACGCTTCGGGCGGTCATCGACACGCTGGAGGAGACCGGCGAGTCAGTCAGGCTCAGGCGACTCGTGGAGAACCCCCGGGGGGAGTCTTCCGGGCGGCCGACGGTGCTCGACCGCGACGTCCTGACGGGTCGCCAGCGGGAGGCCCTGGAGTGTGCCTACGAGATGGGATACTTCGAGCATCCCCGGGAGGTGAGCGCCGGCGAGGTCGCCGACCGGCTCGATATCACCACGTCGACGTTCACCGAGCATCTGGCCGCGGCACAGCGAAAGCTGCTCGATGACCTGCTCGAGGCCTGATAACGCCCGCTGAGAGGGCGCGCTGGCGGGGCCGTCCAGACGAACATATTCGGGGAAACCCTCTGCCCCTACCGAATCGTCCAGTGACTCATGGGAGAGCCAGACGGTTCCGTACTGAACCGCACTGACGCGCCGACCGACGCGCCAGTCGAAACGCTCGACGTGCGCCAGCTGGGCCCGCCCAAGCCGCTCCGGGAGACGCTCGAACTGCTGCCCGAACTGGACGACGAGACCGTTTTGATACAGTACAACGACCGGGCACCACAGCACCTCTACCCCAGGCTCGGCGACCGGGGGTACAGGTACGAGACCGTCACACAGGCGGACGTGACCGCGACGGTCATCTGGAACGAGAGATGACGGAGAACCCCGGGAGCGACGGACTGGAACTGCCAGCGGACGCCACAGACGTTCGCGACGAGCAGGTGAGACGAGCGCTCAGACAGCTGGACGAGCGCGGGGACCTCACGCCCCAGCAGCGGGCCACGGTGGAGCGACTTGCCGACCGCCTCATCGCACAGCTCCTCCGGATGTTCGACGCCGACCCCGAGACTATCGAGGTCGGAGACGCTGGCGACTGGGACGACGGAATCGCACTGTTTTCGGACTAGCGCTTTGCGAGTGTCACCAGCGCCCGCGAGGCCGTCGGGGCGTAGGGGGAGATATCGCAGTCGCCGTCGAACCGGGCGAGCTCCCCGGCCTGCAGTGTCGTCGTTTCGTCGTCGAGCGTCAGTTCGATTTCGCCGTCGAGCACGTGAAACACGACCGCCCGCTCGGGGTGCGAGTGAGCGGGAACGCGCTCGTCGGCCGCCAGTGAGAGCAGCACTGTTCTGGGCTCGCCCTCGAAGAGGGACTGCCGGCCCGCGTCGGTCGCGTCGGCTGTGGCCCGTTCCATGGTCACTGTTTGGGCAGCGTCGCCACGAACTCGTCGACGCCCTGGCGCTCACAGCTGTAGTTCTCGGCGTCGAAGGCGTCGACCTCGGCCTGGAACTCGTAGAAGAGTGGTTTGGGCTCGTGGTCGTTGATGATTTCGAGGCTCTCGCCGCTCGCTAACGCCTCGAACGCCGAGTGAATCTTGGGGTGTCGCTCCGGGGGCGGTACGTCGCGCAGGTCGAGTGTTGTCGCTGGCATACGACCGAGCGTACGCCGCCCGCGGCCGAGGGTCTTCGTGCGAATACGTTCGGGTCAGTCTCGCTGCGGTTCGAACGTTCCCTCGGCGATTCCCCGCCGGACTGGCTCGTGGGCCGCCTCCCCCGGCGGTGGGGCAGTGACGAGCGTGGCCTCGAGCGCCGTCTCGGCGCGAACCCCGCGGGACTTTCCGGCCGGCACCACGACGACCGAGCCAGGTTCGACCGCGTGGGTTCGGTCGCCCTCGCGGACGATACCGGACCCCTCGTGGACGGTGATGGCCACGTCGCTGTCCGGCGCGTGGACCGGAATGAACTGTCCCGGCTCGAAGTACCCCAGCACGACCTTCTGGGCGTCTGATTCGTGGAGGACGTGGGCGTGAAACCGGTCCGAGTCGAACTCGCGTTCGCTGTCGCGACCATACGGTCCCATCGGGGGCCGACGGACTCCCTGTTTCGCCGAACACGTTCGGGGATACGGATAGCCCTCTCCCCGCCCTAGAGGGCGGTATGAACGTCCCGAACCCGTTCTCGACCGGCGGCGACGACACGTTCGACGCGTACGACGAGTTCGTGCCCGACTCGCTGCCGGAACCGGGTCTCTTCCTCGCCGACCACAGCGTACTGACGGGGCCGGACCACCTCGCCGTCCACCGGCTCGCGCGCTCGCTGTTCGAGACCCGGGGCGTCTACGACATGACTTTCGGGTACAACCTGGCCCGGCTCAACGTCGACCGACGGCACCCCGACGCTGGGTTCCGCTACGCGCGCGAGGCGGACGACGACGCAGTTCTCCGGGCGGAGTTCACGCCGACGACGGAGTTTTGCCCACAGAGCGACACGCTCACCGTCGGTGCGATGCGGGCGTTCAACGGCGAGGGCAGCCGCCACGAGTACGACCTCGTCCGCGTCCGCGTCGCACCGATGCATCAGGAGGCGACCGCAATCAACGGGAAACTCGAACAGCTGGAAGCGGCACTACGGGACGGTGAGGACTCGGCAAGCAGTGCGGCGACCGATTCGAACAGCGCGCCCTTCTAGTCCGCGTGTCGTATCCGGACGTGCCACTCCTCGGCGGTGACCTGCTCGCTCTCGTACTCGAACCCGCGAGTCGACAGCACGTCGTACAGCGGCTTCGGCTCGAAGCTGTTGACCAGTTCCAGTGTCGCGCCCTCGTCGAGGTCCTGCAGGGCGGCCATGATATCCCCGAACGGTTCGCCTTCGATATCACGGACATCTAGTACGGTGTCTGGCGTCATGTCCGGAGATTCGCGGTGCGCCAGAGTAGCGGTTATCCCGAACACGTTCGGGCTACGACACCGAGATATCTCCGAGGGACTCGTTTCGAATGAACTCCTTGATTATCGCTTCCTCGGCCCGATGGAGCGTGTTAGAGCAGGTCGACTTTGCGATGTCTATCTCCGCTGCGAGCTCGGTCAGCGAACACTGACGGGGGGTGTCGTAATACCCTGCTTCGACCGCTGCCTCGACGACCTCGCGCTGGCGGTCGGTGAGCAACCGTTCCCGACCTGGCTCCTGGCGAATATATTCCACGGAGAAAGAAATGCCGAACTCGTCGAGTTGTTCACCCAGCTCCGAGAGCTGTTCGGTCGGGGCTGTCACTTCCCACGTCACCTCGCCATCTCTGATATCGAACGGCATTTCGAGCGGGACGTTCGACCCACGAGCCGGCAGGAGCAAGAGCGGGTCCGACGTCTCGAACTGAACCAGCGCCTCGTCGTCTCGCTGCTGGAGCGTCTCGATGTCGGTGACGTCGTCCTGTTGGCCCATCGCGGTCACGACCCCGTCGGTTGTCGGACCGGTGATCTCCACCAGTCCAACGCCCGACAGCCCGTCAGGGATAGCCGCCAGCACGCGGAGTCGCGTCTCGGGATAGCGCCGAGTTATCCCACCGAGCCAGACCTCCTCGGGCACAGTGAGTCTGAGTTTCGCGTTTGGCATATAGTTCCGTAATCAGTCCTCGATAGCATGAGTGTTCCCGAACATGTTCGCCAACACTGGCCCAAACGTCCGGAACGTTGGCCTATGTGAGGCAGCTACGCTTACCTATGGAGACAGTCACAATGACGGAGACGCTCGACGGCGACCGCGACCGTCTCCGCGAGGCGATGACCGACGTCGGCCCGTTCATGCGCGCCGCCGAGTTCGACGAGGTGACCGTCGACGGCGATATCGTTCATATCACCAACCACGTCGGGCTCGCGACTATCGAACTGGAACTCGTTGTCGTCGAGGACAGCGACGCGGTCCTCACCTACGAGCAACGGGACGGCATCTTCGAGGAGATGGTCACCAGGTACACGCTCACGGAGACTGACGACGGGGTCGAAGTCGAGGCCACCACTGAGTTCGCGCTACAGGCGCGGCTCATCGGCCCCGTTCTCGACGCGACCGTCGTCTCCCGCCAGCGCCGGCGCGAGCTACGGGCCCAGTTCGACTATCTCGCGACGCTATCGTGATGGGAACATATTCGCCACAGTAGTTACGGCGGAGCGACAGGAACTAGCTCGCATGACCGCACCCTCCCACGACGCCGTCGAACCAGTGACCGACCACGACCACGACAACTCCTGGTCGGCCAATCTAGAGCAGCCCCACCACGCCGACGACGAGGAACTCGTCCGCTCGCAAGCGGCGACGGCCATCGAACGCACAGTGGCGGGCAACCACGTCAACCTCGTCACGCACGCGAACCACGGCCACCCCGAGACGTACCTTTTCTCGCACCTCGGGGACATCTACGGCGACGACATCGACGTCGAGTACGTCCAGCAGTGTGGCTGTGGCGGCCACGTCACTCGTGTCCAAGTCAAGTGACGGAGACCAGGCTGCCAGTACACTGCTCTCGATGACGGCGATGTGGCTGTCTCGCTTGCTCGCTGTGTTCGAAGGCGGCCCCAGCCTAGTCCGAATCCCGCCGCTGCTTTTCGGTGTCCGGCCGCGTCCGTCTGCTCTCGCGGTAGACGTCGCCGGCGGACTCGCTGGTGGCGACGAACGTCCCGAGGGTCACCCCGTAGATGGCGTGGCCGACGTGGAACACGAGCGCGTCTTCGGACTGGAGTTCGCGCCCGAGCAGTCGCACGAAGACGACTCGGGAACCGAACGCCGAGAGACCGAGCCCGTACGCGAGCCCGCCCAGCACGCTCAGCCGTTCGCGCGCGACGGGGTCGTCCACGTCGGTGAAACTCGCCAGTATCCCGTAGACCGCACCGCCAATGACGCCGTAGAGGAGATGCAAGAGCAGCCCCGGCACGAAGTACTCTTCCACGTCGCCACCGCCGACGAACCGCGCCCAGAACTCCGCTGTCGGCGGGAGCGCCTTGAACACGGGGATGCGGTAGACGGTCATCACGACTGTCGCGACGAGGCCCCCGACAGAGCCTCGCGCGAGCGAGCGGAGGAGTCGTGCCCATGACGGGACGCGGAGGGTCCGTTCATCGGCCTGTCGACGCTCGGACGCCGTTCGGTGACCGCCAGACATTGTTCTCGTCTGACAGATGTGTCGTGGCCATTTCTATCTGGGGGTGGTCGACCATCGCGTGTGGCCGCCGGTGCGTGTCGGTTTCTGACACACCGACCCGCGGCTGTCGGGTGCCCCGACAGTCCTAACTACACCGTGGGCGTAGCCGGGGGCATGACTACCGAAGACGCCCAGTCGGCGGCCGGCACCGCCGAAGGGCAAGGCCCCGTCGAAATCGACGAGGAGATGGCCCGCCACCTCGCGAACAAGCGTGAGGAGCTGTTCGAGAAGTTCGGCATCCGCGACGAGTTCCCGCCCGAGGTCCTCGAAGAGGCCGAGGCCCGAACCGAGGACGTCTACGCCGAAATCCAGGGAGAAATCGACGAACGCCGTGACCTCCGGGAGATGACGACGTGGACCACCGACCCCATCGACGCCCAGGACTTCGACGACGCCATCTCCGTCGAGGAGCGCGAGGAGGAGTACGTCCTCTGGGTCCACATCGCCGACGTGACCCACTACGTCAACCCCGAGACGGCGATGTGGGAGGAGGCCGTCGAGCGAGGCAACACGGTCTATCTGCCGGACTACACCATCCACATGCTCCCGCCGGTGCTCGCCGAGACCGTCTGCTCGCTCGTGCCCAACGAGGAGCGACTCGCACACACCGTCGAGATGCATCTGGACAAGGAGAACCTCGGCTACGAGGAGATAGACATCTACAAGTCCGTCATCGAGAGCGACGCCCGCCTCACCTACACCGAAGCCGAGAACGTTCTCGACGACCCGGACAGCGCCGACGACCTGCTGGAAGATACCAGCGTCGACCTCGCCGAGAAGACCGAGCTGGTCTGGGAGCTGGCCGACCGGATGCACGAACAGCGCAAGGAGGAGGGCTCGCTCGTCCTGAACCCGGCCAGAGACCGCGCCCACACCATCATCGAGGAGTGCATGCTGAAGGCGAACAAAGCGGTTACCCACGAGCTGATGTGGAATCGCGGCGTCGAGGCGATGTACCGGGTCCACCCACAGCCCAGCCCCGACGAGTGGGACGAGGCCCTGGTCGAGATTCAGGAACTCGACGGCATCTCCATCCCGGGGTCGGCGTGGGACGACCCGCGAAAGGCCGTCAACGCCACGCTCGAAGAAGCGCCGGGCCGCCAGCTCGACAAGATTCAGTGGGCTGTGATGAAAGTGATGCCCCGCGCGAAGTACATGAACGACCCCTTCGGCGGCCACCACGCGCTGAACTTCGAGATATACGGCCACTTCACCTCGCCAATCCGGCGGCTCTCGGACCTCATCAACCACTGGATCGTCTACAGCAACGACGTGCCCGAAGACCTCGTCGCGCTGTGTGACCGCGCCAGCGACCGCCAGAAGGACGCCGAGCAGTGCGAACGCGAGTACAAGAAGTTCCTCGAGGAGGTCGGGCTGGACGCGTCGGCGGTGAACAACCGCGGCATCGAAGTCGTCGAATCCGAGTAGGATTCGACTGCTCGAGAGACTGTGTCTCTCGGTGTTATAGACGACGAGGAGTAAGTCTGGAGCGGCGCCGAATCGTCAGTTCGCCGACTAGCGACTCTCGGTGAGGTGCTCGTGGCTCCACTCCAGCAGCTCCTCGATGATGGGCTCGAGGTCCCGCCCGGCGGGAGTCAGCGAGTAGTTCACCCGGACGGGTTTGTCCTCGACCACGTCGCGGACGACCAGCCCGGCCTCCTGTAAGTCGTCCAGTGCCTCGGACAGTACCTTATCGGAGATACCGTCGATGCGGCCCTTCATGTCGTTAAAGCCAAGCGGTCCGTCAGTCAGAAGCGTATAGAGCAACACCGGGTGCCATTTTTTGCCCAGTATGGCGGTCGCCCGGCGGAGGGGCTCGCTCTCTGCGTGGGCACCTGTCGGGCCCCCGTGCCCTGTCATGTTCTCGCGTTCCCACGGGTGGATAATATAGCTACGGGCCGATTGACAAACGATTTGACGCTTCGACCACCAGTCGGGACGTGAGCTCGCCGACGCTTGCGATTCGAACAGACGGCCTGCAGAAACGGTACGGTGACGCCGTCGCCGTCGACGGCATCGACCTCACCGTCGAGTCGGGGAGCGTCTTCGGCTTTCTCGGCCCCAACGGGGCCGGAAAGACCTCAACCATCCGCATCCTGACGACGCTGACCGAACCGACCGCGGGCAGCGCTCACGTCGCCGGCCACCCCGTCAGCGACCGGGCGACCGTGGTCGAACACATCGGCTTTCTCCCCGAGGAACCGCCGCTGTACGACGAACTCACCGGCCGCGAGCAACTGGAGTACATCGCCGGGCTGCGCGGTCACGAGGACTGGGACCGGGTGGAGGCGCTGCTCTCCCGGTTCGACCTCGCCGCGGACGCCGACCGCCGGGTCGGGACCTACTCGAAGGGGATGAAACAGAAGCTCGGCCTGGTCCAGGCGCTCCTCCACGACCCCGACGTGCTCTTTCTGGACGAGCCGACGAGCGGGCTCGACCCCAGAGCGGCCCGCACCGTTCGCAACACCATCGACGAGGTCGCCGCCGCGGAGACGACCGTGTTCCTCTCGACGCACATCCTCCCGGTCGTCGAGGAGCTGGCCGACACCGTCGGCGTGCTCTACGACGGCGAACTCGTGGCCGAGGGCGCGCCTGCGGAACTGACCAACCGGGCCGAGACCGGGACCACGCTGGAAGACGTGTTCCTCGACGTCACCAGCGAAGACCACGCACAGCGATGACCCGCCTGGACCCCGGGCGAAGCGCTCGCATCGCGCGTCTGGAGCTGCGCCGCACGTGGCGCACACTCATCGACAGCACCCGCGGCCTGCTCCTGCTGGCCGGCGGGCTGGTGCTCCTGGCGCTGTACAGCCTCGCCATCGGTCTCGCAGCGTTCGTCGGCGGGACGGAACTGACAGGCACCAGTCCCGAGGCAGTCCGGTTCGTGACGACGGTGGTGCTGGGCGGACTCGCCGGAACGATCTCGTTCGTCGTACTCCAGCGGACGGTCAAGACGAACGGCGACCCCGACGCGGCCGACGGGCTGTTGACGACTGTCCCCTACGAGGACGTGCTGGTCGGACTGGTCGGTGCCGAGCTCGGTCGCGTCCTCACGCTTCTGGCGCTCCCACTGAGCGCACTCGTCGTCGGCGTGACTCTCGGGAGCGGGCGCCCGCTGCTCGGGGCCGCGGTGGTCGTGACGACACTCGTCGTGGCGACGCTCGCGACGGTCGGGAGCTACACGGCCGGGCTCGCGGTGAAGCTGCTCGTCGCTCGCTCGGCGTTCGTGGCACGCCACCGGACCGCACTTGGCGCGGTGGCGTCGCTCCTCGTCCTCACAGGCTGGGTCGTGGCCACGGATGAAAACAGCGCCCGGCTTGTACTCCTCCGGGAAGCAGCCGGGTCGCCGCTGGCCTGGACCGGCGATATCCTGCTCCTTTCGGTCCCGGCTCTCGGTGGTGACCCCGTCGCCGCCGGTGTCGCGGCCGCCGCGCTGCTCGGCGCGCTGGCGGTCGCCAGCGTCGCCTGTGGCTGGCTGGCCGAGCGGGTCTGGTACGGCGACCCCATCCAGCCCGACCACGTCTTCGACGCGACCGGACGAACGCTGTCGGACCGCCTGCTCGCGGACCGGGTCATGACCGAAACCCGCGTGGTCGCACAGAAGTCGTGGCTCCGTGCGAAGCGAGCGCCCTTTACGGTCCAGTTCGCCTTCGCTCCGTTCTTCCTGATCGCGTTCAGGCTCGAGAGCGTCATCCTCGAGGGGACTGTCCCGCCGAATCTCCCGCTGCTCGTCGGGCTGGCTGGCGCGGCGGGGACCGGCGCGGCGTTCACGCTCAATCCGCTCGGCGGGGAAGAGCGGGTCCTCCCGCTGACGCTGACCGCGAAGCTCTCGGGCCGGGCGTTCGTCTCCGGCCTCGTCCTCGCCGGCGCGCTCCCAGGTGTGACCGCGACGGCACTGCTTGTCGTCGGTGTCGGTATCGCCGGCGGGATGGCCCCCGTCACGCTCGCCGCGACGCTCGCGACGGCGCTGTCGGCAGCAGTCGCGGCCCCGGCCATCGCCGCCGCAGCGGGCGTCGTCTTCCCGAAGTTCGGGGGAACGACCGTCGGGGACAGAGAAGTCGTTATCCCGAGTGCACTGGCCTTCGGGAGCTATCTCGCTGTTCTCGGCATCGTCGCGGCCCCCGGGACCGTCGCCACGCTGTCGCTGCTCGGCACCGCTCCGGTCGGCGGGCCACGCCTGCTCGCGGGCGGGGTCGCGGCGACCGTCCTGCTCGCGGCCGTCGCTGGGACGATGGGCTTTCTGTACGCGGCCACCCGCGTCGGGGCCTACCGACTCGAATGACGTTCATACTGGTGGCTGTACGTTTGTAACGATATTCGCCACCCCGGGGTGGCGAATTACGTCACTTTGGTACAGCCACCAGTATCAGCACACCGGCTTCGGGTCCAGCCCCATCGATTCGAGCCCCGACGCGTACTCCTCGTAGACGACCGTAATCGCCTCGGCAGCCGCGTCTCGGGCCTGCTCGCGCCCGGACTCATCGAGTTCGGCGAGGGCGTCGCGGGCCGGGCCGAAGTCGCTCGCGCCGCTTCGGAGGTCCCGAGCCACGTCGGCGCTGCCCTCGTCGGCCTCGTTGACGAAGAAACTCACCACCTGCAGATAGAACCGGTCGAGCACGAGCGGAACCGCGACGAGTCCCGCCCCGACTCGCTCCGGAGTCCCGTCGAGGGTATCGAGGTGTGACGAGAGCGCGTCGGGCTCGCCCGGCGTCGCGTCGATTCGTTCCGCCCGGTCGCGCGCCGCCCGCCCGGCCCGGTCGAACGCGTCGGCGATAGCGTCACCGCCCGTCGCGTCGGCCGCCCAGCCCTCAAGTGCGTCGGCGACACCGGACTCCCGGGTCGCCGCAGCAGTCCAGACGGCGTCGGCCTCGAGATTCGCGCCCGTCGCAGCGATGAGCGCCTTGTCCGAGCCGATTCGGGTTCGCTCGGTCGTCGTCGCCTCCTCGACAGCCGCGATAGTGTCGGCGGCGTCCATACACCACACACGGCCGCTCCGGACATACATCCTCCGCCCGATTTATCGGCCAGTGGCACCTGCTGTGCAGTATGACCGAGAACCCACCCGACCCGCCAGCCGAGCACCCCTCGCTCTCGGCGGCGACGCTGAAAGAACGGCTCGACGCGGGCGACACCGTCCGGCTGCTCGACGTCCGCGACCGCGACGAGTTCGAGCCGTGGCACATCGACGGCCCGACAGTGACGGCGACGCAGCTCCCCTTCGCGAAGTTCCTGCAGGCGAAAGTGACCGGCGACGTCGACGGCCTGCTCGATGCCGTCGCAGGCGAGGGCCCTATCACCGCCGTCTGCGCCCGCGGCGAGGCCAGTGCCTTCGTCGCCGGCCTGCTCGTCGACCACGGCGTCGACGCCCGGAACCTCGCCGACGGCATGGAGGGGTGGGCGCGACTCTACGACGCCCACGAGCTGCCCACCGACGCGGCGACCATCCTGCAGTACGAGCGCCCAGCGTCGGGCTGTCTCTCCTACCTGGTCGTCAGCGACGGCGAGGCCGTCGTCATCGACCCGCTCCGGGCCTTTACCGACCGCTACGTCGCCGACGCCGCCGCCCACGACGCGACGCTGACGTATGCCGTCGACACCCACATCCACGCCGACCACGTCAGCGGCCTCCGCCAGCTCGCCGACCACGGCGTCGAACCGGTCGTCCCTGCCCCCGCCGTCGACCGCGGGGTTACCTTCGACGTGACTGCGCTCCCCGCCGACGGCTCGCTGTCGGTCGGCGCGACCACCCTCGATGCGCTCCCGCTGCCGGGCCACACCACCGGGATGACCGGCTTCCGCGTCGGCGACACGCTACTGTCCGGCGACAGCATCTTCCTCGAGAGCGTCGCCCGCCCGGACCTCGAGGCCGGCGACGAGGGCGCCCCGGACCTCGCACGCACGCTCTACGAGACTCTGACCGAGCGACTGGCCGAACTGCCAGACGAGACGCTCGTCGCGCCGGGCCACCACAGCGAGACGACCGAGCCGGCCGACGACGGCACCTACACCGCTCGGCTCGGCGAGCTACGGGACCGGCTTCCGGCGCTCGCACTCGACCGCGAGCGCTTCGTCGAGCGTCTCTGTGGCGACATCCCCCCACGGCCCGCCAACTTCGAGCGCATCGTCGCGATCAATCTGGGCACCGATACGGCCGACGACGACACCGCGTTCGAGCTGGAACTGGGCCCGAACAACTGCGCGGCGGCGCCGCTCTAGAACGGCAACTTGCCGCGGAGTTTGTCGAGTAGCGACACGTCTTCATCGTTTGTCTCCGGCCCCACCACGTCCTCGTCGGGCAGAATCAGGGTCCGTTCCTCGTCCTTCTCGACGACGATGAGGTCGTCGTCTTTCAGCGCGGCCAACGCGTCCTCGATCTGGTCGATGGTCACGTCGGCTCGCGAGCGAATCTCGAACACCGTCATCCCCTCCTGGTGGCGGTCCGCGAGCGCGTCGAGTACCACAACCTCCGTCTCGTCCCGATTGCGGTACTCCGGCTTCGCTCTCATACCCCCCTCTAAATCCGGCTGGCTCTTGGCTTTGTCCCTCATTTGGCCGGCGGTCGGTCACCAGTGAGGTTGCGGCTCGGTATCGAACGGCGTGAGTGTGCTGGTTGTCGAAGAACACAACCGACGCAAAAAACGACTACTACAGCCCGTATCGCTCCGCCAGCGTCGTGTTGCCCGGCAATCTTTCCGTGTAGTTGTAGTACGTCTGCGGGAACTCGTCGACTGTGACTGTCTCGAATCCGCTCACAGTGTAGAGCGTACTCGCCGGCCCCCACTTTTCCGTGGAGTAGTAATTACCACCGGATTCAGTGTTCCCAATCTCACCATCGACATACTGTCGGGCCCACTCTCTTGTGTAGAACGTAGTTCGTACGAGCTCACCAGTCTCGTTATCGACGCCTTTGAAAAAGATTATTTCTGGCACCCACGATTCATTTGTGACTGAATTGCCTCCCTGCCGAGACTGGTTGAGCAACGCCTCGTAAGACAGCTGAAACGCCACATCCAGCTCGTTTCGCTGGGTGAAATTGTAGTCAGCTGGCATTTCATAGGTGATGACAGCGTAGTCCCCTGTCGCATTCGCGGCTATGTTGCCCTTGCTCACGTTATAAGGGACATCCCCCTTATCGGTGTACTGATTCACCACTATGCCATAGCTCTGGGCGGCAAAGAGGTACTGCTCCGTCTCGTTCCACGTGCGGGCATCACCTTCGAGCAGACCCTCCTCATCCTCTATTTGAACACGCTCGATATTCATCGTATAATTGAACGTGGCGTTTTGATCAACTGAAGTAACCTCGAAGGTGTAGCCCCCGGTCTGGGTGATGGTTGCCTCATAGAATCCAGTCTTCTTACCCTCTTCATTGCTAACAATTTCTGTGATGTTGCCATCTGGATTGACGGCTCGAATACCCGGATTCCCGCTTTCGGCTTCGACCGTGATGTTTACCATTTGCCCCTCTACGGCAGCGACCTGCACCGGCTCGTAGTATTTATTCCCGTCGCTGGGGTCGCCGTGGTCGAGCTCCCCAGCGGCGCTGACACTGCCGTTCTCGGGAATAGACATACTGCGGAGGTCAGTGCTGTTGGTGCGCTTCTCTCCGTCTTCCTGAGCAGGTCCCGATGTGCTTGTCTCTGTCGCGGTTTCTGTCTCCGTAGTGTTGCCCTCGCCCGAGAGAAGCCCGGCACACCCTGAGGTGACGATGAGAGTTGCCAGGAGAACGCTGAGTAGCGCCTGTCGAGTCGTAGTATTAGTGAGTCCCTGCATTGTCCACTTTGTTTTATTACTATCTTTTTTGTATTAGCATATAAATTTTGAGAAACTATTGGTCTGAAACGGACACCTGAGAACCTCGACTCAGATTAGAGCAACCCACCGGCGAAACCGCCACCGATGCCTTCGTCGTTGTTGGTGGTGTCCGTGTTTCCGTCCTCGTTATTGCCATCGGAGGGGCTAGGGCCGATGTCGAAGAGGGGAGAGTTGTCGCCCAGACCGGGGAGGTCCGAGATATCGCCCATACCGGGGAGGTCCGAGCCTCCGCCAAAGCCGGGAACGTCCGGTTCCTCCACTGCTATCCCCTCATCGTTTATTCTCATATCTGTCTTATGCTTGTCCTGGACGCTTTCCGGTCCACCTTCAATTGTATATCCGCCACCTAGTCTCTCTTTCACGCTCGGCGCGTCGGTGTCGATAGCGGTGAGCTGACCATCGATATAGGTCTTGACCTTGCCGTCGTTGTCTCCATCGACGATTATCTTCTTCCCGTTCTCGTACGAGTATCGCTTGTCGGCACCGCACCGCTGGTTGGGACATTCAGGGTTGTAGCTGCCAGTGCCAATGGTACCCATACTCCCGCTCCCAACCGAAACGCGATGGGTCGCACTGCCCCGATTCCCGAGCGTGTCGTACACCACCGCTCGCACGGGCGCCGTCTCGTCGAAGGAGTGCGTGAACGAGCTGGTCGCCGACGAGCCGTTCAACGAGTCCCGCTGGACGACGCTGCCGTTGACCAGCCAGGTGAGCGTCTGGAGTGACGCTTCCTCGGCCGAGACGTTCGCGGTGAACGTCACGTCGCTGCCGGACACCGTCGAGGTCGGACCGGAAATCGAGACGTCGGGCCCGCTCTCGTTGGTGGTGGTGACATAGAGCGTATCCGAGCGGGTCGCGCCGTCGTCGTCGGTGACGGTCAGCGTCACCGTGTACTGGCCGACGGCAGTGGCCTCGAACTGCGTCCGGTTGCAGTCTCCACAGTCCGGCGACATCGTCTTGCCGCTGGGCGTCTCGATGGTCCAGGCGACGTTCACGATTTCGCCGTCGGGGTCCGTCGAGGCGGTGCCGTCCAGATAGACCGTCGAGTTGACCGGGACCGTCTGGTCGACGCCCGCTTCGGGCATCGGCGCGGTGTTGTCCGCCGCGGCGGCGATACCACTCGTGGAAAACAGGAGAACGGCTGCGAGCAACAGGAGGGCTCCGACGCGCATTGCCGGTAACTGGCAGCCGAATCCCTTATAAAATTACGGATGCCTGACGTGAAACGAACGTGGGAGATTCGACAGCAGCGGCGGTGTCACCCCCGGCAACCGACGGGCAGGGTTTAAGTATGCCACGGCAACATTGACTGACAATGGGTCTCAAATGCTCCGTCATCGGGCACAAGTACGGTGAGGCGGAAGTCGAACGCGAACGGGAGGAACAGGGCAGCGAGGTCGTTATCACGATTCAGGAACGTGAGACCTGCAAGCGCTGCGGGAAGACGCGTATCGTCTCGGAGAACAAGGAAGTGACCGCCATCGAGACGCCGTCGGACATCGCGGGGGACATGATAGACGACGCCGAGCCGGAGGGCGACGAGACGGCGGACGCTGACGACGCGTCGGTCGAGGACGATTCGTCCGCCGACACGACGGCGGAGGACGAAACAACTCCGGCGGCGGACGAACAGCAGCCAGCGGTGTCGGGCGAGAGCGACGCCCCCGAGGATAGCACTGTCGACGCCGTGGACCCCGACGCCGACGATGCGGAGATTCTCGACGACGGCGACGACGAGTCGGTCGCTGGTGGGGACAGCGAACTCGAGAACCCGTCGACCGAGGTGTCGGTGGCCGAGGCCGAGGAGCTGGATGCCGAGGAGTCGGCGGTCGCGAGCGACCCGGAGGAAGACGACGGCATGATAATCGACGGTGACGACGAAGACGAGTCGGCGGTCGACGACCGGGAGCCGGGCGAGTGGCCCGACGAACCCGACGACGACGGCGACGACTGGACGCCCGAGACGGTGGCTACCGAGGCGGACGAAGACGACGAGGAGTCGTCGGAGGTCGAGCCGTTCGGTGGGGCGGGCGTGACGGTCCCGAACGGGCAGTTCAGCTGCCCCGAGTGTGACTTTACCACCGACGTGGCCTCGAGCTCGCTGCGGGCGGGCGATTTCTGTCCCGAGTGTCACAAAGGGGCGCTCGTCAACACCGCAGAGTGAACGCAAAGAGTAAGACGGCGCCTTGCAAAACGATGCCCATGCGAGAGTACAAGATGCGGCGCGGCGAGCACCTCGAAGACCGCGTCCCGGACATGGAAGCGTTCGTCGAGGAGTATTTCGGTCCAGTAACCGATACGGAGGAACACAACGGCAGTGACCTCCTGGTCGTCGACGAACCCGACAATCCGGTCTTCGAGCGCGTCGTCGCCGGCACCGTCTCCTACGGGAGCAAGAAGGACAAGCTGGCGCTGCACATCGACGAGCGCCCGGCCGAGGAGGTCATCGCCGAGGGCCACGTCGACGCCGCCGAAGACGCCGTCAGCAAGAAGAACAACTTCCTCGAAGAGGCGACCGGCCGCGACGCCAAGGCCCGGCGGGACTCGCTGAAACGCGACGTCGAGGACGACGCCGACGCGCCCGACAACGTCTGATAGGGCAGTGTAGCTGTCTGTGGGTGACCGTCTCCCGGGACTGGGGATACCGGGACGAGACGACTGTATGGACGCCGCTCGTCGCTATCGACGATGATACAGTGCCGATATGCCTAAATAGCTCCGTGCCATACGTTCACATACGCCCCGCCGGAGGCGAACTGAAGTATCCGGACCACCGACGGACCCGCAGTCATGCGGGTGCGTTTCCCCTGTCATAGTTTGTCCGCTCCGCCGGAAGCGGCCCCAATCCGGCCACTTTGGCACGTCCGTTTTTCCGCTGGCTCGACCGTCGCCAGTCGGCAGGCCGTGGGACGTCGCACTGGTGAGAGAACGGTCGGTCCAGTTGGCGCGCCCTACTCGGCCAGCCCGTAGCCGCGCTTGAACAGCAGGAGGTCGATCGCCAGCACGACCACGGTCACGCCAGTCAGGACGAGTAGCGAGGTGTTCGGGTCGATTTCCGTGACGCCAATCATCCCGTAGCGGACGCCGTTGACCATGTACACCATCGGGTTGAGCAAGGAGACGTTCCGCCAGAGGGGCGGCAGGACATCGAGCGAGTAGAACACAGCGCCGAAGAACACCAGCGGTCGGAGGATGAACTGGTTCATCACGGTGAGGTAGTCGAAGTCACTCGCCCAGAGGCCCCCGATAACACCGAGGCCGCCAAATAGTGTGGTGATAATCACCAGGAACGCGACCAGATACAGCGGATTGGCGACGGGGACGGACGTGAACACCAGCCCCACACCGACGATCAGCAGGGAGGTGACGATACCTCTGAGCGCGCTCGCCGAGACGTAGGCCGTCACCATACTGCGGTTCGACATCGGCGAGGTCAGCACCGCCTGGATGTAGTCGTTCCATCGCCCGTGGAAGATGGTAAAGGAGGCGTTCTCGAAGCTGTCCGAGATAGCTCCCAGAACCACGAGCCCCGGTAAGACGAACTGGAGGTAGCTCACGCCCGCAATCTCACCGATTCGGCTGCCGAGTATCACACCGAACACCGCGAAGTACAGCGTGTTCGTGATGATTGGGGGGAGGAACGTGTTGTACGGGCGTCGCACGAATCGGAGGATTTCCCGACGGACTAGCGTAACGAACTGGACCGTGTTCGTGTTCACGCCGACACCTCCGCGAACTCGCGGTCGTCACGGGTCAGGTTCACGAACACCTCTTCGAGCGAGGCCCGGCGGATGTCCAGCGAGGTGACGGTGTGGCCCTGGCGTTCGAGGTCGCGCATGAGTGCGGGTGCGGTCTGACTCCCGCCGGCAGCGGTGACGCTGAGGCCGTCGTCGGTGACGGCCACCTCGGTGACACCCTCGACGTCGAGTCGCGGCGCGGTCCGTGGCGGGTCGGCCAGCCCGATGTCGATGGTGTCGGTGCCCCGGGCCATCAGCTCGTCGGGGGCGGCGACCTCGACCTTTCGCCCGGAGTCCATGATAGCGACGCGGTCACAGAGGCGCTCGGCCTCCTCGATGTAGTGGGTCGTCAGCAGGATAGTGGTGCCCTCATCGTTCATCCGGTTGATAATCTCCCAGAGGTCGTGGCGCAGCTGGACGTCGACGCCGGCCGTGGGCTCGTCGAGAATCAGCAGGTCGGGGTCCGAGACCAGTGCGCGCGCGAGGACGAACCGGCGTTTCATCCCGCCCGAGAGCCAGTCGAAGCGGGTGTCGCGTTTCTCCCAGATACCCACCGTCTTGAGGGCCTCCTCGGCCCGGCGACTGGCCTCCTCGCTACCGATACCGTGGTAGCCGGCCTTGTGCTCCAGAACTTCGATGATGGGGAAGAAGCGGTCGACGTTGAACTCCTGTGGCGCCAGGCCGATGCGGTCCCGTGCCTCGCGGTAGTCGTCCTCGACGTCGTAGCCGAAGACCTCGGCGGTGCCGCTGTTCTTCTTGACGAGGCCGACGAGCGTGTTGATGAAGGTAGTCTTGCCCGCACCGTTGGGGCCCAGCAGGCCGAAGAACTCGCCGCGGTCGACGGTCAGGTCCAGCCCGGAAAGGGCCTGCACGTCGCCGTAGTTCTTGCGTAGCTCCCGTGTTCGAATCGCCGGTTCGGTCATTACCACTGGTAGCCGTCCGACACCGAAAAGCACATTGAACTGTACCGCCCGTGACACCCGTGTCAGCCGGTGACGCGGGTGTTACTGCCCCAGTCGCTCGCGAGAGACGGTGACCCCGGCGGGCGTGATGATGAGCTGGTCGTCGTCCTTCTGGACGATGTCGCCGCCGACCTCCTCGGCGACCTGCTTGAGCTCGTCACTGATACGTTCCATCGTGGTGTCCTGTGTGGAGTGGCGCGTGATGTCGGCCACGACGATGTCGCCGTCGTAGACGGCGTCCTTGATGTCGATGACGTCTTTCGACCCGCTGATGCGGGCGATACGTACCTGTCGCTCGGACTCGACGGCCCCGGTGTCGAAGTTGTCGGCGTTCAGTTCGACGTAGTCGTCCGTCTTCCGGGACGGCCCCGACTCGCCGAGAATCTTGCTCATTAGTCCCATATCACGGAGAGCGGGCGCTACCCGTTTCAACTTTACGTCAGACATGATGGCCGAGCGGGAGATTTGAACCGAACCCTCGCGTTTCCGGCCCTAAACCGAGAACTCGAAGAGGTCGTCGCCCACGTGGTGGATGGACTCGACGACCTTCCCCGACTCGCCGACCATATCCGACCCGTCGGCCATCGCCCGGCCGATAGCGAGGAACTTCCCGTGGGCCTCCTCGTTGATGGCGACGAGGTCGCCATCGCTGATGTCCTCGTCGGCCTCGGTGATGCCGGGGCGCATGATGTCGGCACCGTCGGAGACGAACGAGATTGCGCCCGTATCGACGGTGACGATATGTTTCTCCGGCGGATGGGCGTTGGCGCCCTGGACCGTGAGGAACGGTTCGTCCTCTTCGACATACAGGACGTAGGGCTCCCCGTCGACGAGGACGACGTCCCAGTCGCTGTCCTCGAACTCGACTTTCTCGAAGCTATCGGCGTCCAGTTCGACGCCGAGGTTGTCCGCGAGCGCGTCGGCGATGTCGTCGACCGCGTCCGAGCGGAGGTGGTGGCGCGATTTGACGTTCATACGAGCGACTGCGCGGTCGTCGGGGGTAAGCGTAACGAACGATGGCTGGCCGGACGCGAGTCTTTAGGTCCGGGCGGTCGTAGCCATCCCATGCGCGTCGTCACCCTGCTGCCGTCCGCCACGGAGATCGTCTACGCGCTCGGGGTCGAGCCGGTCGGGGTCTCACACGAGTGTGACTACCCGCCGGCGGCCCGCGAGCAGCCCTCGGTCAACCGCTCCCGGGTAGACCCGGAGGCCTCGAGCAGCGAGATAAACGAGCAGGTCGCCGAGGCCGAGGCGGGCGAGGGGGTCTACGCCGTCGACCGCGAGGCGCTCGCGGCGGTCGACCCCGACGTCGTCATCACGCAGGGCGTCTGTGACGTCTGTGCCGTCGACCACGTGCTGGTCGAGGACGCCGTCAGGGAGCTGGGGCTGGACGCCGAGGTGCTGACGCTGGACATCCACAGCCTCGATGGCCTCTTCGAGAGTATCCACCGCGTCGGCGCGGCCATCGACCGCGACGAGCGGGCGACCGAACTCGTGGCGAACCTTCGCGAGCGAGTGGCCGCCGTCGAGACGACCGCCGCGCGGGCGAGCGAAACCCCCAGTGTCGCCGTGCTGGACTGGCTGGACCCGGTGATGGTCGCGGGCCACTGGATTCCCGAGATGGTCGAGCTGGCCGGTGGCCAGTACGGGATGGCCGAGCACGGGGCGCACTCTCGGCCCCGCGAGTGGACCGAGGTCACGGAATACGACCCCGACGTGCTGGTGGCCGCACCCTGCGGGTTCGACATCGACCAGACCCGCGAGAACCTCGCCGACCTGACCGAGCGAACCGGTTTCGACGACTTCCGGGCGGTACGCGAGGAGCGCGCCTACGTGATGGACGGCCACCATTACGTGAACCGGTCGGGCCCGCGGCTGGTCGATACGCTGGAGTATCTGGCGTCGCTGTGTCACCCCGACCTGTTCGACGCGCCGCCGCGGGACGCCGTAGTCGAGCTGGCGCCGCTTCGGGCCTGACAACGGCGTTCAGACGGCTGCAGCCGAGACCGCCACGTAGAGATTTATCGCGACGACGCCGGAGCCAACGCCGAGGAGCCCGCCGAGCAGGACCCGCCACTGCGGCAGTTGTTCGACGGCGTCCTGGTATCTGAAGAGGACGAGCCCCACGACCAGCATGACGGCGCCTTTCAGCGCGACGACCAGGAGCGGGTCGTGGGCCAGCAGTGTCCGCACCAGCGGATTCGCCTCCGCCCAGAGGCCGGTAAAGTGCAGCGCGGCAAACGTCGAAAGCAGGTCGCCGGTCCCCCAGACGAACACGATACCGAAGACGAGTTCGACGTAGTCGGGGCGTTGGAGCCGTGCGGTGAGGGAGCGAGGCGACGAGGTGGACATTGAGAACGCTCTGGGACTACGTTGCAAATTCTGAACTGTAAAGTCCCGCTCCCAGTTATCGGCTGTGAGAACTGGCTACAGCTCACAGCGGCCGTCGTAGCTCGCCTCGGCGACGTCGTCGATAGCCGGGTCGTCGCCACAGACGGGACAGTCAGGGTTCGTCGCGATAGGCACCTCGTCGACCGACATCGAGCCGGCATCGAACGCCAGCAGGCGGCCTTCGAGAGGCTCGCCGTAGTCCATCGCGAGTTTGCAGACTTCGGTGGCCTGCAGACAGCCGATGGTCCCCGGGAGTACCCCCAGCACGCCGGCCGTCGAACAGTCGGGGACGGTGCCCGCTGGCGGCGCTTTCGGGAACAGACACCGGTAGCAGGGCCCCTCGCCGGTGAACGTCGTCACCTGCCCCTCGAAGCGGAAGACGGCGCCGTGAGAGAAGGGAACCCCAGCGAGTGTGCAGGCGTCGTTGACCAGAAAGCGAGTGGCGAAGTTGTCGGAGGCGTCGACGACGATGTCGTAGTCGTCGACGAGGGCAGCGGCGTTGTCGGCCGCCAGCCGCAGCTCGTGTGTGTCGACGGTCACGTCGGGGTTCAGGTCGGCCACGAAGTCGTGGGCGCTGTCGACCTTCGGCCGACCCACGTCGCTGTCGGCGTGAATAATCTGGCGCTGGAGGTTCGACCGCTCGACGCGGTCGTCGTCGACGATGCCGAGCCGGCCGATACCGGCGGCGGCGAGATACTGCAGGACCGGCGACCCCAGCCCGCCCGCGCCGACCACCAGCACGGCGGTGTCGAGCAGCGCCGCCTGCCCCGTCGGCCCCACGTCGTCCATGATGATGTGCCGGGAGTAGCGGTCGAGCTGTTCGGGGTCGAGGTCCGGTCGCATAGCGGCGTGTTGGCCACCGTCGGATATAAACGACGGGATGCGGGCGGTTCGACCGACACCGGCCAGCTCCCGCCGTTTCGGGGGCGGGACGAGACCGACTGTGCAAGATGTTGACCCGACGCTTATTTTCTTTGCCCACCAATTCAGAATATGAGTAGTGGCGAGGAGCCCGAGAAGGGGAGACGTAGCGGCATGGGCCTGCCCGTCCAGCCGCCGAAGCCGGGGACAGCGATGAGTATCTTCGTCCTGCTCGTCGGGTTCGCTATCGTCGGCGTCGGGGCCTACTCGTACGTCTCGGACTCGGCGGCACTGGCGGACAGGGCCCAGGTGACCGCCGAGGTCACCGAACTCGGTGTCGAAGAGGTAGAGGCGTCACGGGGCAGGGACGCCTACGTCCCGGTCGTGACGTTCCAGTACCAGTACGAGGGCACGAGCTACACGTCGGACAGACTCTATCCGGGGCGGTCACAACCGCAGTACGAGGACAGGGCCACGGCACAGTCGAAACTGTCCGAGTTCTCGGTCGGCCAGCGCGTGACGGCGTACGTCGACCCCGACATGCCGGGCCAGGCGTTCCTCGAAGACTCCCGGTCCGGGCTTCCAACCGGGGCCGTCCTGGTGGGGGTAGTCGTCGCGCTGGTCGGGGGCATCGGACTGTATCAGGCGCGGGCGCAAGCGCGCGTTCGTGACCTGCTGTCGTGACTGAAAACAGGTGCCAGCGTCGGCGTCTGACCGTTAGTTGTTCCGCTGGAGGTCCTCGACGAGGTCGTCCATCTTCCGGTTGATACCAGCTATCTGGTCGGTCTGACCCTCCGCCTCGTCGGCGATGTCGGCCGTCGCATCGGCGATGACCTCGGCGGCGTCGGTCGCCTGGTCGACCATACTCGCCACCTCCTCGGTGGAGGCGGCCTGCTGGTCCGTGGCGGTCGCGACCTCTTCGATACCGTGGTTGACCTCCCGGACGGCGTCGTCGATATCCGAGAGAATCTCCGTCGATTCCTCGACGGTCTCGATACCGTCGTCTATCTCCGCGTTGCTCGATTCGAGGCTGTCGACGGCGTTCTCGGTGTCGTCCTGGATGCCGTCTATCATCTGCTCGATGGCGGTCGCCTGTTGCTGGGACTCCTCGGCCAGTGATTTGACCTCGTCGGCGACGACGGCAAAGCCCTCGCCGGCCTCGCCGGCGCGTGCGGCCTCGATGGAGGCGTTCAGCGCCAGCATATTGGTCTGGTCGGCGATGTCGTTGATCACCTCGACGATCTCGTCTATCTCCTGGACGCTCTGCTGAATCGTGCGAACGTCCTGGGCGACGCTGTCGGCGGCCTGCTGGATGGCCTCCATCGCCTCGTGGACGTCTTCGGCGTTGTCCTGGCCCCGTTCGGCGAGCTGGGTGGCCTCGCGAGAGGCCGCCGAGACCTCCTCCGAGGAGGAGGCAATCTCCTCGACGGAGGCCGAGAGGTTCGAGACCTCGCCGGCGATTTCGGCCATCCCTTCGTACTGCTCGGCGGTCCGCTCGCGGATGTCGGATGTCTCCTGGGCGATGTCGACCGAGGAGTTCTCCAGTTTCGCCAGGAGCGTCTGAATCTCGCTGGCGGTCTCGTGGTCGTAGCCTGCCTGTTTGTCGATGTTCTCGGCGATATCGTCCTGGATATCGGCGTCGATATCGTCGTCGATATCGGCGCTTGCTGAGACGTCCGTACTCCCGAGTTCCGATTCGGCCATAACATGACCTGCAAAGGAGCACGTCATAAAAAGCGACATGCCTAATGGAATCAAAACTGAAAATCGAGCCGCCGCGAGACTATCAGCAGTCGTAGAGGTCCCGGTACTTCGCGTCGGCGTAGTCGAGGAAGTAGTCGGCGGTGAAGGACTCCCCGGTGGCCTCCCGGACGAGGTCGTCGGTCTCGTAGCGGGCGCCGTGACGATGGACGTTCTCGGTGAGCCAGTCGTGGATGTCGTCGAAGTCGCCGTCCCGAACTAGCGCGTCCACGTCGCCCACGTCGGCCCTGAGGTGGTGGTCCAGCTGGGCGGCGAGCACCGACCCGAGCGTGTACGTCGGGAAGTAGCCGATAGCGCCGTTGGTCCAGTGGATGTCCTGCAGACAGCCCTCGGCGTCGGTGTCGGGCCGCACACCGAGGTACTCGTCCATCTTCTCGTTCCAGACCTGTGGCACGTCCTCGACGGCCAGGTCGCCCCGAATCAGGTCCCGCTCTATCTCGGAGCGGAGGACGATGTGCATGTGATAGGTGAGTTCGTCGGCTTCGACCCGAATCAGGTTGTCCGGGTGGACCGTGTTGGCGGCCTCGTAGAACTCGCGGGGGGCGGCGTCGGTGCCGAGGTGGTCGTTCGCAGTGTCGGCAAACAGCTCCCAGAACGGCTGGGAGCGGCCGACGTGGTTCTCCCAGAACCGCGACTGGGACTCGTGGACCGAGAGGTCCCGGTTGTCGCCCAGCGGCGTGCCGTACTGCTCCTGTGGGAGGCCGAGCGTGTAGGTGGCGTGGCCGAACTCGTGGACGGTCGAGCCGACGGCGTCCATCGGGTCGTCGGGCTTGAAGCGGGTGGTGACGCGGGCGTCGAACTGCGTCCCCGTCGAGAACGGGTGGGGCGCGGTGTCCAGTCGGCCGTGGTCCCAGTCGTACCCCAGCGTGGAGAGGGCCTCCTCGACGAGCGCGTGCTGGGTGTCGTCGTCGTAGGTGCCCTCGAAGGGGTCAGCGAGCGTGACGCCGCTGTCGGCGATGTCGTCGATGAGCCCGACCAGTTCGTCCCGCAGCGTCGTCAGGACTTCTTCAGCAGTGTCGATACCGAGATACGGCTCGTACTCCTCGAAGAGGACCTCGTAGGGGTCCCGGTCGGGGTCGATGGCGGCGGCGTACTCCCGGCGGAGCTCGACCATCTCTTCGAGCGTGTCGGCGAACATCTCGAAGTCGTCCTCGGCCTTTGCCTCCTCCCAGACCGGCAAGGCGTTCGAGGACGCTTCGGAGATGCGTTCGACGAGGTCCGAGGGGACCCGCACCGCGCGCTCGTGGTCCCGGCGGACCTCGCGGACGACGGCCGCCTGCTCGGCGTCGAGGTCCGCCGCCTCGAGTTCGTCCAGCCACTCGCCCAGCTGGTCGTCGGTCAGCAGGTCGTGGTGCAGCGTCGAGAGCGCGGAGGACTGCTTTGCGCGGGCGGGCGTGCCGCCCTCGGGCATCATCACCTGCTGGTCCCACTGGAGGACGCTCCCGGCGTCGCCGACGTAGTGGAGCTGCCGGACGTGCTCTAGGAACTGCTCGTAGGTCTCGCTCGTCTCGGTCGTCGTTGCCATGGCAGGGGGTTAGACTGGCTGGCCTATAGACGCGTTGCCGGCGGAACGACTGGCCGTCACTGAGTCCGACGGCGCAGCCACGCCCCAGCGCCCAGCAGGAGACCGAGGAGTGCCGATGGAGCCCCGAATCCTGGAGCCGAAACGCCCGTTGCGGTCGGCTCGGGCGACTTCGCACCAGTAGCGGGTGTCCCTCCAGTCGACGGCGTGGCCGGAGACGGTGTCGCCCTCGAAGTGGATGCCGTAGCACCGAATTCGAACGTCCCGACCACGCCCGCGTGGTCCGAGGGCCAGACCTGGACTGTCTCGCCGTCGACCTCGACCTCGGTGCGGTCCCCCGGCTGGTCGCCGACGTGGCGAATAGCCGTCGGCGCGACCGCCCCGCGGTACAGCAGCGTGTCGATGCGTCGGGAAAGCAGTGACTCGTCGTTGCGCAGGTCCTTGGCCTGACAGCAGGTGGCGCCGTTCGCGTCGGGCCAAAGGTCGGGGTAGGGGTCGGTCAGCGACCCGGTCAGCAGGTCGTAGGCCGCCTCGCCCGGCGCGCTGTTGAGGTCGCCACAGACGACCACCGGCCCCGTCGCGGGGAGCGCGTCGAGCAGTTCGGTCGCCTGCCGGCGCCGGTACTGTGGCGAGGCCGACGACAGATGCGTCGAGACGACCCGGACGTCGACGTCGTCGACGGTCACGTCGGCCGCGCAGTAGCCCCGAGTGATGGGCAGCGTCCGGTCGCTCTCGGGTATCGGGAGTTCCAGCGTGGCGTCGTAGGTCGCCGATGTCGGGTCGGTCGTGTCGAGGTCGCTCCGGACGAGGAGCACGTCGCGGTCGGTGATACGGAGGTCGACCGGGCCGTCGTCGGTCTCGGCGGGCAGTTCGAAGTCGTTGGCCACCGACTCGGCGGCGACGGTGTAGTCGAGCCCCCGCTGGGCCAGTGCCGTCCGAATCCGGTCGAGCAGGTCGACTATCACCGCGCTCGAATCTGTGCCGTAATCACCCGGGTCCTGTCGTCGGAGCAGCACCGCTTCCTGCAGGGCCACCACGTCCGCGTCGACGGTCTCGACCGCCGCGGCGATGCTGTCGGCGCGGGCCGCGTACACCTCGGGTTCGATACCCGCGAGAAACCCGCCGGTAATCTCCCGTACATCGGCCAGTGAGTCCGCCCGCAGCAGCTCGGCGATGTCGAAGCCGAGATACGCGTTCTGGGTCATGACCGTCGCGACGGGGGACTGTCCGGCGGCTGTCCCGGTCGCGCCGACGAGTCCGACGGCGGTGGCGACCGTACTACCGAGGACGGCCCGACGAGTGACTGGCGAGCGCGTGGTGTCCGGCGAACGCATACACGGAAGACTGCGTAGAGCCGACGGAAATAATATCGGTTCCGATAGCGAGAGCGGCCCGGCTCAGCCCAGCCACTCGGTGACGACGCCGTCGTAGATGCGCCGGCAGCGTTCCAGCACGTCGAGCGAGACGCTTTCGGTCGCAGTGTGGGCCTCTCCGGGTTCGGCGGCCCCGACGACGACGCAGTCGGTGCCAGCGGCGGCGAGCCAGCCGGCGTCGGTCGCGTGTGGCTTGACGACGTGTTCGGGGTCGGCGTCCTGGGCCCCAGCGGCGGCGGCAAGCACCGCGTCGGCAAAGTCGGCGTCGCCACAGGCCATCGGCGGGAGGTCCTGGTCGACGCGCCAGGAGACGCCCGCGATATCTTCGACGCGTTCCAGGGGGGCGCGCTCGCCCGGCACCGTCCGCTCGTCGACGGTGGCATCGCAGTGTTCGGGGACGACGTTCCAGGCCGAGCCGCCGTCGATTTCGGTGACTGCCACGCTTCCCTGTAGCTCGTGGCCCAGCACCTCGGCAGTGGGAAATTCGAGGGCCCGGACCACGTCGACCGCGTCGGTCGCCCGGTAGATGGCGTTCTCGCCGGCGTCGACCTCGCTGGCGTGGGCCGCCTCGCCTTCGGCGACGATGGTCGACCCCCGCCGGCCCTTGTGCGCGACAGCCACGTCCGTGACCCCCGGGGCAGAGTAGCCCGTCGACCCCTCGACCACGACGGCGTAGTCGGTCTCGAACCCGTCCTCGATGGCGGCCCGACACCCCTCGCCGCCCTGTTCCTCGCCGGCGAAGGAGGCGAAGACGAGTTCGCCATCGGCGGGGTCTGCGGTGGCGAACGTCAGCATCGCCGCCGCGAGCGACCCCTTCATGTCGGCGGTGCCGCGGCCGTAGAGACGACCGTCCCGACGGTCGAAGAGATACGCCCCCGTGTCCTCGACCTGCGACTCGTCCGGCGGCACGACGTCGTGGTGACCCACTAGCGCGAGCGACTGCCCGCCCGCCCCCTTGCGGGCGATGACGTTGCCGTGGTGGTCGTGTTCGACGGCGGCTTCGGTGTGTTCACGGAGCCAGTCGGCGACGAAAGCGCCGGCGGCCGATTCGTCGCTGTCGGGGCCGCGGTGGCTGGGAATCGCGACGAGGTCCTCGGTGAGAGCGACGACGTCCATACCCGGGCGACGGCCGCGACGGGTTTGGTTCTTTTTCTACCGCAGTCCGGCGTACGCGACACCGAGGACGCTGCCGTAGGCGGCGTGCCACAGCAGGCTCGGCGGGGCGAAGTTCGGGAACGGCGGGGCCATCGGGAAGCCGATGGTCGAGAGCCACAGCGGCATCACGAGCGCCGCGAGGCCGACCCACGTGACGACGCCCCAGAGGAGCCCCAGCCCGACGACGGTGCCGGCAGAGCGGTCCTCGCCGACCGCCCGGACGATAGCGGCGAAGACGACCCCCAGGACGGCGCCGTGGGAGAGGTGGACGACCCAGCCGGCGATGCCGCCCGAAAGGCCGTACAGCGCGGGAATCGCGCCCGCAAGCACTGCCGCGTTCATAATCGATACGAGGACGCCCATCACGGCGGCCCCTGCGATACCTCCGACGACGCCCGCCTGCCAGTCTGCGAGGCGGACGCCGGTGTCGGTCGACGTAGAAGTGTCGGTTGCCATTGCACTCGGAGATGCGCCAGGTAGTATCAAATAGACGACCTGAAACCGCGAGCGGACCGCACGAGCACGGTAGCTTCAAGTACAGAACCGCACGACGCCTGCCTATTCATGGGCTCTTGATTCGAGAGGCAGGTATTGCCGCTCAAGTGCTGTGTCGCTGATGGCTATCCGGCCTCGGTCGGGTCGCCGGAACGGAAAGCTTCAGCTCCGTCACCACCGACCTGCGGGTCATGACCGCTACCGTCGTCGCCGCGGTGACCAACGCGGGGTTGCTCGGCGTGACCCACGCCGTCGAACCCGACCACGTCGCCCTGGTCCTCGCGTGGCTCGGGCTGGCCTGGCTCGTGCTCGGGCAGACGTCGTTCCCGCCGGTCTTCGACGCCGTCGGAACCGTCGGCGTCGTGCTGGGCCTGCTCGGAACCGCGATGGCGGTCGGCGGCCTGCGAACAGTGATTCGGACCGGCGAACACGACCACGGCACCGTCGCCTACCTCAAGACCGGCCTCGTCGGCGCACTGTTTACCCTCTCGCCGCCGGTGTCGATGATGGTCTTCGCGGCGACCCTGTTCCCCGATTTCGGGGGCGTCGTCGTCGCGCTGGCCGTCTGCACCTACGGTGTAGCCATCACCGCGACGATGAGTGCCATCGGGGCCGGGGACCGTTTTCGCCGCCACGAAGATTACCTCAGTTCGTTACAGCCACCAGTACGAGCCACGAGTTGACTATAGTAGCCATTGAAAATCAATGCACACCCGATCGCACGAAGACAGTGCGATCGGTGTGTAAATCGTTTCAATTGTTACTATAGCGCTGCCGTACCGACTCCACACCCTTTTCAACGCCTGCGACAAACCCCAGGTATGGAAATCGTCCCGGACACGAGCGTGGTCATCGACGGCCGCGTGTCCACACAGGTAGCCGCAGACGCCGATGCCGACAGCGAGGTCGACGGCATGGGCTTTGCGGGCGCGACGGTCGTCGTCCCCGAGGCGGTCGTCGGCGAGCTCGAAGCACAGGCCAACGACGGCCGAGAGACCGGCTGGGAGGGCCTCGAAGAACTGCAGGCGCTGGTTGAACTGGCCGACGACGGCACCATCGACGTGGAGTACGTGGGCCGACGGCCCGACGCCGTCGAGAAGCGCGACGCCGGCGAGGGCGAAATCGACGCGCTCATCCGCGATATCGCCGACGACCGGTCGGCGACGCTGGTGACGAGCGACGACGTGCAGGCGGAGGTCGCCCGCGCGAAGGGGCTCGACGTGGAGTACATCGAGCCACGCGGTCGGACCGTCGACCGACTGGAGATAGAGAACTTCTTCGACGAGGGGACGATGAGTGTCCACCTGAAAGTCGGGGTCAAACCGTACGCGAAGAAGGGCTCTATCGGCGACATGCACTACCAGCCCATCCGCGACAAGACCGCCACGGAGGAGGAACTCCGCGAGTACGCCGAGGATATCCTCGATGCGGCCCGCGATTCGGCCGAGGGCTTCCTCGAACTCGACGAGCCGGGGATGAGCATCGTCCAGTTCCGCGACATGCGAATCGCCATCGCCCGACCGCCCTTCTCCGACGCCCGTGAGATTACCGCCGTCCGGCCCATCGTCAAGACCGACCTCGACGACTACGAACACGCCGACGAGCTCCGGGATCGGTTCACGGAACACCAGCGCGGCGTCCTCATCTCGGGGTCGCCCGGCGCCGGGAAGTCCACGTTCGCCCAGGCCGTCGGGGAGTTCCTCGTCGATTCGGACTACTCGGTCAAGACGATGGAGAAACCGCGGGACCTCCAGGTCGGCCCGGAGATTACGCAGTACACCGCACTGGGCGGCTCGATGGAGAAGACCGCCGACTCGCTGCTGATGGTCCGGCCCGACTACACCATCTACGACGAGGTCAGAAAGACCGACGACTTCGAGGTCTTCGCCGACATGCGTCTGGCGGGCGTCGGAATGGTCGGGGTCGTCCACGCGACCCGGGCCGTCGACGCCCTCCAGCGGCTCATCGGCCGCGTGGAACTGGGACTCATCCCCCAGATCGTCGACACCGTCGTCTACATCGAGGCCGGACAGGTCCACACCGTCTACGACGTCAAGACCGAGGTCAAGGTCCCCCACGGCCTGATGGAAGAGGACCTCGCCCGCCCGGTCATCGTCGTCCGGGACTTCGAGACCGGCCAGCCCGAGTACGAGATTTACACGTTCAACCGCCAGGTCGTCACCGTCCCGCTCAACGAGGACGAGGACGAACAGGATTCGGGCGTCGACCGCCTCGCCAAACAGGAGGTCGAACGCGAGATTCGCTCCATCGCCCGCGGGCACGTGGACGTGGAACTGCGCGGTCCCAACAACGCGGTCGTCTGGGTCGAAGAGGACGACATCCCACAGGTCATCGGGAAGGGCGGGGGCCGCATCACCGACGTCGAGAACCGGCTCGGTATCGACATCGACGTGCGTACGTTAGACGAGAAGCCGACGGGCCCCTCCGGCGGCCCGCAGAAAGACAGCGGCGGCCAGCAGGGCGAAATCGTCCAGCCGGAGGTCACCTCCCGGCACGTGATGATTCCGCTCAACGGCCACGCCGGCGACACCGTCGAGGTGCAGGCCGACGGTGAATACCTCTTTACCGCGACGGTCTCCCGTGGCGGCGAGATTCAGGTCTCGCGTGGCTCCGGCATCGCCGAGGAACTGGAGCGGGCCATCGACCGGGGCAGTACGATTACCGTCGTGCCGTCGTAGCGGGATGGGTACGGCGGCTTTGCCGCCGTTTCACCGACTCCGACCGTAGGGAGGAGTCGGCCTTTTTCATCGACGTTTTTCGAGGAGTCCTCCCACAGCGAGCGAAGCGAGCGAGGAAGGACGACGATGAAAAAGGTCGGCGAGGTACAGGTCTCACGTGGCTCCGGCATCGCCGAGGAACTGGAGCGGGCCATCGACCGCGGCAGTACGATTACCGTCGTCCCATCGTAAGCATACGGCGAGCGGTGCGCGGTCCCGTGTGACCGCGAGAGACGAACGGTGCGAAGCACCGTGAGTCAGCGAGCCGTTTCACCGTCAGAGCGAAGCTCTGACGAGCCCTGCGGTCGCGGTGCTCCCGCAGGATACCGGAAGCGCGCCGACGGCGCGCTTCCGGCCTTTTTCGCCCACGTTTTTCGAGGAGCCCTCCCCGCAGTGAGCGAAGCGAACGAAGAAGGGCGACGATGAAAAAGGTGGAGGAGCCGGAGCGGGCTATCGACCGGGGCAGTACGATTACCGTCGTGCCGTCGTAGGAAGACAAGAGTACTGCGGTCGCGAGCGAGGAACGAGCAGGAGTTCGCCCGCGGAAGCGCCGTTCGAGTATATAAAAATTTCGACGGCTTGTCAG
Source organism: Haloarcula salinisoli (assembly GCF_019599405.1). Lineage (NCBI taxonomy): Archaea > Methanobacteriati > Methanobacteriota > Halobacteria > Halobacteriales > Haloarculaceae > Haloarcula > Haloarcula salinisoli. The sequence goes on along the minus strand of NZ_RKLQ01000001.1, from coordinate 60,836 downwards.
GTGCGCCAGCCGGGGGACGGTTCTTTTTGACGGGGCGTCATCGGGTGGCGTATGGCAGACGAGACTGACGACCGGCCGGGCAGTACCCGCCGGCGGTTTCTGGCGGGACTGGCCGCGGGCGGTGTCGCTTCCGTGGGAGGCTGTACGACGCTGCCGGCGTTTGGACAACAAGTCCGCTTCGGGTCGGTCGAGGAACCCGAAACGGGGCCGCCACGTTACCGCGACTGGATACCGGAGCCCGACGAGAGTGCCAGGCCCGGCGACCTGGACGGCGTTCGAACGAGCATGGAGTACGTCGTCCCCGGTTCCCGAGGCGAAGACCTGCTTGGCACGCCCTACGGCGGGAAGGGGGTCAAACCGGGGATGGACTACGTCGGCGTGGGCCTCTCGGCGTTCGAGTGGGCAGTCGAAGCCCGGGGCAGCGTCGTGGCGAAGGGGTCGGTGGCCACGGACACCGTCCAGGCGGCGTTAGAGGGAACCGGATACGAACAGTACGACAGCTACGAGGGATACACGGTCTACGAGCGTGGCGACCTCCAGCAGGTCGTCGCCCACGGGGACGACTACGTGCTCTTCTCGGGCTATTTCGACGAGCCGATGCAGTTCGTCGGCCCGATGATAGACGCCGGGGAAGGGCGCCACACTCGCTTCCACGAAGCCGAGCCCCAGTTCGAGCGGATGACCGACAGCGTCCGTGCGCCGCCGTGGACACACATCCGACCCGGGACGTTCACCGTCGACGGGTCCAGAGCCCTTCTGGAGGCCCGCAGCGTCGACTTCGGCGAGTCCACGGTGTACCCCAGTCGGAGCTTCCTGTTCGCGGACGACGCCGACGTGTCGAAACAGGACATCAGAGCCCGCATCAGCGAGTACCCCGAGGCGTTAGAGGCCAACCGCGTCGAGTTGACCGTCGATGACAACCTGGCAACTGCCGTCGCGACGATGCCGCCGGACACCTTTCGGAATATGGATAGCATCGCGCTCTACGACCAGCCCATCATCACGTGGGGACTCGAGTGGGACCCTGGCGACGAGGCGGCCGTGCTCACCCACGAGGCCGGCGATTCGGTCGATGCCGAGACGTTCAGAGTGTATCTGAAGGACATCTCGGCGGCGGACGAGGACGGGACGGACGGCCCACGGCCGCCCGACCCCGCCGACGACCAGTTCAGCGACAGTTTCGACCGACTCGGGCCGGGCGACTCGCTGTCGGTCGACGTGAGCGACATCGAGACGTGGCAGATAAGCGTGCGCGGGGAGCCGGCCGGCACGGAGTACACGTGGGGCGAATTCGGCTACTTCCCGCCGAGTCTGCGGGACAATCTGGATGGATGACGTCATGTCCCTGTGCGTTCCGACGCCACGACGCGACCGCGGAAGCGTCCCGCGAACGAACCGTCTGCGAACCGATGCCGATTATACGCCGGAGATGACAACGGAAGAAACGGTGAGCGAGGAGCGCGACTTCGGAACGGTAGTCAGCCTCTTCGGAGACGAGTACGCGAGAGCCATCCTCACCGCGGCGAGCGACGAGCCACTGACCGTGCAGGAACTGAGCGACATGACCGGCGCCTCACCGTCGACGCTGTATCGGCGCGTCGAGCGGCTCGTTGCGGTCGGCTTCCTGGACGAACAGACCCGGGTGCGCCCGGACGGTCACCACGATTCCGTCTACAGCACGGTTCTGGCTGAGTTCAACATCACACTCGAGGACGGACGCTTCGAGTTCGAGGTCGAGACCGGTACTGAGGAGGACCCGGCAGACAGACTACAGCGGCTCTGGAGTGATTTCTGATGGTGTTCGAGACAACTGTGTACGGCTTTCGCGTCATCGAGCTCATCGCCAGCGCCTTCGCCACCGGCTCCGTGGCGGTCGGGTTGTACATCGGCTACCGCTCGCTGCAGAGCTTCTACCGACACGGTGACCCGTCGATGCGGTATCTCGCGGTCGGCCTGCTGTTGCTGACCGCCGTCACCTACACGCTCACCTTCGTCGGGTCGATGCTGCTGCAGTTTCGGGTGCTCTCGCTCCCACAGCAGGACTACTTCCTGACGGTGAGCCACGTCACGCAGTTCGCCGGGCTGGTGTGTATCGCTTACGCGCTCCACCGGCGAGATTGAGTTTTGTTTCGTTTTTCGCGTTAAAACCCCGTCAAAATAGCGTAAGTAACTCCACATCCATAGATAGCAATAGAATATAAGGACATTCCCCGACGTATGTCCACAGAACTTTTGTACTACTCCGTGGTTGGTATTGACATGGCAGTCAACGAATCACATACCGTCGAATCGACCGTCCCCCCGACTGCGCCGGATACCCCGACGATGACGAGCGACCGCTACTGTCGCCACTGTTCCGAAATCGCGCTGGCGTACGACCCGGCCGCCAACCGAGCCCGCTGTCGCTCCTGCGGTGAGCTGGCATGAGTAGCCGGAGACGAAAACGGGCGACGCTCGGGAGCGATTCGGAGCGTGGCTGTGGGTTCTGCGGGCAGCGGTACGGCGACCGGCGAAGCTGTCCGGCCTGTACGGACGGAAAGCGATAGAAGAGTCAGTCCGAGATGGCGGGGTCGGCCTGTTCGGCCGGCGGCTCGTTCAGTTCGTAGAGGTTCTGTCGGGCGTCCGCGAAGTAGACGTCTTCCTCGACAACGCCGACCTCGTCGAGTCGTTCGAGCGCATAGCGGACCGTGCGTGCCGAGAGCATCGACTCTTCGACGATGCCTTTCTGTGTCAGCGGCCCGTCGTACTCCAGTACCTTGTAGACGAGCTTCGCGCTGGGTGGGAGATCCGAGATACCCTCGCCATCGGTTTCCGTCATTAGCTCCTACGAATGTCGCCGGATGCATAAAGATTGAGGAGTGGTTGCGTCAGACGCGTTGGACAGGTTCTGTCCCGGAACCGCGCCCCTTTTGGTGGCGGGTCGGGAAACTGTGAATATGGCTACGGAATCGGCGGACGGAATGAGTTCCCACATGCGGGGGCTCACTGTCACGACGATAACGGCGATCGCCGGCATCGCCGCGGCGTTCGTGTCGAACGCCGTGGCGAGCGGCGCGACCGACACGCTCGCGCTGGTCGTCGTCCTCGCCGCCATCTTCGTGCAGCTCCCGCTGTTGCGGGGTATCGGTATCCTTGACGACGACTTCTCGGGGAAAGACTACCTCTATATCTCCTTCATGACCTTCGCGCTCTGGTTCGTGTCGTGGGGAATCCTGCTGACTGCGGGGGCCTGAGATGGCCGACGACAGCATCGCAGTGGTCGACCTGGAGCGGTGCCAGCCCGACCGCTGTAACTACGAGTGTATGAACTACTGCCCGCCCAACCGGAGCGGGAAAGAGTGCATCACCAAGCGTAGCGACACCTACGAGGAAGACGAGGAGTTCGAGGGCAAGCCCGACCAGGTCCGTATCTCCGAGGAGATATGTCTGGGCGAGAGCTGCGGTATCTGTGTCAACAAGTGCCCGTTCGACGCCATCGAGATTATCAACCTCCCACAGGAACTGGACGACGAGCCAGTCCACCGCTACGGCGAGAACGCCTTCGCGCTGTACGGGCTCCCGTCGCCGGCGGAGGGACAGGTAACCGGCATTCTCGGGCCCAACGGTATCGGGAAGACCACCGCCGTCCGCATCCTCGCCGACGAGATGGCCCCGAATCTGGGCCAGTACGGCGCCGAGCCCAGCTGGGACGAGATTCTCGACGAGTATCGGGGCACCGCCCTGCAGGACTACCTCGAACAGATGCGGGACGGCGACGTGACCGTCGCCCGGAAACCCCAGTACGTCGACCGCATCCCCGACCAGTTCGACGGGCCGGCCCGCGAGTTATTGGAACAGACCGACGAGCGCGGGGCGCTGGACGAGCTCATCGACCGCACCGGTATCCGCCCGGTCGTCGACAACCACATCGACGACCTCTCGGGCGGTGAACTCCAGCGGGTCGCCCTGGTCGCGACGCTCGCAAGAGATGCGGACTTCTACTTCCTCGACGAGATCACGCCGTATCTGGACATCGGCCAGCGGATGACCGCCGCCCGCCTGATTCGGGAACTCGCCGAGGAGGGCGACCGGTCGATGCTCGTCGTCGAGCACGACCTCGCCATCCTCGACCTGCTGGCGGACAACATCAACATGGCGTACGGTTCGCCAGGGGCGTTCGGTATCATCACACCGCCGAAATCGACGAAGAAGGGTATCAACGAGTACCTCTCGGGCTATCTCGAGAACGAGAACATGCGGATTCGACAGACGGAAATCGAGTTCGAGGAACACGCGCCCCGTCCGGGGTCGACCGGCGACGTCGTTATCGAATACCCCGAACTCACCAAGTCCTACGGCGACGGCGAGTTCACGCTCGACGTCGACGCGGGCACTATCCGCGAGAGCGAAGTGCTGGGCGTCGTGGGACCCAACGGTATCGGGAAGTCGACGTTCGCGAAGATGCTCGCTGGTCGGCTCGAACCCACGACCGGCGAGGTCGACAGCCGGCTCGACATCGCATACAAGCCACAGTACATCGAGATAGACCAGCCGATGCGGGTCGACGCCTTCCTCTCCTCGATTACCGACGACTTCGGCAGTTCCTACTGGACGACCGAAATCGCCGACCCGCTCCAGCTCGACGCGGTGATGGAGCAACAACTGACGGACCTCTCGGGCGGGGAGCGCCAGCGCGTGGCTATCGCGGCCTGTCTCTCGAAGGACGCCGACCTCTACCTGCTGGACGAGCCCTCGGCACACCTCGACGTCGAGCAGCGTGTGCTTGCCACCTCCGCCATCCGCAGGTACGCCGAGAACCACGACGCGACGGCGCTGGTCATCGACCACGACATCTACATGATAGACCTGCTCGCCGACCGGCTGCTCGTCTTCGACGGCGAACCGGCGAAGTCGGGCCACGCCGCGCCGCCACAGGGGATGCGCGAAGGGATGAACGAGTTCCTCGCGAACCTCGACATCACCTTCCGCCGCGACGAGCGAACCTCCCGACCGCGCATCAACAAGCCCGACTCACAGCTCGACCGGAAACAGAAGAAGGCCGGCGAGTACTACTACGCGCCCGACGAGAACTGAACTGGCAAAACATACGGCGAGCGCAGCGAGCCGTTTCCCCGAACCCGAACGGAGTCGTTCGAAAGGCGCTTCGCGCCTTTCGTGATGACGAGAGAGCTTCGCTCTCTCGAACCATGAGGATTCGGCCTTTTTCATGAACGTTTTTCGAGGCGTGGTGCGCGAACGGAGTGAGCGCACCCAACGATGAAAAAGGTTCGCGGGGACGACTACGCGCCCGACGAGAACTGAGGTACCACCTACGTAGAGCAATCGTATGGGACGGAGCAAACGAACGGTCGTCGCCCGGGACCTGTTCGTCGGAGCGTCGAGCGTCGTGACGGCACTGTTGATAGCGTATTCGCTCGGTGAGCCGACGATATGGCCGCTCGGCGTTTTCGCTGCCGTATTCGGTGTCGTCCTCTGTGCGGCGGTCGACCGGAGCGCCGCGGGCGTCTGGGAACTCACAGCCGGGCTGTTGGGTAGCATCCTCGTGTTGGCTGCGGTGCTGTGGTGGCTTGTGCCCGGCACACCGGAGGGGGTGTTACCGCCGCTGGTGTTCGGGCTCGGCGTCGGAACAGCACTGAATCGGCTGCTGTTCGGCGTCGTCTATCCGCTGCCCGAGGCGCGTCGCGAACGCGAACACGTCGCGTAACCACTCTGGACGTATTTCGAAAGGGTGTGGGGAGAACACACGGTGGGGGGTGGCAGGCCTACGCGGCAGGGTCACTCGTGTCGCCGGTCTCGGAACCGGCGACGGCATCGTCGAGTCCGTCCGCGACCTCGTCGGGGTCGAACTCCTCGTCGGGCCGGAGCTCCCGGTCAGGAGAGTCCCCCGACTGTGTTTCGGTGACCGATTCGTCGCCAGTGACTGCGACGAAGATGTCACCGAGCTCTGCAATTCGGTCGCTTGACTGACTCGTGCTCATCGCGACTGTAGCTATACACTGCGAGGGCGTAGCTTCGGCACCTAACAAGTTAGGCGCATCGCAGTCGGGCGATCAGAGGACGGTTCGCTGGCAAGAGCCACACAGCGAGGGCTCCTTGACGTCGACCTGTCGCACCGTCGGGGAGAAGTTCATCACACAGCGCTTGTTGTCGCAGTGTTCGAGCCCGAGCGTGTGGCCGATCTCGTGGACGACCTCCTTGCGGACACGGGCGGAGAAGATGTCGCTGGCCGACTGGTTCGAGAAGCCGCCGTCCGAGGAGGTCTGGAGCCGATAGGTGGATATCACGCTGCCGGAGCCACTGAGATATGCGAGACCGAAGACGTAGTTCCGACGGCGGTAGAAGAGGTCCTTCGGGGTGATGGCGATGTTCTTGTCGCCCGAGCCGACCCGTCGCGCGAGGTCGATGAACTCCTCGGCCCGGTACTGGTCGCGGTCGCTGTGGTACGCACCGGCGGGGACCGACTGCGGTTCGTGCATGGAGACCTCGCAGTCGTATGTCTCACGGAGGCCCTCCGAGGCCTCCCGCTTTACGAGGCTGGAGACCTCGCCCACCGGTACGATGTCGACGTGCATGCGAACCCATAAACGCCACCGGGCCATAAGTTTCCCGCCGTGGCAGCGCCCGTGACCGCACTCGTTACCCGACTCTCGGACGTCGATTCCGTCGTCGAAGTCGGCGTCGGCAACCGGCACGACGTCGCCGTCGACCTGGCCGAGCGAGGCGTCGACGTGACCGCGACCGATATCCGCGAGCGGTCGGTCCCCGACCCCGTTGCCTTCGTCAGTGACGACGTGACCGAGCCGACACTGTCGGTCTACGAGGGGGCAGACGTCCTCTTCGCTCGCAACCTGCCGCCCGAACTCCAGCGGCCCGTCCGGGACGTGGCACGGCGGGTCGGCGCGGCCTGCTGGTTCACCACGCTAGGCGGCGACCCGGTCGTCGTGCCGGCCGAGGCCGAACAACTGCCCGGCGGTGTGGTGCTGTACCGGGCGGTCGACGGTCCGGGGCAGAGATAGCAAGGCGCTTCAACGAGCGTGTGGAGGTCCGAGTATGCAAGTCGACGCTGTCGTGCTGGACATCGACGGAGTGCTGGTGGACGTGGCCGACTCGTACCGACGGGCCATCGTCGAGTCCGTCGACCGGGTGTACGGCGACACCATCGCGAAAGCCGATATCCAGCGGTTCAAGAACGCCGGCGGGTTCAACAACGACTGGGAGCTGACCGACGCGGCGGCGCTGTTCGTGCTGACCTCGCGAGAGACCGACGTGAACGTGGCCGCCTTCACCGACGCCATCGCCGAGACCGGCGGCGGCCTCGACGCGGCGAAAGCCGTCGTCCGGGAGTTGCTGGAGGAGAACGCCGAGCAGGTTCTCGACGCCTGGGACCCCAGGGGCCTCCGCGAGGTGTTCCAGACGCTGTATCTCGGGAGCGAGCTGTATCGGGACCTGGAGGGCGGCGAACCCGCCTTCGACGCGCCGGGCTACATCAACGACGAGCCGAAGCTGGTCAGCGAGGCGACGCTCGATGCCCTCCAGGAGCGCTACGCGGTCGGCGTCGTCACCGGCCGGCCCGCCGCAGAGGCCGACATCGCGATGGACCGGGTGGGACTGGCTATCCCTGAAGAGCACCGCTTTACCATGGACGACTGGGAGCAGGGGAAACCCCACCCCCACGCCCTGCTGACACTGGCCGAGCGGTTCGACGCACGACAGGTCGCCTTCGCCGGCGACACGCTGGACGACATCCAGACCGCTGTCAACGCCGACGACGAGGACCCCGACCGGGTGTACTACGGCGTCGGCGTCCTCACTGGTGGACTCACCGGCGAGGACGGCCGGGCGACCTACGCGAGCGCGGGTGCCAGCGCCGTCGTCGAGAGCGTCGAGGACCTGCCAGACCTGCTTGAGTGAAGGTACCGGTAGCAGCGACGCCACTCGCAGAGGGGTCGTCTCGCAGTGCGCAGCGCGGCCGCTCAGGAACGTTATAGAGACGGTTTAGGACAGACCGCGTACCCGGACATGTAGCCACGTCCGGGCTGAAAGGTGCCGTCTGACCGTGCCGCCTACCTGACTATCTCGGGTCGGCACGTAAGACACCTCCGGTACCGGGCTGTCGGGTATCAGTGCGTGCTGGACGACGATGGCGTCGTCTGGCAGGCGCGAAGCTGGACGTCCGCGACACAGACCGTGGCAAGCACGTCCGGTCGCACAACGCTTATTCGCAGTTCGCCCTACGCCTGCATATGGACATCGCGTTACTCGGCGGCACCGGCGACATCGGTGAAGGGCTCGCCCTGCGGTGGGCGGACGATACGAACCACACGGTCATCGTCGGCTCGCGAGAGGCCGACAAGGCCGCGGCGAAAGCCGAGGAGTACGAGGCCGAACTCGACAGCCGCGGACAGGAGGTCGATATCGCGGGGCTGGCAAACGCCGAGGCCGCCGCGCAGGCGGACGTCGTCGTGACGGCCGTCCCGGCCTACCACCTCACGGACACCGTCGAGGCCGTCGCCGACGAGCTGGGCGACGCCATCCTCGTCTCCCCCGCTGTCGGCATGAAACGCGACGAAGACGGTTTTCATTATAATCGCCCCGGCGTCGGCAGCGTCACCCAGCTCGCCGCGAAGGCCGCCCCCGAGGGGACGCCAGTCGTCGGCGCCTTCCACAACCTCGCGGCCGGCCGGCTGGCCGACCTCGAAGCGGACCTGGACTGGGACACCATCGTCGTCGGCGACGACCGTGACGCGAAAGCCACCGTGTCGGAACTCGCCGAGGGTATCGAGGGGCTGCGAGCACTGGACGGCGGCCCGCTCGCCAACGCCGCCGAAGTGGAGGGGCTCACCCCCCTGCTCATCAACGTCGCCCGCCACAACGACGGCCTGCACGACCTCGGTGTGCAGTTCCGCTAGCAACGAAAACCGTCTTTTCTGGATTTAGCGCGCTTATTAACAGCCAGAAAGCCCCCGCGCTATCGGGTCCCGCGACTCGCTGCGCGCTTCCCTCGTTTCACTCGGTCCAGTGCTTGCTTCGTCGGGGTTCCCCGATAGCGCGGCCCCTTTCAGTCCCGCCCGTAGCCGGTTGGCCAAACAGCGCTGGGTGGGACTGAAAGGGGCGGCTGGCTGAACGACGGCGGGCGACGCAAGCACTGGACTGAGCGTAGCGAAGGAAGCGCGCAGCGAGCCCCCCGAGTTCAGCCAGCCGGGGCTTTCTGGCTGTACGCAATCGCTTCAGTAGCACCCACAACACCAACCACAAATTTTCCTAGCCGCAATTTCGAGGGGATTGCACACTGCTTTTGGCGACCCAAGCCTACGTGCGACTGTGGCGTCCCCATACGAGATACTCGGCGTCGACCCGGACGCCGAGGAGGCCGAGATAGTCGATGCCTACCGGGAGCGCGTCAAGGAGACCCACCCCGACCAGGGAGGGTCGACGGAGGCGTTCCTGGCGGTGAAAACCGCCTTCGAGCGCATCGAGAACGGCTGGGAGCCCGGCGACGCAGTTCCGGACGAGGACATCGCCGCCGACCCGGACGTGGGGACCGCAGACACCGACGAGCCGCCCGAGCAGCCGCCCGAACCAGAGGGCGTCAAGGTGGAGTATCTGAACTACGAGGTGATGGCCGACCGGCTGTGGGAGCTGACCGACGACGACCTCTTCGAGAAGGCGGCCGACGGCGGCCTCTCGCCCGAGGATTACGGGGAGTTCTACGTCAGAGACAGCGAGTCGCTGCTGGAAGCGGCCGAGCGCCAGGGGTACGCCTGGCCCTTCGCCTGTCGCGGGGGCGCCTGTACGAACTGCGCCGTCGCCGTCGTCGAGGGGGAGATGCCATCGCCGTCGAGTCACATACTGCCCAAGGAGCTCCACGACCGCGGGATTCGCCTCTCCTGTATCGTCGCACCCGAGACGGACGCGAAAATCGTCTACAACGTCAAGAACCTGCCCGCGGTGCAGGACCTCCTCCTTCCGGCGAGCCGGTTCGAGGCGTCGTCGTCGACAGATTGAGCGGCCGACTGGCCAGGCGGTGGCCGTGAGCGCGTTTTATCGCGCGAAGACACCGTCAGAGCAAGCTCTGACGAGCCACTCGTTCGCTTGCTCACGAGGACGGGGAAGGGCAGGCTGTCCGCTGTAGAGACGCAAATATAGTCAGCAAGTAGCATCCGGCGCCGGAGGCGCCGGTTCGACCGCGGCGCACGGACTGCCGCGGGCCGAAGGCCCGCGAAAGGAGTACGCCGCGATTTTTCCCCAAGTTTTTGCCGCGGAGGCGTGTCGAGCGCCGTGCGCTCGACCGCCGGAGCGTGCAAAAAGTGGGTCTACGCCGAGGCCTGCGTCAGCGCGTCCTCGATGTCGTCGGCCTGCGTGACGCCGACGAAGCGCTCGACGATGCCGTCGTCGTTCTCGACGACGAGTGTCGGGAGCGAACGGACCTGGTACTCGTTGGCCACGTCCTGTTCCTCGTCGACGTTTATTTTCTCGAACTCGACGTCGGTCCACTCCTCCTCTAAGTCCTCGAGGATGGGGTCCTGGGTCTTGCAGGGGCCGCACCAATCGGCATAGAAGTCTTTGAGCCTGACAGCCATGGTTCCTCTCAGCCTAGATTGTGGGGTCAGATAAGGATTGTCCATGTGGGTACGGCGCGAGCGAAGCCGAAAGGCTTACTCCGGATGAGTGACCAGAGACGGGTATGAGCAGCGACAGCGGCGGACTGATGTCCAGTGCCGGCCTCGTCCGGTACTTCGACGCCGAAGACCAGAACACCATCCGCATCGACCCGCGAACTATCGTCGCCTTCGGCGTCCTCTTTGGCGCACTCGTGTTGGTCCTGAACGCGATGATCTAGACCGGCGGCCTGTAGAACGAATCGATTTTTCGTCGATACGAGCTGTTTTACTGGTGGGTCAGTGCGGAGTACAGAGCGCGGGGGCTTTCTGGCTGTTTGTAGTCTCTAGGGCAACACCGGACCCCGTTCTGACCGCACAAACTCCGCGTGTCTTAATTTACCACGATACATTTGAGCGCGTATGCACTTCACGCAGCGCGAACAGGCCGCGCTCCGGGATGTCGGACTCGACCAGGACGCCATCGAAGCCGCATCCGACGCCGTGGTCGAAGCGACCAAAGAAGCCGCCACAGAGCTCGAAGCGTTCTTCGCCGGGAGAGAGACCGTCTACTCCGATATGGACATCGCCCACTCCAGTAGCGAGATTCAGGAACACACCCTCGACTACGTGGACCTCTACACCCACGCCGACGACATCCGGGGGTACGTCCGCTTCGACACGTGGGGCGTCCCCGTCGAGGGCGGGCGCGTGCTCACCGACGAGAAAGTGGAGTTGACGCTCGGGCCCACAGTGGACGGTCGGGTCCGCTTTGCCGCCGACGAGGACGCCCTATGACTGTGCGGGTCAGGGGCATCTACACGACGGCGCTGACCCGGCTGCTTTCCGACGCCGGTATCGACGTGGTGCAGGCCTCCGGCCCCATCGAGGACCGCTTCGAGGACGACTTTTCAGTAGAACGGGCCGGGGCTGCCGTCGCAACGACCGACGACCGACAGGGCGTGGGTGTCAGCGGCGACCGCGAGACGGTCGAGCGGGTCGTCGCGGAACTCCGGGGGCTGGGCCGGGACACGCTGTCGTGGGCCGACCCGCTTCCGGTCCGAGCGGTCTACGCCGGCGAAGTCACGGAGACGCTTTCCAGCGGTGCCGTCGTCGACTGTGGCGACGGCGAGGGATTCTTGCCGTACTCGAACAGCGACGAGCGCGTCGAGACCGGCGACCGCCTGCGGGTGCAGGTCATCGAAGGGGCCGCGCCCTGGACGGACGGCCGCGCGGTGCTCGATACGACCGTCGGCGTTCGGGGCGACCTCCTGACCCTGGTTCGGGGTGGGTCGACGAGTACGACGGCATCGGGCCCGGCGATGCTCGACGTGATTTCGGCCGACCCACGCGATGGGTGGGGCGTCTCCTGGGAGCGAGCAAGCGACGAGGCGGGTTTCGACGCCATCGCCGAGGCCCTCGAAGCGGCCAACGAACGGGCGGCGGCCATCGACGAGGCGCTGGCGGGCGCCGACGACCCGGCCGACGCTGCGCCCGCTCGGCAGTTCGACGGCGGCGCGACGACGTGGGTGTGGTTCGGTCGGGAGAGTCGCTTCGCGCTCGACGAGCGGCGCCGTGACGTGACGACGACGATGGCGGGCCACCACCGCGTGAAGGCAGGGTCCAACAGCGCCAGCGCGGCGGTCGACTACGTCGAGGCGCTGTGTGACGAGCCCGGTGCCGACGGCGAGACTGACTTCCCCTTCGCCGTCACTGCCCGGCAGTTCGGGCCACAGGCCGGCGACACGCTAGGGCTGGGCCACGGGAAACCGGACGGGCGGCTCATCAGCCTCGGGCGAGCGGCCGTCCAGCAGGTCGACGCCGACGGCACCGTCACCGTCGAACGGGAGATGCGTGCCGGGGGCGAGTACGACGGCCTGGGCGTACCGAAGGAGGCCGGCGACGTGGCCGAGACCAAACTGAAGGAGGGGCGGTGGTGGTATCCGACGGTGTACCGCGACAGCGACGGCGAGAAGAAGGGCACCTACGTCAACGTCTGCACGCCGGTCGAGATATTCCCGGACACGGCCCGCTACGTCGACCTCCACGTCGACGTGCTGAAACACGCCGACGGCCGAGTCGAACGCGTCGACGACGACGAACTCGACGCCGCCGTCGAGGCGGGGGACGTCCCCGAGGAACTTGCCGAACGCGCCCGGAGCGTGGCCGCCGCGGTGGCGAGCGCGCTGTCGTAGCTACTGTTCGCGTTCTCGCCGCCGCCCCAGCCGCCACGCCCCCAGTCCAATAGCTGCCAGCGCCGCGGCGACGCCGAACCCGTCGCCAGTCGCGCCATCGGTCGAGGTCGGCGCGTCCGCGGCGGGGTCGGGGAACGTGTAGACGCCCGGGGAGATGTCGTCGTCCGGGATGGCCGCACTCGAGGCCACGAAACAGCCGGCCGCCCGCTGTGCGGTCCAGAACGAGGTCGTCCCAGCGTCGCGCCACCGGAATATCTGGCGCGGCTGGCTCGGGTCGCGCACGTCGTGGACTCGAACGCCGCCCTTGTACCACGCCGAGTACAGCCGGTCGTCGGTGAGTTCGAAGTTATGAGCCGTCGTCATCACGCCGCCGTAGGTCTGGTCACTCGACGACGGCGGGTCGATGGTGGCCAGCGACGTCGGGGATTCGGGGTCGCTGATGTCGAACAGTTCGATACCGCTGGGACCGCCGCTGCCGTCGTCGCCGGCGTCCCAGGACTCCCCGCCGACGCCCAGCAGCGACGCGTCCTCGTCGACGGTGACGAAGTGGTCGTTGCCGGGCGGTTCGCTGCGCTCGACGCCCGGGTCCTCGATGCCGGCGAGGTCGTCGCGACTGCGGCCCCGAACGCGGGAGACCAGCGAGATATCGGCCGGGTCGCTCACGTCGAGAATCCACGTGCCAGCGTCCCAGTAGGCGAGATAGGCGTACTCGCCCTGCACCCACACGTCGTGGAGCGGCCGGAGCGCGGGATGGACCGCGTCCCACCGCTCGTCGGCGTCGAGGAGCGACCACGAGCCGACCTCGTCGCCGGTGTCGGTGTCGACGACGGCGAGGGGGCTGGCCGCGCGACCGTTGGCGGTGACGTAGGCGTAGCGGCCGTCGAAATCGCAGTTGTGGATGCGCGTGTCGAGTTCGACGGCGGCGACCTGCGCTGGGTTCTCGCGGTCGCTGACGTCGAAGACGACGACGCCGTGGGCACCGGTCTCGGTGGGGTTTGCCGGGCCGGCGACGAGCAGTCTATCGTCGACGAGGGCGAGGTCCTGGACGATTTCCATCGGCCCGTCGGGGCTGTCGGCGAGCAGGTCGGTGCGCTCGGCGAGCAGTCGGGGGGAAGCGGGCGAGACGATGTCGACCAGCGCGATGCCGTCGCCGGTCGCGACGTAGGCGGTGTGGCCGTCCGGGCTGGTGACGAGTTCGCGGGCGCCCGAGAGGTCGAGGGAACCCAGCGGCTCGCCGCCCGTGGGGGTGCTTGCAGGGGTCGAATCGCCGTCGTCGGTGGGGAGGGGGTGGGCAGCGGCCGAGCCGACGGCGCCGGTGGCGCTCGCACCCGCGAGCGACTGGAGGAGCGTTCGGCGGCGCATACCGGTCGGAGGGGAGCGACGGCAAGAAGGGTTGTGGTCCTGTCGGGACCCAGCGACGCTAAACGGGCCACAGTAGCCATCGAAGATTTAATATCGTAGTATATCCACTGAAAAGTATGCCAGACCGCAGGTATAGTCGGCGGACACTGCTCCGCCGTAGTGGGGCGATGGTGGGCGCCGGCGCGCTGGCGAGCACGGCAGGCTGTCTGGACCGGATTCCGAACCCGTTTAGCGATGCCTACACCGCGTGGCTGCCGGCGCCGGACGAGTTGGACCAGGAGCACTACCGGTTCAGCCGCTGGAACAACGACGACTTGAGGGCCGTCAACGACAAGTTCTCCGACGACTGGGTCTACGACGACATCGAGGACACGTTGGAGCCGGTCACTCTGTCGCTGGAGGACATCTCCGAGTCGGTGTATATCGACCGCGTACAGGTCCACCAGGCCGACTTCGAGAAGCAAGCGTTGGTCGACGACCTGGAAGCCGAAGACTACGAGGAGGAGACGGACAGGGAGGGGTACACGATATACGTAAACGAGGACACCCGCCGCGCGTTTGCGCTCGACGGGTCGAGGGTGCTGCTTACGCCCACGTTCGACTCCCGCGAGCAGGACCCACAGGAGGCACTGGAAGCTATCATCGACGCGAAAGCCGGGCAAGCGGGCCGGTACGTCGACGAGAGCGACGCGTGTTCGAAGCTCGTGGACGCGATAGGGACGAAATCCGGTGTGATCGGTATGACATTCGAGAGCTTAGATGATTGGTTATTAGACGGAATGGTCGCCTGGGGCGACACGTACGCGTTCGACGGCGATACCACGAGCCGGGAGTGGGTCCTCGTCTACGAGGACGAGACCGACGTCGACACCGACGACCTGGAGACGTGGGTCGAGGCGGGCGGCGGGAAGTACGGGGAGTTCACTGACGTCGACGATATCGAGTACAGCCAGTCCGGTCGCGTCGCCCGCATCACCGGGACGATGGACACCGAAGACTTCCCCTAGTTCCCCTGGATGGCGTCGATTACCATCGCCGCGGCGACGATGGGTTCTTTTGGGACGGAGCTGGCGTCGTCGATGGTAATCTCGTAGCGGTCCCGGATGGAGAACAGCTGGCCGTCGATGCGGCCGACGTGGCCACCGTTTCCGTCGGTTATCTCGTACCTGTGGGGAATCAGCCAGCCGAGAGGCAGGAAGTTCCGGGCGAGCGTCGTGGCTGTCCCCCGAGAATCGATACGGGCGAGCACCTCGCCGGTGTCGGCGTCGCGAATCCGCCAGGTGTCCTGAAAGAGCGAGAAGTCGTTGTCGAGAACGACGATTTCCTCACCGGTCCGGCTATCGCTCAGTACGTAGTCGCCCGCGATATCGACGATGCCGGTGGCGTTGACCTCGAAGACCTCGTCGCCGTTTCCGTCGACGAACGGGAACTTCTCCTTGAGCTTGAACAGCTGCTGTTTCCCGCGGAGGACGACGTTCCCGGCCGCATCGAGCGCTTTGTACTTGTTCCGAATCAGGCTCTGTTCGACGGTGTAGCTGTCGTCGGTGAGGTCGATGCCCGTGATATCGTAGGACCGGTGGCGGCTCATAGTGGACAATCGACCCGAACGTATGTTGAAAGTAGGTGCTACCGAGACGCCCCCGGGAGCGGTGGGGCCGACGGTCCCGGGGGCCGACGGGCACCACCAACCGACAGGGTTTCACGCCTCCATTCCTTGGAGACGGCATAGATGAGTAAAGACGTCATCGAGGTCACCGGCGCAGAGGAACACAACCTCAAGGACGTCGACGTGGAGATTCCCCGGGAGGAACTCACCGTCGTCACGGGGCTGTCGGGGTCGGGCAAGTCGTCGCTGGCCTTCGAGACGGTCTACGCCGAGGGCCAGCGCCGGTACATCGAGTCCCTGTCCGCGTACGCCCGGAACTTCCTGGGCCAGATGGACAAACCGCAGGTCGAGAACGTCGAGGGGCTCTCGCCGGCCATCAGTATCGACCAGAAGAACGCCGCGAACAACCCCCGCTCGACGGTGGGTACCGTCACCGAGCTCCACGACTACCTCCGACTGCTTTACGCGCGG
This sequence comes from Haloarcula salinisoli, assembly GCF_019599405.1. Taxonomy (NCBI): domain Archaea; kingdom Methanobacteriati; phylum Methanobacteriota; class Halobacteria; order Halobacteriales; family Haloarculaceae; genus Haloarcula; species Haloarcula salinisoli. The sequence goes on along the minus strand of NZ_RKLQ01000001.1, from coordinate 44,604 downwards.
GTCGGCGTCCCGCACTGTCCGGAGTGTGGCCGCGAGGTCGGCGAGCAGTCGGCCCAGAACATGGTCACACGGCTGCTGGAACTGCCCGAGGGCACCCGCGCGAAGCTGTGTGCCCCCGTCGTCCGGGACCAGAAAGGCGCCTTCGAGGACCTCTTCGACGACCTCGTCGGCGAGGGGTACTCCCGAGTCGAGGTCGACGGCGAACCGTACGACCTGGCGATGGAGAAGCCCGACTTAGACGAGAACTACGACCACACCGTCGACGTGGTGGTCGACCGCGTGAAGATATCGACCGAGGCGCGCTCACGAATCAACGACTCCGTCGAGACCGCCCTCGGCGAGGCCGACGGCACCCTGAAAGTGGTCCTGCCGGACCCGCCCGAGGGCGCCGCGGACGCGCTGGGCGGCGCGACGGCCCGGGCCACTGGCGACCTCGCCGAAAGCGACGAGTCCACCGCGGACCGCCTCGTCGTCGAACTCTCCGAGGACCTCGCGTGTACGCACTGTGGTATCGACATCAGTGAGGTCGAGACCCGCTCCTTCTCGTTCAATTCGCCCCACGGTGCCTGTCCGGAGTGCGAGGGTTTAGGCGAGACCAAGGAGGTCAGCGAGGAGCTGGTGATTCGGGACCCCAGCAAGCCACTCAAACACGTCTTCGAGCCCTGGAGCTACGACCGGACCTACTACTCCCGCCAGCTGGACAACGTCGCCGACCACTTCGGCGTCTCGCTGTCGACGCCGTTCGAAGACCTCGACGAGTCCATCCAGCGGCAGTTCCTCTACGGGACTGACGACCTGGTCCACTTCGAGTGGCGGACCAAGAACGGCACCCGCGAGAAGACCGAGCGGTTCGAGGGGGTTATCCCCAATCTCGAACGCCGCCACGTCGAGACGGACTCCGACCGCGCCCGCGAGCACATCGAGGAGTTCATGGCCACCACGGAGTGTCCGGCCTGTGAGGGCACCCGGCTGAAAGCCGAGTCCCGCGCCGTGCTGGTCGATGGCACCGCCATCACCGCGGTCAACGAACTGTCTATCGGCGACGCGCTGGCACACTTCGAGGGGCTGGAGGCGGACCTCTCGGCCCGCGACAAGAAGATCGCCGAGGAGATTCTCAAAGAGATACGCGCGCGCCTGGGCTTCATGGAGGAGGTCGGCCTGGAGTATCTGACCCTCGACAGGGAGGCCGCCACCCTTTCGGGCGGGGAGAGTCAGCGCATCCGGCTGGCGACGCAAATCGGCTCCGGGCTCGTCGGCGTGCTGTACGTGCTGGACGAGCCCTCCATCGGGCTCCACCAGCGGGACAACGACAAACTACTGAACACCCTCGAAGAGCTTCGTGACCTCGGGAACACGCTCATCGTCGTCGAGCACGACACCGAGACGATGCGGCGGGCCGACCAGGTCATCGACATGGGTCCCGGCCCAGGCAAGCGAGGCGGCGAGGTCGTCGTCAACGGCCCACAGGAGGCGCTGATGGAGACCGAGGAGTCGGTGACGGGCAAGTATCTCTCGGGCGAGCGCTCGATTCCGGTCCCCAAGAAGCGCCGCGACGGCGACGGCGACCACCTCACCGTGCGGGGCGCCCGCCAGCACAACCTGCGCGACCTCGACGTCGAGTTCCCGCTTGGCACGTTCACCGCCATCACCGGCGTCTCGGGCTCCGGGAAGTCCACCCTGATGCACGACATCCTCTACAAGGGGCTCGTGCGACGGATGAACGACACGGACGTCAACCCCGGCGAACACGACGACATCGACGGTATCGAGAACATCGAGACGGTGCGACTCATCGACCAGTCGCCCATCGGCCGCACGCCCCGCTCGAACCCGGCGACCTACACCAACGTCTTCGACCACATCCGCGAGCTGTTCGCCGAGACCAGCCTCTCGAAGCAACGGGGCTACGAGAAGGGGCGGTTCTCCTTCAACGTCAAGGGCGGCCGGTGTGAGGCCTGTGGCGGGCAGGGCACGGTAACGATAGACATGAACTTCCTCTCGGACGTGCAGGTCCCCTGCGAGGAGTGTGACGGGGCCCGCTACAACGACGAGACCCTCGACGTGACCTACAAGGGCAAGACCATCGCCGACGTGCTGGAGATGAGCGTCGAGGAGGCCTACGACTTCTTCGAGAGCCACTCGGGGATTCGCCGACGGCTACAGTTACTCAAGGACGTCGGCCTGGACTACATGCGGCTGGGCCAGCCCTCGACCACCCTCTCCGGTGGCGAGGCCCAGCGGGTGAAACTCGCCGAGGAGCTGGGCAAGAAAGACTCCGGTGAGACGCTGTATCTGCTGGACGAGCCCACGACCGGGCTCCACCCCGAAGACGAGCGCAAGCTCATCGACGTGTTGCATCGGCTGACCGACGACGGCAACACCGTGGTCGTCATCGAGCACGAACTCGACCTGGTGAAAAACGCCGACCACGTTGTCGACCTCGGGCCGGAGGGCGGCGAGGGCGGCGGCGACCTCGTCGCCGAGGGCACGCCGGAGGACGTGGCCCGGACCGAGGAGTCCTACACCGGGCGATACCTGCGCGACCACCTACCCGACGTGGAGATGGAGGGGCCCCGCTCGGAACGGGACCTGGCCAAGCCCGCTGCCGACGACGACTAGTCGGCGTCGTCGAGAGTCGGGCACTGGCGCCGAGACCGCCTTCGGCTATCGCGTTGCGAGCGCCAGTCGACCGTCACCACCGATGCAGTATCGGTTTAGTCCAGCAGCGACACTCGTCCATAGAGTCTGCCGTGAGTGGGCTATCGGTAACGTTCGACGAGGAGCGGGAGTTAACCGTCACTGTCGAGAGCGACGGGTCGGAGAGCGACCCGGTCACCTACTGCCAGACGGTCTCACCGCCACACGGGGATATCGTCAGAGCCCTCTTCGAACTGCCCGCGTTGTTCGCCGACGAGCCGGCGTGGTGGCTCAGAGTCGGGGCCTGGCAGGTCCGGATGGAGACCCGACCGCGCGACCGGAGTTCCGTTCACGTAGAACTCGTCGGCACGTTCAAGCCGAAAATGAAAGCCACCACCATCGTCAGCAAAGAGACGGTCTGTGCGGAACTGCTCTCGGCGGCGCGGTCGTACCGGGACTGGGCCTGTAAGGACGACGAGACGGCGAACGTCAGTCACTGCCTCGGACTGTCGGTCGGCATTGACGACGCGACACAGCGGTTGCGACTCCACCGCGAGGACGGAAGCCAGGACCGCTACGAACCGGCGGTGGATGCAGAGCAGATCGAGACGTTCGCTCGCCACGCAGACCAGTGTTTCCACGACCCGCTTGGCGAGTACGTCCTGCAGACCGGCGCGCTGAAACCGTTCGTCCGTGACCTGACGACGCGCGACGACGACGACCTCGCGTCGGAGTGTTACAGGAGTCTGCTGTTGTACGAAGCGGAACTCGCACGTCCGACCGCCGAAGTCCTCGCCGAGTATCCCGACGAGCGCGCCCGGGAGCCGCTCACCGGCGCGCGCTGGTCGTTCCCAGACGCCGAGGAGACGATGGTGGCTGCACTGGAACGGCTGCCGGACGAGTGAGCGAAGACGCGCCAGCTATCCGCCGGGAACAAGTGATTCCCGTGCACGCGACGACACACTTCTGTTCTGCGAGCCCCTACCCTGGACCATGCCCACCTACTACGCCGCCCTCTCGGACCGCCTGCTCGTCGGTGACGGCGAGTGGTCCGAACGGCTCCGCGGACACGACATCGAGTGTGTCGCGGCCGACGGGCGCGCCCCCTCTCGCGTCCTCGTCGGCACCGCCGAGACGGGGCTCCAGCGCAGCATCGACGGGGGCGAGAGCTGGGAACGCGTGCTGGACCCGAGCGCGAACGGCGGGCAAAGTGCCGACCGCGTCACCAGCGTCACCGTCAGCCCACACGACCCCGACGTCGTCTGGGCCGGTACCGAACCGAGCGCCGTCTACCGCTCGACCGACGGCGGGTCCAACTGGAGCGAGCGCGAGGGGCTCACCGAGCTCGACTCGGCCTCGCGCTGGTCGTTCCCGCCCCGGCCCCACACGCATCACGTCCGGTGGATAGCGGTCGCACCGGACGACCCCGACCAGCTGTACGTCGCCATCGAGGCCGGTGCCTTCGTCCGGAGCCCGGACGGCGGCGAGACCTGGATAGACCACCCCGAGGGGGGCCGCTACGACACCCACACCATCGCCACGCACCCCGACGCCCCCGACCGCGTCTACGCCGCCGCGGGCGACGGCTACGCGCTGTCGACGGACCGCGGCGAGACGTGGAATAGCGTCGAGCCCCGCTCGACGAACGACGCGAGCGGCGGCCAGCCGCGAGCCCCGCAAGACGGGCTGGACCACCGATACGTCTGGAGCGTGGCGGTCCACCCCGAGGACCCCGACATCGTCGTCGTCTCGGCGGCCCGGGGCGCGCGGTCGGCCCACTCGACGAGCGGCGAGAGCTACGTCTACCGGACGACGGGCCAGCAGTGGGAGCGGGCGATGGACGGGCTGCCCGAGCCGGACGGACTCGCGCGAGCCGTACTCGCGACCGACGGCGACGGGGTCGCGGCGCTTTCGAACCACGGGCTCTTTCGCTCGGCCGACGGGGCGACGTGGCACCAGGTCGGGTCCTGGGCCGAGGCCCACGACCAGGTTCCCCGCGGGCTGGCGGTCGTCTAGCGCTTCGGTCGTTCGCAGGGATTGCGAATAGTCGTCATTTATTTCACACATGGCCATGCAGAAAGCGATGCTATGGACGTCCCCCAAGCGCGCGCTGAGTGCGACGCGGTCCTCCAGACCGTCGCCGACGCCGTCGTCGCCGACGATACCTTCCTCGAGACAGTACTGACAGCCGTCCTCGCCGAGGGACACGTCCTCATCGAGGACGTCCCCGGCACCGGCAAGACACTCACGGCCCGGAGTTTCGCCGACGCGCTCGGCCTCTCCTTTTCCCGTATCCAGTTCACGCCGGACCTGCTGCCGGCCGATATCACCGGCACCCACATCTACCGGGAGGCCGAGGAGCGCTTCGAGTTCACCGAGGGCCCCGTCTTCGCCAACTTCGTGCTGGCCGACGAGATAAACCGGGCGCCGCCGAAGACCCAGGCCGCGCTGCTGGAGGCGATGGCCGAGGGGCAGGTCACCGTCGACGGCGAGACCCACGACCTGCCCGAGCCGTTCGTCGTCGTGGCGACCCAGAATCCCGTCGAGAGCGAGGGCGTGTTCCCGCTACCGGCGGCCCAGAAAGACCGCTTCCTGGTCAAGACCGCGATGGGGTACCCCGACGCCGCCGACGAGCAGGGCCTGTTGCGGTCCCGGACCGAGCGGAAGAGCGCCACGCCGTCGGCCGACACCGCGCTCGACCCCGAGGGCGTCCGCGCCCTGCAGGCCGTCCCCGAGACCGTCACCGTCGACGACGACGTCCTGGGCTACATCGTCGACATCGTCGGGCGGACCCGCGACGACGCCCGCGTCGAGGTTGGCGTCTCCCCCCGCGGGAGCCAGCGGCTGCTGGAGGCGGCCCGCGCCCGGGCGGTCGTCGAGGGCCGGGCGTACGTCCGGCCGGTCGACGTGACGACAGTGGCCGAGCCAGTCCTGGCCCACCGGCTCGTCCGGACGACGGACGCGACCGTCGACGGCGCCGCCAGCGAGGACATCCTCGCCGACGTGCTCGACGCCGTCCCGGTCCCCACGGTGTCGGCCGAGGAGCACGAGGCACCGGCCGAGGGGTGAGCGGACGATGACGACGCTGTGCCCGCCGGCCAGGGACCGCCGGCTGGAGGTGTGACCGTGGAGCGAGTCATCCCGCTCGCGCTGGCCGTCCTCGCGGTGTTCGCGCTCGCGACCGTGGCCTCGTCGCTGGATACCGTCTCCACGGAGCCGGCTATCGAGTCCGACACGACGCCGACGGCGGATACAAACGGGTCGCCCGGCGTCCCCAGTGGTAACCGTACCGGAACCGAGATCGGTGACACGCGGACACCCACGGAACTGACAGCGACGCCGGCGAGCGGCGCGGCGACCGGCCCGCCGCTCTGGCAGGTCGTCGCCGGGCTCGCGCTGTTTCTGGTCGGGAGCGTCGCCGCCCTCTACGGCCTGACACGGGGCGAGGACGACGACACCGACGACGAACCGGCGACACCGGAGCCGACGGCTCCCGCCGCCGACCGTGCCACGCTGGGCGCGGACGTGCCGGCCACCAACGACGTGTATCGCGCCTGGGCGGCGCTCTGTCGGGCGGTCCCGCTCGACCCGGCCGGCCAGACGCCCGCCGAGGTGGCCGAGGCGGCGGTCGCGACCGGCTACGGGGCCGAGACCGTCGCGGAGCTGACCGACAGCTTCTGTGCGATACGGTACGGTGACGCCGCGCCGACGGGTGAGCGCGAACGCCGCGCCAGAGCGCTCGCGACCGAGCTGTCCCTGCCCCTGGAGGGTGAGCCGTGACCGACCGTCGCGTCGTCGCGGTTGGCCTGCTCGCCGGCGCTGGTGGTATCCTGCTTATCGCCGTCCCGGGCCTCGCCGGGGCGGCGGTCCCGACGATTGCGGCCGTCGTGCTGACCGTCGCCGTCGGGCTCGTCGCCGTCGGTCTGGCCGTGCGGGCGCTGCTTGCCGACGGGGAACCGCGCGACCTGCCGACACCCGAACGACGCCCGACCTACCGTAGTGCGGGCGCGGCGTTCGACGGACTGCTCGACGACGTGGGACTGGCCGGCCGTCGCAAACTCGACGCGGACGAGGAGACCGGCCGGGAGCGGCTCCGGGCAGTGCTCGAAGGCGTGGCGGTCGACGCGCTCGGGCGGACCGACGGTTGGGACCCCGAAACGGCCCGTCAGCAGCTGTCCGACGGGACGTGGACCGACGATGTGGCGGCGGCCGCCTTCTTCACCGAGGGGTATCGCCCGCCCGTCCCGCGGCGGGCGTATCTCCCCTGGGGTCGCCCCGACCTCCCCTTCGCCCGGCGGGGCCGGCACGTCGTGGCCGCGCTTTCCGCCCGTGTCGGCGGCCCGGTGCCGGACCCGGAAGAGCGGCCGGAGCGAGCGGTCACGCCCATCGACGACTACTGGCCGAGTGGCGAGTTTCCACGGCGGCGGTCGACGGGACTGACGGCGGCGATAACTGCGGGGGCGCTGGCCGTCAGCGCGGTCGGCGTCGGCTTCGGGGAGCCCGCCGTCGTCCTGACGGCGGCGCTGGGCATCGCTCTCGTCGGCGTCGCGCGCGTCTGGTCGCCGACGGCGGACGTGGCGCTCACCCGGTCGCTGTCGACCGAGCGGGCCTCACCCGGCGACGCGGTGACGGTCACCGTCACGGTCAGAAACACCGGCGACCGGACGCTGCCCGACATCCGGCTCGTCGACGGCGTCCCGCCGGGTCTCACCGTCGTCGAGGGGAGCCCCAGAGTGGCGACGGCACTCCGACCCGGCAAAGCGACGACGGCCGAGTACACCGTCGAAGCAGTCGACGGCCGCCACACCTTCGAGCCCGGCGTGGTCGTCGTCGGCGACCCCGTCGGTGCGACGGAGACGGTGACGACCGTCGAGGGGGCCGACGGGCCGACCGAGCTCGTCTGTGGCTTCGGTCCGCCGACGACGGCGACCGAGCCGCCCCGGCCACAGGTCACGGTGAATCCCGGCCAGCAGGTCGGGACGGAGAGCGGCTCCGGCGTCGAGTTCGACGCCCTGCGGGAGTACCGCACGGGCGACCCACCGGCCCGCATCGACTGGCACCATCGGGCAAAGACCGGCGAGCTCGCCACCGTCGAGTTCCGGGAGCCCCGGCTCTCGAAGGTGGCCGTCGTCGTCGACACCCGGCCGGCGGCCTACGTCGCGAAACCCGGTGGCGTGCCCGCGCCCCGCTACGGCGCCGTCGCCGCGTTCACCCTCGCGAGCGGGTTGCTCGCCGAGGGCGTCCCGGTCGGCGTCGGCACCGTTCCGCCCGGCGAGGGCTGGACCCCAATCGGGACCGGCCCGGCCCAGCGGGAGGCGGTTCGGGAGGTCCTCGCCGGCGACGAGACCGTCCCGTGGCTGGCACCCGCCAATGGCGCGACGGCGTCGGACGCCGTCAGGGCGCTGACCGCCCGTCTAGAGCCCGACGTGCAGGTCCTGTTCGTCTCGCCGCTGTGTGACGACGAGAGCGCCGCCATCGCCCGCCGGCTCGACGCGGCAGGCCACAGCGTCACCGTCGTGAGTCCGGACTGTACGGACGCCGAGACGGTCGCGGGGGCGTTCGGCCGCCTCGACCGCTGGCGGCGCCTGTCGACGCTCCAGGGGGCCGGCGTTCCGGTGACCGACTGGGACCCGGCCGACGGCATCGAGGGGGTGGTCCGCCGTGTCAAGCACTGAGCGGTCCCTGCCCCGGTTCAGCCTCGGTGTCACCGGCGTCTCGGCCGCGACGGTCGCGGCCCTGCTGGTCACCGCGCCGATACCCCTGGGTGTGGCGCTGCTGGGCGGGGCTCTGCTCGCGGTCGGGCTGGCGTGGCGACGGGAGGGCGCGCTTGCGCTTGGCGCCGGGACCCTGTTCACCGCGGTCGTCCTGGCGGGCATCGACGGCCGCTCGACGGGGTGGCTGCTGGCCGCGTCGGTCCCGGCGCTACTGGCGTGGACGAGTTCGCGCCACGCCGTCGAACTGGCTCGCCAGATGGGCGGCGGGGCGACGCTACGGGTCGAGCTCGTGCGAACCGTCTCGACGGTGACCGCACTGGTCGCCGGCGGCGCCGTCGGCTACCTCCTCCAGCGGACGGTGACCGGCGGGGAGTCGCCGCTCGCGCTCGCCCTGCTGCTGGTCGCCGTCGTCGCCTTCACGGTCGCGCTGTGGCGCTAGACCGCCCCGCCGAGCAGGACGATAGGGGCGGTCGTCACGACCGCCAGGACCGCCGCCACGCCCAGAATCTGCAGCGCCCGCTTGCGGTCCGCGGCGACGGCCTCGGCCTCGGCCACCGCGCCCGTCGTTCCGCCCGACCCCGAGAGGTCGTAGCGGGCTAACGCGCCGAAGGCCACGCAGAAGCCGTAGTAGTCCTGGACGAGCCCGACCCAGCCGCCGAAGACGAACGGGGCGGTCGCCCACAGCGTCGTCGCCGGGAGCACGTCGAGTGCGACCGCGAGGACGATTGCGGCGGCGAGACCGAACGACCCGATGCCCGACAGCCGCCGGGCGCGGCGCTGCTCGGCGCCGATGTTGCAGACGCCGGGCTGGTACTCTGGCATGGCCGGCCGTTGGACGCGAGCGGTCAAAGCGATGCGGGCTCCCGTCGAGAAATATTATCAACCGGCAGTCACAATCAGCCGGTATGTCCCTCCACACGAAGCCCTCCCCAACCTGGCGATACGCCCTGCTGGCCGGGCTCCCCGCCGCCCCCGGAGCCATCTGGCACTACGTCCAGTCAGGGAGCGACATCGAGTTCTCCGGTATCGTCGTGTTCACAGTTCTCGCGGGCTACCTGGCGAAGACGAGCGGACTGGACGCCACGCCGGTCGGACTCCGCGCCGGTATCGTCGCGGCCGTCCCGGTGACGCTGTGGGTCCTCGCCGACGCCGGACGGTCTATCAGCGGGTTCCACCAGCCGGGCTGGATGACGGTCGCCCAGGTGTTCGTCCTCCTCGTTTTGGCGGGGGTGAGCCTCGTCGGCGGCGCGCTTTCCGGGATGATTGGGGCCCGCATCGGCGGCTGGCTGGCCGAGCGGGGCGACCACCCCCAGTCTGCCGTGGGCTCCTGACCCATGGGCTCGATACTCCCGCGGCGTAGCAGCGACCCCGTGACGCGGCGACAGGCCCGCCTCGTCGGCCTGGCCTCGATACCGCTCGTCGTCTACAGCTACGTCCAGCCCGGCGAACTCACGTGGCTGCCGTTCTGGCCGGTGTTTGGCGCCGGGCTGGTGGCCGGCTACGTCGCCATGTGCCGCGGCGAGTCCGGCAGTGGGGCCGGCTTCGACGCCGGCGAGGTCGGTGCCGTCCCGGGCCTGTGGACGCTGCTCGACGTGTTCGTGTTCAGCGGCGACCTCCGCGCGGACCCGCTCGGCGTCGGGGCGCTCGTTGCGCTTCTGACGCCTATCATCATCTTGCTCGGGGGCCTGAGCGGGGCAGTCGGTGGTCGGCTCGGTGGCTGGCTGGCCGAAGTGAACGGACACCCGGAACAACCCGTCGAGGCGAGCTAATCCATGTCCCGGGCTGTCGCCATCCTGAGACCGGACCCCGAAACGGGACCGTACAGCGTCCTCGGCGGGGTCTGTGCGCTGGCCGTCGCCGCCGTCAGCGCCTGGCTATCGGGGGGTGTGCTCTCGGTCACGGGCGCCGCCCTCGGCGGGCTGGTGGCCGGCTACCTCGCCGGACGCATCGGCTCGCCGAGCGGTCCCGTGGGATTCCGTGCCGGGCTCATCGGCTGGCTCCCGGCACTGCTGGTCGCGACCGAACCGCTCAGGACCGCCAACGGAGCGGACGCCGGGGGACGGGTGATTGCGCTGGGCGTCGCAGCGGTGACGACGGCAGTGCTGCTGGCCGTCGGCGGGTTCATCGGCGCCTTCGCCGCGCGACTCGGCGGCTGGCTGGCCGAGCGCGGGGGCTACCCCGCGGACTGAACCCACTCGAATCGAGAAGGTATTTGGCCTCAGACATCCACGCACTGGATATGCACGATGTCGTCGTCGTCGGGGCCGGCCCGGCCGGCTCGCGGTACGCCCGCCGGGCCGCCGAGTCCGGACTGGACGTGCTCGTCTTCGAGCAGGGCGAGGTGGGCGAGCCACTGGCGTGTTCGGGCCACGTCAGCACCGACCTCTGGGAGTACACCGAGGACGCCCGCGAGGAGCTGTTCCAGAACGAGATATCCGGGGCGCGCTTTCACACCGGCGGCCCCGGCAGCGACGACCACCCCTTCTACAAGGACGAGGTCATCTCGAACGTCATCGACCGGGTCGGGCTGGACAGACACCTCGCGGAGCTGGCCCGCGACGCCGGCGCCGACCTTCGGGAACACCACACCGTGGTCTCGGTCGCGGAACACCGAGACCACGTCACCGTCGACGCCCGCGGCCCCGACGGCGCGGTCGAGACCCACCGCGGGAAGCTGGTCGCGGGCTGTGACGGCCCCAAGAGCCGCGTCCGCCGGGAACTCGGCCTGCCCGAACCCGACGAACTGCTCCACGGTGTGCTTGGCTTCGACGAGACGCCCGACCACCAGGACTTCGTCGACGTCCATCTGACCGTCCCGAAATTCTTCGCCTGGCGCATCCCGCGGGGCGAGGCCGGGGTCGAGTACGGGCTGGCCGTGCCGCCGGGCGACGACGCCCGCGAGCGCTTCGAGGACTTCGTCTCCGGCTACGACGCCGACGTGACCCGGCGCTGTTCGGGCCTCATCCCCATCGGCCCGCCGAAACGTGTCACTGGCTCCCGGTCCTTTCTCATCGGTGACGCCGCCGCCCAGACCAAACCGTTCACCGGCGGCGGCATCCTCTATGGCATGACCGCGGCGGACCACGCCGCTCGCGAGATCGACCCCGACGACCCCGCGACGCTGGGCGATTACGAGCGGGCCTGGCGCGACGACCTCCGTGGCGACATCCGCCTGGGCCACGCCGTGCGGGCGGGCTACTCGGTGCCGAAAACGGTGCAAAAAGCCGGGATGAAGGCGTTCGAAGGTGAAATCGGCGTCCACATGGACCGCCCCTCGACGCTCTTTTCGCGTGAGCAGCTGAAAGCGCTACTCGGGCGGTCCTGACTCGACGGGACAGTTCGTGGGCAGGCCAGCTTACTCCGAGGACTCCCAGAGTGCATAGATACCTCCTTTCTCTGTTCCGACGTAGACAGTGCCGTCGGCGACCGCTGGCGAGGCGGCTATATTGGCATACTCGTTTGCGACCGTCGTGCTCCAGCGTTGGCTCCCGTCGTCGACAGCGATACCGTAGACATCTCTGGAGTAAGCTGGGGCGTAAACGGTGTCTTCAGTTACTGTGGCGGACGCGACGAATGTGTCACTTCCCTCGAACCGCCACTGCTCGCTGCCATCGGCAGCATCGAGCGAGAACAGATAGGTGTCGCCACTCTCATCCGAACTGCTAGCCACCCGTGCACCAACGAGCACCCGCCCGCTCCGAACTGTTGGTGTCCCAGTGACCATGGTTAGGTCCTCGAAGCGCCACTGTCGCGTCCCTTCGTCCGCATCGATAGCGTAGACCCCTTCACCATTTCCGCAGTAAACCGTTCCGTCGGCGACAGCCGGTGACGCAGCGACATTGCCACCGCTATCGAATCGCCACTGCTCGCTCCCATCGGCGGCGCCGACTGCGACGACGCCCCCGCTGGCACTGCTGGCATATACCGTCCCGTCGGCGACTGTCGGCGAGGAAACGATGCCGTCGAATGTCCACTGTTCGCTCCCTTCGGCGGCGTTGAGCGCGTAGAGTGTGTCATCGTTGCTCCTTGCGTAGACGGTGCCGTCTTGAACGGCCAGTGAACCGTAGAATACCCCCTCGACCGCTGAGGACCACGCTTCGGTGCCAGCAGTGGCCGAGAGCGCGTACACCTTCCCCGGTTTGTCGGCCCATCCCGTGCCGATATAGACGGTCCCGTCGTCGACGACTGGCGACGAATATATCGGCCGTTCGGTCTCGAACTGCCAGAGCTTCCTCCCATCTGTCGCTGAAAACGCGGAGGCCGTGCCGCCTTCATTATCCGTCCCGCCACTGCCCATATACAGCACACCATTGACCACCGCAGGCGCCGAGGAACTGTACCCCTCGGCGGTAGCCGACCAGCGCTTGGTGACTGCCTCCGTCGGCCCCATCTGGTCGGGCCCCGTGCCGGTATGTGCGCTGTTCGCGCCGAGCATCGGCCACGAATCTAGCCCCACGTCGGTATCTACGTCGAGGGCCCCACTGCTTTCCGCCTCCGAGCTGGGTGACGCCTCCTCAGTGACGTCGGCCGTCGGGGTGTTTTCGCCCCCTGTCCCACCGCCACAGCCTGCGATAGCGCCCGCCGCGCCCGTCGCTAGAATTCCCAGGAGCTCTCTTCTCCGTACATCTGACATGAGTTAAGCTACTATTGGTAGACAAAAAAGCTGCTGGTTGGATGGTGAGAAATGCCGTTTAGAAGGTCTCAGGCTGCGCTTCGCAGCCCGAGCCACACCTCTCTGTAGCCCAGCATATAGATGCCGACGTACAGCAGCAGTGCGCCCATGGCGACTTCCCAGAGACCGAACACCGACGGACCGGCGAGCAGGTTCCCGATGCCAGCGGTCTCCGTGAGGACGCCGACGGCCGTCAGGAGGCCGGCCGCGAGCGCTCTGAGCAGTACCGAAAGCAGTTCAGCGAGTGAGCCAAAGCCGTTCATCGGAGACCATAGCTGAACGGTCGATATAGGCCTTCCGCTCGAAGCGTAACCGGTTTCATCGACCCCCGTCTGGGCACGCACATGAGTCAGTACCGCGGCATGGACCACGCAGCGCTCGCGAAACGCGGCTTTCTGCTCGGCGTCGCGCTCTTTGCGGTCGGCGTCGTCGGTGAGGTCGGCGGCCACGCGCTCCTCGGGTCACTCCCTGCACTGGTGAACACACTGCTGGTCGATATGGAGGCAATCGGCATCCTGCTGGCGCTGTTCTCGCCGCTCGTCTTCGGCATCGTCCTCCCGCTCGTCGAGTGAGCGGCCGCCGAACGTGTTTACCGTGTGCAGTGCTACCGAAGTGTATGGACGCCTCCCGTTTCACCGTCGCCTCGGCCGTCGTCGCACTGCTTGGCTGTGTGGTCGCCTTCGTCGCCCCCCTCGCGCTGAACGCGCAACCGGGTATCCGCGGGAGCGTGACGCTCTCGGCCGTGGTCGGAGCCGTCTTCGCCGGCAAGAACTTCCTGACCATCCGCGAGCGCGGTGTCCCGAGCTTCGCGGCGGGCATGATGGCAACCGTCCTGGGACTGTGGCTCATCGTCGCGCCGCTGCAGTACGACATCGTCGGCGCCCCGCTGACCGCGCTCACGCAGTTCGGCGGGATGTGTCTCGCGGCTTTCTCCGCGTACACCGCACTCGTGGCCGTCGAGGGGTTCTTCGGTGCAAGAGAGACGACGGACGGTGAAGAGGGCGACAGTATCGGCTATTCGTAGGTAGGCAACCGCGCCGAGACGGCCGACCCGTCGACGAACGGAAGCTCGCGGCGCTCGGCCGGGACGTCCTCGCCGTCGACACTGACCGTGAGGTCGCCGTCGGGGTAGTCCCAGTCCAGTTTCGCCATCGCGATGGGACCGGAGACGGTTGGGCTCTCGACGGCGCGGGTGACCTCGCCGACGTGCTCGTCGCCAACGGAGACGGCCGCCCCGGGGTCGGGCACGGCGTCGACGGTCAGCCCGACGAGCCGCGAGCCGGGATACCCCTGGTTCTCGACGCGGGAGACGACCTCCTGGCCGACGTAACAGCCTTTCTCGAAGTCCAGGGCCGTCCGCAGGCCGAGGTCGTTCGGCAGCGCGCCGTCGATTTCCGTCTCAAAGAGCGGCGAGCCGGCTTCCAGCGTGAGCGTTTCCCACGTGCGATAGCCGAAGGGGACGGCGTTGAGCCCGCGGTTGACGAGGGTGTCGAAGACGCGCTCGGCGTCGTCGGCGCCACACACCACGTCGTAGCTCTCCTCGCCGGCGAGGTTGTCGGTCCGGATGACCGAGACGCCGGCGTCACCGAGTTCGCCCCGGTTAAAGGAGAGGGCGGGCTCGGGCGAGGACGCCTGGTGGAGCACACTCGCGATTTTCTCGGTCGCCTTCGGCCCGTGGACGCCGAAGACCGCGAACTCGTCCGTCGCGAGGCGAATGTCGACGTCCTGGATGAAGGTCTTTTCCTGCCAGTCCTCGGCCAGAGCCGCGGCCTCCTGTGGCGGGGTGAAGACGAGCAGTCGCTCGCCGGCGTTGTAGACGTACATGTCCGTCTCGACGCGGCCCTGCGGGTCGAGCAAGAGCGCGTAGGTTCCCTCGCCGTCGGTGTCAGGCACGCGGTTCGAGACGGCGTTGTCGACGTAGTCGACGCGGTCCTCGCCCGTCACGACGAGGACGCCGTAGCCGAACTCGCAGACGCCGACGACGTTGCGGACCGCCCGGTGGGTCCGCTCGGGCCGACCGTAGTGGGCGACGACGCGGCGACCGCCGACCTCGCGGAAGGTCGCGCCGTGGTCGGCGTGGACGCCCTCGATAACAGTCATGCGAACGGATGGGAGCCTCGCGGCAAAAAACGTCCCGCTCTCGCAGCTAGCGGCGCCGGTAGGCGACCAGCGAGAGCAGGGCGAGCGCGGCAGCGACCGTCACGGGCGTGAAGCCGGGACCGAGTCCGCCGGAGGTCTCGGTCGGTTCACTGCCGGTGGCAGTAGGTGTCGGGGTGGACGTGGAAATCGGCGTCCCGGTCAGTTCCTCCGGGGCTTCGACGACCTCGACGGTGACCTCCTCCTGGGCCTCACCGTCGTCGACGGTGAAGTTCACCGGCCCGGCCGACTCGGTGTCGGTTTCGAACTCGCCGTCGTCGTCGGTCGTGCCGACCTGCTGGCCGTCCTGTGACACCGTCGCGCCGGAGACGGCGTCGCCGTACTCGTCGGTGACCGCCAGGGTTATCGGATTACCCAGGAGTACCCGGTCCCGCGTCGAGATGGAGAGGGTATCCGTGCGGTTGATGGAGATAGTCTCGGTGATGTCGCTTTGCTTGACGCTGATGGTCTGTGTGGTCCGGTCGTATCCGTCCTTGGTCACGACGATATCGTAGTCGGTGTTGACCGGGACCGTGGTCGCCGCGTCACCGCCAGTGGTCTGGAGCGTGGCGACGTTCGAGATTCGAACGGAACTGTTGAGCGATTCGGGGGGTTCGAAGTAGTCGTCGACCACCTCGACGGTGAGCAACACCTCACCCTGTTCGATGGTGCGGTCGATGTCGGTCTGGTCCCCGACAGTGACGCGCGTCCGGTTGTTGAAGTAGCCGTCCTTGTAGATGTCGAGGCGGTAGTCCCCTTGCTCGACAGCCGGCGTCGTGACGGTCCCGTCGGCGCCGGTCCGCTGGTCGGTGACGAACCCGTCCGAGCCCCGATACAGCAGGACGCGGGCGTCCTCGACGGTCTCGTTGGCCGTGTTACGCACCGTTACCGTCGCGGTGCCCGACTCGGAAACGGGCACTTCGACCGACTGCTCGGTCGCGTTGCTGATGACATACGCGTTGTTTCGTATATACTGGTCGTCGTTGACGCGCACCGAGACGTCTGCACCGCGGGGAGCTTCGAATCGAATCCGCCCGTCGGACA
The DNA here is from genome assembly GCF_019599405.1 of Haloarcula salinisoli. Taxonomy (NCBI): domain Archaea; kingdom Methanobacteriati; phylum Methanobacteriota; class Halobacteria; order Halobacteriales; family Haloarculaceae; genus Haloarcula; species Haloarcula salinisoli. The sequence goes on along the minus strand of NZ_RKLQ01000001.1, from coordinate 28,401 downwards.
GCGTCGTCTCGTTTGTCGAGCCGCCGTCCCAGGTTGCCGTCACCTCGACGCCGCCACCGACTGACTGGCCATCCTGGTCGACGATGGTCGCGGTGATGACCACCGGGCCCTGCTGTGCAGTGACGGCCGCCGGGAGCACAGCGACCACCCCGGCGAGCATCACGATACAGAGACCGACTGAAAGACGTGTCGAACCCATATTCGAGTGGTAACAACGAACACCCTTAACAGTATGGTCCTTCTAGCCGAAGGGTTACCGACCGCCCGACGCCGACTGGACGAGCGCCTCGACGTCGGCCGGTTCGATGGGGGGGAGTGGCCCGGTCATCGTCCGTGCCAGTGCCGCGGCCGCTGCCCCGTGGGACAGCGCAGTGTCGGTAGAGGCCCCGTCGGTGAGCTGCTGGAGGACGGCACCGACCAGCGCGGCGTGCTGGCCGGCGCTGTTGGCCCCCTCGGTCTCGAAGGCGTCCTGTTCGTGGAGGACGCCGTCGTGGTAGCCGACGACGCCGTACTCGCTCCGGGTGAGGATGACGTGAGAGAAATCGTAGTCGCTGGCGATGGTGTGGACCAGTTCGCGGGGTGACCCCGTCCGGTCGAAGACAGCCTGGGCCCCCTCCTCCCTGGCGAACAGCAGTTCGACCGGGTCGAAGAGGTCCGCGAGGGTGTCGTGGGCCGTCTCTGCGCCCCAGATACCGGGATAGAAATCCAGGTCCATCGCCCGCAGTCCGGGGGCCGAACGCAGCAGGGCGCCGGCGGTCTCGGCGGCCCCGTCGGACAGCGCCGCCATCGACCCCGTCGTGAAGACCGCGTCGGCCTCCTGGACGCGACCGACCGGGAAGTCGCCCGGTGACACGGTCGCCAGTGCGGTGTCGGCCCGGTCCTGGAAGAGGCGCGGCTCGCGGGGCGGGGTGCCGCTCTCGTGGAACTTCAGCCCGTGCCGGCCGTCCTCGGGGCCAGTCCAGGTCACCTCTGTCTCGAGTCCGTGTTCGTGGAGCTCGGCGACGGCACGGCGCCCCAGCGGCGTGTCGGCGAGCTTCGAGAGCCAGACAGCCTCGGCGCCCAGCCGGCTGGCGACGGCCGCCGCGTTGCTGGATATCCCGTCGACGTGGAGCCCCACCTCGCGGGCAGTCTCGAACCGTTCGCCCTCCCGCGTTGCGAAGCGAAGCGCCGTATCACCGAACGAAACGATAGACATATTCCACCCATTGACAGACAGGGGTTTAGTTCATCCGGCTGTGTGGGACTCGTTCAGCCGACCTTCTCGGTGACGCGAAACTCCGTGGGCGGCGCGAGGATGCCGACGACGGTCCCCATCGAATGGACGACGGTGATGAGCGGGGCCAGCGGCACCGCAACGGCCCACAGACGCTTCTCGCGGCCGTAGTAGCACACGCCGCGGAGATACCAGAACAGCGTCAGCGCCCCGAGCAGCAGTGAGGTGAGCGCAAAGAGGCCGCTGCCACCGACGCCGACGCCCAGCACCGACAGCGGGACAACCACCAGCGTCACCACCGGCGAGAGCGCCCACGCGTAGTTTCGCACGCGGGTCAACAGCTGGTACCCCAGCGGGAGGTCCGTCGACGCTTCGACGTTGCCGGCCGCCCAGCGGCGGCGCTGCTGGAGAATCTCGGTCAGCGACGGCGGGGCCTCGTTCCGGCAGGTCGCCGTCGCCAGTTCGAAGTCGATGTCGAACTGCTTTGCGGCTGCCCAGACGAAGGCAGTGTCCTCGACGAGGGTCTCACGGTCCCAGGTGACCTCGTCCTCGAGGTCGCTTCGGACGGCGATACCGCCACCCCACGCGAACAGCGGGATAGAGAGGCGGGCAAAGGCGCGCTGTTCGACCTGGACACCCATCCGATAGACGTCGGCCAGATAGGTCCACACCGACCCGGTTCGGCGGGGCTGTTCGCGCAACTGGACGATATCGGCGTCGGGCAGCCCGTCGAAGGAATCGACGATGCTGTCCTCGTCCAGGTAGAGCACGTACTCGCGGTCACACCCGAGCGTCTGTCGGGCCCACTCGATGGCTCGGCCCTTCCGGACCGCGTCGCAGTCGAACCCATCGGGGACGACGTGGACCGTCGCGCCGGCCACGTCGATATCTGCCTCCGCGATAACGTGGACGTCGTCGAGTTCGGTGGGCAGCGAGTCGACGGTCTGCTGGACGACCGCGGCGGCGTCGACGGTCAGGATACGGACCTGGATGTCGTCGCCGCCGTGGACCGGCGCTGGTTCCTCGTAGCCCCGCCCGACGACGTAGGTCAGGACGACCCAGACGAGTGCGGTCCCGGTGAACAGCACCGTGGTTCCCCACAGCAGGTAGTCGAACAGCTGTCCCCAGTCGACGCCCGCGGGAGCCAGCGACGGAAGCACTGTCGCCACCGCTGTGAGCAGGAACACCGCGCCGACCCCGGTCAGACTCAGTCGTTCGGTCTTCATCGTACCTGGTACCCGGGGTGTCCACCCACTTCATGCGGGCCGACGCTCACACCGTCTTGGGCCCGGTTTGGGCCCGTTTTCGGCCCATTTAACGCCGTTTGAATCGACTTAACGGAGCGAACGCAGGTCCGCTACCGCGGTGGGGGAGCAATCCGGCTTCGGGGCCGGGTCGACCGGTCGCGCGACAGAAAGCTTGCTTTCGTGGCGTCTCCGACGCCGCTCAGTCCCGCCGGCCCGAATGTCCAGGGTAGTCCCGCTCGAACCGGTCCTCCAGTTCGTCGAAATCGACCTCGATGACGGTCGGCCGGCCGTGGGGACAGGCGTAGGGGTTGTCACAGTCGTCAAGCGCCGCGAGCAAGTCCCGGACCGACCCCTCCGTCAGCGAGGTGTTGCCGGTGACCGAGGGGTAGCAGGCCAGGTCACCCAGCAGTTCGTCGGCGGCCGCTTCGACCGTCGTGGCGGCCTCGCTCTCCCCGCCGACGAAGGCACTCAACACGTCGCGGACGATGTCCGGACCGGCGGCGTCGGCGATGACGCCCGGCAGCGTTCGCACCTCGACGGTTCGCTCGCCGGTCCGGGCGGTGTGAAAGCCCAGGCTCGCAAGCGCGTCGCTGCGGTCGGCGAAGACGGCAGCTTCTCTGGCTGTAAGCTCCAGTTCGACCGGCTCGGCCAGCGCCTGGGTCGTCGTCTCGCCTTCGAACTCCGCCTTGAGGCGCTCGTAGTTGACCCGCTCGTCGGCTGCGTGCTGGTCTATCAGGACGAGCCCGTCGTCGGTTTCGGCGACGACGTAGGTGTCGTGTAGCTGGCCGAGTATCCGCATCGCGGGCAGCGTGTCGTGGCGCGTCTCGGGAGCATCGCCCAGGTGGGTCTGGTCGTGGCCGCCGGCAAACTTGCGGTCCGGGTCGGTCGGCGCGGTAGATTCGCTCGCGGGCGACGCCGACGCGGATGACGCTGTCTCACTCGCCGTCGAATCCGTCGACGTGGACTGGCCGCCGAAATTCGTCTCGGAGGCCCCGGTCGACTCGTCGGCAGTTCGACTCGAAACCGTGGTGTCGGCGGTCACGGTCGAGTCGGCAGACGCCGCGGACGTCGACGCCGTCTCAGCGGCTTCTGCCGGGCGCTCGTCGGGCGTGGACTCGGACGGCATCCCGTCCACCGGCGCGTCGCGTCCGGTCGCGTGGTCGCGCTCGTCGTTACTCGTACTCGAATCGGTCGTCCGCTCGGGCGTAATCTCGGTCTGCTCGGGCTGGGACCGGCCCCGCGGGGCCGTCGAACGGAGCAGCCCCTCCTCCATGAGTGCGTCCTCGACGGCGGTGCGGACCTGCTCGTGGACGCCCTCGTCGTCGACAAAGCGGACCTCCATCTTCCGGGGGTGGACGTTCACGTCGACGTCGCCGGCGGGCACGTCCATGAACAGGACGGCGAAGGGGTAGCGGTCCGGCGCAATCTGGGTGCCGTAGGCGTCGACGACGGCGTCGTGGGCGGTCTTGGCCCGGACGTAGCGGCCGTTGACGTACGTCGAGAGGTACTCTCGCCCCGCCCGAGTGGTTTCAGGGTGAGAGACCAGCCCGGTGACGCCGGAAAGCGGGCCGTCCGGGAGGTCCTCGCCGTCTACTCGTATCATGCTCTCAGCGACTTCCCGCCCATAGACGGACATCACGGTCTCGCGCAGGTCCCCCTGACCAGTCGTGGCGAACGTCTCCCGACCGTCGTGTTCGAGCGAGACGGCGACGCCTGGGTTCGCCAGCGCGTAGCTCGTGACGATGGTGTTGACGTGGGCGAACTCCGTCGAGGCCTGCTTGAGGTACTTCCGGCGGGCGGGGACGTTGTAGAACAGGTCCTCGATTTCGATGGTCGTCCCTTCGGGACAGCCGGCCGGACTCACGGCGGTGACCTCGCCGCCCTCGACGACGAGTTCGGTCCCCGCCTCGCCCCCGCGCGGGCGCGTGGTGATAGTCAGTCTGGACACCGCGCCGATGGCGTGCAGCGCCTCACCGCGAAAGCCAAGCGTCCCGACGCCGCCCTCCAGGTCCTCGATATCACGAATCTTGGAGGTGGTGTGTTGCTCGACGGCGCGCTCGACGGCCTCGCGGTCCATCCCGACGCCGTCGTCGGTGACGCGAATCCCCTCGCGGCCGCCGTCCGCGACGCTGACCGTGACCCTCCCGGCGTCGGCGTCGATGGCGTTCTCGACCAGTTCCTTCACGACAGAGGCCGGCCGCTCGACGACCTCGCCGGCGGCGATACGCTCGACGGTTCGCTCGTCGAGTTGCTGGATATCTCCTGGCGTCTCCCCCATGCTCTTGTGCCCGGTTAGCGGGCCGGTCGACTTGAGACTGTCCCAGCGCGGCCCGGTAGTGTCAACAGTTAACATACTGAGGGCCGTAGGGGAGAACGGTGAGCCAATATGTGTCACCACAGAGGCGACATCCCCGGTGAGATTCCCGAATGGACGATGGAGCGCGAGGAGACAGCCGAAGCCGACGACGAGGAAGAACTGCCGGAGTTCCTCAACGAAGAGGGTGAGGAGGTTTCGGTGTTGACCGACGGCTCGGGCGGTGACTGACGCCGCATCCTTTTTTCCAACCGTACACTGAAGTACCGGCGCGCGGTCGTCTGACCAATGGAACAGTACGACCGCCTCTACCGACTGTACGAGACGGTGGACACGGAGACGGTACGGGCCTATCAGGAACTCGTCGACCTCTTTCCGGCGCTGCGGTCGACTGTCGGACTGGAACAGTGGGAGCGCGCCCGGACGGAGTTAGACGAGCGGAAGGCGGCCATCGCCGAGCAGTTCCCCGACCCCTACGCCGAAATCGCCGCCCACCTGACACGTGAGGAGGCCTTTACCGCGCTGGACCTCTACGCGAAGTACGACCGGACGGTGAACGTCCTCGTGCTGGACGTCGACGAGACGCTTCGGTCGGCCGGCGACACCGACAACGAGATTCCCCGGTCGACGCTCCACCTGCTGACGGAGTTCCACGAGCGCGGGGTTCCTATCGTCGTCTGTACCGGCCAGACCTTAGAGAACGTCAAGGGGTTCATGATACAGGGGCTGGGCAACGACGTGGTCTCCTCAGGCGCGCTGAGCGTCGTCTACGAGACGGGCAACGCCGCGTTCACGCCGAACCACGGCGCCGACACCAAGCGGCTGCTGTACGAGGGGCTGGATCCGGTCATCGTCGAGACGTTCGACGACGTTCGGGGCCGCGTTCTCTCGGACGCCCCGGACAGCGTCCGGCGGGGCTGTCACCTGCAGGGCAACGAGTTCAACGTCACCATCAAACCCAACGCCGAGGTCGGCAGCGACGACGCCGTCACGGTCATCGACGAGGCCGTCCGCTACTTCTGTGGACTCGTCGGCGAGGCGCTGGCCGGCGCCGTCGACACCGACGTGGCCGAGCCCGAACTGCTCGCTCGCACCTATTTCGCGAAAGACCCCGAAATCGCGGCGGTGTTCGACGACGGCGACCTCGCGTACGACGCCGACCTCGACGGGGCGCCCTCCCGGTACACCGACGCCTTAGAACGCATCGACGTGGGGTACTACGAGGGCGACGCCGCCGAACTGGTCAGTCTCGAACTGGACAAACCAACCGGTGTCAGGGCGGCACTGGACGTGCTTGGCATCGAGGACCCCTTCGCGCTTTCGATGGGCGACTCCAAGAGCGACCTGCGAGTGATGGAGTGGCTCGCCGACACCGACAGCGGCATCGCCGCGGCTCCGGAACACGCCTCCCAGGGCGTGCTCGACCACGTCAACGACCGTGACGAGCTGGTGTATACGGCCGGCGAGGCCAGCTCCGTCCTCAAGATAGTCTACGGGATGGAGCTCCTGGCAGGGGTCGAGGCAGCGTAACTGACACGACATCATCGCGGGGGAGTCGTCAGACCCTCGCCCCGTGTCACCCTCGCGAGTACCCCTCGTCGAGGTCGAGCGAGTAGCCCGCGGCCCGAGCCAGCGGCGCAAGCACCGTAGCGCCGAAGCGCTGTATCGGAATCGGGAGGCCGGCGAGGTAGAGATGTCCCTCGAAGGCGTCCATGAGGAGGCCCAGGCGGAGCGGGTTGAGCGGAATCCCCGAGCGCGTGGTCTTCCCGACCTGCGAGAGGCCGAAGGCAAAGCGCATGAACAGGTCGGTCTGCATCGCCGGCGATAGCGTGACCTCGATAGTGAGTGCCTCGTCGCCGGCGTTCCAGAACGCGTGCGCGTCGCCGGGTTCGAACGTCACGTCCTCGCCGGGGTACAGCGTCGCGCGGTTGCCGTTCTTCTCGATTGCCATCGCCCCCGACTGGACGGCGATGGTCTCGGTCTGTTTCGGATGGACGTGTTTGACCGCGTGGCTCCGCGTCGAGCGGGGCTCTAAGGTTATCTCGACGCGGACGTACTCACCGTCCGTCTCCTCGCCTGTCTCCAGAAACCGGATCGTCTGTCCGGCTGGCCGACACTCGACGCTGTCGCCCGAACGGGCCACGGCGGACCACGATGTCATAGGCGGACGGTGAGCCGCGCAGTATTTAGTGGCTGGCACGGCCACGTGGTCACGAATGGGGAACTCAGCCCGGTTCCACCCCTGGATAGCCAGGCTATACGACTACATCAACGTCTACTTCGAGCACCGGCAGGCGCCGGCCCACCGGGAGTACCTGGCGAGGGAGGTCTCGGGGACGGTGGTCGAAATCGGCGCCGGAACCGGGACGATGCTCCCGTATCTGGAGCGGGAGTCCGCAGGCGTGGCGGAGTACTGCGCAGTGGAGCCGGACCCCGGGATGCGCGAGCAGCTGGCCCGGCGACTACGCGACGTCGCGTTCGACGGCGACGTGGTCGCGGCGCGGGCCGAGCAGCTCCCGTTCGCGGACGACAGCGCTGACGCGGTGCTCGCCAGTTGCGTGTTCTGTTCGATTCACGATATCGACGGCGCGCTCGCGGAAATAGCTCGCGTCCTGGCTCCCGACGGGGAGTTCCGGTTCTTCGAGCACGTCCGCTCGCCCGGCCTCGTCGGCCGGTCACAGGACCTCCTGACCCCGCTGTGGCGCCGTGCCGGCGGCAACTGCCATCTGAATCGGGAGTTCCTGCCCCGGGTGAGCGACCATCCCGCGCTGGCACTCACAGAGGCAGAGACCCACACCGCGGGCCACTATCCGATACGGGAGTTCGCCCGCGGTCGGGCGAGCCCAGAACCGGTCGCCGGCCGGACCGCCCCGTCGACGACTGCCGCGGTTTCAGACAGATAGGTGCGGTTCGTTCTGCGGTTCGTCGAGCACGTCGCGAACACCCTGTCGGACCGCTTCGTCGCTCGACAGCGACGGTTCCCACCCGAGTCCGGCCAGTTTCTCGATGGAGAGACGCATCTTCGGGACGTCGCCGGTCCAGCCCCTGTCACCACCGGTGTACTCGTACTCGGGGTCGATACCCATCTCGTCGGCGACGATGTCGGCGATTCGCGTCACCGACGTCGTCGTCCGCGTCCCGAGGTTGAACGTGTTCATGCTGCCCTGGGCGTGCTCTATCACGTGACACATCGCGTCGACGCACTCGTCGACGTGCATGTACGACTTCTCCTGGCGGCCGTCGCCGAGAATCGTCAGTGATTCCGGGTCCTCCTGGAGCTTGTAGACGAAATCCGGGATGACACCGGCCCCGTATCGTGGGCCGACGATATTGGCAAACCGGAAGTTCCACACCGTGAAATCGTGACTGTGCGCGTACACCGATAGCAGCCCCTCTTCGGCGAGTTTGGTGACGCCGTAGACGCTAATTGGCTCGAGCGGAGCGTAGTCCTCCGGCGTCGGCCGCGGCGCTTCACCGTACACCGTCGAGGAGGAGGTAAAGAGGATGTTGTCGACGCCGACCTCGTCCATCCGTTCGAGGAGGTTGTACGTCATCGTCTCGTTGACCTCCATCTGTTCGCGCGGGCGGTCGGTGTTGACGTACTTGTCCGCGGCGAGATGGAAGACGGCGTCCAGATCCTCGGTCACGACATCGGCGACGACCGCTTCGTCGGTGATGTCGCCCTCGACGAGGTCGACGCTCTCCGGAACCGAGTCGGGGATTCCGTTCGAAAGGTCGTCTACGATGCGTATCTCGTTGTCCCCGGCCAGCTGCGATGCGAGGGCCGACCCGATGAGGCCGGCACCGCCGGTGATGAGGAGTCGCTTGTTCTGCAGGTCCATATAATACGTCGGGAACGGTTGTGTAAAAAGGATGCTGATATACGCCGTCTGTGCGGGGCCCTGACCACGTGAGTAGACTGTCCCGTTTTGGTATCGAACCGAAAGCCAGTTCGCTGTATCCGTTTCCGTTCATGCGGTTTTCAATCTCGAACCCGAACAGCTGCGCTCGACTTGCGTACGCTTTTATTCTGCCTTCCCGAAGCGAATATAGATGCGGCCCCCAGAACATCTGGCCTTTGCCCTCATTCCACTCATTGGCTACACGCTCGTTCGGTATCGGCGGCCACCGACGGGATACGCGATGCTGTACGTGGTGTTGGCGACGCAGTTACCCGACCTCATCGACAAGCCGCTGGCGTGGACGTTCGGCATCATCCCAAGCGGGCGGATGCTGGCACACTCGATCGTGCTGAGCGGGCCACTCCTCTGTCTCGGGTATCTGCTGGCACTACGTCGTGGCAGGGGTCGCCCAGCGGCGGTGTTCAGCCTCGCCTATCTCTCCCATCTGGTCGGTGATTTCTATCCGATTCTCACGCAGGGAACGGACTACTATTTCTTTCCCAATTTGTTCTGGCCCCTGCTGGAAGCGAATCCAGACCATACCCCGTCTTTCGCCGCCCACTTCTCGGGTGACCTGTCCTCGTTGCTCGTGCCACTTGTAATGTTCTCGCTGGTGATGTGCTATATTGTCGGGGATATTCTGTGGCGGTCCGGAACGAAGCGAGCTGATTTGCCGTCGCCACCGCTGTGAGTCAGTGACCTGTCACTGGCGACGACCGAGGTACGCTATGTATGGACGCTACGATACAGTTCCTGTACCGCCGGAACGGCGTTATGCGGAGCGGTTCCGTGCGAACACCCGACTCACGGCGTTGGACGCCGTCGTCGCCGACCGAGACAGCAGAGATTTAGCATGCTCGAAGGCAGTTCCGAGGGCGAGCAAAATCACGTAGATAACACCGAGGACAAGGATGACAGCGATATTTCCGAGAGCCACGAGCAGCGAGTCATCGGAGTTCATATCATATATACCCACTGTCATCATAAATATCTATCTCGTGAATTATCAGAAGTGAGATTTTACACGGGCCGATTCCGCGCTGGGCAGTGACTGATATGGCCATCTTCTGAGCAGCGGACTGACTGGTAAGTGAGAGTTTTATGATTCCGTAGCGGTCGACTCGGGACCGTCGGACGAACGACACCACTCAGGCCGACGTGGCACCGCCGTATCCCTGCTCACCGTACCCCTGTTCGGCAGTGTTGAAATCCGCGTTATATCGGTTCGGTTCGGTGCTGGTCGTGTCGTCACCGCTTCCTGAATCAGAGTCGCCCGTGTCGTCACCGCTTCCTGAATCAGAGTCACCCGTGTCGCCCCCGCTTCCTGAACCCGAGTCACCCGTGTCGCCCCCGCTTCCTGAATCCGAGTCACCCGTGTCGCCCCCGCTTCCTGAACCCGAGTCAGTTGACCCGGACGATGTCGAAGTGTCCGAATCAGTTGTGGTATCTGTGTCGCTCGTACCGGAGGTTGTCCCGCTGTCTGAGCCCGTAGAGTTATCGCCGGCGGTCGAATCGTCGGGCGTGGGAGTCGTCGTTGCAGTCGGCGTCGGAGTCCGTTCCGTGACCGGCGTCTGCGTGTCGGCCGGGGTCTGGGTCTGTTCCGCGGTCGTGGTCGGCTGTGGCGCCGGGGCGCCCGCTTGACTGTCACCGTCGGATTGGCCGCTCGACCCGAGCGGGATACCACCGTAGCCAAACGACAGGGCGTACTCCGGGTCGCTGTCCGAACCGAACAGCACGTCACTGGAACTGGTGCCCGCCGCGATGGTGACCGAGAGCCCCGCATATTTGAGGAAGTCCCGTCGCTCCTGACTGACGTCCGTTGCCGTCTCACGGAGGCGGCCGAACGACTCGCCCGTATCCGGGAGCACGGTCTGGACCGACCGCGTCGGTGCATCCGGTAGCAACGCGGCGCCGGAGAGTGCTGACGGAGAGTCGATCTCGCTGACACGGGTCGCGACCGTCTCTATCACCCGTGTACTCGAATCACGTGTCCGTCGTAGTGCGGTCCCGGTACGTTCGGTGACGGCGGCAGGGGCCGGGAGCCGGTCGGTGTAGTCAGCAAGTAGCGTCCCGGCCGGAACGATTCGAGCGGTGTGACTCGCGAGACCGTCCCGGTACGGGGTCGGGTCCGACGTGGAGACGACCTGTTCGACCGCCTGGTCGTAGGAATCGAACGTGTTCGCAACCATCGTCGAACTGAGATAGCCGTGTTCGTTCATCTCAGCTGGTGATGGCGGATGACCGAGTTCCCGATAGAGACGGGCAATCTCCAGGCGGACCTGTGACTCAATCTCGATACCGGCCGCCTCGAGCGCCGCGTGCCAGCCCCCGAACGTCTCGGTGATGTGCGCGATGTTGTACTGCGTCTCCCGCTCGATATCTGCCGCCGTAATGACCCTGTCGAGGGACTCGTCGACCCGCCTGATGACACCGATATACTCTGCCTGGAGGCCGGAGTGGCTCGTCTGGCCGACGGTCAGCGGTAGACCCTCGCAGATGCGGTCGAACGAGGACATGAGTGCTTCAGAGACGGTATAGACAGCCGGTCTATCCTCCGACTGCCTCTGCTTCTCGCTTGCGGTACGGTCGCTTTCCAGGGACTCTTTCTGTCGCATCCACTCCTCGAGTGTCATCTCTCCACTCGAATCCTCACCGGCTTTTGTATCCCTGTTACTCATGTGACAAACGAGTGTCGAACGCCGTTCTGCGCCCAACTATCCTGTTAAATTGTGTCCGTCCATTTAACTTATTTTATTGAGCGGGTACTATTATCCAACTATTTCAGAGAAGTAGTTTACAATTCATGTTTGGCCTTCCTTAACGACGCCACCGTAGCCGTGCTCCCCGTACCCCTGCGTCCCGAGTCCAGAACCGGAATCTGTCGACATCTCCGTGGATGTCGCCGTTTCCGTATCAGTCGGTGTTGGCGTCACCGTACCGGTCTCGCCGGTGGTTTCAGATGACGTGGTCGTTTCGGGGTCATTTTCGCTCTCAGTTGTCTCCGTATCAGTGCCTCGCTCAGTCTCTCCGGGTTCGCTTCCACCACCGCCACTACCAGACGTCGTCCCTTCCGTCCCAGAGGACTGTGTAGAAGTCGATTCGTCCGGCGCTGACGGTGTCTGTCTGGGCTGGTCGAGAGTGGGTGTCGAGGGCGTGAATTCGGTTCCGGTGGGCGTGGTATCTGTCGCTGTCGGCGTGCTTTCGGTCCCAGTAGAGACCGGTGTTCCACCGTATCCGAACTGTTGTGATGGTGGGTCCGGCTCGTCCCGCCCGAAGAGAAATCCGCCCGTCCCGGCCGCGACAGCGACCCAGCCACCGAACACAGCTCCTATTTTGAGTACTGTCCGGCGATCGAGTGGTGTCTCGGCCGTCGTCTCCGCGCCGTCGGAGTCGGGATTCTCATCTGTCATAGTTCGAAGACCGGTGGTCGGATCACGTGACACAGACTGTGCCGACCCGAGTGACGCCCTGCATCGTCTCCACTGTCTCCACCACCGCCGGGCGATTGCCCTGGACGCTGGCTGGTTTGGCCCCACAGTGAGACAGTTACGTTAGCGGTCAACAATGGAAAGTTCCGGTAAGCGAGCCAAAATATTACGGCCCAGATATCAGCAGTGATAATTGAAGAGAGTGGTAAATCAGCAGTATATCGTCTCTCAGTGGTAGTTGTGCAATGGGGCCCCTCAGGCGGTCATCGTGTAACTGATGACGGCCAGATTCCAGGTCGTGAGGCCCACACCGACAACTGCAAAGGCAAGTGGAACGCCCACGCCGTGCGGGGTGTCGACGAGACGGAAGGTAACGTAGCCAACGACCAGGGTCAGAATCTTGAGCGCGACGAAACCACCGAATCCGTAGCTCGAGATAATCGCGTCGACGGCTGGGTTGCCCTCTGCCAGCGGTGTGACGAATACAGTCACGGATGTAGTCAGCAGGTCGCCGATGCCGTAGAACCCGAGGGCGAGCCACCAGAGCCACTCCGTCATCTCGACGAATCCGTCCAGGGCACTGGCGACTGGCGAGTCAGTCATACCATCAGGGAGGCGGAGAGATGCAAGTAGTTTTAGGCCGATATGTCTGACCTGTAACCGGTCTGGTGTGGACTGATAGGGCCCTCTCACTCACGAACTGTTCCGGTCTCGGCGAGTTCCTCGAGGACCGAGACGGCGGTCTCGACCGCGCCGGGTCGGAAGTACTTCTCGCGCTCGACCGGGCGATGGTCCGGGGCGGCGAGTTGCTCGGCGAGGTCGTCCGCGCTCTCGACGACTGTGGCCTCGCCCGCCTCGATGACAGGAGCCAGCCACTCGATGGTCGGTTCCCGGACCAGATAGGTCGCTAGCTCGAACGCGAGCCCCTCGTAGAGTGCGGTCGATCCGACACCGACCTGAACGGACGATTCGGCGAAGAGATCGTACAGCGAGGGACCATCCTGCCCGACGACGGACAACGGCGCGTCCGCGAGCCATTGATAGTCAGTTTCCCAGCTGCCGAACTCGTCCGGATGGAGCTTGTATACGAACTGGTACGGGATGTCCGGTCGGGCGCTCAGGTCGGCGGCTATCTCGGAGAGCACTGGCCCGGCTTCCGGTGTCGAGATGAACACCACCTGCTGGCCCTGTTCGAGCGGTCGGCGCTCTAGGAGTTCCTGTTCGAGGTACGGGTATCCGACGGCTTGAATTCGGTCCGATTCGAGCGGAAGCGAGGCTGCCGTCTCCCAGAACTCACCGAACGTGAGTAGATAGTCCGGATAGGCTTCTTTCGTCCGGTCGCCGGGGAACGCGTGCTGGTACGAGTACGGGCTGATCTGTCCGTGTTGCAGTTCAGCGACCGGGATATCCGCGTCGTGGCAGGCCTCGATAAACGTCTCTCGGCCGGAGTGGGCGACGATGGCGACTAACTGTGGGTCAAGGCGAGCCAGGAGGCGGTCGTATAGCGGTTTCTTGACAATGCGACTCCGCAGCATCGAGAACAGCCGTTCTGTCAGGGAAACCGTGACATCGAACGTCGCTTCGAAACGCTCTTGGGCTGTTTCCATTCGTTGCTTGGTTTCCGACGGTACGTTCGGCCGACTCAGCTTCAGGTGATCGTTCAACTCCCCGGAGAACTCGAAGAGGTCAGTATACCGTAGATTCGGCGTTGGGGTCGGAGTGAAATGTGTTTTCTTCCAAGCTGGTTCGAGATGTATCGTCTCAAGCCCGACCGCCTGATTGAGCGGGTCACAGTATATATCCCACCACTGTCCCGCTCGCTGCTGCCGGCGAGGGTGACCGAAGAAGAGTAGTTTCCCTGAGGGAGCCAAAAACGGGTTCCGCCGGGCGAAATTGCGACATAATAAGTAACTCGCCCGAAGCGAGTCGTTCAGGGAGACTGTGTCCGGATGGACTTCTCCGGTCAGATTAGTTTCGGCCAGGAGTTGTATTTTAATCCCCTCACGGAGACGTTCCCATACTGGTATCCCGTCGACCGTGAGCTCGAACAGATGTAAGTCATTCTCCAACTCGAGGAACCGCGTATGGAACTCATCGAGCTCCGTGGAGTACCCCTGCATATCTACCTCGCGGTCGGAGCACGCTGAGCGTCGAGCAGACCGGCGTACTTGCCGGCTTCATCGAGTAACTCTTCGTGAGTTCCGGATTCGACGATGGTTCCATCGTCGAGGATATTGATCTGGGCCACATCGGTCACCGTCGACAGTCGGTGAGTGACGGTAACGACGGCGTACTCGTCCTCGACCCGAGTGAGGTTCTGGTAAATTCGCTGTTCGAGCGCACTGTCGAGATCGCTCGTCGCCTCGTCGAACAACAGGATATCGGCGTCTTCGACGAGAGCTCGGGCGATCGCGACCCGCTGTTGTTGTCCCCCGGACAGTCGGACACCATCGTCGCCAAGGACTGTCTCGTACCCGTCCTGTAAGTCGTCGACAAACTCCGTGACCTGTGCGATTTCGCAGGCGCGCGCAACGGTTTCCGGGCTCGCATAGAGGTTACCCACAGCGACGTTGTAGTGCAGTGTATCGTTGAATATATACGGGTCCTGTTGGACGATAGCGACTCGGTCCCGCCATTCATCCAGGCTGAAAGCAGAAATAGACGTGCCATCTGCGGCTATTCTGCCTTCTGTCGGCTCATACAGACGGGCTACCAGCGAGATTATCGTCGACTTGCCCGCACCCGACGGGCCGGCAAAAGCAACGACATCGCCTCGTTCAAACGAAAATGAGATGTCCTCAAGCACCGGCGGTTCGTCGTCGTGGTACTGGAAGCTCACGTTCTCGAAAGTAACAGTGTCGACGGCCGAAACCGGTTTAGTCCCCTCGTTCGATTCCTGATTCGCGGCGAGCTCTGCGACAAACTCCTGTGTTCTGACCAGGTGCGGTAGGTCGGTTTCGAGTTCGTAGAGCAGCGTGTTCATGTGACTCAACTTCGGCCCAAGCCGGAACATCGCGAACAGGAAGACCCCCAGCCCACCGAGAGAGATATCTCGAAATTCGATGCCCACGTAGAGTAGCAGAAACACGAATACCGCCGTCACGAAGTAGTTCAGACTTCGAATTGCCTCCTGGTTTCGCCTCCTGTCTATCATCGCGGCGGTATACTTGTTCACGCCGGCCCTGTATCTCGACAGCTGCTGGCCCTCACTCCCCAATATTCTCACCTCTCTGATGCCCTGGATGCTGGATTGGATGCTCTCCTGCAGGCGCTCGTTGGCATCGGCGACGCGGCTCCCGACACTGTATCCGGACTCGAAGAGATACCTGACACACAGCATGAACGCCCCAAGTACGAGTCCAGTGCCAATCATGAGATACGGAGCCACGTACAGCGCAATCGACAGGTAGGCGGCACTAATAAGCAGACCCTTGACCAGGAGCACGATACGATGAATCGCCTCGCTAGCGTGTGTAGTCTGCGTGATGAGGGCGTTGAGTATCTCGTCTGACCCAGTCTGGTCGATGTATTCGAGGCGGGCAGAGAGTGAGTATTCGAAGGCCTCCGTCCGGAGTGAGCGAATATACGTCATCCGGAGGATAGCTGTGAGCCACCCGGAAAGAAACGACATCAGATAGCGAACCCCGATTACCAGGGCGACTCCGGCGACGATGTAACCCAACTCGAACGGGACTCCAAGCACGGCGTAGGCTGTTGCCAGCGCCCTGACTGGGCCGGACGGGTCACCGTTCGATTGCGTTATTTCGATAATCGGGAGAAGGAATCCAATACCGACTCCCTCCAACAGCGCGGCGAGCAGACTTGTTGCTACCACGGCAACTGTCAGTACCGGTCGGTACGTCGCTACCGGGAGCAACGACCGAAGTTGGGTTCTGATCGGAATGTCGTTGGCCTTGTCTACCACGGTATCTCACCGGGGCCGAGTATTTTCCCCCAAGTCGTACAGTAATATAAAACCACTCGAATAGATAGAACCGATGGATCCGGGGTAAAAGGAATACCATTATAAAAATACAGTCATGAATATACAAGCGTGAGGGGGCTCAACGTTCTATTGATAAACGATTCGGCGGAGATTGTCGGGGGTGTCGAGTATGTGATGCAAGAGGAGATGACGTACCTTTCCAACCAGGGGTATACCGTCAGATCGATCGGACTCGGGACAGTCGAATCCGGGGACTCGTTTACCGATACGACGATCCCCGAGTCAGATTCGCGGGTGGTACGGGAAGTTGCCGGCCTCACGATCGAGCCGAAAATTTACAGTCGATTACGAACAGAAATAGGTGATTTTGACCCCGATGTCGTACACATACACAAATCCCAGAAGTACCCGGCTACTATTGCACTCGCCACACGTGGGTATCCAAGCATAAAGACCCACCACGATTACTCTACCGTGTGTCCGTCAGCGTGGGGTGTCAAGCAGGATACGCTCGAGGTCTGTGAGTGCGGTGTGGGCGCGAAATGCTGGCAACACGGCTGTCGCACACTCCCCGTCGTCGTGGGCTACTATCTTCCCCAACAAAGGGTACAGCGGTCGATGGAGCGGCGGCTGATCGACAAACACATCGCACCGGGCCAGACTCTGACCGATTACCTGAATGACTTCGGATATGATGCATCGCGGGTCCCCAACCCACAACCGTCCGAGAATACCGATGGAAATACTGCAGACGACGGTTACTTTGTGTTTCTCGGTCGACTGGCGGAGGAAAAAGGAGTCGAAAAACTGATACAAGCAGCTGTAGAGATAGCCGCAGACAGCAACGACATCGATATACGCATCGCGGGGACGGGGCCGCTCGAAGAGCAGCTAATCGAACAGGCCGAACAACAGTGTCCAGAATCGGTCGAGTTTCTCGGATACGTGTCAGAAGAGAAAAAGCACGAACTTTTCACTCACGCACGGGCAGTGATCGTCCCGTCAATCTGGATGGAAGCGTTCGGAATGGTCGTGCTCGAAGCCATGCAATGTGGGACTCCAGTGATAGGTAGTGACAGAGGCGGTATCGGCGAACTCGTACAGGACGGAAGTACCGGCCTGGTGTATCCCGCCACAGATTCGTCGATGTTGGCGGCACAGATACGCAAACTCCACACTGATCCGGAGCTCGCGGGCGATCTCGGAAAGAGAGCGCAGGAGTGGGTCTGCCGTAATTACAGTTACGAGGCACTTGGACCGGTGCTTGAATCACAACTTCACGCCGCCGTGAGCTGAGAGCCCTTCGAGAGACAGGCCGCGTCGTGGCGGCAACCGGGTGGCGACAGTTTTCCGACCGCACCGTTACCTGTCGGAGTAGTAACACATCTGGAGTGTATAGGTCTTCGGCGAGTCGCAGTGCTGTTGGGACTCCATTGTTTCAAACCGATGTGGCTCTGCGCGGGTGACCGGTCGAGCTATCCGCTCGGGGCCCACGTACGGACGCGCTATGAGGTGCTTGTCAGCCGGCCGGTCCGCTGGAGGGGGCGCGCTACGGCGCCGAAGGAAAGGCGGCTCCCTCGACGACGGGAAGCTGATACGGCCGGAACAGGACGACGTCACACTACCCGCTCACATCGCCGATTCGGGCGAAGAGTTCGGTCTGGATATGGACATCGACGTCCTGCGCGCCGTGTTACCTACCGACTGGAAAAGAGAGCGTCACCCCGATACCTGTCGACTCTTCGAAGGCCAGCTGCAGGCCCTGGGATACAGGTGACTCAGAGTACCGAGTCGTGGAGATACTCGGCGAGGCGCAACGAGGTCGCGCCGATAGTCAGCGTCGGCTGGGAGGCCCCCATTGTCACGAACGGACTCGAACCGGCAATAGAGAGATTTTCTACGTCGTGTGCTCTGAGGTTCTCGTCAACCACGCTCGCGGACGGATCAGTGCCCATTCGCGTCGTCCCGGCGCTGTGTCCGGCCCCCTGACGCAGCTCGAACACCTCTCGATCGCGGACCGTTCCCGGTAATTCGTCCACGATGTTCCCCAGGATGTCTTTGGCGGCGTCCATCGTCTCTTCGGCGTAGTCGGTGAAATGACCCCACTCGATGTTCGGCACGGGGTTTCCGAACGCATCAGTTTCACTGGTGTCCAGCGTGACCTGGTTGCGTTCGTTCGGTAGCACTTCGATTTCGGCGACGACCGTGAACCGGTCCCCGGTCGCATCGGCGATCAGGTCGCGAAGTTCGTCGCCCCAGACTATGGGCTCGGTGTCTTTCCCGAGTTCCACGAGCGGGTCTATGCCGATGTTCTGCGCTGTTTTCTGCAGGTTTACGAGCGGTTCGCGCTGCTTGAGGGCCAGTTCGACAGGTTTCGGCCCCCCTTGGTTACTGAACTCGATCTTGAACGAACCCGGGCCGACCGTCCCCGGTTCGTAGAACTGGTACGATTCCATCGTCCCGAAGCCGATGCGGTTCTGCGCCGTCTTCCGGTCGAGCCTGCCCGCAACACCGACGTACGGATGCTCCATCAGATACTTTCCCACAGCACCACTGGAGTTTGCCAGCCCCCCGGGATGTTGCGGTGACTCCGAGAGGAGAAGGAGCCGTGGGTTCTCGATTCCACCTGCAGCAAGCACGAACTCGTCGGCTGACTGGGTATATGTCGTGCCATCTGGTGTCTCGTACACGGCTCCGGTAATTCGGTCGCCGCTGGCATCGTGTTCGAGCCGCTGGACCACCGCCCGATCGATGAGGGTCGCACCCTGTTCGATGGCTTTCTTTGCGTGGACGCTGGCGTCGTACTTCGCACCCGATGGACATACCGGCGAGCAGGTACCGTACCCGACACATTGGCTCCGTCCATCGTAGCTTTCCGAGTTGCGCGCGTTCGGGACCGAATGCACTTCGATATCAAGAGTCGAACAGGCCTCGGCGAACAGCGAATCGGAGTGGCTTCTCGGGAACGCGTCCATCGGATACTCCTGCTCACGTGGTGGGCCGAAGGGGTTGTCTTCGGCACCGGCGACACCGAATGCCGCCTCGGCTGCCGCGTAGTACGGTCTGATATCCTCGTAATCGACCGGCCAGTCTCTGCCGTACCCGTAGCGTGTCTGCATCTCGAAGTCTTTCTCGGTGAACCGAGCGACCCGACCACCCCAGTGGAGCGTCGACCCGCCAACGCCCTTCGCACGCAGTCTGTTGGCCGGGTAGCTGACGGGGCCGCTGACAGTGTAGGCGTCTCGCGCCTGGTCGAGATCCCATACCGTCGTCCGGTGATGTGTCGGTCGGAGGGCCCGCTCCATTCGTTCCGTCCGTGTCGCGAACTCGAACGTCTCTCCGGCCTCGAGGACGACGACATCGTGACCGTGCTCGGCCAGTTTGTACGCGATCAGCGAGCCCGCCGGACCCGAGCCGACGATACAGACATCCGGTTCTGCGGCCGGTGTTCTGTCCGACTCACTCATCAGTCGACACCGCCTGATAGGCCGTCGTTCCGCCCGGATACCCTGGGGGATTCGGGTTCCCGACCAGCTCTCCACCTTTCGGCGTCGTGTAGAGGGCATAGAGGAGATTGTTGATGACGTAATACCGTATCTGCTGAACTGACGTCCCGTCTGGGTCCGGATACGCCCTGGCAGCCCCCATCGAGCGGAGCAGATCACCGCGTTCCGACGGGTCGAGCTCGGTCGGGCGACGGCCCGTCTGGCGACTGCTCGCACGCCGCACGCCAGTGAGCGCCGAGACGATGCCGGAGGTGTGGTCGGAATCGAGTTGATGTTGCCCAGCGACAAACGTCTCGATAAAGTCGGAATTCACCGTCACATCTGACGGGTACAGTGTCTCGCTGAGCGCGAGGAGGGTCTCGATATCCTCGGAAGTTAGTTCGGTCGCAGTCGGCTCAGAATCTTCGAGCCACGCAGTCAAAGGAAGTCCGAGACCCCCCAATGCGATCAGCGCGTCACGTCTCGTCAGTTCCATCGATTTTCCCCCGTCACCGTTTCTCGTATACAACTGTTTGTGAATATCATGCTCGCTTCCCGACAACTGCGAGTGCAGTTATAGCGGTCATTCCCACCATTATCGTTGCGATTTTGCCCCAAGACAGCGTCTGGATAAGCGTCGCGGCAGTTCCGCCCAACTTCTGGTCAACAATGTAGTTCGGTATCAGTGCGAACGATTCGAAAATGAAGCTGGTCACGTAACCGACACCGCCCCATACCACGACGATAGCGGCCACACGTCGACGCATACGCTTTGGCAGGGTTACTCGTTTTCGAACGCTCGAAAAACACTCAAAGACAGCCCAGGCGAACGGAACGCCGGCGAGGGTCGGCACGAGAAGCGCCGTGAGGAACTGAGCGTATGCGACATCGAACGGTGCGAGTGAGAGAACATCGGCGACCAGTCCCCCCATCGCTGCAAGCGCCATAACAGTGAGCAGTGCAACTCCCAGGGAATGTCCCAGCCAGGCCAGCGAGCGCCGCTTCGGATCCACCCAGACCCATGCACAGACGGACGTCGCGGTAAACCCGGCCAGTGCCAGAACGACACCCATGTCGAAACTGCTGAAAATCGTGCCACTGGCCATGCCACCCACTGCCACACCCCACCGAGCGCGTATGCCTACCAAGATTGTAGCGAAAAGTATCGCAAGCCCCAGAAAGCTAGCCCCCCACGTAAACGGGGCCAGTAACCACCGAAAGAGTGTCTCGGCAACGATGACCCCCGCAGTGATCCCACCTATCGCTATGTCCTGCCTGTGGGGCGGGTCGGTACATCGTTTAAGTGAAAAATTGCTGCACATTCAAGGTCATTTAAGTATATTTGGGGAGGTTAATTAACCTGTCGCTCGCCCGGTTACAAGTATAGCCCGTATTATATCGTTATAATCCTCCCCAGTGTCCCACGATACAGAAGGACCTCAAGGAGCCCGAATGTCATGCCGGCGATAGCATTGGTGGTCTCAGCCACGGGTTGGTTCGGAACCGGTATAAAACCCCGCCACAGCGTGACAATCGCAGGGGTCCGGGTTCGTCCAGAGCAAGTGGAAATCATACTCGGTCGAGTTTGTGCGCGTCCGCTCCGATTCAGCAGAGCCACCCCATCTTTGGACCGGGCTGCGGTCACACCTGCTGAGACCCCGTTGGCCAAACTCAGCTACTAGAACATCGCACCCAGTGTTGTTTCCAGAACCAGTCGTCTGCCGAATAAGTCCAATTGAAGTGCATTTATGATTGCATCGAGATAAATTTATTACCTAGGGTTCGGTTTTCGACCAGTGTCGCAGGTAGAACTTTTCTCCAACACCACATGACATTCAATGCTCGTATCCGATTCGTCGCGCTTGTCGTCGGCGCTCTCGCTCTCCCAGCCGCCGTAATCTCGGAGCTGAACTCGTTTTCTTACGGGTTGTTTACCGCAGCTGCTGTCTTCGAATTCCTCCTGTTGGTGATACTTACCACACCAGACTTGCCTGGCGCGGTTTGGATTAGACGGGTTCGTCGATTGGCCATTTTCGGACTGATGGTGCTCACCGGCATCACGGGCTGGTACCTATTTTTGACTGTCCCGGTCTAAGTTAGCCGGCACCCGACTACGGGTCCCGAAATGCACCTATTCGGAGCGTGATAAGGAGATCGTCGGTATCGGTTGTAGTCACTGTAGGGCGTACCTCAGTTCCGGAGCTGTGTGCAAGCCCCGTCGCGAACAGTGACACAATTGGATGGTCGAGGTTATCTTTTTGATCGAAGATGCTGCCGCTAACCTCGATAGTCACGTGGTCGTCGTCGATGCTCTCAACTGTGGCCGCCTCGGCTAGGCCGAACCGGTCGACTAACGCGGTCGATAGCGAGTCTACGGCCTCCGCGTTGCTTCGGGGCAGCCTACCGGCCTCGGCCAGCACTAGCTGCAAGAAGGGGTCACCAGACGGCTTGAGGACGATGCCCGAGACGGAGTCACTGGGCTCGGTACCGGTCTCGACTTCCGCTATGTCGGGCGTCTCGTCCCCTGCAAACTCGGGGAAGAACAACTTGATACCGTCTGCTGTGGGGACGTATCTCGGCTGCTGACTGGTGCTGAGCTTCTCCACTATCCAACCGACGTTCTGATTCCTGACTGACTCAACAGCACGGGTGACGTCTGCCGGCAGAAACCGCTCTGGTGTGACGACGTAAAGCAGTATCGAGCCGAAAATCCCCACCACACCCAGAGTTACCAGGGTCTGACGAAAGGTCGGAAGACTCGTCGCCATGGCAAATAGAACTGCTGCGAGGATGAGCAGGAGCCCCATCCCTGTGTATTTCTGTGACCGGTGTTTGGAATAACTGTTCGTAGCGGCCGTCGATCCGCTAGCTGTAGACGATTCGCCATCCCGCTCAGTATCCGGCGCTCCCTCTTTGGAGGTCATCAACTGTTTCCCCCACAGGAACGCTCGGTGATGGCTAGTGATACCGTAAGAGCAGAGACAGTCAGACCCCCAGCCAGTATCTTATCGAGCATTGAATGTTATCTCCTGCCTCCCCACATTGAAATTACTGGTCTATGACCGCTGAAGCTGGTATCCACAGGAGAGTATCCAGAGACGCCCGAATATGGGAGACGATATCCATGCAAAGTGACCGTCAGGTCCCTCCCGGCGACGGGTTTCTGACGAGAGCTCGTGTGTCCTTGTGAGCCACGGCAAGTCCGCCGTATACGATAACTCCCAGGAGAATGTACAGTGCCGTATCGAGCAGTGAGTTAATCCCGTAGATGCCTTTCAGGCCCACCAAAGTGCCCCACATGACGGTCGCAGAGAACACTTGCCATCCTATCGTCCGCCACGGGAACCTGATAGTTACGAATCGACGCGCCGCCACCACATACAGGAGCGTCCCCGCAGCGAAGCTTCCCGTCGTTCCGATTCCAGCACCGAGAATGCCGTATCTCGGAATGAGATAGTAATTCGCCCCTGCATTTACCAGTATTGAGGCCCCGGTGACACCCGCACAGATGTCCGGGCGGTCGAAGGCGCGGACGACCTGTGCGAGTACCTCCTGGACGGCGTGGCTTATTTTGTCGGCAACGAGGATCAACAGCACGAACGATGCCGCGGTGGTCTCCGGACCGAAACCGAACCGTAACAGCGACTCACCCACGACGGCGACCCCCGCCAGAGCGGGGATGCTCACCAGAAGCCCGGCACTGATCGACCACTGAGTGATGTCGGCGACACGCTGGTGTTCACCGTTGGCCACGAACTTGCTAAACGAGGGGAAAACCACCTTCGAGATGGAGGCGGTGACGATCATCACAACAGTAGAGACCCGCCATGCAATCTCGTAGTGCGTCACCGCAGTCTTCGTCAAAAAGAGCCCAATCAGTAGCGTGTCCAGACTATTGTACACCTCCCACCCGATAGACGAGGACACGAAATCATATTTCGAGAAACTGAATAGCGATTTCGCGTGGCTCATCGACGGGCGGCCGAACTCCGTGTCGACCATCACGTACCCGAGGACGAGGATCCCGGTCAGGCCTGCCAAGAACCCATACAACGGAGCGAGGTGTCCCAGCCCGACCAACGATAACGACGCTCCGATACCGACCCACCCTATCTGGCGTATTGCAAGTAGGTACGATGTCTCTCCTACCCGTTGCTCTCCCCGGAGGGTACGGAGGAACAACTGTCCGGCTTCACGGACGGTCAGTGCTACTAGTAGAAGTATCGCGATATCCGCCCCGAGATAGCTGTTGATTTGTGCCTGCGATGCGAGGATGATGACTCCCAGGACGACGAGCAATCCGAGTTTCAGTACCGCAGTCGTCGCGAGGTACTCGCCCCGGTCGGTACCCTCGGAGAGACGTTTCTCCAGAGCGCCCGAAAGCCCGAAATTACTGAAGATAACGAAGAGGGCAAGTAGCCGTTCGAAGAGGAAGTAAATCCCCAGCTCATCGGCCCCGATGAGACGCGTAAACAGCGCAGTCCCCCCAAAAACCAGGGCCGCGTTGAGCCCCTTTGCACCGGCTAATTTGACAGAATCGGACGAAATTGAACTATCTTGGTCGCCCATTCTAAGGACTTCTCGATGCTTCGTACAATCTTCTGCGTTATAATAACAAGGAAATGTCTGTACAAATAATGATTGGAATTTGAGTCCGGTGTTCGAGATAAAAATACAGCATTCGAGGATGAGCACCCCTTGTCACCCGAGCTGACTCACCAGCCAGCGACACTAACGGCGATTACGAGCCGTTCGACCAGTATCGGGACAGCGGCGTTGCTGAGAGCCACATATTCACGATGGTTCAGTCGAGGTTGCGCCATCGGTGGGTGTCACCCGGGCCCGTGAGGTGTTCGATACGCGTTCGGTGTTCCCCGCCGGGATTCGAAGGATGATGACTGCCGAGTTCTCATACGCCGGAACGGACCGTTCTCGCAGATACTGGTACTCCTCTGAACCCAGCTCGTAGCGCGGTACGGGCTCAGAAGTCTGCGGTACGATGGCGGCCTTACGGACGAAGATATAGCCGCTCTCGTTCCACGGAATCTCGACCTGGCCGCTAAAGTTCTTATAGTGCTGGAGATACGGCAGCGACGCCCCGCTAACTCGATGGAACGCAGTACTCCCGAAGGTCCCCGTATAGATCGTCGAGTTGTTCCTGTTGTCGACAACCCACTGTGCAGCCCGATACTCTTCGTCGGTGTAGACGACCGAATTGGGGTTCTCGTGGAGATTTATGGCGCTCGAGGCCGGGTCTCCGGCTGCCTCGTACGCCAGCCCTGATGAAAACAAGAAAAACAGCATCACGAACACGATAGCTATTTTGTGCGTGTGAGAGGGGAGCCCAGGCATCGAGAGCCGTGACCCGACACTATCGAGGGTATAGCGAACCCCGAGTACAGCTACAGGGGCGAGGACGATGAGGCTGATATCGAGTGCTCTGTCGATACCGAGGTACCCGCTGACAACCATCGAGAGTCCGAGAATGCTGAAAAAGCACAGCGCGAGCGGGTCGATATCCACAGAGAACATCGGCTCCCGTGTCGTCACCCCATGAAACAGGAGTACTAGTACGCCCAGGAAGATAGCGCCAAAGAGCATGCCGTGCAGGCCCAGATTAATCTGATCGACGATGACCGTCTGCTGGGCCGCAACACTCGCGCCCGTCCGGGACTGGGCAGACCCACTGGTCAGTACTGACTCGATTGAAGCGAGGATAGCCGATAACGCCGCGAGAGGCTTTTTCCCGCCGGTGAAAATCCCGTACCAGATGATGACGACAGCATAGAAGTACGATACGAAGAGAGCCGACACTGCCGAGAGCGAGTCGGGCTCCGCGTACCACTTCTTTAATACATATGTCAAGATGATGAACCCGAGGAACAGGAACGTAACTGTGTAATGTGAAAAGACAATCCCGATGGCAACGATTGCCGCAATGGCGTTCCGGTGTGACGACCTGATGTTTGCCACCCATCCGACCAGCAGGGCTGCCATGAAGAACTGCGCCATGTGCTGTTTCGCCGGGGACGTGTGGAAGAACCTGTAGTACGCGATGACGAGCACGCCTGCGGCGAACGCTTCTTTTCTCGAGAGTCGCTGGCGTCCGATACGGAACACTGCCGCTGGAGTCAGTCCGAACACGGCCACGTAGACGATATCGAAGACAGCATCGGGGGCGACGTTTCCGACCGTCTCGAAAAGAATGGGTATGCCGACGATCACTGGCAGCCCGGTGTGGGCCCGCTCCGATCCTATGTACCCAACCAGCTCACTCAGACCGACGGCGCTGGCACCCCGTTTGAAGAACACGTCCTGCACTGACCAACTCCCGACATCGGTAACGTAATCGATAGTGTTCAAGCTCATCTGCACGTCGATGCCCACGGCGTACCCGGTCACCAGTGTGTGCGAGAGCAGGACACCCGTCGCCAGGCCAAAAAGCGCCACAGCCGTTTCGAAATCTGTCTGGGCCCAATAGACCAGCAGGGGTCCACAGACGACCAGCAGCCCCATGACGACGAAGTTCTGTGATACCAGTCCGTACTGTTGTTGAATCAGTGCGCCCCCGCCACCGAGGAGGACTGGCAGCGACGGAATTAGCAGCCGGGATGAGATGTCGACAGTTGGTACTGTCGGATTCGGTTGCGAGG
The DNA here is from genome assembly GCF_019599405.1 of Haloarcula salinisoli. NCBI lineage: Archaea > Methanobacteriati > Methanobacteriota > Halobacteria > Halobacteriales > Haloarculaceae > Haloarcula > Haloarcula salinisoli. Next base: position 2,213 of record NZ_RKLQ01000001.1, on the reverse strand, counting down.
CCCAATACATTATTGCGGCGATCGTCGGAAGGGATACCGCAGTCGCAACGACCAGCGGTTGATGGATCGGTGCTGCAAGAAGTCCCAGGCCCGAAAGGAGCGGAATCAACAACGACGAGGCAGCCAGTAACGAAATCCCGACCGCTGGAACGAGAATCAACCGTTCGACCGGCGAGAGATCCATATGTTCGAGCAGAAAACTTCCCGTTGCGAGCACACAGAGAGCGACGAGCGGAGCGCCGATTGGGACGTCACTCAGCGAGCCGATAGTAGCGAGAGCGATCACTCCGAAAGAGTAGTAAAGAACCGTTCGGGGCCGCGAAACTTTCGAAAGCTGTGCTAACACTTTTTGATTAATATCGGCTTCAAAGTATATTGTTTTCGCTTCTCCCCCTTCCGGAAGAGCCATATAAATTCTCGGTGTATACGTCGGTAATGAATGTTCTCCAGGTGACGGCCGGAAATCGGGCTTATCCACCGGATACGGGGGGGTATCAGCGAACGCACGGGTTGATGCTGTCGTTTACTGAGAGCGACGACTTCGTCCACCGCTACTGCTGTTCAGGGATACTGGCGACGTATCACGAGGAGGGGGAGCTGCTAGAAGAGGAGGTGGAGCTAACCCCTGCTTTAGTCGAGAAGCGGCATTACAGTATCTTGCACGACATCCCGAAAATAGTGGGACACTTGGGCTGTCCCGTTTTCGCGTGGCCAGCAACGCTCAAGTCGTGGGTGGGCGACAGGATTGTCGAACAGGTGAACGAGGCCGACGTCGTGATGGCTGACAGTCCACACATCGCGGTTTTCCTGGCGGAGAACACGTCGACACCGACGGTGTACTCCAGCCACAACATCGAGTACGAACGGTACCTCTCAACTAACGACGGCTGGCTCAGTAAGTCCTTCGGGAACCGGTATCGGCGCGTAGAGGAAGCAGCAGCCCGAAAGTCGGATCTCGTTGTCTGTACGACCGAGCGCGACTGTGATCAGTTTTCGAAAGACGCGTCCGCGACGGCGGTCATCCCGAACGGTATTGCTGGTGAGCGCATTACGGGGACGACTACACCAGCCCCACGAGCCAAGTACGATATCCCAGACGATGGAGTCGTCGCGACCTTCCTGGGCTCAGATTACGGTCCCAACGTCGAAGCCGCCGACTGGCTCGCCGAGAACTGGTCGAAGCTGGACGAGGAATACCACCTCCTGATTCTCGGTGACTCCGGCGACAGCATCGAAACCGAGCAGGAGAACGTGCACACGACGGGCTACGTCGAAGATCTCCAGGCAGCGCTAGCGATGGCTGATATTGCACTGAATCCGATATTCAGCGGCGGCGGCTCGAACGTGAAACTCCTGGATTACTTTGCCGCGGAACTACCGGTGGTTTCGACACCGTTCGGGTCACGGGGATTCGAGTTGGAGGCCGGCGAAGATCTGCTGCTTGCGGAGAAAGCCGACTTTTTCGGCGCAATTGACCGCTTGGGTTCGGACGAGTCGCTCCGACGACGGCTAGGGACAAACGGCCAACGATCGGCTGCTGAAAACTACACCTGGGAATCTCTCTCGGCCCAGCTTCGCGCGACGTTCGCGGAGACTCTGACGATGCAATCGTAACGAGATAGTAGCCCAGTGAGATAGCAGAGTAGTCCATGATACAGCCTGATATATCAGTTCCAAATACCAATATTGATAACTAGAGCTGTGCATTCAATACGGCTGGAGATATTATCCAATATGCAATCCAGTGACCCACAGAATTGAACTCAAAACGCTTCCCTGTGCGATATTTCAGCATATCGGTCGTCCGGCAGATAGACTAACTAGCGACTTCTGCCGGAAGGCGAGTCTCAAAAAATCAAATCCGATATTGGTTCCCGGTGAACTGTGACGGTTAGCAGACAAAGAGCGTGTAATTATGGCAACAAACGACAACACTGACTCGAATCACGGCTACAGTATCCCCCAAGAGGGGTCGACAGATTGGCACAAGCCCCTGAACGACAACTTCAGACAGATCGACAACGACGTCGAGGTCAGGGACACCGAAGCGAACCGAACGGCGTACACCCCCGAGACGAACGCGAAGTTCTTGGCGACCGACACTGGCCGGACATACATCGGTGACGGCAGCAACTGGCAACCCCTCTCGCTACCGGCCGGCGCAAAGACTCCGAGTATCGTCTGTTTCCAAGACGCTGACGGCAGCTACGCCG